>NZ_JAQQCH010000005.1:0-363764 GCF_046030555.1 Paraburkholderia sediminicola | reverse complement strand
AGAAGCCAGATCAAGGAAAGGCCAGAGAAGCCAGATCAAGAAAAGGCCAACGCCACAGGCAACCAGACAAAACAATCGCCGAACAGGCAAAACCCCCTAACCTTTAACCCCGGCTGGAAGCCTCAAATGATTCCACGCCGCCAGCCCGGCAAAAACAACCCCAGCAACACTAATCCCCACCCACCCAAAGGTCGGCCAAACCACAGCGCCGACCCCCGACCCGACAGCACCACCAATAAAATAAGCCACCATATAGACGGTATTCACGCGGCTCCGCGCTTCCGGCTTAAGCGCGTAAATCCGCGATTGATTGGAAATCTGCGCCGCCTGCACGCCGATATCGAGGATGATCACGCCGACTACCAATCCAGCAATGCTCTTCGCCGACAAGCCGAAAACAACAAACGAAATCGCCACCAGCACAATCGATACCGTGATAATCGCCCGCGGCCCGCGTCGATCGGAAAACTTGCCGGCAAGCGGCGCGGCCATCGCTCCCGCCGCACCGACGATACCGAATAAGCCGGCCGCCTGCGGCCCTAAATGAAACGGTGCGCCCGCCAGCAATAACGCCAGCACGGACCAGAAAATGCTGAACGCCGCGAACATTGCCGCGCCAGTCAGCGACGCTTCACGCAGCGCGCGATGCTCCACCACCAGATGCCACATTGAGACCAGCAGCTTGCCGTACGGCAAGGTCGACGTCGGCTTGCTCTTCGGCAGACGCATGATGATCACCACCGCCAGTACCAGCAACGCGACGACCGAGGCGCCGAACACCGCACGCCAGCCGAAGTACTCCGCCACAATGCCCGCTGCGGTCCGCGCCAGCAAAATTCCGAGCAACAGTCCGCTCATCACCGTGCCAACGGCATGGCCACGCTCCGTTGGCGGCGCGAGTTCGGCCGCGAACGGCACCGCCTGCTGCGCGATCGTAGCGAGCACGCCGATCGCGAGGCTCGCAAAAATCAGCACCGACAGCGTCGGCGCCGCGGACGCGACCACCAGCGCGATGCACATGCCCACGATCTGCAACAGGATCAGGCGACGTCGATCAAAGCGGTCGCCGAGCGGCGCCAACAACAGCATCCCGGCCGCGTAGCCGAGCTGTGTCACCGCCGGTACCGCGCCGACCCACGACGCGCTGTTCGGAAACGACTGCCGGAAGTTGTCCAGTAGCGGCTGGTTGTAATAGATGTTTGCGACCGCCACGCCGGCAATCGTCGCGAGCAGGAGCAGCAAGCCGCGCAACGACCGGTCGGCGGAAGCGGGAGTGGAAGCGTCGGAAGTGGACATGAGAGGGGGCTATCGATGGACCGGCCCATGCGCGGTCCTCAAGCGTGCCGATCATACCGGAGCAGGAAGGATCGTGCTGACGGGCGTGGCATGGCGACTCGTCCACAGGCCTCGCAGACAAAATGAGATGGTCGTTCGATTTTCGTTCGTAGAATCGGCACGCGCAATAAGATCCATCACGTGACTGATTTCATGATCACAAGCTCGAACCCCGAACCCCGACGAGTCAGCGGCTGGCTGCTCATCGTCCTGATCTGCCTCGCCGCATGGGCACTGTCAACCGCGATCACGATGCGCGATCCACTCAAGCTCATGCTCGAATGGGAGTTGCTGGCGGTGTTCGTGCGCCCCGAAACGCACGGCTGGTATCGCACCGTGATCGCCATGGTCGGGTTCGACGTGATCACCGGCGTGTTCATTGTTGGCGGCGCGGGCTGGCTGGCGCTGCTCGCGCGGCGTAAATCGGCGCGTTTTCCGGTGCAAGCGCAGGCATGGCTGGTGGCCATTGTCGTTATGCGAACCATCGCCTACCTGCTCGGCGACCACATGACCCACGCCATCGGCATCGACATCGCCATTCCATTCGACGGATTCATTCAGGCCGTCGTCGCCGCCGCGCTCGGGGTCCCGTATTTCAGACTGTCCCGGCGCGTAAAGCAGACTTTCGTCGCCGCCTGAGCCGGCGGCGTCCTCAATCGATCAGGTCACCCTCAGGCTCGTAAAACGGATACGGTCCATCGGCTTTGTCGACATACGCATGATGCGTGACGATGCCCGTCGCCGGATCATAGCGATGCAATGCATAAGCGGGCGGCTCCATCACGAACGCGGACGGTGCATCTTCGCGCAGGTCGAGCCCGACCTGATGCGCGGGCGCCGGCACCGCCGACGCAATTGTGCCACCAAAACGCACGAACATCGGCCGATGCACATGACCGCAGATCACCCGCTCGACGTTCGGGTAACGCGCGATCAACGCGGCGAGCTTCGCAGCGGCAGCAGGATCGAGCCGCAATTCATCCATATGCCCGATACCGCAGACGAACGGCGGATGATGCAACGCAACCACCGTCGGCCGGCCTTGTGCCGCATCGAGTTGCGCCGCGAGCCACCCTAGACGCACATCGCACAGAGTGCCGGCACTTTGCCCCGGTACCATCGAATCGAGCGCGATTACGCGCAGCGGTCCGACGTCGACCGCGTATTGCACGAACTCGCCACCCGTGTGCAATTCGTTGCGGTCGGGAAACGCCGCGCGTAACGCAGTCCGTTCGTCGTGATTGCCTACCAGCAGGAAGTAGGGAATTTCGAGTGGCGCGAGCAGGGTCTTGAGGTGCTCGTACTGTTCCGGATCGCCCTGATCGACGAGGTCGCCGGTCATGATCACAACATCGGGACGCGGCTCCAGCGCGTTGAGCGCGGCGATAGTGCGCACGAGATAGGCGCCGGTGTCGACGCGGCGGTAAGCCAGCGCGCCCGGTCGTTTGATATGCAGGTCGCTAATTTGAGCCAGCAGCATGGGGATATCCTTTTTATGGCGCGCTAAAAACATCGCGCTGCCTCATTACGATAGCGCAATCAGCGCGTCCTGCGCGATCGAAATCCCGACCGGCGTGCCGCGCGCGAGTTCTACCCGGCCCGCAACGTCGATCAGCAAAGCGTCCGGTGCGGCGCCACCGATCGTCAGCCGGGTGCGTTCGCCGAGAAATGCCGTGCTTTCGATATTGCCGCGTAATTGGGCGTTGGCCAGGTCGGCGAGGGTCGCGTCTTCTGGGCGGAAGAAAATTTCGTGTGCCGCGCTTGCGTGTGCAGGACCGGAGGGCAGGGGGACGGCACCACCCGTCGTCGTCAGCAGACCATCGCGCCGCTCTCCGGCCAGCCGGTTGATCGTGCCGACGAATTGTGCGACCGTGCGATTCGCCGGACGGTAGTAGATGTCGCGCGGCGATCCGATCTGTTCGATCCGACCCGCGCTCATCACGACGATGCGGTCGCCAAGTTCCATCGCTTCGGCCTGATCGTGCGTCACGTAGACGGTCGTGATGCCCAGCTCGCGCAGCAGCGTATTCATCTCGCTGCGCAAGGTGTCGCGCAAACGCGCATCGAGCGCGGTCAGCGGTTCGTCGAGCAGCAGCACGCGAGGTTGTACGGCAAGTGCACGTGCCAGGGCAACGCGCTGACGCTGGCCGCCCGAAAGCTGATCGATGGATTTGTCCGCATGCGCGGCGAGGCGCATCATCGCGAGCAGTTCATCGACGCGTTGCCGTGCGGGGTCAGCCGGTACCCGTTTGATCTTCAGTCCGTAGCCGATGTTGCCGCGCACGGTCAGGTTCGGAAACAGCGCGTAGCTCTGGAACACCATGCCGACCTGGCGTTTTTCGATCGGCAGCGCAGTGACGTCTTCGTCGCCGAACGCGATGCGGCCGCCGGCGTCGGGTGTCTCGAGGCCCGCGATCATGCGCAGCGTGGTGGTCTTGCCGCAACCGGACGGGCCGAGCAACACCAGGGTCTCACCGGCGCCAATGTGCAGATCGAGCGGTTCGAGTACGCGTGTGCCGCGAAACGTTTTCGCGCATTGTGTGAGCGTGATGGGAACGGAGTCGAGTTTCATGGCGTGGACGTCGGGGTAGGCTTCGAACGAGAAACGGCGATGCGCTTTTTCCCCGCGCTGCGCTGGCCGGTCGCATCGACGCCGAGCCATTGCATCGCGACGAGCAGCGGCATCGTCATGATGAAAAACAGAATCGTGTAGGCGCTGCCGATCTCGATGCGTAACGATGCATAGGTGTCGGCGAGACCGACCGGCAGCGTCTTGGTGTCGGGCGTGTGCAGCATCCACGTCAGGTTGAATTCGCCGATCGAGAGCGTGAGCACCGCCAGCGCACCGGCGACGATCCCCTGCCGCGCATTCGGCAGCACGATTGTGATGAAGCGTTGAAAGAAGCTCGCGCCGAGGCTCGCCGCGCCTTCTTCGAGCGTACGCAGATCGCTGCTCGCGCACACGGCGGCGACCGCGCGCACCATGAACGGCAAGGTGAACACCACATGCCCGACGACGATAAACGCGACGCTCATCCGAAACATCGTGAAGCCGCCGTAGACCACCAGCAGCGCGAGCGCGGAAGCGAGGCCGGGCAGGGCGATCGGCAGCACCAGAAACTCTTCGATCATGCGCGAGAGCCGCGTCTTGCTGCGCGCCAGCACGTAGCCGGCGGGCACGCCGGTCAACAGCGTAATGAGCAAGGTCGCAGCAGCCACTTCGAGCGAGAGAAATACCGAGTCGTGATATTGCGTCCACACTTCGCTGAGCCAACGCAGTGTGAGTCCGCTCGATACGCCTTTGAAGTAGTTGACTGTCAGCCCGGCCATGATCGACATCACGACCGGTACGATCAGAAACGCGCACAGCAGCAGCGTAACGAACCACTGACCGGCTGCCAGCCACGTGCGTGATGACGGAAGTCTGAGCCGCCGCGCGTGCGGGCTGGCGGCGTGCTGGGTTGGCGCGCTAATGGAATTCATCGAAGTCTTGTCATCGGGTTTGGACATGCCGCTCATGCGCTTGCCGCGACAGCCGAGCCGCTCACGCTGCGAGCGAACGCCAGCACGGCCCATGTAACGATGCCGAGCACGATCGAGAGACCCGCGGCCGTCACCATGTTCGCGTTCAACGTAAACTCGGTGTAGATGGTCATCGGCAGCACATCGATGTCCGTGGCCAGTGTGAAGGCGGTGCCGAAGGCGCCCATCGCGGTCGCGAAACAGACGGCACCCGCCGCGATCAAACCTGGCGACAACGCGGGCAGGACGATGTCGCGCGTGATACGCCACGGCGATGCGCCGAGCGAACGCGCGGCTTCTTCGAGCGATGCATCGAGCTTGGTCGCCGACGCCATTACCGTGACGATCACACGAGGAATCGAAAAGTACAGGTAGCCGAGAAAAAGGCCGCTCATCGAGTAAGCGAACACCCAGCGGTCACCGGTTAGTTTTAACGACAACGCACCGATCAGACCCTGACGCCCGGCCAGCATGATCACCATGAAGCCCACCACGACGCCTGGGAATGCCAACGGAAACGTCAGCAGCGCGAGCAGCGTGCGCTTGAGGGGAAACTCACGGCGCGCCAGCAACAAACCGGCGATTACCGAGAGCACCAGGGTCGCGGCCGTGACCGCTGCTGACAACACGACGGTCGCGCCGAGGCTCGACATGTAGCGCGGATTCGTCAGCATCGCACGATAAGTCGCGAACGCGTGGCCGTCGCCGCTGATTTGCGCGAGCACGCCCATCGGCAGCAGCCAGAACGCGATGAAAACCGCCAGCGCCGGCGCGATCAATGCAATGCGCCAGCGCAGCGGGAACGTGACGTCGTTCAATGCATCACCTGTAGATAGCGCTCGCCGAAGCTCGACTGCTTCTCGGCCATTTTGCCGAAATCGACTGGCTTGGCGCGGGCATAGTCGCTTGCGGGCAGGAACCTGGCGGCGGTTTCCGGGCTCATCGCATTCGCGCGCACCGGACGCAGATAGGCTTCGGCCCACAGTTTCTGGCCTTCGTCTGACAGCACGAAGTCGAGTACCTTCTTGCCGTTCGCTTCATGCGGTGCGCCCTTCACGAGAGTCATCACGTACGGTACCGAGATCGTGCCTTCCTTCGGGATTACGAATTCGACATTGGCGTGATCTTTGTACTTCGCGCGGTAGGCGTCGAAGTCATAGTCGAGCAGGATCGGGATTTCACCGGACATTACGCGCGCATAGGCGGTCTGTTTCGGGACGATCGGTGCATTGGCCTTCAGCTTGCGGAACCAGTCGAGGCCCGGCTCGAAGTTATCGAGCGTGCCGCCGAGCGCCTGATTCACCGCGACCGCGCCTGCATAGCCGACAAACGCGCTCGACGGATCGAGGTAGCCGATCATGCCTTTGTACTCAGGCTTCAGCAGGTCGGCCCACGAACGCGGCACTGGCTTGCCTTCGAGTGCATCCTTGTTGACGAAAAAGCCTAGCGTACCCGAGTGGATCGTGAACCAGTAGCCTTGCGGATCCTTCATGTTCGCGGGGATGTCGTCCCAATGCGCGGGCTTGTACGGCTGGATCACGCCTTTGTCTTTCGCCTGGAATGCCGACGACACGCCGAGATACACCACGTCCGCGACCGGACTCTTCTGCTCGGCCATCAGTTGCGCAATCGATTGGCCGGAGTTCTTGTTGTCGAACGGAACGCGGATGCCGGTCTTTTGCTGGATTGCCTTGATCTGGCTCGCCCAGTCGGCCCATTCGGGCGGGCAGTTGTAGCAGATCGCGGTTTCGTCGGCGTGGGCGGCTTGCGGCGCGAGGGCTGCGAGTGCCGCGGTGACGATCATGCCGGCCGAGAGCGCGCTAGCCGCGGTGCGGGCGACGCGGCGCCACAGCGGTTTGATGGATGAAGCAAAGCGTGTTGAAGAGCGGATCACTGCGGGTCTCCTGGAGAGGAAGAGAGCGGGTGGTTCGGGGTTCGAAGTAGATGGTTGAGCGACGGCCTGGCAATGAGGTATTGCGAACGGCTTGTGCACATGGCGTATGCAGTGAGTTCGTTCACCGAGTCACGCAAAGACGCATGCAATGGCTTATACAAAAGGCCTCTCGATCAATGCTGATGCCGATCCCGAAGCATGCGCCGGTGGCTTCTCGCTGCTGTTCGAAATCGCCGCGATGGTGGCGCCTTCGCGCAGGCTGTGCGGCAACGTCAGCGTCAGGGACGTTTCACCTAACGTTTCGTAAGTGCCGGTTACGCGAGCCAGCAAACGCTGCCAGGCGGCGCAGCCGATCTCACGATTCGGCGCGCAGATACTTGCCAGCGGCGGTGACAGCAATTCGCCCATCGCGAGTCCGTCGAAGCCGAGAATCGACATGTCGTGCGGAATCTGCAGACGCGCGCGGCGCAGGCCGCGCATTACGACCATGGCGAGCAGGTCGTTGCTGCAGAAGAGGGCGGTCGGGCGGTTCGGGCCGCTGGTCAGATGAGCGAGCACGGACGGGGCCAGTTCGTCGGCGTTGAAATCGACTTCGAGCGCGGGCGCAGGGGTGAGGCCTGCCTGCTGCATCGCCTGCACGTAGCCGAGATGCCGCTGACGGGCGCGGTCCGAGGCGGCCAGCGTGCCCGCGAGCATCAGGATGCGGCGATGGCCGTGCGCGATCAGCGTGCGTACGCCATCGAATGCGGCGAGGCGGTTATCGACCGAGACTGACGGACGCCGCACCGTGTCGTTATGCATCAGCACGTAGAGCAGGCCGGCGCGATCGAGGTCGTCGAGCAGCGGATGCGTGTCGGCATCGGCGACGGTCAGGATCAGACCTTCCACGCGATGTTCGCGCAACGTTTCGATGGCGTGGCGTTCGCGGTCGGCATCGTACTGGGTGGTCATCAGCATGAGCCGGTAGCCTTGCGCCGCGGCGAGCTCGTCGATGCCTTGCAGGCATTCGGCGAACACGGGATTGGCGAGCGTCGGCAGGATCACGCCGATGAGGCGCGTGCGCTCGCCGCGCAGCTGTCGGCCTAGCGGGCTGGGGCGGAAGTTAAGGGCGTCGATGGATTGGCGCACTTTATCGAGCGTGACCGGGTTCACGGTGTGCGGCGCGTTGATCGCGCGCGAGACCGTGGCGATGGAAAAGCCCGCGTGGGCGGCGACATCTTTGATCGTTGGGATCATGGTTTCCGCTCATCATGTAAACGTTTTCGTGAGCGGATTATCGGGAACGTTTGTGACTTGCGGATGACTCCGGTTTTTGTCTTTGCGGGGCGAGGGTGAGGGTGGACTGCGGCTGGATTGCGCCGGTTTGGTGCGCTCGCCGGGCAATGGTAGAATTCGCGTCCACGCGTGGTTCTGATCCCTGCCGGGGTGATGAAATTGGTAAACATAGCGGACTTAAAATCCGCCGCCTCACGGCTTGTCGGTTCGAGTCCGATCCCCGGCACCAGGCATTCCTCCAAGGAGTTCCAGATGAAAATCCGGAAACTCGTTGCGACATAAGGCTTTTCGGCTTTTCCATTCCCCCATGATCCGGCGTTATCGATGTGCAGCCGGTCGTAACGGGCGGTATCTGTCCGAACTCAGCCATTTGCACCTTGACTGACTACGTACGATCTGAGCGCCCACCGCATGCCCGCGATGCTCATGCGTCGCTAGTGTTCGCGTGAGCATCGCGGCCCATCGCGCGCCTCGGCTGTTGCAGTCCCAGTGCGCGCGCCGCCCCAGCGCGTTAAAGCATCGGGTTTATCACTCCAGCAGATAACCGTATCGGATTTGCTTCGTTGTCGTCGCGCGTGTGCGCGGGTAAATTGGGCTGACTGTGCCATCGCCGGCGCCCTCCGACCAGATTCGACGAAGAGTTTCCTGTGACGACTGCCTTTTCATCCGCTACGGTCAGCGATGCTGGCCGTGCCAATCAGCCCCAGCCCATTGAGATTCGCGCTTTCGACGGCCCCGTCGGCGCGGAAGTTCTGGGTCTCGAGCTCAGCAAGCCGCTGGATCAGGATGATTTTGCACGCATCCACCGTGCGCATCTGGACCATCACGTGCTGGTGTTTCGCGATCAACGCATCACGCCGGATCAGCAGATTGCCTTCAGCCGCCGCTTCGGCCCGTTGCAGATTCACGTGCTGCATCAATTCCAGTTGCCAGGCTACCCGGAGGTGCTGATCGTCTCGAACATCGTCGAGAACGGCCAGCCGATCGGTCTCGGCGACGCCGGTCATTACTGGCATTCCGATCTGTCCTACAAGGAGAAGCCGAGCCTCGGTTCGATGCTGCACGCGCAGGAACTGCCTTCGGAAGGCGGCGATACGTTGTTCGCCAACATGCATCTCGCGTGGGAAACCTTGCCGGCACATTTGCGCAGCGCGGTACAAGGGCGTTCGGCGGAGCACACGTATCTCGCGAAATATGCGGAATTGCAGAAGCGCAGCCCATGGCGGCCGAATCTGTCGGCGGAGCAGATCGCCCAAGTGAAGCCGGTGGTGCAGCCGCTCGTGCGCACGCATCCTGAGACCGGGCGCCGCGCGCTCTTCGTCAGTGAGCATTTCACGACCCGTGTGATCGGCTTGCCGGAAGACGAGAGCAAGTCATTACTCGAGGAAATTTTCGCGCATAGCGTGCGCCCCGAGCACCTGTACCGGCATCAATGGGCCGAACACGACATGGTGTTCTGGGACAACCGCTCACTAATGCATCTTGCAGCCGGTACGCCAGATCATCTGCGCCGCAAACTGTATCGCACGACGATTGAAGGCGACGTGCCGTTCTGACGGCAATGCCGCCCGCCTTGACCACTATCCCACGCTGACCGGAGTTCCGATGCTTGCCAGGTTTCGCCCGACCGCTCTTCGGTCGTCTTTTGCCCGTCGTTTGACCGCATCGCTACTTACCTTATCAGTGGGTGCGGCCGGCTTCGGCGCAGCCGTGCCCGCCCGTGCCGAAGGCCAGATCCGCGTGGCCGAACAGTTCGGTATCGTCTATTTGTTGCTGAACGTGGCACGGGACCAGCAATTTGTCGAGAAAGAAGGGCGTAAGCATGGGCTCGACATCAAGGTCGACTGGGTGAAGCTCTCGGGCGGCGCCGCCGTCAACGACGCGCTGCTCTCCGGCGCGGTGGATATCGCCGGTGCGGGCGTCGGCCCCTTGCTGACGATCTGGGACCGCACGCATGGCAAGCAGAACGTGAAGGGCGTGGCGTCGCTCGGTAATCTGCCGTATTACCTCGTCAGCAACAATCCCAATGTCAAGACGATCGCCGACTTTACCGAGAAGGACCGCATCGCGGTGCCGGCGGTTAATGTGTCGGTGCAATCGCGCGTGCTGCAATACGCGGCGGCGAAGCGCTGGGGCGACAAGGATTACAACCGCCTCGACAAGTTCACGCAGGCGCTGCCACATCCTGACGCGGCAGCGGCGATCATTGCGGGCGGCACCGAAATCACCGGACACTTTGGCAATCCGCCGTTTCAGGAGCAGGAGCTCGCCGGGAATCCAAAGGCGCACATCGTGCTGAATTCGTACGACGTGCTGGGTGGCCCGAGCTCGGCAACCGTCCTGTACGCGACGGAGAAATTCCGCGACAACAATCCGAAGACCTACCGCGCATTTGTCGATGCGCTGGCGGATGCCGCACGCTTTATCTCGGCGAATCCCGACGCCGCAGCTGATATCTATATCCGTACGAATCAGTCGAAGATCGACCGTAATCTGCTGCTGAAGGTCATCAAGGATCCACAGGTGCAATTCAAGGTCGCACCGCAGAACACGTTCGGACTCGCGCAGTTCATGTATCGCGTCGGCGCCATCAAAAACGAGCCCAAGTCATGGAAGGACTATTTCTTCGACGACCCGGCGACGGCGACAGGAAGTTGAGCATGATTTTCTTCTTGAACTTCGACGGACATAAATCGGCCCGCGTGGTCAGCTCACAGGGAGCGATCTGATGGTGGCAAATCCCACGCTGCTGTTTCCAGGCCACACTCAGCAGGCCGGTCCGGCTACCAGCGAAAGGCTGCTCGCGGTCGAGCATGTCAACCTGGAATATCGCACGCGTGAGCGGATCGTTCGCGCGACTCATGACGTGAGTTTCGATGTCTACGGCGGCGACCGCTTCGTGTTGCTAGGGCCATCGGGTTGCGGCAAGTCGACCCTGCTCAAAGCCGTGGCCGGCTTTATCGAACCAAGCTCCGGCACTATCTCGCTCGACGGCCAGACTGTGCGAGGACCCGGTGCCGATCGCATCGTCGTGTTTCAGGAGTTCGATCAGTTACCGCCGTGGAAGACAGTTCTGCAGAACGTCGCCTTTCCGTTGCGTGTCGCGAAGAAGCTTTCGCGCGTGGAAGCCAACGAGCGTGCGCTGCATTATCTGGAGAAGGTGGGACTCGCGTCATTTGCCAAGGCCTATCCGCATACGTTGTCGGGCGGTATGAAGCAGCGCGTCGCGATCGCCCGTGCACTGGCGATGCAGCCACGCGTGCTACTGATGGACGAGCCGTTCGCCGCGCTCGATGCGCTCACTCGCCGCAAAATGCAGGAAGAACTGCTGCGTCTGTGGGAGGAAGTCAACTTCACGCTGCTGTTCGTGACGCATTCGATCGAGGAGGCGCTGGTGGTCGGCAATCGTATCCTGTTGTTGTCGCCACATCCGGGACGGGTGCGTGCCGAGTTGAACAGCCATCAGTATTCGCAGGATAGTTTCGGACGCAGTGATTTTCAGCGCAGCGTCGCGCGGATTCATCACCTGTTGTTCGAGCAGACGGAGGCCATGCAATGAGTTCCCCCGCCACCTTGTTGCCGCCGGTTCGCGAGGAGTACGAGCGTTCGCTCGAACCACTCGGTGAGTTCGTGCTTGAGGCGCCGCTGCCGCTCGGCAAACGCATCTACGCGCAAAGCTGGTTGCGCAAGACGTTGATCGCGCTGGTGTTGATCGCAATCTGGGAAATCGCCGCGCGGATGATCGATAACGATCTCCTGCTGCCGACCTTCGGGGCGACGTTCAGCGCGTTCGTCCAGGGCGTGTGGTCCGGCGAGCTGCTGCAGAAAACCGCTGTGTCGATGTCCGTGCTGTTGCGCGGCTATCTGCTCGGTGCCGCGCTCGCGTTCGTGCTGACCTCGCTTGCCGTCTCGACGCGCCTCGGCCGTGATGTTCTGTCGATGCTGACGGCGATGTTCAACCCGTTGCCTTCCATCGCGCTATTGCCGCTCGCGTTGCTCTGGTTCGGTCTCGGCACCGGGAGCCTGTTGTTCGTGCTGGTCCATTCGGTACTGTGGCCGCTGGCGCTGAACACCTACTCCGGTTTTCAATCGGTGCCGGCGACGTTGCGCATGACGGGGCGCAACTACGGGCTCACGGGCATACGCCATGTGTTGCTGATTCTGGTGCCGGCGGCGTTACCCGCGATCCTGGCTGGCTTGCGGGTGGGCTGGGCCTTTGCGTGGCGCACGCTGATCGCCGCCGAACTCGTATTCGGAGCGAGTTCCGGCAGCGGTGGGCTTGGCTGGTATATCTTTCAGAATCGCAACGAGTTGTACACGGATCGTGTTTTCGCAGGGCTGGCTGCAGTAATCGTGATTGGCTTGCTGATCGAGCATCTGGTGTTCGATACGCTCGAGCGCGTGACCGTTCGGCGCTGGGGCGTGCAGCACTAACGGTCCGATGGCCGCGACCACCATAGTGTAGAAAGTGCTTAAGCCTGACGAAATGCGACGCGCGCCAAAGTTGGCGAAACGCTCGGTTGCTCTTGCCGCTACGTTGGACTACAACTCTTAAGCTGCGCCGCGACCTGCCACCGGCACGCTGAGCATCTCATTGACAGACGACGGTTCGCAACAAGGCGTGCGAACCGTTGGGGACCGTGAATAGACGAGCGCCTTGGGCCCTGAACCAGATAGATAAGGAGCGTCCCGTCATGCGTATGCGCCCAGATCCCACATTCCACGCATCGCCGAAACTCGCGATGGATGCGCCTGTGGAAGACTTTGCCTACACGTTGCTGCTCAGCCCCGATTTCTCGCAGCCCGACGCGCTCGCCGTCGTCGACGTGAAGCCCGGATCGCCGACCTACAGCCAGGTGGTTCACACCGTGCCGGTGCCGAACAAGGGAGACGAATTCCACCATTTCGGATGGAATGCCTGCTCATCGTCACTGTCGCCGCTGACCGGCCACGCCTTCCTCGAACGGCGCTATCTGATCATTCCGGGGATGCGCTCCTCGCGCATCTACATCGTCGACACCCAACCCCATCCAACCCAGGCGCGAATCCACAAAATCATCGAACCTGAAGAAATCTTCCGCAAGACGGGCTACTCGCGTCCGCACACCGTTCATTGCGGACCTGAAGGGATCTACGTGAGCACGCTCGGTGGCGGGGGGAAGGATGGCACCGATGGCCCCCCGGGCATTTTCATCATGGACTGCGAGACTTTCGACGTGCTCGGCCGCTGGGAGATCGACCGCGGGTTGCAGGAGAAACACTACGATTTCTGGTGGAACCTGCCGCGTGACTACATGGTGTCGAGCGAGTGGGCGTTGCCGCCGCAATTCGAGAACGGCATCGTCCCCGAAGATCTTCTGTCGAACAAGTACGGGCACCACATCCACTTCTGGGATCTGCGGGCAAGGCGCAACGTGCAGACGATCGATCTTGGCGCGAATCACCAGATGGCGCTCGAAGTGCGGCCTGCGCACGATCCCAGCCGGGAGTACGGCTTCATCGGCGTGGTAGTGGACACGACGAATCTTGAAGGGTCGATCTGGACCTGGTGGCGGGAGGGTGGCAAATTCCATATCGAGAAGACCGCGACCATTCCGCCCGAGCCCGCAGCCACGGAATTGCTTCCGCCGTTGCTTCAGGGATTCGGCGCGGTGCCGCCGCTCGTCACCGATATCGATCTCTCCATCGACGACAAATTCCTGTATGTCGCCTGCTGGGGAACCGGCGAGATGCGCCAGTACGACGTGACGGAACCCAGGAAACCGAAGCTCACGGGATCGGTCCACATCGGCGGGATCGTGCGGCGCACGCCTCATCCGAACGGTAAAATTTTTGCGGGTGGCCCGCAGATGGTCGAGATCAGCCGCGACGGGAAGCGGGTCTATTGGACTAACTCGCTCTACTCGACCTGGGACAACCAGTTCTACCCGGACGGCGTGCCGGCGGCACAGGTCATGGCCCGGGCTGAACCTGGCGGTGGCCTCGCGCTGGCCGACGACTACTGGGTGGCCTTTCCCGACGGATACCGGGCTCACCAGATCCGCCTCGAAGGGGGCGACTGCTCGACCGATTCGTTCTGCTACCCGTCGGTGGGGACTTGATTGGCGGCGGCTGGCCGCAGGCCGGCCTCTGGTTGGCCGTCGTGGCGAGTGGTCTCTATCACGGGCTCAACCCGGCAATGGGATGGCCGCTCGCCGTGTCCAGCGGGCTGATGGAGAAACGGGCACGGGCGCTGTTCTCCGCGCTCTTATACCTCGCGGCGGGGCACGTGTTGGCCATGTTCGTGGTCATGGTGCCCTTCGCCATGCTTGCGATCCTGCTCGCCTGGCAGCGCGCGATCCAGATCGGCGCGAGTGTGCTGGTCATGGGTTTTGGTGCCTGCCTTCTGATCTGGCGGCGCCATCCGCGTGTACTCGCGCGGATCCCACCGTCGCGGCTCGCGCTCTGGTCCTTCGCCGTTGCCATCGCGCACGGCGCAGGACTGATGCTTGTGCCGATCTACCTCGGTCTTTGCCGGTCCTACGACATGGATCAAGGTCATCAGGCCGCGCAGGCCCTGATCGGCGCCAATCTGGGCATGGCGCTGCTGGTCTCCGGCGTCCACGCTACCGCCATGATCGTGGTCGGCGGACTGCTCGCCTGGTGGGTCTACCGCTACCTGGGGCTGAAGTTCGTGTCACGGAGCTGGTTCAATCTGGACGCAGTCTGGGCATCGAGTCTCATTCTGGTGGGCACGCTCTCATTGGTGTTCAATACCGTGGCACCAGGCGGCGAAGGGGGATAGCAGCGGGCTTGCGTCGACGTGGCGCTGATCGAACTAGGCGGGCCCGAGCAGGTCTCTCCACTCCGGAAGGCTTCCCTTCGGATCCAGTGCTTCGACCAGGGGCGCGCCGCACGTCGCCAGGTCCTGTTGAACGTCGGCAACAGCGCTTGCGAGCGCACTCGACATCCCTAAGGCGTCCAGCATCAATGCGGCCTCGCGCATCTCTTCGGCGCGCCGTTGCCCGTGTTCGACCACGCGACCGATCAGATACGCCTCGTAGCCCTTATCCCAGCCCACGCCCGGAAAGCTTGCCGCGAGCGATGCCAGCACGCGGCCGTCGACGTCGAAGTGTCGGGCCGCCAGCATCGACTGAACGCAGAGCGCCTCCATGCCCCTTGATCATGATGCTGCGGCATAGCTTGATGGCTGACGCGAGGCCGACTTCCTGCGCCACGGCTTCCGTGCGCATTCCCAAAGCATTGAGACGGTCTGCCGTTGGCGCGGCGAGTCGCCCGCCTAACAGCATCGGCACCTGTATGCCGTGCGGCGGAACCGGCGCCATCACCGCGGCTTCCACGTAGTCGGCGCCATTGCGCTCGATCTGCTGGCAGTTGCGCTGCTTGACCGCAGGCGAAACTGAATTGAGGTCGACGAAGATCTGGCCGCTCGTCAGATATTGCGCTGAAGTTGTCGCGACCGCTTCCGCCTGGCTCGCTGTGACCGCGGAGAAAATGAGCTGAGCATCGCGCAGTGCCGCCGGGAGATCGTCGGCCACGTGAACGTTGCTTTCGTAGGCCCGCAGCGCGATCGTCGAGCGCGTGGCCACATCTTGCAGCTTGATGTCGAAGATGGATACTTCATGGCCGGCCGCGGTCAATGCGCGACCGAAGATAGGCCCCACTTCTCCGAAGCCGATGATTGCGATGCGGCCAGTAGGCTGAGTGAGATTCTGATCCATGCTGGTTCTCTGCGAATAAGGGTGGGGAAAGACAACTTGAGGTTAAGGCGCGCCGTGCTTTGCGTCGCGACCTCAATGCGGATGTTCGCTTGCCCGGACTGCCACCGATCCGGCTGGCGGCGCGTGACGGCCGCTCATGTAGGCGTCGAATTTCTGCTGGTCGAACATGCGCTCCCATTTCGACAGCACGAGCACCGCGACCGAGTTGCCGATCACGTTGGTCGTCGACGTGGCGATCGCGAGCACACGATCGATGCCGAATAGCAGACCCACGCCCGACAACGGCAGCGCGTGCGAAGACTGCAAGGTGGCCGCCAGTTTGACCAGCGCGCCACCGGCCGCGCCGGCGCCGCCCTTCGACGTAAGCAGCATGACCGCGAGTAAGGCCAGCTGCTGCGAGAGCGAAAGCGGGGTATCGGTCGCCTGCGAAATGAAGCCGACTCCGCACGCCATATACAGGCAGGCGCCGTCAATATTGAAGCTATAACCTGCCGGCAGCACGAACCCGACTACCGCTTCGTCACAGCCCGCCTGTTCGAGCCTGGTGATGAGACGGGGAAGCGCGACTTCGCTGGCAGCCGTGCCCGTGGCGAGAATCTCACGAATAGCGCATCGAGAATCGAACGCGCCGGCGTCTGTTGCGCGGTAAAACCCACTCTGTGTCAGCCAATTGCTGTAGCTTGAGTCCCCGCTTGCCGGCGAGCGGGTGGTCCGCGCGCGCGAGCACGACCATGTCGGCGGACATCAGCGGCTCCGCATGCAGCCCGCTGGCGGCATCGGTGGGACGCAGGGCGCCGAGAATGAAGTCGATGTCGCCGGCGCGCAGCCTCGCCACGAGCGTCTCGTAGGCGCTTTCGTTGGTGGTAATGCGTACACCGGGAAAGGCGCGCCTGACACGCGCTACCGCTTCTGGAAGGATCAAGGTGCGGCTGAACGGTAATGCGCCGACCGCAGCATGACCGCGGATACTGCCGCGCACGGCGGCGATATCGTCCGGGATATGGCGCAGTTCGTTGAGGGCGCGCCGCACGTGCAGAGCGAAAACTTCGCCCTCGCGGGTGAGTTGTACGCCTCGCGCCGTGCGATGAAACAGCGTGATATCCGCGCCATTCTCAAGAATCCGCACTGCGCTGCTGACGGCCGGCTGACGCCAAGCGCCTGCGCCGCGCTTGGCATGTGCTGATGGTGCACGAGAGCCACGAACAACTGCAAGCGCCGGGTGTTCAGCAAGTAGGACGGAAGCGAGCCGGAAGTGAAGGCGCGTGCGCGCGCCTGGCGCGTCGCGCACCATTGCGCGAGTGCATGCAATTCCGCGAAAATGCGCCGGCTGCGTTCGTCGACGGTACGCCCAACCGAGTGGGCAGCATGCCCGATGGCCGGCGTTCCAGTAGCCGTTCGCCGAGTGTTTCTTCAAGCTCCCGCACGGAACGCGTCACGGCTGATTGCGTGCGAAAGAGCAGCGCCGCTGCCCGGCTTGCACTGCCGTGTTCAACGACGATAGTGAACACACGCAGTTGGGCGAGATTGAGAAGTTCGGCGGTCGGGGGTGTCGGGTTGGCCAAGAGAGCGGACGCGCGAAATAAACGCAGGGTCAGGCCGCGGTGCCGTAGAGCGGCAATATTTTCGATTCGAGCATGGCGATCGCCTGGATGGCAAGTTGTGACAGCGTGTGCTTGCTACTGGTTGCAATCGCAAGACGGCTAAACAACGTCGGCTCGGTAATGCGGATCACCTGGAAGCGCCGCTTGAGCGCGTCGCTACTAGTCGCATTGAGCGATAGCACCGCATAGCCGATGCCCTCGCTGACCAGATCGAGAATCGAGGTCACCGCATCGACCTCCAGTTCGATCCGCAATCTTACGCCTTGTTCCGCGGCAGCCGCCTCGACCATCCGTCTGATCGCGTGCATGCGGCCAGGGATGATGAGCGGGTAGCGCACGATTTCTCGCAGCGTGATCGTTGCCGTGGGCTCGCGCGCTCCCTCTGCGAGCGTATCGCCACTGTCCGGGCCGATCAGAAACAGTTCTTCGGTAAAGATGGTGCGCTTGTCGATCAGCGGCGTATCGAATGTGTCGTACAGGACCGCGACGTCGATGCGGCCCATCATCAGCCATTCAATCAGATAGGTGGACAAGCCTTGAGCCACCGAGATGGTCGCCCCGGGAAAGGAGGAACGAAAGCCACGGACGAGTTCATGCGTGGCGACTCTCGCGAAGCTGGGGGTAATGCCGATGCCGAAATGACCGCCGGGTGCGCCGTGCAACTCGTCCAGATCCTGCGAGGCGCGTTGCACCTGCTGCAGGATACCTTTCGCATGCGCAAGCATCCGCTGGCCTGCCGGCGTTAGCGTTACGCCGCGGCCGGTCCGCTCGAGCAGCGTATGCCGCAATTCCACTTCCAGGTGCCGCACGAGCCGGCTCAAGGCGGGCTGGTTCGTGTCCAGCGTAATCGCGGCACGTGTAAAGCTGCCGAGTTCAGCGACGTGAACGAATGCCTCGAGCTGCTTCAGGTCCATTGTTGGCAACTCATGTGAAATTCACATATCAGCTAGTTCAATATGGCGATTGTACCGATCCATCATCGTCGCCACAATGCATGCAGCCCATACCAAGCCGCGCCACGCGGCATGACTTCGAGACGACGTTCCATGAAATCCTGCTTGCCGCCCGATTCCCATCCCGTTCGACCCGCTCAACACCTTCCTGCCGGCGCGTGTGACGCGCACTGCCACGTATTCGGCCCTGCCGATCGGTTTCCTTATGCGCCGGATCGCAGCTACACGCCGCCCGACGCCCCGTTTGAGCGTCTCGTTGCGTTGCACGATTTTCTCGGCGCGAGCCGGGGCGTGATTGTGCAGGCGAGCTGCCATGGCACGGACAACACGGCGATGCTGAATGCGATCGCGCGCGGCAATGGGCGCTATCGCGGCGTTGCGATCGTCGACGGCGATGTGACCGACGAACAATTGGCCGACCTCGACGCGCGCGGCGTGCGCGGCGTGCGCTTCAATTTCGTCGCGCATCTGGGCGGGGCGCCCGATCTCGACGTATTCGACCGGGTGCTCGAGCGGATCGAGCGTCTTGGCTGGCACGTCGTGCTGCATCTCGACGCGCAAGACATCCTGCAATATGGCGAGCGGATCGCGCGTATCAAGGTGCCGTTCGTGATCGACCACATGGGCCGTGTACGCGCGGAAGCCGGCGTCGACCAGCAACCGTTCCGGCAGCTTCTGGAACTGATGCGCAACCCGCTCGCATGGGTCAAGGTGTGTGGCGCCGAGCGCGTGTCCGCCGGCCGCCGTCCGTTCGACGACGCGATCCCGTTCGCGCACGCGCTGATCGAAGCCGCCCCCGACCGTGTGCTGTGGGGGACCGACTGGCCGCATCCGAACATCAGCAAGGACATGCCGAACGACGGCGAACTGGTCGATTTGCTGTTCCGCTTCTGTCCGGACGCGGCGCTGCGCGAAAAACTGCTCGTCACGAACCCGGCACGGCTTTACGGATTCTGAGCGAACCGTTTGCTTTATTCACGATTCACTTTTGAACTGCCACATCAAGAATGGCAGCCAGGCGGAAATCCGGAATCGACCGGCTTTCCGCGCGCCATTCGTATCAGGAGACAACAATGACCGGTATGCATTGCCACGGGGCCCGTTCGGCCCATTCGCGAGCGGCGTCATGAACGACCGCGCCGTCATGACATCCCCTGCGCGCAGCGCGAAGAAACCCTTCTATCGCGCACTCTATTTTCACGTGTTACTCGCGATCCTTCTCGGCGTGCTGCTCGGTCATTTCGCGCCGTCGCTCGCCGTGCAGATGAAACCACTCGGCGACGCGTTCATCAAGCTGGTCAAGATGGTGATTGGCCCGATCATCTTCTGCACGGTCGTCACCGGTATCGCCGGCATGGGCGACATCAAGAAGGTTGGGCGTGTCGGCGGCAAGGCGCTGCTGTATTTCGAAGTCGTATCGACGCTGTCGCTTGTGATCGGGCTTCTCGCCGGACATCTGTTTCATCCCGGCACCGGCTTCAATCTGAATCCCGCGACGATCGACACCAAAGCACTCGCCGGATTCGCAACGGCCGCGCATGAACAGAACACGGTCGAGTTTCTGATGCACATCATTCCCGACACCGTGGTCAGCGCATTCTCGAGTGGCAACGTCCTGCAGATTCTGCTGGTCTCGGTGCTGTTCGGTGCGGCGCTCGCGGCTACGGGAGAATACGGCCAGCCCCTGGTTCGCATGATCGACCGCTTCGCGCAGACGTTCTTCGGCATCGTTAACATCATCATGAAGGTCGCGGCGATCGGCGCGTTCGGATCGATCGCGTTCACGATCGGCACCTATGGCATCGGTGCCGTGCTGCCTTTGCTCAAGCTGATCGGCACGTTCTACCTGACGCTCGTCTTCTTCGTGCTGGTGGTGCTCGGCGTGATTTCGCGCCTGCTAGGTTTTAGCATCCTGCGCTTTCTGAGCTATATCCGCGAGGAAATCCTGATCGTGCTCGGCACGAGTTCGTCCGAAGCCGCGCTGCCGCGGATGCTCGAAAAACTTGAACGGCTCGGCTGTTCGAAGTCGGTAGTGGGTCTTGTGATTCCAGCCGGCTACTCGTTCAATCTCGACGGCACCAACATCTACCTGACGATGGCCGTGCTGTTCATCGCCCAGGCATTCAACATCGAGCTCAGTTTGACCCAGGAACTCACGCTCGTGGGCGTGGCGATGCTGACGTCGAAAGGCGCGAGCGGCGTGGCTGGCGCGGCCTTTGTGATGCTGACCTCGACGCTGCTGGTGTTCCCGATTATTCCGGTGTCCGGGATGGTTCTTATCCTCGGCATTCATCGTTTCATGGGAACGGGGCTCGCAATCGCCAACACCATCGGCAACGGTGTCGCCACGCTAGTGGTGTCGGCATGGGAGCACGAGCTTGACCGTTCGAAACTGAACGCCGAAATGTCGCGCCGTCACGCCGAATGACGGGCTAGCCGGCGAAAGACCCCCTCGTGTGTTTCGCTGTCTGCGTGCGCGGCGCGTGCACGCAGCGGGGGCGCGCACGCGCATAAAACAACAAACTGGTTTGGAGACGAAAACATCATGTCAGTGAAAAGAAATGGATTGCTCGGGCGCGCAAATCTTAACGCTGCCTGCGTGGCAACAGCATTGTTGGCGGCTAACGGGGTCGGCGTCGCGCATGCGGACGATTCATCGGCGGCAACTGGCGCAGCGGCGACGCCATCGTCTTTCGTGCAGCTCTATGGACTCATCGGCATGTATATCGACAGTTCGAAACTGAGCACAACGCGTGCGAGCGCGGTGCAGATGGGGGGCGGAGGGATGACCACGTCGTTCTGGGGCATACGCGGCCGCGAAGACCTCGGCGGCGGCAATGCCGTGATCTTCGCGCTCGAGAGTTTTTTCAGACCGAACACGGGACAGATGGGGCGCAACACCACTGATGGTTTGTTTTCGCGCAATGCCTATGTCGGCCTGAGCGGCGCATATGGCACGTTCAAAGTGGGGGAGCAGACCAACCCGACTTATTACAACCAGCAGCTCGTCAACCCGTTCGGCTCGTCGGTGGTGTTTTCGCCGTTGATCGTGCAGTCGTATACCGCGAGCTATAGCAATACGCAGATCGGCGACACGGTCTGGCAAAACGCCGTCGAATACGTTTCACCAAACTACGGTGGTCTCACCGGCACCGTGATTTACGGCGTCAGCAGCACGACGGGTCAACAGGGGAAGGACAATATCGGTTTGCATCTGACCTACGCAAACGGGCCGCTCACGGCAGTGTTCTCCGCGCAGCGTGTACGAACGACAGCGGTTGCGCCGTCGAGCGGCCAATATCTTTATCTCGCAGGCGCGGCTTACGATGCAAAGATCATCAAGTTCTATGGCGCTGCGCAGATGACAAGCAACAACGACGTTGAGACCGGCTCACATACGTATGAGCTAGGGGTTTCCGTACCGTTGTCGCCGTCGAACACGATCCTCGCCGAATGGGCGCGCACGAAGCACAGCGCGCCGTCGAACCAGAGCAATGTGCGCAATACCGGTTCCATTGCCTATAACCATACTTTGTCGAAGCGCACGTATGTGTACGCGGTCTATTCCTACGACAAGCTGACGGCCAACCCATCGGGAAGCACATACGGTGTCGGCATGCAGCATACGTTCTGACGATTCCCTGCTGTTACACCGACCCGGAGACTCGGTGAACAAAACTCGACAAATCTCTACAGCGCCAGCCAACCCGGCTTGCAGGCATCACGCTAGAATTTACCTAAAGCAACGTAGAGAAAACGAACAGCCGGCGGGGAATCTGTCTGGAACGGCTGGAGTTTGAGAGGTACGAGTTAAAAGAAATGAAGTTTCGAAAACGAAATTGCACCGTCGACGCAATCCAGTGGTTCAAGCCGGGTGACCATGCTGCGGTCGAGATGCACGAAGGACTGTGGCGTGTTCTGACGCCTGAGGGGTGGCGGGCTGTTGCACCGGGTAACTGGATCGTGACGGACGACGGCAAAAACGCGTTCCCCATGAAAAATCAGCTGTTCATCAACATCTACGAACCAGCAACCGAAGCAGACTGAGGCCGCTACCTGGTTGATTTCAGACGGACCGGCAGGTCTTTGGCGCTGCCGGTCCGTTATCTCAGACTGCCTTGCGAGGAGCAAAGCGTCGCTTTCGAAGGGCTGGCGTAATGCGCCGGAAGCGCTCCTTCTTATGCTCTTCTTCAAAATGGCTGAGCGACGGCTTGATCAGATCGCTGCGTGACACGATCCCAACCAGGCGCATCGTCTCCCGGTCAGCGACGACAGGCAAACGTTCCAGACCCTGTACTGCCAACCTCGTAGCAACGAGCCGGCAGGTTTCGTCGGGCAAAGCAAAAGCGGGGGGCCGTTGCCGCAGCACGTCGGCCAGACTCAGACGGGCTTTGAGTCCCGAGTCATCCTGACACAGCTGTTGAAGGAACATCCGGTCGATCATGCCAAGCACCGCGCCATCTTGTACCACCGGGTAGGCACGGCGTGTCTGTGTCTCGCCAAAGTACGTTGTCAGTGCATCGGCAACCGTCATGACGGCATCGATCGATTCGACCGACGGCGTCATGACCTCGTCGACATAGTGGCGCTCCAGCGGGTCAACGCCATACTCCCGATAGATGTGATAGCCGCGTCGCGCGATTTTTTCCGTCATGATCGAGCGACGCATCACTACCGTCGAGAATCCGTGCGCAACCAGTGTTGCGGTCAGAAGCGGCAGCAGCGCATTGCTGTCGTGCGTGAGGCCGAATGCGAATACGATCGCCGTCAAAGGCGCGCCGAGGGTCGCACCGAGGGTTGCAGCCATGCAGACGAGCGGCCACAGCGCCGGTTGATTGCCGGGCAGAAAGTGGGCAAGTACGGTCCCGAGTCCGGCGCCGAGCATCAGCAGCGGTGCGAGCACGCCGCCAGAGGTTCCCGAACCAAGCGCAACGACCCACATGACAGCCTTGACGGCCAGTAACGCGAGCGCAATTTGCAAGGCGATATTCTGGTGAAGCAGATCGCCGATCACGTCGTAGCCGACGCCGAGTGCGCGTGGCTCGATGAACCCGCCAATGCCGACGATGACACCGCCGAGCGCGGGCCACCACATCCAGTGAATCGGCAACTTGCCGAATAGATCTTCCGTCTTGTACAAGGCGGCCGAGAGGCCCGAAGCCAGCGCGCCGGACAGCAGTCCGGCAATGACGCAGGAAATGAGCGACCAGCCGTCAGGCGCTCCCGTTTCCAGCGGGAACAACGGTCCCGTGCCAAAAAACGCGGCGCGCGCGAAACCGGCGACAGCACAGGCGAGTGCGACAGGCAGGAAGCTGCGCGGCCGCCATTCGAAAAGCAGCAGTTCGACAGCGAGCAGTACTGCGGCCACCGGTGTGCCGAACACAGCGGTCATGCCCGCAGCGGCGCCGGCGACCAGCAGCGTTTTGCGCTCCGCCGAGGTCACCTTCACACATTGTGCGATCAGCGAGCCGAGTGCTCCGCCCGTCATGATGATCGGCCCTTCAGCGCCGAACGGGCCGCCGCTGCCGATCACGATGCCCGACGACAGCGGTTTGAGCACGGCGATTTTCGGCGACATCTTGCTCTTTCCAAACAGGATCGCTTCAATCGCTTCCGGAATGCCATGTCCGCGGATTTTTTCGGAGCCGTACCGCGCCATCAGGCCGACGATCAAACCACCCGCCACCGGCACGAGGATGACCCATGCACCGAGTGCGTTGTGGGCGGGCGAGCGATCCTCGAACGAGAGGATTCCGAAGAAAAACAGATTGGTGAACAGATGGATCAGATTCAGTAATACAAATGCGGCAAGGGTGCTGATTGCGCCGATGCATGCAGCCAGTACGAAAATGCCAGGCAGGCGCGTATTAGTTGAAAAATCGCGCTTATGAGAATCGGTGCTCATAATTACTCGAAGTCGATCTGTGGAACCTGGAAAGCACCCTCGAGCGATTTCAGCTCGGCACGGTGCAGTTCCGCCAGTTTTGCAAGTACCTTTTCACCCGCTTTCTCCAGATGGACCTCAACCTGACGGCGGTCGGCCTCACTGACCTGACGGCGGACCAGACTGAGTGCTTCACAACGCGATACCAGCGCGACGACACCGTGATGCTGGGCCTGAAGTCGCTCCGCCAGTTCGCCGACGGTTGCCCAGTCGCGTTCCGGATATCCCTTGATGTGCAGCAGCAGCAAATACTGGAGCGGCGTGATGCCCTCGCTTTGGGCGGCCTGCTCCGAGAACCGTTCAAAGCGCCGCATCTGGTAACGAAACTCCGACAACTGCTCGAAGTTGGCCTTGCTCAGCCCGCGAGTCCGTTCTTTCATTGGGTGTATCTGTCAGCGTAAAAACGATAATTATATCATGAGATGATATAAATGGTTGCGAGCCGGCCGTACCCGCCGCATCTGCGGGGGTCGTCGTTATACAGTCTGATTGTCTTTGGCGAACGTCTGACGATACAGGCCGGAGATCAGGTCCACCTGCGTAATCATGCCCACGACCTGGCCGGCAGCATCGAGTACCGGAATGTGATGGTGGCCGTAGTTCGCGAACATGGGCACGAGTTCGGTGATTGGCGAAGCCGCGTCGACCGTGCAGACTTCGGTACTCATCACGGAGCCGACATTTGGCGTGGAGAGTGGATCACGGCGAAGCCAGCCATCGACGTAACTGGTAACAGAGGACAACTTCCCGAATGTTCGCTTATCGATCAGATCCGCCCGGGTCACGATACCCACGAGCTTGTGCGCCGGATCGGTGACAGGCAGGGCTTTTACGCGATTACGTTTGAGCAGACCCCACGCGGCCGCAGCCCGGGTGTCCGGCGCCAGCGTGACGACGTGACGCGACATGATGTCCTCGCACGTCAGTTCGTTAAAGGTCCGCGAAAAGGCCTGAAGCTGCGTCTCGCGCAGCAACGATTCGAGGTCGTCCGGATCGATGTCCAGCATTTCGCTGCGCCTTTTCAGAACCGTTTCCAGATCCGCTCGGGTGAAGCCCGAACGCGACGCCTGTTCGGCAGTTGTGCTGGGATTACCCTGGTTTTGCCGGCCGGCGTGCGGATAGCGATGGCCGGTAGCCACGTGATAGACGATTGCGGCGCAGAGTAGCGCAAGCGACTGCACGGCAATGGGCTCAAGCACGAAAGCGTAGCCCAACGCATGGACGGCGGGGCCGCCCAGCACGGCCGTCAGCGCGACGGCACCCGAAGGCGGATGAACGCACCGAAGCGCGAACATTCCGCCGATCGAGAGCGCGGCCGCGAGCGCCGATGCCAGGATCGGATCCGCAATCAGGCTTGCGCAGGTCACGCCAATCGTTGCGGAAACCAGGTTGCCGCCGACGATGGACCATGGCTGCGCGAGCGGACTGGCCGGCACCGCAAACAGTAATACCGCGGATGCGCCCATTGGTGCGACGAGAAGCGGAATGTTCGCCGCGGACCCGAGCAGGAGATGCATCGAGCCGCCGGTGAACGCAATGCCGAGCAGTGCACCGAGGCAGGATCGCCAACGCTCCTGCCATTTAACGGCAATTGGGGCTGGGATAAAGCTGGAAATCCAGCTGAGTGCGGTGGAGCGGGACAAGATTTGACCAAAAGAAGGTTGGACGAAGTCAATCGCGAGGTCATGACCTTAAGGGGGAACCGTCGCGACACGAAATAGACAATCGCCATTATTATATGGCATTGTGATATAACCTCGCGATTTCCGCTGCCTGCTGTGCATGTGAAACCATTTGCCAACTTTGTCGCCGATCTGCACGGATGAGATGCGCCGAATCTCCAAAAAAAGTCATCAGCTATCAAAATTGCTCATGTTGTGACGTAAAATCCCTGCGTGGTCGATGTGCGAGTGAAGTCCATGCGACCGTGATTCACTCTATAAGATAGGGGCCATCATGAGCGGGAAGAGGAGGTGATGACATGTCGAGTTTCGGCCGTGTGCTTCTTTGTTATGACGCAACCCGTGAGGGACAGCAGGCTCTTGGAGAGGCGGCCGCGCTGGTCGAACAACTCAAAGCGGAAACGCACGTTCTTTCCATTCTGAACAACTCGGCGTGGATACAGGGTGCGGATATCACTTCTGCCGTACCCTTTGACGTCGTGAACAATGCCGCCAAAGAGTTGCTTCAGGACGGGTTGAAGAAGCTCGCAGCGCGCGGAATCCAGGCAACGGGACATTTCGCCGTCGGGGACCCGTTGGATCAGATTCCGCTCTTTGCGAAAGATCTGAACGTTGACCTCGTCGTGGTGGGTCACCGCCACGCCACACGGTTGGCGCGCTGGTGGGCCGGCAAAAATGACGGGCTGCTGCTGGACCGGGTCAGTTGCAGTGTGCTCGTCGTGATGTGTCCGGACGGGCAATGACCGCGTATGGCGCGGAATGGGTCCTCAGACCTGTTCATCGGGGGATGGAGTGCGCGCGGCGCGGGACGTCGCCGCGATCATCAGCGTGTCCTGGCATAGACCATCCTGAGCGATGATCACTCTATCGCGCCGCACTCCGCCTGCGCGGTGATTTGCCGGCAGTCTTTCCGCCGGCGCCGGCGCCGGCGCCGGCCAGTCCAGTCACTGGCAACTCACGTGCCGTTTCCCTCAGCAGTGTGCGCAGCCATGAGATCGCGGGATCGCGTTCCTGATACTTATGCCATTGCACCTTTTCCGCGAACGTCGGAATGTCGATTGGACACTGCAGGATGCGCAGTGGAAATCGCTGCACCATCTGCAAGGCTAACCGTGTCGGCAGGGTGGCGATTCTCGATGTACCGAGGAGTAGTTCCGGGACGAGCGTGAAGGTGGGCGAAATCACGTCCTGCCGCCGAGCGCGTTTTCCTGCGGAGATCAGGCGCGCATCATAGGTTACTCGCCTGCCGCCGCCCCATTCGACGCCCACGTGCGCCAGTTCAAAATATTGATCGGCGGTGATCGTGCCGCCTTTCACCGGGTGGTCCGCGCAGACCAGACACGAGAATGTGTCTTCAAACAACACTTCGGCTGGGTGCCCCGCAACCGTGTTGAATACCGGTGCGATGAGCAATTCGACCTCGCCTCCCTCGAGATGCTCCGGCGACTGAGGGCTGATCGCTCTCAGGTCGAACTGCATCAATGGGGCGAGCGTCGACGCCTTTCTCACTACTTCGGAAAGAAACACGCTGATCACATAGTCGGACGACTCTATCGTGAAGCGCCGTGTCGATGTCGCCGGATCGAATGTTGGTCTGGCTCGCGTGATCGTTTGAATTTGCAGCAGAACGTCTCTGACAGGCTTGACCGGTTCGGTAGCCAGTGGCGTTAGAACCTGAGTCTTTCCGATAGGCACCAGAAGCTCGTCTTCGAAATACTCGCGCAGGCGGGCGAGGGAGCAGCTCGTTGCCGGCTGGCTGAGAAACAGCCGTTCGGCGGCGCGGCCGACGCTGCGGGTGGACAGGATCGCATCGAGCACGACCAGCTGGTTGAGGTCCAGTTTGTTGAAGCGCATCGTCACGTGACCTTTACGGGATAAATGCTCTTCATTTAAACAATAAATTTGGTAAATGTCTCGCGAAATCTATACTTGGTGCAAATAGCGGCCCTCTGTGGCGCGCACAAAACCTTCGGAGACAGAGAATATGGAGGACCGCCGTAACCGCAACTCGATTCCGCGGCAGTGGGGGCTGGTGGCCTGCCTGACCGTCGTGAGCATGCTGGCCCAGATCGACAAGAATATTCTCGTACTGATGGTGGGGCCAATTCAGCGGGATTTCGGCGCGAGCGACGTCCAGATCAGCCTTCTTATCGGCGCGGCATTTGCCGTTGCCAATATTGTGGTTGGGCTGCCGTCCGGCTGGTTAGCAGATCGATTCAACCGGCGCGTTGTCATTGCCGTGGGCGTGGCGATCTGGTCGCTTGCCGTGGCTTCCAACGCAGTCGCGTCGGCGTTCGTGGCGCTCCTCGTGGCCCGAATCATCGTCGGCGGCGCGGAGGCATTGATTCCGCCTTCGTCCTACTCGTTGATTCGCGACGGGGTCGACGAACAGCGTCGGGCACGTGCTTTGTCCGTGTACACCATGTCGCTGATGCTCGGAACCGGGCTGTCGCTCGTACTGGGTGGCCCGTTGCTGGGCGCAATTCAATCCGCGGGTATCCGCTCCATCCCTTTCATCGGCACGGTCTCTGCGTGGCAGGTCACGTTATTTCTGATCGGTGTCATCGGGTTGCCCATGAGTCTGCTCATTTTTCTTGCGAAGGAGCCGGGGCGGCAACGGGAAGCATCCTCGGATGCGAGCCGCGGTCTGTCGGGAATCGGCCGTTACCTGGTCGCCAATCGAGCGATATTTCTGCCGCTATTCATCTTTGCCGTCTCTCACGCGATGATCACTTTCGGGCTTGGGAGCTGGATGCCGACCATGACCGCGCGCCGCTTTCATCTCGGTCTGCGTGAAATCGGCCTGATGCAGGGCGGCCTGTTACTGACGATGGGCCCGCTCGGTTTGTGGCTCGCCGGCATGGCGATGGACCGGAAAGGGGGCAGGAGCCTGGCGGGCGTTGCACGTGTCGGCGTGCTCGTGACGATCGCTGTGACGGTGCTGACAGTCACGATGTGCCTGATCGGCTCGGTGACCGCGTTCTGGATCGTCGATGCCATGGTGGTGCTGTTTTCATGGACGTTTATGGCGGTCACGTCGACGGTCGTTGCGAAAACCGCGCCTGCGTCGATCGTGGGCGCTGTCATGGCGATCGTCCTGGTTTTGAACGGCTTGATTGGACAAGGCGGCTCTCCCACGTTGATCGCGCTGGTCAGTCAGCATGGGTTTGGGGGCGGCCACGACGCGTTGCCCCAGGCGATGGCTTCGGTATTCGCCGCCGCGGGCGCCGTCGCGCTCTGGGCCGCCGTCGTGCTTTATCGCAACTTTCTTCGCTGGGACGGCGTGGGCGCCCCCGTAGCATTGCAGGCTCATATCGGCGACGCGCGATGAAAATTGAACCGTAGGCCAGAAGGGTTGCAGGAAATCGCTACCTCATACAACGATTGGTCTGCTCCCTGTTCGAGTTGCGAATCGCAGTTATAGCGATCGCCTCCGGGCAGGGTTTATGGAGGAGACAAGGAGACATGGAAATGAAAACAAAACTATTAATTAGTATAACGATGTACATGGCGATTTCAGGCAGCGCTTTTGCCCAGTCTAGCGTGACCCTTTCGGGCCTGCTCGGAACGGGCATTGCGTACAGCAACAATGCGGGCAAGGGGAGCAGCCTGTATCAGATGACCGGATCCCATGCGGTGCCCTTCTGGGCGATATCGGGCAGGGAGGAGCTGGATACGGATACATCCGCGTTCTTTCGGCTGAGCCAGTACGCTTTTCTGAACAACGGCACGAGCTCGCCCTTCGAAAGCTACCTGGGTCTGAAATCAAACAGAGTGGGTACGGTCACGCTGGGGTCCATGTATGACCTTCTAGCCGACCTTGTTCCGTTCACGTCTGAACGCTTCACTTCTTTTCTGGCGACTCATCCCGGCAACCTGGACCGGACCGTCGGCAACTCGCTGAACAACCTGGTCAAGTACAAATCGCCTGTGTTCGGCGGCGCGCTTCAGTTTGGCGCTCAGTACGGGTTCGGACAGCAGGGTTCGACCACCAACACGGGTCGTACCGTTGGCGCGGAAGCCAGCTTTTCCAGCGGCCCGTTCCAGTCGGTGCTCGTTTGGGAATCGGTGAATGGCGTGCCGTATGCGCCATACACGAGGCTAGGCGTGAGTGAGTTGTATGGCATCAATTTCAGTGCCAATCCCTCGCGGACTGTCAGCCAGAACCAGAACACGACCACACTCGGCGTGGCTTACGCCGGCGACACAGTACGTGTCATGGGCAACTACAGCTATACGCACCTGACGGCCGCGGGCCAGGCGGAAACGGCGCAGTCCATCGATGTCGGTGCGTACAAATACATCACGACGCAAATGCGCATCGGCGGCGGCTATTCATACACGAAGCTGGACACCTACAAATGGAACCAGCTTCATGCCCACCTCGACTATGCGCTTTCGAAGCGCACGAGTCTTTACCTGCTCGGCGTGCTGCAAATAGCCGGCAGCGGGCAACTGGCCGTGCTTCGAAACCAGGCGCCGGCGTCGTCGTCGCGACAACTGGAGCTTGAGGCCGGGATGACGCATCTTTTTTAAGTAGAGGGCCCGTCTGGCGCTTTTATCACACGGGCGCGGCTGGGCTCGGCATGACGGGGTCGCGGTGCAGGATCGAAATTCACAAGGTAGATGGAGAAATACGATGCAGTGGGATGTCATTGTGGCCGGCGGCGGTCCGTCGGGCCTAACCGTTGCCGCGGAACTGGCGGGATCCGGCGTCAAAACGCTGGTGCTGGAGCGACGTACCGAAGGGGTTCAGTCACGCGCCGGCACGATCCTGCCACGCGTGCTTGAGTTGTTCGATGCGCGAGGCATCGCGGACAGGTTCATCGAGAAAACGCGCAAGATTGCCGAGTACCCGTTCCGTCCGTCCCACATCTGGGCAGGCTTCCATCCGATCGAATGGAAGTATCTGGAAACGCGCTTTGGTTTCACGTTGGGCTTGCCACAGAATCTCACCGAGGAGCTGCTGTGGGACTGGGCCGTGGAAAGCGGTGTGAAGGTGCAGCGCGGCGCGGAAGTACGGGACGTCCGCCAGCACGCCGATGGCGTTGAAGTCGATGTGGCCGATGCCTCGGGTGTCATCTCGACGCTGCGCGCGCAGTACCTGATCGGCGCCGACGGCGGCCGCAGTACCGTCCGCTCGAAAGTGGGCCTGCCGTTCGAGGGGCGTTCCGGCACATTCCGCGGCATCGTGCTCGATGCTGAATTGAAGGCGCCGTGGCCCGGCGGACGGATCAATGTCGACAATGAAATGGGCTGGGTGCGCGGCTACACCTTTGGCGAGGGGATTACCCGATTCAATATCGTGCATCGGGACCGCCGCCATGCGCCGAAAGACGAGCCCGTTACGCTCGAGGAAGCACTGCAGTGCATTCGTGACGTACATGGTACCGATTACGGCATCGAGAAGTATCGCTGGGCATCACGATTCGACGATCAGATGCGCGCGGTGCCGAGCCTGCGCCAGGGACGTACTTTCCTGGTTGGCGAATCCGCGCGTATTCATTACCCGGCAAGCGGCGTGGGCATGAATTTCTGTTTGCAGGACGCGTTCAATCTCGGCTGGAAGCTCGCCAACGTCATCAACGGTGTCGCGGATGTGGCCACGCTGGACACTTACGACACGGAACGTCTTCCCGTCATGCATGCGCTGCTCGACAGCGTGAAGGCGCAGTGCGTGCTGCAGTTCAACTTCGAACCGGAGGCGGTGGCGCTCAAGCGTCGCATGCAGGAGCACATCGTTCCGTTGCCCGATGTGCAGCGCAAACTGGTGCTGGAACTATGCGGTCTGGAAGCGCCTTATCCGCGCGACGCGGATAGCCATCCGTTGACGGGCCTGCGTTGTCCGGATTTCGATCTCGTGTTGCTTGACGGACGTTCCGTCGCGGTGACGGAGACTTTGCGGAATCGGCACTTCGTGTTGCTCGATCTCGAAGGATTCAGCCGCCAGTTCGGGACGCTCGATGTGTCCGGGTTGCCCGTCACAGTGTTGCCGGCACGCGCCGCGCATATCCCTGCGTCGATGGACGGCGTGAAAGCACTCCTGGTGCGTCCGGATGGATACGTGGCGTGGGCGAGCACGGAGGTGGCGCGTGCCGGCGAAGCTGAAGCGCAACTCGGCAAATGGCTCAAGCGGTGACATCATGAACGAACGACGAATTCTGCTGACAGGTGGCTGGATCCTGAGTATGGATCCGGCGATCGGCGACCTGCGTAAAGGCGACATTCTCGTCGAGGGGACGGACATCATTGCCGTCGAGCCTCACATCGACGCCCCCGATGCCGAGCATGTCGACGCGCGCGGCATGATCGTGCTGCCTGGGTTTGTCGATACGCATCGGCACACATGGCAAACCTGCGTGCGCCATCGCTATGCGGATATCGATCCGCAGATTTACTTTGCCGAGATGCTGGGCGCCAAAGGTGCCGCGTTCCGGCCGGAGGATGTCTACATTGGTACGATGCTCGGCGCCGTTTCCGCGCTGGACGGCGGTATCACCACGATGCTCGACTGGTCGCATGTGCAGAACACGCCGGAACATTCGGACGCGGCTATTTTAGGCCTGAGGGACGCAAATATTCGCGGCGTGTTTGCCCACGGCTGGCCGCTGGTCGACGGTGCTTCGTGGATGTTCGACAGCCAGCGCGACCACCCCGATGACATCCGGCGTCTACGCGAGCGGTTCTTCTCCTCAGACGATCAACTGCTCACGCTGGCGATGGCGGCGCGCGGCCCCGAAATGGCGCGTCGCGACGTCTGGCTAGCCGATTTGCGACTCGCCCGCGAACTCGACATCCGCTCGACTATCCACATGGGCGCATACGCGCGCAACGCGTCTGTGAAGGCCATCGCGCAGATGCATGACGCCGGCGTATTGTGCGACGACCTGACCTTCGTGCATTGCTGCTTCTGCGGCGCGGACGAGATTGCGATGATGGCCGACGCCGGAGTCAGCGCCTCGCTTGGCGTGCATTGCGAATTGAATGCGCAGGGCATCGGCGACATTCCGCTGGATCGACTGCTTGCGGTTGGCATCCGGCCCAGCTTGAGTGGCGACACCGAAACAAAATGCTCAGGCGACATGTTCACGCAGATGCGGCATGCGTTCGCCTATTACCGCTCGTGGATGGGCGGCAACCATTCGAGCGTGCCGAACGCGCCAGCCACGCTGTCCATGCGCGACGTGCTCGAGTTCGCCACAGTCGCTGGCGCGCGCGCGAACGGTCTCGATCACAAAGTCGGTTCGCTTACGCCAGGCAAGCAGGCCGACATCATCATGATCCGCTGTGACGACCTGAATCTCACACCGGTTTCCGACGCGGTGGGCGCCGTTGTGCTGGCCGCCCATCCGGGCAACGTGGATACCGTCTTTGTCGCGGGGCGCGCTGTGAAGCGGCATGGCCACATGCTGGATGTCGACCTCGACGCGCTACGGCAGCGCGCGCTGGCCTCCCAACAGTACATTCTCGGACTGCAATGAGAGACGCCGCCATGCCCTTGCCGCTCGATCCTGAACTGGCCGCCATTGTGTCGGCCCTGCGCGCCGCTCACGCACCGCCACCGTTTTCCGGCACGCCTGAGCAAGCCCGCGAGCGGATGCGGCGCGCCATCATGGCGGCGCGCGAACGGTCTCCGTTGCCCGTCGTCGGCGTGGTGGAAGATGCGCTTGCCGGGTTCGGCGGTGCCCACGTGCCGGTGCGTGTCTATCGTCCGCAAGATGCGCAATCCGGGTTGGCGACGGTGGTGTTCTTCCACGGTGGCGGGTTCGTGCTCGGCAGCATCGAGCTGATGGACGACATCGCACGCAAGCTGTGTCGGGACCTGAACGCGGTCGTTGTCTCTGTCGAGTACCGGCTGGCGCCGGAGCATCCGTTTCCTGCTGCCCATGACGACGCGGTGACGGCCACGCTATGGGCCATCCGCAATGTCGCGGCGTTGGGGGGAGACGCATCGCGTATTGCGGTGGCAGGGGAGAGCGCCGGTGGCAACCTCGCTGCTTCAACGGCCCTTACGCTGCGCGATCGGGGAGAGCGTCTCACGGCACAACTGCTCGTGGTGCCCGGTGTCGATCTGGCTCGAGACACCTTGCGGATCGAAGCGAAACGGAGCGACTTCCCGATGCTGTCGCCGTCGGATCTGCGCGATATTTCGCGGCTTTACTTGGGGTTGAACCCGGCGCAGGGAGGGATGTTTCCGCCGTCTCCTTTGCACGCTGCGGATTTCTCCGGGTTGCCACCCGCCGTGATCGCCGTTGCCGGGCACGACCCGCTTTGCGAGGAAGGACTCGCCTATGCGGAACGTCTTGGCGCTGCCGGCGTGCCCGTGCAGGTGCACTGGTTCGAAGATATGTTCCATCCATTCCTGGCCTTCTTCGACGCTTCAGCAGCGGCGCGCCGCGCGAATGACGAGATTTGCCAGGGCTTTGCCGCGTGGCTTGAGCAATGCGCGGTGCCTGTCGCCCGGTGAAAGAGACACCTCAAGGTCACGATTAATGTAAATTGGTCGTACTTGAAAATGCCTTTCAGCGGAGAGACCCATGAAAAACGGAAAACCAAAACGGACGCGTCAAGATGCGGACAATCTTTTCCCCGACCTGCAGCACAGCGGCACCCATCTCGCGAGCCGCCCTGATAACCCGTTCGGAGAAAAAGTAGCTGCGCCGATCGCTCGACGTGAGCGTGACGAGGCCTCGTTGTGGAAAGATAACCTCGTCACCTTGCCGGCAGCGATCGAGTTGCCGCCGGGATATAAGTCGGTGCCGCACGTGCGCGAGGCGATGGAGAAGGCATGGCGTATGAAATGGGTCAGGGAAAGCGGCAATGAGGTTGTCGCAGAATTTCCTGAGGGCTGGGCGGCCATTCGACCCCCGAGCGGCGCAGTGGAATTGAGGGACGCGACCGGCGTGGTCCGTGCCGTGTACGGCTGGGCAGAGGATGCTGAAGTGAGACTCCTGCCGCGCTATAGGGTCGAATCGCAGGCGAACAGTTCGAGCGGTCTCGGCAGCCTGGTCGTGCGTGATCGCGAGAACGGAAACATTCTTGAGAGGTCGTCGATCTGGTCTGCTCAGACCGGGACAAACCACCCCGATTGGGCGAGGCTTTCGACATGGCTGGACAAGCAGTATCCCGGCCACCGCGATCCCCTGCGTTTGTGGGCGGATTGCGAAGACAACCTCAGTTGAATTCAGCTGATCGAGAATCCGGCTCCCAATGAAGCCGTTCCCAGGAAATCAAACGCTGCTATCTCGTGCGAGGCAAGCGAGAAAAGCGGCAATCGCGGGGCTCTGCCCACGTTCCTTCAGGTAATAGATGTATTCATCGATCGTCGTGCGTACGCCGCGCAAGCCAAGCACGCACAGATCGGGATGCTTTTCGACCTCACCGAGTGGAAACAGGCTGCCGCCGAGCCCGCGCAGGATCGCTTCCCGAATGGCCTCCCGGCTGCCGATCTCCGCGACTCGCACTGGCGCGACCCCCGCGGCTGCAACGATCTCTTCGGTGCGCTGACGTGTCACCGAACCATCTTCCCGCATCAGCAGCCGCACCTCGCCCAGCATCGACGCGTCGATCTCGGTGAAGCGCGCCAGCGCATGCGTGCGGTGGACGACCAGCACCAGTGGATCCGTGGAAATCACACGCCGCGCCAATCCCTCCGCAGCGTTGAGTTGCGAGGACACCGCGAGATCGATGCGGAATTCGTGTAACGCATTGAGCATCTCTTCCGAATTGCCGATCCGGCAGGTCAACTCAATGCTCGGATAGGCCTCCGAAAAGCGGCCGATCGCATCCATGATGTAGTACGGCCCGGTCGCCCCGAGCCGCAAATGACCCTCGAACAAGCCGCCTGCATGACGCAGCGTCGTGCCGGCTTGCGCTTCGAGGGCGATCATTTTCTCAATCACCGGCAATAGCTTGACGCCTGTCTCGGTCACTTCAAGCCTGCGTCCACTGCGATAGAACAACTCCGCACCGTAGGTCTGTTCGAGTTGTCTGATCTGCGCCGCGATGGTCGGCTGACTCAAGCCGAGATGCCTCGCTGCGCGCGTGATGCTGCCCTGTTGCACGGTCGCGTGGAATGCTTTTAGCTGATCGTACAAACTCCGTCTCCTTTATTTTCAGAACCCTTCAGGCTAACGGTGCGTTATGTCGAGCGTGTGAAACGGTCCCTATCTCGACGACCGCAAAGGTTTGCGCGGCCGCCTTTACCCCAGAAAGCTTGGGGGCCTACCCAGGAAACCTCGGGGAACTGGTCAAGTCCGCGACATGTGCGGCAAGTACTAATAGGGGTGTTCTAAACGACTGGACCATTCAACCATGCACAGACTCAGATCGGCTGCGCGCTGCGCGGCTTTGCTCCTCACAGTCGCGCTGGCGGCTTGCGGGGACGGCAGCAGCAGCGGTTCGTCGGCCGCGCCAGCCGCTAACAGCCAGACGCCCGCTTCTGACGCAAATGCACAGGAGTCGTCGTCCGGCACACCCGTCGTGCATTGGGCGCCGGATTCTGGCGCGAGCGCCGCCCACTGACCCGTGAATCGGGCCCTGCATCGCCTCTTCCCACATCACCAGACTTCTCATGTCCTCTAAAAACAGACGCGATTTCCTGCGCCTTGCCGCGACGTCGGCCGGTGCGCTGGCCACTTATGCAGGCTTTCCTCCGGCCATTCGCAAGGCGCTCGCCATGCCCGCGGCATCGCGCACCGGCACGATCAACGATGTCGAACATGTCGTGATCTTCATGCAGGAGAACCGCTCGTTTGACCACTATTTCGGTGGCATGCGCGGTGTGCGCGGTTTCAATGATCCGCGTCCGCATCTGCTGCCCAACGGCGCACCCGTGTGGCAACAGCCGCCCGCCACGGTGCAAACGCAACGCTACAATGCGCGCGGCCTCGATCCAGCCGCGCCGTACGTGATGCCTTTTTATCTCGATCCGGCGCGGACGAGCGAATTCCAGCCGGGCACCGATCACGGCTGGAGCAGCGGCCATCTCGCGTGGAACGGCGGGAAATGGGATCAATGGGTCAACCAGAAGCAGGACGTGCTGACGATGGGCTATCTGAAGCGCCACGATCTTTCGTACCACTACGCGCTCGCCGAAGCATTCACTGTGTGCGACTCGTACTTCTGCTCGGTGAACGCCGATACCGCGCCCAATCGCATCTATCTGTGGACGGGCACGATGGATGCCCGCAACGCTTACGGCACGAAGCCGAACGGCCCAGGCCTCGGCGAGCGGGACGGCACGAATGGCTATACGTGGACGACCTATCCGGAGCGGCTCGAAGCGAACAACATCAGCTGGAAGCTTTACCAGGGCGGCACAGGCTTGCCTGGCGATCCAACGGATAACTTCACCGACAACTCGCTGGAATTCTTCGCCCGCTATCAGGTGCAGGAAGGTGCGAGCGGCCCAGTCGTTGACAAGGGTGCGTCCCAGCACACGCTCGCCGAATTCAAGGCCGATGTGCAGAACAACCGTCTGCCGCAGGTATCCTGGATCGTGTCGCCGTACAAGTACAGCGAGCACCCTGCGGCCTGCGCCACCGACGGTGCCTTCTTCATCAACATGATTCTCGAAGCGCTCACGTCCAACCCCGACGTCTGGGCAAAGACGGCGTTCTTCATCAACTACGACGAGAACGATGGGTTGTTCGATCACGTCGTTCCGCCGATGCCGCCCACGACGAGCGGCGTCAACGGGCAGGGCATCGTGTCGGGCGATCTGCTGGCGAGCCTCGGTGACGAACTGCTCGATCTCGACAAATACCCTGGCGAAAAAGGCCCGCTCGTGCCGGGCGCGGATCCTGGCGGCATCCAGCCGATTGGGCTTGGAACGCGCGTGCCGATGATTGTCGTCTCGCCGTGGACTAAAGGCGGATGGGTATGCTCGGAGGTTTTCGATCACACGTCCGTGCTGCAATTTCTTGAAGCGCGCTTTGGCGTGGCGGAGCCGAACATCAGCAAATGGCGCCGTGCGGTGTGCGGCGATCTCACGTCGGCGTTCGATTTTTCCGGACGTCCCGATACCGAGGCGGTGAGCTTCACTGTGCCGCAGCACATCTCTTCGTCTGGGCTGGCGTACCAGGTGCCGGCCCAGCAGACGATGCCCGTGCAGGAACCCGGAACGCGGCGCGCCCGCGCACTGCCGTATGAAATGTATGTCAATAGCCGAATCGCGGGGCATGACGGCAACGTGTGGCTCGATTTCGCCAATACCGGCGATGTGGGCGCGGCGTTCTACGTCTATGACCGGCTCCGTCCAACCGACACGCCGCGCCGCTACACCGTCTCCGCGAAGGACAAACTGTCGGATTACTGGAGCACTTCGGCATCGCAAGGCGCCTACCATCTCGCGGTGTACGGGCCGAACGGCTATCTATGCGAGTTCCAGGGCAATACGAAGCTCGCGACGGATGGCCGGCATGCAAACCCGGAAGCGCGTATTGGCTACGACGTGCGAAACCGGCATATCTATCTGGAGGTGCGCAACAGCGGCAATGCGACGTGTCATGCGACAGTCGACAACGCGTATGGTCACGGCCGCGGGCGCCACTACACGCTGCGACCCGGTGATACGGTTCAGGATCACTGGGAGTTGAGTTCGAGCCATGGATGGTACGATCTGACGATTTCCGCCAGCACAGCCGGAGGAGATTCGACGGACCCGGTCATGCGGCGCTTCGCGGGTCACGTCGAGACTGGGCGGCCGAGCAGGAGCGATCCCGGGCCGGGCAGAGGGTGACGCGACGATAGCGTAGACCGACGCATGGCATGGCGGCTGAAGATAATCGGCGGCCATGCCACTCACTTTGTGCTGGTCGCGACGCCCCCGACCCTTTGCGACCCGCAAAAACGACCATGCAGCAATTGAAATACCTGATCGGCTATCCGGCATCTCTGCAAGAAAAAGTCCAGAAGCTAATTGCCGAAGAACAACTCGGCGCTTATCTAAGCGCGAGGTACCCCGGCACGCACGAAGTGCAAACAGATAGGGCGTTGTACGAATACTGCGCGGAGCTCAAGCGCGAACACCTTCGCAACGGCGCGCAGATCGACAAAGTCGCCTATGACAGCAAGCTCGACGTCGTGCGGCATGCACTGGGCCTTCACACGAGCATCTCGCGTGTGCAAGGCGGCAAGCTGAAGGCAAAAAAGGAAATCCGCGTCGCGTCGCTATTCAAGGACGCCGCGCCGGAATTCCTGAAAATGATCGTTGTACATGAACTCGCCCATCTGAAAGAAAGCGACCATAACAAGTCGTTCTATCGCCTCTGCGAGTTCATGCAACCGGGCTACCATCAGATCGAATTTGATCTGCGCCTGTATCTGACGTATCGCGATCTGAAGAAAAGCCAGACCTGAACGTGAGGCTTCAGGTTTGGGGTTTCGGGCAACGCTTGCCACCCGGCACGCAGCACCGCATCAAGCAGCAACCGCCTTCACCGCCGACGCCGTCAACAACACCGGAATCGACTTCGAAGTCGGCGTCCCCGCACCATCGGCGACCGAAGAGAGCGGCACCAGCGGATTCGTCTCCGGATAGTAAGCGCCGAGACATCCACGCGGAATGTCGTACTCCACGAGCAGGAACCCAGCCGCGTGACGCTCGATCCCGTCGGCCCATACACTCTTGATATCCACGCGCTGGCCCGCAACGAAGCCCAGCATCGCGAGATCGTCCTTGTTCGCGAACAGCACGCGCCGCTGCCCATACACGCCACGATAACGGTCGTCGAGGCCGTAGATCGTCGTGTTGTACTGATCGTGTGAGCGCGTCGTCATCAAGGTCATCAGCCGCTCGCCGTGCTCCGCGCGCGCCTGATGTATCGGCGTGTCGACATCAATGGCATGCACCAGGAATTGCGCTTTGCCGCTCGGCGTTTTCCAGATCCGATCGCGCGACGCCACGCCGAGGTGAAAACCACCCGGGTGCTTCAGGCGCTCGTTGTAATCGTGGAAGCCGTCGATCACTTTCGCGATACCGTCGCGAATCAACGCATAGTCGGCCGTCTGGGCGAGCCAGTCGACCTTGTCGCTGCCGAGCGTGGCGTGCGCCATCCGCGCGACGATCGCAATCTCGGACAAAAGATTCTCCGAGGCCGGCTTGTTCATGCCGTACGAGATGTGCACCATGCTCATCGAATCTTCGACGCTGACGCCTTGCGCCACACCGTTCTGCAGGTCGATCTCGGTGCGGCCGAGGGTCGGCAGAATCAGCGCGTCGCGGCCATGGATGAGATGGCTACGGTTCAGCTTGGTCGTGATGTGCACGGTCAACTCGCACGAGCGCATCGCGTCCCACGTGCGCGGCGTGTCCGGCGTTGCGATCGAGAAGTTGCCGCCGAGGCCGATGAATACCTTCACCTTGCCGTCGAGCATCGCCTGAATCGTATTGACGACGTCGAGGCCATGCTCGCGCGGCGGCTCAAAATCGTAGACTTCGCCGAGCCGGTCCAGGAACGCCTGAGTCGGCCGTTCTTCGATACCGACCGTGCGATCGCCCTGCACATTCGAGTGCCCGCGCACCGGGCACAAGCCCGCGCCGCGGCGGCCGATATTGCCGCGCATCATCATCAGGTTCGACAGGATCTGCACCGTCGGCACCGAATTCTTGTGTTGCGTGAGGCCCATGCCCCACGTCGAAATCACCGCGCGGCCCTTCACGTAGATGTCGGCGAGCTTCAGCACGTCTTCGAACGGCACGCCCGATTCGGCGACGATCGTGTCCCAGCTTTCGGCACGCAAATCGTCGGCGAACGCGTCGAAGCCAACCGTGTGTTCGGCGATGAACGCGACGTCGAGCACCCGTTCCAGGCCTGAGGCCAACGCTTCGTCGTCGAGTTCGATCACGCGTTTGGCGACGCCCTTGATCAGCGCAAAATCGCCGCCGACTTTTGGCCGGATGAAAACGGAGCTGATCTTCGTGCTGCCCATCGTGATCATTTCCACCGGATGCTGCGGACTTGCAAAGCGCTCCAGGCCGCGTTCCTTCAGCGGATTGATCGACACAATGGTCGCGCCGCGCTTCGCGCACTCGCGCAGCTCGCCGAGCATGCGCGGATGATTGGTCGCCGGATTCTGGCCAAAGATCAGAAGCGTATCGGCGTGTTCGAAGTCGTCGAGCGTGACCGTGCCTTTGCCGATGCCGACCGTATATGGCAAGCCGCGGCTGGTCGCTTCGTGGCACATGTTCGAGCAATCGGGGAAATTGTTGGTGCCATACATGCGCACGAACAGCTGATACAGGAACGCGGCTTCGTTGCTGGCGCGGCCCGAGGTATAGAACGCGGCGCTGTCGGGATTGTCGAGTCGCTTTAGATGATCCGCTATCAGATCGAAGGCTTCGTCCCAACCGATCGGCACGTAGCGGTCGCGCACGGCGTCGTAGACAAGCGGGTCGGTCAGGCGGCCGTGTTGTTCCAACTCGAAATCCGACTGGGCCATCAGTTCTTCGACGGTGTGTTGCTCGAAGAACGCCGGCGTTACGCGCTTGCTGGTCGCTTCGGCGGCCACGGCCTTGACGCCGTTTTCGCAGAACTCGAAGGTGGACGCATGCTCGCGATCCGGCCACGCGCAACCCGGGCAGTCGAAGCCGTCCGGCTGGTTCTGTTTGAACAGCATGCGGTAGTCGCCGCCCGTCACCTTTTCCTTGAGCAGGTTGATGGCGACGTATTTGAGCGCGCCCCAACCGGCGGCGGGGTGCGTGTACGGTTCGATGCGAGCTTCAGGTTTCTTCATGATCTTGCCGCGGATGTGGCTTGGACGAGGCTTTTATGCCGATGCATAGAAGCCTACTGTGTTCCAAAAGCAGCGCAGCATACAGAAAATCGGAAAGCGGAGGGGTACAGTTACCGGGTATTTGTCATAGACTGACGGTCCCGCCCATGCGTTCGTTTGAGCCAGGTCCTTGAAACTGTACGAAAAACTCGCCGATGAAATGACCGAAGCCGTGCGCCGCGGCGTTTTCGCGGCGGGCGAGCGGATTCCCTCGGTGCGGCAGGCGAGTCAGCAACACGGCGTCAGCATCAAGACGGTGTTGCACGCGTATGCGTTGCTGGAAAGCCGCGGGATTGTCGAGACCCGTCCGCAGTCGGGCTATTTCGTGCGCGACGCGGTGGCGACGGCGGCCGCGCTCGACGAGCCGCGGCTGAGCCGCCAGCCGGCGGCCCAAACACCGCCGGTGGCCGCCGCGGTCGACGTGAGCCGCCTCGTGCTGTCGACCCTGCGCAGCATCCGCGCGCACGACGCCGTGCCGCTCGGCTCGCCTTATCCCGATCCGTCGCTGTTCCCCTGGCGGCGCATCAACCAGTACGCGAATGCGATTGCCCGGCGCCACGCGAGCTGGAACCTGATCGACGACTTGCCGCCCGGCAATCCCGAGCTGATCCGCCAGATCGCGCGGCGCTATGCCGAGAACGGTGTGCCTGTGGATCCCGACGAGATCATCATCACGCTCGGCGCGACCGAGGCGATCAACCTCAGCTTGCAGGCGGTCGCCAAACCGGGCGATACCGTCGCCGTCGAGTCGCCGACTTACTACGCGATGCTGCACGCCATCGAACGTCTCGGCATGCGTGCCATCGAAGTGGCGACGCACCCGGTCCACGGCATCGATATCGAGGCGTTGGCGCAGGTGATTGCGAGGCAGAAGATCGCCGCGTGCATGGTGATGCCGAACTTCCAGAATCCGCTCGGGTTCCAGATGCCGGACGCGCGCAAGCAGCAACTGGTCGAACTGCTCGCGGCACACGAGATTCCTGCCATCGAGAACGATGTTTATCAGGAGCTGTACTTCGGCGAGGCGCGGCCGTCGACCCTGAAGAACTTCGACACCAAGGGGCTGGTGCTGCATTGCGCGTCGTTTTCGAAGAGTCTGACCGCGTCGTACCGGATCGGCTGGGCAATGCCGGGGCGCTACCGCGCGCAGGTCGAGAAGCTGAAGTTTCTCAACACGCTGACGACGCCCTCGGTGCCGCAAGTCGCCGTCGCCGATTACCTGAAGCAGGACGGCTATGACCGGCATCTACGGCACGTGCGCAAGGTCTACCGGCAGCAGGCGAGCATCATGACGGCGATGGTGCAGCGGTTTTTTCCGGCGGGCACGCGCATGTCGACGCCGCAAGGCGGTTACGTGCTGTGGGTGGAGTTGCCTGAACGTGTCGATTCGATGCGGCTCTATGAGGCGGCGCTCGCGCGCAGCATTACGATCGGGCCGGGCATGATGTTTTCGATGCGCGACGACTTTCGCCACTTCATCCGGCTCAATTACAGCTATCCGTGGACGGCGCAGATCGAGGCGGCGTTGAAGACGTTGGGCGAACTGGTGGCGCACATGGCTTGATGGCGCCTGGCAGGGCATGAGAAAAGCGAGGAGACATTCACAATGGAAGACGACGAACTCGATCCGGTACTGGCCGCCATCCTGGCGCAGTTGTGGCGCGCGTATCAGGAAACGCCCGGCGGCGCGTGGTCGCTTGCCAAGCTTTCCAAGCAGGCGGATGTTCCGATGAGCGGATTGCGGCGACAGTTGACGGCACTCGTCGACGGCGGTCTGGTGGACACCACGTTCAACGAGGAAGGCACGGGCACAGCGCGCCTGAGCGAGATGGGCCAGGGCCTGTGCGCGGATTTATTCGGCGAGGGCGGCGCGCCTGATGATGAGCCGACGGACCCCCCGCCGCAGCTTCATTGAGTTGCGGACGCGCGTAGCAGATGAATTCGGCGCGGGGACGACGGTTGCGCCCTCAGTATCCAGAGGTTGTGGCCGCTTGCCGTATCAGGTTGCCGACGTGCCCGCTCGAAGCTATCGGACACGCTTCCCGGGCACCAAAATACAGAATTCGTTATGGGCGGGATAACGAATAATAATTTTTCCACTGAAATTGACCTTCGAATATGGCCCTCTATGCTGGAGTCGTGCCCGGCCGTGTCCCGAGCGAGCGCTGTGGCAGGCACCTCACCTGGAAACCATCTTCGGAGAATTCATGAAAACAACGTTGGCGCGAGCGCTGCATCACTCATTGCGCATCAAAACCGTCCGAACCGTGCTCGCCGCCACACTCGGCGCGACCCTGGCGTTCAGCGCGGCGGCAGCAGCAGCGGCGACCCCGCAGCCGCTCGGCATTGCCTTCGTCTACCTCGGTAATCCGGGCGACGCCGGTTGGACTTATGCGCACGAGCAGGGCGTAAAAGAAGTCGAGGCGAAATTCGGCGACAAGATCAAAGTGACACGCGTCGAGAACGTGCCGGAGTCGGCGGATTCGGAGCGCGTGTTTCGCGATCTGGCGTCCAAGGGCAACAAGATCGTCGTCGGTTCGAGTTTCGGCTTCCAGGATTTCGAGCTGAAGGTCGCCAAGGATTTTCCGGACGCCGTGTTCGAACATGCGACCGGCTACAAGAAGGCCGCCAACTTCGCCACCTATGACGTGCGGACCTATCAGAGCGCCTACCTGGCCGGACTGGTCGCCGGTTATACGACGAAGTCCAACACGCTCGGCTTTGTCGGCTCGGTGCCGGTGCCGGAGGTGGTGCGCAACATCAACGCGTTCACGATGGGCGCCCGTTCAGTCAACCCGAACGCGCGCGTGAAGGTCGTGTGGATCAACAGCTGGTTCGACCCGGGCCGCGAAAAGCAGGCCGCCGAGACGCTGATCGGCCAGGGCGCCGACGTGCTGATCCAGAACACCGATTCGACCGCGACGATGCAGACGGCCGAACAGAAAAAAGTGCATGCATTCGGCTGGGATTCCGACATGAAGAAGTTTGGGCCGAACGCGCAGTTGGGCGCATGCGTGAGCAACTGGGGTGTGTATTACACGTATCTGGTGCAGCAGGTGATGGCGGGTACGTGGAACAATTCGCCGGTGTGGTGGGGGCTGAAAGAGAAGGCGATCGATCTGGCCGACATCAACACGGACGCGGTGTCGCCGGCAGCGCAAAAGGCGTTGAACCAGAAGCGTGACGACATCGTCTCGGGCAAGTTCAACCCGTTTGCCGGTCCGATCGCGGATCAGTCCGGCGTGGTGAAGATTGCTGCGGGCAAGTCGTTGAGCGATGCGGAACTGCTGCGTTTGAACTGGTTCGTTCAAGGCGTGGACGGTTCGCTGCCGAAGTAGTGAATTGCCTGGTTTGCCTAACTATTATTAAAGATTAAAGGAGATCGCCCGTGAGTCTTACCGTCACGACAGATGCCGGTGCTGCTGGAATCGCAACGGCCTATCCGCCACAGGGTTTAACGCCGACGCACGAGCAGGTCGTACGGCATTTGCGGCATTCGAGCCGGGTGGCGGAGCGGGCGACATTGCTGGGGCACCACCCGTTCGGCGCCGTGCTGGTTGGCCCGGATCAGGAGACCGTGTTGATGGAGCAAGGCAACGTCGACACGGTGAATCATGCCGAGTCGGTACTGGCTCGCGTGGCGGCGTTGAATTTCACGCCGGAGTTCTTGTGGAGTTGTACGTTGTACACGTCGGTCGAGCCTTGCTGCATGTGTGCCGGCACGATGTATTGGGCCAACATCGGCCGCGTCGTGTTTGGCATGACCGAGAAGCGCTTGCTGGAGGCGACCGGCGATCATGCCGAGAATCCGACCATGAGCGTGGACTGCCGCTATGTGTTCGACCATTGCCAGAAACATGTCGAGGTGATCGGTCCCGTGCCCGACATCGAGGGTGAGGTGATGGAGGTTCAGCGCAGGTTCTGGAGCGGCAGGTAGCGCTATTGCCCCTCCACCGGCGCGAGCGTGGCGAGGCCACAGAACCAGTCGCCGCCGTGCGGCTTATATTTCCACTGACTGTTGTTCTGCTTGATCACAGTGGAGCACTGGTCATTCACAACGATCCCCGGATTCGCGGCGGTGCATTGAAGCATCGCGGTTTCGATTTGTTGTAGCGCGGGCATCACGGCTTTGCGCGGCGTGTCCGAATTGGCCGGCACATCCGGCGTTCCTGTCTGCATGTTTTCGATCAGCCTTTGCAACTCCTCGATCCGCGTCGTATACCACGTCCCCAGACACGCCCCATCGCGGCAATTCGTTTCCCGCCACGCCCACTTGCTGTCGCTGTCAGCGAGGAAGGCGCGACGGTTGCTGACTCGCCGCCGTACTTTCCAGTACAGTTGTCCCAGTGTGTCATCGAGCTTCGCGAGCGCGGGATCGTTGCAGATCATCCGTTCGGTGAGCGAGCGTCCCCGGTGGCAGTCGAAGCTGGTAGCGTGCGCGGGCAGATGCGTGAGCATCAGTGCGGCGACAAGAATGGGGCGGAAAATTTTCATGGTGATCCCGGCAGTGCAAGGGTTTTTCATGCCATGGATGATCGGCCGGGTTGCCGGAACGCAGACGCTCGAAAACAGCGTGAGTTCAGGTGGGTGATTACCAAATCTTGCTTTGCGCGAGGCACACGGGAACGGCTAGGGCAAGCCCGTAAGTATTTGCCGGGTGGTTTCAGGCATGGGCATTGCAACTGCGGATGAGTAGGCATGCTGGCCGCCACACCGCGTGAGGCGACGACCAGGCCCGACGCATTCACACGTGGGTGCAGGTGGGCATACATGCGGGCCATAGCGGCGCGCACGCAAACGCGGGACGTAAAAACGGGAGAAAAAAATGAAACAGCACCTCGTTCGATGTATGTGTGCGGCGGTCGGCGTGCTGGCTCTGCCAGCAGTGGCGTCCGCGCAATCGCAGGCTTACACGAACAGCACGGTCAACGTGCGTGCCGGGCCTGCTTCCGATTACCCGGTCGTGACGCAGTTGCCAGGTGGCGTCCCGGTTAGCGTGATGGGTTGCATCAGCAATTACGAATGGTGTGACGTCGCTGCGCCGAACCTGCGCGGTTGGGTTTATGCGGGCCGGCTCAGCTATCCCTATCAGGGCAGCAATGTGCCGGTGATGAGCTACGGCACGGTGATCGGGCTGCCGATCGTGACGTTTTCGATCGGTACCTACTGGGGCAATTATTATCGGGGCCGGCCGTGGTACGGCCAGCAATCGCGCTGGGCGCATCATCCGCCCCCGCCACCGCCGAGACCCGGTGCCGGACGGCCACCAGGAGGCCGTCCGCCGGGGAACGTGGGGGGGCGACCGCCAGGAGGTCAGCCGGGTAATGCGGGCGGACGACCGCCGGGAGGTCAGCCGGGTAATGCGGGCGGACGACCGCCGGGAGGTCAGCCGGGCAACGCGGGCGGACGACCGCCGGGAGGTCAGCCGGGCAACGCGGGCGGACGACCGCCGGGAGGTCAGCCGGGCAATGCGGGCGGACGACCGCCGGGGGGGCAGCCGGGTAACGCGGGAGGACGGCCGCCGGGTGGCCAGCCAGGCAATGCAGGAGGACGACCGCCAGGAGGTCAGCCGGGCAACGCGGGCGGACGACCGCCGGGTGGCCAGCCAGGCAATGCAGGAGGACGACCGCCAGGAGGTCAGCCGGGCAACGCGGGTGGGCGACCGCCGGGAGATCAGCCAGGCAATGCAGGTGGACGTCCGCCGGGTGGCAATGGTGGTGGCCGCCCGCAAGGCGGCGGTGACAGGCCCTCAGGTGGCGGAAAAGAGGGCGGTGGCGGAGGTAACCGGCAACCGGATCAGCGTGGCTGACCGGGGTAACGGCACAGGTGGGCCAAGGCCAGGATATGGCACCTCGACTCGCCTGACCCTGAGCCTGGTTAGGGGTTCCGCAGCGCTGCCGAGCGCGTGCGGAACCCGCCTGACGCGCTCGCTGTAGCTTCGTCGCCGTCCCCACGTTGGCGGCACAGCGAGCCGTCGCATTTCTTCAATACGCCGCGTTCAGAAACGCCGCACTAACCGCTCGCAAGGTCTCCTGCGAGCGCGGGTCGCTAAGCCGCGTATGCAGTACCACTTTCGAGTTGGGCAGCGGCGGTAAGCCGAGGTGCTCGCCGACATCCACCGCGCCCGCCGGCGCCACGCGCTGCGCCAGCGCGGCCACGGCGAGCCCGGCGCTCACTGCGGCGCCGACGGCCATCACACCGCCCCCGACGAACACCTCGGTCCAGGCAATTCCCGCCGCATCGAGCGCGTCCGTGGCAATCGCCCGAATCCCACACGGCGCGGCGAGCGTCGCCAGCTTTAGCGGCTGCCCCTCGCGATGTTGCCAGCCCGGCGCCGCGAACCAGCCAAGCCGTTCTTCCGCCAGCAGTTGCCCGTCGCGGCGATCGCCTTCGCGCCGGCCGATCGCCGCGTCGATCTCACCTCGCTCGAACCATGCAAGCACATCGCGTGACGCGGCAATGCGCACCTCAATGACGAGCAGCGGATCGTAAGCCGCGAGCCGCCCCAGCAACGCCGGCAGATTGGGCCCCGCCACGTGGTCGCTGATGCCCAGTTTGAGCCGGCGCTCCGGCGCGTCGGCGGTCCCAGCCAGCGCTCGCTCATGAGCGAGCAGTAGTTGCCGGGCGGCGCCGATGAACACGTCGCCGCGCGGCGAGAGCCTCACCACCCGCGGCGTGCGCTCCAGCAAGCGGTAGCCCAAACGCTCTTCGAGCCGTTTGAGCTTGAGGCTCATCGCGGCTTGCGAGGTGTCCATGACTTCGGCGGCGCGCGTGAAGCTGCCGAGATCCGCAACCAGCACGAAGGCCTGGATCGCATCCAGATCGAGAGGACGGGAGAGCGCGGCCATATTGAAACTTTATCGCAGATATAAAACACCATATCTTGCTGTAATGACCGCTGCGGCGCAAGCTCGCAATCAGTCGAAACCACGAGGAGTTCGCCATGCTTGCCAAACAGTATTCGCACCGTTTGCCTTCCAGTTACGACATGGGGATCATCCGCGAACGTGCGACACGGCGCGGCCCGCTGTGGGACGCGACTGAAGGGCTGGGATTCAAGGCGTTCGTCGTCCGTGAGCGCGGCCGCTATGGCGCCACTGCGAACGTTTACGCCTCGGTGTATCTATGGCTCGATGTCGAGCAAACCGCCGACTTTTTCATGGGTTCGCGCTTTCAGAACGTGATCAACGACTTCGGCCGTCCCGACGTCGAAACCTGGCTGCCGCTCGATGCCCGCAAAGGACCGGCGCACCACGCGCTCGCGTTGTATCGCGACGAGCAGCCGATCGGCGAGCAGGACAACCGCGCCGAGTTGCGCGCCGTGCTTACCGCACAGAACCGTCGTATCGCGGAGCAGGACGATGCGGTGGTCGTGGTCTCCGCACTCGATGTCGCCAACTGGAAGCTGATCCGCCTCACGCTATCGGCGGCGGCGCCGGTCGCCGCGGCGGGCCGCACGGTCTACGAGGTGCTGCATCTTGCGCGTCCGGGCATCGCGAGCCTGAAGTGAGAGAGGGCGGCATATCAAACAGTAGGGTGGGCGAAACGGGTTCGACAGCGGCGCGGGCGGTGTCTTGTCCGCCCGCGCCGCTCGTTGCCCGCGTGGCATTGGCCGCCCACCTGACAGGGCTGGCGCTGACGGCCGGTGCAATCGCCGGATGCGCCGGATTAATGGTGCTGTCGCTTCATTGGCTGACCCGGTAGCCGGACAGTCGTGCACTTCGCGCCATGCATCGCGATTAATGTGCGCCGGTCTCGCGTAAACCCCGGTGCGCCGCGTACACTAACTTGCCGATGTGGGGTTAGGGGGCGCACAAATGACACGCGAAGCGACATCAGATTCGACGATGGGAGCAACGCCTGAGGGCACCCGCTACCGGCCGAATCTGGCCGAGGGGGTGCTGGCGTCGGAGCGTACGGTGTTGCGGCTGATTACCCGCAACACGCCGCTGCCGGAATTGCTCGATGAAGTATGCCGCCGCGCGGAAGCGCTGCTCGGCGACGGTGCGTCCTGTTCGATCCTGTTGCTGGACGCCGACGGCGTGCACGCGAGAGTGGGCGGCGCACCCTCGCTGCCGGCGCACTTTAGCGCCGCGATCGACGGCGCCGCGATCGGCCCAGGGGTGGGGTCTTGCGGCACCGCGATGTACGAGCGGCGCATGGTCGCCGTCGAAGATATCGAAACCGATCCGCTGTGGGTCAATTTCCGGCACCTTGCCTTGCCAATCGGTTTGCGCGCGTGCTGGTCGGTGCCATTTGAAAACGATGCCGGCACGGTGCTGGGCGCGTTCGCGGTCTACCATCGCACCTCGCGCCGACCGAGCGCGGAAGAAGCGGCGATGCTCTACGATATCGGCCACAGTGTCGGTCTCGCCGTCCATCAGGACGCCATGGCGCAACGTCTCGCGCACAGTGAAGAGCATCACCGGCTGGTTGTGAACCATCTGAACGAAGGCATCATCGTGCAGTCGCGCGACGGCGTGGTGCTGGCCTGCAATCCGAGTGCGCAACGCATTCTGCGGGCGAGCGCCGAACTGATCGGCCACGACATTCTGACGGTCATGGTGCGCGCCTATCACGAGGACGGTTCTATCGTCACCGAGGCTGATCGGCCGACCACTCAGGTGCTGGCATCCGGCAAACCCATGCTTGGCGTCACGATCGGTCTGGAGCTGATCGACGGCGATGTCATCTGGATTACTGAAAATGTCGTGCCGATCATCAAACCGGGCGACAGCGAACCCGGTTCAGTGCTGATCTCGTTTACCGACATCGGGCCGGTGCGCGAGGCGCAACGACAGCTCAAGTTTCTGGCCACCCGCGATCCACTTACCGGTCTCTACAACCGCGCCTACCTGGCCGAGCGAATGCGCGATCTGTTCGCGCCGGGTGGCGTGGCCGGAATGGGCGAGCTGGCGCGGGTCGCTGTGCTGTTTGTCGATCTGGACGGTTTCAAGAAGGTCAACGACACCGCCGGTCACGAGGCCGGGGATGCGCTTCTATGCAGTGTGGCGCAGCGGTTGTCGGCGTGTGTCGCGCGGAACGACACGCTCGCGCGTGTGGGGGGCGACGAGTTCGTGATCGTGGTCAGCGCTTACGAAAACACGGGTCATCTGATCGCGCTCGCCCAGCGCATTCTCGACATGATCGCCGTGCCGTTCGCGGTGGCGGACAACGAGTACTACATGGGTGCGTCGATCGGCATCAGTCTCTTTCCCGACGACGGGCAGGACGTCCCCACGCTAATGCGCAACGCCGACTCGGCGATGTACCACGCGAAACAATGCGGACGTAACAATTTTCAGTTCTTCACGGTCGAGCTGAATCAGCATCTGCAACGCCGCTTCATGATAGAGCAGGCGTTGCGGCGTGCGCTTGCCACCGACGAACTGAGCCTCGTGTATCAGCCGATCGTCGACAGCCAATGCGGCCGCACGATCGGCGCCGAAGCGCTGCTGCGCTGGTACAACGCCGAATTGGGCAATGTTTCGCCGGTGGAATTCATCCCCGTGGCCGAAGACGCCGGTCTGATCGTCGAGATCGGTTCCTGGGTGCTGGCCCGGGCCTGCGAGCAGGTCGCGCAATGGCGGCGCACGCTGGCGCCGGAGTTGATCGTCGCGGTGAATCTGTCGCCGCGTCAGTTCAAAAACGGCCTCGTGGAGCGGATCGAGCGTTGTCTGGAGCAGTCCGGGCTCGAGCCGGAGGCGCTGGAACTGGAGATTACCGAGCGGCTGTTGATGAGCGACAGCGACGCCGTGCTGCCGATGCTGAGCGCGTTGAGCGCGATGGGCGTGCGGATTTCCGTCGACGATTTCGGCACCGGATATTCGTCGCTGTCGTATTTGAAGCGATTTCCGCTGCATAACCTGAAGATCGATCGTTCCTTCGTCGCGGGCTTGCCGGATCATCGCGATTCGATCGCGATCACCCAGGCGGTGGTGGCGATGGCCCATTCGCTAGGCATGAATGTCACGGCTGAAGGCGTGGAGACCGCCGAGCAGGCGGCGTTTTTGCGCGGGATCGCCTGCGACAAGCAGCAAGGGTATTTTTATAGCCGGCCGGTTGGGGCGAGTGCTTATGCGCGGAGTTTGTGTGACGCTCAGATGGGGCTGGCCGGGGCTTCATGACTGTTGCTGATACCTCTCTGACCCCTCCGGCCATGGTCGCAGGCGCTGGCGGGGCTAACCCGCGTCACCGGGCGGGTTAATACAACAAATCGATCCCTCCGCTGCGGGCATCAGACTCGATTGTTCAGTTTTGCAAACAAGTGCCTTCGCGTTCCCGGTATTTATCCGCGCTCCCTGTTTCTCTAAAATTCTCCCATCGAAATGTAAATTCAGCGCCGTGCCAAAGCGGCCCCGCGCGGTGGGAGCCGTTATGCCAGCCTTGATCAAGAATCAGCTTTACCGGCCATCGGTGGTCTTGCCGATGGTTGCCCTCATGCAGGTGATGGTGTCGCAGGATTTCAACCTCGGGCAGGTCGGCTGGGTTGTTGCGACGCGCGGTGCGCAGGCGGCACTGCAACGTTCGCGCGAATTGATCTGCGCCGTGCATTGCCACGCCTGAACACAATCAGGCGCAATTTCCATTCAATCGACTGTCGCCGGTCCCGTGCGAGCCGAAAACAGGTCGCAAGGCGGCGCGCGGACCTTACAGAGCGCGACAGAATCAACGAGGAAGGGGCGATAAAGGCAACCCGAGGCGCTGAGGGTAAGATGCTACGACCAGCACCGCAGCCTCGGGAGATCTGCCATGCCACAGCACTTCGACGCAGTCGTGATCGGCACGGGACAAGGCGGTGCGCCGCTCGCTGTCCGCCTCGGTGAAAGCGGCCGAAAAACCGCGGTCATCGAACGTGCGGCCTTCGGCGGGACTTGCGTGAATGTGGGCTGCACGCCGACCAAGTCGTATGTGGCCAGTGCCCGTACGGCCCACGCGGCGCGCCACGCCGCGGAGCTGGGCGTGCAGGTGAGCGGTGCGGTCAGCGTCGATCTGGCAGCGGTCAAGGCGCGCAAGGACGGGATCGTCGGCCAATCGCGCGATGGCGTCGAGAAATGGCTGCGCGGCGCGGATAACGTCACTGTCTTCAACGGCCATGCACGCTTCACCGGCGCCCATACGCTCGCTGTTATCGGCCCGGACGGCGCGGTGCTCGATGAACTCAGCGCCGACGAAATTTTCATCAATACCGGCACGCGCGCAGTCGTGCCGCCGCTCGACGGGCTCGAGCGGATTCGCTACTACACCAACTCGAATCTGCTTGAGTTAACCGAGTTGCCGGGCCATCTGGCGATTGTCGGCGGCAGCTATATCGCGCTCGAATTCGCACAGATTTTTCGCCGCTTCGGCAGCCGGGTGACGGTGCTGGTGCGCGGCGAACGCGTGCTCACGCGCGAGGATGCCGACTTCGCCGATTCCGTCCAGAAGGTGCTGGCGCGCGAAGGCGTCGAGTTTGTCTTCGGCGTGCAGCCCTCGCGGGTCGAACCGCATCCGCATCACGAGAACGAGGTGTGTATCGGCTTTGAGCAGAACATTCCCGCGCTCGAAGCATCGCACTTGCTGTTCGCCACCGGCCGCGAACCGAATACCGACGACCTCGGCCTTGCCGCCGCCGGCGTCGCGACGGACAGGCACGGCACGATTCCCGTCGACGGCCAGTTGCGCACCAATGTGCCGGGCATCTGGGCGATCGGCGACATCAACGGACGCGGCGCCTTTACCCACACCTCTTACGATGATTTCCATATCGTCGCGGCCAATCTGCTCGACGGTGGCTCGCGCAGTGTCGATTCGCGAATCATGGCGTATGCGGTGTTCGTCGACCCGCCGCTCGCGCGCGTGGGGCTCTCGGAGGCCGACGTGCGCAAGGCCGGCCGCGACGCGCTGATCGCGACCATGCCGATGACACGGGTGGGCCGCGCCCGCGAGCGCGGCGAGACCGACGGTTTCATGAAGGTGATGGTCGACGCAAAGAGCAAGCAGATTCTCGGCGCGGCGATCCATGGCATTGAAGGCGACGAAGCGCTGCATACGTTCATCGACATCATGACGGCCGGGGCGCCGTATCCGACGCTGCAGTACGCCATGCATATTCATCCAACCATCAGCGAACTGGTGCCGACTTTGCTTGATGGGCTCAAGCCGATGAAATAAGCGGTGTACCGGACGGTCAACCGGGCGACGTGACGTGTGCCGCGGGCGAAAACGCACAGTGAACCGGTTGCCAGGAATGACCAATCGCTGAGATCGCGTCGCCATAACAGGATTACACTCGAAGTGGGACGTATCCTGGAGCAAAATCATGACTAGTACCGACCCTAAAAGCACTTTTCACGGTCTTCCTTTGACCCCGGAACAAGACGCGGAAGTCAGACACTACATCAAGAGGCAGAAGCAACAGGGCGCGGCGTGGGACACACCTGAGCTGGCGTCCATGCTTCGCGACATGCTGGAGCCCCCGGGCGACGACGACGCCGATCTCGATTCCACTTTCGACGAAACGAGAGCCGCCACGGAACGCGCGGCCGCATCGATCGACGAAGCGATGGACCCGATCGAAGCGAGCGAAGAGCGGAACGCGGCCATGGAAATCGAGGCCATGAAGGGATTCAAGCGCTGAGCCCGCATGACGGAGCCACCGGCGATTGAAGCGTATCGGCCCATCGACCTTGTACGGAGTGAGGACTTCGTTTTGCCCGATAGCAGCCGATCGTTCATCAGGGAGAAGGCATGAGCATTAGCGTCGTCCGGCTTGGGTCGCCAAGGGCAGCCGACGAAGGGGTGCGTATTGGTACCGTTCGGCGACCGCCGCGGGGCGTACCGCGGACGGAATTCAGCAGCCGCGACTACTACGATGTGTGGCTGCCTAACCTGTCACCTGATCCAGCGTTAGTGAAAGAGGCCAAGGCGGTCACCAGCAACGCTGATTGGGCCGCGTTTGCGAAAAAATTCCGGGCGGAGATGAATGGTGGCGATGCCAGCAAGGTGTTGGACCTGCTTGCCGCATTGTCAAAAACGACGCACTTTTCCATCGGCTGCTATTGCGAAGACGAAAGCCGGTGCCATCGCAGCATTCTTCGTCAGTTGCTGGACGAGCGGGGTGCGCTGATCAGGTGATGTATGCGGACGCGGCTGGTCTGCATTCGACAAGTCCCATTGTCATCGCCGATAATCGCCAGCGTGCATGCTCGGCATACTCCGGGTCCGGCTCGCAATCGCGGTGCGCCACGCCGGCAAGCTCATCTCTTCACAATCGCAATTACAGAATCAGGAAACCGACCGATGGGTAAGGGACGCGTCGAAGCCTTCAGCGATGGCGTGATCGCCATCATCATCACGATCATGGTGCTCGAATTGAAGGTGCCTGAAGGCAACGATCTCGCCGCGCTGCGCCCCGTGATCCCCGTGTTCTGCGCTTACGTGCTGAGTTTTATCTACGTCGGTATCTACTGGAACAATCATCACCACATGTTCCATGCCGTGCAGCGGGTCAACGGCGCGGTGCTCTGGGCCAATCTCCATCTGCTGTTCTGGTTGTCGCTGCTGCCGGCCGTCACCCATTGGGTCGGCGAAAACCATCTGGCTTCGTGGCCGACCGCGATGTACGGCGCCGTGCTGTTCATGTCGGCGATTGCCTATTTCATTCTGACCCGCGTGCTGATCCGCGAGCACGGCACGGAGTCGACGATTGCGAAAGCGCTCGGCAACGACTTCAAGGGCAAGGTCTCGGTCGTCATCTATCTGGCGGGTATCGTGCTGGCATTCGTCCAGCCGTGGCTCTCGGCTGCGCTCTATACGCTGGCTGCGGCGTGGTGGCTGGTGCCCGACCGGCGCATCGAACACCTGATGGAAGCGTAAGCATGTTGCTTACGCTCAAGCTCGCGCTGGTGCCGGCGTTTCTCGCCGCGCTGACCGTGGCGGGGCGCGTATGGGGACCGTCGGTGGCGGGATGGCTGGCAGGACTGCCGGTCGTGGCCGGCCCGATCGTGCTGTTGCTCGCGTTGGAGCGTGGGCCGGCGTTCGCGGCGCTGGCGTCGGCGGCATCGATCGCGGCCATAGCCGCATCCGAGGCGTTCAATTTTGCGTATGCGTGGACTTGCCGGCGGTCAGCGTGGTCGCTTGCACTGATGGCCGGCATGCTCGGATGGGTTGGCGTCGCGATGCTGCTCACGCATTTACCGGGTGGACTGGTCTGGGCGGTGGCGGCGGCCTGCGTCGCTGTTGCCATTTCTCAGAACGGTTTGCCGCGCGTCACGGCCCCCGTGCCGACGGTGCGCCTTGGGCTCGGCGAACTTGCGCTGCGCATGCTCGCCGGTGCGCTGCTGACGGTTGCGGTGACCACACTGTCCGCGTCGATGGGTGCGATGTGGAGCGGACTGTTGTCCGTGTTTCCATTGCTCGGCATCGTGCTCGCGGTGTCGGCCCAGCGAGCGCATGGCGCGGACTTCGTCGCGCTGTTGATGCGCGGCATGGTGATTGGCCGCGGCTCGTTTGCAGCGTTCTTCGCCGTGACCGCGGCGATGCTGCCACATTACGGCGTGTGGCTGAGCTTTGGGTGTGCGGCGGTGGTGTCGATGGTGGCGCAGGGGATGACCGGGCGGTTGCTTCGCGCGAAGCGGCCAGTGCAGGCGTTGTCGCGGGAGCTTGCCGAACAGCAGTCGGCAGACTGAGGCGGTTTGGCCGATACTGGCATCATGACTTCGCGTACCCAAAGCCCCCCAGCCACCCGAATCGGCCTGATCTCCGACACGCACAACCTCGTGCGTCCTGAAGCCCTGCAGTACCTCGCAGGCTGCGATGCGATCATCCACGCGGGCGATATCTGCAATCAGGCGGTGCTGGATGCACTTGCGCAGATCGCACCGGTCACAGCGGTGCGCGGCAATAATGACATTGAAGAACCGGTCGCCTCGTTACCGACGCACGTCAAGCTGACCGTGCAACAGGTGACGATCCTCGTCGTGCATGACATCGCCGATGTGGGCGACGATCCGTGTCGTGAAGGCATCGACGTGGTCGTAACTGGGCACTCGCACAAGCCCGCGATCAGCGAGCGCGACGGCGTGCTGTTCGTCAATCCAGGCAGTGCTGGACCCAGGCGGTTCAAGTTGCCGATTTCCGCTGGCATGCTAATTATCGAAGGTGCGCATGCAAGTGCGACGTTCGATTCTCTGGTGACATGAAAAAACGGGCCGGCAAAAATCTGCCGGCCCGTTTTCGGACACGCTAACGCGAATTACTGTGGTTGCCAACCGCCAACCGCCAACCGCCAACCGCCAACCGCCAACCGCCAACGCGGATGACACGCGTACAACTTCCGGCGGCTAGCTCCCGCGCAACCCAGAATCAGGCACGCGCCGTAGCAGCAACAGCGTAACTTTCATCCATCTCCGCCGCCTGACGCTCGCCGCGCAGCACTGCATGCGCTTCCGCACGCGTTGCGACACACGGACCCGAGCCGAGCAACGGCTTGCGAGCCGTTTCACGCAGTGCGAACACCGACACGATTCCGATCAGCGACGCGCCCATCAGGTAGTACGCGGGCATCATCAGATTGCCGGTGCTATTGACCAGCCATGCCGTCACGAGCGGCGTCGTTCCGCCGAACAGCGACACCGAAATATTGAAGCCGATCGCGAGCGCACCATAGCGAATCTTCGTCGGGAACAGCGCCGGCAGTGCAGACGGCATCACGCCGGTGAAGCACGACAGCAGCACGCCGAGAATCATCAGGCCGCCGAACACCGGCAGCACCGTGCCCATGCGAATCAGCAGTAGCGCGGGAATCGACAGCGCGAACAGACCCACGCAGCCGAACAGCATCACCGGCTTGCGGCCGATCGTGTCGGACAGATGGCCGGCTGCCAGCGTCATCGGCATCATCAGGACCATCACGAGCAGCACGAGAAAGAGGCCGTGCGTTTCGTTGAAGTGCAGGGTGGCCGACAGATAGCTCGGCAGATACGAGAGCGCCATGTAATCGGTGACGTTGAAGATCAGCACGAGGCCGACGCACAGCAGAAGCGGCTTCCATTGCTGCATGAGCAACTCGCGGAAAGATTGCGTCGGGAGCGCTTTGTCTTCAGCTTCGCGTTGTTCAGCCTGCTTCTTGAACGCAGGCGTTTCTTCGAGCTTCATCCGGATGTACAGACCGACCAGACCCAACGGACCCGCGATCAGGAACGGCACACGCCATCCCCAGGAGAGCAGCGCATCGTTCGACAGCGTTGCCGTCAGAACCGCGACCGTACCCGCGCCGAGCACATAGCCGATCAGTGTGCCGAACTCGAGGAAGCTGCCCATGAAACCACGGCGCTTGTCCGTCGAGAATTCGGCAATGAAGGTGGCGGCGCCGCCGTATTCACCCCCGGTCGAGAAGCCTTGCACGAGGCGTGCGACCAGCAGCAACACCGGCGCGAAAATGCCGATCGTCGTGTAGCTCGGAATCAGGCCGATCGCGAAGGTGCCGAGCGCCATCATGATCATCGTCATCGCCAGTACGCGCTGACGGCCGATGCGATCGCCCAGCGGCCCGAACACCATGCCGCCGACCGGGCGTACGAGGAACGCCGCGGCAAACGTGCCGAAGGTGGCGATCAACTGCGCGGCCGGACTCGCCGACGGGAAGAACACTTTGCCGAGCGTGACAGCAATGTAGCTGTACACGCCGAAATCGAACCATTCCATCGCGTTGCCGAGCGCCATGGCGCCGACAGCCCGCTTGAGGAGAGATTTGTCGACGACGGTGATGTCGTCGAGTGAGAGGCGTTGTTCTTCTTTGTGATGTCGCCAGAAGCCGTTGCTGGAAGCGGTCAAGGTGAAAACTCCAATGACTGCGACGAAACTCATGAAAACGCGCATGAACGTTCCGCCACGGGTGCTGGGGAAGTGCAGTTTCGCGAGCGATGGCGATGGCGTCTCTTTCGCCGGAGGGGCGATAGAGGAAATGGGCGCGCAAAAGAAAATAAAACGCCCGTGCCTCGCGAACGATTCGCGAAAAAACACTCGTCTAGATTGTGCTGACTGTTGCATCTGCGTGGCCGTGGAAGGGGGGCAGATGCATGAGGACGCTGGGGTGGCTGAAAGCTGGCCCATGCGCCGCTGGAAGGCTCGAAACGAAAAAGGCCGGTGCTGGATCGCCGCTCATGGGATGAGATCAGGCGGGGAAACGACCGACAAGCCTTCTTGTATAAAAACTGTTCAATTCGACAGGGTGGCGTGCGGAGAAACCGGCACTGCAAGGCACCACATGGCGCCATAAACCACTGTCAAAAGAACGTGAATGAAGGTGAAATGCTGTTGGAACGATGAACATGATAGCACGATGACCGAGGATCGCGCAAACCCGGAATCGAGCGGGAGGCTTGGGGACGGTACTCAATCCCTTGCGGGGTGGGGGATTGAGCGGATTGCAGCGGTATGAAAAAAGACTTAAAAACGCGCCAGACAGGCGAAAAAAAACCGCGCACGCGGCGCGGTTTTTTCATACGGCTGATCGCCAATACTGGCGTGCAGTCGAAAGCGTTTATTACTCAGCTGCCGGCGGCACATAACCCTGCGCCGTATCCGCGCCTTCGCCGAAGAAGAACTTTTCGGTCTGCTTCATCAAATATTGACGTGCGCGCGGATCAGCCATATTGAGGCGGTTTTCGTTGATCAGCATGGTTTGCTGCTTCAACCAGGCCTGCCAGGCTTCCTTCGAAATGCCTTCGTAGATCCGCTTGCCGAGTTCGCCCGGCAGCGGCGGGAAATCGAGACCTTCGGCTTCCTTGCCGAGCTTCGCGCATTGAACCATACGAGTCATGCTGTGCTTCTCCTGTAATCGATGTATGTGGGGCGGGCAGTCGCTTTATATGGGGACGCTCAGAGCTGTTTCATCAGCACGAGAGACTTGCGCTGCCAGTTGTAGAGTCGGCGGCGGTCTTCAGGCAGGTCGTCGACCGTGACCTTGACGAAGCCGCGCTTGAGGAACCAGTGTTCGGTGCGCGTGGTGAGCACGAAAATCCGCGTGAGGCCGCGTGCTCGCGCGCGTTGTTCGATGCGCTTGAGCAGGCGCTCGCCGTCGCCGGTGCCTTGCGCTTCCGGCGCGACCGTCAGGCAGGCCATTTCGCCGATGCGCTCCTGCGGATACGGGTACAGCGCCGCGCAGCCAAACAGTACGCCATCGTGCTCGATCACCGAGAAATGGTCGATGTCGCGTTCGATCTGGTGGCGGCCTCGCCGTACCAGCGTGCCGTCGGATTCGAGCGGCTCAATCAGCGAGAGAATACCGCCGACATCGTCTGGCGTGGCTTCGCGCAGGCTTTCGAGGTTCTCGTACGAGATCATCGTGCCCACGCCGTCGTGCAGGAACAGTTCGAGCAGCAGGCTGCCGTCGAGCGCGTAGGGGATGATATGGGCCCGAGCGACGCCGCCGCGGCAGGCACGGATCGAGTGCTTCAGATAAAAGCCTGCGTCGCCGGTGACTTCGCCGCTTTCATGCAGCTTGTAGGCGTCGTCGAGCGACAGTTCGCGGACCAGTTCGGGCCCGTTTTCGCCGGTTTCCATCAGGCCCGGCGTTTCGGTCAGGAACACGATCTTGTCGGCGCGCAGCGCGATCGCGGCGGCGGAGGCGACGTCTTCCATCGACAGATTGAATGCCTCGCCAGTCGGCGAGAAGCCGAGCGGCGAGAGCAGCACGAGCTTGCGGCTCGCGAGCGAATGACGGATCGAATCCGCGTCGATCTTACGCACCACGCCGGTGTGGGCGAAATCGACGCCGTCCAGAATGCCGACCGGGCGCGCCGTCACGAAGTTGCCCGACACCACGCTGATGTGCGCGTGCGCCATTGGCGTGTTCGGCAAGCCCTGGCTGATCGCCGCCTCGATATCCAGACGCACTTCGCCGGCCGCTTCTTTCGCGGACTCCAAAGCACGCGCGTCGGTAATGCGCATGCCGTGCGAAAACTCGGACTCCACGCCATGCAGGCTCATCTGCTCTTCGACCTGCGGTCGCGAGCCGTGCACCAGAACGATCTGGATGCCCATGGCCTGCAGCAGCGCGATATCGGACACGAGTGCGTTCAGGAGCCCCTGGTGCACCACCTCGCCGCCGAAACCGACGACGAACGTCTTGTTACGGAACGCATGGATGTAAGGGGCGACTGAGCGCATCCAGTCGACGAATTGCGCGTGCTGGGCGAGGTCTTCCGTTGCTCCGGCGGGGGCCGGAGCGCTCGCGGGCGCGGGGACGAGGTCGGTTTGGGAATTCATGCCGGGGATTATAATGCGCCCCCATGTCGAATGTACCCAAAAGTCCCGCTACGGCGAACGAGAATGCGGCGCCGGCCGCCGATCAGGTGAAGCCCGGCGACGCTGCACGCCGCGAAGCGCCGGACGCTAACCGCAACACGCCGGAAACGGCGCGTGAGCCGCGACGCAACGCGGAAGGCGCGCAAGCGTCGGCGCAAAAAAATAATCCGCCGCGTGAGGCGCGCCGGGAAGCGGGCGCGCAGGCGCCGAAAACCGCTCATGAGGGGCGCGAACAGCCGCCACGTGGCGATGCCGCGCGCAAGCAGGCGAATACCGGCGGCGTCGGGCAGCCTACGGTGCGCCGCGACGATGGACGCGCGCAGAACGCGCCTCGCGCTCAACGCCAGCAGCAGGGCGATGAACGGCGCGCACAGTCCGAAAACACACGAGATCCCAATCAGTCGAAGCGTGGCGACGGACGTGCCAATCAGCAAAGCGGTGCGCCCGCGCAGAAATCGCCGCAAGCAGGCGATGCGCAAAACGGCCAGCCCCGTCGCGAGCCGCGCCCGCCGCGCGTGCAACGCGTCGTCGAACCGAATCCGATTCCGCCGATCACTTTCCCCGAAGCGCTGCCCGTCTCCGGCCGGCGCGAGGAGATCGCCAAGGCGATCGCGCAGAATCAGGTCGTGATCGTCTGCGGCGAGACCGGCTCCGGCAAGACGACCCAGCTACCGAAAATATGTCTCGAACTCGGTCGTGGTCTCGGCGCGGGCGGCACGGGCCTGATCGGCCACACGCAACCGCGCCGGATCGCGGCGTCGGCGACGGGCCGGCGCATCGCCGAGGAACTCGGCACGCCGTTCGGCGAAGTGGTCGGCTATAAGGTGCGTTTTACCGACAATCTGTCGCCGGGCGCGTCGGTCAAACTCATGACCGACGGTATTCTGCTCGCCGAAACGCAAACCGATCCGCTGCTGAACGCCTACGACACGCTGATCATCGACGAAGCGCACGAGCGCAGCCTGAACATCGATTTCCTTCTGGGCTATCTGAAGGAAATCCTCGTCAAGCGGCCTGATCTGAAGCTGATCGTGACCTCGGCGACGATCGACGCGGATCGCTTCGCGCGCCATTTCGGCAGCGACGAGAAGCCTGCGCCGGTGATCGAAGTGAGCGGCCGGCTCTATCCGGTCGAGATGCGTTATCGGCCGGTCGCGGAAGACAGTCCGGCGGTGAAGTCGGCGGAAGGCTCGTCGTCTTCTTCGTCGTCGCGCGAAAAGCCGAAGACGCAGCGCGAGGCCGACCGTGATCTGATGGAAGCGATCGTCGATGCGGTCGACGAGTTGTGCCGCGAAGGCCCCGGTGACGTGCTGGTCTTCCTGCCCGGCGAGCGCGAGATTCGCGACGCCGCCGAAGCGCTGCGCAAGCACCATCCGCCGCATACGGAAATTCTGCCGCTGTTCGCGCGCTTGTCGGCCGCTGAACAGGAGCGCGTGTTCCGCACTTCGAACGCGCGCCGCATCGTGCTCGCGACCAACGTCGCCGAAACCTCGCTGACCGTGCCGGGGATTCGCTACGTGGTCGATACGGGGCTCGCGCGCGTGAAGCGCTACTCGTATCGCAACAAGGTCGAGCAACTGCAGGTCGAATCGATTTCCCAAGCCGCCGCGAATCAGCGGGCAGGGCGCTGCGGCCGCGTGGCCGATGGCGTGTGTATCCGTCTGTACGAGGAAAGCGACTACCAGGGCCGCGTGCGTTTCACCGATCCGGAGATTTTGCGTTCGTCGCTGGCGTCGGTGATTCTGCGCATGAAGTCGCTGCATCTGACGGCGATCGAAACGTTCCCGTTCATCGAGCCGCCGCCCGGCCGCGCCATTGCCGACGGCTATCAATTGCTCAACGAACTGGGCGCCGTCGACGACGACAATCAGCTCACGCCGCTTGGCCGCGAACTCGCGCGCTTGCCGCTCGACCCACGTGTCGGCCGGATGATTCTCGCCGCGCGCGATCAGCAGGCGTTGAAGGAAGTATTGATCATCGCCAGCGCATTGTCGGTGCAAGATCCGCGCGACCGGCCGATCGAAGCGCAGGAGCAAGCTGACCAGGCGCATCGCCGGTTCGCCGACGAGCGTTCCGAGTTCCTGCAATGGCTGAAGATCTGGAACTGGTTCGAAGAAGCGATCGCGCACAAGAAGTCGAACCGGCAATTGCAGGACGAGTGCCGCAAGAACTTCCTGTCGCAATTGCGCCTGCGTGAGTGGCGCGACGTGCACTCGCAACTGCTCACGGTGGTGCGTGAGCACGGCTGGCGCCTGAACGAGGCCGAAGCAACCTTCGAGCAGATTCATCTCGCGTTGTTGACTGGCTTGCTCGGCAACATCGGCTTGAAAGCCGACGACGAACCGTATTTCCTCGGCGCGCGCAGCATCAAGTTCTACCTTTGGCCGGGCTCGGCGCTAGTGAAGAAGGCCGGCAAGTGGGTGATGGCCGCGGAACTGGTCGAGACGAGCCGTTTGTACGCACGCTGCATCGCGAAGATCGAGCCGGAATGGATCGAGAAGATCGGCGAGCATCTGCTGAAAAAGTCATTGTCCGAGCCGCATTGGGAAAAGCGCGCGGCGCAGGTATCGGCGTTCGAGCGCGCGGTGCTGTACGGCCTGCCGATCTATCACCGGCGGCGCGTGAGCTTCGGCAAACAGGACCCGGCGCGCGCGCGTGAGTTGTTCATTCGCGGCGCGCTGGTGGAAGGCGAGTTCGATACGAAGCTCGCGTTCTTCGCGCACAACCGCAAGCTGCTCACCGATATCGAACAACTGGAACACAAGTCGCGCCGTCAGGACGTGCTGGTCGACGACGAACTGATTTTCGGCTTCTACGATCAGGCGTTGCCGCAAGGCATTTACACGGGCGCGTCGTTCGAGCGCTGGTACCGCGACGAGCTCAAGAAGAGCGGCCAGCCGGAGGACAAGCTGCGTCTGCTGTATCTGTCGCGTGACGATCTGATGCGGCACGAAGCCGCCGGCGTGACGACCGACCTGTTCCCGAAACGGATGACGATGGCGGGCGTCGAGATGGCGCTCACCTATCACTTCGAACCCGGTTCGCCGCGCGACGGCGTGACGCTCGCGGTGCCGCTCTACGCGCTGAATCAGGTCGACGCGCGCCGTTGCGAATGGCTCGTGCCCGGCATGCTTAAAGAGAAGGCGCAACTGTTGCTGAAATCGTTACCGCAGAAGCTGCGGCGTCATTGCGTGCCGCTGCCCGAGTTCGCGGCGGGTTTCGTCGATCGTCATAGTGGTCCGCGCTTCGGCGCGGGCGGTTTGCTCGAATCGTTGATCGCGGACATTCGCGAGCAGACCCAGGTCGCGATGAAGCAATCGGATTTCAAGCTTGAGACGCTGACGCCGCATCTGTTCATGAACTTCAAGGTCGTCGACGAGCATGGGCGACAGCTCGCGATGGGCCGGAATATGTCGCAACTGCGCGCTGAACTCGGCGGGCAGGCACAGCAGCATTTTCAGAAGATTGCGTCGGGTGCGGCTGGGGTGGCGTTGGCGGATGCGGGCGGCGGTGGCGGCGTGGCCGTTGGCGCGCAAGCGAGCGGAACAGCCAACGCGGGCAGCGGTGCGGTGTCGCGCGGCAAGGGCGCCGCTGCGTCCGGTTTGCAAACCGCGTCGCAAGATGGCGCGCAAGGTACCGCGCTGTACGAAAAACTGACGACGTGGAATTTCGGCAAGCTCCCCGAGTTGCTGGAAATTCGCCGTGGCGGCCAGACGTTGTTCGGCTATCCGGCGTTGGTGGATCGCGGCACACACTGTGACGTCGAAGTCTTCGATTCACCGGACGAAGCCGCGCGCATCCATCGCGCGGGGCTGCGGCGATTGTTTGCGTTGCAACTGAAAGAACCGATCAAGTATCTGGAAAAGAACCTGCCGGGTTTGCGCGAAATGGCGATGCAGTTCATGCCACGCGGCACCCAGGAAGAATTGCGCGATCAACTGATCGACACCGCGCTCGACCGCGCCTGTCTGCAAGACCCGCTGCCCGCCGATGACGTCAGTTTCCATACGCGCCGCGACGAAGGCCGCAGCCGTCTGACTTTGTTGGCGCAGGAAATCTCGCGGCTGGTGGGGCAAATTCTGAGCGAATACGCGACCGTGACGAAGAAGCTCGTGCAGGCGAAGTCGTTCATGGCGGCGTATGCAGACATGCAGAACCAGCTCGATGGGCTGATCGGCAAGCGTTTCGTGGTCGACACGCCGTACCCGCAGTTGGCGCACTTCCCACGCTATCTGAAAGGAATCGCGCTGCGCGTCGACAAGCTGAAGGCAGACTCGGCGCGTGACGCCCGGCAGTTCGCCGAGTTTCATCCTCTGTTGCAGAACTACCAGCGCGCGGTCGCGCAGCGCGGCGGTGTGCTGGATCCGCGCTTGTCGGAATTCCGCTGGCTGCTGGAGGAATTGCGGATTTCGCTGTTCGCGCAGGAATTGCGTACGCCGATGCCTGTGTCGGTGAAGCGCTTGTACAAGGTGTGGGAGTCGATGCAGCGCTGAGTGGCGCGTGGAGTGGTGAGGGGGTGGGGGCGTCGCAGAGGTGCCCTCTCTATCTGGGCGGCGAGGGATGCGGGCAGCAACGCTTTTGCAGCGCGCATAAAAAAGCGCGCGACACCGCTCCTTTTGAGAGCGACATCACGCGCAAAGGGCGGGGCCCTTTCGGACCCGCGCCTGCTCGCTGCCAGTACAGCAACGCTGTTGACTTCGACGCGACGGGCTTAGATCGAGCCGGTCACGCTTCTTGCCTAAGTTTTACCAGTGCATGCCCGCGCCAACCGACGCGCCGAACTGACCACGCGAGTCGGTCGTACCTTGCACCTTGTAGACCCACTTGCCGGTTTCGGACAACTGCGACACGCCGATCGCCATGGCCGACTGGCCGCCATACGTGCCACCCGCAATTGCCACCATGCCGTGACCCGGCAAGACCGCTTGCGGCAAGCCGGCAGCCGCCAGCGCTGACGCCGTGCCGCCGTACGAATCACGGCGTGCCGAGCGGATCTGGTCGTCCGTGTAGCTGTTGGCCTGGCCAACCGCGCCGCTTACGCTTTGCTGCAACTGGTTGACGTTGACGGCGTCCGTGCCTTGCACGCCGGCTGCGACGTTGGTGATCTGACGCTCCTGACCTGCTGCGCCGACCGATACCGTATTCGCGCGATCCGCGACCGAGCCTTGACCCAATGCAACCGAGTTGTCGGCGCTTGCGTTCGCCGAAGCGCCGAGCGCGGTGGCGTTGTTGCCGCTAGCGACCGAGTTCGCGCCCATGGCGATTGCATTCGTGCCGGTGGCGTTGGCGTTGGCGCCCACAGCGACCGAATGCGTGCCCGAGGCCTGTGCACCTTCCGTATCGGTGTTGCCGTCGGCGCTGAAGAACGGCACGTTTGGGTTCACGGCGATGTTCTGCACCGCGTTGCCGATGGCCGCGTTCAACTGACCGAGGTTGACAGCGTCGCTGGCGTCCACGCCGTCGGCGACGTTGTGGATGACCGTACCGCCGCTGGCTGCATCGCCACCGAGCGTTACGCTGTTCTTGTTGACGCTGCCATCTTCGTTCTGGTCGTACATCACCGCGCCGTCGAGTTTGGCGGCGGTGGCTGCGCCCTGGCTGGCGACCGCGTTCAACTGGTTGACGTTGACGGCGTCGGTGCCTTGCACGCCAGCGGCTACGTTGGTTATCTGGCGTTCCGCTCCGGCTGAACCGACCGATACGGTGTCCGCTCGATCCGCGACGGAACCTTGGCCGAGGGCAACCGAGTTGGACGCAATTGCGTTCGCTTTATAACCGAGGGCGGTTGAGTTATCGCCCTCTGCCGTGGAGAGCGTGCCGACGGCGGTGCCGAAATTGCCTTGCGCCCACGAGCTGGTGCCGGCGGCGAAGGATTTGTCGCCCGACGCTACCGAACCGCTGCCGATCGAGACTGAATGGTCGCCGCTTGCGATTGCGTCATCTCCGCTACCGTCAATGCCCGTCGCCTTGAAATAGCGCGATGCGCTGGCCGTGGCGGCCTGCAACTGGCTGACGTTGACCGCATCGGTGGCTTGTGTGCCATCTGCGACGTTGGTGATCTGACGCTCACTGCCGGCGGAGCCGACTGAGACGGTGTTGGCGCGGTCGGCGACCGAGCCTTGACCCAGGGCGACGGAACCGTCGGCGCTGGCGGAGGCCATATTGCCGAATGCAGCACCGCCAAAGCCCGTTGCCGAGGCGTTGGTGCCGATCGCGGTGGAGACTGTGCCGGTGGCCGACGCGCCAAAGCCGATTGCTGTATCGCCCGCCATGCCGGCGACGGAGTGTGCGCCGAGGGCCGTGGAGTAATCCCCAGCAGCGGTGGAGAGGGTGCCGACAGCGGTGCTTTGCGCGCCGTCTGCCCACGACGACGTGCCGCCTGCCAGCGCTTGCGGGCCCGACGCATCGGCGCCGCTGCCGATCGCGACGGAGCGGTCGCCGGTGGCGGCGGCATCGTCCGTGCCGTCGGCGGGGCCGTTTGCCTTGAAGTAGTGGAGGCTGCTGCTTTGGACGAGGGTGTCGACCTTGCTGTTCACCGCGCTCAACTGGCTGACGTTGACCGCGTCGGTGTCCGCTGCGCCTGCTGCGACATTGGTGAGACGCCGTTCATTGTTCACCGAACCAATGGAGACTTCGCCCGTTGCGGTGGGTGCTGCAATTGCCGTGGCACCGGCGCCAACCGGCGTGTAAGCGGTTGCGGTCAGATCCGCGGTAGTGGTCGAGTTGGCGCCAAGCGCGACGCTGTTGTCTGACGTGGCCACCGCGCTATAGCCGATCGCAACTGAATTGTTACCGGCAGCACTTGCAGCAGTGCCCACGGCCGTGGCACCTATCTTTGACGCCGTGGCCTTGTCGCCGACCGCTGTACCGAAATCGCCCAAAGACCACGCTGCGTTGCCAACGGCGGTGGAGCCGGTGGAAGTTGCCAACGCATTTGCGCCTGCGGCGACCGCGGCCTTGCCAGAAGCCGTCGCATTGCGATCGACGGTCGGGTCCACTGCACTGGCATCGAAATAGTTAGTGGCTGCGTTGCCAGCTGCACACGCAGCCGACGCTCCACCCATCAACGTTGCCGCAGCCAACACGGCCTGTGCTACCACCAGCTTCCGTGCCGTTCCGCGTTTCGTCTTCGACCGAGCCGTTTCCGACGTGGCGACCCACGTTCCCGTCGCTTCACGCCAAACCGATTTGTAGATTTTGTTCATTATTTAAGAAACTCCGCGGTTATTGCGTGCGTGGACTGCACATGAAAGCGCGGCGATTCGAATAAGGCGTCATCGCCCTGGTATGTCGCGAACAAAATAAGAACATATAGACCGCGGTATCTCCGTCGTCCGTTTTACGTGTCCTGCTGAATTTTTCGCGCGTCCGAATCGCCTGCTTCACGCTCTTAAGTCCACAGGATTAAGTGCATGGGCGATGATCGGCGGGATTGTCAGGTGCGGCGGGGAAGAGATGGAATAAGCCAATTCTTAAACGATCAAAAATAAATGACGGATTGTAATTTAATTTTATTAATTGTTATTTAAGTGTATAAAATTATGAAATATAAAGAATCGTCTTGATTTGTCTTATGTTGATTTTAAAATTATAGGAATGTAATAATTCGTCGATTTGATTAAAATAATGGCATTGTGAAACTCGGACGAGGATTTTCTTACGCGAAGCCGACCTTATTTCAGCAGTGCAGCGGAATGTGCTGACAGTCTCGTGCCCGCATCCCGTCTGATTTCCGTTTTCCCCCGCACGTCGCACCCGCATCCACGTCAACCGCGTGCCCCGGCAAACGTTCTACAATGTCAGCTGTTCTCCGAAGTGAGTTTTCATGCGTAAATTTTTTCTTCCCGGCTTGACTGCCACGTTCGCCGCAAGCGCGGCGCTGGTCGCCGCCGCAGGTTTTTTCTCTCCGGCGGCCCACGCCAACAACGTGATCGTGCTTAATTCGGGCGAAGCCACGCTGAGCCTGATCGACGAGACCACCCGCCAGGTCGTCGGCACGGTGCCGACGGGCAAGGAACCGCATCACCTGATGGCCACGCCGGACAATTCGTCGCTGATCGTCGCCAACTCGGTGTCGAACAACCTGATGTTCGTCGATCCGAAGTCGGGCCAGGTGCAGCGCTGGGTCGAGAACATTGAAGACCCGTACCAGATCGGTTTTTCCCCCGACCGTAAGTGGCTCGTTACCACCGGGCTGCGTCTGGACCGTCTCGACATCTATCATTACGACGGCCAGAAAAACCAGATGACGCTGGCCTCGCGTCTGCCGCTCGCGGTGATGCCGAGCCATATGGCGTTCACCAATGACAGCAAGACGGTTTTCGTCACGCTGCAGGTTTCGGGCGAGCTGGCCGCTATTGATCTGGCCACGCAAACGGTCAAGTGGAAGATGAAGGTCGGCAAGGTGCCGGCCGGCCTGTGGATGACACCGGGCGAAAAGTACCTGCTGATCGGCATGACTGGGTCGGATTACGTCGCGGTGGTCGACTGGCGCAACCAGAAAATCGTCAAGACGATCCAGACAGGCAAGGGCGCGCACAACTTCCGCTCGCTGGCTGACGGCAAGCACGTGGCGGTATCGAACCGCGTCGCGAGCACGATCAGCATCATCGACGAAGACACGCTCACCAATGTCGGCGACATCACCGGTTTGATGCCGGGTCCGGACGATATGGAACTTTCCGCCGACAAACGCTATCTGTGGGTTACCTTCCGCTTCGCGAAGCATGTCGGCATCATCGACCTGAACACGCGTAAGCTGATCCAGACGATTGCCGTCGGCCGTTCGCCGCACGGTATCTATTTCTTCAATCGCGCGCCGGTCACGGCGCCGAACGGCGCATGATGCGGTAATCAATGAACCGTCAGGAATGAAGTAACAGGCCAGCACCATGTTCCATCTGATTTTTTCTTCGCTCGACAGCTTCGTCTCAGCCATGCAAACGCTGCTGTACGTCGACGTGGTGCAGCCGTTGCTGTTCCGCTTCAATCTGATGGACTACGACGAAGATACCTACGACAGCCTGTATTGGGTCATCGTCGGTGTCGTCGAGGTGCTGGCGATGTACGCGGTATTGCGCCCGCTCGAGGCGCTGCGTCCGGTGGAGCGGTGGGAAAGCCGCAAGGCCGTGCGCGTCGACGTGATTTACACGTGGATCGCCAAGCTCGGCATCCTCAACCTGTTCTTCTTTTTCGCGTTGCAGCCATTCTTCGACACCGTTCAGGCCTGGCTGCGTCTGCACAACATCGCGAATATCGAATTCGACAATCTGTGGCCAGGCGTTACCACGCAGCCGCTCGTCACGTTCGTGATGTATCTGCTGGTGCTCGATTTCGCCGGTTACTGGTATCACCGCTGGGAGCATCGGGTCGGCGTCTGGTGGGAGCTGCACGCGGTGCATCACAGCCAGCAGCAGATGTCGCTGTGGTCCGACGACCGTAACCATCTGCTCGACGATCTGATGCAAGCATCGTTCTTCGCGGTGATCGCACTGGTAATCGGCGTGCCGCCGTCACAATTCGTCGTGCTGGTGGCAATCACGAACCTGGCGCAGAGCGTGCAGCACGCGAACATTCGTCTCTACTTCGGCTGGCTCGGTGAGCGCCTGCTGGTCAGTCCGACTTTCCATCGCCGTCACCATGCGATCGGCTATGGCCACGAAGGCCTGAAGTACGGTTGCAATTTCGGCGTGCTGTTCCCGTGGTGGGACATGTTGTTTCGCAGCGTGTCCTGGAGCCGGGAGATGGAGCCGACCGGCATCCGCGATCAACTCGAAGGCCGGCGCTACGGTGACGGATTCTGGGCGCAGCACTGGCTTGCCTTCGTGCGCATTGCCGGGCGCCTTTCGCCGAAGCGTCGCCGCACCGAAGGCAGCGACGCCGCGCCAGTTTGAGCATTCTTTCTCCCACGCCGCCGGTTTTCCCGGCGGCGTGCCACGTGGTTTATCCTGTCCACGTTTGCGCGCGCGACGCGGGTTCGTGTTCCGATCCGCATTCCGGTCCGTTTGCCGGATCCTTCGCCTGTTTGTCGCGCCGCGTCCCTTATTCCATCGTTTCGTTCACCGGCACTGGCTCGCATGAATGATCTGTTGCGCTCGTTCGGACGTGCGCTCGCAAGCGCGCTCCACCCGCGCATGCTCTGGCTGACCTTCCTGCCGTTTCTGGCAGCGACGGTCGGGTGGGGCGTGACGCTATGGTTTTCCTGGCAGACGCTGATCGGCGCGACCCGCACGTGGCTCGAAAGCTGGTCGTTCACGGTCACGCTTTATCGTCTGTTCGACTGGCTCGGATTCTCGGCGCTACACGCGGCGATCGCGCCGTTTATCGTGATTGCGATGGCGATTCCGCTGATCGTCGTCACGGTATTGCTGCTGATCGCCACACTGTCGATGCCGGCCGTGATCCGCTTTCTGTCGGCACGGCAATTTGCCGGGCTCGAAATGCGCCACGGCGGAACGTGGTACGGTAGCCTCGGTCAGGCGTTGTGGACCACGCTTGTCTGTCTGGTGCTGCTGATCGTCACGTTGCCGCTATGGTTGGTGCCGCCGTTCTTCGCGCTGATTCCGCCGCTCCTGTGGGGCTGGCTGACGTATCGCGTCATGAGTTACGACGCGCTCGCACTGCATGCCACGCGTGACGAGCGGCGCGCGCTGGTGCGGCGCTTCCGGCTGCCGTTGCTGTTGATCGGCATCGCGAGCGGATTGCTGGGATCGCTGCCTACGCTGTTGTGGGCGACGTCGGTATGGCTGATCGTGCTGTTCCCGGTGATCACCGCGGTAACGATCTGGATTTACGCGTTCATCCTCGTGTTTTCGGCGCTGTGGTTCGGCTACTACTGTTTGCGCGCGCTGCAACGCATGCGCGCGGAAGAGCACGGTCCGCGGCACGCGGCGCCGGTTCCTTACTGATGAGTTATTGACTAAGCGAAAGAGGCGGCAATGGCATTTGGCGTCATCATTATCGGCGACGAAATCCTGTCGGGCAGACGCATCGACAAGCATCTGCCGAAGGTCATCGAATTGCTGGGCGCGCGCGGGCTGTCGCTCGGCTGGGCGGAATACATCGGCGACGAGCCGGAACGCATCACGGCAACGCTGCGACGCACGTTCGCATCGGGCGATATCGTGTTTTCCACGGGCGGCATCGGCGCCACGCCGGACGACCATACCCGCCAATGCGCGGCAGCCGCGCTTGGCGTGCCGCTCGAGCTGCATCCGGAGGCCGCGACGCTGATTCAGGAACGCATCCGCGACATGCATCCGGCGAACGCGGCGACGCCGCTTGATCTGGCGTCGCCGGAGAACCGGCATCGTCTGAATATGGGCACGTATCCGCAGGGCGCCTCGATCATTCCCAACGGCTACAACAAGATTCCTGGCTTCTCGATCAAGCAGCATTACTTCGTGCCGGGCTTTCCGGTCATGGCGTGGCCGATGATCGAGTGGGTGCTGGATACGCAATACGCGCATCTGCATCACGCGATGCCGCACGCGGAAAAGTCATTGCTGGTCTTCGAGTTGCCGGAGTCGCGTCTGACGCCGTTAATGGAAAAGATCGAGCACGATTTTCCAGGCGTGCGGGTATTCAGCCTGCCGAGCGTGGGCGATGCGGAGCGCGGCGGCGTGTATGCGCGGCATCACATCGATCTCGGTGTGAAGGGCGAACCGGAAGCGGTGGCAGCGGCCTTCGTCAAGCTGCGCGAAGGGGTGCATCTACTGGGCGGCGATATTGTCGAGTTTGAGGCGGCCGCGGCTAAACCGCGCGGTTGATTCTCGGTTGATCCGCCCAACACGGCAGGCTTCGTTCGGGTGCACCCGCGCCCGCTGGCTAGCTTGTTAAGACTCGACGCATCATCGGCCTGTCACATGCAGCGCCGACGATGTGTGTATGCGTTGCGCCCATCGCCTGGCGGTACCCTCAAGTGCCATTACGCGTCGGCTTGCACACGCGGCTGGCGAAGGCGACCCGTTGCATCCCGCCGATAGCGGTACGCGCCTCAGGCGCCGCTGACGCGGACAGCAACGTTCGGGCCGCCGACCAGCAATCAGGCGCCAATCCACGGTAACCCGCGAAAGCACCAGCCCGACACTGTCTTCCGATGCCCCTGGCCGTCCTTGTCGCCTTCGAAGCCTTCCAGCAGGTCATACGCCTTGGTAAAGCCGGCTTGGGCGGCAGCGATCGCGGCGAGCTTCGAGCGCGCGGCGCTGCGGCACAAAAACAGCACCGGCGTATCGGGCGAGGCGATGTGGCTCAGTTGCTGAAGGAATTCCTGGTTCGGCACGGCGCCCGGATAGCGCGTCCATTCCACATGTGCGTATTGCCCGTCGCCGATCACCGGCCGGCCGACCCAATCGAGTTCGGCACGGGTGCGCACATCGACGAGACGCGTGCGCGGGTCGAGTTGCAGCAGTTCGAACGCTTCGGCGGGCGATACCGCGCCCGCATAGGGCAACTGGGTCTCGGTGCGGCGCTTGTCCGCTTGGGCGTACAACTGTTCGAGCGTGCTCATGAGCGCAAATCTCCTTCGGACCAAATAATCATTCTAGCGCGCGGCGAGCAGGGCGCATGCTGTTCAGCGGCGGCGTCTCGCCCGCATAAGCGAGGCGCAGATCGCCCAATATTGGTGCGTTTTTCTGCAGATGCACCAAAATAGAAGCATCGGCAGTGGATGGTTTTACAGATGCACCGACTCGGTGCGTTATGCGATACGCAGATTTAAGGGCTGCATGCCGTTCGGTGCGCCCATTCCCCGCAAATGCGCGCGCAGTGCGGTTTTGCGCCGGGTTGGCGCATACATGGCACAGAAGCTGCTTTATTGGTGCCGATCGATTTGTTCCAGCAGGCTTTTATGTTCGCCCTCAACAATCCAGGGGTGGACGCGCCGGAGCGGGTCAGCTAGATTGGGCGGCGGCTGAATCCGCCGAATTCGTTAATCAGGAGATAGGTTATGAGTAAATCCGTGGCCGACGTCGTTCAACTCGTCAAAGACGAAGACGTCAAGTTTGTCGACTTCCGTTTCACCGACACGCGCGGCAAAGAGCAACACGTTTCGGTGCCGGTGTCGGCATTCGATGAAGACAAGTTCGAAAGCGGCCATGCGTTTGACGGTTCGTCGATTGCCGGCTGGAAGGGCATCGAAGCATCGGACATGTTGCTGATCCCGGACGCGAACACCGCCTTCATCGACCCGTTCTATGAAGAGTCGACCCTCGTGCTGACGTGCGACGTCGTCGAACCGGCTGACGGCAAGGGCTATGAACGCGACCCGCGTTCGCTGGCCAAGCGCGCTGAAGCGTATCTGAAGAGCACGGGCCTGGGCGACACGGCCTTCTTCGGTCCGGAACCGGAATTCTTCATTTTTGACTCGGTCAAGTGGGGCACGGACCAGTCGGGCACGTTCGTCAAGATCGGTTCGGAAGAAGCACCGTGGTCGTCGTCGATGGACTTCGAAGGCGGCAACACCGGCCACCGTCCGGGCACCAAGGGCGGCTACTTCCCGGTCGCTCCGGTCGACACGTTCCAGGACATCCGTTCGGAAATGTGTCTGCTGCTCGAACAGATCGGCATCCCGGTCGAAGTGCATCACCACGAAGTCGCGGGCCAAGGCCAGAACGAAATCGGCACGAAGTTCTCGACGCTGGTGCAACGCGCCGACTGGCTGCAGCAAATGAAGTACATCATCCACAACGTCGCGCACACGTACGGCAAGACGGCTACGTTCATGCCGAAGCCGGTGGTCGGCGATAACGGTTCGGGCATGCACGTTCACCAGTCGATCTGGAAAGACGGCCAGAACCTGTTCGCAGGCAACGGTTACGCAGGTCTGTCGGAATTCGCGCTGTTCTACATCGGCGGCATCATCAAGCATGCTCGCGCGCTGAACGCGATCACGAACCCGTCGACGAACTCGTACAAGCGCCTCGTGCCGCACTTCGAAGCACCGGTGAAGCTGGCTTACTCGGCTCGCAACCGTTCGGCATCGATCCGCATTCCGCACGTGTCGAACCCGAAGGGCCGCCGTATCGAAACGCGTTTCCCGGATCCGATGGCGAATCCGTACCTGTGCTTCTCCGCGCTGATGATGGCGGGTCTGGACGGCGTGCAGAACAAGATTCACCCGGGCGAAGCTGCCGACAAGAACCTGTACGACCTGCCGCCGGAAGAGGATGCAAAGATCCCGACCGTGTGTGCCGGCCTCGACCAGGCGCTTGACTCGCTGGACGCGGACCGCGAATTCCTGACGCGCGGTGGCGTGTTCACGGACTCGATGCTCGACGCGTACATCGAACTGAAGACGGGCGAGCTGCAACGCTATCGTCAGTCGGTGCACCCGATCGAGTTCGAAATGTACTACTCGCTGTAAGCGGCAATGGCGCTTCGCCCTTCAAACGGCGAAGCGCTTTGCCCGACGCTCGCGATCGGTCACAAAGGGACGGCGGCGCCGTCCCTTTTTTGTTAGGCCCGAATTGATTTGCAGCGTAAGGCAATGAAGCAGGACACCAGGCAGTGCAATAAGCAGTGCAATAAGCGGTACACCTGATTTATCACCATCTCCTATCGGCCAGACTGCAAGATGGTTCTGAAGAATCTGATGAAAGTAAGGAAAGGGCACGAGCAGACGCTGTCGGACGACGCTCAGCTGGTGAGTTCCGGTTTGCTGCCGGGCTTCGAGGCACTCCCGACGGTCGTACTGGTGCTTGAAAAGCGCACGCTGCGCGTTGTGTTTGCGAACCCGTCGGCGGAATCGATGCTGGAGCTTTCGCGAAAGCAACTGACGCAGATGGCGTGGCAGGACATTTTCTCGAATGCCGACGAACTGGTCGCCACGATTTCCGCGATCGCCGCCCACCGTTTTCACGCGACGCATCTGGACGCCGTGCTCGAGCGCCCGGGCCACGAGCCGCTGCATGTGCATGCGATCGTCGGCTTTCTGGAGAGCGCGCAAGACTACGTGCTGCTCGAACTGTTCGAGAACGAGCGGCATTTACGTTCCGACCGCGAGGAGCGCATCAATGACCTCACGGCCGTCAACAAACAACTGATCCGCAATCTCGCGCACGAGATCAAGAATCCGCTTGGCGGGATTCGCGGCGCGGCGCAACTGCTCGAGTTCGAACTCGGCGAGCGCGAACGGGACGAGTTGCGCGAGTACACGCAAGTCATCATCAAGGAGTCGGACCGGCTGCAAACGCTGGTCGATCGCTTGCTGGAACCGCACCGTCATCCGCATATCGTCGGCGACGTGAATATTCACGAAGTGTGTGAGCGCGTGCGTCAGGTGATTCTCGCGGAGTTTCCGCGCGGTCTGACGATCGAGCGCGATTACGACGTGAGCGTGCCCGACCTGCGCGGCGACAAGGAGCAACTGATTCAGGCGCTCCTGAACATCGTGCGCAATGCAGCCGAAGCGCTGCGTGAACGCATCTCGCAAGGCGACGCGCGCATCGAATTGCGCACGCGCATTGCGCGCAAGATCACCGTGTCGAAACGTTTATGTAAGCTGGCACTGGACTTGCATATCATTGACAACGGCCCTGGCATTCCCGAGGAAATCCGTGACCGCATTTTCTATCCGCTCGTGTCGGGGCGTGAGGACGGTAGCGGTCTCGGTTTGACGCTCGCGCAGACTTTCGTGCAACAACACGACGGACTGATCGAAGTGGATAGCCGGCCTGGCCACACCGAGTTTCAGATTCTGCTGCCGCTCGACTGCTAACACCACACCCGTACAGTGAGAAAACGCCGGGCCGCCCCAAGTTTTCTCACCCCCCTCGGGGGGCCTGACGCGAAGCGACAGGTTTGGGGGCGCTCTTAAGACTTCTGACCGACCTATATGAAGCCGATCTGGATAGTAGACGACGATCAATCGATTCGCTGGGTGCTCGAAAAAGCGCTCGCTCGCGAAAACTTCGCGACACGCAGCTTCGCAAACGTGCGCGAGGCTTCCGCGGCGCTCGATCACGACAGCCCTCAGGTGCTGGTGTCCGACATCAGGATGCCTGGCGGCTCCGGTCTCGAATTGCTGCAAACCGTTCGTGACAAGGTGCCGGGTTTGCCCGTCATCATCATGACGGCGTTCTCGGACCTGGACAGCGCGGTCGCCGCGTTCCAGGGCGGTGCGTTCGAGTATCTCGCCAAACCGTTCGACGTCGACAAGGCGGTCGAGCTGATCCGCCGCGCGGTCGACGAAAGCATGCGTGGCGAACAGACGTGGGACGACCGCGTCGCCGATGCACCGGAAATGCTCGGCCAGGCGCCGGCAATGCAAGACATGTTTCGCGCGATCGGCCGGCTGTCCCATTCCGCGGCCACCGTGCTCATTACCGGCGAATCAGGCACCGGTAAGGAACTGGTTGCGCGCGCTTTGCACCGACATAGCCCACGCGCGAACGGCCCGTTCATCGCGCTGAATACGGCGGCGATTCCGAAGGATCTGTTGGAATCCGAACTGTTCGGCCACGAGCGCGGCGCGTTCACCGGCGCGCAGGCCATGCGTCAGGGGCGCTTCGAGCAAGCGGAAAACGGCACGCTGTTTCTCGACGAAATCGGCGATATGCCGTTCGATTTGCAGACGCGCCTGTTGCGAGTGCTCTCGGACGGGCAGTTCTATCGTGTCGGCGGGCACAATCCGTTGCGCGCCAATGTGCGCGTGATCGCGGCGACGCACCAGAACCTCGAATCGCGCGTGCGTCAGGGCCTGTTCCGTGAGGACTTGTATCACCGGCTCAATGTGATCCGCTTGCGCTTGCCGGCGTTGCGCGAGCGCAGTGAAGATATTCCGTTGCTCACGCGTCACTTCCTGCAAAAGAGTGCGCGCGATCTGGGCGTGGAGCCGAAGCGCGTGGCCGAAGAGGCGCTCGCTTATCTGGCATCGCTGCCGTTCCCCGGCAACGTGCGTCAACTGGAAAATCTGGCCAACTGGCTGACGGTCATGGCGCCGGCACAGACCATCGAGATCAAGGATTTGCCGCCTGACCTCGGTCCTGCGCAAGTGGGCGTGACGGATCTCTCAGGCGGTGTCGGTGGTGTGCTCGGCACGGGCGAGGCAGGCCTTGCAGGCGGCGCGCCGATCAACGGCGTCGGTGCGGCCACGCATCCGGCGGCCACCGCAGGCCCGGTCACGAGCACCGTAAGCGCCTGGGAAGGCGGCTTGCGTACCGAAGTTGCGCGGATGTTGCGTGAGAATGCGGCCGACGTTATGGACGAACTCGCGCGCCGCTTCGAAGCGGCGGTGATTCGCGAGGCGCTGGATTTCACGCGCGGGCGCAAGGTAGAAGCGGCGGAGCGGCTCGGCATCGGTCGCAACACGATTACGCGCAAGATTCAGGAACTCAATCTCGAGCCCTGATGTATGTTGTCAGCCGAGGCGGCTTGCCAGCCGCCCCGGCAGTTATCGCTTAGCCCGCTTGTTCGGCCGCCTCATGGATAGTCCCATAGGCCGCCCCTCGGCCGTCCCTTCAGCTGTTCCGGCGCGTGGCATCAAAGGTCCTCGGGCTCGCGCAAGGCATAATCAACGCTGTTTTCATTCGACAGCTGACGATGCCCGCTTCTCCCGCTCCTTTCTCCTGGCCGCTTTCCCCCGATACATTCCTGTCGCTCGAAGCACTCGACGACCCTGACGCGCTCGCGTGGGTCGAAGCGCAGAACGACCGCACACGCGCGGCATGGTGCCGCAGCGCGGAATTCGAGTCGCTCAAACAGCGGCTGGCCGACGCTTATCTGCCGCGTGAGCGGCCAGTTATTCCCGATCGCTGGAAGGACTGGGCCTACGATCTGTGGCAGGACGAACGCAATCCCAAAGGCATCTGGCGACGTACGACGTGGACGGCCTGGCGCAGTGGCGCGCCGGTCTGGCAAAACCTGCTCGATTTTGACGCGCTCGGTGCAGCCGAAGGCATGCCATGGGTCTGCGCCGAACTCGACATTCTTTATCCGGACGGCGATCGCGCATTAATCACGTTGTCGCCGGGCGGCTCGGATGCGCTCGTGGTGCGTGAGTTCGACATCGACGCGCAACGTTTTGTCGACGACGGTTTCGTGATCGCGAAGGCCGGCAAGCACACGGCTTCGTGGATCGATCGGGATACGCTCTATGTCGGCTGGGACAACGGCCGCAAGACGTTGACGCGCTCCGGCTATCCGCGCGAAGTGCGGCGCTGGACGCGCGGCAGTGCGCTGGCCGACGCGCCGGTGGTCTTCAAGGGGGCATTTGGCGACATCGGCGTGGAGGCACACTACGATCCAATCGAGCAGCGGCACGCCGTGGTGAGCAGTGTCGATTTCTTCGATTCGCAGACGTACTACCTCGATAGCGCCGATGGCATGGTAGACGGTGCCGATGCGGGCAATCATGGCAGTGCTACCAGTGCTACCAGTGCTACCAATACTGTCAATGCCTGGAAGCAGTACGACGTGCCTTCGCATGTTGCGGTCGGCGGCTGGCAGGGTTGGTTGCTGCTCGAGCCGCGCCTCGATTGGGACTGCAACGGTGTGCGCTATCCGGGCGGCGCGCTGCTGGCGATCCGCGAAGCGGTGTTCTTGCGCGGCGAGCGTGACGTCATGCCGCTTTTCACGCCGACATCGCAAACCTCCGTCTGCGAGTGGACGCACACGCGCAATCAACTGATCGTGTCGTATCTGGAAGATGTTCAGAGCCGGACCGCGCTATGGATCCCGTCGCAAGCGGCCGATCAAACCTGGCACTGGCATCGACGGCTTTTTCCATCGCCTGACGACGTGCAGGCCGACGTCTCACCGGTCGAGCCGACGCTGAACGACGAAGTGTTCGTCGATACCGACGATTACCTGCAGCCCCCCGCATACTGGCTCGCCGATCTTGCCCAGGACGACTTGGCCGATTGGGAGTTGCTCGACCGCTGGCCGACTCAGTTCGATGCGACGCCGTTCGCCGTGACGCGTGGGCATGCGGTGTCCGCGGATGGCACACGAGTGCCGTATACCGTGATCGGACCGCGGGTTGCACAACACGCTGGGCAAGGGCAGACGGCGCAGTCCGTGCATGAGACGCATGGGCGGACGCACGAACAGACGCACGGGCAAACTCGCCCATGCCTGCTCAACGGTTACGGTGGCTTCGCGATTCCGTTGCTGCCGGGTTATCTGACCGGGCCGGGCCTCGGCTGGCTGGAGCGGGGCGGCGTATACGTGGTGGCGCATATTCGCGGCGGCGGCGAGTTCGGCACTGCGTGGCATACCGCGGCGCAGGGCGAGCATCGACAGCGCTCGTTCGACGATTTCATCGCGGTGGCCGAGGCGCTCATCAGCACAGGCGTGACTAGCGCGGCGCAACTGGGCATTCAGGGCGGCAGCAATGGCGGCCTGCTGGTCGCGGCGTGCATGGTGCAGCGGCCCGAGTTGTTCGGCGCCGTGGTGTGCGAGGTGCCGCTGCTCGACATGAGCCGCTATCATCTGCTGCACGCCGGCGCGTCATGGATCGATGAATACGGCGATCCGGACGAGCCCGCCGAAGCGCGTGTGCTGGCCGCTTACTCGCCTTATCACCGCGTGAGCGCGGACGTAGCGTATCCGCCCGTGCTGTTCACCACGTCGACGGCCGACGACCGCGTGCATCCCGGACACGCGCGCAAGATGGCCGCGCGCATGCAGGCGCTGGGCGCGGAAAGGGTCTGGTATCGCGAGAACACAGAAGGAGGCCACGGCGGCTCCGATGAGTTGGAGCAGGCCGAGCATGATGCGATGGTGTTCGAATTCTTGTGGCGCTGTTTGAACGGGCCGGCGTCGGCCTTGTGAAACCGGCCGACTGCCGTCCCGCGTGAGGCATCGCTTGCGGCGCGCGTTCAGCCGATCTGCGCAACGACCGGTGCGTGGTCCGACGGCTGCTCCCACTTGCGCGGGACCTTATCCACATCGCAGGACGAGCAGGCTTCGGCAAGCGCTTTCGAGAGCAGGATATGGTCGATGCGCAGCCCCGCATTGCGACGGAATGCCATCATCCGGTAGTCCCACCACGAGTAGATCTTTTCCGGCTGCTCGAACTTGCGGAACGCGTCGACCAGACCGAGCTCGATCAGCCGCACGAATTCGGCACGCTCTTCGGGCGACACCAGATTCTGGCCTTCCCATGCTTTCGGATCGTGTACGTCGCGATCCTCTGGCGCGATGTTGTAGTCGCCGAGCAGCGCGAGCTTTGGATACAGCGCCATTTCACGCGCGATCCAGTCGTGCAGTTCGGCGAGCCAGCACAGCTTGTAGGCGAATTTGTCGGTGCCCGGCGCCTGGCCGTTCGGAAAGTACGCGGAGACGATGCGCACGCCCTCGACGGTCGCGGCGATCACGCGTTGCTGAAGGTCTTCATAACCGGGGATATTGCGCACAATGCTGCTTTCGTCGACGTTCAGACCTTCGCGGACCAGGATGCCGACGCCGTTATAGGTCTTCTGGCCCGCGAACCAGCTCCGGTAGCCTTTCGCTTCGAGTTCGGCGCGCGGGAATTTGTCGTCGGTCAGCTTCAGTTCCTGCAGGCACAGCACATCCGTTTGGCTGGTTTCGAGCCAATCGATGACATGCTGCAGGCGAACCTTGAGGGAGTTAACGTTCCAGGTGGCAATTTTCATGAAGTTCTCACATTCTTGCTGAGCAAGGCTTGGTGGGGCGCTAACCCCGCGTCTTTGCTTTATTTTGCTGTATCTACCCGTCTGGCGACCCAAAATCGCATTGTCAGGATCGGGTGAATTCCGATAGTCCCGCATCTTATCGCGCGAGACGAGTGATCGTGAAAATTGCCCCGGCGGCCGCAAAAATAAAAGCCCGATCCCGTCATGCCGCGGCGTATAGTGGGATCACATTTACACGCATCAAGGATGCACCATGGCCCAACTTTATCCAGCCCTTTATAAGGACTTCGAAGTGCATCCGCTGGTGTTTTCGCGGGAGTTCGACAAGTTCGACGGTCACAAACGTCATGCCGAAGGGTACGACGTCGCGGTACGCGTCTGCCGGCCGGGCGCGATTGGCGGCTCGAAGGCAAGCCGCGTATTTCGTCTCGTGCTGCCGGCCACGTTCTCCGATTTCGGCGTCGCGAAACGCAGCGCGAGCCAGTATGGCGCGGACATCATCGACGGCAAGGTGGAAGGTGCGACAGTCGAGGATCTTTGAGTTGCACGCTCACTTGCCGCATGAGCGCGGACATACGCGGCGCGCCTCGTTTGAAACTATTTCATCCGATTGTTTGACGTGTTGCTGACAGCCCGCTATAATCTTTTTCTCTGACGCGGGGTGGAGCAGTCTGGCAGCTCGTCGGGCTCATAACCCGAAGGTCGTAGGTTCAAATCCTACCCCCGCAACCAAGTATTGTTGAAAGCCCGCTAGCGCAAGCTACGCGGGCTTTTTAACTTCTGGCGTCGCCTCTCGCATGCTTCATCCATGCATGAGGCGCGCTTGCATTCACCCCGCCTCGATTGCCCATTCTACTGCCGCCTGCGCATGCAACGCAGTCGTGTCGAACACGGGTAACGCCGAGTCCGCCTGCTTGATCAGCAAGGTGATTTCCGTGCAGCCGAGAATCACCGCCTGCGCACCACGCGCAGCGAGCCCTTCGATCACACGTTGATACACCGCGCGCGAGGCGTCATTCACTTTGCCGTGGCACAGCTCGTCGTAGATGATGCGGTGCACATCCGCGCGTTCGGTTTCATCGGGAACCAGCGTCTCGAGGTCATAGCGCTCGCGTAAGCGCCCCGTGTAGAACGTCTGCTCCATCGTATAGCGTGTACCCAGCAAGCCCACCCGCGCGATTCCTGCGGCGCGCAGCGCGTTGCCGGTCGGATCCGCGATGTGCAGGAAGGGCACGTCGATCGCCTGTTCGATCGATTCATACACGCGATGCATCGTGTTAGTGGCCAGTATCACCAGGTCGGCGCCGCCTCGCTCGAGTTGGCGTGCGGCATCGGCCAGCTGTTTGCCGAGCGCGGTCCAGTCGCCGGCGCGCTGGCTGGCCTCGATCAGCGCGAAGTCGACCGTCAGCATCAGGCTGCGGGCGTTGTGATGGCCGCCCAGGCGCGCTTTGGCATGGCCGTTCAGGAGCTTGTAGTACTCGGTGGACGACTCCCAACTCATTCCGCCGATCACGCCGATGGTTTTCATATGCCTGCTCCGTGGGTGGATGACGTATGCGCGCCGAAGCCGAGCGCTAAACGTTGAACATCGAGTATAGGCTGGCGCTATGGCCCGCAGCCGGTACGGATTTCCCTCTGCCCGCCGGTACGGCATCCTGTTAAAACGCGGCGCGCACTTTCTGACGCCGATAGAATCGTCATCATTCAAAGAGCGGTCAACAGGAGCGAACCATGGATCTGATCATCCGCCACGCAATGCTGCCACCGAGCGCCGCACCGCAGCAAAAGCAGCCGGTCGACATCGGCATTGAAGCGGGCCGCATCGTCGCCGTCGAACCGAATCTGGCCGCGAGTGCGCGCGAAGAAATCGACGCCGTCGGTTCGCTCGTCACGCCGCCGTTCGTCGATCCGCATTTCCACATGGACGCGACGCTATCGTACGGTCTGCCGCGGGTGAATGCATCGGGCACCTTGCTGGAAGGTATCGCGCTGTGGGGCGAACTGAAGCCGGACCTCACCCAGGAGGCGCTGATCGAGCGCGCGTTGCAGTACTGCGACTGGGCTGTCGCGCGTGGTCTGCTGGCGATTCGCAGCCACGTGGATGTGTGCGATCCGCGCTTGCTCGCAGTCGAGGCGCTGGTTGAAGTGAAGCGCCGCGTCGCGCCGTATCTCGACCTGCAACTGGTTGCGTTTCCGCAGGACGGCGTCTTGCGCAGCGCGGGCTCATTCGAGAATCTCAAGCGTGCGATTGCGATGGGCGTCGACGTGGTCGGCGGTATTCCGCATTTCGAACGCACAATGGCCGATGGCGCGCTGTCCGTGCGCATGTTGTGCGAGTTTGCGGCGGAGCAGGGCTTGCGCGTCGATATGCATTGTGACGAATCGGACGATCCGATGTCGCGTCATATCGAAACGCTCGCAGCCGAAACGCACCGGCTTGGCTTGCAGGGACGCGTCACGGGTTCGCATCTGACCTCGATGCATTCGATGGATAACTACTACGTCAGCAAGCTCTTGCCGCTGATGCGTGAGTCGGGCGTCGCGGCGATCGCCAATCCGCTGATCAACATCACGCTGCAAGGCCGCAGCGACACGTATCCGAAGCGGCGTGGCATGACGCGCGTGCCGGAGATGATGGCCGCGGGCATCAACGTCGCGTTCGGCCACGATTGCGTGATGGACCCGTGGTACAGCCTCGGCTCGGGCGACATGCTCGAAGTCGCGCACATGGGCTTGCATGTTGCGCAGATGACGGGTGTCGACGGCATGCACGCCTGTTTCGACGCGGTTACGGTGAATGCCGCGCGTATTCTCGGTCTGGAGGGCTATGGCATCGCGCCGGGAAGCGCTGCCAATCTCGTGCTACTCGACGCACGCGATCCGGTCGAGGCAATTCGCTTGCGCGCCGCACGGCTCGCTGTGGTGAGTCGCGGCAAGGTGGTGAGCCGTGCGCCTGCCGCGCGTGCGGCGTTGTCGCTGGAAGGGCGTCCTGCAGAAGTGGATTTCAAACTGCATCGCGCTTAGCCGCCGCGCACCGCTCGAGACACGCACGCGAATGGAAAATGCCGGTGCTTGCTCATGAAAAAACACCCCGCGTCGTTGGACGGATATCCAACGATTTGGGGTGCAGTTCAATCACCAGATTTTTAGCCGACGTCGGCGTTTATCTACAACGCCGGCGAATGCTTCAACGCAAGAGTCAATGCAAGAGTCAATGCGCCACGGCAGGCGTCATACCATTGTGGCGCAGCAGCGCGTCGATATTCGGCTCGCGGCCGCGGAACGCCTTGAACGATTCCATCGCGGGACGGCTGCCGCCCACTTCCAGAATCTCCTTGCGATAACGCATGCCGGTCGCCTGATCGAGCACGCTGCCGCTCGCGGCCTGGGCGGCTTCTTCGAACGCGGCATACGCATCGGCGGACAGCACTTCAGCCCACTTGTAGCTGTAGTAACCCGCTGCATAACCGCCCGCGAAAATATGGCTGAACGTGTTTGGCCAACGCGAGAACGAAGCTTGCGGCACGACATGGAAGCGTTCGTTGATCTCGCTCGCGAGTTCGGTTGCGTTCTTCGTGCCGGACGCATCGAAGCCGGTATGCAGTTGCATGTCGAACATCGAGAAGACGATCTGGCGCAACGTGCCGAGACCGCTCTGGAAATTTTTCGCGGCAAGCATCTTGTCGAACAGATCACGCGGCAGCGGCTTGGCCGTGTCGACGTGCGAGGTCATGTCGCTCAACACGTCCCACTCCCAGCAGAAGTTCTCCATGAATTGCGACGGCAATTCAACCGCATCCCATTCGACACCGTTGATACCCGACACGCCCAGTTCATCGACGCGCGTCAGCATGTGATGCAGCCCGTGGCCGAACTCATGGAACAGCGTGATCACTTCGTCATGTGTGAAGCAGGCAGGCTTGCCGCCCACCGGCGCCGAGAAGTTGCAGGTCAGATACGCGACCGGCGTTTGCACGCTGCCGTGCGTGTGCTTGTGACGGCCGCGCGCATCGTCCATCCAGGCGCCGCCGCGTTTGCCTTCGCGTGCATACAGGTCGAGATAGAACTGGGCGACGAGACCGCCGTCCTGGTTCTCGACGCGGAAAAAGCGCACGTCCGGATGCCACACGGCCGCTTCGTCGCGACGGATGCGCACGCCGAACAGCGTTTCGGTGACCTTGAAGAGACCCTTGAATACGACGTCTTCCGGGAAATACTGTTTGACTTCGTTCTCGGAGAACGAATAGCGGTTCTGGCGCAAGCGTTCAGCGGCAAACGTCATGTCCCACGGCTGCAGGTCGCTCATGCCGAGTTCGTTCGCGGCAAATTCGCGCAGTTCTTTCCAGTCCTGTTCGGCGTGCGGACGCGCGCGCGTGGCGAGGTCTTCGAGGAAGCTCATGACTTGCGCCGGCGACTCGGCCATCTTCGGTGCGAGCGAGACTTCGGCGAAGTTGTTGTAGCCGAGCATGTGCGCTTCTTCCGCGCGTAGCTTCAACTGATCGGCGAGCACCTGGGTGTTGTCCCACTCGGGTTTGCCGCCGCCGTATTGCGGCCCGAGCTCGGAGGCGCGCGTCACATACGCGCGGTACATCGTTTCGCGCATCGCGCGATTTTCCGAGTACTGCATCACGGGGAAATACGACGGGAAGTGCAGCGTGAATTTGTAGCCGGTCTTGCCTTCGCGTTCGGCCGCTTCCTTCGCGGCTTCGATCACGTCCTCGGGCAAGCCGGCCAGTTGTGCTTCATCGCCGGCCTCGACGACATAGGCGTATGCGTTCGTCGCGTCCAGCACGTGATCCGAAAACGCTTTCGACAATCCCGCCTGGCGTTCCTGCAATTCGGCGAAATGCGGCTTCTGGTTTTCCGGCAATTCCGCGCCCGAGAGGCGGAAATCGCGCAGCGCATTGCCGAGGATCTTCTTGCGCTCGCCGGTCAGCGACGAAAAGTCGCTGCTGGCGTGAAGCGCCTTGTACTTCTCATACAGCGCGAGATTCTGGCCGACGCTCGACCAGAATTCGGTGACACGCGCCAGATTCTCGCCGTACACGGCGCGCAGTTCCGGCGTATCCGCCACCGCGTTCAGATGGCCCACCACGCTCCAGGCGCGCGACAGCGGTTCGGTGGCGCGCTCGACCGGCTCGACCACGTCGGACCACGAAGCGGGCGTAATGGGTTGGGCGGCGCGCTCGACGGCGGCGGCCGCATCGGCGAGCAGGGTATCGAGGGCGGGTGTGACGTGTTCGGGGCGGATCTCGCCAAAGCGCGGCAGGTCGGAGAAATCGAGGAGCGGATTGTCTTGATTCGAGGGGGTAGTGGACATAAGGCTTCCTGTCTGACGCGGGTGAACGGGTAATCGGTGCATCGACGGGCGCGCGCGATCACGCCCCGATAACACTCCATAAGGACATTATTGGGGCAGGGCGCGCCGATTCCAATCCGTCGGCAGACAAATTATCAGATGTCGCGCGACTGTGCGCGGAGCGCGCATGCCGTAGGCGGTTCGGGCGGCGGGAATGCGCCTCTTTGGCGTGTCTGCTGGGAGGCTGCGTTCTGTGCGAAAGCGAACGGTTCGAATTACTGCCGTGCCGCATTCTGACGTGTCGCCATCCGTCGGCGACGCTTTCTGTATGAGGTATCGATGAACCCGCTTTCGCATGCTTTATCGCGCAAGGGCAACAATTTCGACCTCGTGCGGCTCCTGGCCGCCGTTGCCGTGGTGTATGGCCATTCGTATCTGTTGCAAGCACCCGACGGCGCGACGGATTGGGTCCAGAACGCGCTTGGCTTCGACGGTTTCGGGGCGCTCGGTGTCTATGCGTTTTTTCTGCTGAGCGGCATGCTGGTAACCGCCAGTTTCGACCGGCAACGTTCGGTGCCGCGCTTCGCCGCGTTGCGCATCGCGCGCCTGTGGCCGGCGGTGGCGGGGGGCTCGCTGGTGACCGTGTTCATCGTCGGGCCGCTGTTTACGACTCTGCCGCTGCGCGACTATTTTGCCTCCGGCATGACGTGGCGCAACCTCGATAACTTCTCCACCATCGTGCTGAAAATCGGCTGGGCGCTGCCTGGCGTATTCGAGCACAACCGCTTTCCTGTCGACGTCTGCGCGCCGCTGTGGACGCTGCCGCTCGAAGTGCGCTGCTATCTGATCGTGATGGTGACCGGCATGCTGGGGCTGTTGTCCAGCGCGCGCGGCGTAGTGCTGGCGGTGGCGCTTGGCTGCGCCGCGTTCGTTTTGCGCGTGCATCTGCCGCATCTGCAGATCGGCTTGCGTGACTTCAGTGAAACGCCTGGCGGCTATTCGTTCTGGCCGGAGCCGTTTTTCATGCTGGGGATGCTCCTGTACGGCTGGCGCGAACGGATCGACATCAACGGCCTGACGGCTCTCGCGCTGGCGATGGTGTTTCTGGTGTTCCGCGACACGGCCGGCGCTCAACCGCTGTTCTATCTGGCGTTTGCTTACGGCGTGCTGTGGGTCGGTTCGACGCCGCTTTTGCGGCGCTTCGTGCCGCGTCACGATTACTCGTATGGGATCTATCTGTACGGCTTCATGGTGCAGCAATGCGTCGCGAATATCGCGCCGCAGTTGAGCCATGTGACGGCGGTGCTGATCGCCGCGCCGTTCATCCTGCTATGCGCGGCGCTGTCGTGGCACTTCGTGGAGCGGCCGGTGCTCAAGTGGTGCCGCGGGCGCCTTGCGCGTCGTCAGACGCCGCGCGGCGCGGGCATCGCGGCAGGGGATCAAGCCGCACGTTGAACGTGCGGTTCGCCATCAATCCAGGCTTTTGCGCAAGCCGCGCTGTTTCAGATTTACGCTTTTGCGGCTGCTTCGCGCTCGGCGGCTTCGATCGTGTTGACGAGCAGCATGGTGATGGTCATCGGGCCGACGCCACCCGGCACCGGCGTGATGTAACCCGCCACTTCCTTGACGCCCGCGAAATCGACATCGCCGCACAGCTTGCCGGCTTCGTCGCGATTCATGCCCACGTCGATGACGGCAGCGCCCGGCTTCACCATGTCCGCCGTGAGAATGTTGCGCAGGCCGGTGGCGGCGACCACCACGTCGGCGTTACGAGTATGGGCGGCCAGGTCGCGCGTTTTGCTATGGCAGATCGTGACGGTCGCGCCGGCTTCGAGCAGCAGCAGCGCCATCGGCTTGCCGACGATGTTCGAGCGGCCGATCACCACGGCATTCGCGCCTTGCAGCGGGATCTCATAGGCCGCCAGCATCTTCATCACGCCGTACGGCGTGCACGGGCGGAACAGCGGCCGGCCGGTCATCAACGCACCGGCATTGGCGACGTGAAAACCGTCGACATCTTTTTCCGGGGCGATCGCCTCGATCACCTTGTGGCTGTCGATATGCGGCGGCAGCGGCAGTTGCACCAGAATGCCGTGGATGCGCGGATCGCGGTTCAGTTCATCGATGCGAGCCAGCAGTTCGGCTTCCGGCAGATCGGCCGGATAGCGGTCGAACGACGAACCGAGGCCATTGTCATTGCAGGCCTTGACCTTGTTGCGCACATAGACTTCGCTGGCCGGATTGTCGCCGACCAGCACCACGGCGAGGCCCGGCTGATGGCCGCGGGCGGTGAGGGCGGCGGCGCGCGTGGCGACTTCGGTTCGCAGGGTCTTGGAAAGCGCTAGGCCGTCGATCAGTTTGGCAGTCATGGTCGGTCGAGATGGGCAGATTGGAAAGCGGGGCAGAGCGTAGGCACGCGTGTGTGGCATCTGCGGCACGTGCGATGGCGCTTTTCACCGGAAACGGGTCGGCACATGAAAAGCGCGCGGAGCGAATCAGGGATAAGCAGCGCTGCAAAGTCCAACATTATACCGGCCCGGCATGGCGCACCACGTACGGATTCCAGGTGCGTGGGAGCGCTGCGGATTCGCGGTGCCTTGGCCGCCATAGCCGCGCTCGCGGCGGCTGCCGGGGGGGCGGCAGGCGAGGGCGCCGGCGCCGCGGTCGACATGAATACCAGCGCGGGACGCCGGCGTCGCTCCGAAAACAGATCGGTCGCGGACGGCTTGTGCGCTGCCGCAGCCGTCGAGCGACCCCCGCCTTTACTGTTGCACAGGTTGCCAGCTATCGTCCGGGTCGAACGACTTAACGGCCGCCGCGGCGCGAGCGCTCCGCGGCCCCAGGTTCTTCTGATAGACCTGACCGTCCTGATTGACGATAAAGCTCATCACGCCAGTCTTGCCGTATTCGGCCGGCGAGGCGATCAGACCGAACCCTTTGGTCATCTCGCCGCTCTCGACGTAGTTCTGCGCGCCCCCCTTTGCGTGCGGACCCTGCGCCGTCAGGATCCGGTAGTGATAGCCGTGATAAGCCTCTGTCGGCAGGGTACCGTTAGGCATCGTGGCGGCGAGCGGTCCGAGCGGGCTTTCCGTCTCGCCGGGCGCCGTTGCCCAATACAGGCCGTCATGCTGACCCTGCGTACTGACGAAGCGCTGTGCGTAGTGCTGGGTCAGGTTGTGATAGTCGTTTTGCGCGTCGAGATAGGCGAGCGAGGTCAGGATCGCCGCGTGTTCGTTGCGGCCGATCCGACGTGTCAGCATCTCATCCTGCGCGGCAGGCGGATCGAAGCGCCAGCCATGCGCGGCTTGCACGAGGGGGATCGGCAAAGTCCAGCCACTGTCGCCGACCGCCAGATGCGCGGTTGCGCGTCCCTTGCTCTTCACGGGATCTTCGACGATCTGATGTCCTTTCGACCATGCGCCGAGGAACTGGTAGATGTCGTCCTCGCCGATTCCTTCGGATGGAATGAAGCGATGAAAATCGTTGCCGAGCACGTGCTTGAGCGCATTTTCGTCGTTGCGGGCCAACGCGTCGACGAACGCATTAGCGGCGTCGTCGGCACTCGGATAGACCGCCTGCGCGTGGGCAGCGGTCGTGCCGAGCAGCAGTACCGGCGCCACCAGCAAGGTGCCGGTACTGCTCAGAGCGATAGCGAATGTCAGCGCGTGGGCGCGCAAGGCGCCGCGTGGAAATAAGCGAATCATCAGAGACTCCTCTTGATCGTTCAACGGTTGCGGCCGAGGTGGCGCTCACCGCCGCCGCCACCGCCCAGTCGGCCGCCACCACCGCGCTGAATACCGCCGCCGTTTGCACCGGGACCGCCGCCCGCGCGCTGCTGGCCGCCACCGTTGGCGCCGAAGCCGCCGCTGCCGGAACGGTTCGCGGCTGCGTTGCGGCTCGCCTCGCCACGTTGAGTGTCCTGCCGCGAACTATTGCCGTCGCCGGCGCCGCGCAACGCGTTATCGCGATTGGCGTTCTGCGCGCGGTTCTGCAGACCGGTGTTTGCGGTGCCGCCCTGGTGAATCCCCTGCACGCGCTGGCTCGCGTTACCACTCAGATTCTGACCGGTGCGATTTTGCAAGGTCTGCTGCGCCTGGGCGCGGGCGGCGTCGTCACGGCCGCGGTAGGCATCGCGCTGCGCACCGCCGAGGTTGTTGTTGACGTTGCGGTTGAGATTCGCATTGTTGACGTTGCGATTGACGTTGGTGTTGCGGTTCCAGTTCGTCGTGTTGCTGTTCACATTGAGCCGGTTGTTCACATTGATATTGTTGTACCGGTTCACGTTGATGTTGACGTCATGCGTGTTCCAGTTGAAACCACCCCACAGCGAATTGGCAACGGCGACACCGGCGCCGAACGCAAGGCCGGTCGCGAAACCCGTTGCGATCGCATAGCCGGGTGGCGGCGGCACGTACACGGGCGGGTAGGCCGGATAGGGCCACGTGCCGTAGACGACAGTCGGGTTATACGTCGGCACATACACGACTTGCGGATTGGCCGGCACGATCTGAATCGTGCTTTGCTCGACCACGACTTTCTGTTGCGAGCTCGTTTTCAGATTGCCTGCCGCTTGCGCCTGTTTGCGCAGGCGTTGCACGGAGTCCATCACATCATTCGACTGACCGAGAAAGGCGGTGCCGAGTTGCGAGACCCAGTCGGGTTTCGACGCCATTGTCGCGAGGACCTGCGGGAAGGCGACCAGCGATTGCACGCTCGGATCCCACGGTTGGGAGGCGACTGCCTTCACGGCGTCGTCGCCTTGCAGCTTCGCGTTCGCTTTCGACCATGCGGCCGCGGCCTGGACGTCCTGAGGGAAGGTGGCGGCCATCAACACCTGCGCGAGCAGGGCGTCGGGATAGAGCGCGATGGGTGCAGTCAGCGAATCGAGTTGCTGGGTCGACATCTTCGCGGCGCTTTGCGCATAGACCGCGCCTGGCATGGCCAGACCGACGAAGAGTGGCGCGCCCGCAAGTGCGGCGCAAACAAGCAACACACGCGAACGGTGTGCTCCGGATCGTTTCACGATGAAATCCTCCCGGCTGCGTTAGACGCGCGAAGTCAATGCGCAGCGCATGCTGCGTTGCTTCGGCGCAAAGGAATGGAGAAGGAAGCAGGTAAAGGCCGGCTCAGTTTTGCTTGAGCCGTTCGACAGATCCCTCAGCAATGCGGTTGAACCGCGGTAACTGCTTTGCATCGCCTCGCGATGCGCACACGACAACGGCAGCACGCCTGTCCTGCGTTTATCGGGCATCAACGGTTCCTGTTGAGGAGTTCTGTGTAAATTAAGGGGCGCAGCGGAGCTTGTCAATCTTGTCGGAGGAAAGAAATTATTGCCGCGCGACGTAAGCGCATGCTGAGTAATGCGCAATGATTAACGGATGCGAGCGCGGATGCGGATGTGGGCGTGTTGAGCCCATGCCGCCCGTCGTCGTTGCGAAGTTGTTGTGAAGCGGAGGGAAGGAGGGAGAGAAGGATGACGCGGGCCGGACTGTTCGATAGTCCGGCCGTTGACACACAGTCACGACCCGCGGCGTGTGCCGCGGCCGCAATGTTTACCGGTTTACTGCGCCGGTTGCGGCTTGTTCGACAACGCGAGGCGCAGTAGATCGGCGACCGTGTTGACGTTGAGCTTTTCCATGATGTTCGCCCGGTGCGCTTCAACCGTCTTGATGCTGATGCCGAGGTCGTCGGCGATCTGCTTGTTCAGGCGGCCGGCAATGATGCGCTCGAGCACCTGATGCTCACGCGCGGTCAGCTTGCCCAGACGCTCGGCGGCGGCGCGCTGTTGCTGCACGCTGGTGCTTTCGCTGCGCGCCTTGTCGAGCATGCGCTCGACCAGTTTGCGCAGCTCGGCTTCGTCGAACGGTTTTTCGATGAAGTCCATCGCGCCTTTTTTCATCGTCGACACGGCCATCGGCACGTCGCCGTGGCCCGTCACGAAGATGATCGGCAACGACGCGTTGTCGGCGATCAGGCGTTCCTGCAACTCGAGCCCGCTCATGCCGGACATCCGCACATCGAGAATCAGACAAGCGATCTGGCCCGGATGCGTATGCGGCTGCCATGCGTCGATGAACTGCTCGGCGCTGGAGAAGCATTGCACGCGGTAGCCGTTCGCCTCCAGCAGCCAGCGCAGCGAATCTCGTACGGCCTCATCGTCGTCGACGACAAAGACAGTTTCCTGTGTGGTGACTGGGCTGTTCATAGCTCTCCCGTAACGGTTTGTGGTGTCGGCGCCTCTGACCCGCCGTTGCTCGGGCCGTCAGGCTCTCCAATAGGCAGACTGCAATGGAACGTGGCGCCTGTGATGTGGCCGTCAGATTCGACGTTGTTGACCACCCACAGACGACCGCGGTGTGATTCGATAATCGAACGGCAAATGTTCAGCCCCATGCCCATACCATCGGACTTGGTGCTGTAAAACGGCTCGAACAGCCGCTCGGCTGTCGCTTCGTCGACGCCCGGTCCCTGGTCGACGACACTGATGCAGACAAACCCGCCTTCCAGCCGGACGACCACGCGAATCACGGGGTCGACGGCATTCGGGCGCGCATCGTGCATGGCTTCGGCACCATTCTTAAGCAGGTTCACCAGCACCTGCTCGATCAGCACCGGGTCGACATAGATCACCGGCAGGCGCGAGCGCAGATCGGTCACGATGCGAATCTTGCGCTTGCGCGCTTCGAGTTCGGCAAGGCCTACAGCGTCGGCCACGATATCGGCCACGCGCGTGGCCTGGCGTTTCGGCTCGCTGCGTTTCACGAATTCACGAATGCGCTTGATGATCATGCCGGCTCGTACCGCCTGTTGGGCGGTTTTCTCGAGCACGGGCAGAAGATTGTCAGGTGTCGTCCGACCGGATTTAACCAGTGCTACAGTTCCTGAGCAATAGTTATTGATCGCGGCGAGCGGCTGATTCAGTTCGTGCGCGAGCGATGAGGCCATTTCGCCCATCGTCATCAGGCGGCTGGTGAACTGCAGCTTCTCGTCCTGCTGACGCGAGAGTTCCTGAGCCTGCTTGCGCGTGGTGATGTCGGTGGCGATCTGCATCTGCGCGAGGTGGCCGTCCACCCACTGAATGTACTGGCGGCGCACTTCGAACCATTTCTGGATGCTTTGCACGTAGATTTCCTGCGCGTCGGCCGTGCTTTCGGTCAAGGCGGCGGCGGGCAGCCCCGCGTAGGTATCCACCATATCGATCGAATCGGACGACGCCTGTGCGCTATCGAACCCGCCACCCGCCAATTCCAGGTGGCCGTCCGGGCGAATGCCGAACAAGTGACGGTAGTAGCGGTTGGCGAACAGCAGTTCGGCTTCGTCGGCGGCCAGCACGGAGACCGCGGCGTCGAGACTTTCGAGCACGGTCGTGAAGCGCTCGTGCGCGGCGGCGAGCTCTTCGCGCGCGCGTTTCGGTTCGGTGATGTCGGTCATCGACGACATCCAGCCAGTCTGGCGGCCCGAGCTGTCGATCAGCGGCGACACGTAGAGGCGCGCGTGGAACAGCGAACCGTCCTTGCGGCGCACCCGCAATTCGAAGCCCGAGGAGGGCGCCTTTCCGCGCAGCGTCATATCGAGCTGGCGCTGCATCTCAGGGTAGGCGTCGCGCGGCCAGTAGGCGAACGGCGCATTCTTGCCGACCAGATCGCTTTCGTCCCAGCCGGTCATGCGGCAAAAGGCCGGATTTACGTGAGTGATGCGGCCGTGCATGTCGAGCACGCGCATACCGATCAGCACCGAGTTTTCCATCGCGCGCCGGAAGAACGCTTCGGCGTACAGCGCCTGTTGCGCTTCGAAGCGTTGCCGCGTGTGTTTCCACAAGCTCCACAGACTCCACAATACGAAACACGACAGGCCGGCCACCAGCCAGACCAGCGTGTTATTGGTGAAGTTGGTCATCTGCGGGAACGCATAGACGCGTACCGAGACGCCTTGGCCCGGCGGGTCGAGCGGCAGATCGTAAAACATGTCGCGCGGCAGGCGCGGGCGGGTCGACGTGGTGGTCAACTCGCGATTGTTCACGTCGATGATCGAGATTTTGTATTTGGCCGACAACTCGGGCGGAATGTCGTGCTTCAGGATCCCTTCCACCGAGAACACGGCGGCAATCGTGCCGAGGAAGTCGCGGTCGCGATAGACGGGAGTTTGCAACGTGATGTAGCCGTTGCCGACGTCGTCGTAGATCAGCGGCGAGTACACCTGGCGGCGCGTATTGCGCGCTTCGTTAAAAGCGGCTTTGACCGCATCGTCCATCTGCGCGTCGTTCGGCTTGGCGAGGCGCTGGCCGAACACGGGCAAGGCGGTATTGGGCCAGCGCGGCTGCTGCTGGCTTGTGTACCAGTTCATGTAGAGGATCTCGGGGTGCCCCTGCATGATGTCCGTGGTGGACACCTGGAATGAATGCGGATCGGCGTGGCCGGCGACGAGATCGCGGGCGAGGGCCTGAATCTGTTCCTGCGCGCCGGTCATGGACAGGCGGATCTGTTGCTGCGCCCACGCGACATTACGATAGAGCGTGTCTTCCTGCTGCTGCTGCTCGCGCCGGTTCAGGCTCCACAGAATCAGGCTCATGACGACCAGGAAAACCAGGATCGACAGCAGCGGCGTCAGCAAATAGGAGTTCGACCACCACGGTCCGTGGTGCCAGCGGGAGGACGGCGTCGAATCCGCCGGCGAACCGGCGGTGCGCGCCGAGCGAGCGAAAAGCCGTTCGGTCAACATGCGTGGCATTGTAGCGCAGCGGGTCACTAGCAAATGGCGCAAAAAAGCGCTGAAAGTACCGTTAATCGGCGCAAACTAGCCGACGTATCCGTCGATCGGCAGTCAAATCAGGTTGCGCCGCAGCAATTTTCCGCATTATGAGAATCGATCTCGTAATTCGAAAATTTTGTTGCGCGGACGTCGGGACCCCTTTTACAATCGGCCGAAGCTGCCGCGGCCGTGCTTCGTCCGCGTCGTCTGTTCAAAGAGCGTTCCTCTATATCCAGGAGACGAGCATGTCCGCTGTACCCGACGAAGTCATGAAATATGTCGCTGCCGAAAAAGACGACGATCCCCAGGAAACCGGCGAATGGCTGGAAGCGCTGGATGGCGTGATTTCTGCTGTGGGCCCCGATCGGGCCCACTATCTGATCGAGAAGCAGATCGAATTCGCCCGTGTACACGGCGAACATCTGCCGTTCTCCGCTAACACCCCCTACATCAATACGATTCCTGTGTCGCGTCAGGCGCCGATTCCCGGCGACCAGGACCTCGAACACCGTATTCGCTCGTACACGCGCTGGAACGCCATCGCCATGGTGCTGCGCGCGGGCAAGGACACGAACGTCGGCGGCCACATCGCTTCGTTCGCGTCGGCAGCCACGCTGTACGACGTCGGCTATAACCACTTCTGGCACGCACCGTCGGCTGAACATGGCGGTGACCTCGTGTTCGTGCAGGGCCATTCGTCGCCGGGTGTGTACTCGCGCGCTTTCCTGCTCGGCCGTCTGACCGAGAACCAGCTCGACAACTTCCGTCAGGAAGTGGGCGGCGAGGGTATCTCGTCGTACCCGCACCCGTGGCTGATGCCGGACTTCTGGCAATTCCCGACCGTCTCGATGGGCCTCGGCCCGATCATGGCGATCTATCAGGCGCGCTTTATGAAGTACCTGCAGGCGCGTGGCATTGCAAAGACCCAGGGCCGCAAGGTCTGGGCGTTCCTTGGCGACGGCGAAACGGATGAACCGGAATCGCTCGGCGCAATCGGCATGGCCGGTCGCGAACGCCTCGACAACCTCGTGTTCGTGATCAACTGCAACCTGCAGCGCCTCGACGGTCCGGTGCGCGGTAACGGCAAGATCATCCAGGAACTCGAAAGCGAATTCCGCGGCGCCGGCTGGAACGTCATCAAGGTCGTCTGGGGCAGCCGCTGGGATGCGCTGTTCCAACGCGACAAGTCGGGCGCGCTGATGCGCCGGATGATGGAAGTCGTCGACGGCGAATACCAGACGTACAAGTCGGAGTCGGGCGCGTTTGTTCGCGAACACTTCTTCAATACGCCTGAACTGAAGGCGCTGGTTGCCGAGTGGTCCGACGAAGACATCTGGAACCTGAACCGCGGCGGCCATGATCCGCACAAGATCTACGCAGCGTTCACGGAAGCATCGAACTCGCAGGGCCAGCCGACCGTCATCCTCGCGAAGACGATCAAGGGCTACGGCATGGGCGAAGCCGGCCAGGCGATGAACATCACCCACCAGCAGAAGAAGCTGCACGTAGACCAGCTGAAGAAATTCCGCGACCAGTTCCGTCTGCCGATCCCCGACGAAGACCTCGTCAACGTGCCGTACCTCAAGTTCGAAGAAGGTTCGAAGGAACTCGAGTACATGCGCGCTCGCCGTCAGGACCTCGGCGGCTATCTGCCGGCGCGTCGCCAGAAGGCCGAGTCGCTGCCGGTGCCGGCGCTCGACGCGTTCGAGCCGCTGCTGAAGGGCACGGGCGAAGGCCGCGAGATCTCCACGACGATGGCGTTCGTGCGGATCCTGAACATCCTGCTGAAAGACAAGGCGCTCGGTAAGCGCATCGTGCCGATCGTGCCGGACGAGTCGCGTACTTTCGGTATGGAAGGCCTGTTCCGCCAGATCGGTATCTGGAATCAGGAAGGCCAGAAGTACGTGCCGGAAGATTCCGACCAGCTGATGTTCTACCGCGAATCGGAAACCGGCCAGATCCTGCAGGAAGGGATCAACGAAGCCGGTGGTATGTGTGACTGGATCGCAGCCGCGACGTCGTACTCGACGCACGGCGAGATCATGATCCCGTTCTACATCTTCTACTCGATGTTTGGCTTCCAACGTATCGGCGATCTGGCATGGGCGGCGGGCGATATGCGTTCGCGCGGCTTCCTGCTGGGCGGCACGGCTGGCCGCACGACGCTGAACGGCGAAGGTCTGCAACACGAAGATGGTCACTCGCTCCTGTGGGCGGCATCGGTGCCGAACTGCATCAGCTACGACCCGACGTTCGGTTACGAACTCGCGGTCATCATGCAGGACGGTCTGCGTCGCATGGTTGCTGACCAGGAAGACGTGTACTACTACATCACGGTGATGAACGAGAACTACGAGCACCCGGCGATTCCGCAGGGCAATGCTGTAGCGGCCGACATCATCAAGGGTATGTACGCGTTCCGCAAAGCAGAAGCTGACAAGAAGGCGCCGCGCGTTCAGTTGATGGGCGCGGGCACGATCTTCAACGAAGTCATCGCCGCTGCTGACCTTCTGAAGAACGACTGGGGCGTCGCTGCCGACCTGTGGAGCGTGCCGAGCTTTACCGAACTCGCTCGCGAAGGTCACGAAGTGCAGCGCTGGAACCTGCTGCACCCGACGGAAGAGAAGAAGGTCTCGCACGTCGAAAAGCTGCTGAAGGACGCACAAGGTCCGGTCATCGCGTCGACCGACTACGTGCGCGCGCTGACCGAACAGATCCGCGCGTTCGTGCCGCAGAAGTTCGTCGTGCTGGGCACGGATGGCTACGGCCGTTCGGACACGCGCGAAAAGCTGCGTCACTTCTTCGAAGTCGACCGCTACTGGGTCACGGTTGCCGCGTTGAATGCACTGGCAGATGAAGGCACGATCGAACGCAAGGTCGTCGCCGAGGCGCTCAAGAAGTACAACCTTGATCCCGCCAAACCCAACCCGATGACCGTCTAAGGCATCATTCCCCGTGTGCCACGGCGTGCGCGCCTGCTCCTGATCGACAGGAGCAGGTGGCGTGCGCGGCCCAGGAGACACTAACAATGAGTCAAGCGATCGAAGTCAAGGTGCCGGACATCGGCGATTACAAGGACATTCCTGTGATCGAGGTGCTGGTGAAGGCGGGTGATACCGTCGAGAAAGAGCAGTCGCTCGTTACGCTGGAATCCGACAAGGCGACCATGGACGTGCCGAGCTCGGCCGCCGGTGTCGTCAAGGAAGTGAAGGTCAAGGTGGGCGACAACGTGTCGGAAGGCTCGCTGATCGTCGTGCTGGAAGGCGAGGGCGCTGCTGCCGCGCCGGCGCCCGCTCCCGCGGCGTCGCCTGCATCTGCGGCTGCACCTTCCGCCGCGCCCGCTGCTGCACCGGCGCCTGCTGCCGCAGGCGGTGGTGGTCTGCAAGAAGTCAAAGTGCCGGATATCGGCGACTACAAAGACATTCCCGTGATCGAAGTCTCGGTGAAGGTCGGTGATCGCGTCGAGAAAGAGCAGTCGCTGGTGACGCTCGAATCCGACAAGGCGACCATGGACGTGCCGAGCTCGGCCTCCGGCGTCGTCAAGGAAGTGAAGGTCAAGGTCGGCGATAACGTGTCGGAAGGCTCGGTCATCGTCGTGCTGGAAGCCGATGGTGCTGCTGCGCCGGCTGCGGCTGCCGCACCCGCGGCCAAGCAGGAAGCGCTCGAGAAACCGTCGGACGCGCCGGCTGCTCCGTCGCCCGCTCCGGCGTCGCCGTCTGCGCTTGCACAAGCGCCGTTGATTCCGGCTGGCGAGGGTGGTGCCCGCCATGCGAGTCACGCGTCGCCGTCCGTGCGCAAGTTCGCGCGCGAACTCGGTGTCGATGTGACGCAAGTGCAGGGTACGGGTCCGAAGGGCCGTATTACGCAAGCAGACGTGACCGGCTTCATCAAGGGTGTGATGACGGGTCAACGTGCTGCTCCGGCAGGCGCTGCTGCACCGGCTGCTGGCGGCGGCGAGTTGAATCTGCTGCCGTGGCCGAAGGTCGACTTCACCAAGTTCGGCCCGGTCGATCCGAAGCCGCTGTCGCGCATCAAGAAGATCTCGGGGGCGAATCTGCATCGCAACTGGGTCATGATTCCGCACGTCACGAACAACGACGAAGCGGACATCACCGATCTCGAAGCGCTGCGTGTGCAGCTGAACAAGGAAAACGAAAAGGCCGGCGTGAAGATCACGATGCTGGCGTTCGTGATCAAGGCGGTGGTTTCCGCGCTGAAACAATTTCCAACGTTCAATGCCAGCCTGGACGGCGACAACCTGGTGTTCAAGCAGTACTTCCATATCGGGTTTGCTGCGGATACGCCGAATGGTCTGGTCGTTCCGGTGATTCGCGATGCGGACAAGAAGGGTTTGATCGATATCGCGAAGGAAATGACCGACCTGTCGAAGGCTGCGCGTGATGGCAAGCTGAAGCCGGATCAGATGCAGGGTGGTTGCTTCTCGATTTCTTCCCTGGGTGGGATTGGCGGGACGAACTTCACGCCGATTATTAACGCGCCTGAAGTCGCCATTCTTGGGCTGTCGCGGGGCGCGATGAAGCCGGTTTGGGATGGCAAGCAGTTTGTGCCGCGTCTGATTCTGCCGCTGTCGTTGTCGTATGACCATCGGGTGATTGATGGTGCCGCGGCGGCGCGGTTCAATGCGTATCTGGGTGCGATTCTTGCCGATTTTCGGCGTGTGATTCTTTGATCGTGGTTTGAGGTTTTTTGCTCGCGGCGCGGTTTTGGTGGTTATCCGCGCTTCTCGCTGAACTTGCTTTCTTATCGGTCTATTAGTGTCGCCCCTGTGCGGGGCGGCACCTACTTTTCTTTGCACCCCAAGGGTACTTCCTGCGGGGCGTCTTCCAAAGAAAAGTAGGCAAAAGAAAGGCGCGTCCTTGGGCGGACAGCAAAGGATGCTTCTGTTCGCCGCGCTGCCACCTTTTAGGCTGCTTTGGAGTGGGTTCTTCGCCTCATCACGATCAATAAGAGAAGGGGACACTATGAGTCTCGTCGAAGTAAAAGTGCCGGATATCGGTGACTTCAAGGACGTCGATGTCATCGAAGTCAATATCAAACCGGGCGATGTCATCGAGAACGAACAGGCGTTGATGACGCTCGAGTCCGATAAGGCCTCCATCGAAGTGCCAAGCGATACCGCCGGCACGGTCAAGGAAGTGCGCGTCAAAGCCGGTGACAAAGTCTCGCAAGGCACGGTCATCGCGCTGGTCGAGTCATCGGCAGATGTAGCGCCCGCTAAAGATGCACCAAGGGCCCCGGCCAAAGAACCTGAGAAGGCGCCCGCTCAGGCAGCACAAGCCGCTGCTGCGCCGAAGATTGCCGCGCCCGCACCGCAAGCCGGCAGCTTCTCCGGTAATGCGGATATCGAGTGCGACATGCTCGTGCTCGGTTCGGGCCCCGGTGGCTACTCGGCTGCGTTCCGCTCGGCCGACCTCGGTATGAAAACGGTGCTGGTCGAACGTTATGCAACGCTCGGCGGCGTCTGTCTGAACGTCGGTTGTATTCCGTCGAAGGCGTTGTTGCACACCGCGCTCGTCATCGACGAAGCGGAAGCGCTCGGCGCGCATGGCATCACGTTCGCCAAGCCGCAAATCGATCTCGACAAGCTGCGCGACTTCAAGTCCGGCGTCGTCAAGAAGCTCACCGGCGGTCTCGCCGGTATGGCGAAAGCGCGCAAGGTCGAAGTCGTGACGGGTAACGGTTCGTTCGTCGATCCGCATCACATGGAAGTGCAGACAGAAGGCGGCAAAAAGGTCGTCAAGTTCAAGCAGGCGATCATCGCCGCGGGCTCGGAGGCGGTGAAACTGCCGTTCATTCCTGAAGACCCGCGTGTGGTCGATTCGACCGGCGCGCTCGAACTACGTCAGATTCCGCAACGCATGCTGGTGGTTGGCGGCGGCATCATCGGGCTGGAAATGGCGACGGTCTACGCCACGCTTGGCGCCAAGATCGATGTGGTCGAAATGCTCGACGGCCTGATGGCCGGCGCGGATCGCGACCTGGTCAAGGTCTGGGAGAAGTACAACAGCAAGCGTTTTGCCAACGTCATGCTGAAGACCAAAACCACCGCAGCGGAAGCGAAAGACGACGGCATCTACGTGTCGTTCGAAGGCGAAAAGGCCCCGGCCGAAGCGCAACGTTATGACCTCGTGCTGGTCGCCGTCGGCCGTACGCCGAATGGCAAGAAGATCGGTGCGGATAAGGCCGGCGTGGCGGTGACGGATCGCGGCTTCATCGACGTCGACAAGCAGATGCGCACGAACGTCCCGCACATTTTCGCGATTGGCGATATCGTCGGCCAGCCGATGCTCGCGCACAAAGCCGTGCACGAAGGTCACGTCGCCGCTGAAGTGGCGCACGGCGAGAAGGCTTACTTCGACGCGTTGCAGATTCCGTCGGTGGCCTACACCGATCCGGAAGTGGCATGGGCCGGCAAGACGGAAGATCAGTTGAAGGCCGCAGGCATCAAGTACGGCAAAGCGGTGTTCCCGTGGGCCGCTTCGGGCCGCGCGATCGCCAACGGCCGCGACGAAGGCTTCACGAAGCTGCTGTTCGACGAGGAAACGCATCGCGTGATCGGCGGCGGGATCGTCGGTCTGAACGCGGGCGACCTGATCAGCGAGGTCTGTCTCGCGATCGAAATGGGGGCGGACGCAACGGATATCGGTAAAACGATTCACCCGCACCCGACGCTCGGTGAATCGATCGGTATGGCCGCCGAGTTGTACGAAGGCGTCTGCACCGACTTGCCGCCGCAGAAAAAGAAGTAATGCCGCTGGGCCCGCCGCCTGCATGCAGGCGGCCTCGAAGAAACAGAGGCAAAAAAACGGCGCGCCCCGCAAAGGGCGCGCCGTTTTCTATTTGCAGCAAGCAGCGTAGCGCGTTTGTCGTGACGCACCGCATGAAAAATGCGCGGCGCATCTCAGGCCGGGGAGAAAAAAATCCCGGCCTTTCGCCGGGCAAACGATACGTCATTCAACGTATCGGAGCGTTCGGCCAGATAAAACCGTGTGAGCGGCACGGCACGACGCTGTTGCTTGCGATAACGCCGGCCCAGCCTGTGAGGCGGGGCCGGCGTATGTGATGCGTGAAGCTTAGACTGTCTTCTTTGCCGAGCGCGATGCTTGTGCAGCGGCTTGCGACGCTGCCTTCGATGCGGCCGTTGCGGCTGCGTTGAAGTTGCTTTCGGCGATTTCGACTGCCTGCTTGGTTGCCTTGTGGACCGTTTCGTACGTGGTGTTGGCAGCGGTGATAGCCGACTTCATCACGGCGACAGCGGTTTCCGAACCGGCGGGAGCATTCTTTGCAACGTTTTCGACGAGCGCCTGGACCTTGCGGTTTTGCTCTTCGAATTGAGCTTCCGCGACGCGGGTGAATTCACCCTGCGTTGCCGAAACGATTTCATACACGTGACGGCCGTACGACAGCGCCTTTTCAGCCACCGGCTGTGCAAGGCTTGCTTGCAGTGCCAGCAATTCCTGCGCGTCCTTCACCGACAGCGCGCGCTGGGCATTTTCCTGGCTTTCCGCGAGCGTCGACTTCACGACTTGCAGGTTCAGCTCAACCAGCTTTTCGACGCCTTCAAATGCTTTGGTCGTCAGGCCGAACAACGTTTCAAAGTTGGCTTTCTGGGCTGCGGCGAATTGCTCAGGGGTCAGCAGAGTCATGGTTTACGCTCCTGGATTGCGGCCTGTCTGTGCGGACCGCATTGGGTTGGTGGCGAGACGCCTTAAAGGTCGCCTCCCCGGACTGCGATGTTTTGTGCATCGCAGCAATGGTTCCCATTTTAGGATGGCCACAACGAATGTCAAGTGTTTTTTGTGCATCGCACAATGTTAAGAAATTACTGATAAAACAACGCCTTATGCAGTAGGCATGACATTCATATGATGCAAGTTAATTTGTCCGTTGCACTGTGCTGGTGCGGAGGAAATCTGGATTTGTTACCGATTTCAGGAGCGATTTTGACCGCTTGACGCGGCGCGATGCCGGCGCAAAAAAAGTAGGGTCGACGTTTGACAAAAAACCATCGATTGGCCATTCCGATGTAAACCAGAAAGTGTCACGGAACGTTAATGTTCTATTCCGGTCGAAACCGCGTTGGCGGTCTCCAGCAGATGTTTAACTATCTGCCGTGAGGCCGCTACGACGTTCCGGTACGCCGGCACGTTGTGCCAGGCGTTAGACGCTTGCGCTCAGACCGTATTTCCCCTGATCAAGGTTGTCTCGAAATTGCCGTTATGCTGAAGGAATCGTCCTGATTCCAGCGCGCGGTGGCAAAGGCGAGGCGAAGCGCGCTGACGATCGTTTTTTTCGATCGAAACGCGGCACTTATTTGTGTTTTTGCGATCGGAGCTTACAAGCCGGTTTAAGGAGCGCGTATAAGTGCTTCAAATTGCTAATTTTTCATTGTTTTACTACACTTGCGGAAACCTCTCGCCGCTTCCTACCGAACACCCATGAAAACCGACATGTTTTCGTCGCTAAAAGTGATCCACGGCGCGGCCCGCAGCACCGCTCTGTCGGTGGCCGCCTCCATGGTCATCGCAGCGGCGTTCGCCGCGCCTGTCAGCACTTTTGCCGCCACGCCCGCTACAACCGCAACAACCTCCAAACACGCGAAAGCAGCCAAAAAGCCCGCCGCAGCCGCTGCCGACAAGGTGTCGAGCAAGAAGGCCGCCAAAGGCGCCGCCGCGAAGACCGTCGCCGCCGCGGATGACAACGCGCCGCGCGCGAGTGTCAAGCGCAAGCGCGTAACGTATACGTCGAATGGTCGCCACCACTCGGTGGTGCGCCGCGTCGCGTATGAACCGCGTCCGCCTACCGTCGGTCAGGCTTTCGGTCTGCACGAAACGCCGGACGCGCTGATGCTGCGTTCAAGCGTTGCCTACGTGATCGATCAGAACTCGGGTGAATCGCTGTTCGACAAGAATTCGCGCGCCGTGGTGCCGATCGCGTCGATTACCAAGTTGATGACCTCAATGGTCGTGCTCGATTCGAAAGAGCCGATGACCGACCAGATCGAAGTCACAGACGAAGACCGCGACTACGAGAAGAACACGGGCTCGCGTCTGTCGGTGGGCTCGGTACTTTCGCGTGAAGACATGCTACACATCGCGCTGATGGCCTCGGAAAACCGTGCGGCCGCAGCGCTGTCGCGTTATTTCCCGGGCGGCCGTCCGGCGTTCCTCGCGGCTATGAACGCGAAGGCCAAGCAGCTCGGAATGACCGACACGCACTTTGAAAACCCCACGGGTTTGACGAGCCAGAACGTGTCGAGCGCGCGTGACCTCGTGAAGATGGTCAACGCGGCGTACCAGTATCCGCTGATCCGCAAGTTCTCGACCGATCACAGCTACGAGGTGTACACCGGCAAGCGTTCGCTGGCGTACAACAGCACGAATGCATTGGTGCGTAACCCGACGTGGGACATCGGTCTGCAAAAGACCGGTTTCATCAACGAAGCGGGCGAGTGCCTCGTGATGCAGGCGACTATTCACGGCCGTCCGATGATCATCGTGCTGCTCGACTCGTCGGGTAAGTACTCGCGCTTTGCAGACGCGACACGTCTGCGCACGTGGCTTGACAACGGTGGCGATCAGCCGCGAATCACCAGTGCGGATGCCGGCGGCCCGGGTACCTGAAGTGAGCTGGCTGCTCTAGTGGCCGGTTTTCGGGCCGGCCAGAAAAAAAGCCTCGCAGATGCGAGGCTTTTTTATTGAGCCGGCGAGTCGGTGGAGGGTCCCGCCAGCCTATGCGTGCTGGTGGTGCGTATGCTCCTGCGGTTTCTGCGGGCGATAACCCAGCGACTCGGAAATCAGCAATGCCGTCTGGCTGAGCTGCCCCAGCCACGAGTCCTGCAAGCGATCTGCCGGGGCGGACAGCGACAGGCCCGCAACCAGCTTGCCGGTGTCGTCGTAAATCCCGGCTGCGATGCAGCGCACGCCTAGTTCCAGTTCTTCGTTATCGCGCGCGCACGCCTGCTGGCGCACGTGCGACAGCTCGCGTTCGAGCTTGGTCAGGTCGGTGATGCTGTTCTGCGTATGCCCGGACAGACCGGTGCGCGTGGCGTAAGCCCGCACGCGGGTCGATTCGTCCGCGGCGAGGAAGAGCTTGCCCACCGAGGTCAGATGCAGCGGCGCACGGCCGCCAATCGCTCGCACCACCTGCATGCCGGAGCGCTCGGAGTAGGCGCGTTCTATATAGACGATCTCATCGCCCTGACGCACGGAGAGATTCACTGTCTGCCCGGTTTGACGGTGCAGTTCGCGCATCGGCGTGAGCGCCGCGTCGCGTACCGACAGCCGCGCCTTCACCAGATTGCCCAGTTCGAGCAGGCGCATACCGAGACGGTAGGTGCCGGGATCCGACCGGTCGACCAGCCGGCACATCACCATGTCATTCAGGATGCGGTGCGCGGTGGACGGGTGCAGCTCGGTGCGGATGGCGAGTTCTTTCAGGCTGACCGGGTCGCTATGCGCAGCGAGTGCATCGAGCAAGCGCATCATGCGTTCGATCACCTGGATCGAAGTCTTGGGATCCGGGTTCGTATCGCTCATGGGGAGGAATCGGTTGACGCGTCAAACAGCGGAAATTGATTGTATCCCGTATTGTGAAAAGAAGGGAAGCGGTTGGAACGCCTATTCCAATTTAACGTGGCATTCGTCCTATGCCTTCCGGCCGTTGGTATTGTGCGGCAAACAGCGGATAATCAGGGACGTTTTCCCGAAGGAGGGCTCATGCGAGTCGGATTGTTCGTCACCTGCCTGATCGACCTGATGCGTCCGGAGATCGGTTTTTCGGTCATCAAGCTGATCGAAGGCGCCGGTTTCGAGGTAATGGTGCCACCCGCGCAAACCTGTTGCGGGCAGCCCGCATACAACTCGGGCGAGCGGCGTATTGCGCGCGATCTGGCCGAGAAAACCTTGCGCGAGTTCGAACAGTTCGATTACGTCGTGGTGCCCTCCGGTTCATGTGGCGGCATGATCCGCGCGCATTACGGCGACCTGTTTGCGGACGATCCGGAGCTGATGAACCGCTTCGGCCGATTGCGGGCCAAAGTGTTCGAGTTGACCGATTTCCTCGTCAATGTAGCCAGGGTGCAATTGCAGCCAGGTGAGTTTGCAGGCCAGGTGACCTACCACGATTCCTGTTCGGGGCTACGCGAACTCGGCATTAAGGCACAGCCACGTGCGTTGCTGACGCAGGTGGGCGTGGCCGTGACCGAAATGAAGGATTGCGAGCACTGCTGCGGCTTTGGGGGCACCTTCGCGGTCAAGTATGGCGACATCTCGACGGCGATCGTCGACGAGAAATGCGCGAATATCGGCGCGAGCGGCGCTGGCGCGGTGGTGCTCGGCGACCTCGGCTGCATGCTCAATATCGAAGGCCGCTTGCGGCGCACCGGTGACACCACCACGCGCGTGCTGCACATCGCCCAGGTGCTGGCCGGCGACGCTTAAAAATCATGGCGGCGCTCAAACCGGTGCGGTTGATTCGGCGCACTCCTTCGCGCGCTTCATTCGCGCATTTCACCTGAATACGCTCAAGGCCGTCATGCAAGTCCAATCGATGCATTTCAAGGCCCGCGCGGGCCAGAAGCTCGCCGACCAGCGTCTGCAGCAGAACCTCACCAAGCTGTCGACCAAGTTCGTGTCGGCCCGCGCCGCGTCCATGACCGCGATCGATTTTCCCGCTACCCGCGCGGCGCTGAAGGAGCGCCGCAATCGCGCGCTGGAAAATCTCGATGTCTGGCTCGAGACCTTCGAACGTGAAGCGACCCGCCGTGGCGTCACGGTCCTGTTCGCCGAGACGACGCAGGAGGCGGCGCGTCTCGTCGGCGATATTGCGCGTCGGCATGACGTGAAGAAGGTGATCAAGACCAAGTCGATGGTCACCGAGGAAATGCGCCTGAACGAAGTGCTCGGGCAGATGGGCGTGCAATCAATCGAAACCGATCTGGGCGAATACATTCTGCAGATCAACGACAACGAGCCGCCCAGCCACATCATCGCGCCGGTCGTCCATAAGGATAAGGACGAGATCGCCGACCTCTTCGCGAAAACGCACGACCGGCCGCGTCTGACCGAGATCACGGACATGACCCGCGAAGCGCGCGAGATGTTGCGTCCGCACTTCATGAGCGCGGACATGGGCGTAACCGGCGGCAACTTCGTGGTGGCGGAGACGGGTTCCGTTGCGTTGATCACGAACGAGGGCAACGAGGGCATGTGCACTGTGATGCCGCGCGTGCATGTGGCCGTGACCGGCATCGAAAAAGTGTTGCCCACACTGGAAGATCTCGCTACGGCTATGCGCCTTTTGCCACGCTCGGCAACCGGCCAGGCGACGTCGAATTATTTTTCCGTGTTGACCGGGCCGCGCGGGGCGGGCGATCAGGACGGTCCCGAGCATATGTACGTCGTGCTGGTCGACGGAGGGCGCACGGGGCTGATCGGCGGCGACTTCCAGGAGATGCTGCGCTGTATCCGTTGTGGCGCCTGCATGAACCACTGCCCGGTGTATCAGAAGGTGGGCGGTCATGCCTACGGCTGGGTTTATCCGGGGCCGATGGGGGCGGTGCTGACACCGAGTTACGTCGGGATCGACAAAGCGCTGGATCTGCCTCAGGCGGCAACTTTGTGCGGCGAGTGCAACAGCGTATGTCCGGTGGGGATTCCGTTGTCCGATCTGCTGCGCAAGCTGCGCGAGAAGCAGGTCGAGCGGCGGCTGCGGCCGTGGCGCGAGCGGGCAGGGCTCGCGGTGTGGGGTTTTCTCGCGCTGCACCCGGATGCCTATGCGCTCTTCACGAAGCTCGCGGTTCGCGTGCTGGAACGAATGGGCGGGCGAAATCGTTCGATTACCAAACTGCCGTTGGGGGGCGCTGGCTGGACCAATACGCGCGACATACCGGCTCCGGTCGGTCGCACGTTCAGAGAGCTGTACGCCGCGCAACGCAGCCATATTGGCTGAGCGGCAGCACAGCCGGTGTAGTTTGCATCACTGGCCCTCCGTTCTCCACTAGCTCAATGGTCCGTCATTCCTCCTGACTGACGGTGGGGATTCCCTCTGACCGGCGCATTACCTCCATTGCCGCGGCCGCCGTTGTTGCCTGCTTGCTGTGGCGGAGGCGGGCTACCTGCCCCTGGCCGTGGCGCGTTAGACCCACTGGGCCCCCTCGGCCCGCCAACCGCGCCCTGAGGCGGCGGTCCTCCACGTGAGTCCCCGGCGTTCGGCTGACCATGCCCGCCGTTGTCCCCGCGGTTACCGCTGTTTCCATAGTTGCCGTTATTCGGCCGTCCCCGATCCGGATAACCCGGGTAGCCGCGATAACCCGGCCCCGGCCCGTAATAGCGACCTGGTCCGTCGTAGTAACCCGGGCCCGAATAATTGCCATAGCCCATATAGACATTGGTTTGTGGCACAACCGGCACGCCGGCGGCATAGCCATCGTAACCGTCGTAGCCGTTGTAACCGCCGTCATAGCCGTTGCCGACCATCGGCGTGCCGTCCGGATAGACGGCGCAGCCGCCTAGCAATGCAGCAGCGACCGTGAGGCCGGCAAGTGAAGCAATACGTTTCATTTGGAGGACCAGTGCGAAGATTTCATGTCTGTAAGACATCTATTATCGCTAACCGTCGCGCCGCGTTTGTATGCGTTTGTAAGGATTTCTCTTTCGTGCCACGACGCATGTCAACGGGGCGTGCGGCAAAGCAGTCAACGGACTGTTCCACTCGGCGCAACGCTGTATCTCGTGCCAGTGGGTTTTTCCCGATTGTGAATTCCTATAGGATTTTGACTAGGCATAGTGGGTCACAAACTCACGAGCCCCTAATCGGAAGAAACGACATCATGAAAAAGATAATATCGGTGTACTGGCCCCTTGCCATCGTTGTGCCACTTGCTGTGGCAGGCTACCTGCACATTTGCGGCGGCGCCGCTTCGCGTTCATCGCAAGCCCCGCTCGCTGCTGATCAACTGACCGCGGAACTGGCGCGCGCCGTCTCGTATGGGATGGTCGATAGCGCGACGACGTTGCCGGCCAAGCCCATGCGCGCCGTGACGGCGATGCCGCTGGCAGAAGCTTCCTAAACACGGTGGATCGGATCGTGCACTGTGATTCCAGCGATTCCATCATTCCGGCGCGGCATGGCGTTGCGGCAGTGTCCGCGGCCAACTTGCCGTTTGCTGGAGTTGTTAGCGCAGTTTCCATAACTGAATCCGGTCGCCGGCTGAGGTGCTCAGTCTCGGGCGAGATTTTGTTCAGCTTTGTATAATCGCGGCACCTTTTTGCTAACTGCCGATCCGCGCGCTTGACGCCCGAAAGCCTCCGATGAAAACCGTGTCCGTCTGCTTTGTCTGTCTGGGGAACATCTGCCGTTCACCGACCGCGGAAGGCGTGATGCGTCATCTGGTTGGGGAGGCGAAGCTTGCGGAGCGCATTCTGATCGATTCCGCCGGCACGGGCGACTGGCACATCGGCCAACCGCCTGACGACCGCGCGCAACATGCGGCCGGCCAGCGAGGTTACGAGCTTGCCGCTTTGCGTGGCCGCCAGATCGCCTCGGCCGATTTCGAACGCTTCGATCTGCTGATTGCAATGGACGACAAAAACGTCGCCGCACTGCGTCAGGTTTGTCCGGCGGAGCAGCGCGACAAAATTCGCCTGCTGATGGAGTTTGTGCCCGAAGCGGACGGTCGCTGGGGTGGCGCTCGCGAAGTCGTCGATCCCTATTTTGGGGGCGCGGAAGGTTTCGAGCAGGTGCTGGATCAATGCGAAGCGGCCTGCCGCGGGCTGATCGCGGCGTTGCGTCCCCAATTGATGACGTAAGCCCAGCGGGGCATTGGCGAACTTCGACCGCCTTATCCTGCAATTAAGCAAATGACCCAAATTACGGTAGGGATACTTGACTAATTCACTCATGTATTTATACTTGACCAAACTTGTCGAGAATTACGGTTCCCACACCATATGAGACTCACCACGAAAGGCCGTTTCGCCGTCACGGCGATGATTGACCTGGCACTGCGCCAGGAGCAGGGCCCGGTGACGCTTGCAGGTATCAGCCAGCGCCAGCATATCTCCCTGTCTTATCTCGAGCAGCTGTTTGGCAAACTGCGTCGTCACGAAATCGTCGAGTCCGTGCGCGGACCGGGCGGCGGCTACAATCTGGCCCGCCGCGCTGAAGACGTGACCGTCGCCGACATCATCATCGCTGTTGACGAACCGCTCGACGCCACCCAATGCGGCGGCAAGGGTTCGTGCGAAGGCACCAAACAGCACGATGGCCACTGCATGACGCACGAATTGTGGTCGACGCTGAACCAGAAAATGGTCGAGTACCTGGATTCGGTCTCCCTGAAAGACCTGGTCGATCAGCAGCGTTCGCGCGAAGGCGCGCCGGCGGTGTTGCGCGACCGGCGCAACGAGGCGCCAGCGGTCGAACCCGCCCGCGTCGTGCCGAAAGGGCCTAATTCTGTTTTCAACATGGCCGGTTCCTAGGCGCGGCAATCTGAACATACCGCAGCCTGATCAAGAACCCAGAAGCCAGAGCAATGACGTCCCCGGAGCAATTGATGAACAACGACACTCTCCACCTGCCCATTTACATGGACTACAGCGCGACGACGCCGATCGATCCGCGCGTGGTGGACAAGATGATTCCGTATCTGCGTGAGCAGTTCGGCAACCCCGCGTCGCGTAGCCACTCGTATGGCTGGGCCGCGGAACGTGCGGTCGAAGAAGCGCGCGAGAACGTCGCTGCGCTGGTGAATGCCGATCCGCGCGAAATCATCTGGACCTCGGGCGCAACGGAGTCGGACAACCTCGCGATCAAGGGTGCCGCGCACTTCTACAAAAGCAAGGGCAAGCACATCATCACGGTGAAGACCGAGCACAAGGCTGTGCTCGACACCTGCCGTGAGCTCGAGCGCGAAGGCTTCGAAGTCACGTATCTGGATGTGAAGGACGACGGTCTGATCGACCTCGAGAAGTTCAAGGCCGCGTTGCGCCCTGATACGATTCTGGTCTCGGTGATGTCGGTGAACAACGAGATCGGCGTGGTCCAGGACATCGAGGCGATCGGCGAGATCACCCGGGAAAAGGGCATCATTTTTCACGTCGACGCCGCGCAAGCCACCGGCAAGATCGCGATCGATCTGCAAAAGCTGAAGGTCGACCTGATGTCGTTCTCGGCCCACAAGACATATGGTCCGAAGGGCATCGGCGCGTTGTACGTGCGTCGCAAGCCGCGTATCCGTATCGAAGCGCAGATGCACGGCGGCGGTCACGAGCGCGGCATGCGTTCGGGTACGCTGGCTACGCACCAGATCGTCGGTATGGGCGAAGCGTTCCGCATCGCACGCGAAGAAATGGCAACGGAAAACGAGCGCATTCGCATGCTGCGCGACCGTCTGCTGCGCGGCCTGCAGGACATGGAAGAAACCTATGTGAACGGCGACATGGAAAAGCGTGTGCCGCACAACCTGAACATCAGCTTTAACTTCGTCGAAGGCGAGTCGCTGATCATGGCGGTGAAAGATGTGGCGGTGTCGTCGGGCTCGGCGTGCACGTCGGCCTCGCTGGAGCCGTCGTATGTGCTGCGCGCACTGGGTCGTAACGACGAACTGGCGCACAGCTCGATCCGCTTCACGGTGGGCCGCTTCACGACCGAGCAGGATGTCGATTACGTGATCAACCTGCTGAAGACCAAGATTTCGAAGCTGCGCGATTTGTCGCCGCTGTGGGAAATGCACAAGGACGGGATCGATATTTCGACCATTCAGTGGGCAGCGCACTGACGCGCCAGTTTGGACGACGTCGAATTTATCGAATTGCAATTTGCAGGTTGAAACGGATCAAGGAGTGTAATCATGGCTTATAGCGACAAGGTTCTGGACCACTACGAAAACCCGCGCAACGTCGGTTCCTTCGCGAAGGACGACGATGCAGTCGGCACGGGCATGGTCGGCGCGCCGGCTTGCGGCGACGTGATGAAGCTGCAGATCCGCGTGGGCGCGGACGGCATCATCGAAGATGCGAAGTTCAAGACGTACGGCTGCGGTTCGGCAATTGCGTCGAGCTCGCTCGTCACCGAATGGGTGAAGGGCAAGACACTCGATCAGGCAATGTCGATCAAGAACACGCAGATCGCCGAAGAACTGGCACTGCCGCCGGTGAAGATTCACTGCTCGATCCTCGCGGAAGACGCGATCAAGGCAGCGGTCGCCGACTACAAGCAGCGTCATGGTGAAGCAGTCGTCGAAGGCGACAAGCAACACGCATGATCGCGCGCGAGTGCGTATTTGAGTGAGTCGAAGCGGACGGTGCAGGTAAAACAACACCGTCCGGCATGAGCGATATTTGAGGCAGGCAGGGTAGCAGCGCGTCAGTAGGCACAGGAGTGCCGAACGTGCGCGGCGCAATGAGAAACGCTATGGCAATTACGTTGACCGAAAAGGCAGCACAGCACGTCCAGAAGTATCTGACTCGTCGCGGCAAGGGTGTCGGGCTGCGCGTGGGCGTGCGCACGACCGGTTGCTCGGGTTTGGCTTACAAGCTCGAGTACGTGGATGAACTCGCGCCTGAAGACGAAGTGTTCGATTGCAACGGCGTGAAGATCATTGTCGACCCAAAGAGCCTCGCCTATATCGACGGCACCGAACTCGATTTCGCACGCGAAGGGTTGAACGAAGGCTTCAAGTTCAACAACCCGAACGTGAAGGACGAGTGCGGTTGCGGCGAATCGTTCCGCGTGTAAACGGCTCATTCCGCGTACTGCGGATCAAAGGCGGCGCGGGCCGCCTTTTTAGTTTCATCCGCGCATTCGGCTTGGCGTCTTGCGGCTGACCTTTGCTGCTGAACCTCTCCGGCGCTTTCGATCCGCGTTTTTAGCCTGCACTCCGGTGCGCTTTCCTGAACGGACTCTTTCTATCCGATGGCCTCGCTGAACGACAGCCACTTCGACCTGTTCGATCTACCGGCACAATTCACGCTCGACGCGGCGACGCTCGATCACGCCTACCGCACGGTGCAGGCGCAAGTGCATCCGGACCGCTTCGCAGCGGCCGGCGACGCGCAAAAGCGTATCGCGATGCAATGGGCGACGCGCACCAACGAGGCGTATCAGACGCTGCGCGATCCGTTGAAGCGCGCGACCTACCTGTTGCACCTGCGTGACATCGATGTCGGCTCGGAGAACAACACGGCGATGGAGCCGGCGTTCCTGATGCAGCAGATGGAGTGGCGCGAAAACATCGAAGACGCGGCCGCGGCAAAGAACGTCGACGCGCTCGACGCCTTGCTGACCGAACTGCGCGACGAAGAGCGCATCCGTTTCGACAAGCTCGGCGCGCTGCTCGACAGCGGCGCGAATCAGGCGGCAGGCGAGGCGGTGCGGCAGTTGATGTTCATCGAGCGGGTGGCGTCGGAAATCGGCACACAGATCGAGCGGCTCGAAAACTAGCGGTCCGGCGAGCGCCGACGCCGCGCATGAATATGCAGCGATAGCAGCCGTAGCAATACATCCAGCAACGCGAAAATTCAGGACGGGGCCAAGCGGCCCCGAGAAGATCCAGATGGCCTTACTGCAAATCTCCGAACCCGGCATGGCGCCGGCGCCCCATCAGCGGCGTCTGGCGGTCGGTATCGATCTCGGCACCACCAATTCCCTCGTCGCCGCCGTGCGCAGCGGCGTGCCCGACGTGCTGCCCGACGAAGATGGCTATGCGCTGCTGCCGTCGGTCGTGCGCTACCTGGAAAAGGGCGGCCGCCGTATCGGCCGCACGGCCAAGGCTGAAGCCGCGACCGATCCGCGCAACACGATCGTGTCGGTCAAGCGTTTCATGGGCCGCGGCAAGGCGGAAGTGGAAGGCGCCGAAAACGCGCCCTACGATTTCGTCGACGCGCCCGGCATGGTGCAGATCCGCACGGTCGACGGGGTGAAGAGCCCGGTCGAAGTCTCGGCGGAAATCCTCGCGACGCTGCGCCAGCGCGCCGAAGACACGCTCGGTGACGAACTGGTCGGCGCGGTCATTACCGTGCCCGCCTATTTCGACGAAGCGCAGCGCCAGGCGACCAAAGACGCCGCGCGTCTGGCCGGCCTGAACGTGCTGCGTCTCCTGAATGAGCCGACTGCGGCTGCGATCGCCTATGGCCTCGATAACGGCTCCGAAGGTCTCTACGCGGTCTACGACCTCGGCGGCGGCACTTTCGATCTGTCGATTCTGAAGCTCACCAAAGGTGTGTTCGAAGTGCTCGCGGCGGGCGGCGATTCCGCGCTCGGTGGCGACGATTTCGACCACGCGCTGTATCGCCACGTGCTGGAGCAGGCGGGCATCGCGCCGCAAACGCTCGCACCGGAAGACGTCCGCCTGCTGCTCGATAGCGTACGCGCGACCAAGGAGGCTTTGTCGGATGCGCCGGGTGCGAAGGTGCAGGCAAAGCTCTCGAACGGCACTCAGATCGATCTGACGGTCGACGAGGCTACTTTCGAGGCCATCACTCAGGCGCTGGTCCAGCGTACGCTCGGGCCCACGAAGAAAGCGCTGCGCGACGCCAAGGTTGTCACCAAGGACATCAAAGGTGTGGTGCTGGTCGGCGGCGCGACACGCATGCCGGTGATCCGTCGCGCGGTCGAGTCGTTGTTCGGCCAGCCGCCGCTGATCAATCTGGACCCGGATCAGGTCGTCGCGCTCGGCGCGGCGATTCAGGCCGATCTGCTCGCGGGCAATCGTGGCGCCGACGGCGACGACTGGCTGCTGCTCGACGTGATTCCGCTGTCGCTCGGCGTCGAAACAATGGGCGGTTTGACCGAGAAGATCATCCCGCGCAACTCGACGATTCCGGTTGCGCGCGCGCAGGATTTCACGACCTTCAAGGACGGCCAGACGGCAATGGCGATCCATGTCGTGCAAGGCGAGCGCGAGCTCGTCAGCGACTGCCGGTCGCTCGCGCGTTTCGAACTACGCGGCATTCCGCCGATGGCCGCCGGCGCGGCGCGGATTCGCGTGACGTACCAGGTCGACGCTGATGGCTTGCTGTCGGTGTTCGCGCGTGAACAGGGCTCGGGCGTGGAAGCGTCGGTGGTGGTGAAGCCGTCTTATGGCCTTGCCGACGACGACATCGCCAGGATGCTCGAAGACAGTTTCTCGACCGCCGAGGTCGACATGCGCGCGCGTGCGCTGCGTGAAGCGCAAGTTGAAGCCCGCCGTCTCGTCGAAGCGACCGACGCGGCGCTCGCCGCCGACGCCGAATTGCTCGACGACGACGAGCGTGCCGAACTCGACACGCAGCTCACCGCGTTGCGCAATATCGCTGCAAGCGAGGACGCCGACGCAATCGAAGCCGCGACTAAAACGCTTGCCGAAGGCACCGACGAATTCGCCGCCCGCCGTATGAACAAGGGCATTCGCCGGGCGCTGGCCGGCCGCAAGCTCGACGAGATCTGAGCCTTGCGGTGTGGCCGCGCCATGTGCGCGTGCCGGCAATGAATCGCGCCGCACGGACTTAAAAAGTCCGTGCGGCGCCAGTAAAATGGTACGGAGCCGGTTTGTGGCCGCCGTGCCGCAGACCCAAACGGAAAATGTATGCCTCAAATCGTTGTGCTGCCCCACGTCGAACTGTGCCCGGAAGGCGCGGTGATCGATGCCGTGCCCGGCAAGAGCATCTGCGACAATCTGCTCGAACACGGCATCGAAATCGAGCACGCGTGCGAGAAGTCCTGCGCGTGCACAACCTGTCACGTGATCGTGCGTGAGGGTTTCGCCGCCTTGACGCCATCAGAGGAAGACGAGGACGATCTGCTGGACAAGGCGTGGGGGCTCGAACCGGCTTCACGTCTGTCGTGCCAGGCGATGGTGCCGGCCGAGCAGGATCTGGTCGTCGAGATCCCGCGCTACTCGATTAATCACGCGAAGGAAAATCACTAACTGGAGGATGCAGCCATGAAGTGGACCGATACGCAAGACATCGCGATGGCCCTGACTGACAAGCACCAGGACATCGATCCGCAACAGGTGCGCTTCACTGATTTGCACCGCTGGGTCACCGAGCTGGAAGGTTTCGACGACGACCCTAATCGATCGAATGAAAAGATCCTCGAAGCGATTCAGACTGCATGGATCGAAGACGCGGATTACTGAGCACACTGCCGGGTTTTCCACCGGCGGCGGGGCGCGATTGATTCCGCTCCGGCTGCGGCAAAGAAAAAGGCGATTCCGTTGGAATCGCCTTTTTTAACGCCTGGAGAATCTTCAGGCTGCCAGCGGTCAGGCTGCTACAAGCGTGCCGTTTTCAACCCGCACGCGCTGACCTTGCTGGAACGGCGGCGCTTCGTGATAGGTGAAGTAGCGCGTTTTGCCGTTTTCCATCTGGACCCGCACCGAATACGACGTCGTACTGCGGATATGCTTTTCGACCGAGTTACCGGCGAAGCCACCGCCGAGTGCGCCGAGGACGGTCATCGCGGTGCGTCCGCCGCCGCCGCCGAACTGATTACCGACCAGGCCGCCGGCCACAGCGCCGCCAACCGCACCGATACCGGTGCCATGCCCTTCCTGACGCACCGCGGAGATCGCTGCCACCGTGCCGCAACTCGAGCAGTAGGCCGGTTGCGACGGCTGTTGCTGAGCATACTGCGGCGCCGGCTGGGCCTGTTGCTGCTGGGCGTACTGTTGCTGCTGCGCCGGCGTCGGGGCGCGTTGAGGCGCCTGCTGCTGCGCTGCCTGTTGTGCCGCGGCCTGTTCGGCTGCCTGCTGGGCGGCTGGATTTGCGGGTGCCGCCGAATCGACCACGCCCGGTTGGGTGGTCACTTGTGCGGCCTGCGTCTGATCGGTTTGCGCACCGCTGCTCGACGCCTTCGGGAACAGGCCCGTGACGGCCGCCGTTGCAGCGAGGCTGGCGATGATCACCGCACCCGCGGCAGTAGCGACAAGCGGGTGAATACGGCGTTGTTGCGTGGGTTTCGTATCTGGATTGTCCATATTGGTCTCCGTCTGGAGCAGAGTCGACTGTTATTGAGACTGAGTGTCGGGGAAATCGATCCCGGGAGAGTTTCAATTTGTAACCATTCCCGGGCAATCATCGCAGCGTTTTTGCGTCAAAGCGCGCGAAGCGTGGCGCGGCGCCTGATTTCTAGCGGTTCTGCAGCAGGTTAAGAAAACCGCGGTCTGGCGGGCGATGCGCACCATTTACCGATGGTTACAAACCGTCAGGTTGCGGCAAACCGTATTTTTCATGCGCTGCATAAAAAAGCCCGGCTCGATGCCGGGCTTTTTTCTTGTGTGAGCCGTTGACGCGGGCGACGCGGCGATCAGTCTTCGCGGCGCAGATGCGGGAACAGAATCACGTCGCGGATGCTCGGGCTGTCGGTCAGCATCATGACCAGACGGTCGATGCCGATGCCGCAACCACCGGCCGGCGGCATGCCGTATTCCAGCGCGCGGATGTAGTCGGCGTCGTAGAACATGGCTTCTTCGTCGCCGGCGTCTTTCTGGTCGACCTGCTTCTTGAAGCGGGCGGCCTGGTCTTCCGGATCGTTCAGCTCTGAGAAACCGTTGGCGATTTCACGGCCCGTGATGAACAGCTCGAAACGCTCGGTGATGCCGGGGACCTTGTCCGATGCGCGCGCCAAAGGCGACACTTCGACCGGGTAGTCGATGATGTAGGTCGGCTCCCACAGTTGCGACTCGGCGGTCTCTTCGAACAACGCCAGTTGCAGCGCGCCGACGCCCGCGTTCAGGAACTGCGGCTTCGACGCGTCCACGCCGAACTTCTTCAGCTCGGTGCGCAGGAATGCGTCGTCGCCGAGTTGTGCATCCGTGTACTGCGGCGCGTACTTCTGGATTGCCTGGCTAATCGTCAGGCGATGGAAGGGCTTGGCCAGATCGAGTTCGCGGCCCTGATAGCTGATCGTGGCGGTACCCAGCGAGTCGATCGCCGCCTGGCGGATCAACTGTTCGGTGAAATCCATCAACCACTTGTAATCGGTGTACGCCGCGTAGAACTCGATCATCGTGAATTCCGGATTGTGGCGTACCGACACGCCCTCATTGCGGAAGTTACGGTTGATCTCGAACACACGCTCGAAGCCGCCGACCACGAGGCGCTTCAGATACAGTTCCGGCGCGATACGCAGGAACATCTGCATATCGAGCGCGTTGTGGTGCGTGGTGAACGGCTTGGCCGCCGCGCCGCCCGGAATCGGGTGCAGCATCGGCGTTTCGACTTCCATGAAGTCGGCATCCGACATGAACTTGCGGATCGACGAAATCGCCTTGGTGCGCGCGACGAACGTCTTGCGCGTTTCCGGCGTGACGATCAGGTCGACGTAGCGCTGGCGGTACTTCATTTCCTGGTCGGACAGGCCGTGGAACTTGTCCGGCAACGGGCGCAGCGACTTCGACAGCAAACGCAGTTCGGTACAGCGCACCGAGAGTTCGCCCTTGTTGGTACGGAACAGCACGCCGCGCGCCGCGACGATGTCGCCCATGTCCCACTTCTTGAAGGCGTCGTACGTTTCCTGGCTGATATCGGCCGGCGTGATGAAGAACTGGATCTGACCCGAACCGTCGCGCACGGTCGCAAAGCTCGCCTTGCCCATCACACGCTTGAGCATCATGCGGCCGGCGATCGCGACTTCGAGCGGATTGGCTTCGAGGGCTTCCTTGTCGGTCTCGGCATACTGCGTTTGCAGATCCGCGGCATGGTGCGTGGGACGGAAATCGTTGGGGTAGGCGACGCCGTGCTCACGCAGTTCGCGCAGCTTTTCACGGCGCTCAGCCATGATTTTGTTGTCGTCTACCTCGGGCGCGACATTCGGCTGAGCCGCGTCAGGCTGGGCCGCATTGGGCTGGGTCGGTTCGGTCATGATGATTTGGTATTCGGTAGCCCGCATCGGGGTGCCCCACATGCGGGTGGCCAGTCAGTGAAAAACCTCAGGCGCTATGACAAAGTTGCAAAGAGATGGCGCAGCGATGCAAGCCGCGCCGGTTGCGCCTAGACGCCCTGTTTCAGGCTGGCGCTGATGAACGGATCGAGGTCGCCGTCGAGCACGCTCTTCGTATTGCTGATTTCGACGTTGGTGCGCAGATCCTTGATACGGCTGTTGTCCAGCACGTACGAACGGATCTGATGACCCCAGCCCACATCGGTCTTGCCGGCTTCGAGCTTGTCCTGCTCGGCCTGACGCTTGCGGATTTCCGCTTCGTACAGGCGCGATTTCAGCATGGCCATGGCTTCGGCACGGTTGCGGTGCTGCGAGCGGTCGTTCTGGCACTGCACGACGATGCCCGACGGCATGTGCGTAATCCGCACGGCCGAATCGGTCTTGTTGATGTGCTGACCACCCGCGCCGGACGCGCGATACGTGTCGATGCGCAGATCGGCCGGATTGATGTCGACTTCGATCGAATCGTCGACTTCCGGGTACACGAACACGGACGAGAACGATGTATGGCGGCCACCCGACGAATCGAACGGCGACTTGCGCACGAGGCGGTGCACGCCGGTTTCGGTGCGCAAAAAGCCGTACGCGTATTCGCCTTCGATCTTGATCGTCGCGTTCTTGATGCCCGCGACGTCGCCTTCGGTCTGTTCCAGCACTTCGGTCTTGAAGCCCTTGCGCTCGCAGTAGCGCAGGTATTGGCGCAGCAGCATCGAAGCCCAGTCGCACGCTTCGGTGCCGCCGGCGCCGGCTTGAATGTCGAGGAAAGCGTTGTTCGGGTCGGCCGGATTCGCGAACATCCGGCGGAATTCCATGTCGGCGACGCGCTGTTCGATGCCTTGCGCGTCGGATTCGCAGGCGACGAGGGTTTCCTCGTCGTTTTCCTCGCGGGCCATGTCGAACAGGTCCTGCGCGTCGCGCAGATCGTTATCGAGCGAGGTGAGTTTGCCAACGGTGTCGTCGAGCAGCTTTTTTTCCCGGCCGAGGGCCTGGGCGTGCTTCGAGTCGTTCCAGACGTCCGGGTCTTCGAGTTCCCGGTTGACTTCGATTAGACGCAGTGCTTTGTCGTCGTAGTCAAAGATACCCCCGTAGCGAGTCCGCGCGCGTGCGCAGGTCCGCCAGTGAGGCTTCGATCGCGTTGAGACGTTCCGCTTCCATGTCGATCTTTTATAGCTTCGTAAAAAGGGGAAATTATAGCCGATCGGCGCCCCGCGCCGGAGGCTAGTGAGCGATTTGGCGCGGGTTTGGGGTTGATTTTGCGGTGTTTTTCGACGCTTTGCGCGCGGTTGGCAGAACGTTGGTGACACTCATGCAGCACACGCGCAGCAAGCGGGAGCCGCTTGCGCGGCAACCCGGTGGCCGCTTCAGCTTACCGCGTGCTCGACGATCAATTGGACTCGCGACACACCGTTCCAGGTGTCGCTGGCCAGCCGGTAGGCGACGGTGGTGCGCGCGGGCAGCGTGTCGGTATGATTGAACCAGATTGCGTTGAAACGCTGGCGGCCGCGCACCAGTTGCAGCTTCAGATGCTTGTCCTTCACCAGCGCCTGCGACGCAATGTCGAATTCGCCGGAAAACACCGGCGCCGGGAAACCTTGTCCCCATACCGCGGCGTCAAGCATTTCGACGAATTGCGGCGTGAAGTAGGCGTCTTCGAGTTCGCCGTCGGTTTCGACCGTGCGCGAGAGTGCCTCTTCGGAGAGCCATTCGCGCCCAACCGCTTCGAACGCGGCGGTGAAGCGTGGCACGTCGGCGGCGGCCATCGTCAGGCCCGCGGCCATTGCGTGGCCGCCGAATTTGACGATCAGGCCCGGCTCGCGCTTCGAGATCAGATCGAGCGCATCACGCAGATGGAAGCCCGAAATCGAACGGCCCGAGCCTTTGACAAGCTGACCGCTGTCGTCGGCGAGCGCGAACGTGAACGACGGCCGGTGGAATTTCTCCTTCAACCGTCCGGCGACGATACCGATCACGCCCTGGTGCCAGCCCGGATTGAATAGCGTGATGGTGGTCGCGCCGTCGGGATTGATCGCGGAGAGGTCTTCGAGCGCCTGCTGCTGCATGCCGGCTTCGATCTCGCGGCGTTCGCGGTTCATGGTGTCGAGCTGCTGGGCGAGATCCCATGCGCGGCCGATGTCGTCAGTGGTCAGGCATTCGATGCCGAGCGACATGTCGGACAGGCGGCCGGCCGCGTTCAGGCGCGGCCCGAGCGCGAAACCGAGGTCGAAACCCGACGCGCTGCGGGCGTCGCGCGCGGCGGCGCGAAAGAGGGCGGCGATGCCCGGCTGCATCTTGCCTTTGCGAATCCGCTGCAGACCTTGCGCGACCAGCACGCGGTTATTGCCGTCGAGCTTGACCACGTCGGCGACCGTGCCGAGCGCGACCAGATCCAGCAGGCCATCCAGACGCGGCTCCGGGAAATCGCCGTTGAAGGCGCCGCGACGGCGCAATTCCGCGCGCAATGCCAGCAGCACATAAAACATCACGCCGACACCCGCGATGCACTTGCTCGGGAACGTGCAGCCCGGCTGGTTTGGATTGACGATGGCGCGGGCCGCGGGCAGTTCGTCGCCGGGAAGGTGGTGATCGGTGACCAGCACGTCGATGCCGAGCGCATTGGCCGCTTCTACGCCGTCGACGCTGGCGATGCCGTTATCGACCGTAATCAGCAGTTCCGGTTTGCCCGACGCACTGCGGGCGGCCAGCGCGACGATCTCGGGCGTCAGGCCATAACCGTACTCGAAGCGGTTCGGCACCAGATACTCGATCTGGCCGCCGAACATGCGCAGGCCGCGCACCGCGACCGCGCAGGCGGTGGCGCCGTCACAGTCGTAGTCGGCGACCACCAGCATGCGGCGTTTGCCTTGAATCGCATCGGCGAGCAGCACGGCGGCGTCTTCGCAGCCTTTGAGCCCGGCGGGTGGCACGAGCCGCGCGAGACCGGTTTCGATTTCATCGGGCATGCACACGCCGCGCGCGGCGTACAGGCGCGCGAGCACCGGATGCAGGCCGTGGCGAGTGAGGATTTCAGCGTCGACAGGTGAAGCGGCGCGCGTAACGATTCGAGTCATTCGGAAAGGCCGTGGATCATTCGTTAAATCATTCGATGAACAGCGAGGCGAGCACGCGCCGCCGCCAGAATTTGCGCAAGTCGCCGCGCGTGATCGTGAGCGTCACCGAGCCGGTATCGCCGCACAGCGTCAGGCTGAGTTCGGCGAGCTCGCCCGACTGCAGCGCTTCCAGCGCCGGTTCGAACCAGTCGGTTTGCAACGCGGCGAAAGCGTCGTTCCAGCGCGCCCAGTCCTGCTCGATGTAGGGCGCGGAAAAGGGATCGAGTTCAACCAGCGTGGCGCCGTTGGTGTTGGCGTTGCCGCCGGCGGTTGCATTCGAGCTTGTGCTGACCGCGGACGCGCCGTTCGACGTGCCGCGTGAGGTGTTGCCCGAGGCGCCGCCCGCCTCGGTGGCGGCCCGCAGTGCCGCAAACGACGCCGGCGGCGCAGCGGCCGCAACGCCCGCAGTGATGGCGAGGCCGCGCGTGGCCGCGGCGTCGGAGAACACCCGCGCGAACGGGCTCCTTACCGGTTGCATGGCACCCTGTGCGTGAAACCAGATCGAGTTGACAGATGGCAAGCCGCGCGCCTCGCGCGCTTCATTGACCGGATGTTCGAACCATGCCATCTGCACTTCGTTCTGCAGCTTCATCCAGGCGCGCGAACGGTCGCCGGAATGCGCTTCGTGCGGCAGCCAGATTTCGATGTTGCGGCCGCTCGCACGCAATGGCGACGCGCCTGCCAGCGTGCCGAAGCCATCGCCCGACAAATACCAGCGTGTGGGCTTCGGCGCTTCGATACGCACGCCGAGTTCCTCGATCAACGGCCGGGCGACTGCCAGCAGCACGCTGGCTTCGTCGTCGGTGAGATCGAGCGAGGCCGGATCGATCAGCACCAGATGGTCGTGCGCGATGCGCACATGCACGGGTTGCACGCAGGCCCACGTGGCGTTGCCGGGCTCGCCGCCGTCGGCACGCAGCATGTACGGCGCGAGCGGCGCTTCGTCGGCGGCCGCCGCGCCGCTGGGGAGCGCGCCGAACTGGCGCGCCACCCAGCGCTCGTGCGGCAGCGTGCGCTGAAAATCTTCGCCGATCACCCGTTCGACCGGCGTCGCGCGGGCGATCAGCCGGTCCAGGGCCGGACTCTGGATATCGTGCAGCGCGGTAGAGGCATCCGCTGCGGCGGGCAGCGCGAAGGGCAGGAGAAGATGAAGACGGTTGGCGTGCATGATGCTGCGCATTGTAGGGCAAAGAGTGCGAGTATTCAGACCATATCGGCGGATTCGGGCAGTGCGCCCGAGCCCCGCGGGTGGCAGCAGCCGGGCGCGGCGGCACCGCGCGCATGACGAGGGAGACCGACATGTCGCGTGAACTGAAAACCGAGCAGGAACTGCTTGGATTAGTCGTACAGGCGCTCAACGCCAACCCGGCCACGACCGGCTGGATCCCGACCGGATTCCATGAGACCGTCGAGGACGAGGAAGGCTGTAACTGGGATATCACCCATCTGCATCGCGACCGTAAAGATGCAGAGGTGCGCGACGCCGCGACCAGTCAGGCGGCCGGGATCATCAACGATCTGCGCCGCCATTACAACTTGCGTTAGCGGGCGAGTCAGATCAAGGCGGCAGTAGGGCCGGCTTTCGCCTCGAGTCCCGGGTTCAGGGGCGGCAGCAGCGGGTTGCGCCCGCCGTGAGCCCCGTGTGCAAGGCCTTTGCGCGAGGGCGCGGCATTGTATGGCAAACTTCGCGCTTGATTGACGGCGGCGGCAACCATGGCGTCGGGGTCGCTTCGGTAGCGCGGGGTTTGCTAACGACGCCGTAAGGCACCCGGAGGCGCCGGAACGTCATACCGGAACCATCCGGGTTGCCGCGACACCAATGATCACGACGCTCATGCCGCATGACAGGCGCAACAGGCTCAGGTTGCCGCCGTCGTGCACGGCAAAGGGCCATGAGCAGACGAAGAACGCAGAAAAGGATTCGCTTGAAATTTCCCTACGAATGGCAGATTGGCTGGCGCTACACCCGCGCCGGCAAACGCACGACCGGTAACGGCTTCATTTCTTTCATCGCGCTCGTGTCGATGTCGGGCATCGCGCTCGGTGTCGCGGCGCTGATCGTCGTGTTGTCCGTGATGAACGGTTTCCAGAAAGAGGTGCGCGACCGGATGCTGTCGGTCCTGGCGCACGTCGAGATTTTTTCGCCGACCGGTTCGATGCCCGACTGGCAATTGACCGCGAAGGAAGCCCGCCAGAACAAGGAAGTGATCGGCGCGGCGCCGTATGTTGAAGCGCAGGCGCTGCTCACACGTCAGGACGCCGTGAGCGGCGTGGCGCTGCGCGGCGTCGAACCGTCGCTCGAGCCCGAAGTATCCGACATCGGTAAAGAAATGAAGGGCGGCAAGCTGACCGACCTCGTTCCGGGCGACTTCGGCATCGTGCTGGGTGCGGACCTCGCCACCAATCTCGGTGTGACGGTCAACGACAAGATCACGCTGGTCGCGCCTGAAGGCACGATCACGCCCGCTGGCATGCTGCCACGGCTGAAACAGTTCACGGTGGTGGGCATCTTCGAGTCGGGGCATTACGAATACGACAGCACGCTCGCGCTGATCAACATCAAGGATGCGCAGGCGCTGTTCCGGCTACCCGCGCCAACCGGCGTGCGGCTGCGCCTGACCGACATGCAGCGGGCGCCGGAGGTCGCGCATCAACTGGCGCGCAGCCTGTCCGGCGATCTGTACATCCGCGACTGGACCCAGCAGAACAAGACCTGGTTCTCGGCGGTGCAGATCGAAAAACGCATGATGTTCATCATCCTCACGCTGATCATCGCGGTGGCGGCGTTCAATCTGGTGTCGTCGCTGGTGATGACGGTGACCAACAAGCAGGCTGACATCGCGATTCTGCGCACGCTCGGCGCGCAGCCTGGCTCGATCATGAAGATTTTCGTGGTGCAGGGCGTGACCATCGGCTTTATCGGCACGGCGACCGGCGTCGCGCTCGGCTGCCTGATCGCGTGGAGCATTCCGTGGCTCGTGCCGATGATCGAACATCTGCTCGGCGTGCAGTTCCTGCCGCCGTCCGTGTATTTCATCAGCGAACTGCCGTCCGAACTGATTCCCGCCGACGTCGCGCGAATCGGCATCATCGCGTTCCTGATGTCGGCGCTGGCGACCCTTTACCCGAGCTGGCGTGGTGCGAAAGTCCGTCCTGCGGAGGCACTGCGCTATGAATGACCGTTCCGCTAGCGTATCCATGAATTCTGAAGACACCGCGCTGTATCCCTATGTGCTGGAAGCAACCGGCGTTTCGAAGTCGTTCGTGCAGGGCGGCCTCAATGTGCAGGTGCTGAACAACGCGGAATTAAACGTGCGGCGGGGCGAAAAGCTGGCGATCGTCGGCGCGTCGGGTTCCGGCAAGAGCACGCTGCTGCATGTGCTCGGTGGCCTTGACGATCCGAGTGCGGGCCATGTTTCGGTGATGGGCAAGCCATTCACGAAGCTCTCCGAACGCGAACGTAACGACCTGCGCAATCGCGCACTCGGTTTCGTGTATCAGTTCCATCATCTGCTGCCGGAATTCACGGCGCTCGACAATGTCGCCATGCCGTTGCGGATTCGCCGCATGACGACCGAAGCCGCGCGGCGCGAAGCGCTTGCGGTGCTGGAGCGCGTCGGCATGGGGCATCGCGCGAAGCATCGTCCAGGCGAGCTGTCGGGCGGCGAGCGTCAACGGGTCGCGATCGCGCGGGCGCTGGTGACGAAGCCCGCGTGCGTTCTCGCCGACGAACCCACCGGCAATCTGGACGGCGGCACTGCGGACACCGTGTTCAATCTGATGCTCGAACTGTCGCAAACGCTCGACACCAGCTTCGTGATCGTGACGCACGATCCGGAACTGGCGGGTCGTTGCGACCGGATCATGCGCTTGCGGGACGGCGTGTTGCACGAAGAGCCGCCTGTGCCGGTTTAATTGTCGCGTGGAATGTGAGCGATGCTTTGCCACCTCTGTCACTAGCGAGGCGCGCCATGTGGATCGATACGCACTGCCATCTTGACGCTTCCGAATTCAACGCCGATCGCGATGAAGTCGCCCATGCGGCGCGTCAGGCAGGCGTAGCGCGCATCGTGATTCCCGCGATCGGTCGCGAGAACTTCACGACGGTGCGCGAACTGGCGCACCGCATCGACGGCGGCGCGTATGCGCTCGGCATCCATCCGCTTTTCACGCCGGGCGCGCAGGAGCACGATCTCGAACTGCTGCGCGCGGAAATCGAGGCGAGTCTCGACGATCCGTTGTTCGTCGGCATCGGCGAGATCGGCCTCGATTATTTCGTCGAAGGTCTCGACGATGCGCGTCAGCAGTTCTTCTACAACGGTCAACTTCAACTGGCGCGCGAATTCGATCTGCCGGTGATTTGCCACGTGCGCAAATCGCAGGACCAGGTTATCAAAGGGCTGCGGCGGCATCAGATCCACCGCGGCATCGCGCACGCTTTCAACGGCAGTTTCCAGCAGGCTCAGGCCTATATTGACCAGGGCATGCATCTCGGTTTCGGCGGCAATCTGACCTTCGAGCGGGCGCGGCAAATCCGCCGCCTTGCGGAGCAACTGCCGTTCGACGCGCTGGTCGTCGAGACCGATGCGCCAGACATCGCTCCTTCGTGGATGTACAAGCAGCGCAACTCGCCCGAACAGATTCCGGGCATCGGCGCGGGCCTCGCGCAACTGCGCGGCATGACCGCCGACGAAGCCGCCCTAGGCACAACGGCTAACGCGCTCGCCGCGCTGCCGCGGCTCGCACTTTCCTCTGCATAATTGAACGCGATGGTTTGAGTGGTTCGCGCCGGGCGGAACACACGCCTGCCGGGCCTGCTGATGCCTGCTCGCTGTGCGTTGCGCCCTTCGGCGATGGCTGGAAGGCGGGGGCGGAGGGCGGATGCGGGCATGGTGGTGCGGGTTTGCGTTGGGTGTGATCGGGTTGCAGCGGCAGGCGGCGTTGCCGGATTGGGGTGGATGGTGTGCCCTGGTGCTGCTTGGGTGCATTACGAGTCTTGTGGCGGTGTGGGGATTGCGCCACGGTGCTTCGGGCGAAGGGCGTAACAGTGCTTCGAGCGACGGGCGGAGCGAGACGTCGGGCGGATTGCGCTGCGGTGTTTTTGTAATCGCCGCCGCGCATACGGCAGTTGCAAATTCGCGCCTATCCCATGTCTTGTTCAGCGCACGCGTGCGCGCATGCGTCGGCTGGGGCGCGTTGTGGATTGCAGCCTTATGCGTGGGTTTCGGCTATGCCGCGTGGCGTGCAGAAATGCGGCTCGCGGTGAGCTTGCCGAGTGCATGGGAAGGGCGCGATATCGACGTCGTCGGCAGCATCAAGGGTCTGCCTTCACGCGACGACAAGGGCGCGCGCTTTCTCTTCGAAGTCGATTCGGCCGACCCGGTCGATTCGGTCGACGCACCGATCGCCGCTTTTCCGCGCGTGATTCAACTGTCCTGGATTGCCGAGGACGCACCCCCGCCGTTGCTCGAGCCAGGCGCACGCTGGCGTCTGACCGTGCGGCTCAAACGCCCGCATGGCAATGCGAACTTCGGCGTGCGCGATGCCGAAGCCAGTTTGCTGGCGCGCAATGTGCGCGCTACCGGCTATGTCAGCGCACCGGCTCGAGCGGTGCGTTTGCCGGGCAACGCGCGTGGCGTCAGCGTCACGGTCGATCGCTGGCGCGCCGTGCTGCGTGCGCGCATCGACACGGTGCTCGCCGACGCACCGCATCGTGGGATCGTGGTGGCGCTCGCCATTGGCGCGCAGGACGAAGTCAGCGCGGCCGACTGGCTGCTGATGCGTGGCACGGGCACCAGTCATCTCGTGGCGATTTCGGGTTTACATATTGGCTTTGTCGCCGGCCTTGCGGCGTGGCTCGCCGGTGCAGTGTGGCGGCGCTCGGGGTTCATCGGTCGCAACTGGCCGTTGCTGCTGCCCGCGCAAATCGTCGCGGTGACGGGCGGTGCATTGTTCGCGGGGCTGCATGCGGCGTTGGCCGGTTTCAACGTGCCGGCGCAGCGCGCGCTGTGGATGGCGGGTGTGGTGGCGCTCGCGTTTATCAGCGGCCGTAACGTCCCGCGATCGGTGGTGCTGGCGTGGGCGCTCGGCCTGGTGCTGCTGATCGATCCGTGGGCGGTCGTGTCGGCGGGATTCTGGCTGTCGTTCTGTGCGGTGGCGGCGATTCTGTTCGCGATGTCGGGACGGCCCCGCATGCAGGATCACGAGCAGCGTCGCGACGAAGAGGGTGAGGGCGGCGCGGCGCCGACAAGGCTCGCGCGCCTGTGGTCCGGTCTGGGCCGCCGCGTGCGCGCTTTTGGTGAACGCCTGCGTAACGCCGCGCATGTGCAGTTCGCGGTGACCGTCGCGCTTGCACCGCTCACCGTCTACTGGTTCGCGCAGATTCCGTTGATCGGCCCGCTCGCGAATGCCTTCGCGATTCCGTGGGTGAGTCTGCTGGTGACGCCGGCGGTATTGGCGGGCGTCGCGTTGCCCGCGCCATTCGACGCCCACGCCTTTCGCGCCGCGCATAGCTTGCTCGATCTGCTGACCGCAGGTTTGCAGATGCTGTCCGGTCCGGCATGGGCGCTCTGGCGGTTGCCGCAGCCGCACGCATGGCCGCTCGCCGCAGCGGCGGTCGGCGTCCTCTGGTGTCTGGCGCCACGCGGCTGGCCATTGCGCTGGGCCGCACCGCTCACGTGGCTGCCGCTTTTGTTGCCGGCGCCGTCCGGGCCGCCGTATGGCAGCTTCCGTCTGACGGCGTTGGACATTGGACAAGGCACCTCGGTACTGGTCGAAACGGCGCATCACACGCTGCTGTTCGATACCGGTCCAGGGCCGGAGTCGACGCACGCGGGCGAGCGGGTTGTCGTGCCGTTTTTGCAGGCTCGTGGCGTCACGGCGCTCGATACGCTGATCATCAGCCATGCCGATTCCGACCATTCGGGCGGCGCGCCGGCTGTACTGGACGCGATCGAGGTACGTCAGATGGTGGCGGCATTGGCGCCGACGAATCCGCTGTGGTCGAACGCAAAGCAACACGGCGCGGATACGCTGCCCTGTGCGGCGGGGCAGCGCTGGCAATGGGACGGCGTCGAGTTCGCGATGCTCTGGCCGGATGCCGGGCCGCTGCAGGGCAAACCGAATGCGCATTGCTGCGTATTGCGGGTGAGTACCTTGCCTGCTGCAATGAGCTCGCCTGTCATGGCGAGCCTGCCGGCCGCGGAGGGTGTGTCGCTTGCGAAGGGCAGGGCGGCTGTCGGGAGCATGCCGGTCGGAAGTGTTCAAACGGCGACGCCACGCATGGCGGCCTTGCTGGCGGCTGACATCGAAGCGCCGGTCGAACGGATCCTGCTCGCGCGCGATCGGGGCGCGCTGCGCGCTCAGGTGCTGGTCGTGCCGCATCACGGGAGCAAGACCTCGTCGACCGAGCCGTTCCTCGACTCTATCGACCCGCTCATCGCGCTATTTCAGGTAGGCTATCGCAACCGTTTTCATCATCCGAACGCGGGTGTATTCGAGCGCTACAAGGCACGGCACATCGAGCTTGCGCGCAGCGATGCGGACGGCGCGGTGCGGGTCGACGTCAGCCCGGAATTCAGCCGGGGTCCCGATCCGAACACCGGCCCCGAGGCAAGCACGGGAGTTAGCGCAGGGTTGAATGGCGCTGCACTGACGCTCGAGCGCTATCGTGACACGCAGCGCCGCTACTGGATGGATCGCTGATGGATTGCCGGCCGCACAGATAAAACAAATGCGCCGCCGGGCCTGGAGCCTGCACGAAAAGCGAGGCCCAAAGCTCGAGCGCCAAAACAGAACGGAGATAGCAGCAGTTGAAAAACATCATCCACTTCTCGCACGCGAACGGTTTCCCGGCGTCGACGTACCGGACAATCTTCGCCGAACTCGCCGATGATTACGAACTGCGCTCGATCGAGCGCATCGGCCACGACGCGCGTTATCCGGTCACGCAAGACTGGCCGCATCTGGTCGAGCAGTTGCTCGACGACGTCGGCCGTGCCTACGAGCGACCGGTATGGCTGGTCGGCCATTCGCTGGGCGGCTATCTGTCGCTGATGGCCGCGCTGAAGAAGCCGCAGTGGGTAAAGGGCGTGGTGATGCTCGATTCGCCCGTGATCGCCGGTTGGCGCAGCAGCATGTTGCGGGTGTCGCAATGGACCGGACTCGACGAGCGCCTCTCGCCCGCGGCCGCCACCCGCGCGCGCCGCACGCAGTGGGCGAGCCGCGACGAGGCGTGGCGGCACTTTCATTCGAAGCCGGCATTCGCGCGCTGGGACGAGCGCATGCTGTCCGATTACATCGACTTCGGCATTCCGCAGAGTTCGCCCGACGGCGGCCGGTCGCTCGCTTTCGACCGGCGCACCGAGTATCAGATCTATAAGACCTTGCCGCATACGCTTGGGCCCCGACTTGCGCGCGGCGCGCCGGTGCCGGTGGGGTTCATCGCCGGCACGCATTCAAAGGAAGTGCGCCAGGCGGGTCTGGAGGCCACCCGCCGCGCGACGGGCGGCCATGTGGAATGGATCGAAGGCAGCCATCTGTATCCAATGGAAAAGCCGCTTGAAACCGCGCGTGCCGTGCAGCGGATGTTGCGCGAACTGGAGCGGGTGGCTTAGGGCCATGCGTTGCGCCGCGCGCGAGTTCGTCGGCGCGGTGGTCTGCTTGTATGCGCCCCGCTGGGGCCGCCGTGGCGGCGCGGCGTGCAAATGCGGTTGGGCGGCGCCGTGAAAACAGTGCATGATCGGCGCACGGCGATTGCCGCCACCGTAGCATCGGCGCATGCAGATGTCGCTCGGATTTTGCTGGGTTGAGACCCTGCTTTACGGTATAATCCGTTTTTCCCGCGAGCATCCAGCGATGACCAAATATGTTTTCGTCACCGGCGGCGTAGTATCTTCCCTCGGCAAGGGTATTGCCGCCGCTTCCCTCGCCGCGATCCTCGAATCGCGCGGTCTCAGAGTCACCCTCCTCAAGCTCGATCCCTACATCAATGTCGACCCCGGCACGATGAGCCCGTTTCAACACGGCGAAGTGTTCGTAACGGAAGACGGAGCGGAGACTGACCTCGACCTCGGCCACTATGAGCGCTTCATCAGCACCAAGATGCGCAAGGCCAACAACTTCACCACGGGCCAGATTTACGAATCGGTGATCCGCAAGGAACGCCGCGGCGATTATCTCGGCAAGACGGTGCAGGTCATTCCGCACATTACTAACGAAATCCAGGCATTCATCGAGCGCGGCGCAGCTTCTGCGACGTGCGGTGAGCCGGATGTCGCGATCGTCGAAGTGGGCGGCACCGTAGGTGACATCGAATCGCTGCCGTTCCTCGAGGCCGCGCGTCAGATGAGCCTGCGCATGGGCCGCAACAGCGCCTGCTTCGTGCACCTCACGCTGGTGCCCTGGGTCGCCACCGCAGGCGAGCTGAAAACCAAGCCTACGCAACACAGCGTGCAGAAGCTGCGCGAAATCGGTATTTCGCCGCACGTCCTGCTGTGCCGCGCCGACCGCCCGATTCCGGACGACGAGCGCGCGAAGATTTCGATGTTCTCGAACGTGCCCGAAGACGCGGTGATTTCCGTGTGGGACGCCGACAGCATCTACAAGATTCCGCAGATGCTGCACGACCAGGGCCTGGACGCGATCATCTGCGAAGAGCTCAAACTCACGCCGAAGGCGGCCGATCTGTCGATGTGGTCGAACCTCGTCGAGAAGCTCGAACACCCGCAGCACGAAGTTACGATCGGCATGGTCGGCAAGTATGTCGATCTGACCGAGTCGTACAAGTCGCTGATCGAAGCGCTGCGCCATGCGTCGATGCATACGGCGACCAAGGTCAACATCCAGTACATCGATTCGGAAGAAGTCGAGACGCAAGGCGTCGACAGCCTCAAGCATCTCGATGCGGTGCTCGTGCCGGGCGGCTTCGGCCGTCGTGGCACCGAAGGCAAGATTGCCGCGATCCGCTATGCGCGTGAAGCGAAGGTGCCGTATCTGGGCATCTGCCTCGGCATGCAGCTGGCCGTGATCGAATTTGCCCGTGACGTGGTCGGCCTGAAGAATGCGAACAGCACCGAGTTCGATCAGGAAACCGAGAACCGCGTGGTCGCGCTGATCACCGAGTGGTACGACCGCGAAGGGAAGGTCGAGAAGCGCACGGAAGAATCGGATCTGGGCGGCACGATGCGCCTCGGTTCGCAACGTTGCCCGATCAAGCCCGGCACGATGGCCGAAGAGATCTATGGCAAGGATGTGAACGAACGCCATCGCCACCGTTATGAAGTCAATAACCGCTTCGTGCCCCAGCTCGAAGCCGGTGGGCTTATCATCAGCGCCCGTACCCCGAGTGAAGATCTGCCGGAAATGATGGAATTGCCGCGCAGCATGCACCCGTGGTTCGTCGGCGTGCAGTTCCACCCGGAATTCACGTCCACGCCGCGTGACGGCCATCCGCTGTTCAAGTCGTTCGTCGAAGCGGCGCTCGCGCATCAGCAGTCGCGCGCGGTGAACGAAGTTGGGGAGAAAGCATGAAACTGGGCGATTTCGAAATCGGGCTCGACAAGCCGTTTTTCCTGATCGCAGGCACCTGTGTCGTCGAATCCGAACAGATGACGATCGACACGGCAGGCCGGCTGAAGGAAATCTGCGCGAAGCTGAACATTCCGTTCATCTACAAATCGTCGTACGACAAGGCCAACCGCAGCAGCGGCAAGTCGTTCCGCGGTCTGGGCATGGACGAAGGTTTGCGCATCCTGTCGGAAGTGAAGCGTCAGCTCGGTTTGCCGGTGCTGACCGACGTACATGCCGAGCACGAGATCGAGCAGGTTGCGTCGGTGGTCGACGTCCTGCAAACGCCCGCTTTCCTGTGCCGTCAAACCGACTTCATCCATGCTTGCGCGCGTTCGGGCAAACCGGTCAACATCAAGAAAGGCCAGTTTCTCGCACCGCACGACATGAAGAATGTGATCGACAAGGCGCGTGATGCGGCGCGTGAAGCAGGTCTCTCGGAAGACCGCTTCATGGCGTGCGAGCGCGGCGTGTCGTTCGGCTATAACAACCTCGTGTCGGACATGCGATCGCTTGCGATCATGCGCGAAACCAACGCGCCGGTCGTGTTCGACGCCACCCACTCGGTGCAGTTGCCGGGCGGGCAGGGCACGAGCTCGGGCGGTCAGCGCGAATTCGTACCGGTGCTGGCGCGTGCCGCAGTGGCGACGGGTGTGGCGGGTCTCTTCATGGAAACTCATCCGAAGCCTTCGGAAGCCAAGTCGGACGGTCCGAACGCGGTGCCGTTGCATCGCATGGCCGATCTGCTCGAAACGCTTGTTACGCTTGACCAGGCCGTCAAGCGTGCGCCGTTCCTCGAAAGCGATTTCAACTGATTCAGGCGTTCGCGGCGTGTCATGATCGGGCTGCACAATGGGCTCCATCGGTATCATCGGCACGCGGCGAATGCACGCAATGGTCGTCGAAAGCATCAGGGTGCGCGTAGTGTGCTGGGGAGACCGGTGCGCTGCATGAGACAGGAGCGCTGAAGCGCTAACTCCGGATCGACACGCCCGGTGCAGTTTCACAGTAAAGAATTCAACGTCATTTCTTGAGGAAACCATGAGTGCTATCGTAGATATCATCGGTCGAGAGATTCTCGATTCGCGAGGCAACCCCACCGTCGAATGCGACGTGCTGCTCGAATCGGGCACGATGGGCCGCGCTGCGGTGCCGTCGGGTGCATCGACGGGTTCGCGCGAAGCGATCGAACTGCGCGACGGCGAAGCCGGCCGTTACGGCGGCAAGGGCGTGCTGAAGGCCGTCGAGCACATCAACACCGAAATCTCCGAAGCGATCATGGGCCTCGACGCTTCCGAGCAGGCCTTCCTCGACAAGACCCTGCTGGAACTCGACGGCACCGACAACAAGTCGCGCCTCGGCGCGAACGCGATGCTGGCCGTGTCGATGGCCGTCGCCAAGGCTGCGGCTGAAGAAGCCGGTCTGCCGCTGTACCGCTACTTCGGCGGCTCGGGCGCAATGCAACTGCCGGTCCCGATGATGAATATCGTCAACGGCGGCGCGCACGCAAACAACAGCCTGGACATCCAGGAATTCATGATCGTGCCGGTCAGCCAGCCGACCTTCCGCGAAGCACTGCGCTGCGGCGCCGAAGTGTTCCACGCGCTGAAGAAGATCCTGTCGGATCGCGGCATGAGCACGGCAGTGGGCGACGAAGGCGGCTTCGCACCGAACTTCGGCAGCAACGACGAATGCCTGTCGACCATCCTGCAAGCCATTGAAAAGGCTGGCTACCGCGCTGGTGAAGACGTACTGCTGGCACTCGACTGCGCAGCGAGCGAGTTCTACCACGACGGCAAGTACCAGTTGGCGGGCGAAGGCCTGCAACTGTCGTCGACGGAATTCGCCGACTACCTGGCGAACCTGGCCGACAAATTCCCGATCGTCTCGATCGAAGACGGCATGCACGAAAGCGACTGGGCCGGCTGGAAGATCCTGACCGACAAGCTCGGCAAGAAGATCCAGTTGGTGGGCGACGATCTGTTCGTCACCAACACGCGCATCCTGAAGGAAGGCATCGAGAAGGGCATCGCCAACTCGATCCTGATCAAGATCAACCAGATCGGTACGCTGACGGAAACCTTCGCGGCGATCGAAATGGCGAAGCGCGCCGGCTACACGGCTGTGATCTCGCACCGCTCGGGCGAAACCGAAGATTCGACGATTGCGGATATCGCAGTCGGCCTGAACGCCGGCCAGATCAAGACGGGTTCGCTGTCGCGTTCGGACCGCATCTCGAAGTACAACCAGTTGCTGCGTATCGAAGAAGACCTCGGTGATATCGCCAGCTACCCGGGCAAGTCGGCGTTCTACAATCTGCGCTAATCGCCTGGCTGCTAGCGCCGACCGATGACCCGGTTATCCTTCGTTTCTGATTGACCCCGCCGCCCTGCGTATATCGCAGGGCGGCGTGTATTTATTGTGCTTACTTCATGCGGCTTGTCACTGCTGTCCTGATCGTTCTACTGGCGCTGATCCAGTACCCGCTCTGGTGGGGACACGGCGGCTGGTTGCGCGTGCACGAGTTGCAGCAGCAACTGGCGCAGCAACTGCAGAAGAACACCGATTCGAAGCTGCGCAATGAGCGTATCCAGGGCGAAGTTCAGGATTTGCAGAACGGTACGGCCGCAGTGGAAGAGCGGGCGCGTTACGAAATGGGCATGGTGAAGGACAGCGAGGTGTTCGTGCAGTTCGTTGCGCCGAACGCGCCGTTGCCGGCTGCGAACACGCCTTCGGTTGCCACGTCTACGCGCGGTGTGGTGTCGGCGGCGCCGCTGCATATGGTGCCGAATCCGGAGTCGCGCGCGAAGCCGGAGCGCAAGCGTGGCGGTAAGGTGGCGACAGAGAAGAAGGCCACGCACTGAGTTTGTTCAGGCTGGTTGAGCTCGCAATTGAACGCGAAACAAAACGCAGGAACGAGCGTAAAAGCTCGCAGGAAGACGAAAAAAAGCCGCTGATCCACAAGATCCGCGGCTTTTTATTTGCCTGTGATGCCTGCCGCTCCGTCGGGTCGCCGTATCGGCATGCTTACCGTTCGCGCGTGCACGCTTCGGCTTACCAGCCCCAATACGGTGAATAGCCCACGCCGACACTCGTGCCCCAGCCACGACCCCAACCGCCGCCATAGTAACTGCCGTACACGCTGACGGGTGGCGAGTAATAGCGTGAGTACGCTTGAGCAGCGTTTTCGGCGGCAATGGCCTGATTCTGATCGGACAGCACCTGACGGTCGATCGCATCGTAGCGCTCGCGCTCTTCAGGCGTGAGCGGCCGCGCGCTGCCTGCCATGCCCGACTGATCGGCCGGCAACCGGCTATAAATCGGCGATGGGCCCGGCGGGTCCATCACGCAACCCGTCAGCGCAGCGCTGCCGCCGATGACCGTCATCACGGCGAACGTACGCATGCAATGCTTCAACGAAGTAGGGAGGTTCATTTTTATCTCCATCGGTCGGATGCCTAAGCAAAACACGCGCAGCACGCACCGCCGACGATCCAGCGCAATGATCGACGATAACGCGCCACCCGAGCCCGAAAAGGCAGCGAACGGCGCGTCATTTTTACTACCGCAATGCCAGCGTAATGAACCGCCGCGGCCGCTTCAGTGCCGCTGGTCGGCCGCCGGGGTCACGCCTTGTGAGAGCGCATTGGCGACAAAAAGTTGCGCGACGTCGACCGGATCGAATTCGTACCGTTGATTACAGAATTCGCAATGAATCTCGACGTGGCCGCGCTCTTCGATCACGCTGTCCACTTCCTCGCGGCCCAGCATTTTCAACATGGCGCCGACTTTTTCACGCGAACAACTGCATTCGAAACGCGTCGTAGCCGGCTCGAAATGCTGCACATTCTCCTGCCAGAAGAGACGGCGGAAAATCGTTTCCGGTTCTTCCTTCAACAGTTCGTCTTGCGACATCGTGCCGCCGAGCGTGCAGACGCGCTCCCATGTGTCCGCGTCCAGGTCGCCCGGATGTGGGACGATGCCGCCGTCACCCGGCAGCTTTTGCAGCAGCATGCCGACCGCGCGCTCCGTGTTTGCCGCAAGCCACAGGCGCGTGTCGAGCTGCTCCGAGTGATGCATGTAGTGCTCGAGCACTTCGGACATCGACTTGAGCGGGCCGTCCACACCCGACAGCGGGACGATACTTTGATACGGCTGCTGGCCGGGCTGCTTGTCGCGCGGGTCGAGCGTGATCACGCAGCGGCCATGGCCGCTTGCGTTGACCAGGTCGATCATGGAGGTGGCGTCGTCGATCGTATTGGCCGCTTCGCCGGAGAGCTTGGCGGTAGCGCGCATCGACAGGTCGGAGCTGCATTGCACCACCAGCATCTTGGCTGGCCCGTCGCCAAAAATCTGCATGACGAGCGTGCCGTCGAACTTGAGGTTCGCCGAAAGCAGCGCGCACGCGGCCATCATCTCGCCCAGAATCGTCCGTACGGGCGCCGGGTAGTCCCGGCGCGTCAGCACTTCCTGCCACGTATTGCGCAGCGAAACGATCTCGCCGCGCACCGGCGCCGCGCTGAACATGAATTTTTGCAACTGGTCGCTCACAACTTTTCCTCGGTCGAATGACGCAGCCTGATGCTGCGCCTTGCGCGCCGCGCGCTCCGGCTGATTAGCCGATGCGCACTAGCTGCGCCTTGAAATATTCGCGGCGCTCGGCATAGCTTGCCGTGCCGCGCTGCATATTGGCGATATCCGTCTCGGTCAGCTCGCGCACCACTTTGGCGGGCGCGCCGAGAATCAGCGAATTGTCGGGAAATACCTTGCCTTCGGTGACGATGGCGCCCGCTCCGACCAGACAGTTGCGGCCGATTACCGCACCATTCAAGACCACCGCCTGAATTCCGATCAGCGAGCCTTCCTTGATCGTGCAGCCGTGCAGCATGACCTGGTGGCCGATCGTCACATTCGGCTCGATCTTCAGCGGGAAGCCGGGGTCGGTGTGCAGCACCGCGTTTTCCTGGACGTTGCTGCCGGCGCCGAGCGTGATCGGCTCGTTGTCGCCGCGCAGCGTCGCGCCGAACCAGACGCTCGAATTTTCCTCAAGCGTCACATTGCCGATAATGTTCGCCGAATCCGCGACGAACACGCTTTCATGGATGGTCGGGGCTGCTTCGCCAAGCTTATAAATTGTCACGGAGTCTCCTCTTGATCGGTCGCGGCGCGCTGCGCGGATTGGCCGGGGCTGCGAAACGGGCCGGGCTGCAAAGCGGGGCTCCGAAACACAGGAAAACACCGGAAAACGCGCGAAACGCCCTGATGAACCGGGTTGTCCCGCCGGTCATGTGCAACAGGCGCGCGAGATGGTCGAATCGAGTATTGTAAACGGTTGTGTGCTTAGGTCGGTTGGCGGCGGCGCAGGCCGTCCGGCGTTCATCGGCTCCGGTGACCGCCACGACCGCCGCGCCTCCCGTCTTGCTTGCCGCCGTGCCCTTTGCCAACCGGGTTGCCATGAATTCCGCTGCTCCGTCCGTTTCGCCCGCTCTGCCGATATCGAATCCCGAGCATGGTTCGGATCGCGCGAATTGCGCGCGCACCGCGGCGCTAGCCGCATTGCGCGAGATCGACCCGACAACCAAGGCAGCCGCGACCCGCGCTTTATACGCCGCAATGCTCGACGGCAGCCTCGCATGCGCCGCGGACCTCGAACTCGCTGAGCCGGCAGACCTGCCGGGCCGTCCCGCGCGCCCGGAACTGGTCGATCCGCGCAAACTGAAACGCCGCAGCATGCAATCGCCCGAGGGGCGAGCCGTCTTGCTGCATGCGCTGGCACACATCGAATTCAACGCCATCAATCTCGCGCTCGACGCCGTCTGGCGTTTCGCCGGCTTGCCCGCCGCGTTCTACACCGATTGGCTCAAAGTCGCCGCCGAAGAGGCGCATCACTTCTCGTTGCTGGTCGCGCGGCTGGCGGAATTCGGCCACGCCTACGGCGATTTTCCCGCACACGACGGCCTCTGGGACATGTGCGAGCGCACGCGCGCCGATGTGCTGGCGCGCATGGCGCTGGTGCCGCGCACCCTCGAAGCGCGTGGCCTCGACGCCTCGCCGCCGATCCGGGCACGCTTGCAGCAGGCGGGCGACCAGGCATCCGCAGCGATTCTCGACGTGATCCTGCGCGACGAAATCGGCCATGTGCTGATCGGCAACCGCTGGTTCCGTCATCTCTGCGACGCGGGCGGCCTCGACCCGCACGATACCTACACGCGCCTCGCCGACCAGTATCACGCACCGAAATTACGCGGTCCGTTCAATTTCGAGGCGCGCCGCGACGCCGGTTTCGACGAAACCGAGCTGGTCGCGTTGGCCGGCCTCAACGCGGAACAGCCGGCCCCGCCAGCCCCACCGGCCATGAGCGACTGAAGCCTTTTTCCATAGTCAGCCCCCACGCATCGCCCGACTATCTCGTTATAATCGAACGACCATTCTTTTTTTGGGCAAGCCGTTCATGAATACCTCCAAGTCTGAATTTGTCGCCGTGCACGGCATCCGTCTGCATGTGCGGCGCTGGGGCAATCCGGATGCGCCGATGCTGTTCATGCTGCACGGCTGGATGGATGTGGCGGCGTCGTTCCAGTTCGTCGTCGACGCGCTGGGCGGCGACTGGCAGGTGATCGCGCCCGATATGCGCGGCTTCGGCCTGTCGGATTGGCCGGTCGCGGAGCGCGGCGGCGGCAACTACTGGATTCACGATTATCTCGGCGATCTCGACGCGCTGCTCGACCACTATGCACCGACCGGCGAAGTCAATCTGGTCGGCCACAGCATGGGCGCGAATATCGTCTGCCTGTATGCGGGCGTGCGGCCGGAGCGGGTACGCCGCGTGGTTGATCTGGAAGGCTTTGGGCTCGCGCCGTCGCACTCGGCGCAAGCGCCCAGGCGCCTGCGCAACTGGCTCGACGAACTGCGCGATCCGCCACAATTGAAGCGCTACGCGTCGCTGGACGACGTCGCCGGGCGTCTCATCAAGACCAACCCGCGCCTCGCTCCGCAGCGCGCGCAGTTCCTTGCCCAGCATTGGTCGAAACCGGACGGAGAAGGGCGTTTCATGCTGCTCGCCGATCCGGCACACAAGCTGCGCGGGCCGACGCTGTACCGCCTCGACGAAGTGATGGCCGTGTGGCGCAAGGCAAGCGCCAAAGTACTGCACGTCGAGGCCGCTAACTCGCCCACCCTGGCACAGATCGCCGGCGAGATTCCGCTCGACGAATTCAAGGCGCGTTTCCAGGCTTTCCCGAACTGGCGCGGGAAGATCATCGACGAAGCGGGGCACATGGTGCATCACGATCAACCGGAGCAGGTGGCCGCGCTGATCGAGGGCTTCTGCGCCTGAACCTTGCAAAAAGGTTTCGATGCGAGGTCCACTACGCGAGATAGCGCTGCGGCCATTTACTGCGTTGCAGTAAAATGAGTGCAGAACCTTCTCAAGACAAAGATGAACGCCGACCTCCACTGCCATTCCACCGTTTCCGACGGCCAGTTCGCGCCGGCCGATGTCGCGCGCCGCGCGCACGCGGGAGGCGTGACGCTGTGGGCGTTGACCGACCACGACGAACTGGGCGGCCAGCACGAGGCGCGTAGCACCGCTGAGGCGCTTGGCATGGGCTACGTGAGCGGCGTGGAGATATCGGTGACGTGGGCGTCGCGCACTGTGCACATAGTCGGCCTCGGCGTCGATCCGACCAGCACAACGCTGATCGACGGCCTCGCGCGCACCCGCAACGGCCGCGCGGCGCGCGCCGAAGCAATCGGCGAACAATTGGCCACGCTTGGCATCCCCGACGCCTATCAGGGCGCACTCAAGTACGTCTCGAACCCGGACATGATTTCGCGCACGCACTTTGCGCGCTTCATGGTCGAAAGCGGCTATGCCAGTTCGACGCAGGACGTGTTCAACCGCTATCTCGGCGACGGCAAGCCCGGCTACGTGTCGCATCGCTGGGCGAAACTGGCGGACGCAGTTGGCTGGATTCAGGCGGCCGGCGGTGAGGCGATCATTGCGCACCCGGGCCGCTATGCGTACTCGCCAGTTGAATTCGACGCGTTTTTCGCTGAATTCATCGACCTTGGCGGCAAAGCGATCGAAGTGGTGACCGGGAGTCATACGCCGGATCAATACCGCGAATATGCTGACGTCGCGCGCCGCTTCGGCTTTGAAGCCTCGCGCGGTTCCGACTTCCATGCACCCGGCGAAGGCCGCGTCGACCTCGGCACGCTGCCGCCACTGCCTTCCGATCTGAAGCCCGTCTGGGAACGCTGGCTGTGATCGCGCGCCGTGCCACGGCGGCACGATATGCGCGCAAGCCCTCGGACGAGGGCTTGCTTTCGCCCGATCTGCTGTCCGGCTTGCCACTTTTCGTCCGACTTCCATCCGCAGCCACCTGTCGCTACCGTTAGTCAAAATGTCCCAATACTTTCGGCTTCATCCGGATAACCCGCAGCCGCGCCTTGTTAAACAGGCCGTGCAGATCATCAATGACGGCGGCGTCGTCGCGTTGCCGACGGATTCGAGCTATGCGCTTGCCTGTCATCTCGACGACAAGGACGCAGTCGAGCGCTTGCGGCGCATTCGCGGGCTCGACGAGAAGGCACTGCTGTCGCTGCTGGTGCGCGATCTCTCTGAACTGTCGAACTTCGCGATGGTCGACAACCGGCAGTACCGCCTGATCAAGTCGGTCACGCCGGGCCCCTACGTCTTTGTGCTGCAAGCCACCAAAGAGGTGCCGCGCCGGCTGTCGCATCCGTCGCGCAAAACCATCGGCCTGCGGGTACCGGAGCACGCGATCACGCTGGCAATTCTCGAAGAGCTCGGTCAGCCGTTGCTCGGCTCCACGCTGATCATGCCGGGCGAAACCGAGCCGCTGAACGACCCGGAAGAAATCCGCGAACGGCTCGAGAAGCAGTTGGACCTGGTGATCGACGGCGGCCCGTGCGTATGCGAGCCGTCCACCGTGGTCGATTTGAGCGGCGCCGAGCCAGTGCTGGTGCGGGCAGGGCGCGGTTCTCTTGCGCCATTCGGTCTCGAAGAGACGGCATGAGCGAAAGCGGACAGACGCACGCAATCGCGTTGTTACAATAGCGAGTTATGGATTCTTCCCTGATACAAACCATTGCGGTTTACGCGTTGCCGGTGATTTTCGCCATCACGCTGCATGAAGCCGCGCATGGCTACGTCGCGCGCTGGCTTGGCGACAACACCGCGTATGTGCTCGGCCGCGTCTCCATCAATCCGATGCGGCATATCGATCCGCTCGGCACGATCGCGATTCCCTTGCTGCTGTACTTCGCTACGAGCGGCGCGTTCATGTTCGGTTACGCGAAGCCCGTGCCGGTCGCCTTTGGCAATCTGCGCAATCCGCGTTGGGGCAGTCTGTGGGTCGCTGCAGCGGGGCCGGCCTGCAATTTTGTGCAGGCGCTGGTGTGGGGCCTCGTCGGCGTCGCGCTCGCGGTATCTGGCGTCGAAGAGCCTTTCTTCACGCGCATGGCGGCCGCCGGCGTCGGCGTGAACCTCGTGCTCGGCGTGCTCAACCTGTTTCCGCTGCCGCCGCTCGACGGCGGCCGCGTGCTGATGGCGCTGTTGCCGCCGCGGCAATCGATCGTGCTGTCGCGCCTCGAACCGTACGGCTTTTTCATCGTGATGGCGTTGGTCATGACGGGCACGCTCACGCGTTATTGGCTCAGCCCGCTCGTGACGCTCGGCTACGGTGCGATTACCGCAATCCTGACTCCACTTGTTTCGCTTTTCTAAATAACCATGTTCCCAGACCGTATCTTCTCCGGCATGCGGCCCACCGGGTCGCTGCACCTCGGCCACTATCACGGCGTGCTGAAAAACTGGGTGCGGCTGCAGTCCGAATACCCGTGTTTCTTCTGCGTAGTCGACTGGCACGCACTGACGACGCACTACGAAACGCCCGAAGTGATCGAAAAGAACGTGTGGGACGTGCTGGTCGACTGGCTCGCCTCCGGCATCGATCCGGCGCAGGCTACGCTCTTCATCCAGAGCAAGGTGCCCGAGCATGCGGAACTGGCGCTGCTGCTCGGTATGAGCACGCCGCTCGGCTGGCTCGAACGCGTGCCGACCTACAAGGAGCAGCAGGAGAAGCTGAAGGACAAGGACCTGTCCACCTACGGCTTCCTCGGCTATCCGGTGCTGATGGCGGCGGACATTCTGTTGTATCGCGGCTCGCTCGTGCCGGTTGGCGAAGACCAGGTGCCGCACGTCGAAATGACGCGTGAAATCGCGCGCCGCTTCAACTACCTGTACGGCCGCGAACCGGGCTTCGAAGAGAAGGCGAATGAAGCGGCCAAGAAGCTGGGCGGCAAGCGCGCCAAGCTTTATCACGAGCTGCGCAACGCCTATCAGCAGGAAGGCGACGACGAAGCACTCGAACAGGCACGGGCGATGTTGCAGGAATCGCAGAGCCTGTCGATGAGCGACCGCGAGCGTCTGTTCGGCTACCTCGAAGGGTCGCGCAAGATCATTCTGGTCGAACCGCAGGCCATGCTGACCGAAGCGTCGCGCATGCCGGGTCTGGACGGCCAGAAGATGTCGAAGTCGTACGGCAACACGATCGGCCTGCGCGAAGACGCGGAAACGATCACGAAGAAGGTTCGCACCATGCCGACCGATCCGGCACGCGTGCGCCGCACCGATCCGGGCGATCCGGACAAGTGTCCGGTGTGGCAGTTGCATCAGGTCTACACGGACGAAGCCACGCACGAATGGGTGCAGAAGGGCTGCCGGACCGCGGGTATCGGTTGTCTCGAATGCAAGCAGCCGGTGATCGAAGGGATTCTGCGCGAGCAGCAGCCGATGCTCGAGCGCGCGCAGAAATACATGGACGATCCGTCGCTGTTGCGCGCGATCGTCGCCGACGGTTGCGACAAGGCTCGCAGGTTCGCCACGGAAACGATGCGTGACGTGCGCGAAGCGATGGGCCTGTCGTACAACTGATCGCGGTGCTGAAGCGATGAGCACGCCCGTTACCACCATGCCGAACGATTCCTCGCACGGAAACGGCGACCCGTCGCGCTGGGTGCGCCACTGGGCGCATCTGGTCGAGGCGGGCGGCGCTGTGCTCGACGTGGCGTCGGGGGCAGGGCGACACGCGCGCTTCTTTGCGTCGCTGGGCCATCCGGTGACCGCGCTCGACCGCGACGCGGCTGCGCTGGACGCCATGCGTGACGAGCCACTCGTCACCACGCTCCAGGCTGACATCGAAGGTGCCGCGTGGCCCTTGCCCGCCGAGGCGAAATTCGCCGGAATCGTGGTCACGAACTATCTGCACCGGCCGCTGTTTCCGCAGTTGATTGGCTCGCTCGCACCCGGCGGCGTACTGGTTTACGAGACCTTTGCGCAAGGCAATGAAAGGGTCGGCAAGCCGTCTAATCCGGCGTTTTTGCTTGCACCCGGCGAGTTGCTCGACGTGGTGCGCGGCCATCTCCGCGTGGTCGCATTTCAAGACGGATTTCTCGCGCAGCCGCGCCCGGCTTACGTCCAGCGGATATGCGCAATTATGGAGGCGGATCGCTCAGCCGAGCGTGCAGATGCGGCACCCCCGCGTTGTTACGAGCTGGCTGGCTAATCCGCTACAATCGCGGTTTACCTGATCAAATTCATGGCGTTTCATGACTAACGGCAATCAAAGCAGCACTGGCGGCGTTCAGATTCGCGGCAGCATCCCTGCCATCATTACTCCGATGCTCGAAGACGGCGGCCTCGATCTGCCGGCGTTTCGCAAACTGATCGACTGGCACATCGCAGAGGGCACGAACGCACTGGTCGTGGTCGGTACAAGCGGCGAGTCGGCCACGCTGACGGTCGAAGAACACGTGCTGATGGTTAAAACCGCAGTCGAGCACACAGCGGGCCGGATTCCGGTGATCGCGGGCTCGGGCGGCAACTCCACCGCTGAGGCCATCGAGCTCACGCAGCAGGCCAAAGCGGTCGGCGCGGACGCCACGCTGCAGGTCGTGCCGTACTACAACAAGCCGACCCAGGAAGGCATCTATCGCCACTTCGCGAAGATCGCCGAAACCGTCGAACTGCCGGTGATCCTGTACAACGTGCCGGGCCGTACGGTCGCGGACATGAGCAACGAAACGATTCTGCGTTGTGCGCAGGTGCCGGGCATCATCGGTGTGAAGGAAGCGACCGGCAACATCGATCGCGCCGCGCACCTGATCAAGTCGGCGCCCGCGCATTTCGGCATCTACAGCGGCGACGATCCTACGGCGATCGCGCTGATGCTGCTTGGCGGCCACGGTAATATTTCGGTCACCGCGAACGTCGCGCCACGCGCAATGAGCGATCTCTGCAAGGCCGCGCTTGCTGCGGACGCAAAGACCGCTCGTGAGATTCATCTGAAACTCCTGTCGCTGCATAAGAACATGTTCGTCGAATCAAATCCGATTCCGGCGAAATGGGCGTTGCAGCAACTGGGTCGTGTGCAGGGCGGAATTCGCCTGCCGCTCACGCCGCTCGACGCGCAATACCACGAAGTGGTGCGTGGCGCGCTGCGCGAAGCGGGCCTGCTGGGCTAAGCGGGCTCATCCCGCTCCCGGCGCTAACGAAAGCCTGTTACCGGCACTCCCTTAACCGACGTCGATCCAGCCCACGTTCCCGGCACACAGAACCAGGCACCGCGTTCCAGCATCACGAAGGACCTCATGAAACGTTCCGCACTTTCCCTCCACGCAACCCGCATGGCGGCGCTGGCGCTTGCCCTGGTGACACTCGCCGGCTGTGACTCGCTGAACGACTGGTTTGCTTCCGACCGCGTCAACTACAAGGGCGCGGGCAGCGCACCGCCGCTCGCCGTTCCGGGCGATCTAACCACCACGCAGACCGATCAGCGCTACGTGGCGCCGCCGGCCAATCTGGCGCTGGGCGGCTCACCGCAACGCGCGGTCACCGCAGCGGGCAATTCCACCGAAGGCCAGCCGAATGCGCAAGACCCGCTGGGCATGCACATCGAGCGTGACGGCGATCGTCGCTGGCTGGTAGTCGACGGCCGCACGCCGGAACAACTGTGGCCGCAGTTGCAGGAGTTCTGGCAGGAGAACGGCTTTGCGCTGAAAACCGATGCGCCGGCCACCGGCATCATGACCACCGATTGGGCTGAAAACCGCGCCAATATTCCGGACGACTGGTTCCGTCGCACGGTCGGCAAGGTGATCGACTTCGCGTACTCGTCGGGCACGCGTGACAGCTTCCGCACGCTCGTTTCGCGCGGTCCGGCTGGCGCCACGGACATCTCGATCACGCATAGCGCGATGGAAGAAATGCTAACGGGCCAGGACAAGACGTCGTCGCGCTGGGAAGAGCGTCCGCGCGATCCGGCGCTGGAAGCGCTGTTCCTGACCAAGCTGATGCAGAAATTCGGCCTGACCGACGCCCAATCCAGGCAACTCCTGACCGACGCACGTCCGGCCAGTGCTCCGGCTACGATCGACCAGAGCGCGGGCGCATCGACGCTCGACTTGCAGGAATCGTTCGACCGCGCCTGGCTGCGCGTGGGTCTCGCGCTCGACCGCACCAACTTCACTGTTGACAACCGCGATCGTTCGAAGGGTATCTACTACGTGCGTTACGCGGACTCGATGCAGGAGCTGAAGAAGGAAGGGCTGTTCGGCAAGCTGTTCTACAGCGGCAATTCGTCGAAGAAGCCCGGTCAGGAATTCCTCGTCAATGTGCGCTCGAAGGGCGACACCGTGACGCAGGTGGCGGTGCTGGACGCGAACGGGCAGGTGGATAACTCGTCCGACGCGCAACGCATCGTGACGCTGTTGCACGCTCAACTGAACTAAGCGGGCTGTGCGCTTCGCCAGTCTCGGCAGCGGCAGTGAAGGCAATGCCATGCTGGTGGAAGCGCAAAGCGGCGCGACCACCACGCGCGTTCTGCTTGATTGCGGCTTTTCAGCCAAGGAAGTCGAGCGGCGTTTAACGCGGCTCGGAGCGGGCGTCGAAGGTATCGACGCTATTCTGATTACGCATGAACACAGCGACCACATTGGCAGCGCGCTGACGCTGGCGCGCAAGTGGTCGATTCCGTTGTACATGAGCTGGGGCACCGCCCGCGCGGTGGGTGCCGACGAAGCCGACGTCGACCTGCAGGTGCTGTGGGGCGATGAAGCGGTGGCGATCGGCGACCTCAGCATCCTCCCCTACACCGTTCCTCACGACGCGCGCGAGCCGCTGCAATACGTGCTCTCCAATGGCGCGAGCCGGCTTGGCGTGCTGACCGACGTCGGCACCTCCACGCCGCACATCAGCGCGGTGCTGAGCGGCTGTGACGCGCTGGTGCTCGAATGCAATCACGATGTACGGATGTTGGCGAGTAGTCGGTATCCGCAATCGCTGAAGGCGCGCATTGGCGGCAATCATGGGCATCTGAACAACGAAGCGGCGGCTGAAATTCTGGCCTCGCTCGACCGTTCGCGCTTGCGCCATCTGGTGGCCGCCCATCTGAGTCAGCAGAACAACTCGCCGGAACTGGCGCAGGCTGCCATGGCGGGTGTGCTGGGTGCCGCGCCGACCGAAGTAGTGGTCGCCTCTCAGGACGAAGGTTTCGCCTGGCTGAGCTTGTGATCCATTCCTGATTGTCTGGCATCCCCGTACGCCGAGATTCGCCGTTAAGGCGCCGGCAGTGCAATGGAAAAAGCCCATGACGATTGCTCGCCATGGGCTTTTTCCTTCAAGACCGGCGTTTTGGCCGTGCCTCGCGTCAGACTTAATTGCGGTTGCCGCCGAAGATGCCGAGCAGCGCGAGCAGGTTGACGAACACGTTGTACAGATCCAGATAGATCGCGAGGGTCGCGGTGATGTAATTCGTCTCACCGCCGTTCACGACGCGCTGGACGTCGAACAGCATGTAGGCCGAGAAGATCACGATGGCTAGCACCGACACCGTTAGCATCAACGCCGGCAAGTGCAGGAACACGTTTGCGACCGAAGCCAGCAGCAGGACGACCACGCCCATGAATAACCACTTGCCGAGACCGGAGAAGTCACGTTTGCTGACCGTGGCGATCGTTGCCATGGACGCGAAGATCACACCAGTCCCACCGAAGGCGAGCATGATCAGCGACGGGCCGTTCGAAAAACCGAGCACGAAGCTCAGGATGCGCGACAGCATCAGGCCCATGAAGAACGTGAAGCCAAGCAGCACGAACACGCCGATTGCGCTGTCTTTAGTCTTCTGGATGGCAAACATGAAGCCGAAGGCGATCGCGAAGAACGCCAGCATGCTCATGCCGGGGCTGGTGGCGGCGAACAGCGAGAAACCGGTTGCCAAGCCTACCCACGCGCCAAGCACGGTCGGGATCATTGACAGTGCCAGCAGCCAATAGGTGTTCCGCAGTACGCGGTTGCGCGTTTCGACCGTGCTGACCGCGCCATTGCGGCCAAAGCTATACGGATGATCGTTCATGGTCTCTCCTTACCTCAGAAGCGTGTTGCGTAATGGTTGTGCTGCGGGTCGTGCCGCGGTTGTGTAGCGGGCCGTGCTGCGCCGGGCGGGATATTTGCCGCTAGTCGCAGCGTGTCCATCCCTAAGATTGATGCGGTGGCACGGAGTTTCAATGCCCGGAAAATGTTCACACAGCTACGCTACCAGCATTCAGAAACTCCTGCTCGGAATCTTTCAATACTGTAAGGGTTCAATCGCAATCATACACGGGAACATGCTACAATAGCGGATTCATTTGAATCTGTAACCTCTTAATTTTTTGGAGTTTTTATGGCGATCGAACGCACCCTGTCGATTATCAAGCCGGACGCAGTGGCCAAGAACGTGATCGGTCAGATCTACAGCCGTTTCGAAAACGCTGGCCTGAAGATCGTGGCTTCGCGCATGGTTCACCTGTCGCGCGCCGACGCGGAGAAGTTCTACGCTGTGCACGCTGCACGCCCGTTCTTCAAGGACCTGGTCGATTTCATGATCTCGGGTCCGGTGGTCGTGCAGGCGCTGGAAGGCGAAAACGCGATCCTGAAGCACCGCGACCTGATGGGCGCGACGGATCCGAAGAAGGCAGAAAAGGGCACGATTCGCGCAGATTTCGCCGACAGCATCGACGCTAACGCGGTGCACGGTTCGGACGCCGCTGAAACGGCCGCAGTTGAAATCGCGTTCTTCTTCCCGCAAGTGAACGTCTATTCGCGTTAAGCGGATTTGGGCGGTTTAAGCGCGTTCAGGCGCGTTTAAGTCGCAGGGGCTGTTCGCGCATTTGGTGCGCAGCCGTTGGATTTGTCGCACGAATCCGCACGAACAGCCCGGCAAAGTAGTAAGGTAAAGCAGCAGGAATGGGCGCGAACGGCATTGCGTTCATGCAGCTTGTTGCATGAATGTAGTCTCGCACTGAAATGGCAGGATTCGATATGACGAGCAGTTCCACCGTCAACCTTCTCGACCTCGACGCCCAAGGGCTTGTCGCCTACTGCGATAGCCTGGGCGAGAAGCCGTTTCGCGCCAAGCAATTGCAGCGCTGGATCCACCAATACAACGCCGCCGACTTCGACGGCATGACCGATCTGGCGAAGTCCTTGCGCGAAAAGCTCAAAGGGCGCGCAACAATCACGATGCCTGGCATCGTTAGTGACAATATTTCGACCGACGGCACACGCAAGTGGCTGATCGACGTCGGCAACAGCAACGCAGTTGAAACCGTTTACATCCCCGAAGAAACGCGTGGCACGTTGTGCGTGTCGTCGCAGGCCGGGTGTGCGGTCAACTGCCGGTTCTGTTCGACCGGCAAACAGGGTTTCTCCCGCAATCTCACCACCGGCGAAATCATCGGCCAGCTGCGTATGGCCGAATTTGCACTGCGCGCGACGCGCGGTACGGACGGTGGGCGTGCCACGGGTGGTGACGGCAAGGGCGAGCGCGTCGTCACGAACGTCGTGATGATGGGCATGGGCGAGCCTCTGCTCAACTACGACGCGGTGGTGCCCGCCATGCGCCTCATGCTGGACGACAACGCATACGGCCTGTCGCGCCGGCGCGTCACGCTGTCCACGTCGGGCGTGGTGCCAATGATGGACCGGCTTGGCGCCGATCTGCCGGTGGCGCTCGCGGTATCGTTGCATGCGCCGAGCGATCCGCTGCGCGACATGTTGGTGCCGCTGAACAAGAAGTATCCGCTGCGCGAATTGATGGCTGCCTGTCAGCGCTATCTGAAAGTTGCGCCGCGAGATTTCATTACGTTCGAATATTGCATGCTCGACGGCGTGAACGACAGCGAAGCGCAGGCGCGGGAATTACTGGCTGTTACGCGCGACGTACCGTGCAAGTTCAACCTGATTCCGTTCAATCCGTTCCCCGAGTCGGGCCTCATCCGCTCGAAACCGGAGCAGATCAAGCGGTTTGCACAAGTGTTGATGGACGCGGGCGTCGTCACCACGGTGCGTAAAACACGCGGCGATGATATCGACGCTGCCTGCGGTCAGTTGGCTGGTGCGGTGAAAGACCGCACGCGCCTCGCTGAGCGCACCGGGAAGGCGGCGAAAGTTATCGAGGTTCGCGCCGTGTAATCGTGCGAGGCAGCAGGGCGCGAACGCTCGGAGGAAAGACACCCGAGCGGGCGAAAAGGCTCCACGCCATCCGCGATTGAAAAGAAAGTTTGCAGAAGCGATCGGAAGCGGCACACAAGGCCGCGCATTTTGTTATAAACGGTCTGCGATTCGGGTGTGAGGCTTTGGCCCATCCGGGTTGCACAAGTGAAAAAGAATCGACGCGAAAGGATTTGGGATGAGTGAGCCGCAGCACCCGCAGCCGCAGGACACAGACGCAAACGAAGGCCATCCGGCGCCGGTCGCACGGGCGGTGGTGCAGCCTGTTGCGCAACCGGACCTGACGGGTCTGGACTCGCTGGCAGCGGTTGGCGCGCGCTTGACTCAATTGCGTGAATCGAAGGGCTGGACGATCGAAGACGTCTCGGCGCGCCTGAAGGTATCCGTCGCCAAGTTGCGTGCGCTCGAATCGGGTGACATCAGCCATTTGCCGGACACGACCTTCGCGCTCGGCGTGGTGCGCAGCTACGCGAAGATGCTCGGCGCCGATCCCACGCCGTTCACGCAGGCTTTGCGCCGCGAGAAGGGTGTGCCTGCGCCGGATCTGTCGATGCCGGCTTCGTCCGGTAAGGATTTGCCGCGCGGCCGCGTATCGCTGTCGCTTGGCGGCAGCGGGCAAAAGAGCCGCTCGTGGTTGTGGGGCATCGCGGCGGTGATCGTCGCCGTGATCGCGCTCGGCATGTGGCATACCAATGGCGGCGAGTCGTCGGCATGGCTCGCACGGTTGAAGGCGAGCGCTAACGGCGCCGCGGGTGGCGCGACCGGCGCATCGGGCGCGGTGGCGCAAGGCCAGGCGGCCGGCTCCGAGGCAACGGCGGAAGACGCTGCTTCCGCGCCGGAAACGCAGGCCGCGGCGGATAACGCGGCGTCGGCTACACCGCTGGCGACCGGTACGGCGCCGTCTTCCGAGCCGGCTGTCACGGCAGCGGCGGTCGCGCCAAAGGCCGGTCCGCAGAGTCCGGCTGCGACGCAAGGCGCGAGCGCGCCGGTAGTCGCCGCGATAGGTTCGCCGGACACCGCGGCACCGGCTGCCGGTGAGGCGATTGTCGCGTTGCGCGTGACGCAAGATAGCTGGTTCAGCGTGCGTAGCAAGGACGGCAAGGAGGTATTCTCCGGCCTCGTGCATGCGGGCGATACGAAGGAAGTGACGGGCGCGGCGCCTTTCAGGATCACGGTCGGCAACAAGGCGGGTCTCGAGTCGCTGACCCTCGATGGCCAGCCGGTCGATCCGTCGAAATATTCGGCAGCCAAGGGCAATGTTGCGCGCTTCGCATTGCCTTGATAGATACGGTGTGCGTCGCGGCCAACCGGTCGCGGCGCTTTTTCAATTCAGGCGCTACGTCTTTTGTGTAGCGCATGCGGCGTAAATGGGTTTTTCGATGCAATCCGAAGCTCAATCCCAATCCAGTAGCAGGATCGTTTCAAACGAGCCGGTGTTTGGCGGCCACGCAGCGCGGCGCAAGTCTCACGCGGTCGATGTCCGTTGGGGCGGCCAGCTCGTCACCATCGGTGGTGATGCGCCGGTGCGCGTGCAGTCAATGACCAACACCGACACCGCGGACGCGATCGGCACGGCGATCCAGATCAAGGAGCTTGCGCAAGCCGGTTCGGAACTGGTGCGTATCACGGTCAACACGCCGGAAGCGGCGGCGGCCGTGCCGGCTGTTCGCGAGCAGCTCGACCGCATGGGCGTGTCGGTGCCGTTGGTCGGCGATTTTCATTACAACGGCCATTTGCTGCTGCGCGACTACCCGGCGTGCGCGGAGTCGCTGTCGAAGTATCGGATCAATCCGGGCAATGTCGGCCACGGCGCGAAGCGCGACACGCAGTTCGCGCAAATGATCGAAGCGGCGGTGAAGTACGACAAGCCGGTGCGGATCGGTGTCAACTGGGGCAGTCTCGACCAGGATCTGCTCGCGAAGATGATGGACGAAAACGCCGCGCGCGCCACGCCGTGGGAAGCGCAGAGCGTGATGTACGAAGCACTGATCCAGTCGGCGATCGGCTCGGCCGAGCGCGCGGTCGAACTCGGTCTCGCGCGCAACAAGATCATTCTGTCGTGCAAGGTCAGCGGTGTGCAGGACCTGATCGCCGTTTATGGCGAGCTGGCGCGTCGTTGCGAATTCGCGCTCCATCTCGGCTTGACCGAAGCGGGCATGGGTTCGAAGGGTATCGTGGCGTCGACCGCTGCGTTGTCGGTGCTGTTGCAGCAAGGCATTGGCGACACGATCCGTATCTCGTTGACGCCGGAACCGGGTGGCCCGCGCACGGGCGAGGTGATCGTCGGGCAGGAAATTCTGCAGACCATGGGGCTGCGTTCGTTCACGCCGATGGTGATCGCGTGTCCGGGTTGCGGCCGTACAACCAGCACGTTGTTCCAGGAACTGGCGTCGCAAATCCAGACCTATCTGCGCACGCAGATGCCTGCGTGGCGCGATCAGTATCCAGGTGTCGAGAAAATGCACGTGGCGGTGATGGGCTGCATCGTCAACGGCCCGGGTGAATCGAAGCAGGCGAATATCGGCATCAGCTTGCCGGGTTCGGGCGAAAATCCGGCTGCGCCAGTGTTCATCGACGGCGAGAAGGTCAAGACGCTGCGCGGCGATAACATCGCGCAAGAATTCCAGCAAATCGTGAGTGACTACGTCGAGCGCCGCTATGGCCGCGCCGAAGCACTCAACTAAAAACCGTCAATCGAAGACAGATGACTGAACAGAAGAAAAAGCTCGAAAAGTTGTCCGGCGTGAAGGGCATGAACGACATCCTCCCGCAGGAAGCCGGGCTGTGGGAGTTTTTCGAAGCGACCGTCAAGTCGATGCTGCGTTCGTACGGATACCAGAATATCCGTACGCCGATCATCGAGCATACGCAGCTGTTCAAGCGCGGCATCGGTGAGGTGACCGATATCGTTGAGAAGGAAATGTACAGCTTCACCGACGCGTTGAACGGCGAAAATCTGACGATGCGCCCGGAAAATACAGCGGCTGTCGTGCGCGCGACGATCGAGCACAACATGTTGTACGACGGTCCGAAGCGTCTGTGGTACATCGGCCCGATGTTCCGTCACGAGCGTCCGCAGCGCGGCCGTTACCGGCAGTTCCATCAGGTCGGTGTGGAAGCCTTGGGTTTCTCCGGCCCGGACACCGACGCTGAAATCATCATGATGTGCCAGCGGTTGTGGGACGACCTCGGCTTGATCGGTATCAAGCTCGAACTCAATTCGCTGGGTCTCGCGGAAGAACGCGCGGCACATCGCGTCGAGTTGATCGCCTACCTTGAAAAGCACATGGACGTGCTCGACGAAGAGGCGAAGCGCCGTCTGTACACGAACCCGCTGCGCGTGCTCGACACGAAGAATCCGGCGATGCAGGAAGTCGCGCAGAACGCGCCCAAGCTGATCGATTTTCTCGGCGAAGAATCGCGCGCGCACTTCGAAGGCCTGCAGCGCATTCTGAAGGCGAACAACATTCCGTTCACGATCAATCCGCGTCTGGTACGCGGCCTCGATTATTACAATCTGACCGTGTTCGAATGGGTGACCGACAAGCTTGGCGCGCAAGGCACGGTCGCGGCCGGCGGCCGTTACGATCCGCTGATCGAGCAGCTCGGCGGTAAGCCGACGGGCGCTTGTGGCTGGGCAATGGGCGTTGAGCGTATCCTCGAGTTGCTGAAAGAAGAGCAGCTCGTGCCGGAAGACGAAGGTTGCGACGTTTACGTGGTCCATCAGGGCGACGCCGCACGCGAACAGGCCTTTATCATCGCCGAGCGTTTGCGCGATACTGGCCTCGACGTGATTCTGCATTGCAGCGCGGACGGCCAGACGGCGAGCTTCAAGTCGCAGATGAAGCGTGCTGACTCGAGCGGCGCGGCATTCGCGGTGATCCTCGGGGAAGACGAGATCGCCAACGGCACGGTCGGCGTCAAGCCGCTACGCGATGCAGGCGCTAACGGCGGTAAAAACGAGCAACATAACGTGCCCGCCGAAGACTTGACCGAATTTCTAATCAATGCGATGGTTGCAACCGCCGAAGACGGCGACGACTGATCGCGATGTCGTCGGGCCCCCTGGCTCGACACGCACACGTATCAAGAAAGAGGAAATCGCCGGGCGATGAGTTACCACGACGAACAAGAATCGATTGAAAGTCTGAAAGCATGGTGGACGCAATGGGGTAATGCCACCACGTGGATCGTGCTGGTGGCATTGGTCGCCGCAGCGGGCTGGAACGGCTGGAATTTCTGGCAACGGCGCCAGGCGACGGAAGCCGCCGTGCTGTATGACCAGGTGCAGCAAGCTGTGGCATCGGGCGACAAGGCGAAAATCACGCGTGTCGCCACCGATATGGAAGACAAGTTCAGCCGCACCGCGTATGCGCAGATGACCGCGCTGGGCGCCGCCAAGGCGCTGTACGCCGCAGGCGACGAAGCCGCCGCGAAGGCCCAGTTGCAATGGACCATCGATCACGCGAAAGACGACGAGTTCAAGCAGATCGCCAAGCTGCGTCTGGCATCTCTGCTGCTCGACGACAAGGCGTACGATCAGGGCCTCGCACTGCTCGCCGAACCGCAGTCCGATGCGTTCAAAGGCATTGTGGCGAACGGCCGCGGTGACCTGCTTGCTGCTCAAGGCAAGCGTGACGATGCGCGTGCGGCCTACAAGCTCGCGCTCGACTCGCTGTCGAAAAACGATAGCTCGGCTCGCCAGTTGATACAGTTCAAGCTGGACGCGCTGGGCGGCTAATCGCCGCGTGCAGTGCGCCGCATGTAACGACCAACCGGTCTCCTTTAATTAATTTCCTGAATGCTTCGTCCACCGATGAATCTGCTGAAACGTTACGCTGTGCCCGTTGCCTGTGCGATGACCGTCCTCACCCTGGCGGCTTGCTCATCCGCGAAAGACGAGCGCCGCGTGCCGACGCCGCTCACCGAGTTCAAACCCGTGCTCGACGTGCAGCAGGCGTGGAAGACAAGCGTGGGCAAGGCGGGTCGTTACCTGTTCTCGCCGGTCGCGGTCGGCAACGCGGTGTACGCGGCCGGTGCGAACGGCTCGGTTGCGAAGATCGATGCGCAGACCGGCAAGGACATCTGGCGCGTCAAGCTGCATGACGATCTGTCGGCGGGTGTCGGCAGCGACGGCACGCTCACGGCGGTCGGCGGCCTGAAGGGTGATGTCTACGTGCTCGGCGCGGACGGCAAGCAATTGTGGACTGCCAAGGCGCCTGGCGAAATCATCTCGCCGCCGCTGGTCGGCAACGGCCTCGTGGTGGTGCGCACGGTCGACGGTCAGATCGTCGCGTTCAACGCGCAAACCGGTGAGCAGAAGTGGAACTACCGCAACCGCGCGGTGCCGCTCAATCTGCGCGTCTCGTCGGGCATGACGTTCGCGGGCGATGCAGCTGTGCTGGCGGGCTTCCCGGGTGGCGCGTTCGCCGCGATCAACGTGCAGACCGGCGACAACTACTGGCAGACGCCGGTGTCGTATCCGAAGGGCGTGACGGAAGTGGAGCGCATCAATGACGTGACGGGGCCGCCCACGCTGATCGGTTCGGAAACATGCGCGGTGACGTTCCAGGGCCAGATTGGCTGTTTCGATGCGAACTCGGGCCGCGCGCTGTGGGAAAAAGCGTTTTCGAGCACGAGCGGCCTAGCGCAGGATGACCGCGCCGTGGTGGCGGCCGACGACTGGTCGGTGGTGCAGGCGTTCGATGTCAGCAATGGCGCGCCGCTGTGGAAGAACGACAAGCTGAAGAACCGCGACCTCGGTGTCCCGTTCATCCTGGGTCACGCCGCCGTGCTGGGCGACTATCAGGGTTACGTGCACTTCCTGTCGCGCGACGACGGCACACTCGTGGCCCGCGCGAAGACCGACGGCACCCCAATTACCGCAGCGCCGGTGCTGGCCGGCGAGACGCTGGTTGTGCAGACGCACGACGGCGACCTGTACGGCTACCGCCCGCGCTAAGCGCGCAGGCCATAATAGGTAGTCAAGCGTGCAGGCCGGCTTCGCCGGCCGCACGCGTTTTTGTAGTGCAGCAGAGTAATCAGAAATATTCCGCCGGACTGGCTGGTCCGGCGAGTCGGATCAGAAACGGCCCAAGTGGCCATCGGTGGCTGCTTGCGGCGCCATCTTCGACGCCAATCCTGGTCGATACCGCAGAGAATCGTATCGAACTGGTGTGCGAGCCGTTGAGCAAGAAAGACTGAACCTGGCGGCCCGTTGGCGCCGCCCCATACAGCCAAACCCCCGTCCGCCCGGGTGCGCATATTGACAGCACATCCGGGGCTGGCCGAATTCGTGATAATTTTCGTCAAACGCTGCCGTGTAGCGGCCGCATGGCGTCGCTACGCGGGCGGTCGATTTCGATCCCGCGTTTCACCGTGAACAACATCTGATGAAACCCGTTATTGCCCTGGTTGGGCGCCCCAATGTGGGGAAATCCACGCTATTCAACCGTCTCACGCGCACGCGTGATGCACTGGTTGCCGACCTGCCCGGTCTCACCCGTGATCGCCATTACGGCGAGGGGCGCGCCGGTGACCGGCCGTATCTGGTCGTCGATACTGGCGGCTTCGAGCCGGTCGCGAAAGACGGCATCCTGCATGAGATGGCGCGTCAAACCCGTCAGGCGGTCGAGGAATCGGACGTCGTCGTGTTCATCGTCGACGGCCGCAACGGTCTCGCGCCGCAAGACAAGACGATCGCCGATTATTTGCGCAAGGTTGGCCGGCCGATCTTCCTCGTCGTCAACAAGGCGGAGGGGATGAAGTACAGCATGGTGTCCGCCGACTTCTACGAACTCGGTCTCGGCGACCCGCGCGCGATTTCCGCGGCTCACGGTGACGGCGTCACCGAAATGATCAATGAGGCCCTCGGCGTCGCGTACGCCGGCCAGCCGGAAGAAAGCGACGAGGAAAAAGAAACGCGCGGCGTGAAGATCGCGATCGTCGGCCGGCCGAACGTCGGCAAGTCAACCTTGATCAATGCGCTGGTGGGCGAAGAGCGCGTGATCGCGTTCGACATGCCCGGCACCACGCGCGATTCGATCTACGTCGACTTTGAACGGCAGGGCAAGCCGTACACGCTGATCGACACGGCCGGTTTGCGCCGCCGTGGCAAGGTGTTTGAGGCGATCGAGAAGTTCTCGGTGGTGAAAACGCTGCAGTCGATCTCGGACGCGAACGTCGTGATCCTGCTACTCGACGCGCAGCAGGACATCTCGGAACAGGATGCTCACATCGCCGGCTTCGTGGTGGAGCAGGGCCGCGCGCTGGTGGTGGGTGTGAACAAATGGGACGGTCTCGATCCGCATGTGCGCGAGCGCACCAAGGCAGACCTCGAGCGCAAACTAAAATTTCTCGACTTCGCCAAATTCCATTTCATTTCCGCTGCGGAAAAAACCGGAATCGGCCCGCTGATGCGCTCGGTCGACGACGCCTATGCCGCGGCGATGGCCAAGCTGCCGACGCCGAAGTTGACGCGTGCGCTGATCGACGCAGTGGAATTCCAGCAGCCGCGCCGACGCGGTCCGGTGCGCCCGAAACTACGGTACGCGCACCAGGGCGGACAGAATCCGCCGATCATCGTGATTCACGGTAACGCGCTCGATGCGATCACCGAAACGTACAAACGCTACCTCGAAAACCGCTTCAGGGAAACTTTCAAGCTGATCGGGACTCCATTGCGCATAGAGTTCAGATCGTCGACGAACCCTTACGCGGACAAAGGCTAAACCCAGGCTGAAAGCCGCGTGTGTGTTGGGTTTGGCCGTCAGGGCCGCCCTCTCGCGCAAAAATGAAAATCGGCTATAGTGTAGCGGTTGACGGCGGATCTCTTTTTCTTCGTCGTCAATTTAGTCAACCTGCAAAAAAATACGGAGTTTGCTATGAGCAACAAAGGGCAATTGTTACAAGACCCGTTTTTGAACGCACTGCGTAAAGAGCATGTGCCGGTGTCGATCTACTTGGTCAACGGCATCAAGCTTCAAGGAAACATCGAATCGTTCGACCAGTACGTCGTGTTGCTCAGGAATACGGTCACCCAGATGGTCTACAAGCACGCAATTTCTACTGTCGTGCCTGCCCGTCCGGTGAATTTCCACCCGGATTCCGAACAGTCCTAACCCCCGTCGCGGCCGGCGTAGCGTCGCCCGTTGGCGATTACTCCCGGCCGCCTCATTTTGATACCCTCCAATTTGATCAATGCAGCGCTTGTCGGCATCGACTTCGGTAAGATCGATTTCGAAGCCAGTCTCGAAGAACTCAGCCTGCTCGCGCAAAGCGCGGGCGCGAATCCCTTAGTCACCCTCACGGGGCGCCGGTCCAGTCCCGATGCCAAGATGTTCGTCGGCAGCGGCAAGGCCGAAGAATTGCGTCTTGCCTGTGAGGCGAACGACATCGAACTCGTCATTTTCAATCACGCTCTGGCACCTGCGCAGCAGCGCAATCTGGAGCAGGCGCTTAATCGCCGCGTGATTGATCGCACCAGCCTCATCCTCGATATTTTTGCGCAACGCGCCCGCAGCCATGAAGGCAAGCTCCAGGTGGAGCTCGCGCAGTTGCAGTACTTATCGACGCGGCTAATCCGCGCATGGACCCACCTTGAACGCCAGAAAGGCGGTATTGGTTTGCGCGGCCCTGGCGAAACGCAGCTCGAAACCGACCGCCGTTTGATCGGCGAGCGCATCAAGGCGCTGAAGACCAAGCTCGAAAAACTGCGCCGTCAGCACGGCACGCAGCGCCGTGCGCGCAGCCGTAACCAGACGATGTCCGTGTCGCTCGTCGGCTACACCAACGCGGGCAAATCCACACTTTTCAATGCGCTGACGAAGGCCCAGGCCTACGCCGCCGACCAGCTGTTCGCTACGCTGGATACGACCTCCCGCCGTGTCTATCTCGGCGACGAAGCTGGCCAGGTGGTGGTATCCGACACGGTGGGTTTCATCCGCGAATTGCCTCACCAACTGGTGGCGGCTTTTCGCGCCACGCTCGAGGAAACCATCCACGCCGACCTGCTGCTGCATGTGGTCGACGCGTCGAGCGCCGTGCGCCTCGATCAGATCGATCAGGTAAACGAGGTATTGCACGCAATCGGTGCAGACACGATCCGTCAGGTGCTGGTGTTCAACAAGATCGACGCCGTGCCTGAGTTGGCGGCCCGTGGCGACGCGGTCGAGCGGGATGAGTATGGTAATATTTCGCGCGTCTTTTTGAGCGCGCGCACGGGGCAAGGGCTGGATACATTGCGCGCTGCCATCGCTGAAATCGCTACTGCCGAACCTCTCTCCGATACGCAGGTCGATCTATCGGAAGAAGACCGGTCGGCAGCACCACGCGAGGACCGTAAGGTCTCAGAACTCGGGCACTGACCCGCTCCAATTGCACTGACCCGCTGTCTACTCTGGTGAACGAACACAGGTGAACGATTACAACGAGCGGAGTATCTGGCTGCGCATGCGCGCCATGCTGTCACTGAACGATCCGCGCTGGGGCCGGGGCGACGGCAATGGCGACCGCCAACGACCCAACGAACCCAAGCGTCCGCCGAACAAGAACGGTGAAGGCCCGCCTGATCTCGACGAGATGTGGCGCGATTTCAACCGCCGTTTGAGCCGGGTGTTCGGCCGCAAGGGCGGTGGTGCGGGCGGCGGTGGCCGTCCGGACAACGGTCGCGGCGCGCGCATCGGCGTGGGCATCGTGATCGGCGTGTTGATCGCGATCTATCTCGGCAGCGGCGTGTTCGTCGTGCAGGATGGCCAGGCCGGCGTCGTGATGCAGTTCGGCAAGTATCGCTACACAGCGGGGCAGGGTGTGCATTGGCGCCTGCCGTATCCGTTCGAAGCGCATGAGCTCGTCAATATCGGCCAGATCCGTCAGGTGGAGGTCGGCCGCAACAACGTGGTGCGTCTTGCCAACGTGAAAGATGCGTCGATGCTCACGCACGACGCCGACATCGTCGACGTGCGCTTTGCCGTGCAGTACCAGGTGAGCAAGCCGACCGATTATCTCTTCCGCAGTGTCGATCCCGAGCAGAGCGTGATGCAGGCCGCTCAGGCGGCGGTGCGCAGCATCGTCGGTGCGCGCAGCGCCAACGATATCCTCTATCAGGATCGCGAAACAATCCGCCAGCAACTGATGGCGTCGATTCAGCAATCTCTGGATGAATACCAGTCCGGTCTCGCCGTGACCGGAGTGACGATCCAGGGCGTGCAGGTACCCGACCAGGTGCAAGCCGCTTTCGACGATGCGGCCAAAGTGCGTCAGGACAATGAGCGCGCCAGGCGCGAGGCGCAGGCTTATGCCGCCGAGTTGCTGCCGCGCGCGCAAGCCGACGTCGCGAGCCAGATCGACGCTGCGAAAATGTATAGCGACAAAACCGTGGCCCAGGCGCAAGGCGATGCTGAGCGCTTCAAGCAGGTCTACGCGCAGTACTCGAAAGCGCCCGCGGTGATTCGCGAGCGCATGTACCTGGAAACCATGCAGCAGATCTATTCGAATACGACCAAGGTGTTTGTGGACAGCAAGAGCGGCAACAACGTGTTGTATTTGCCGCTCGACAAGCTGGTCGAGCAGACTCGTCAGCGCGTTGCTGACGCGGCCGCGGCCGCTTCCGGCGCTGCCGCTGCGTCGGGTGCTGCCGTGCCGCAAGCCGCGAGCAGCGCCGCCGCACCGTCTGCCGCAGCACCGGCTGCCGCAGCTTCCGCACCCGCTGCGGTCGCAACGCCTGCCAGCCAGGCGGCAGCCAGCAGCGACGCGCTGCGTTCACGCGACTCCTTCCGCAGCCGTATGCGCGAAGACGACGTTCAATAAGGAGCGCACACCATGAACAAGATCATTGCGCTCGTCGTCGCCTTAGTCATCGTACTGTTCGCCGCATCGTCGATGGTATTCGTGGTCGACCAGCGGCACCTGGCTGTGCTGTCATCGCATGGCGACGCCGCTCCCACTTTGCTCGGCCCCGGTCTGCACGTGAAGCTGCCGCCGCCGTTGCAAACGGTCACGCTGGTCGATAACCGCATCCAGTCGCTCGACGCACCGGATGAAGATCGCTACGTCACGTCGGATAAAACCGATCTGCTGGCCAACCCGGTTATCAAATATCGTGTGACCGATCCGCTGAAGCTGCTCGCTGAAACCAGGGGCGACGTGCAAAGCCTGTCGGACCGCCTCGCGTTGCTGTCGCGCAGTGCGCTCGGCGACGCGTTCGGCAAGGTCACGCTGACCGACGCGCTTGCGAAGCAACAAGCCATTGCCGACGAAGCACGCGGCACGATGGATAAAGCCGCGGCATCGCTGGGCGTTTCGGTGCTCGACGTGCAACTCACGCGTGTCGACTTCCCGGCGGCAATGGCCGACTCGGTCTACAAGCGGATGATTGCCACACGCGAACAGGCTGCGGCTGACGAACGTGCGAAGGGCTCGGCCGAGGCTGACCAGATCAAGGCAGACGCCGTCGGTCAGCAACAGGCGATTCTCGCGGACGGCTATCGCCAGGCGCAGACTATCAAGGGCGAGGGCGATGCCAAGGCTGCGGAGATCGCCGCCGAAGCGTACGGCAGCGACCCGCAGTTCTACCAGTTTTATCAAAGCATGCAGGCGTACAAGAACACCTTCAAGCCAGGCGACGTGATTGTGGTCGACCCGAGCAGCGAGTTCTTCCGCTTCATGCGTAGCCCGACCGGTGGCACCGCCCCGGACGCTCCCGCGGTTCCGCGCAAACACTGATAACCGGAACGCCGCGGCATCCGCATCGCGGCCCCTTCATTCGCATGGACATAGCCGGCTCGTTACTGCTCGCGATCGCATTGATGCTGATTATCGAAGGGATGTTTCCCTTCGTTTTTCCGAGCGCCTGGCGCGACACGTTCCGTAAAATAGCGGAGCGGCCCCCGCATCAGATTCGCGTCGGCGGGCTGCTCGTGATGGTGCTCGGGCTGATCCTGCTGTTTGTCGTGACCTGAAGGGGCGCAGCGGCCGCGGTTGCGCTGGCGTCAAACGCGACAAGCGCGGCAACAGCGAGCACTCCGGCGCGGGCCAGGTTTGGCCAAGAGGCTGCTAAAGGGCCGCGAAGGGGCTGCAAAGCGCAGTCCCGATGCCTGCGATAGCCGCCAGAATAGAGCCGTCGCCCGCCATTCACACTCATTTACCGGCGCACCCAGTCGCCGTGTTCAACGTCGTAGGACTGTATCGATGTCGACCTGGTTACTTCCCGAGAATATCGCCGACGTGCTGCCGTCGGAAGCCCGCAAGATCGAAGAGTTGCGGCGCCACTTGCTGGACCGTTTCCGCTCGTACGGCTACGAGATGGTGATGCCGCCGCTGCTCGAGTACATCGAGTCGCTGCTCACCGGCGGCGGGCGCGATCTGGATCTGCGCACATTCAAGCTCGTCGATCAGCTGTCCGGGCGCACGCTCGGTCTGCGCGCCGACATTACGCCGCAGGTCGCGCGTATCGATGCGCATCTGCTGAACCGTCAGGGCGTGACGCGTCTTTGCTATGCCGGCAATGTGGCGCATACGCGTCCGCGCGGTTTGCACGCTACGCGTGAGCAGATCCAGATCGGTGCAGAAATTTATGGCCACGCCGGCCTCGAAGCGGATCTGGAAATCCAGCAGTTGATGCTCGACGCGCTGCGTCTGGCCGGACTCGCGAAGGTACGGCTCGATTTGTGTCACGCAGGGGTGCTGGCCGCGTTGATCGAAGCGGAGCCAGCTGCTGCCGAGTTGGGTCAATCGCTCTACGACGCATTGGCCGGCAAGGATGTGCCGCGCCTCGTCGAGTTGACTGCCAATCTCACGCCGGTCACGCGCGACGCATTACGTTCGCTCCCCACGCTCTATGGCAATGCGTCGGTGCTCGATGAAGCGCGTGCACGCCTGCCGAACGCACCGGCCATCGCCCGCGCGCTCGACGATCTCGCGTTCCTCGCAAGCCAGGTGGACGGCGCCGAAGTGATGATCGACCTCGCCGATTTGCGCGGCTACGCGTACCACAGCGGTGTGATGTTCTCGGCGTATGTCGACGGTGTGCCGAATGCGGTTGCGCGCGGCGGCCGTTACGACCACGTTGGGCAAGCCTACGGCCGTGCGCGTGCGGCCACCGGCTTCTCGCTCGATCTGCGTGAGGTCGCGCGTATTTCACCCGTCGAAGCCCGCAGCAGCGCGATTCTCGCGCCGTGGCAGCACGACGACGCGCTGCGCGTCAGCGTCGCCGCATTGCGTGACGCCGGAGAAGTTGTGATCCAGGCGCTGCCTGGCCACGAACACGATCTGGACGAGTTCGCCTGCGACCGCGTGTTGGTCGAGCGCAACGGCGCGTGGGTCGTCGAACCCCGTTCCTGAGCGCGAGTCGATAGGCCGCCTGAGGGGCGTCCCAAGGGCATTTCAGCAGGCGTCCAAAGCGTCGCCGGACCCGGTGCGGCCACTCGCCGTGCTATTTTCGATATACCCACCATAACGTGCATACCGTTGAGCGGAAACGGAAAAATTCGGAAGGTTCCGCGAACATAGGTAGAATACGTTTTTAACCAGCTTACGAAACAACATGTCTGCCAGCGCAGTGAATGTGAACCCCGGGCGCAACGTCGTCGTCGTGGGGACCCAGTGGGGTGATGAAGGCAAGGGCAAGATCGTCGACTGGCTGACGGACCACGCCCAAGGCGTCGTTCGCTTCCAGGGCGGTCACAATGCCGGTCACACGCTTATCATCGGCGGCAAGAAAACCATCTTGCGTTTGATTCCGTCGGGCATCATGCATCCCGGCGTCGCGTGCTACATCGGTAATGGCGTCGTGTTGTCGCCGGAAGCACTGTTCAAGGAAATTGGCGAGCTCGAAGCCGCTGGGGTCGATGTTCAGAATCGCCTCTTCATTTCCGAAGCCACCACGTTGATTCTGCCGTATCACATTGCCATCGACCAGGGCCGCGAAGCGCGCCGTGGCGCGAGCAAGATTGGCACGACCGGCCGCGGCATCGGGCCGGCCTACGAAGACAAGGTGGCGCGCCGCGGTTTGCGCGTGCAGGACCTGTTCGAGCCGGAAAGCTTCGCCGAACGCCTGCGTGAAAACCTCGACTATCACAACTTCGTGCTGACGCAATATCTGGGCGTCGCCGCGGTCGATTTCCAGCAAACGCTCGACACGATGCTGAGCTATGCCGACCGTCTGAAGCCGATGGTGATCGACGTGTCGCGTCGTCTGTACGACGAAAACGCAGCCGGCAACAATCTGCTGTTCGAAGGCGCGCAAGGCACGCTGCTCGACATCGACCACGGCACCTATCCGTACGTCACGTCGAGCAACTGCGTGGCCGGCGCAGCTACCGCGGGCGCAGGTGTCGGTCCGCAAAAGCTCAACTACATTCTCGGCATCACCAAGGCGTATTGCACGCGCGTCGGTTCGGGCCCGTTCCCGAGTGAACTGTACGACGCGGATAACGCCGCGCGTCAGGAACCGATCGGCCTCGAACTCGCCAAGGTCGGCAAGGAATTCGGCTCGGTCACTGGCCGTCCGCGCCGCACTGGCTGGCTCGACGCCGCCGCGCTGCGCCGCTCGATCCAGATCAACGGCGTGTCGGGCCTGTGCATGACCAAGCTCGACGTGCTCGACGGTCTCGACGAAGTGAAGTTGTGCATCGGCTATACGGTCGACGGCAAGAACATCGACCTGCTGCCGCGGGGCGCATCGGAAGTCGCACGTTGCGTGCCGGTGTACGAAACCTTCGCGGGTTGGAAGGAAAGCACCGTCGGCATCACGGAATGGGACAAGCTGCCGGCCAGCGCGCGTGCGTATTTGACGCGTGTGCAGGAAGTCGCGGGCATTCCGATCGACATGGTGTCGACCGGTCCGGATCGCGACGAAACGATTCTGCTCCGTCATCCGTTCAAGGTTTAAGCCATGGTGCAAGGTGTACCCATGATTGCGATGAAAGATCCGCGCAACGACGACAAGAACCTGTGGGTCGGCTGGGACGAGTATCACCGGTTGATCGAACTGCTGGCGTTGGCCGTGCATGAGTCGGGTTGGAAGTTCGACAAGATCCTGTGCCTCGCGCGCGGTGGTCTGCGCGTCGGCGACCAGCTCTCACGTATTTACGATCTGCCACTGGCGATTCTCGCCACCAGTTCATATCGCGAAGCGGCCGGCACGGAGCAGGGCGAACTCGACATTGCGCAATACATCACGATGACGCGCGGCGAGCTGCACGGTAACGTGCTGCTGGTCGACGACCTGGTCGATTCGGGTGTGACGCTGGCACGCGTACAGCAGCATTTGAAGGAACGCTATCCGGCGATCACCGCAGTGCGGTCGGCTGTGCTCTGGTACAAGGGCTGCTCGAAGGTGAAGCCTGACTACCACGTGCAGTTTCTGCCTACCAATCCGTGGATTCATCAGCCATTCGAGGAGTGGGACACGGTTCGTCCGCACAACCTCGGCGCGTGGATCAAGCGTGGTACGCAGCAGGAGCAGGGATCGTCGGGTACGTGATGCACGTTACGACGCCGTACCTATTGCGTCGTAACCATTGCAGTGCCTGCAGAACGGAGCCCATTGGGCTCCGTTTTTTTGTGCCCCGAATGTGTGTCTTGAATATGCCTTGAACGTGCTTCGAGTGTGTGTCGCAGCGTGTCCTGCGAACGGGGCCTCGCGAAACGCGCATACCCGCACTGATGAAACGTCTGACGCAGCAGACTTGCCCAAATCGCAGTGCTACACTTCGCGGACCATCCACGTGGTGTATCCACAACAAGCCGGGCGGCGCTAGGCGGGCAGTTTAGAATAGCGGTCGTTTTTTCCGCTCAGGGAACGGATTTCCTCGCGTTTATGACAGATAACAATCACGTGCAAAAACAGCCTCTGCCTTCCCTCGCGATTGCCGCGATCGGAGTGGTCTTCGGCGATATCGGCACGAGCCCGTTGTACTCGCTGAAAGAGGCATTCAGCCCGTCACATGGCATTCCGCTGACCGATCAATCGATTCTGGGCGTGATCTCGCTACTGTTCTGGGCGATCGTGATCGTGGTCGGCGTCAAGTATGTGTTGTTCGAGATGCGCGCCGACAACAACGGCGAAGGCGGTGTCCTCGCGCTGATGGCGCTGGCGCTGCGCTCTCTCGACCAGAAGTCGAAAGCGGCCGGTTTGCTGATGATGCTCGGCATTTTCGGCGCCTGCATGTTCTATGGCGACGCGGTGATTACGCCCGCCATTTCGGTGATCTCCGCGGTCGAAGGTCTGGAAATCGCGGCGCCCCATCTGTCCCATCTGGTGTTACCGCTCACGATGGTAATTCTTGTGCTGCTGTTCTGGATTCAGCGGCACGGAACGGCCACCGTCGGTCGCCTGTTCGGTCCGATCATGGTGCTGTGGTTTGTGGTGCTCGCTGCGCTGGGTCTGTGGCACATTCTGCAGTCACCGAACGTGATCCGCGCACTGAACCCGTATTACGCCTACACCTTCATGGCCGCGCACGTGTTGCAGGCCTACGTAGTGCTCGGCTCGGTCGTACTGGTGCTGACCGGCGCCGAGGCGCTGTACGCCGACATGGGCCACTTTGGCGCCAAGCCGATCCGGATGGCCTGGTACTGTCTCGTGATGCCGTCGCTGGTGTTGAACTACTTCGGCCAGGGCGCGCTGCTGATGCACGACCCGAAGGCGATCGAAAACCCGTTCTTCCTGCTCGCGCCGGATTGGGCGTTGCTGCCGCTCGTGGTGCTGTCGACGGTGGCGACCGTGATCGCGTCGCAGGCGGTGATTTCCGGAGCCTATTCGCTGACGAGCCAGGCGATCCAGCTCGGCTACGTGCCGCGCATGAAGATCCTGCACACGTCGGAACTGGCGATCGGCCAGATCTATGTGCCGGTGGTGAACTGGATGCTGCTGTTCATCATTCTGTGCATCGTGATCGCGTTCAAGAGTTCGGATAACCTCGCCGCCGCCTACGGTATTGCGGTGACGGCCACCATGGTCATTACCACGATCCTCGCTTGCGTCGTCATGGTGAATGTCTGGAAATGGAACAAGTTCCTCGTGGCGATGATCATCGGCGTGTTCATGGCCGTCGACTTAGGCTTTTTCGGTGCCAATCTGCTCAAGGTTGCGGAAGGTGGCTGGCTGCCGCTCGGCATCGGCGCGTTGCTGTTCTTCCTGCTGATGACCTGGTTCAAGGGCAGGATGATCGTCAAGGAGCGCACGGCGGCCGATGGCATTCCGCTCATGCCGTTCCTGCAAGGCTTGCTTGCGCATCCGCCGCATCGCGTGTCGGGTACCGCGATCTATCTGACGGGCAGCGATTCGCTCGTGCCGGTGAGCTTGCTGCACAACCTGAAGCACAACAAGGTACTGCACGAGCGCACCATTTTCCTGACCTTCGTGACGCTTGATATCCCGTATGTGAACGATGCGGAACGCGTGACGGTAAAGGACCTCGACGGCGGCTTGTTCCTCGTCAAGGCGGCGTACGGTTTCAACGAAACGCCTGACGTGAAGGCGGTGCTGCTCGAGGTCGGCCGAACGCACGACATGACCTTCGAGATGATGGACACGTCGTTCTTCCTTGCGCGCGAAACGGTGGTGCCAACGCAGTTGCCGGGCATGTCGGTGTGGCGCGAACGTGTGTTCGCATGGATGCATCAGAACGCCGCGAAACCGACCGATTTCTTCAGCATCCCGGCCAATCGGGTCGTGGAGTTGGGCACGAAGATCGAGATCTGAGCGCGAACCCATGTTTGTAGGCGCCTTGCATGTCGAGGCGCGGCAAGCGATAAGCGATAAAAAAGCCCACGCAGTTGCGTGGGCTTTTTTTTGCCGCTCAGTCTCGTAAGCAGCAGCGCGTGAGCGAATCACACGCTGCTAAACGAGCTTACTTCGGCTTGAGTTTGGCGAATGCAGCGGCCATAGCGCCGCCGGCTTCCGGCTCGCGCGAGCGCTGTTGCTGCGCGGCGCGCCCACCGCCGCCGGAGCGGCCGCGATCCTGCTGGGCACCGCCACCGCTACGCGGCGCTGCTGCCGCACCGAACTCATCGTCCAGACGCATGGTCAACGCGATACGCTGGCGCTTCACGTCGACTTCCAGCACCTTCACCTTGACGATCTGACCGGCCTTGACCACTTCGTGCGGGTCTTTGATGAACTTCGTCGACATGGCCGACACGTGTACCAGACCGTCCTGATGCACGCCGATGTCGATGAATGCGCCGAAGGCCGCCACGTTCGTCACGACGCCTTCTAGCACCATGCCGGGCATCAGATCGCTAACCTTTTCGACGCCTTCACGGAAGGTCGCGGTCTTGAACTCCGGGCGCGGGTCGCGGCCCGGCTTTTCGAGTTCCAGCAGAATGTCGCGCACGGTCGGCAGGCCGAAACGTTCGTCGACGAATTCGGCCGGTGACAGGCCACGCAGCGCGTCGCGATTGCCGAGCACTTCGCCGACATGCTTGCTGATCTTCGCAAGCATGCGTTCCACGACCGGATACGCTTCCGGGTGGACCGACGAGCGATCGAGCGGGTTCTCGCCGTTGTTGATGCGCAGGAACCCAGCGGCCTGTTCGAAGGTTTTGTCGCCCAGACGTGGCACCTTGCGCAGATGTTCGCGCGACGGGAACGGGCCGTTTGCATCGCGATAGTCCACGATGTTGCGAGCCAGCGTCGCGTTCAGACCCGACACGCGCGCGAGCAACGCGACCGATGCCGTATTGGCATCCACACCGACCGCGTTCACGCAATCCTCGACCACCGCGTCGAGCGAGCGGGCCAGTTCGCGCTGATTCACGTCGTGCTGGTATTGGCCGACGCCGATCGCCTTCGGGTCGATTTTCACCAGCTCCGCGAGCGGATCCTGCAGACGGCGCGCAATCGACACGGCGCCGCGCAGCGACACGTCCATGTCCGGGAATTCCTTCGCCGCGAGTTCGGAGGCCGAGTACACCGACGCGCCGGCTTCCGACACGACGATTTTCTGCATCTTGAACTCCGGATGACGCGCGATCAGCTCGCTCGCCAGCTTGTCCGTTTCGCGCGACGCCGTGCCGTTGCCGATGCTGATCAACTCAGCCTGCGTCTGCGCGCAGATGCGCGCGAGCTTGGCGAGCGAGCCGTCCCAGTCGCGGCGCGGCTCGTGCGGATAAATCACGTCGGTGGCGAGCACCTTGCCGGTCCGATCGACCACGGCCACCTTCACGCCGGTGCGCATACCCGGGTCGAGGCCAATCACGGCCTTCGGGCCCGCCGGCGCGGCCAGCAGCAAGTCTTTCAGATTGCGCGCGAACACGCGGATCGCTTCGTGCTCGGCTTCGTCGCGCAGATTGGTCAGCAGCTCGTTTTCGATGTGCGGCTGCACCTTCACGCGCCAGCACCAGCGGCATACGTCGGAGAGCCACTTGTCGGCCGGGCGGTTCTGATTGGCGATGCCGAAGTGGCGGGCGATCAACGCTTCGCCTGGATGCGGCACCTGCGCGTCGAGTTCTTCGCCGAGACCCAGCTTGACCATCAGCACGCCCGCGTTGCGGCCGCGGAACAGGGCCAGCGCGCGATGCGACGGCACGGTCCTGATGGTTTCCGCGTAGTCGTAGTAGTCGCGGAATTTCTCTTCTTCCGCGTTTTCCTTGCCCTCGACCACTTTCGACGACACCACGCCCTGGTTGAACAGGTAATCGCGCAGCTTGCCGAGCAGATCAGCGGTTTCGCCGAACTGTTCGGAGAGGATGTCGCGCGCGCCGTCGAGCGCGGCCTTGATGTCGGCGATGCCTTTTTCGGCGTCCACGTAGGCGGCGGCTTCGGTTTGCGGGTCGAGCAGGGGATTGGCCAGCAGCGCGTCGGCGAGCGGCTGCAAGCCGGCTTCGCGGGCGATCTGCGCGCGCGTGCGGCGCTTGGGTTTATACGGGAGATACAGGTCTTCCAGCACCTGCTTGCTGTCGGCGGCCTCAATCGCGGTGCGCAGCTCGTCGGTCAGCTTGCCCTGCTCGTCGATGCTGGCGATGATGGTGGCGCGCCGGTCTTCCAGCTCGCGCAGGTACAGCAGGCGCTCCTCGAGATTACGCAGTTGCGTGTCGTCGAGATTGTCGGTCACTTCCTTCCGGTAGCGGGCGATGAACGGAACAGTCGCTCCTTCGTCGAGAAGTTGCACCGCGGCCGCGACCTGGCGCGGCTGGACGGACAGTTCGGCGGCGATGCGCTGTACGATCTTGAGTGCTACGGTTTCCGTCATAAGGTCTTGGTGTTCCTGCTACTCAATCAAAGGTCGCGCGATAGCGGCACATGCCAGGCACACACCGGGCCCACGTCGGGCACGCCGGTGCACGCTGGGCGTACGCGCTGCGACCAGGTTGCTGGAGCGGGGCATTTTGCCATAAATGCCAAAGGGCTCAACCGCGGGGTGATAGAATTTCAGGCATGTTCCGTTGACCATTTACGACGTTGCCAACCTCCTTGTCCCTCAACCGCCTGGGCTCCCGCTTGGTCTCTCGCTTGTCACAACTGCCGTCTTTTCTGTCGCTGAAAGCGTCGCGATCGGCGCTTACATTGCGCATATCGGCGTCGCGCTCCGTGTTCAGGTCAGCGTTTCCGTCCAATGGAATGTTTTTCGCTTCGTGCGCTTCGTGCGTGCTGGCGGCGTCGCTGGCCACGTCCGCACCGGCCGTGGCGCAATCCGCAGCGCCGCTCGAAACCGCCAGCAGTCTCGCGCCGGCAGCCGCTTCGGGCGCGCGGGCAGCAAGCGCGGCGGGCGCAACGAGCACCACGAATGTCACGGGTGGCGACAATACCGGCAACGCTGAGAATACCGATAACACGGCATCGCTTGACAGCGCATTCGACGCGCGGCAGAAAGTCCTGGATCAGCGCACCGAGGAAAACAACTACCGTTACGCGCTCGCCGAACACGATTGCTACAGTAAGTTCTTCGTCAACCATTGTCTGACCAAGGCGCGCGACAGCATGCGCCTGGTGCAGGCCGACATTCGCAAGGAACAGCTTGCGCTCGACGGCGAACAGCGTGTCGAGCGCGCCCGCCAGCGCGACGAGCAGGCAGCGCTCAAACGCGCACAAGACGAAGCGAGTGCGCCGCAACGCGCCGCCGACGACGCGCGCAACACCCAAGCCTACGAAGACAAGCAGCGCCAGCACCAGCTCGACCAGGCGCAGCGCGCAGCCGAGACGCCCCAGCGTAACGCCAACGCGCAAGCCTATCAGCAGAAGGTGCAACAGCATGCGCTGGATCAGGCGCAGCGCGGCGTCAGCCCGTCGCAGGCCGCGGCTAACCAGCAGGCTTACGACCAGAAACAGGGCGACTTCCAGCGCAAGCTCGAGGAGGCACGTCAGCAGGGTGCGCAGAAGGCTCAGGAGCGCGTCGAGAAGCAGCAGACCTTCGAGAAGAAGCAGGCCGATGCGGCGCAGCATAAAGCCGACGTTGAAGAACGCCAGAAGCAGGCGGCCGAGAAAGCCGAGCAGAAGCGTCAGGACCAGTTGAAACAGCAGCAGGAACTCGAAGAGCAGCAGAAGCAGCAACAGCAACAACAGTAGTCGCTGTGCTGTCTTTATCTCTCGTAGGGTTGCAGGAGCGGAGTATCGTAGTCGCTGTAACGCGTTTTAAGCCGGACAGCAACCTCCGGCACTGGCTGCACCATGCAGCTCGTGCCGCTTACGAGAGGAGGCGAGCATGCGCGATCAACATCACGTCATCACCGCGGACACACTTCGCGACCGTATTCTGCAGTTGGAATCGGAGCATAGTGGGCTCGATCGTTTGATCGACCGAATGTCGGATGAGCCCGGCATCGACGACTTCGAGTTGCAGCGCCTGAAAAAGCGCAAACTCAAAGTCAAGGACACCATCATCTTGCTGCAATTGCAGCTCGAACCGGACGCACGCGCCTGAGTTCGCGGCCTGGCAGGTGCCGGGTCGCGCCGCGCGCGCCGGACTTTGCAGGAAACGCTTGCCTTGAATTCACCGCTTGAAACTTCACCCCGTGCCACGGCGGACGACGCTTCGGCCGCCGGCACCCCGGTGGCCGGCACCCCGGCGCCGCGTCTTCCCGCGTCTGCGCTCTCCGCGTCATTGAACCCACGCCGTGTCACGGAACTGGACGACATTTTCGCCGACAACGGCCTGCTCGCCCGTCAGATCGACGGCTATCGCTCGCGCGCGTCGCAGATCGAGATGTCGCGCGCCGTCGCGGCGGCCATGGAAGCGTCGGGTCGCGCAATGCCCGAGCCTGCGATGTTCGAAGCGCAAAAGCGTCCGGCGCGGCGTCTGCAATCGCCAGGCGCGGATGCGCCAGCTGCCACCGTTGAAAACGACGAAGCGAATGGTCTCGATGGCAGCGAAAACACGCTGATCGTGGAAGCGGGTACGGGGACCGGCAAGACCTATGCGTATCTCGTGCCGGCCATGTTGTGGGGCGGCAAGGTGATCGTCTCCACCGGCACCAAGCATTTGCAGGATCAGCTTTTTCAGCGCGACATTCCGACGGTGCGCGATGCACTCGCCGTGCCGGTGTCGGTGGCAATGCTCAAGGGCCGCGCGAACTACCTGTGTCATTACTATCTGCAGCGCACAGCGGATAACGGCCGTCTGCCGTCGCGCCAGGAAACCTCGTATCTGCAGGACATCATTCGCTTCGCCAAGATCACGCGCACAGGCGACAAGGCCGAACTTGCGAGCGTGCCGGAAACGGCGGCGGTGTGGTCAATGGTCACGTCCACGCGTGAGAACTGTCTTGGCCAGGAGTGCCCGCATTACAAGGAGTGCTTTGTGATGCAGGCACGTCGTGAGGCGCAACAGGCCGACATCGTGGTGGTCAATCACCATCTGTTTTTCGCCGACATCATGTTGCGCGATACCGGCATGGCCGAATTGTTGCCTACGGCAAACACCGTCATCTTCGACGAAGCGCATCAACTGCCGGAAACCGCGACACTGTTTTTTGGCGAGACGCTCTCTACCGCGCAGTTTCTCGAGCTCGCGCGCGATTCCGTGGCAGAGGGTTTGGGTCACGCGCGCGAATCGGTCGACTGGGTGAAGCTCGGCTCGACGCTCGAACGCGCGGCGCGTGACGTGCGGCTCGCTTTCAAGGAAGACTCGGTGCGCTTGTCGATCGGTCAGTTGCCCGACGATCATCCCTTATTTCCCGCGCTCGAAACGCTCGAAACCGAGCTTGACGCGCTGACTTCGGCGCTGGCCGGTCAGGCGGAGCGAGCGGAATCGATTGGTGCGTGTTTGCGCCGCGCGCGCGAGTTGCAAGGCGTGCTCGCAGGCTGGACGACACCGCCCACCGAGACCGAACGCGCAGCCGCAGATGCGGCCGCGGCGGACGCCAAGGCCGAGCGTGCCGATCCGAATGAAAAGGTGCGCTGGATCGAAGTCTTCGCGCATACGGTGCAGTTGCATGAAACGCCGCTGTCGGTCGCGCCGATCTTCGCGAAGCAGCGCGCCGGCGTGCCGCGCGCATGGATCTTCACATCGGCTACCTTGTCGGTGCGGGGCGACTTCACGCACTATGCGGCGCAGATGGGTCTGAACGCAAAACGTTCGATGACGCTGCCGAGTCCCTTCGACTATCCGACGCAAGGGCTTCTGTACGTGCCGCGTAATTTGCCGCAGCCTTCGTCGCCGATGTTCACCGACGCAGTGTTCGACGCTGCATTGCCCGCCATCGAAGCATCGGGCGGCGGCGTATTCATGTTGTGCACGACGTTGCGCGCCGTGGACCGCATCTCGGCCAAATTGCGCGACACCATCGAAGCACGTGGCTGGAATTATCCGCTGCTCGTGCAGGGCGACGCGAGCCGCACAGAGTTGCTCGATCGCTTCCGTGCGTACGGCAATGCGATCCTGGTGGGCAGTCAGAGCTTCTGGGAAGGGGTGGACGTACGGGGCGACGCGCTCTCGCTAGTCGTGATCGACAAGCTGCCGTTTGCGCCGCCTGACGACCCGGTGTTGTCGGCGCGTCTGGACGCGCTGACGAAGAAGGGATTGAGCCCGTTCGCGGTCCATCAGTTGCCGCAGGCCGTGATTACGCTCAAGCAGGGCGCAGGCCGTCTGATTCGCGCTGAGACCGATCGCGGTGTGCTGATGATCTGTGACACACGCCTCGTCGACAAACCGTATGGGCGCCGTATATGGCAGAGCCTGCCGCCATTCAAACGCACCCGGGAGATCGAAGTGGTGCGCGAGTTCTTCGATGAGGGCGCGAAGCCAGCAGAATAAGTTATCCAATACACGCCGTTGTAAAAAGCGGCGCTTAAATGACAAAACGCCACGGATGTGAATCCGTGGCGTTTTGCTTTACTGCCCGGAAAATCAAATTTGATTTTCCGGGCAGTTCTCGCCCAGAGGCGAACCCTATGCGACAGCTTACTGGCTTGCGCCCGAAGCCGGAGCAGCGGTAGCAGCGTCGCTTGCAGCAGCAGCCGCACCCGAAGCAGCGTCCGTAGCCGAAGCAGCAGCGTCGCTCGCAGCAGCAGCCGCACCCGAAGCAGCCATAGCCGAGTCCGAAGCTGCAGCAGCCGGTGCCGAAGCAGCAGCTGCGTCGCTAGCCGGGGCAGCGGCTTGATCGTTGCTCTTGTTGCATGCAGCCAGTGCCACAGCTGCCAACAGGGATGCTACGAGGAGGGATTTCTTCATGATCACGTCCTTTTATGGTTAAAGGTAAGCAACAGCGCAAAATAATACCGGTAATGTGCTCCAACACCGACCTGGGCCGCTGGTGGAGACGCTCTTTTGACGAGCTAGAATCTTCCCTACGGCTTGGGCGGAAATTATATGCACTTTCGTACTGACAATCCATAAATCCGGGGTCAATACGTTGTCTTTCTCATACAAAATTTCACAGTACGGTATAACACGCGGGCAGAGTTACGCAAGCTCGCCCACTTGTATCCAGCCCGCACAATACCACTCGTGAAGCAGTGCTGTCACCGACGAATCGTGCGAGAGTGTTACAAAGCGTTTCGCACTCATACACCGGTAGTCGGCGAGGTCAATCAACCACTTTTTCGCGCCGTCGAACGGCATTTCCTCTCCATTTACGAAGAAAAAACGGCGGTTGTACAACAAATTACTCTTGCGGTCCAGCCGAATGCCGGACTTCGATGCCTGAGTGACGAAACGGGCTTCATTGAGCGGTCGTTGCGGGGGATCAAAGACGACGCTCGGCTTCGGTTCGCTGAGGTACGTCCCGAGGAACGATGCAATGTCCTGCTCAGTCCATTTAACGCGAGCAAGGATCGCGCCAACTCGTTCGACCAACGCTGCGGGCAGCTCTGCCGGACGCTCGACGGCGGGTTGCTGAGGGTCGCGATAAAGCGCATCGGGCCGCGCAGCCGACTCGCCGCGTTCGGCCAGATGGTAGAGGAACTGCGCGGTCAACTCGCTCGCCGAGGGCGCGCGAAAACCGATCGAGCAGGTCATGCATTCGCCGTCAGCGACTCCGTCATGGGCGATATGCGGCGGCAGGTACAACATGTCACCCGGCTCGAGCAGCCATTCCTCTTCCGGCTCGAAATGCTGTAAAACTTTCAAAGGCAAACCCGGTTGGAGCGTCAGATCTTTCTGTGCACTGATCCGCCACCGGCGCTTACCTTTTACTTGCAAAAGAAACACATCGTAGGAATCGAAATGGGGGCCGACGCCGCCGCCATCGCTCGCATACGAAATCATCAGATCGTCCAGACGCGCGTCCGGCACAAAGCGGAAGCGATCGAGCAGCGCCCGCGCGCGATCGTCGTAAAGGTCTACGCCTTGCACGAGCAACGTCCAGGCGCGCTGCTTCACCGACGGTAGTTCATCGGGCGCGAACGGGCCGTGCTCCATTTGCCATTTGTTGCGAAAGTGCGTGATCAGGCGCGCTTCGACTTCGTCATGGTCGGCCAGTTCGAAAAATTCATCGCGCGACAGCGGCGCCTCGACGTTCGGGATCGCCTGGCGGATCAGCAGTGGCTTTTTTTGCCAGTACCGGCGCATGAATTGCGACGGTGTCAGATTGCCGAGCAAGGGCGTGGGTGTGTCGGGCGAGGGCGGCAGGCCGGGGAGCGACGGCTTTGAAGCCGGCGAAGATTTCCGTGCCGAAGCTGCTTCGGCCGGGTGGTCAGTGGGCCGCTTGGGCATCGTATAATGTGAGTTGTATTCTGGAGAATCGAATGAAAATCGCAAAGAACACCGTCGTGTCGGTCGCTTATAAGCTATCGGATGCGCAGGGCAATCTGATTGAAGAAAGCGACGAGCCGATGGTCTATCTGCACGGCGGCTATGATGGCACGTTCCCCAAGATCGAGGAAGAGCTCGACGGCCACGAGGCCGGCTTCGAGACTCAGATCCAGCTCGAGCCGCAAGACGCATTCGGCGAGTACGACCCCGATCTCGTGAAGATCGAGCCGCGCGATCGTTTCCCGGAACCGCTCGAAGTCGGCATGCAATTCGAGGGCACGCCGGAAGAAGGCGATGAGGATCTCGATTCGCTCGTCTACGTGGTGACCGACGTGGCAGAAGACAAAGTCGTGCTCGACGGCAACCATCCGCTCGCTGGCATGGCGCTGCGTTTCGCGCTGACCGTCAAGGACGTGCGTCCGGCTACTGAAGACGAAATCCAGCACGAACATGCGCATGGCGCCGACGGCCTCGAAGTCCTCGATGACGATGACGACGAAGCCGAAGACGACAAGTCAGGGCCCACGCTGCACTGAGCTTGCGGGCGTACCGGGCGCATTTGAAGAGGCACCCGGTGCGCGCGGTAAAACGGCTGAGGCGGGCGGGGTGGACATGGCGGGGCCATACTCGCCGTTGCCGTCGTTCGCTGGTCTGTATTGCTGCTGGTCAGGTTGCTGCTGAGCCGGTTGTGGCTGCCCGGGTGTTTGCAACATCGGCGGCAAGTCGGACGCGGGGCCTAACGCAGGCACCGCCGGCATCGAAGCCGCTGGTTCGCCGCGCGGCTGCGTAGATGGCGCCGCGGGCATTGGCATTTGCTTCGGCACATCGCGCACACTGACGTGGAACGGCGGTTTCTTGCCGAGATCCGCTTCAATCTGAATCCACTGGTTAAGACGATCATGCGGCGCAATTGCGATACGTGTGAGATTCGTCACCAGCATCCCCTTGTCATTGCGTAATGGCTGATCGATCACGAAGCCGGCGCTCGCGCGTTCGTCGTCGCAATGAATCACCAGCACGGGTCCGCGAAAAATCTGCGCGAGTTTGACAAGGCTGCGTTTGAACTCCAGAAAACCGTCGCGGCGCGTGTTACGCGTAAAGCGCAGCCATGCGAAACGGTCAGGCCGTTCGTAGCGCTCCGGATCCGGGTCACCCTGAATGAAGACGACAATCGCGCGCGCGTCCCGGCGTTTCGCGTATTCGGCGGCGTGCTCGAGCCAGAATGCATTGGCGATCACGCGATCTTCGAACTCGCCGTTGCGTCCGCCTGCAGTCAGATAGTGATTGTTCGGACTCGGCGCGTTCAGACCGACAAACACGGTATCGTCGACTTGCCAGCGCACGTTCTCGCGGAACGGACGAAAGCGCGACACCTCGCTTTCGCGCGTCAACGCGATCGGGTTCTGCCCCATCGAGGTGGAGTCGGTGAAGAGGGTCTGGCGCAATTGATCGAGCCGCTCGACCGGATCGAAGCCGCCGGCCTCAGCCGTGCCGCAGTCGGCCCAGTCGTGCTGGCCGGGAATAAAGAAGAGCGCAGGCCGTGACGTTTCGAGCAGCGCGTGGCGTCGTTCGTACAACCCATCGCGGCAGGCTTCTTTCGCGCCCTTCAGATTACCGTCGTAGACGATGAACGATACATCACGGTCACGGCTGATCGCTTCGATGAGGCGTTGCGTGCGCGCTTCGTCGGCGGGGCTTTGCATCGTGTTGGCGATGACCGCGAAAGCATAACGCGGCGTTTCGGCATGCACGAGCGGAGCAAACACCCCAAGAGGCACAAGTGCCACCAGCGGCACGAGGCCACCCCTGAGCGTGAGGGCGATGGTCAGCGCCGCGCAAAGTTTGCACGGGCGCTGCGAGGGCTTGTGTGCGTCAATGATCTGCATCCGGCGCGGCGGCCAGCTCGTGCAGTTCGTACAGCAGATCGAGCGCTTCGCGCGGCCGCAGATCGTTCGGATCGATTGCACGCAGCCGTTCGACGAGCGCCTGCATGGCCGGCGACCCTACCGCCAATTCCCGCTTGTCGTCGCGCTTGTCGTCGCGTTCGTCGTCGGCATCTTCGACCAGCATGGGCAGGGGGGCTGCGAACAGATCGAGTTGCGGCGCGGGTTGCGCCGCCGACTGCTGTTCGAGATGCGCGAGATGCTTGCGGGCCGCGCGAATCACCGCGTTCGGCACACCGGCCAGTTGTGCGACTTGCAAACCGTAGCTCTGATTCGCTGGACCTTCACTAACCGCATGCAGAAACACGATGCCGTGCCCATGCTCGACTGCCGAGAGGTGCACATTGGCCGCGTGTGGAAACTCTGCGGGCAACTGCGTCAATTCGAAGTAGTGCGTGGCGAACAGCGTATGACAGCCGTTGTGCGACAGCAGGTGCCGCGCGATGGCCCAAGCCAGCGCGAGGCCGTCGAACGTCGACGTGCCGCGCCCGATTTCGTCCATCAGCACGAGACTTTGCGGTGTTGCGTCATTCAGGATCGCCGCTGCTTCCGTCATCTCGACCATGAAGGTCGAACGGCCGCCGGCCAGATCGTCCGCCGCGCCGATTCGCGTGAAGATGCGATCGATCGGACCGAATGCCGCGCGCCGTGCCGGCACATAGCTGCCGACGTACGCCAACAGTGCGATCAGCGCGGTCTGCCGCATGAAGGTCGATTTACCGCCCATATTCGGGCCGGTGATCAGCAGCAGTTTGCGCTCGGGTGTGAGCGTGCAGTCGTTTGCGATGAATTGCTCGACCTGCGCCTCGACAACCGGATGCCGCCCCTGTTCGATTGCGATGCCGGTATCCGGCGAAAACGTCGGCGCGACCCAATCGAGCGCGCGGGCGCGTTCGGCGAAGGCAGCCAGCAGATCGAGTTCGGCGAGCGCCGCGGCGACCCGCTGGCAGTCCGGGATAAAAGGCAGCAGCGCTTGCAGTAACGCGTCGTAAAGCGAGCGTTCGCGGGCCAGCGCGCGTTCCTGCGCGGACAGCGCCTTGTCTTCAAAAGTTTTCAGTTCCGGCGTGATGTAACGCTCGGCGTTTTTCAGCGTCTGACGGCGACGGTAATCGTCGGGCACCTTGTCAGTCTGGCCGCGGGTGACTTCGATATAGAAGCCGTGCACCTTGTTGTACTCGACGCGCAGATTGCCGATGCCGGTGCGTGCCCGTTCGCGCGTTTCGAGGTCAATCAGGAACTGCCCGCAGTTCTCCGAAATATCTCGCAACTCATCGAGTTCCGCATCGTAGCCGCGCGCGATCACGCCGCCGTCGCGCACCATCGCGGATGGCTCCTGCGCGACCGCGCGCTTGAGCAGTTCGACGCACGCGTGCGGCGGTTCCAAAGACGCGTCGATGCGCGCGAGCGAATCCGCATTGGACGAAACGGCAGCGAGCTGCGTGCGCAGTTCCGGCAAAGCAATGAACGTATCGCGCAGGCTCGACAGATCGCGAGGCCGCGCCGACAGTAGCGCCAGACGCCCGGTAATCCGCTCGATGTCGGAGATTTGCCGCAACGCCCCGCGCAGCGTGTCGACGCCCGCGCCCAGCGGTGCGTCGAGCAATGCGCCGATGGCCTGCTGACGTGCTTGCGCCACAGCGGCTTCGCGCGGCGGATGATGCAACCAGTGGCGCAGCAGACGACTGCCCATGGTCGTGCAACACGTGTCGAGCAGCGAGCACAGCGTGGGCGATTCGGTGCCGCGCAGCGTTTCCGTGAGCTCAAGATTGCGACGCGTAGCGGGGTCGAGCCCGATATATTCGGACTCGTATTCGACCTTCAGGCTGCGCACGTGACGCAATTGCTGACCTTGCGTGGCCGCCGCGTACAGCAGCAGCGCACCGGCCGCGCCGCATGCGGCTGTCAGCGAATGTGCGCCGAAGCCATCGAGGCCGGCTACTTCGAGCTGGTCGCACAGACGCTGCGTGCCTGAGGTGATATCGAAGTGCCAGACCGGCACGCGGGTGAGGGCCCCGGCGTTGACGGGCGGTGTCCAGCTCGCGGAGTCGGCGGGAGCATCTGCCACCAGAATTTCTGCGGGACGAATCCGTTCGAGCGCGGCGGCCACCTGGTCGGGCGCAACTTCAGCGAGGCGCAGCGCGCCGCTCGCCAGATTCAGCCACGCGAGCCCGACGCTCGTTGCGATGCCGCGGCGGTTATGCGCGACGCACAGCGCCATCAGGTAGACATCGTTTTTATCGGACAGAAGCGCTGCATCCGTCAGCGTGCCCGGCGTGACCACGCGCATTACCTTGCGCTCGACGGGGCCCTTCGACGTAGCCGGGTCGCCGATCTGTTCGCAAATCGCAACGGATTCGCCGAGCTTTACCAGCTTGGCCAGATACTGCTCGACCGCGTGATACGGCACACCCGCCATCTTGATCGGGTTGCCCGCCGATGCACCGCGTTGCGTAAGTGTTAAATCGAGCAGGCGCGCGGCTTTTTCCGCATCTTCGAAAAAGAGCTCGTAGAAGTCGCCCATCCGGTAGAACACCAGCGTGCCCGGATGATCCGCCTTGATGCGGAGATACTGCTGCATCATTGGCGTGTGGGGTGCGACGTCATTGGCCGCTGCGGTTTGAATGCCCATCCTTGGTGTCTTTTTGCGTTAGCTGTTCAGGGCGTGAGTTTAACCTGCCGGCGCGGCGAACGGACCCTGCCCGGACGGCTAATCCGCAAAGCAGTTCGCATGCCGCGCGGCAAATTCCCGCGCCGGCCGGGCGACGCTCGCCAAGCGGTCATTCTTCGACCAACGCCCGCATATCCACCGTGCGCTCGTTCACGGCACTGCGCCGTTTTGCGAGCCACATCATGAACGTGATGAAACTGCCGAACACGACGATGATCCATTGCGCCGGCATCCTGGCGGTGAGCAGTATCGCGTAGGCGCCGAGCATCAGCAGCACGGCCAGATTCTGGTTGAAATTCTGCACCGCGATCGAATGTCCCGCGGAGAGCAGCGTCGCGCCGCGATGCTGGAGTATCGCGTTCATCGGCACGATAAAGAAGCCGGACAGCGCGCCGAGCAGGATCATCAAAGGATAAGCGAGCAGGATATAGATCGGCAGGACATACGAGCCGATACGAATACCGGCGCCTGCCGGGAACAGGTCCTTGTTGTAGAACGCCACGGCGATCGCTACCGCGCCGGTGAGGATGCCGATCGGCAGCACGCGCAGCGAACTGCGCAACGGAATCAGCGCGGCCGCGGCTGCCGCACCGACGGCAATGCCCAGCCCCGTGACACCTTGCATCACGGCGGCCTTCGACAGCGACAGGCCGAGGTTCACGTTCGCCCATTTGAGGACCAGCAATTGCAGCGTGACCGCGCCGCCCCACATCAGCGTCGTGACCCACAGCGCGATCTGCGCGAGCTTGTCGGCCCACAGCACGTTAAAGCAATGATAGAAGTCGCCGACCAGTTTCTTCGGCTCGGTCAAACGGTTCGGATAACGCGCGCCGGTGTCGGGAATGAAGATGTTGATTCCCGCCGCGATGGCATACGTGACCATCACCGCGAACATGGCCAGATCGGCGGAGGAGCGGATCAGCGGCAGATGCGCATGCGCGACGAATTTATCGGCCAGGGTGCTGATCAGCGCGCCGCCGACCATCGTGCCGACAATCGTCGACAGGACGGTGGCCGATTCGAGCCACGCATTCGCCTTGACGAGTTTTTCCGCAGGCAGAAGCTCGGTGAGAATGCCGTATTTGGCCGGCGAATACGCGGCCGCGCCAAAGCCGACCACGCCGTACGCGATCATGGGGTGGACGCCGGCGATCATCATCAGGCAACCGCTCGCCTTGAGCGCATTGGAGACGAACATGACGTGCCGCTTTTGCATTGCATCGGCGAACGCGCCGACGAACGGGGCGAGCACCACGTAGGAAACGGTAAAGAAAATCTGCAGCATCGGCGTGACCCATGCCGCCGAGCGGATCACTGATAGCAACGCGATGGCGGCGATCAGCAGTGCATTGTCCGCGAGCGACGAAATGAACTGCGCCGCGATGATTGTGTAGAAGCCTTTTTTCATGAAGCGGATCGGAAGCTGCGCGGAAGTCTGGCGCGAAGCAGGGCGCTGCGAAACACGCGCAAAATGCAGCCGGCGATCGAGCGTGCCGGCGCGGCTTCCCGCTTTGTAGCACGAACGCCTGCCGGATGCAGGCGCGCCAACGAAAAAGCGGCCGAAGCCGCTTTTGTATTGCCGATGCCCGCCCGCAGCCGGCCGGATGACGGGCCGGAAGCGGAGTCCTGAGACCTTAAGCCGCTTGCTGGCGCGTGCGGCTGTAGCGCGACAGGATCGGGATCATCTGCGCGTAGACCTTCGGATTGCCCGCGACGATTTCGCCGACGTGCAGGAAATCCGAGTCACCCGTGTAATTGCCGACCAGACCGCCGGCTTCCGTGATCAGCAGGCTGCCCGCGGCGACGTCCCACGGATTCAGGCCTTGCTCGAAGAAGCCGTCCATACGGCCCGCGGCAACATTCGCCAGATCGAGCGCGGCCGCGCCCGGACGGCGCAGGCCGGCGCAGGCTTCGGTCATTTCAGCAAACTGGCGGCCGTACGCTTCCAGACCGTCCTTTTCACGGAACGGGAAGCCGGTGCCGATCAGGCCGTCAGCCAGGCGGTCGCGCTTGGCGACGCGGATGCGTCGGTCGTTCAGGAACGCCCCGCGGCCGCGCGAGGCGGTGAACAGGTCGTTACGGGTCGGATCGTAGACCACGGACTGCGTCACGATGCCCTTGTGGGCGAGCGCGATCGAGACGCAGTAGTACGGGAAACCGTGGATGAAATTGGTGGTGCCGTCGAGCGGATCGATGATCCACTGATACTCGGACTCGTTGTCCGACTTGCCGGATTCTTCGGCGAGGATGGCGTGATCGGGGTAGGCGGTCTTGAGCGTATCGATGATCGCCGCTTCAGACGCTTTGTCGACCTCCGTGACGAAATCGTTGTGCTGTTTCTTGCTGACCTGGAGAAGATCGAGGTCGAGCGACGCGCGGTTGATGATCTGGGCTGCGCGGCGCGCGGCCTTCACAGCGATATTGAGCATGGGATGCATGAGACTGGATCCTTGTGCCGGGGCAGCACGGCTGCTTACCGGTAAATGAGCGCGGGATAAGCGCTAACTGAGCGCCATCAAGGGGCGCGGAAACAGCACGGAACGCACGTCCGATAAAGGACTGGCGCGCATTCCGCCGACGGAGACGAATTGAATAAGAACGAGGCGCCGGAGTTTTCATAGGCAAAAAGCCGGGCGCGAATATTGGTATTTTACCTGAGTCCGGGCGCTGCGGCACCGGTTGCTGTCTGGCACGCGGTATGGCGGGCCGATTGGCGCGCGCTTTGTGCGCTTGTCGCGTGCAATTCACGTGCAATTCGGAGCCGATGCAGAGTTGGCGCTACCATACGCGTTCTTTAGCTTGCCGAGTTTCATCGTGGACCACACCCACCATTCTTCCGATCCTGCCGTGGCGGACCTGCGCGGCGGTTTTACGTCGACGCGCTTCGTGCTCGTCGAGCCCAGCCATCCCGGCAACGTCGGCGCGGCGGCGCGCGCGCTGAAAACCATGGGTTTCTCGCGTCTCGTGCTGGTGTCGCCACGTGTGCCGCATGTGCAAAGCGATCCGGAAGCCATCGCCATGGCGAGCAGCGCCGACGACGTGCTGGCCTCCGCGCACGTCGTGCCGACGCTTGCCGATGCGTTGAGCGGCGTGCATTGGTCGATCGCGCTGACGGCACGGCTGCGCGAATACGGGCCGCCGCAATGGACACCGCGCGCCGCGGCCGGTGCCGCGCGTGAGCAGGCAGTGCATGGCGAGATCGCGCTGGTGTTCGGCAACGAGCGCACGGGCTTGTCGAATGAGGACGTCGAGCGTTGCAGCGCGCTCGCGCATATTCCGGCCAATCCGGCCTATAGTTCGCTCAATCTGGCGCAGGCCGTGCAGGTGTTGGCGTATGAATTGCGCACGGCGTATTTATCCACGGGTGACGCACCGGCCTTGGCGCCGGCGCCGCGTCAGGCTGGCGCAGTGCCGGGCGAGCAGGTCGGCGTGCGGGCGGCGAGTGACGAGATCGAAAGCATGTACGCGCATCTGGAAAGCGCGCTGGTCGCGCTCGAGTTTCTCGATCCGGCCAATCCAAAGAAGCTGATGTCGCGCTTGCGGCGACTGTTCGCGCGTTCCGGTCTGGAGCGCGAGGAAGTGAATATCGTTCGCGGCATCGCCAAGCATATTCTGCTGAAGACCAAACCGCCGGGCAACGACGCGTCTTAAGGGCGATACTCCCAATCGACGACCTTGCCGCCAGCGTGGGCTTCCGGCAGGTTTCGCGCAATGGTCCTACAATCGCTCGAAACGTTCTAAGCAAAGCTGCCGATCTGCTATGCGGCAAGCATCCGTCGTGCGTGGTGTTTCACGCACGCGGTCTTTTCCCCCACGACACAGTCCCTGCCATGTTCACGAGACTCCGCGAAGACATCGCCACGATCCGCGAGCGCGATCCCGCCGCCCGCAGCGCCTGGGAAGTCCTCACGTGTTACCCGGGCCTGCACGCGCTCGTGCTGCACCGGCTCGCGCATGCATGCTGGCGGGCTAAACGCCGCTGGTTCGCGCGTTTCATCTCGCAGATGGCGCGTTTCATGACCGGCATCGAAATCCATCCAGGCGCGACGCTGGGCCGCCGCGTGTTCATCGATCACGGCATGGGCGTCGTGATTGGCGAGACGGCGCAAATCGGCGATGACTGCACGATCTACCAGGGTGTGACGCTCGGCGGTACGTCGCTCACTCGGGGCGCGAAGCGCCATCCGACGCTCGAGCGCGGCGTGATCGTTGGCGCGGGGGCGAAGGTGCTCGGCGGCTTTACGATCGGTGCGGACGCGAAAATCGGCTCGAATGCGGTGGTCACGAAGCCGGTGCCGGCACGTGGCACGGCAGTGGGTAATCCGGCGCGGATCATCGTCCCGGCGGCGGCTGCCGTGGCTTCAGCCGCAGCGTCCGATGCGGGATCCGACGGTGCTTCACGCGATGCGAAACGTACGTCCGAAAGCAGCGCATTCTGTGCATACGGCATCACGCCGAATGCGGACGATCCGGTGTCGCTGGCGATTCACGGTTTGATCGATCACGCCGCCACGCAATCGCGGCGTATCGACGAAATCGTCGATGCACTGGAGCGGCTGGGAACAAGCCTCGAAGGGCTGCAAGGCGCCGATGCGGCGCTACTCGACTTGCGGCGCCTGTCGGCCGCGATTGCAGGAAAGGTCGAAGGGGCGGTGGCCGAGCGCTGATGCTTCGCAGAGGCGGTGCGTGAGAGGCGGCGTCGACAGCCGCCAGTCAATCCAGTGGCAATGCCCGAATCCCTTCTGCATCGATCCGCAGATAACCGCCACGGCGCTCGCCGTGGTCAAGATCCCAATCAGGCAAAACCCAGCGCGTGCCGCCCGGTTCGCGATGTCGCGCCGGGCGATGCGTGTGCCCATGGATGATCGTGGCCGTTTTCGACGACTTGAATAACACCGCGACGCCCTTCGGCGTTACGTCATACTTCGGCGAAACCGGACGTGAGCGGCCTTGCTCACTTTTCGAACGCATGTTTTCCGCAAGCGCCTGACGCCAGCGAAACGGCCACGCGAGAAACAGCGTCTGCGCGAAACGGCTGCGCGCAAAGCGCCGAAAACATTGATAGCCGCGATCCGCGGTGCAGAGGCCGTCGCCATGCGCGAGCACGATACGTGTGCCGAATGCGGTAATCACAAACGGATCGGGCAGCCAGATCGCGCCGGCCGCTTTCATGAAGCGCTTGCCGAGCAAAAAGTCGCGATTGCCGTGCATGATATAGAGCGCGATGCCACGCTCCGACAGCGTATGCAGCAACGCCGCCATCCGCGCGGCGAACGGCTCGACGAGCATGTCGTCGCCGATCCAGTACTCGAACAGATCGCCGAGAATGAAAACTGAATCCGCCTGCTCGGCCGTGACGCGAATGAAGTGCTCGAACGCGGCGACCGTGCGCGGGATCGCCTCGCTCAGATGAATATCGGAGAGGAAAAAAAACGGGCGTGCGGCGTGCGGGCGTTTGCCCTCGCCAGGCACGCCCGCGGCGACGCTTCGCAGCGGCGTTTCTTGCAGCATTGAAGGTGCCTGATTTCAGTTCAAACGGGTTGGCCCTTGTCGGACGCTTAGTCGACGATCACAGCTTTTTCGATCACGACGTCGTCAGCCGGCACGTCCTGATGGTGGCCCTTCGAACCCGTTTTGACCTTCTTGATCTTCTCGACGATGTCCATGCCTTCGACTACCTTGCCGAACACGGCGTAGCCCCAGCCCTGCGGCGTCGGCGACGAGTGGTTCAGGAAGTCGTTGTCGTTCACGTTGATGAAGAATTGCGCGGTCGCCGAGTGCGGGTCGTTCGTGCGAGCCATCGCGATCGAGCCGTTGACGTTCTTCAGACCGTTGTTCGCTTCGTTAGCGATGGTTTCAGCCGTCGGCTTCTGCTTCATGCCGGGTTCGAAACCGCCGCCCTGGATCATGAAGCCGTCGATCACACGGTGGAACACCGTATTGTCGTAATGACCGGCTTTCACGTAGTTGAGGAAATTCTCAACCGACTTCGGCGCCTTTTCAGCGTCCAGTTCGAGTTTGATGACGCCGTGGTTTGTATGCAGTTCAACCATGATGGAATCCTTTGATGAACGGGGTGGGTAAAAGGCGCGGCCGCTCGTCAGGTGATAGGTATTGACGACGGGCCGCGCCGGGGACGTAGATCTGGCGCTTGCGTATGCTTGCGCAGCCTGCTTTCGTGCTGCCTGTCGTTCTGTTACTTACCGACAACCGTGGCCGATTCAATCACAATCGGTTTTTGCGGCACGTCGCTCATCGGGCCGCGCGTGGTGGTGGGCGTGCCTTCAATCTTCTTCACGACGTCCATGCCGCTCGTGACCTTGCCGAACACGGCATAGCCGTTGCCGTCCGGATTCGGATAGTCCAGGCCGGCGTTGTCCACCGTGTTGATGAAGAACTGCGCAGTAGCCGAATTCGGATCGCTGGTGCGCGCCATGGCGAGCGTGCCGGCGGCGTTCTTCAGACCGTTACGGCTTTCCAGCGGAATCGGCGCGCGCGTGGGCTTCTCGGCGAAGCTCTGCGTATAACCGCCGCCCTGAATCATGAAGCCGCGAATCACGCGATGGAAAATCGTACCGCTGTACTGGCCAGACTTCACGTAGTCGAGGAAATTGGCGACCGTCTTCGGCGCCTTCTCAGGATACAACTCGACGCGGATGTCGCCTTCCGTGGTCTTGAAGAGGACGGACGGATGCGCGGCCTGCGAACCGGACTGGGCAAAGGCGGGGGCGTTTGCGATCAGGGCGGCGCTGCCGAGCGCCAACATCAACCATTTCATGAATATCCTCAGGGTTGGAAAAACGTGTTGCCGAAACCGGAGACGGTGTTAATTCGATGGCGCCATGTAGGGCGGCATGGCGAGCGAACCATTGGCGCCGCCGAACTGGAAGCTCGGTGTTTGCGTCATGTCTGAGGTAGCGTGCGCGGCGCTGGCCTCGGCCGGCGCCGCGGCTTTTTTCGCCGGCCCGGTGCTCTTGGGCGGTGAGACGATCTTCTGAATGTCCGCGAGGCGCTGCGTGGTCGTGGCACTCGCCTTGCCGAGGCTCTGCGCGCGACGGTACGCTTCGTTGGCCATGCGCAGATACAGGTCGCCGAGATTCTCGTACGCGAGACCGTAGCCCGGATTCACCTTGGTCGCCGTTTCGAGGGCGGCGCGTGCTTCGGCATAACGGCCTTGCTTCGCATAGAGCGCAGCCAGATTGTTATACGGCTCGGGCAGTTCCGGATACAACTGGGTGAGTTCGGTGAACGCGGTAATCGCCTCGTCGTCCCGATTCAGGCGGGCCAGTACCGCGCCGCGCTTGAACTTTGCCTGCGCGTCGTGCGGATTCGAGGCGATGCGCGCATCGAGCTGGGTGAGGGAGGCTTGCCAGTTTTTCTGCGCAATCGACGCGTCGATCTCCGGCGTGTTGTCACGCACGGCGGGGCCCTGCGGCATCGTGGCGGCTTTCTGCGCGTAGGCGGCAGTACCCGGCAAGACCGTAAGGGCGACAGCGCAGAATGCCGTCGCGGCAAGGGTCGCAGCGCTGCGCGCGCGGCCGCTGGAAGGTTTCATAGGCTCGGGTCTGGATGTTATACTCCGACCCATTCTAACAAAAGGTCTGCGCGTTCCGTCGAACCGCAAACTGTCTTTTCGCCACTCGTGGTCGTCTCCGCCTTGATCGCAGTCTGATCGCCGCACCAGGTGCACCGATTTGCTGCTGTGCATGTTGCAGTACAGGACGCCTCCGCCGTCTTCTCGCGGGGCGCCTCATGCACCAAACACATTGTGGATTTCTTTCGGCCCACGCACCGTTCTCTATGGAATCACTGCGCATCTACAACACGCTCGCGCGTGACAAGCAAACTTTCGTGCCGCTGCAGGATGGCGTCGTACGGATGTACGTCTGCGGGATGACCGTGTACGACTATTGTCACGTCGGTCATGCGCGGGTGATGGTCGTGTTCGACATCGTGCAGCGCTGGTTGCGCACGCTCGGTTACGACGTGACCTACGTGCGCAACATCACGGATATTGATGACAAGATCATCCGGCGTGCAGTCGAGAACGGCGAAACGATCAAATCGTTGACCGACCGCTTTATCAAGGCGTTGCATGAAGATGCGGACGCGCTCGGCATCGAGCGGCCCGATCTGGAGCCGCGCGCCACCGACTTCATCCCGCAGATGCTCGGCATGATCGAGAAGCTCGAGGAGAACGGCTACGCCTATCAGGCGAGCGACGGCGACGTGAACTATGCAGTGCGCAAGTTCGTGGGCTACGGCAAGCTGTCGGGTAAGTCGCTTGAAGATCTGCGCGCCGGCGAACGCGTCGCCGCGAACGACGCGAAGCAGGACCCACTCGACTTCGTGCTGTGGAAGCAGGCGAAGCCGGACGAACCGACCGACACTGGCTGGGCGTCGAAGTTCGGGCGCGGCCGTCCCGGCTGGCATATCGAATGCTCGGCAATGGGCTGCACGTTGCTCGGCGATCACTTCGACATTCACGGCGGTGGTCAGGACCTGCAGTTTCCGCACCACGAGAACGAGATTGCGCAGAGCGAAGCTGCGACCGGACAAACCTTCGTCAATTACTGGATGCACAACGGCTACGTGCAGATCGACAATGAGAAGATGTCGAAGTCGTTGAACAACTTCTTTACGATCCGCGAAGTATTGGCGCAGTACGATGCCGAAGTGGTACGGTTTTTTATCGCGCGTGCGCATTACCGTTCGCCGTTGAATTACAGCGATGTGCATATCGACGACGCTCGCAATGCCCTCGCACGTTTGTACACCGCGCTGAAAGACGTTACGCCGGACGGCGCGGAGCTTGACTGGAACGAAGCGCATGCGCAGCGTTTCCACGCAGCAATGAACGACGACTTCAACACACCGGTTGCAGTGTCGGTGTTGTTCGAGTTGGCAACTGAAGTGAACCGCACGCGCGACCCCGCGCTGGCCCGTCAACTGCGCTCGCTCGCGCAGGTGATCGGGTTGCTCGGCCGAGAGCCGCGTGCATACCTGCAGCAGGCTGCGGGCGCAGCCGCTGAAGGTGCGCTCGACGCCGCCGCGATCGAAGCAAAGATCGCCGCGCGCGTGGCCGCCAAGCAGGCGAAAGACTATGCGGCAGCAGACCGGATCCGGGCCGAATTGCTCGAGGCCGGCGTTGCACTTGAAGACAAACCCGGCGGGTTGACCGAGTGGCGGCGCGTGTGAGCGCACCTCGAGCTTCCCTTTGATCGACTCGCCAGGCAGGAGGCAGGATGGCAACGGCCACGAAGACGCCGGCTAAACGAGCCGCGTCTCAAACAAACGCGGCAGCCGCGGCAAAGTCGACACGAACGTCGGCTCGCGCGGGCAGCAGCGCGGTAAAGAAAGCATCGTCGAAAGCCGCCGGAGCGGCTGCGAAGACTGGCGTGCGCGCAGCGGCGGGCTCGGCTGCGACGGGCGTGGTGAAGAAGGCCGCGGTCAAACGCGCGCTGAACGGTGCGTCGGCGCATGCGCCTGTTTCGACGCGTGCCAAGGCATCGCGTGCAAAAAGCAATGGTGCGTTGCCTGCCGAACTCGCCGGCGACGTGCAGGAACTCGCGCGCATTACGAGCGAAGGGCATGAAGGCGAAGTCGTGCGCAAAACGCGTGCGTCATCGAGTGCGGGCGGCGAAGCAGCGGGTGCTGCTGAAATCGCGGTGCCGGTGCAGATCGGCGGCCTCACGCCTGAAGTCACGCGTCCGGTATATTGGGACAAAGCGTGCGCGGACCTCGTCAAACGCGACCGCATTCTGAAGAAGCTGATTCCGAAGTTCGGCCCGGTGCATCTGCTGAGCCGTGGCGATCCGTTCGTCACGCTCGCGCGTTCGGTGGTCGGGCAGCAGATTTCGGTGGCGTCCGCGCAAGCAGTCTGGGCGAAAGTCGAGGCAGCGTGTCCGAAGCTCGTGCCGCAACAGTTCATCAAGCTCGGTCAGGACAAGCTGACCGCGTGCGGATTGTCGAAGCGCAAGGCCGAATACGTGCTCGATCTCGCAGAACACTTCGTGTCGGGCGCATTGCACGTCGGCAAGTGGACCTCGATGGACGACGAGGCGGTGATCGCCGAACTTACGCAGATCCGCGGCATCGGCCGCTGGACCGCGGAAATGTTCCTGATCTTCAATCTGTCGCGCCCGGACGTGCTGCCATTGGACGACCTCGGCCTGATCCGCGCGATCAGCGTCAATTACTTTAGCGGCGAACCGGTTACGCGCAGCGAAGCGCGTGAGGTTGCGGCAAACTGGGAGCCGTGGCGCACCGTCGCCACCTGGTATATGTGGCGTAGTCTCGATCCGTTGCCGGTCGATTACTAAGCGCCCGCGACGCGGCGGTTCGCGGAGGGCAATCCCCGAGTCCCCACGGGTCTCCTGCGGTGCGGAAAGCTTGCGGCGTCCCCGGCGGTTTCTTGAGAAGAACAGGAAGCATTGTTTAAAAAGCTATCAATTGTTAAAAATTGATAGTTGTGAGATGGTTTTGACATCGGCGAGCGCGGTTAGAATACGCGCTGCCGGTAAGTCCAAGGATTACAACCAATGAAGACCACGTTTCTGGATTTCGAACAGCCGATCGCTGAACTCGAAGCGAAGATCGAAGAATTGCGCTTCGTGCAGGACGATTCGGCCGTCGATATTTCGGAAGAGATCGAGCGGCTGTCCAAGAAGAGTCAACAGCTCACCAAAGATCTGTACGCGAACCTCACCCCGTGGCAGGTTTCGCAAATTGCCCGACACCCCCAGCGCCCGTACACGTTCGATTACGTGAGCGAGCTGTTTACTGATTTCCACGAGCTTCACGGCGACCGCAACTATGCGGACGACCTGTCGATCGTTGGCGGCCTCGCGCGTTTCAACGGCCAGGCTTGCATGGTGATCGGCCATCAGAAGGGCCGCGACACCAAGGAGCGCGCGCTGCGCAACTTTGGCATGCCGCGCCCGGAAGGCTATCGCAAGGCTGAACGCCTGATGCGTCTCGCCGAAAAGTTCGGCTTGCCGATCTTCACGTTCATCGACACGCCGGGTGCTTATCCGGGTATCGGCGCGGAAGAGCGCGGCCAGTCGGAAGCGATCGGCCGTAATCTGTACGTCATGGCTGAACTCAAGACGCCGTTGATCGCTACGATCATCGGCGAAGGCGGTTCGGGCGGCGCGCTCGCGATTGCCGTCGGCGACAGCGTGCTGATGCTGCAGTTCTCGACCTATTCGGTGATTTCGCCGGAAGGCTGCGCGTCGATCCTGTGGAAGAGCGCCGCGAAAGCGCCGGAAGCAGCGGAGGCGCTCGGTCTGACCGCGCATCGCCTCAAGGCGCTCGGCCTGATCGACAAGATCGTCAACGAGCCGCTGGGTGGCGCGCATCGCGATCCGAAGGGCATGGCCGCGATGTTGCGCCGTGCGCTCGCCGACTCGCTGCGCCAGTTCCAGGGCATGAGCATCAACGACCTGCGTCAGCGCCGTTTCGAACGGTTGATGTCGTACGGCAAGTTCAAGGAAACGACGCCGGGTGCTTAAGCCCGCGCGCGTTCTCTTTCGTCCTTCAGCGCTTCACGCGCGAGCGACGTGACTCCCACCGCTGATTCGCCCGCCGCCCGCCGCGTTCTCGCGGCGGTCGGCGTGGCGCTGTCCGCGTTGCCTGCGAATGCACGCATCGCGGTCGCGTTCAGTGGCGGAGTCGATTCGAGCGTGTTACTCGATGCGGCCGTGCGTGTCGCGGGTGCGTCGCGTTGTGTTGCGCTGCATGTGCATCACGGCCTGAGCGCTCACGCCGACGAGTGGCTCGCGCACTGCAAAGCATTTGCACAGGAACATGGCGTTGAGTTCGCGGCGCAGCGTGTGGACGTGGCGCGCGACGGGGGCATAAGTGTTGAAGCGGCGGCGCGTGATGCGCGTTATCGCGCATTGGACGCAATGTGCGCAGCACGCGCCGTTCACACGCTATGGCTCGCGCAACACGCGGACGACCAGGCGGAGACGGTGCTCCTGCAACTGCTGCGCGGTGCGGGTCTGGCGGGTCTTGCCGCGATGGCGCCCGAGTACTTGCCGGCGGGTGCCGCTGCGGTGCGCGTGAGGCCGTTGCTGCACCTGCTGCGTGCCCAACTCGAGCAGTACGCGAGCGCGCGCAATCTGCGCTGGATCGACGACGAATCGAACGCGGACACACGTTACGCGCGCAACGCATTGCGCCATGAGGTGACGCCGGCGCTGGCCGTCCACTTTCCTGGTTTTCGCGACGCACTCGCGCGCACGGCAGCGCATGCGGCATCGGCCCAACGTCTGCTTGACGATCTCGCGCGCATCGATCTGGACGCAGTAGTGCGCGATGAAGGCCGTGCGCTTTCGCATGATGCCTTGCTCACCCTCGACGACAATCGTGCGCTCAACCTGCTGCGTTACTGGATGCGTACGCTGGGTTTCATCGCGGCGTCGACCGCGCGTCTTACCGACGCTTTGCGCCAGTTGCGCGAAGTCAGCGAGGCAAACGAAGGTCATAGCCTGCGTATCGATCACGCAGGGCAGGCGTTGCGCAGTTATCGCGGCCTCGTCTATTGGGAAGCCGGTGATAGCGGCGAACCCGCTGACGAAACCGCGCTTACCGAGCGCGCCGTCAGCGAACTCGTCTGGCAGGGTGAAGCGATCTGGCGTTTGCCGCAATGGCGTGGCACCTTTGTGTTCGTCGCTGTCGATGCGAATCTGCATGGGGATATGGACGCGGATCCCGATGCCGGTCCCGATCCCGATGCCTCCGGCAACGCAGATACCGTGCAGGATGGCCCCGATACGCTCCCCGTCAGCGTGCTGCGCCGGGCAGTGTTGAGCGCGCGATCGCGCATCGGTGGCGAACGGATGCGCACCGGCGCTGCACAAAGCAGCCCGAGCCGCACGCTGAAAAACCTGTTCCAGGAGCGCGGCATTCCTGCATGGAAGCGCGACGTGCCGCTGCTTTATGTAGGCGATGATCTGCTGTTCGCGCCCTTGCTCGGCCTGAACCGCGCAGCGTTGCCCGAGCAGGTCAATGCGGCCGAACCGCGCGTCAGGATCATCTGGCGCGACGACCTGCTGATTGCGTGACCGACCGATCGGACGGGCCGCTTAACTGGACGGTGCATCCCGGAAATAGGGCGCAAAACCGCACCGGATAAGCCTTTGCGGGCCGCAATGTGGGCCATCCGACCGGCATTTCGGCTTGTCTTTTTGCGCTCGATCGGGTAATTTAACTTGTTTGCCCGACCCGATTTCGCCGTCGCTTTTGTCATTTTTTCGTATTTGCCGGTTTGCGAGCGTGATCCGTCGTTCCCGGTAAGCCACTAGCGATCATTCCCGGGCAAATCCGCGCGTGTTACACGCGCGCTGCATCTACGCCGCCACACACTTTGCCGTCGTTCACAAGACGTTGCGCTCCTGTGCTTTTGTGCGGTCGTCTCCAGCGCGCCAGCGCGGTTTATCCTCCAGTTCAGAACGACAATGGCACTCATCGTACATAAATACGGCGGCACCTCGATGGGCTCGGTCGAGCGCATCAAGAACGTCGCCAAGCGCGTCGCGAAATGGCACAAGGCCGGCCACAAGATGGTCGTCGTGCCGTCGGCAATGTCCGGCGAAACCAACCGCTTGCTCGGTCTCGCGAAAGAAATCACGAGCCAGCCGAGCCCCCGCGAACTCGACATGATCGCCGCTACCGGCGAGCAGGTCAGCTCGGGACTGCTCGCCATCGCGCTGCAGGAAGCCGGCGTCGACGCGGTTAGCTACGCCGGCTGGCAAGTGCCGGTCAAAACCGATAGCGCATTCACGAAAGCGCGCATCAGCGAAATCGACGGCGAGCGCGTGCTGCGCGATCTCGAGGCGGGCAAAGTGGTGGTGATCACGGGTTTCCAGGGTATCGACCCTGACGGCCACATCACCACGCTCGGCCGCGGCGGTTCGGATACGTCGGCTGTTGCAGTCGCTGCCGCATTGAAAGCCGACGAGTGCCTGATTTACACGGACGTCGACGGCGTCTACACGACCGATCCGCGTGTGGTGGAAGAAGCACGCCGCCTCGATCGCGTGACGTTCGAAGAAATGCTGGAAATGGCAAGCCTGGGTTCCAAGGTGCTGCAGATCCGCTCGGTGGAATTCGCCGGCAAATATCAGGTGAAGACGCGCGTGCTGTCGAGCCTGACCGATCCGCTCATCCCGCTCGACGCTGAAATGAAGTCGGGCACCCTGATTACTTTTGAAGAAGACGAGACCATGGAAAAAGCAGTCATCTCGGGCATCGCGTTCCAGCGCGACGAAGCTCGTATCGCCGTAATGGGTGTGCCCGACAAGCCGGGCATCGCGTATCAGATTCTCGGCCCGGTGGCGGACGCGAATATCGACGTCGACATGATCATTCAGAACCAGAGCGTCGAAGGCAAAACGGCCTTCACGTTCACCGTTGGTCGCGGCGACTATCAGCGCGCCATGGACATCCTCACGGGTCAGGTGAAGGGCCACGTGCAGGCTGAACAGGTGCTGGGTGATCCGAAAGTGTCGAAGGTGTCGGTGGTCGGTGTCGGCATGCGTTCGCATGTGGGTATCGCGAGCACGATGTTCCGCACGCTGTCGGAAGAGGGCATCAATATCCAGATGATCTCGACCTCCGAAATCAAGATTTCAGTGCTGATCGACGAGAAGTACATGGAGCTCGCCGTGCGCGCGCTCCATAAGGCGTTCGAACTGGATCAAGCATAATTTGCTGCACGGGGTGGGGCGTACAAGAGCGCCTCATCTTTTATGCGTTACCGTGTGCGCGGCCGGTGTGAATAAATTGCGTCATCCATGACAAACCTGGCACAAAAAATGTGCGGTAGACATTGACCTTCGCGGTTCGGCCCGCTATTATCTTGGCTTCGTTGCGCTGACTCCCTGCGCAACCGAAAGTTTGGGAGACGTGGCCGAGAGGTCGAAGGCACTCCCCTGCTAAGGGAGCATCTGGGCCAAAACCTGGATCGAGGGTTCGAATCCCTCCGTCTCCGCCAGAAGTGGTAGAGAGAACCCCGCAGAGTCTAGGCTCTGCGGGGTTTTGTTTTTTCGGCTCGCAGTTTACACGGCGGCAAGTCGCGGCGGCGGCTGGGCTGCAGCGTATTCCGTGCTTTGCGTGTTTCAGCGGACAGGCTGGCTCAACGCCGGTAGCGACCCGGTTGATTTCATACGCCAGTCTGTCGGTGTGTGAAGCACTCCGCCGCGAGAGTCGATCGCATCATCCATGCTGATCCGGTAAGAGCTCCGATAGAGAGGGGTAGGGCGCCAGCGCGCGGTAAGGCAAGGGCGATTGAAGTGGATGGGATGGACGGGTCTCAGAGTCTCGCCAGACTCGTTGCCCCGCTACATGCCGCAAGAATGCTTCGACATCCTACTGATTTTGATGCGTCGGCAATATCGCGGCCACAAGGCTGATCGTGGAGTCCGCGGCCGGATCGCGCATGGCGCATGGCGCATGCGGGCGCAACGCCAGAATGGCCACGCAGCGGATGCGCTCGGTGACAGATGGGTAAAACCATCGACAAACGGGTGACTAACGGTGAGGCTGTTCGATTACACCGTCACTACTTTTTCACCAGACTTCTGCCCAATGTAACGAGACGTAACCAGGCGGCCAGCACTGCGATGTTATGCATCAGTTATTACAAAGTTGAAATACGCGGATTGCTACCTTGCGCTATATTTCGGCCAACAACACACATTCTTCAAAAGGGTGATCAATGAAGTCCGCACGTCTTGTTCCACTTCTGATCGGGGTTCTCGGGTTGGCTGCGTCGGGTGCTGCAATGGCCGGCGGGCTCAACATTGGCGTCAATATCGGTATTCCCGCGCCGGTCTATGTGGCCCCGGCGCCGATCTATGCACCGCCGCCGCCTCCGCCGCCGCCCGTCGTCTATCAACCGGCTCCTGTGTACTACGGCGGTCCGGCGATCGTGATCGGCTGGCACGGCGACCGCTATTGGGACGGCCGCCGCTATTGGGCGCGTGACGACTGGTATCGCCGTCATCCCCCGGGCCGCTACGACTACGGTCGTGACCACTACGACAATCGTCGCGGCTGGCACTAAGCCAGGTAGCCGCGGTTGATCCAGACGCGAAGTAAAAAAACCGCCCGTGCAGGGCGGTTTTTTTTTATTGCGCTCGCGAAACCGGCAGACCTGGTGACAGGCACCTGCGTCAATGCAGCAAGCAAGCCCAATTATTCAGCTGCGGCAGCCATACCGCCGACCACAACAGCGTTAAAGCTGCTGTCTACGTGCACGATTTCCGCCGTCACGGCGGAGGTCAGATTCGACAGCAGGCCGGTCAGCAAGATGCGTTTACCCGCGAGGAAGCCCATCAATTCTCCCGACGAGGTCTGCGCACCACGCACGTGAACGTCGTGCAGTTCAGATGTGCGGATTGCGCGAGTTTATTGGGTAGAATTCTCTCACATTGCAATTGCCCACTGACCAACAAGGCCCCTATGACAACTGGCTCGCGATGGGCTAAAACGCCTCGTGCACTTCGATGCAGCGTGATTCACGGGCTATCGCGTGTCGGTCTGCCGGTTGTGTCGCGGGTTGTACCTTATTCCTGGCGGTCGGTGCGCGCCGTCGTGCTGTGTGGCCTGTCCGTCGTGGCCGGTTTGCTCGCAGCGCCCGAGGCCCACGCGGTCTACGCGATCGCGCAATACGGCGAGCCGAAATATCCGGCCGATTTCAAGCACTTCGACTACGTCAACCCGGATGCGCCGAAGGGCGGCACGCTCGTGATGGCGAATCCGAGCCGGCTCACCAGCTTCGATAAATTCAATCCGTTCACGCTGCGCGGCAATACCGCGCCGGGCGTGGATCTGACGTTCGAAAGCCTGACCATCGGCAGCAGTGACGAAGTGGCCTCCGCCTATGGCCTGCTCGCCGACGACATCAATATTGCACCGGACGGCTTGTCGACCACCTTCCACATCAATCCGCGCGCACGCTTTTCGAACGGCGATCCGGTCACCGCGAACGACGTCAAATTTTCACTCGACACGTTGAAAAGCCCGCAAGCCGCGCCGCAATTCGCGTCGATTTTCGGCGAGATCACGCGCGCAGTAGTCGTTGACCCGTACACGATCCGTTTCGAGTTTCGCCAGCGCAATCGGGAGTTGCCGCTGCTGGCGGGCAGTATGCCCGTGTTCTCGCACAAGTGGGGGATGAAGCCGGACGGCAGCCGGATCGCGTTCGTCCAATTGGCGTTTGAGAAACCCATTGCCAGCGGACCCTATCTGATCGACCAGTACGACAATGGCCGCACGATTACGTATCGGCGCGATCCGAACTATTGGGGGGCGACGTTGCCTGTGCGGGTCGGCACGAACAATTTTGACCGGATCGTCTACAAGCTGTATTCGGATAACACGGCGCGGCTCGAGGCGTTCAAGGCGGGCGAGTACGACGTACTGGTCGAATACGTCGCGCGCAATTGGGTGCGGCGCGACGTCGGCAAGAAGTTCGACAACGGCGAGCTGATCAAGCGCGAATTTCCGCAACATAACGGCACCGGCATGCAGGGCTTCGTACTCAACACGCGGCGGCCGCTGTTCCAGGACGTGCGGGTGCGCAAGGCGCTCGATCTCGCACTCGACTTTCAGTGGCTGAACCGGCAACTTTTCTTTAACCAGTACACGCGCATCGACAGCTTCTTCGCCAATACGGATTTGCAAGCGAAGGGGGTGCCAACGCCTGGTGAGTTGGCGCTGCTCGATCCGTGGCGTTCCAGGCTCGATCCGGCCGTATTCGGCCCGCCGCCGAAGCAGCCGGACACCGATCCGCCGGGCTCGCTGCGCGCCAATCTGCTGCAAGCGCGCGCGTTGTTGCAGCAGGCGGGGTGGACCTATCGTGACGGCGCATTGCGTAACGCCAAAGGTGAGCCATTCCAGTTCGAGATTCTCGACGACTCCGGCTCGTCCGCGCAGTTCGAGCCGATCGTCGCGACGCTCATCCGCAATCTGCAGAAGCTTGGCATCACCGCGTCGTTTCGCGTATCCGACTTCGCGGTCTATCAGAAGCGACTCGACGCATTCGACTTCGACACGACCACGATCCGTATGGCGGACGTGCAGGTGCCCGGTTCGGAGCAGATCGACCGGTTCGGCAGCAAGGCCGCGGACACGCCGGGCTCGGACAACGTGATCGGGCTGAAGTCGCCGGCTGTCGATGCGATCCTGAACGGGCTCGTGCATGCGCAGACGCGGGAGCAACTAATCGACGCGACGCATGCGCTCGACCGGGTGCTGATGCATGGCTACTATGTGATTCCGCAGTGGTACAGCGCGTCGCATCGGGTGGCGTTCAAGCGTGGTCTCGCGTGGCCAAAGACCTTGCCTCTGTACTATGGCGCGGAGGGCTGGGTCACGTCGATGTGGTGGTATGCACAGCCGCACCAGCCGCACCAGCCGCAGCAAGCGCAACAGCCGCAAGCCCTGGCGCGCTAAAGCGTCATTCACTCATCGCCTTCGCACCGGAAACGACGCCATGTGGAGCTACATCCTCAAACGCCTGCTGTTGATGATCCCGACCTTGCTCGGCGTGCTGACGCTGACCTTTGTCGTGATCCAGTTCGTCCCCGGCGGCCCGGTCGAACAGATGCAGCACGAACTGCGCAAAGGCGCGGAGAACGGGGCGCCGTTCGGTCTGCGTGCGCATACCGGCGTCGACGCGCAGCAGATCGCGCAACTGAAAGTGCTATATGGCTTCGACAAACCGCCGCTCGAACGCTACGTCCTGATGCTAAAACGCTTCTCGACGTTCGACCTCGGTCAGAGCTATTTCCGTCATCAAAGCGTGTGGTCGCTGATCGTTTCGAAGTTGCCGGTGTCGATCAGCATCGGCTTATGGACTTTCTTCCTGACGTACCTGATATCGGTGCCTCTGGGTATCGCCAAGGCGGTACGCAACGGCTCGCGCTTCGATATCGCAACGAGTCTCGTCGTGTTAGTCGGCTATGCCATTCCGGGTTTTGTGCTGGGCGTGCTGTTGCTGGTGCTGTTCGGCGGCGGCAGCTTCCTGCAACTCTTCCCGCTGCGCAATCTCACCTCGGATAACTGGGCGCAGTTGAGTTTTGGCGGCAAGATCGTCGATTACCTGTGGCATATCACGTTGCCGATCACGGCCTCGGTGGTGGGCAGTTTCGCCGTCGTCACAATGCTGACGAAAAATGCCTTCCTCGACGAAATCCGCAAGCAATACGTGCTGACCGCGCGCGCCAAAGGTTTGTCGGAAAAGCGTGTGTTGTGGAAGCACGTGTTTCGCAATGCGTTGTTGCCGCTGATCGTCGGATTCCCGGCGGCGTTTATCGGGGCGTTTTTCACGGGGAGTCTGCTGATCGAGACGCTGTTTTCGCTCGACGGACTCGGCTTGCTGTCGTACGAATCGGTGGTGCGGCGCGACTATCCGGTCGTGCTCGGCACGCTCTATCTATTCACATTGATCGGTCTTGCGACCAAGCTGATTTCCGATCTTTGCTATGTGTGGGTCGATCCCCGCATCCAATTCGAACAACTGGAGCGCTGATGAATCGAGCCCGTCTTTCAGCCGATGCGGCGGCGCGCACCGAACCGGCTCGCGCTTTCGTGTCGCCTACGCCGGCGCGCCGCGTCTGGCGGCGTTTTCGTCAGCAGCGCCTTGGCTACTGGAGTCTGATCATTTTCGTCGTCGCGTTTGCGGCGAGCCTCGCGGGACCGCTGTGGTCGAACGACAAGCCACTCGTGGTGCGCTACGAAGGGCAGTTGTATTTTCCGATGTTCAAGACCTACGCGGAGACGACCTTCGGCGGCGATTTCCCGACGCCCGCCGACTATCTCGACCCGTATATCGAGCGTCGTTTCGACACGCCGGGTAATTTCGCGGTGTATCCGCCGAACCGGTACTACTACGACACGCTGAATTATTTCTCGAAGGAACCGAACCCGGCGCCGCCGTCGCGCGATAACTGGCTCGGCACGGACGACCGCGGCCGCGATCTCTTCGCACGTCTGCTGTACGGTTTTCGCGTGTCGGTGGAATTTGGCCTGGTGCTGACCTTGATTGGCACCGTGCTCGGGATTGCCGCGGGCGCCGTGCAGGGTTACTTCGGAGGACGTACCGATATCATCGGGCAGCGTCTGATCGAAATCTGGAGTGCCATGCCGGAGCTTTACCTGTTGATCATTTTCTCGTCGATCTTCGAGCCGGGGTTCATTCTGCTGATCGTGCTGCTGTCGTTGTTCGGCTGGATCGGTTTGTCCGATTACGTGCGCGCGGAGTTTCTGCGCAACCGTCACCAGGACTATGTGCGTGCCGCGCGGGCGATGGGACTCTCGAACTGGCAGATCATGTGGCGGCACGTATTGCCGAACAGTTTGACGCCAGTGATCACGTTTCTGCCGTTCCGCATGAGCGGCGCGATTCTCGCGCTCACCAGTCTCGACTTTCTTGGGCTCGGCGTGCCGTCACCGACACCGAGCCTGGGCGAACTGCTTGCGCAAGGCAAGGCGAATCTCGACGCATGGTGGATATCGTTGTCCACTTTCGGCGTGCTGGTGGCGATGCTGTTGCTGCTGACGTTCATGGGCGATGCCCTGCGCAATGCGCTGGACACGCGCATCTCCGACGCCATGCGTGCAGGAGGCAACCAGTGAGCGCCATGGTGGAAAACAACGCAAAACAAGGCACGACGCCGCCGCTGCTAGAACTCGATCATCTGCATGTGACCTTCGGCGACACGGTTGCGGTGAACGACGTGACGCTCGCGATCCAGCGCGGCGAGCGGGTCGCGCTGGTCGGTGAATCGGGTTCGGGCAAGAGCGTGACCGCACTGTCGATCCTGCGTCTGTTGAGCGATGCGCAAGTGAGCGGATCGATCCGCTTCGACGGCGAAGATCTGCTCGCAAAAAGCGAACGCGAGATGCGCGGCATGCGCGGCTCGGCCATCGCGATGATTTTCCAGGAGCCGATGACAGCGCTCAATCCGCTCTATACGGTCGGCGACCAGATTGCGGAGACGATCGTCGTGCACGACGGCGTAACGGCGAACGAGGCACGTAAGCGCGCCGTGGCGTTGCTGGGGCGCACAGGCATTGCCGAGCCCGGCAAGCGTGTGAACAGCTATCCGCATCAGCTCTCGGGCGGTCAGCGGCAGCGCGCCATGATCGCGATGGCGCTCGCGTGCCGCCCACGCCTGTTGCTGGCCGACGAACCGACAACGGCGCTCGACGTGACGATCCGCGCGCAGATCGTCGACCTGCTGCTGGAACTGCAACGCGACGAAGCCGAGAAACGCGGCATGGCCGTGCTGCTGATCACGCACGACCTGAATCTGGTGCGGCACTTCGCGCAACGCATCGCCGTGATGGAGAGGGGCGTACTCGTGGAAAGCGGGCCGGTCGAGCAGGTATTCGAGTCTCCGCAGCATCCGTACACGCAACGTTTGCTGGCGAGCCGTCCGCAGCGCACGGTGGTCCCTGTGCTGCCGATTTCACCGGTGCTGCTCGAAGCGCGCGATGTTTCGGTCGATTTCAAAACGAAACTGCCGGGCTGGAGCGGCTGGTTCCGCTCGGGGCACTTTCGTGCCGTCGCCGATGCGAATGTGTCGGTGCGCCAGGGCGAGACGCTGGGGATCGTCGGCGAATCGGGTTCGGGCAAATCGACGCTCGCGATGGCGTTGCTTGGCTTGCAACGCACCGCGCACGGTGAGATCGAATTTCAGGGCAGGGTGCTCGGCAGCTATCGCGGCGCCGAACAGACCGCCTTACGCTCGAATATGCAGGTTGTCTTTCAGGACCCGTTCAGTTCGCTGTCGCCGCGCCAGACCATCGAGCGGATCGTCGGCGAAGGGCTGGCGTTGCATCGGCCGCAAATGAGTCAGGAGGCGCGGCACGACAAGGTGGTATCGGTCCTGCGCGAAGTTGGGTTGGACCGCACGGTGCTGTATCGCTATCCGCACGAGTTCTCCGGCGGCCAGCGTCAGCGAATTGCGATTGCGCGTGCTCTGGTGCTGGAGCCGCGCATTCTGATCCTCGACGAACCGACCAGCGCGCTCGACGTGTCGATCCAGCAGCAGGTGCTGAAACTGCTCGCCGGGTTGCAACAGAAGTACAACCTCGGCTTCGTTTTCATCAGCCACGATCTGGCCGTGATCGGGGCGATGGCGCATCGTGTCGCGGTCATGCAAAACGGTTCAATCGTCGAAAGCGGCGACGTTGAGCAGATTTTTGCGACACCGGCGCATCCTTACACTCGAAAGCTGCTGAAAGCGGCGCTTGACCACTGATTTTGCACTCTTTCACCAATTGGGTGCGTGTCTCGATTGTATTTTTCTATTTGTTTTGACACACGAATACTTACTGGCTAGTATCGACCAAACTTTTTCCGTAGCCCACTGATTTTTAGGCAAAAAATACCGACCAATGCAGCACAGAAACCTAACCCAGGCTTGCACGCGCGTCGTCGCCGGGATGTTCATTGGCGTCTTGATGGCAGCAGCTCCCGGCGCTTTCGCCGACGAAGTAAGCAGTTTTAATCAGAATGCCTCATATTCGACCCCCAGCGGGTCGAATTCTTTGTCTCCCCTCAATTCGCAATCCGCCGCGCCTGACAGCGACGGCGGCGCCAAATCGTTCCTGTCCGGCATGGCCGGAAAAGCGGGCGACGTGGTGGTCGGCGCGCTGAACATGATCGGCGTTCGCTACCGTTGGGGTGGTAATACGCCCGATTCGGGGCTCGATTGCAGCGGTTTCGTTCGTTACGTGTTCCAGGACACGCTCGGTATGGCGCTGCCGCGCCGCGCCGAGGAAATGAGCCGCGTCGGCGAGAAGGTTCGCGTCAGCGACCTGAAGCCGGGCGATCTGGTCTTCTTCAATACGATGCGCCGTACGTTCTCGCACGTCGGCATCTATATCGGCGACAACAAGTTCGTGCATTCGCCTTCCACGGGCAGCACGATCCGCGTCGACGATCTGGATAGCGGCTACTGGGAAAAGCGTTTCACGGGTGCACGCCGGATCGAGACGTCCTATCAGGAAGGTGACGATCTGCGCAAACGCGTGAATGCCTCGATTGGTGGTAATCAGTAACTGATTTAGCCCGCACCGGCGGTTGGGGTGTGAAAAAAAGCCTGCTTCGTTCGAAGCAGGCTTTTTGCGTTTGAACTTGCCGATGTGTCGGCGAATCATTCGCGCCGTACCCCAGGCTATGTCCGCGCCGCGCGCGTGAGGACAGCCGAAGTGCCGGTCGCTGTAACCGGCGCTTTCCTCGGCTTAAGCCGCGATGCGGCTCGCGGCTAGCTTGCGTTGCAACTCCGGCATTATCTTCGCCACTGCTTCCTCACCGGCCAGGATCGCTGCGTTGCGCTGCGAGAAATCGCTGCCGCTCATGGCTGCCAGATTCGGCCGGATCACGACGTCGGCGTACTTGTCGAGTTCGTAGGTCTTGATCGTCTGGCCCATGATCGTGAAGGTCTGCATCAGCACGTCGAACGAACTGACAGTGAGACCGCTTTCCGGGCGCTGAGAAATGTCCACGGCGATCACGAAATCCGCGCCCATCTTGCGTGCGAACGAGGCGGGCACGGGGCTTACCAGGCCGCCGTCCACATATTCGTGGCCGCCGATCTTTACCGGCTCGAAAATCGACGGCACGCTGCATGACGCACGCACCGCAATGCCGGTGTTGCCGCGCTGGAACAGGATCGGCTGGCCGGTCCCCAGATCGGTGGCGACCACGCCGAGTGGCTTGACCATTTTCTCGATCGGACGATTGTTGAGCGTCGTATTCAGGTAGTTCTGCAACGCGATGCCTTGCAGAAAGCCGCGCGTGCGAAACGGCATGGCCCAGTCGCTGATTGACGCTTCGTCCATGGTCAGCGCGAGCTTGTTCAGCGCAAAGCCGTTCATTCCCGAGGCGTACAGCGCACCGACTACCGAACCCGCGCTCGTGCCGGCCACCAGATCGACCTGGATATTGCGCGCCTCGAGTGCCTTGATCACGCCGATGTGCGCGAAGCCGCGCGCCGCGCCGCCGCCTAGCGCGAGCCCGACGCGGATCGTTCGCTGCGGTTTGTCGAGCGGTGGCATGCTGGTGGCCGGCGTGGCGGCAACCGGTGTGCTATCGGTCTTGCTGGCGCCGGTCGTGGTGCAGGCGGCCAGCAACGCGGATGCGGCCGCCAATGAGAAGTGACGACGGGCGAGGCGAGGGGATGACGGTTTCAACGGGTTCTCCAGCAACGGCCAAGGGCGGCGCAATCGGCGCCACCTGTGCCGCGATCAGGCGGATAGTCAAACGGATCGGAGTGCCGGTGGCGATTCCATACGCTGTGGTTCTATCCCCACCCGCAGCGCGCGCACATCATAAATCAAAGCTCCGGGTGCGCGTTGACCCGGTAATGAAACGTTGCAGAGGAAGTGCTCGCAGGCTTCGCGAGCGCCTTGTGTGCTGCCGTTGGCCATTCGGACGAGGGCGGGCAACAGGTGTTCGGAAGGTATAATTCGGCTCTCGCATTTATTTCCTTCGTGTCCGTGTAAGGCGTTGTCTGCTGCACGGACGCGGTCCGCAGCCGCGCTTCACTGGCGATGTTTGCTACGGCGCCGGCGCCCGTCTTCCGAGTAACCGCTAATGACCACCTCCGTCCGTACCCGTTTCGCACCGAGTCCCACCGGCTTCATCCACCTCGGCAACATTCGCTCCGCGCTTTATCCGTGGGCGTTCGCGCGCAAGATGAAAGGGACCTTCGTGCTGCGGATCGAGGACACCGACGTCGAGCGCTCCACTTCCGAATCCGTCGACGCCATTCTCGAAGGTATGGCGTGGCTCGGCCTTGACTTTGACGAAGGCCCGTTCTATCAGATGCAGCGCATGGACCGTTACGGCGAAGTGCTCAAGCAGATGCAGGACGCAGGGCTCGTGTATCCGTGCTACATGTCCACGGAAGAACTGGACGCACTGCGTGAACGTCAGCGTGAGGCCGGCGAAAAGCCGCGCTATGACGGCACGTGGCGCCCGGAACCCGGCAAGGTCTTGCCGGAGCCGCCGGCGGGTGTGCAGCCCGTGCTGCGTTTCCGCAATCCGCTCACGGGTGTAGTCGCATGGGACGACGCCGTGAAGGGACGTATCGAGATCTCGAATGAAGAACTCGACGACCTCGTGATCGCGCGCCCGGACGGCACACCGACCTACAACTTCTGCGTGGTGGTGGACGATCTGGACATGCGCATCACGCACGTCATTCGTGGTGACGATCACGTGAATAACACGCCGCGGCAGATCAACATCCTGCGCGCGCTGGGCGGTGAGCCGCCGGTCTACGCGCACTTGCCGACCGTGCTGAACGAGCAGGGCGAGAAGATGAGCAAGCGTCACGGCGCGATGAGCGTGGTGGGTTATCGCGACGCAGGCTTTCTGCCAGAAGCCGTGGTCAACTATCTGGCGCGTCTGGGCTGGTCGCATGGCGATGCGGAAATCTTCACGCGTGAGCAGTTCGTCGAATGGTTCGATCTGGAGCATCTGGGCAAGTCGCCGGCTCAGTACGACCACGACAAGTTGAACTGGCTCAACGCGCACTACATCAAGGAAGCGGACAACGCGCGCCTCGCGGAGCTTGCAAAGCCGTTCTTCACTGAACTGGGTATCGACGAAGCCGCCATCGCACAAGGCGCCGATCTGACGTCGGTGGTGGGCTTGCTGAAGGACCGCGCGTCGACAGTGAAGGAAATCGCCGAAAATGCCGCGATGTTCTATCGCGTGCCCGCCCCCGAAGCCGATGCGCTTGCGCAGCACGTCACTGATATCGTGCGTCCGGCGCTTGCCGAGCTGGCTGCTTCGCTCAAGACGGTTGAGTGGACCAAGGAAGCGATCGCTGCGACATTGAAGGCAACGCTCGGCGCACACAAGCTGAAGATGCCGCAACTGGCCATGCCGGTTCGTCTGCTGGTGGCGGGCACCACGCATACGCCGTCGATCGACAGCGTGCTGATGCTGTTTGGTCGCGATGTTGTGGTGAGCCGTATCGAAAAAGCGTTGGCTTAAGCGCGTTCCTGCATGCCTTGAGATTGTTTGCATGCGACTTGCGAAAAAAGTCGCATGCGATTGCTCAAAGGGTATTTACAAAGCGCAAATTGGCCTCTAAAATCTCGTTTCTGTTCTGCAAGGGGGGTATAGCTCAGCTGGGAGAGCGCTTGCATGGCATGCAAGAGGTCAGCGGTTCGATCCCGCTTACCTCCACCATCAGAGCAGAGTGAAGTGGTTCCGAAGTCTGGAGCTTGTAGCAAAAAAGACTTCACAAACAGCTGTAACGTAGTTAGAATATTGGTCTTTGCTGCTGACGGAACAAAGTTAGCCTGAAGTTAAGGCGAGTTAGCGGCAAGATAAAGACAGATCTGAAAAGATTATGTCCCCTTCGTCTAGAGGCCTAGGACATCACCCTTTCACGGTGAGTACAGGGGTTCGAATCCCCTAGGGGACGCCAAACATCAGCGTCGCTTGGAAGTAGTGAAGCAGCGCAGCTTGCAGAGAAAAAACCAACGCTCGCAAGTCATGATGGGAAAACTGGAGTGGTAGTTCAGTTGGTTAGAATACCGGCCTGTCACGCCGGGGGTCGCGGGTTCGAGTCCCGTCCACTCCGCCAGACAAAGCCCGTTCATGCGAACTTGAACGGGCTTTTTCATTAAAGGTGTAAGCAGTACGTTGTCCCCTTCGTCTAGAGGCCTAGGACATCACCCTTTCACGGTGAGTACAGGGGTTCGAATCCCCTAGGGGACGCCAAGACATCGGCGTCGTTCATTGATCAATGTGAACGGTGTAGTTGGTGAAATGAGCAAAGCTCACAAGCCACGATGCAAAAATCTGGAGCGGTAGTTCAGTTGGTTAGAATACCGGCCTGTCACGCCGGGGGTCGCGGGTTCGAGTCCCGTCCGCTCCGCCAGATTTTAAGAAGCCCTCTTCGAAAGAAGTGGGCTTTTTTTATTTCCGCGGTCAGTTTGCCCGGGTATCGTCCGGGTATGCTCGGGACAAACAGCCATTGCCAGCGCGCGCGGCCTGTTTTACCGTTGACCCGACTCATCTTCGTCGCTCCACCATGTTCGATCCAACCGAAGCTCCGTCACCGTTTCATCTGCGCAGCGCCAGCATGGACGATTTCGAGTTCGCCGAGGCGCTGACCCGCGATAACATGGGTGGCTACTATCGCCGGCACCATCTGGTCTGGCGTGGCGATCTGTTTCTCGGCAGCTGGCGCGAGTCGGAGAATTTCATTCTCGAAGTGGACAGCCAGCCAATCGGCGTGCTGCGCATCACGCAAGAAGGCGATTCTCTGCATATTCGCGACGTGCAGATCGCTGAAGGGCATCGGCGGCTCGGCGCCGGCACGTATCTTCTCGATATGTCCCATCAGTGGGCGCGCGAGCGCGGGCTGCGCGAGTTGCAGTTGCGTGTGTTCGTCGACAATCCTGCCGCGCGGCTGTATCAGCGCAAGGGGTACAAGCTGACGGGACCGCGTCTGGCGCAACTCGGGGCGATCCGTCATCTGGCGCGGCGTGTCTGACTCAACGCGGTTGACTCACTGAGTTTGACTCACCGCATCTGATGCAACGCGGCTAACGGTTGTGAGCTATGCCGTCACTTTCGCGCTGTCTCTTCATCAGTTTCTGTATCGCTAGGATTACCGCTCTCCACACGATGTTCGGAGCCGCGTTCGATGAATGCACGTGGACTTTCGCCGAATGCCCGCCGGAACATTGCCGAGAACGCACTCTGGCTCTGATAACCCAGTTCCTGCGCGACATGCGAAAGCGGCCGTCCTTGGCTCAACAGCGGAATCGCGCGCGCCAGAACTGCCTGCTGACGCCATTGCGAAAAGCTTACGCCCAACTCCTGACGAAACAGCCGCGCAATCGTGCGCGTACTCGCACCCACGCTCGATGCCCATTGTTCGAGCGAATCGCCGTTCGTCGGGTCTGCGATCACGGCCTCGCACAACGCGCGCAAGCGCTTCTCGTTGGGCATCGGCACGGACAGAGGCAGTGGCTCCGAACGCGTCAGTTCGTCGAGTGCGAGCGCACCTAGCAACTGTTCGCGCGTCGCCGAGATGCCAGGCGTATCGAGCGCGGCGATGACTTCACGCAGCAGATCCGATACTTCGACCACGCGTGGCGTATCCAGTCCTTCCGGGACGGTGCTTTCGGTAATGTATAGCGTGCGCAGAAAGGCATCCTCGACTGCGACCACTTCGTGTGTCACATGCGGCGGCACCCAGATCGCCCGGGACGGCGGCACCATCCACGTCGTACCGGTCGTCGCGACACGCAACACGCCGCGCGACGCATAGGCCACCTGTGCCCACGCGTGTGTGTGTCGTGCGATACGCCAGCCCGAGGGCATCAGCCGCGAGCGCACGCGGATCGGGTGCGTTTGCGTCGGCTGGAATTCAGGCGGGATGTCGGCGAAATCGTTCCGGCTCGACTGGACTGGGTCAGTGGGCGAATTCATGTTGAAGAGCGATCCAATGGACGTAACTCAAAAACCGCAGAGCCTGCAAACACGGAACCCACGAGTTCAGAGCGCTCGGGCACCGAGCCTTCAGGCGCATAGCGTTAGGAGCGCAGACCCGAAGGCCCAGACCCGAAGGCCCAGATCCAAAACCACCCGGGGCTTCTCATTGTAGGTGTTACGCCGGTGTCAACGTTGCATAATGTCCCGATTGCACGGATCCCGAGGAGGCCCCCATGAGCTTTGCAACCGCTGACTTGTGCGACGCGCACGAGGATCAACTGGCGCTCGGAACGCTGCGCGTCCTCGAACCGGTCTTCCATCTTTTCAGTCGCGCTGAGTGTTTCAGCGGCGAGGCGGTCACGCTAAAGGTGTTCGAAGACAACGCACTCGTACGCACCACGCTCGAGGAGAAGGGCGCGGGCCGGGTGCTGGTCGTCGACGGCGGGGGCAGTCTGCGTTGCGCGCTGGTAGGCGGCAATCTCGCGCAAATTGCTGAGCAGAATGGCTGGGCAGGCATCGTGCTGAATGGCTGCGTGCGCGATACGCTGGAACTCAATGAAGTCAATGTCGGGGTGGCGGCGCTGGCGACCTGTCCACGGCGTGGCCAGAAGCTCGGCACGGGCGAGCGTGACGTGCCGGTGCAATTGCCGGGCGCGCTGGTCCGTCCAGGCGAATGGATCTATGCGGATATCGACGGCGTGCTGGTGGCGAGCGCGCCGCTGAACTGAACCCCCGGCAACGGCCAGGGCATAAACCGGTAATCAAGGAGAGCAAACGACGATGCAGACCGTCTTTGTATACGGCACGTTGCGGGCCGGTGAAGTGAACGACATCAGTGAGGCCGCGGCGCGCAACGACGTCGCCGCACCGAATCTGCTCGGTACGGCCACGGTACGCGGCCATCTATTCGACTTTGGCTTGTATCCGGGCCTCGTGGTCGACGAAGCGGGCGTGGACGTCATAGGGGACGTCTACGAAATCAACGATGAACTGGTTGCGGTGCTCGACGAGATCGAAGCGGTGTATCCCGGCGTCGAAGATCGTTTCCTCGCGCGCGAAGTGATCGTGAAAGTAGACGGTAACGTCGTGAACTGCCGCTTCTATCCAGTGGCTCCCAATGCGGTGAAAGGCCTTCCGGAAATCAGGTCGGGCGATTGGGTCGAGTATCGCAGCGCGCGCTGAGGGCGCGTAATTCGCCGACCGCGAACTCACCGCGCACACACGACGAACGCATAGCGGGCACATAGCAGCACATCGCGAGCGCATAAAAAAACGGCCCGGCAGGCATACGCCTGTCGGGCCGTCCGGTCGGTCAGCCTTGCGACCCGGGCCGCTCTTTCATCTTGCGTGGCGGGTGAAAGCGGGCCCGGTACGACGTCGTTATTGCTGGTAAATCAGGCTGATGCATGAGGCCGTTCAGGCGCCTCAGATTTCCTCGTACAGCGGCAGCGTCAGGAAGTCGGTGAACTGCTCCGACGTCGACATTTCTTCGAAGATCTGTGCGGCACGATCGTACGGCTTCGTATCGCCGCTGACTGCCTGCTTCACCTTGTCGAGTTCTTGCGCCGACAACTCGCGCACCAGCTCGGCCGTGACCTTGCGGCCGTCTTCGAGCTTGCCCTTCGGCGAGCGAATCCATTGCCATACTTGCGAGCGCGAGATCTCCGCAGTGGCGGCGTCTTCCATCAGGTTGTGAATCGGCACGCAGCCATTGCCTGCGAGCCACGAACCCAGGTAGTGAATGCCGACGTTGATGTTGTTGCGCAGACCGGCTTCGGTGATCGGCGCCTCAGGACGGAAGTCCGTCAGATCGGTCGCCGTGACGAGCACGTCGTCGCGCTGCTTGCCGATCTGGTTCGGTTTGTCGCCGAGCACCTTGACGAATTCTTCCATCGCGATCGGCACGAGCCCCGGATGCGCGACCCAGCCACCGTCGTAACCGTCGCCCGCATCGCGTGCCTTGTCCGAGCGCACACCGCCCATTGCCTTGTCGTTCGCGGCCGGATCGTTCTTGATCGGGATCAGCGCACTCATGCCGCCGATTGCCGGCGCATTGCGGCGATGGCAAGTCTTCAGCAACAGCAGCGCATAGGCACGCATGAACGGCGAAGTCATGGTGATCTGCGAGCGGTCGGCGAGACAGAAATCGCGGTCGTTCTTGAACTTCTTGATCGCCGAGAAGATGTAGTCCCAACGGCCAGCGTTCAGACCCGAGCTGTGTTCGCGCAGCTCGTACAGGATCTCGTCCATTTCGAACGCGGCGACGATCGTCTCGATCAGCACGGTCGCGCGAATTGTGCCGCGCGGCACACCGACGGCTTCCTGTGCGGCGAGGAAGATGTTGTTCCACAGACGCGCTTCCAGATGGCTCTCCATCTTCGGCAGATAGAAGTAGGGCGCCGTGCCGCGCGCAACCTGTTCCTTCGCGTTGTGAACCATGAAGAGCGCGAAATCGAAGATGCCGCCGGAGACGCGTTTGCCGTCCACCGTTACGTGCTTTTCGTCCAGGTGCCAGCCGCGCGGACGCACGATCAGCGTGGCGACCTTGTCGTTCAGTGTGTACGACTTGCCGTTCTGTTCGAGCGAAATCGTGCGGCGCACCGCGTCCTTCAGATTGATGTGGCCGGTGATCTGGTTATCCCAGCTCGGCGCATTCGAATCTTCGAAGTCGGTCATGTACGAATCCGCGCCCGAATTCAGCGCGTTGATGATCATCTTGCGCTCGACCGGTCCGGTGATTTCCACACGGCGGCATTGCAGATCGTGCGGCAGCGGCGCGATCGTCCAGTCGCCTTCGCGCACGCTTTTCGTGGCGGCGAGGAAATCGGGACGCTCGCCGGCGTCGAGCCGCTTCGTGCGTTCCGCGCGCGCCTGCAACAGCTGCTGACGGCGCGGTTCGAACGTGCGATGCAGCGCGGCGACGAGTTCGAGTGCTTCGCGGGTGAGGATTGCTTCATAGCCCGGCTTGATCTCAGCCGTGATTTCCATGCCCTGCGGCAGCGACAGCGATGATTGCGATGACAGCGGATTCGCCATGGTTTCTCCTTGGTCGGTCAGATTGCAAAGGTGCAAATGTTGAGATGCGGTTGAATTGCGTCGTGGGGTTCAGGGAGTCGCCGTCATGTGCCAGGGCTGTGGCGCGTGCGGTTGCCACCTGGATTGCCCGTGCCGCTATTGCGGTCGGACGACGCAAGGGACTTCAGAAACGCGAGCAGATCGTTCATGCCTCCGCCCGCGCCGTGCGGCGTGACGCCGAGTTCTTCGGCTGGTGCGTTTTGCCGGTTAAGCCAGAAAGTCGTGAAGCCGAACCAGCTCGCGCCTGCCACGTCCCAGCCGTTCGACGACACGAAGACGATCTCGCGCGGCGGCGCATCGAAGGCTTGTGTGCCGAGCGAGTAGGCCGTGGGCGAGGGTTTGTAGGCGCGGACTGTGTCGACGGATAGAACATGGTCGAACAGGCCCGTCATGCCGGCGCTCTTCACGGCGATGTCGAGCATTTGCGGATTGCCGTTCGAGAGGATTGCGAGACCGGGCCGTGAGCCGGGTCTGCTGCACGCAGACGCAGACGCAGGCGATGCCGAAGGCGTGTCGCGCAACTGACGCAGCGTGGGCACGGCATCGGGGAAAGCGGACAGGCACGCATATTCGTCCATCAGACGCTTCTCTGCCGCGCGGCCCAGCGTGAGATGCAGTTTCTTGGTGGCGAAGCGCAGGGCGTCGAGCGTGATATCCCAGAACGGCCGGTAATGCGTGCCGGGTGCATCGGCCGGATCAGCGAGCGTACGCAACTGCGTGTATTCGATCTGTTTTTGGCGCCACAACTGCGACAGCGCGTCGCCGTGGCCGGGAAACATCTGCTCCGCGGCGGCGATTACCGAATGCACGTCGAAAAGCGTGCCGTACGCGTCGAAAATCACTGCTTTAGGGAAGGGTGTCGTTGTGGCCGACATTGCCGTGCACTCCTATCAGAGGTCAGGACGGATTGTATTAGTGATGCTATGCGCTAAAAAAGAGGCTAAAGATCACTTGATCTTTTACTTTCATACACCTAATCTGGCGCGCACCGACCACTTTCCCGTGTAGCCCCGAGGATTTCCTTCGCGGCGTTGCGGCTCCGCTACCCATGGACCGTTTCAAGCAGATCGAGACTTTCGTTACCGTCGCGGCCAAGGGCAGCCTGTCCGCCGCGGCGCTCGCCGAGGGCGTCGCCCCCGCGATCATCGGCCGTCGCATCGATGCGCTCGAAGAGCGCCTTGGCGTCAAATTGCTGGTGCGCACCACGCGCAAGATCACGCTGACCTTCGAAGGCTCGGCGTTTCTCGAAGATTGTCAGCGCGTCATCCACGACATGCAGAACGCCGAGGCCAGCGTGTCGGCGGGCGGCGTGAAGGCGAGCGGCCATTTGCGGCTGTCGGCGCCGGCCGGCTTCGGGCGCCGGCATGTTGCGCCGCTGGTGCCGCCCTTTACCGTCGCACATCCGGATGTGTCGATTACGCTCGATCTGTCCGACCGGCTGGTCGACCTTGTCAACGAAGGGTTCGACTGCGCCGTGCGGCTCGGCGAGTTGCCCGATTCGTCGCTGGTGTCGCTCAAGCTCGGTGAGAACCGCCGCGTGTGCGTGGCCTCGCCGTCGTATCTGAGCCGGCGCGGTTCTCCGCACACACTGGCCGATCTCGCGCACCACAACTGCCTCGCGCTTGGCGCGAGCGCCAATCAGCAGCGCGGCTGGATGTTCCAGCAGGGCGACAAGGTGGTATCGATCAAGGTGTCCGGCACGATGGAATGCTCGGACGGCGCCGTGCTGCACGAGTGGTGCCTCGAAGGTTATGGACTCGCATGGCGGTCGTGGTGGGAGGTCGGGACGGATATCGCGGCTGGCCGGCTCGTTAGCGTGCTCGACGAGTTCGCCGCACCGCCGATCGGCATCCATGCGGTTTTTCCGCAGCGCCGCCATTTGCCGCTGCGGGTTCGGCTGTTTCTGGACTTTCTCAAGCATACGTACGGCCACCCTGACTACTGGAATTGAGCGTGGTTGAGTTGCACCAGACGTTTGGTGATTGGGTGCAAGGCGCCCTTGTCCCGCATTGCACAAGCGTCGCGCAGGCCCGCGCAACGGGTTTCCGATATGCGGAAAGACCCGCACGACGGCCTTACCCGCATTTCTGCGAACTACAATCGATTGAAGCGGCTTCTATGTCGAGCCTCGTGGAACGCTGACGCCGCGCTGCGCGCAGCCGGCGACGGAGGGCATTATGTTCAGGCACATCCTGGTTCCGACAGATGGTTCAGACCTGTCACGCAAAGCGATAAACGGCGCCATCGATCTAGCGCAGGCAGTCGGCGCTCGCGTCACCGCCTACGCCTGTCTGCCGCAATATCCCTACTCGCCGTTCTCCGACGTCGTGATCGAGCCGCCGGTTGAATTTTTGCAACGCAGCGAGCGTGAGGCGCGGGTGCATCTGCGGGAAGTGGAGTTGGCCGCGCGCCGTGTCGGGGTCGCGGTCGAGAGCCGCACCAGCGTGCATCCAGCGCCCTACCTCGGCATCATCGAAGCGGCCGAGCAGGGCACCTGCGACGTGATTTTCATGGCTTCGCACGGACGGCGCGGCCTTGGCAGCCTGCTGATCGGCAGCGAGACGCAGCGGGTCCTGACGCATACGAAGATTCCGGTGATCGTGTATCGCTGAGGTGCACGCTCACGATTCCCGTCGCGAGCAGGTACGACATAGCAAAAAAACGCGCCGGCGATGAGACCGGCGCGTCCTATGCTCGCCGCACAATGCGTTGTGCTGGCTTTGGTTGCTCCTGCCATCTCTCCCTAGATCCAGCTATCAGGGCAGACCGGCTACGCCTGCCCTGATAGCTTTGCTCCTCCCTGACGGCGGCCCTCTCAGGGGCCGCTTTTTTGTCTGCCTTGCCGTTATCGCGATCAGACCGCGGGGGTCTTAAGCGACCTTCTTGTCGAAGAACTGTTCGTCTTCCGTCGAACCGTGCAGCGCGGTCGTCGACGCGTCGCGCTCGACCGTTTGCGTCACGGCGTCGAAGTAGCCGGTGCCGACTTCGCGCTGGTGCTTGACTGCGGTGAAGCCCTTTTCGGCCGCTGCGAATTCAGCCTGCTGCATTTCGACGAACGCGGTCATCTGGTTGCGGGCATAGCCGTACGCCAGGTTGAACATCGAGTAGTTCAGCGCGTGGAAGCCGGCCAGCGTGATGAACTGGAACTTGTAGCCCATTGCGCCGAGTTCGCGTTGGAACTTGGCGATGGTTGCGTCGTCCAGGTTCTTCTTCCAGTTGAACGAGGGCGAGCAGTTGTACGACAGCAGCTGGTCCGGGAATTCCTTATGGATCGCGTCGGCGAATTTCTTCGCGAACTCGAGGTCCGGCTTGCCGGTTTCGCACCAGATCATGTCGGCGTACGGCGCGTAGGCGAGGCCACGCGAAATCGCTTGTTCCAGACCCGGCTTCGTGCGGTAGAAACCTTCCACCGTGCGTTCGCCCGTCAGGAACGGCTTGTCGTTGTCGTCCACATCCGACGTGATCAGGTCGGCAGCTTCAGCGTCGGTGCGGGCCAGCAGCACGGTCGGCGTGCCCGAGACGTCGGCGGCCAGACGCGCGGCGGTCAGCTTCGCGATGTTTTCGCGGGTCGGCACGAGCACCTTGCCGCCCATGTGACCGCACTTCTTCACCGAAGCGAGCTGGTCTTCGAAGTGCACACCTGCCGCGCCGGCTTCGATCATGGCCTTCATCAGTTCGAACGCGTTCAGCACGCCGCCGAAACCGGCTTCCGCGTCGGCCACGATCGGTGCGAAGTAGTCGATATAGCCTTCGTCGCCGGGATTCTTGCCTTCCGACCATTGGATCTGGTCAGCGCGCGTCAGCGTGTTGTTGATGCGCTTCACAACGAGCGGCACCGAGTTTGCCGGGTACAGCGACTGGTCCGGGTACATTTCACCGGCCACGTTCGCATCGCCCGCCACTTGCCAGCCGGACAGGTAGATCGCCTTCAGACCGGCCTTCACCTGTTGCATAGCCTGGTTGCCGGTCAGCGCGCCGAGCGAGTTCACGAACGGCTCGTTGTTGACGCTTTCCCACAGCTTTTCCGCGCCGCGCTTGGCGAGCGTGTGTTCCACTTGCACCGAGCCGCGCAGACGGATCACGTCTTCAGCGGTGTACGTACGCTTCACGCCTTTCCAGCGCGGATCGGTTTCCCATTGCTGTTGAAGTTGTTTGGCTTGTTGTTCGCGGGACATGGTGTGCTCCTTGGTTGCCTGTAATGGATAAGTGACGCTTGTCTTCGTCGAAGCGGCTGGCCCCTTAAGGCGTTTCGTTTCGTGAAGTCTTATATAAGAGTCTAGGCAAATCGATCGTCGCGCAATAGCGGCCGAGGCGTGTTTTTGTAATTTTTATTCTGATTAAAAATCAATGGCTTACTCATAGCGTTCCGCATTGAGAAATGCCTTTTTCCATCTTGCAATAGGGTATCTTGTGCCTTGCAGCACGATTTTTTACGACGCAAAAAAATTTTCCACATCGTGAAATTTCGAGGGCCGACAAAGCAGGGACGAAAAAAAACCGGCGCCTGAGCACCGGTTTCTTTTGACTGATGGGCGGCGCGGGGCCGTCCGGGTCTTTTTTCAGGCCGCCTTACGTGCTGAACGAGTCACGTAAATAGCGTTTGCCTGATGACTGCTGAGTCGCTGCTTAGCTGCCGCGACGCGCCGTACGCGGACCGTCGCTGCGGCGTGCGCCGTAGCCGCCGTCACGCGAACCGCCGCCGAAGCCGCCGCCGCCTTCACGCGAACCGCCGCCGAAGCCGCCTTCACGCGAACCGCCGCCAGCCGACTTGCCGGCCCAGCCGCCGCCATTGCCGCTACCGCTGCGAGCGCCGCCGCCGTTACCAGCCGGCTTGCCAGCACCGCTGCCGCTGCCGAAGCGACGGCCAGCACCGCTGTTGCCACCGCCCGGACGGCCACGGCCGCCAAAGCCAGGACGGCCGCCGTTGCCCGACGGAGCCGACTTGCGCGGCTCGAAGCCTGCGACGACATTGACCGCCAGCGGGGTACGCACGAAACGCTCAATGCGCTTCAGCGCGCCTTGCTCGGCGTGGTGCACGAGGCTCACTGCGATACCCGAGCGGCCAGCACGGCCGGTACGGCCGATACGGTGCACGTAGTCTTCAGCGAACTTCGGCAGGTCGTAGTTGAACACGTGCGTGATGCCCGGGATGTCGATACCGCGAGCGGCGACGTCCGTGGCGACCAGCACGCGCACACGGCGCTCGCGCAAAGCCTTGATCGTGCGGTTACGCGCGCCTTGCGGCAGATCGCCGTGCAGAGCAGCCGATTCGAAACCAGCGTCGGCCAGACGGCCAGCCAATTGGTCAGCGTCCATCTTGGTTGCCGTGAAGACGATAGCCTGATCGAGGCCCTCGTCGCGCAGCAGATGGTCGAGCAGACGATCCTTGTGATCGCGGTCGTCAACATAGTGGACGGTTTGCGCGATGTTGGTACGTTGTTCGAGGCGTTGAACGATCTCGATACGTTCCGGATCCTTCAGCAGACGGCCGGTCAGCGAACCGATCTTGCCGTCGAGCGTAGCCGAGAACAACATGGTTTGACGCGAAGCCGGCGTAGCGGCGACGATCGTTTCGATGTCTTCGATGAAGCCCATGTCGAGCATGCGGTCGGCTTCGTCGAGCACGAGGATCTGCAGTTGCGACAGATCGATACGGCCGCGTTCCAGGTGGTCGATCAGACGGCCAGGCGTAGCAACCAGGATTTCCGGGTTCTTTGCCAGCAGCATCAGTTGTTGACCATAAGCGACGCCGCCCAGAATGCTGACGGTGCGCAGACGCTTGAGGTGCTTGCCGTACGTGGAAGCGGCGGTGGTGACCTGCATCGCGAGTTCGCGGGTCGGCGTCAGAACCAGCATGGTCGGACGGGCAACCGGTTGCGGACGGCGCGTGCGGGCACCGTCAGCCGGACGCGGCTCACGCGGCTGGCTGGCTTGTGCTTTTTGCAGTTGCGAGAAACGTTCAATAGCGGGCAGCATGAACGCGGCGGTCTTGCCCGAACCGGTCGGGCTCGAGACCATCAGATCGCGGCCAGCGATCGCAGCGGGGATCGCGCGTTGCTGAACCGGAGTCGGGTTTTGATAACCAGCGGCGGTCAGGGCGGAGACGACATCCGCGGACAGACCGAGCGACGCGAACGACGGGCCGGTCGGCGCTGCGGCTTCTGCGGCGACAGCTTCCGGAGCGGCAGCAACGGCTGCTTCCTGCACGGGTGCGTCGGCGAGACCGAGGGCTTGATCGGCGATGGCGTTCAACGGGCTGCTGGGGGTATTGCTCGAAGTCATGAGAATCCTTGGTACACAGGGAATTAAAACGTCGGCGCCAATCGGCATACCCAAGTCGTCGGATTCAGCGAGCAAAGAAGCAGCGAGCAAATCGAAAAACGGGGGCAGCTCGCGACAATAAAGGCGAGCTTTTCGTTAGAAGCTGTATCGGATGCGGCATGCCAACACGGCGCGCCGCCAGCCTGGGACATGATCGCCCGTAGGGGGCTAGGCAGGAGGGGACAGGTTCTAAACTGGATTGGAGCTAAACGCTACGAGGCGCTGCGCCGCAAAGGCCGCTAGAGGAGAGCCGGGCAAAGCAGTGAAGCGCAGGCAGCATTGTATAGGGTTTTGTTGCACTGCGCCACCGTTAAGAAGTTTCCTGGCGGAAAACTTCCGTTTGGCTGCCGAACGGGCTTAAGAAGCCTGCCCACAGCCTGCGCAGGAACCCGCTCGAGGATCTGGTCAGGAGGCCTGTGCCTTTTATGGAACCATTTAAGGACCACCCAGGCGACCTGCCTTGCAGTGGCCATTCCGGAATGACCTCCCGGAATGCCGTTTCGACAACGGATTTCGCCACGGGCCAGATTCAGGCCGCGGCGCCGCTCTTCAGTGATTCGACGAGATCGATGTATTGCTGCTTCGCGGCGTCCTGAGCGGTGCCCTTGAGGGCGGCCCACGCATCGTACTTGTATTTGCCGACGATATCGGTGAAGCCGGGTTTGTCACCGTGGACGTCGCCGTCGGTAGCCTGTTTGAAGAGGGCGTAGAGGCGCAGAAGCGTGAGATTGCCCGGACGCTCGGGCAGTTGCTTTGCATCTTCCTGGGCCTGGACGAATTGCGCGTTGATGTCTGTCATTGTGGTGTTACCTGCTGATGAGGTTGGTTCTGGCTGGGCCAATGATCATAACAACTGCATGCTGCCGCGGGGCCGAGGGGTTATTCCAAACATCCATCCGCGTCCGGCTGGTGATCCCAAAACCGCATCAGCACGTGCCGTGCCGATTACAATACGGTCCATGACTCAAACTGTGCTCCTTGCCCTCGATACTTCGACCGAATTCTGCTCGGTAGCGCTCCTGTCCGCCGCTAGCGGCGCGGCGAGCCAGATAGCGGACCCAGGCCGCGCCGAAGCCCGGATTTGGGTGCGTCACGAGCAAACCGGCGCAGTTTCCAGCACGCGTCTGCTGCCCGCCATCCGCGAGCTTTTCGACGAAGCCGGCCTGAAGCTGGCGGACTGCCACGCCATCGCGTTCGGCTCCGGTCCCGGCTCATTCACCGGTCTTCGCACCGCGACGGGCGTCGCGCAAGGCCTCGCATTCGGCCTGAATTTGCCGGTCGTGCCGGTCAGCACGCTGCTGGCGTGCGCGGAAAGCGCACGGCTGCGCGATCCGTCGGCGACCCGCGTGCTCGCTGCGCTTGACGCCCGGATGGACGAAATCTATTGGGCCGACTACGCATGGGACGCCGCCCTTGGCGAATGGCGCACGCTTCAGCCGGCTTCGCTCGACGCGCCGGAACGGCTGGTTTTGCCCGACGTCCCCTTCACCCTGGCAGGCAATGCGGCTGCCGCCTTCGGCGCGCGGTTGCCCGCCGTCGCGGCTGCGCGAATCGTCGACGGTGAAGCGTTGCCGCATGCCGTGCCGCTCGCGCACGCGGCGCTGCGCGCGTTTCGCGCCGGCCGCACCGTGCCCGCCGACCAGGCCGCGCCGGAATACATTCGCGACAAGGTCGCCCAGACCACGGCGGAACGCGTCGCCGAAAAAGCCGCCAAGGCCGAGCAAGCCGCCGCCAGGCTCGTCCATGATGTGGATCAAGGTGAGGGCCGGCAATGAGCGGCGTGTTGCTGGCGGACCGTTATATGTCGCCGATGACCGAAGCCGATCTGGACGAGGTCGCGGCGATCGAAAAAATCGCCTATGAATTCCCGTGGAGCCGCGGCAATTTCGGCGATTCGCTGCGCAACGGCTACTTCGGCATTTGCCTGCGTCACGTAACAGGCACGCTGATCGGCTATTGCGTGCTGATGCCGGTGGTCGACGAAATGCATCTGCTCAATTTGTGCGTGGCGCCCGCCGCGCAAGGCGTCGGTGCCGGGCTCGCGCTGCTGCGCGAAGCGGTACGTATTACGCGCGCGGAAAAACTCGAAGGCCTGCTGCTCGAAGTGCGGCCGTCGAATCATCGGGCGATCCGGCTTTACGAGCGCTTCGGCTTTGCGTCGATTGGCCGGCGCAAAAACTATTATCCGGCGCGGCTTCGCAGCCGGGAGGACGCCATCGTGATGCGTTTCTCGTTTGCCACGGAGGGCGCAGATGGCGCTGCATGAATCGGTACTGGAAGAGTTCGGACTTGCGCCGCTGTGGGTGCGTCGCGGGATGTCGGCGGCGCAGGAGCCCGTAGTTGACGCCGCGGTCGAGCAGGGCGCTGGTGCGTTCGCGGATCAGAAGGCGCATCGCGACGATCCGCCTGTGGCGGCGCGTGAGTCATCGTCGTCCGGGCTTGCGCAGAATGGCCTGGACGGTACGCGGCCGGCAATGCAAACCGGCGAAGCTCGACAAGCCGATTCCGCACAAGTACAAGGCGAGCGCCTTGCGCCGCCAGCGCAGGAACAGCAGAGACGCGTGCAAACGCCGGTCGAAGCGCGGCAGCCATCGCAGCAACCTCGTACACCTGAAACACCGGCGTTCGACGGCCCGCCCGACAACGACTTCGCATGGTTCGACGATCAGCCGGCCCATGCGCCCGCTGAAGCGCGCCGCGAAGCGCCCGAACCCTCATCGATCCAGACGCTCGACTGGGACGCGTTGAGCGAGCAGGTCGCTACCTGCGAACGCTGTCGCCTGTGCGAGAAACGCACGAACACGGTATTCGGCGTCGGCGATCGCAATGCTGACTGGATGTTGATCGGCGAAGCGCCGGGGGAGAACGAAGACCGCCTGGGCGAGCCGTTCGTCGGACAGGCCGGCAAGCTGCTCGACAATATGCTGCGTTCGCTCATGCTCGCACGTGACAGCAACGTCTATATCGCCAACGTGATCAAGTGCCGGCCGCCGGGCAACCGCAATCCCGAGCCGGACGAAGTCGCGCGTTGCGAACCGTATCTGCAACGGCAGGTCGCGCTGGTCAAGCCGAAGCTGATCGTCGCGCTGGGCCGCTTCGCCGCGCAAAGTCTGCTCAGGACCGAGGCAAGCATTTCGTCGCTGCGCGGCCGCGTGCACGAATATGAAGGGGTGCCAGTCATCGTCACCTATCACCCGGCGTATCTGCTTCGCAGCCTGCCCGACAAGGCGAAAGCGTGGGCAGACCTGTGCCTCGCGCGCGACACGTGGCTCGCGGCTGGCGGTGTGCCGTCCAACGCGGCAAAGTGAGCGACGCGATCCGGCCGACATCGCGCTTCGCCGCCGCGCCTGGCACGTCCGCAGCGGTTCTCGAGAATCTGCTCGACACCTTGCGCGAACCGGCCGTGCGCGATCTGGCGTGGTTGCTGCTGAGCGCCGATTTGTTGCGAGCGCAACCACCGGTGGGCGCGCTCGCCAGTCCTTTTGCCTCACAGCAGGAAGCGGATGCAACCGTCGACTGGTTACGCGCACTGGACACCGATCCGGCTGAATTGCAGCGCGACCTTGCCGCGACCCGTATCACCCGTCTTGGCCGCTACGCCGAACGGCTGCTCGGATGGTTCCTGCAACACGGACCAGCGGCGCGGCTTGTCGCGGCCGGCGTGCCGTTGCGGCGTGCCGGCGTCACGCTCGGTGAATGCGATTTTCTCGTGCAGACGCAGCAGGGCGCTCGCCTGCATTGGGAGTTGGCGGTGAAGTGCTATTTGCATGCGGGCGAAAGCCGCGCGCAGTCCGCCGCCCAGCCGGCTATGCAGCCGGCGGCGCGATTAGCCGACTACGTCGGCCCGAATCTGAAAGACCGGTTCGATCTGAAGCTTGCGCATGTGCTGAATCATCAACTGCCGTTGAGCGCGCGGGAAGAATTCGCATCGGTTGGTTATGCAGGGCCGTGGACGCCGCAGATGTTCATCAAAGGCTGGCTGTTCTATCGCGCTGGAGAGGCGCCAGCCGATCCCGTCGAGCTCGATCCGTCGCACGGACGTGGCTGGTGGGTGACCCGCAGCGAGTGGCCGGACTTTGCCGCGACGCATGCGCGAACGTGGCGCGTGCTGCCACGGTTGGAATGGCTTGCGCCGACGCGGTACGAGTCAGGTACGGTGGGCGCGCCGGGTGCGGCGGAGGGAGTGGGATTCGCTTTTGTTGATGCCCAAGCGCTTGCTGCGCAAACTTCAAATCAGCACGGACCGACCATGATCGCGGCGTTCGTCGATGACAGTGCAGGTAACCGCGTCGAATGTTCGCGTGGCTTCATCGTGCCCAACGAATGGCCTGAGTTGGCGCGGGCCTACGCGCAGCAGCTACTGCCGCGGGAGCAATTGGGGCGGACGGACGCAACCAGGGCGTAAAGCCGTGCAACGCAGCGGCTAGCACTGCCTCGATGCTGAAGCTCTTTCAGCCCCTCACCACCACCGATAAAAATGATGCACCGGCCCGACGCCGCTGCCGACGTCGAGCCGATCGCTCGCCTGCAACGCGCCGGTCAGATAGAGCTTGGCGTCGGCGACCGCGCGCGCCAGATCGTCGCGTTGCGGAATCAACGCCGCGATCGCCGACGACAGCGTGCAACCCGTCCCATGTGTATTCTTTACCGGCACACGCGGGCCGCCGAGACGCAGCGTGCCGCTGTCCTGTACGAGCCAGTCGGGACTGTCCGCCGCGCTCAAATGGCCACCCTTCATCAGCACCGCGCGCGCGCCAAGCGCGCGCAGCGCTTCGCCTTGTTCGACCATGCCGGCTTCATCTGTGGCAGCCTGCACGCCTAGCAAGGCCGCGGCTTCGGGCAGATTGGGCGTCAGCAGATCGGCCAGCGGCAGCAACTCGTCACGCACGGCCGCCACCGCATCCGGCAGCAGCAGCGCGTGATTGCTCTTCGAGATCATCACCGTGTCGAGCACGATGTGCTTCGGCTTATGCCGCCGCAGCGCATCGGCGACCGCGCGCGCAATCTGCGCATTCGCCAGCATGCCGATCTTCACGGCATCGATACGGATGTCGTCGAACACCGCATCGAGTTGCGCTGTGATGAAGGCGGGCTCCGGCGCATGAATCGCCGTGACGCCGCGCGTGTTCTGCGCGGTCAGCGCGGTGATCACGCTCGCGCCGTAGGCACCAAGTGCCGAGAAAGCCTTCAGATCGGCCTGAATGCCGGCGCCGCCGCCGGAATCGGAACCGGCGATCGTCAGCACATTGGGAATGGGTTGAGTCATGGCAAAACGAGGAAAGGGGGAAGGCGCGGGCACCACTAAGAACAGTGCCCGCCGCGGGTCAGTGCTTGACTTCGCCGATCAGCGCGACCGAGTCGAACGCGCGCTGATTCGCCTGGTGGCGGCGCATCACGAACCACATCATGACGCAGACGAAGGTGCCGAATAGCACGATCACCGCCGTCACCGGCACGTCGAGCCACACCAGCACGGCGTACAGGCACAGCATCACGAGCACAGAGAGATTTTCGTTGAAGTTCTGCACGGCGATCGAGTGACCCGCCGACAGCAGCACGTGGCCGCGATGCTGGAGCAGCGCATTCATCGGTACGACGAAAAAGCCCGACAGGCCACCGACGATCATCAGGAAGATATACGCGACGATCAGGTAGCCCGGCACATGCACACGGCCGAAATACAGGCCCCAATGCGTGGGGAACAGACTACGTGTGTAGAAGGCCATCAACATCACGGCGATGCCCATCATGATGCCGACCGGAAGTACCGTGAGCGACTTCTTCAAGGGCACGCGCGAGGCTGCGAAAATCGCGCCGGCGGCCACGCCGACGGCAACCACCGCCTGCAGAATCGCGGCTTCCGAAAGCGACATGTTCAGCGACACTTCCGCCCATTTCAGCACGATGAATTGCAGCGTCGCGCCGGCGCCCCAAAACAGCGTGGTGACGGCGAGCGAGATCTGGCCGAGCTTGTCGCGCCACAACACGAGAAAGCAGTCGGCGAAATCGGTGACCAGCTTGATCGGGCCGCGTTCCTGTTTCGGATAGCGCGCGCCGGTGTCGGGAATGCGCAGATTGAACAGCGCCGCGATCACGTAGATGGTCATGATCACCAGCATCGCTGCTTCGGCGGGCGTGTTGACGGTGGGGATGTGGTGCCGCAGGATCGGCGCGGCAATGTGCGGGCTGATGAGCGCGCCGCCAAGTACCGTGCCGAGAATGATCGAGCCGACCGTGGTGCCTTCGATCCAGCCGTTCGCCGCGACCAGCCGGTCAGGCGGCAGCAGTTCGGTAAGAATGCCGTATTTGGCGGGCGAGTAAGCCGCCGCGCCGAAACCCACAATGCCATAGGCGATCAACGGGTGCGCGCCGACCAGCATCGTGATGCAGCCAACCACTTTGATCGTATTGGTGACGAACATCACGCGTCCCTTCGGACGGGAGTCGGCGAAGGCGCCCACGAAGGCGGCCAGAACGACGTACGACAGCACAAAGAACAACTTGAGCAGCGGCGTCATCCAGTTCGGGGCGTGGAGATCTTTCAGCAGTGCGATAGCAGCGATCAGAAGCGCATTGTCGGCCAGCGACGAAAAAAACTGCGCGGCCATGATGGTGTAAAAGCCTTTTTTCATCTGATGCGATGCTGTCCTCGCTGCGGTCTGTCCGCCCCGGCCGTGTGCAAGGCGTCCGGGCTTATGCCGTTCGAAATGGGTTGTGCGCACGGCTTTATATCACGAAAATAGCTGGATTCGGACTAGCAGAATCCTTGATCGCACCGCCCAGTGGGCCGCCGAGCGTTGAAAACGCCCTGTAAGCTCCTGATTCGCAAGCGTCTTTACGAAAATTACCCATGCCGCGCCCCCTCTCAGCCACGATTCATACCGCCGCACTCGCCAACAATGTTGCCGTCGCCCGGCGTTACGCACCAAAATCCAGGATCTGGGCCGTCGTCAAGGCAAATGCTTACGGGCATGGCCTCGCGCGTGCTTTTCCCGGCTTGCGCGCAACCGACGGCTTTGGACTGCTGGACCTCGAAGAAGCCGTGAAGTTGCGTGAATTAGGCTGGGCGGGCCCAATTCTTTTGCTCGAAGGCTTCTTTCGTCCAACCGATATCGACGTGATCGACCGCTACAGCCTGACCACGGCGCTGCACTCGGACGAACAGCTACGCATGCTCGAAATGGCGCGCCTGTCCAAGCCGGTCAATATCCAGCTGAAAATGAACACCGGCATGAATCGCCTCGGTTACACGGCGGAAAAATTCCGCTCCGCATGGGAGCGTGCGCGAGCCTGCCAGGGCGTCGGCCAGATCACGTTGATGACCCATTTCTCGGATGCCGACGGCGAACGTGGCATCGCCCATCAGATGGAAACGTTCGAGCGCGGCGCGCAAGGCATTGCCGGCGCGCGCAGCCTCTCGAATTCGGCGGCCACGCTGTGGCATCCCGAAGCGCACTTCGACTGGGTGCGTCCGGGCATCATCCTGTACGGCGCGTCACCCTCGGGCGTGACGGCCGCGATCCAAAGCACCGGCTTGCAGCCGGCCATGACGCTCGCCTCCGAACTGATCGCCGTGCAGACGCTCGCGGAGGGCTATACGGTCGGCTATGGTTCGACGTTCAAGGCGCGCGGGGCGATGCGCATCGGCGTGGTGGCCTGCGGTTACGCGGACGGTTATCCGCGGGTCGCGCCGGACGGTACGCCGGTGATCGTCGACGGCGTGCGTACGCGGATCGTCGGACGGGTGTCGATGGACATGCTGACCGTCGATCTGACGCCGGTCCCGACCGCTAACGTCGGCTCGCGCGTCGAGTTGTGGGGAGCCGCGCTGCCGATCGACGACGTCGCGCAGGCGTGCGGCACGATCGGCTACGAGCTGATGTGCGCGGTGGCGCCGCGTGTGCCGGTGCGGGCGGAGTAAGGCGCGGCGCTGACAGACCGGATGAGGGCCGCCGATGGCGGTCCTACCGACGGTTGCAGGGAGATTCCCAATGACGGTTGCAATGAGCGCCTCGATGAGCGCTTCAGCAAGCGCATCAATCCAAAGAACAGCAACACAGGCAAGGGCGCGTGGCTAAACAGAAGACGTTGTACATCTGCAGTGAATGCGGCGGCCAATCGCCGAAGTGGGCCGGGCAGTGCCCATCATGCAATGCATGGAACACGCTGGTGGAATCGGTCGCGGAGGCGCCGTCCACGCATCGCTTCCAGTCGCTCGCGAAGAGCGCACCGGTGCGGCGTCTCGCCGATATCGACGCGTCCGACGTGCCGCGTTTTTCGACCGGTGTCAGCGAGTTCGACCGTGTGCTGGGCGGCGGTCTGGTGCCGGGCGGCGTCGTGCTGATTGGCGGCGATCCGGGCATCGGCAAATCGACGCTGCTGCTGCAGTCGCTCGCGGAAATCGCCGCGGACAAACGCGCGCTTTATATCAGCGGCGAAGAATCGGCCGCGCAGATTGCGTTGCGTGCGCAACGACTTTCGTTGCTGGAACCTGGCTCGAAGGCCAGCGAATTGCAACTGCTCGCGGAAATCCAGCTCGAGAGAATTCAGGCGACCATCGCTGAACAGCGGCCGGACGTCGCGGTGATCGACTCGATTCAAACCGTTTATTCCGACGCGCTGACCTCCGCGCCTGGTTCGGTCGCGCAGGTGCGCGAGTGCGCGGCGCAATTGACGCGCATTGCCAAGCAGTCCGGCACCACGATCATCATGGTCGGCCATGTCACCAAGGAAGGTGCGCTCGCCGGGCCGCGCGTACTCGAGCACATCGTCGATACGGTGCTTTACTTCGAAGGCGACACCCATTCGTCGTTCCGTTTGGTGCGCGCGATCAAGAATCGCTTCGGCGCGGTCAACGAACTCGGCGTGTTCGCGATGACCGAGCGCGGTTTGCGCGGCGTCGCCAATCCGTCTGCGTTGTTTTTGTCGCAGCATGAGCAATCGGTTCCGGGGTCGTGCGTGCTGGTGACGCAGGAAGGCACGCGGCCGCTACTGGTTGAAGTGCAGGCGCTGGTGGACTCCGCCAACGCGCCGAATCCGCGGCGCCTGGCAGTAGGGCTGGAACAGAACCGCCTGGCGATGCTGCTGGCGGTACTGCATCGACACGCCGGCATCGCCTGTTTCGACCAGGATGTATTCCTGAACGCGGTGGGCGGCGTCAAGATCACCGAGCCGGCGGCCGACCTGGCCGTGCTGCTCGCGATTCACTCGTCGATGCGCAACAAGCCGCTGCCCAAGGGGCTTGTCGTGTTCGGCGAAGTCGGACTCGCCGGCGAAATCCGGCCGTCGCCGCGCGGTCAGGACCGTCTGAAGGAAGCGGCCAAGCTGGGCTTTTCGATCGCAGTCATTCCGAAGGCCAATGCACCGAAGCAGCCGATTGAAGGCTTACAGGTTGTTGCGGTTGAGCGGATCGAACAGGCCATCGACCGGGTGCGCACACTCGAATAGACGGGGCTTTGGCGCCTGCGGGCGCTATCGGCCCCGGTAATGCGCGGTAAATATCTCCATATTGGCTGTAACCAATCCGCCATTCCTTTTTCCTAAGCTGCGAGGGTATTGCATCCCTTCTGATGCCCGAAAAAGGATCGCGCCTTGAAACAGTCATATGAAACCGTTGCCGAGCGACCGATGCAGGTGCGCGGTTGCCGCGTCTCCGAGCCTATTCGCCAGCCTTGGGGCGGCGCTTGCCGGATTGTCGAGTGGATTGATACGACGGGACAGATTTCGCGCCGGGTGGTGGCCGAAGATGTCACTCCGGCCGAAGTGCGCGCGACAATCAACCGTCATGTCGAAGGCCGCAAACATTTTCTGTACGACGACGAAAAAACGCCGCGCCAGGTTTTGCCGCGGCAGACAGCGGTGCGCCGCTGAGGCGCTGAGGATTGGAGCGGTGTCGGGCATTAGCCTGCACGGCCTGAATTCAAGTCGCGGCTTGGCCTTCGCTTCACCTTTGCCACGCTTCAATCGCGCTTAACGGGTCTGGCGACCCTCGTCCCCAGCATCGTCGCCATTCGGGTCTTCGTTCATCGCTGCGTACGCTTCGCGATTGAAGAGCGGGTGCTGCGCGGCTTCCGCCGGGGTCAGCACCGGCGAAACGCAGCAGTCTAACGATTCCAGCAGCAGTACCCATTCCGCCAGCGGACGCTTGCCGATCAGGTCGGCCAACTCCTGCGTCAACGCGGCGGCGTCCGGGCCGCCGATCGCCTGGCCCAGACTCCAGTGACGCGTCGCCCATTCGGGCCGGTCCAGCGCCATGCACAGCGTTTCCCAGAACTTCAGTTCGAGCGCGCCGACCGCCAGCCAGCGGTTATCGAGTGTCGGATACAGGTTGTAGCAGGGCACGCCGCCGTTCAGCAGACCGGCGCCCGCGGTCGGCGCGGCGCCCTCATTGGCGAGCGACACTTGCGCGACGACGTTGTGCGCGTACGTGACGTGCGTCATCGATACGTCGACGAAGCGGCCGACGCCTCCGCGCGACACATGCCATAACGCGGCGAGAATCTGCGTGACCGCACTCAGCGCGCCACCGAGCAGGTCGGCAATCTGGAAATTCGGCAGAATCGGCACGCCGTCACGGCTCGCCAGTTGATCGAGCACGCCCGCGTAACCGATGTAGTTCAGATCATGACCGGCATGATCGGCAAAGGGACCGCTCGCGCCGTAGCCGCTGATCGCGCAGTAGACCAGCCTCGGATTGACCGCACGCAGGATTTCATAGCCGATGCCGAGGCGCTCCATTACGCCGGGCCGGAAACTTTCGATCAGCACGTCCGCTTCGGCCGCGAGTGCGCGCAGTACATTGCATCCGGCTTCCGATTTGAGGTCGAGGCGCGTCTCACGTTTGCCGCGATTCACCAGCCGGTAAAACGCGCCGGGGCGGCCCGCCACACGGTCGCTCGACGACTGCATCATCGTGCGGGTGGGGTCGCCCGCGCCGGGCGCTTCGATCTTGAGTACGTCGGCGCCGAGTTCTGCAAGCCTCAAGGCGGCCACCGGACCGGGCAGCAGACGCGTCAGGTCGAGCACGCGCAGACCTTGCAGCGGAGCGGGCGCGGGCACGGATGATGACGCAACTGACGGTGCGGCTGACGCCGTAGCTGGCGACTCAGACGGGCTCACAGGTGACAAGGGCTACCTCCGATCGATGCCGGCGCGGACCGCGAACAGCCAGCCGCTAGCCGATTTGTTCGAGTTCCTCATGAGTCTCGAGCCATTGGGCTTCGAGCGCTTCGAGGCGCGCGTTCACATCTGCCTGACGGCGGATCGCCTCCGTCAGTTTGCTCTTCTGGTCGGGCTCGTAGCTGGCCGGATCGACGACAAACGCATCGAGTGTCGCTTTTTCCGCGTTGAGCGCGTCCATTTCCTTTTCGATCTTGGTGATGCGGCTTTGCAGCGGCTTTTTCAGGTGTGCGAGCTTCTGGCGCGTTTCCGCTTCGACGCGGCGTTGCTCCTTGCGATTGACGCCGCTGTCCGCGCTATCCGCGCCGTTCGATGCGGTGCCTGCTTTCAGTGCCGCGCGTTGTTCCGCGGCATGTTGCAGCAGCCAGTCGCGGTAGTCGTCGAGATCGCCGTCGAATTCCTGCAGACGATGCTTCGCGACCAGCATGAACACGTCGGTGGTGGCGCGCAGCAAATGCCGGTCGTGCGAGACGAGAATCAGCGTGCCCTCGAATTGCGCGAGCGCCATGGTCAGCGCGTGACGCGTTTCGAGATCAAGGTGATTGGTCGGCTCGTCGAGCAGCAGCAGGTTCGGCTTTTGCCAGATGATCAGCGCGAGCGCCAGGCGCGCTTTTTCGCCGCCGGAGAAGGGCGCGATCTTCGCGGTCGCCATCTCGCCGGAAAAGTTGAAGCTGCCGAGGAAGTCGCGCAATTCCTGTTCGCGCGTATCCGGTGCAAGACGCGCCAGATGTTGCAGCGGCGTGTCGTCCGCACGCAATGTTTCGAGCTGATGCTGCGCGAAGTAGCCGATGCGCAGACCCTTGCCTTCGCGCACATGGCCGCCGAGCGCTTCGAGCGTGCCGGCGAGCGTCTTGATCAGCGTCGATTTGCCCTGACCGTTGGCGCCAAGCAGGCCGATGCGCTGACCGTTCTGGATCGACAGCATCACATGGTCGACGATCGGAATTTCACCGTCTTCACCGCGATAGCCGCAGCGCACGTCTTCCATCACCATCATTGGATTCGGTGCGGAATCGGGCGTGCGGAATTCGAACGTGAACGGCGACGACGCATGCGCCGGCGCAATCAACTCCATCTTTTCGAGCGCCTTCACGCGGCTCTGCGCCTGACGCGCCTTGGTGGCCTGCGCCTTGAAGCGGTTGATGTAGCTCTGCAGATGCTCGACCGTGCGCTGTTGCTTCTCATACGCGCTTTGCTGCAAAGCGATCTGTTGGGCGCGCAGGATTTCGAACTGCGAGTAGTTGCCGCCGTAACGCTTGATCTGCCGATGCTCCAGATGCAGCGTCACGTTGCAGATCGAATCGAGAAATTCGCGGTCGTGCGAGATCACGATCAGCGTGCCCGGATATCGGTTCAACCAGTCTTCGAGCCAGACGATTGCGTCGAGATCCAGGTGATTGGTCGGTTCGTCGAGCAGCAGCAGATCGGAGCGGCACATCAGCGCTTGCGCCAGATTCAGCCGCATGCGCCAGCCGCCCGAGAAGCTGCTGACCGGCTCGCGCGTCTGTTCGAGCGTGAAGCCGAGGCCGAGCAGCAAAGCCTCGGCGCGGGCGGGGGCGGTATAGCCATCGGCGTCGGCGAATGCGGCGTGCGCTTCGCCTTCCGCCGCGCCATCATGCGCGGCTGATGCTTCGGCGATGCATACTTCGATCGCGCGCAGCGCCGCGTCGCCGTCGAGCGTGTAGGCAAGGGCGGTCTTGTCTGCCGCGGGCGTTTCCTGCGCGACATGGGCGATCTGCCAGTTTGGCGGGATAGAGAAATCGCCGCCGTCGGCGTGCAGTTCGCCGAGCAGCACGGCAAACAGCGTCGACTTGCCCGCGCCGTTCGCCCCCACCAGGCCGGCCTTCTCGCCGGGGTTAAGGGTGAACGTGGTGTTTTCAAAGAGCGGCTTGGTGCCGCGCGCGAGGCTGAACTGGTTAAAGCGGATCACGAAGAGGCCGACTGAAGAAAAACGCTATTTTAGACTGCCGGGGCTGACACCGGGCGCTCAACCGGGATCGGCCATTCGGCCGACTGTACCGGCGAAGCTTTTGGCATAGACTGACGGCTTTCACGGGGAGAGCACATGACATCGATTTATTCGTTTTCTGCACACACGCTCGGCGGCGAGGAAGTGAGCCTCGAGCGCTATCAAGGCAAGGTTTTGCTGATCGTCAATACGGCGAGCGAATGCGGGTTCACGCCGCAATACGCGGGGCTGCAAAAGGTTTATGGCACTTACGCGGCGCGCGGACTCGCGGTGCTCGGTTTTCCGTGCAACCAGTTCGGCAAGCAGGAACCGGGCGACGCCACGCAGATCGGCAGCTTCTGCGAAAAGAACTACGGCGTGACCTTCCCGATGTTCGACAAGATCGACGTGAACGGCGCCAATGCGCATCCGCTGTTCCGCTATCTGACGGGCGAGGCGCCGGGCTTGCTGGGGCTCGAGGCGATCAAATGGAACTTCACCAAGTTTCTGATCGGCCGCGACGGTAATGTGGTGAAGCGCTATGCGCCGCTGACCAAGCCCGAGGCAATCACCGACGACATCGAGAAACTGTTGTAACGCGTCGTGGAGTCGGCGGTTCGGCACGGGCTGGGGCGGGTGCTGGAGTTGGCGACTGGGCGCGAGCCGGCGCTCGAACCCGAGCTGATGTTAATGCCGGTGGTGATGCCAGTGCCGGTCTCGGTGACGCAGCCGCAGGGGCGCTACAGGATCGGCGAGAACAACCGCGCCACGTGCATCAGGACGCGCCGCAGCGCGCTCGCCTGGCGATACTCGTTGCGGTCGATTTCGAGGGATTCCGCGAAGTCCTTCAGCAGCATCGTTTCGACTTCTTTGGCGAAGCCGCGGTCCACCGTCAGCACCATGATCTCGAAGTTCAGCCGGAACGAGCGGTTGTCGAGATTGGCGCTGCCGATTGCTGCCGCCACGCTGTCGATCAGCACGACCTTCTGATGCAGGAAGCCCGGCTGGTAGCGGAAGATCCGGATGCCTGCGCGCAGCGAATCGTACGCATACAGTTTCGAGGCGGTGAACACCACGCGGTGATCGCGCCGGCACGGAATCAGAATGCGTACATCCACGCCACGTAGCACGGCCAGTCGCAGCGCGGCGAACACGGCTTCGTCGGGTATGAGATAAGGCGTGGTGATCCAGATCCGCTCGCGCGCCGCGTTGATCGCCTCGACGAAGAAAAGCGAACATGTTTCCTGCTTGTCGGCCGGGCCGCTCGGCACGACGAGGCAGTGCATGCCTTCGTCGCCGGATTGAGGGGGCGGCATGTCGAACTCGGGCAACTGCTGGGTCGCCCAGTGCCAGTCTTCGGTGAACACGAACTGGATGCTGGCGACCGCCGGGCCGCGCACTTCGATATGCGTATCGCGCCATGGCGACAGCGGCGGCTTGCCACCGAGATATTCGACACCCACGTTGTGTCCGCCGACGAACGCGCGTTCTCCGTCCACCGAGACGATCTTGCGGTGGTTGCGGAAGTTCAACTGCAAACGGTTGACGAAGCGGCGATTGGTGGCGAACGGATGCGTCTCCACGCCGGCTGCGCGCAGCGCCGCCACGTAGCGGTGGGGCAGATCGAAACTGCCGATACTGTCGTACAGAAAGTAGACGCGTACGCCTTGCTGCGCTTTCGCGATCAGTGCGTCCTTTAGCATTTCGCCAAGCGCGTCGTCGCGCACGATGAAGAACTGCACGATCACGTAGTTGCGTGCGCCCTCGATCGCTTCGAAGATCGCCTCGAAAGTCGCGGCTCCGTTCACCAGCGTGCGTACGGAATTGCCCGGCAGGAACGGCATGCCACCCAGGCGCGTAAGCGAATGCACGAGTCTCGCGCCAAGCTCCTGCGTAGGCAGCCCCGCGGAGGAGGCCCGCGTATCCCATTCCTGAGGATGGGCGCGCGTGCGCAGCAATTCGTTTTCGATGCGTCGAGCGTCCGCGTAACCCTGGAATTTGCTGCGGCCGAGGAACAGGTACGGCACCAGCGTCAGATACGGCATGGCGACCAGCGACACGGCCCACGCGATCGCACCTTGCGATGTGCGGGTGTTCAGAATCGCATGGCACGCGGCAACCACGCCGAGAATATGGGCGAGGGCGACCAGCGGGCCGATATGAAGCAGGTCGAATTGCATAGGCGGGCGAAGGGTTGGCAAAGCGCTGCCGTGGCTACCTAACGGCGCAGCAGACAGCTGACCGCGTCCATCTTACCGAACGTGAGTGCGTTGAGGGGACGTGACGGTCAGGCGTCTTTGAATCCTGCGCGGATCCGGGGAGGGGCGGGTACGGTTGGTTTACGGGCACGGCCGCTGCTGCATGCGCGCGAGAAGCCGGGTCAGGGGCGTCAGCTATGGCACGGGCACGGCGAGCTGGGCCAGGAGCGTTTGCTACGGCACGGGCACGACGAGCTGGGCCAGGAGCGTTTGCTATGGCACGAGCGAGAGAGGCCGGCTCAGGAAGCGCACTCAGGTGCGACACGCGCGGCAAGCAGTCAACACCTGCCGTGCGCGTCGCGAGATGGCGCTGCAAAACGTCAGACCGGCAGATCCGCGGCCTGAATCAGGAACACGTTGTCGTCGCCTGCACTCGTGGACAGCCAGACCAGATCGAGGCCGCCGAATGCCGCTTCGACGTTCGCGCGCTCGTTGCCGATCTCGACCACCAGCACGCCGTCTTCGGTCAGCCAGTTGCGCGCGTCAGCGATGATCCGTCGCACGATATCCATGCCGTCCGCGCCGCCGGCCAAAGCCATGTCCGGCTCGTGCTTGTATTCGGCGGGCAGTCCCTGCATCGCGGTGGCGTTCACATAGGGCGGATTGCTGATGATCACGTCGTAGCGGCGCTCGGCGAGCGGCGCGTACAGATCGCCTTCGAAGAGGGCGACGCGGTCGTCGAGCCGGTAGTCCGTAACGTTGCGCGTGGCGACTTCCAGAGCGGGCGCGGAGAGATCGACGGCGTCGATATCCGCGTTCGGGAATGCGTGCGCCGCGAGAATCGCGAGGCAGCCGGAACCCGTGCACAGTTCCAGCACGGCGCCCACCTGTTCGGGATCTTCGACGTAGGGCTGCAAACCGTCTTGCAGCAACTCGCCGATGAACGAGCGCGGCACGATCACGCGCTCGTCCACGTAGAAGCGGAAGCCGTGCATCCACGCTTCCTGCGTGATGTATGCAGCTGGTACGCGTTGGCCGGCGCGGCGCTCGATCACGTTTAATACGGCGTCGATTTCGGCCGCGGAGAGACGCGCGTCGAGAAACGGATCCAGCAGGTCGAGCGGCAGATGCAGCGTGTGCAGGATCAGATAGGCGGCTTCGTCGTAGGCGTTGGCGGAGCCGTGGCCGAACGACAACTCAGCCTGGTTGAAGCGCGACACCGCGAAACGCAGCAGGTCGCGGACGGTGGAAAACGGGAGCGTCATCGCAGATATTCCTTGGTCAGGCGATCAGTTGTTCGAGCACGCGGCGATACACATTCTTCAGCGGCTCGATGTGTGCGACTTCGATATGTTCGTCGATCTTGTGAATGCTGGCGTTGAGCGGACCGAATTCGATCACCTGCTCGCAGATGCGGGCGATGAAGCGGCCGTCCGACGTGCCACCGGTGGTCGACAGTTCAGTCGTGACGCCGGTTTCGTCCTTGATCGCTTTAGCCAGCGCGTTTGACAGATCGCCGCGCGGCGTGAGAAACGGCAGGCCGCTCACGGTCCATTGCAGGTCGTATTCGAGATTGTGCCTGTCGAGGATCGCATGGACGCGAGCCTGCAGGCCCTCCACCGTGCTGGCCGTCGAGAAACGGAAATTGAACATCACGTCCGCATGGCCGGGGATCACGTTGGTGGCGCCCGTGCCGCTATGGATGTTCGAAACCTGCCAGGTGGTGGGCGGGAAGTACTCATTGCCATCGTCCCAGCGTTCGGCAACCAGTTCGGCGAGCGCGGGCGCGAGCAGATGCACCGGATTTTTCGCCAGATGCGGATAGGCGATATGGCCTTGCACGCCCTTGACGATCAGATTGCCCGACATGGACCCGCGCCGGCCGTTCTTCACCATGTCGCCGAACTGCGCGCTCGATGTCGGTTCGCCGACGATGCAGTAGTCCATGCGCTCGCCGCGTGCCTGCAGTGCTTCGACGACCTTGACGGTGCCGTCAGTAGCGGGGCCTTCTTCGTCGCTCGTAATCAGGAATGCGATCGAGCCGCGATGCGCGGGGTGCGCCGCGACGAATTCCTCGCTTGCCACCACGAATCCGGCGATCGACGTCTTCATGTCCGCCGCGCCCCGACCGTAGAGCTTGCCGTCACGGTGGGTCGGCTCGAACGGCGCCGAGTGCCATTGTTCGAGCGGGCCGGTCGGTACGACGTCCGTGTGGCCGGCGAACGCGAGCAGCTTGCCGCGCGTTCCGTCGACGCCGCGTTTGACGGCCCACAGATTGGTCACACCGTGCGATTCGATGGTTTCGTGCTCGAAGCCGAGCGCGGACAGGCGTTCGATCAGGAGGCGCTGGCAATGCTGGTCGTCGGGCGTCACAGAGGCGCGCGCGATCAGTTGTTCGGTAAGGGCGAGGGTGCCGGACATGGATTCAGTACAAGCCACTTTGAAATGAAAAAATGCCGGCTGGCGGTTGGACACCGCAGCCGGCAACAGCTTTTAAGCAACGCGGCGACGCCGCGTTTTACATCTTTTGGCGTCTTTCAGCGTCTTCGCGTGTGATTTTCGCGTTCGGCCCTAACGTCTGATACTACGCCTCGCGCCAGGTTCGACTCTCTCGCTCGATCCTGAACTTCGGATCAGGATCACGCAATCGGCCAATCAGGCAGTCAATCAGGCAAACAGCGCTTCGTATTCGTCTGCCGCAAAACCGAGCGACTTGACCTTTCCGTTGATCACCAGCACCGGCCGTTTGATCACGGACGGCTTGTGGATCATCAACGCGATCGCGCCCGATTGCGTGTCCGCCGCCGCCTTCATGTCGTCGGACAGGCCGCGCCAGGTCGTGCCGCGACGGTTCAGCAACGCGTCGAGCTTCACGTCCTTCAGCCAGTCCTGCACGAGCGGCTCGGTTACGCCGTGTTTCTTGAAGTCGTGGAACTCGAACTCGACGCCGTGCTCTTCCAGCCACACGCGGGCCTTCTTCACGGTGTCGCAGTTCGGGATGCCATAGACGACGGTCTTGGTGCCGCGTGCCATTAGTCGCCTCGCAGAAGCTCGTTCAGGCCGACCTTTGCTCGTGTCTTGGCGTCGACTTTCTTGACGATCACGGCGCAGTAGAGGCTGTGCGAGCCGTCCTTCGACGGCAGGTTGCCCGCCACCACCACCGAGCCCGCCGGAATGCGGCCGTACGTGACTTCACCGGTTTCGCGGTCGTAAATCTTGGTGCTTTGACCGAGGTACACACCCATCGAGATCACCGAGTTTTCTTCGACGATCACGCCTTCCACCACTTCTGAACGCGCGCCGATGAAGCAGTTGTCTTCGATGATGACCGGATTGGCCTGCAACGGCTCCAGCACGCCGCCGATGCCCACGCCACCCGACAGGTGCACGTTCTTGCCGATCTGCGCGCACGAACCGACGGTGGCCCACGTGTCGACCATCGTGCCTTCATCGACGTAAGCGCCGATGTTGGTGTACGACGGCATCAGCACGACGTTCTTCGCGATGAACGAGCCGCGGCGCGCGATCGCGGGCGGCACCACGCGGAAGCCGCCGGCGGCGAAGTCTTCAGCGGTGTAGTTGGCGAACTTCGACGGCACCTTGTCGTAGAACTGCGAGTAACCGCCAGCCGGCTGCACCACGTTGTCTTCCAGGCGGAACGACAGCAGCACGGCTTTCTTCAGCCATTGATTGACGACCCAGTCGCCGTCCTTCTTTTCGGCCACGCGCAGCGCGCCCTTGTCCAGTTGCTCGATGGCGTGGGCGACGGCTTCGCGCACGTCGGCCGGCGCGGCCTTCGGCGACAGTTCGGCGCGGTTTTCCCAGGCGGTATCAATGATCTGCTGAAGTTGTTGCGACATATGCGTGCTTTTCTGAAGAGTTGAAGTCTGAAGAAGGGAATGCGGTGCGCGGGGTTGCTGAATACAGAAGCTCACGAAAAACTCAGCCCGCGAGCGCGCGGCAAAAATCGACGATCCGTTGTGCGCCCTGCGTGCATTCGTCGACATCGGCGACGAGCGCGAGGCGCACGAAATTGCGGCCGGGGTTCACGCCGTGCGCAGTGCGCGCGAGGAACGAGCCCGGCAGAACCGTCACATTATAGTCGGCGTAGAGGCGCTGGGCGAACTCGGTGTCCGACAGGCCAGTGCGCGAGATGTCCGCCCACAGGTAGAACGCGGCGTCCGGCAGGCGTACGTCGAGCACCTCGGCGAGCATCGGCGTCACGGTGGAAAACTTCTGCACGTACTTCGCGCGGTTCTCGCGCACGTGCGTTTCGTCATTCCAGGCCGCGATGCTGGCACTCTGGAACACGGTCGACAAGGCCGCGCCGTGGTATGTCCGGTATAGCAGGAAGTCTTTCAGGATCGCCGCGTCGCCCGCCACGAAGCCCGAGCGCATGCCAGGCACATTCGAACGCTTGGACAGGCTCGACAACATCACGAGGCGCTCGAAGCCGCGGCCGAGCTTATGGGCCGCTTCCAGGCCGCCAAGCGGCGGATTGGCTTCGTCGAAATAGATTTCCGAGTAGCACTCGTCCGAGGCGATCACGAAGCCGTAACGGTCCGACAGCGCGAACAGCTCGCGCCAGTCGTCGAGTGTGAGCACCGCGCCGGTGGGATTGCCCGGCGAGCATACGTACAGCAGCTGCGTGCGCGCCCAGATGTCGGCCGGCACCGCCGAATAGTCGCAGGCGAAGTTGCGCGCCGGATCGCTATTGACGAAGTACGGCTGCGCGCCGGCAAGAATCGCCGCGCCTTCGTAGATTTGGTAGAACGGGTTCGGACAGAGTACGATCGCAGGCTGGCCGTCAGCATTACGCTTGGGGTCGATGACCGTTTGTGCGAGTGCAAAAAGCGCCTCGCGCGAACCGGACACCGGCAGCACCTGGGTGGCCAGGTCGACCGGGGGCAGGTTATAGCGCTGCGTCACCCATTTCGCGATCGACTCCCGCAGTGCCGGCGAACCAATGGTGGCCGGATAAGCCGACAAACCGCCGAGCGAGGCAATCACCGCGTCGCGAATCAGCGCCGGCGTGGGATGTTTCGGTTCGCCGATGCCGAAGCTGATGTGCGCGAGGCCGGCCGGCGGCGTGACGTCCTTGAAAAGCGCGCGCAGCTTTTCGAACGGGTAGGGTTGAAGGGAGTCGAGTAGCGGGTTCACTGGGCGGATCGAGCCTGATCGAAGATGGGCGCAGACAGATGCAGGGAAATGTTGGGTACGCGCGCTGACAGCAAAACGCCTGAATGGCGCGAAAACGGCGGCAGCGACGGCGAGTGAACGATTATAGCGTGGCGCGCAGCCGTTCGCGGACCGGCGCGGCGCAACCCGCCAGGCAGCGCAGGCAATGCGACGCAGCGGGAACGACGTGAACCGCAGACGGTTCGCGCAAAAAAAGAAGCAGGAGCAGCAATGTATGTAGCAGCAACGGAGACATCCGCACGATTCAGACGAAGCGGGCGCAAGAACGCCGCCGTCGGCAAAGTCAGCCACATCGCCCGCAGCAGCAACCGCCGCGGGAGTCTTACATCATGACCAACTGGCTCCGCAATGGCTGGCCGACGCTCGCGATCATGCTGGGCGCCTCGGTGTGGGGGATGATCTGGTACCCGCTACGCATGCTGAATGCGCTCGGCGTGACCGGCACAGCAGCGAGCGCGCTCACGAGCGGCGCCGGTTGCCTGTTCGTCCTGCTGGTGCGCTATCGCGCGCTCAGGACCGTGCGCTGGCACTGGCTGCTGCCGGCCCTGGCACTGGCCGCGGGCGTAACCAATCTCGGTTTCGTCTGGGGCTCGATCCACGGCGAAGTGATGCGCGTCCTGCTGCTGTTCTATCTCACCCCCGCCTGGACCGCGCTCTTTGCCCACTTCATCCTGCACGAACGGTTAACGTGGGCGGGCGCGGGTCTCGCCGCGCTGTCGCTGGCCGGCGCGATGACCATGCTGTGGTCGCCGCAACTGGGCCTGCCGGTGCCCGGCAACCTCGCCGAATGGGCAGGGCTTGCGGGCGGCATGGGCTTCGCGATGAGCAACGTCCTGATCCTCAAGACGAGCCGCGTGCTGCCTGAGATGAAGCCCGAAATGCGCACGGCGACGATCTTCGGTGGCGCCGCGCTTTTCAGCGCCTGTGCGTCGCTGTTCGAGGCGATGCCCGCACCGCCCACCGGCGCGCATCTCGGCACGGCCGCGCTGCTAGTGCTCGGCCTCGGTTTTCTGCTGGCGTCGAACAATATGCTGGTGCAATATGGGCTCGCGCGCGTGCCGGCCAATCGGGCCTCGATCATCATGCTGTTTGAGATCGTGGTGACGGCCTTGTCCGCGTGGCTCTTCGCCGGCGAGACGCCGGGCCCGCGCGAATGGGCCGGCGGCGCGTGCATCGTGCTGGCATCGGCACTGTCCAGTTGGGTGCACCGGACCAAGGCGTTGCCGCCTGATCCCGCCAATCAGGATGTGGGGCTCGACGTCGATGACGACACAGACCGTAAGGACGGTAAGAACCGCTCACGCGCGATGGTATGATTGCCCCTCATTAGCTGACGCACGCTTCACCGTGTGCGATTGGCGCCCGTATCGCGGGGGTTCGCGGCCCGTTTCGCTGCATCGGCAAACGGCTGGCGCGGTCCTCACGAGCCACTTTTTATTTTCCCTTTTCAAACAGCGAAATCGCCGTGCGTCTGACCTCGATCAAACTCGCTGGCTTCAAGTCATTCGTCGATCCCACGCATTTCCAGGTTCCGGGCCAGCTCGTTGGCGTGGTCGGACCGAATGGGTGCGGCAAGTCCAACATCATCGACGCCGTGCGCTGGGTGCTCGGCGAATCGCGTGCTTCCGAGCTGCGCGGCGAGTCGATGCAGGACGTGATCTTCAATGGCTCGACCGCGCGCAAGCCAGGTAGCCGCGCCAGCGTCGAACTCGTGTTCGACAACGCCGACGGCCGTGCCGCCGGGCAGTGGGGGCAGTATGCCGAAATCGCCGTCAAGCGCGTGCTCACGCGCGACGGTACCTCGAGCTACTACATCAACAATCTGCCGGCGCGCCGTCGCGACATTCAGGACATCTTCCTCGGCACGGGTCTCGGGCCGCGTGCCTACGCCATCATCGGGCAAGGCATGATCGCGCGCCTGATCGAGGCGAAGCCGGAAGAGCTGCGCGTGTTCCTCGAAGAAGCCGCGGGCGTATCGAAGTACAAGGAACGCCGCCGCGAGACGGAGAACCGTCTGCATGACACGCGCGAGAATCTGATCCGCGTTGAAGACATCGTCCGCGAACTCAGTGCGAATCTCGAGAAGCTCGAGGCGCAGGCGGTCGTCGCGACCAGATACAAGGATTTGCAGGCCGACGGCGAAGAGAAGCAGCGTCTGTTGTGGCTGTTGCGCAAGAACGAAGCCGGTGGCGAGCAGGAACGCCAGCAACGCGCAATCGAACAGGCGCAGATCGACCTCGAAGCGCAAACCGCGAAGCTGCGCGAAGTCGAAGCGCAGCTCGAAACGCTGCGCGTCGCGCATTATTCCGCCAGCGACGCGATGCAGGGCGCGCAAGGCGCGTTGTACGAGGCAAATGCCGAAGTCAGCCGCCTCGAGGCCGAGATCAAGTTCATCGTCGAATCGCGCAACCGTGTGCAGGCGCAGATCGCCGCATTGACCGCGCAGCGGGAGCAGTGGCAGTCGCAAGCCCAGAAGGCACAAGACGATCTCGAAGACGCTGAAGAACAGCTGGCCGTCGCCGAAGAAAAAGCCGCGTTGGCCGAAGACGAAGCCGCCGGCAAGCATGATGCGATGCCGGCGCTAGAAGCCCGCTGGCGCGATGCGCAGACGGAACTGAACGCCGAGCGCGGCGGTATCGCGCAGACCGAACAGGCCCTCAAGCTCGAAGCCGCGCATCAGCGCAATGCCGATCAGCAATTGCAGCAGTTGCAACAGCGTCACGAGCGGCTGAAGTCGGAAGCGGGCGGTCTCGATGCACCCGACGAAGCGCAGCTCGAAGACCTGCGCATGCAGCTCGCCGAGCACGAAGAAATCCTGCATGACGCGCAGACCCGTCTCGCCGACGCGCAGGAAACGCTGCCGCGTCTCGACGGTGAACGGCGCACGGCCCAGGAGCGCGTGCAGTCGGAGAATGCCCAGATTCATCAGCTCGACGCACGCCTTGCCGCGCTCAAGCAATTGCAGGAAAACGTTCAGACCGAAGGCAAGATTCAGCCGTGGCTCGAAAAGCACGAGCTGAGCGGTTTGCCGCGTCTGTGGAAGAAACTGCACGTCGAAGCCGGCTGGGAAGCCGCGCTGGAAGCGGTGCTGCGCGAGCGGCTCGCCGCCCTGGAAGTGTCGAACCTCGACTGGGTCAAAGCGTTCGCCACCGATGCACCGCCCGCCAAGCTCGCGTTCTACGCGCCGCCGGCAGCCGGTCAGCCGGTCGCTACGTCGCCGGCTTTGCGTCCGCTGCTGTCGCTGGTTCGTATCGACGACGCAGGTATTCGCGCCGTGCTGAACGATTGGCTCGGCCTCGCCTTTGTCGCTGACGATCTGCAACAGGCGCTCGCCATGCGCGCGCAGTTGCCGGAAGGCGGCTCGTTCGTCGTGAAGGCTGGGCACGTCGTGACGCGTGTCGGCGTCCAGTTGTATGCCGCCGATTCCGAACAGGCCGGCATGCTGGCCCGTCAGCAGGAAATCGAAAATCTGGGCCGTCAGGTGCGTGCACAAGCCTTGCTCGCCGATGAGGCTAAGGCCACCGCGATCCGCGCCGAAGCTGCCCACACGCAAGCCGCGCAAGCGTTGACCGATGTACGTCAACAGTCGGAGCGCGCGACCCAACGCGTGCACGCCTTGCAGATGGACGTGCTCAAGCTCGCGCAGGCGCAAGAGCGCTACATGCAGCGCAGCACGCAAATCCGCGAAGAGCTCGAAGAAATCACCGGGCAGATCGAAGAGCAGCGTGCATTGCGTGGCGAATCGGAAGCGAATTTCGAGCGTCACGACTCCGAACTCGCCGAATTGCAGGCGCGCTTCGAAGACCACCAGATGGCCTTCGAAGCACTCGACGAACAGCTCACCGCTGCACGCGCCCAATCGCGCGATCTCGATCGGGCCGCCACCGACGCGCGCTTCGCCGCGCGCAACATGGCAAACCGCATCGAGGAATTGAAGCGCAGCATCCAGGTTTCGCACGAGCAGAGCGAACGCGTCGCAGCGTCGCTTGAAGACGCGCGCGCCGAACTGGAAACGATCAACGAGCAAACCGCGCACACTGGCTTGCAGGACGCGCTCGATATCCGCGCGGTCAAGGAAGAAGCGCTGCACGCCGCACGCCTCGAACTGGACGATCTGACCGCCAAACTGCGTGCCGCCGACGAAACCCGTCTGACCGCCGAGCGTGCGTTGCAACCGCTGCGCGACCGCATCAACGAATTGCAGTTGAAGGAACAGGCCGCGCGCCTGAGCGGCGAGCAGTTCATCGAACAACTGGCCGAGGCCGGCGTCGATGAAGCGCAATTGCAGGCCAAGCTCACGCCGGACATGAAGCCGTCGTATCTGCAAGGCGAGGTCACGCGGATCAACAACGCGATCACGGCGCTCGGCCCGGTCAACATGGCCGCGCTGGACGAACTGAAGGCGGCGAGCGAGCGCAAGACTTTCCTCGATGCGCAATCGGCCGACCTGAACAACGCGATCGAAACGCTCGAAGACGCGATCCGCAAGATCGACGGCGAAACGCGTACGCTGCTGCAAGGCACCTTCGACGAAGTGAACCGTCATTTCGGCGAGCTGTTCCCGCGTCTCTTTGGCGGTGGCCAGGCCAGACTGATCATGACCGGCGACGAGATTCTCGACGCCGGCGTGCAGGTCATGGCGCAGCCGCCGGGCAAGAAGAATTCGACGATTCACCTGCTGTCGGGCGGCGAGAAGGCATTGACCGCCACCGCGCTGGTGTTCGCGATGTTCCAGCTGAATCCCGCGCCGTTCTGTCTGCTCGACGAAGTGGACGCGCCGCTCGACGACGCCAACACGGAACGCTTCGCGAACCTCGTGCGCGCAATGTCGGACAAGACGCAGTTCCTGTTCATTTCGCACAACAAGATCGCGATGGAAATGGCGCAGCAACTGATCGGCGTGACCATGCAGGAGCAGGGCGTGTCGCGGATCGTCGCCGTCGACATGGAATCGGCTGCCGGTTTCGCCCAGAATATCGTTTGAGTTTTCGTTTAAGTTGATCATCGCGGGCGTCCGCGTTCAGCGCTGTGGCCACCGGCCGCGCGACACATGGGACGGGCGCATAGCCGCGCAGACAGAAGAATTGCTGATGGAGCATGCATGGACGAGTTGACACTCGGTTTGATCGGCGCGGGTGCCGTGGTGGTCGGGGGCGTGGTCGTGTACAACGCGTGGCAAGGCGCGAAGGTGCGCCGCAAGATGCCGCGCCCGATGCCGGCCGATGCCGCCGAAAGTTTCGCGCGGGACGATCAGGAGAACCAGAGCCCGTTTATTGAACCGGCCAGGCCGACCACGCGGCGCGAACCGATAGTGGGTTCAGAGGCTGCAACGGAAACCGCGGCGGCGCGCGTCGAGCCGACTTTTGGCGTCACCGCCGCGCCGCTCGATACGCCGGCCGATATTCAGGCGGAGACGACTACGCCGAACGGTTATCCGGACGCCGAGGGCGGTGCTGAAGCCGAACGCGGCGTGGCGGGTGAAACGGGCAAGGCTGCGCAAGCCGGCGAACCGGTCGAGCCGATCCTGCCCGCTGCCACGACGATTTCGTCGGTGCCGCCGGCTATCGTCGATCGCCGCATCGACTGCATCGTGCCGATTCGTCTGAATGGACCGGTGGCCGGCGACAAGGTGATTCCGCTCGCGCAGCGTCTGCGCCGTGCCGGCAGCAAGCCGGTACATATCGAAGGCAAGCTCGAAGGCGGAGCCTGGGAACTGTTGCAGAACGGTGCGCGCTATGAAGAGCTGCGCGCGGCCGCGCAATTGGCCAATCGCAGTGGGGCGCTCAACGAACTGGAGTTTTCGGAGTTCGTAACCGGCGTGCAGCAGTTTGCCGATGCGCTCGACGCATCGCCGGAATTCCCCGACATGCTCGAAACGGTGGCGATGGCGCGTGAACTCGACGGCTTCGCCGCGCAGTGCGATGCGCAACTGTCGATCAACGTACTCTCCGACGGAGCGCCTTGGTCGGCCAACTATGTCCAGGCAATCGCGTCGCAGGACGGCCTGCTGCTCTCGCGTGACGGCACGCGCTTCGTCAAGCTCGACGCGAAGCAGAGCCCGGTGTTCATGCTGCAATTCGGCGACACTAATTTCCTGCGCGACGACCTGACCTACAAGGGCGGCCAGATGATCACGCTGGTGCTCGACGTGCCGGTCGCGGACGAAGACATTCTGCCGTTCCGCCTGATGTGCGACTACGCGAAATCGTTGGCTGAGCGTATCGGCGGACGGGTGGTCGACGATGGGCGCCGTCCGCTGCCGGAAACCGCGCTGCTGGCGATCGAAAAGCAGTTGATGACGCTTTACGCAAAGCTCGAACAGGCGGGCATTCCGGCGGGTTCACCGGCTACCCGGCGTTTGTTCAGCCAGTAACGCTTCTGGTTTTCATGCAGTGCTCGGCGGCCGCACGATGTGCGGCCGTTGGCGTTTTCAGCGGCCGTTTCACGGCAATGGCGAACGCACAAAACTGGCCATTCGGCCGATGTAAAGGGGCACGCTTCCTGCGATAATCCAATGTCTGAATTCCATTGAAGAAGCCTCCGACAGCATGGCCCGAACCCCCGCCTCAAACCCTGCAACCAGCGCTCCCGCAGAACGGGCCGCGTGGCTGCGCGCGGAACTCGAACGCGCCAATTACGCGTACTACGTGCTCGACCAGCCGGACCTGCCGGACGCGGAATACGACAAGCTCTTCAAGGAACTGGAGCGAATCGAGACGGAGCATCCGGACCTGATCGTGCCGGATTCGCCCACCCAGCGCGTGGGCGGCGAGGCGTCAACCGGTTTCGAGCCGGTCGTGCACGACCAACCCATGCTTTCGCTGAACAACGGCTTCGAGGACGAAGACATCGTCGCGTTCGACAAGCGCGTCGGCGACGCGCTCGGCAAGAACGCGAGCGAGCCGCCGGTGCCGGTCGATTACGCGGCTGAGCTGAAATTCGACGGCCTCGCCATCTCGCTGCGTTATGTCGACGGCACGTTCGTCCAGGCGTCCACGCGAGGCGACGGCGCCACCGGCGAGAACGTCACCGAAAATGTCCGCACGATCCGTTCCATTCCACTCAAGCTCAAGGGAAAACGCGTGCCGCATGTACTCGACGTGCGCGGCGAAGTGCTCATGTTCAAGCGCGACTTTGAACGCCTGAACGAGCGCCAGCGGGCTGCTGAGCAGAAGGAATTCGCCAATCCGCGCAATGCCGCGGCAGGCAGCCTGCGGCAACTCGATTCGAAAATCACCGCGCAGCGGCCGCTGTCGTTCTTCGCCTATGGAATCGGCGTGCTCGAAGGGTTCGAGACGCCGGCCACGCATAGCGAACTGCTCGACTGGTACAAGGAACTCGGTTTGCCGGTGAATGGCGAGCGGGCGGTGGTGCAAGGCGCCGAAGGCTTGCTGGGGTTCTTCCACGCGGTAGGTGAGAAGCGCGACACGCTGCCTTACGATATCGACGGCGTTGTCTACAAGGTCAACCGACGCGATGAGCAGGACGCGCTCGGCTTTGTCTCGCGCGCGCCGCGGTTCGCATTGGCGCACAAATTTCCTGCGCAGGAAGCGCTGACCAAACTTGTCGCGATCGACGTGCAGGTCGGCCGCACCGGTGCGATCACGCCGGTGGCGCGGCTGGAACCGGTATTTGTCGGCGGCGCGACGGTGACGAACGCGACGTTGCACAATGAAGACGAAGTGCGCCGCAAAGATATCCGCATCGGCGATACCGTGATCGTGCGGCGCGCCGGCGACGTGATTCCCGAGGTGGTGAGCGCGCTGCTAGATCGCCGCCCGGACGACGCCCGCGAGTTCATCATGCTCACGCACTGCCCCGTGTGCGGTTCGAGCATCGAACGGCTGCCGGACGAGGCGATTGCGCGCTGCACGGGTGGGCTGTTCTGCCCGGCGCAGCGCAAGCAGGCGTTGTGGCACTTTGCGCAGCGGCGGGCGCTGGATATCGACGGGCTCGGCGAAAAGATCATCGATCAACTCGTCGAGCAGAATCTGGTGCGTACGCCGGCCGATCTGTTCAACGTCGGCTTTGCAACGCTTGCCGAACTCGACCGCTTTGCCGAAAAGTCCGCTCAGAATCTGCTCGACTCGCTGGAAAAAGCCAAGCACACCACGCTGGCGCGCTTTATTTACGCGCTCGGTATCCGGCATGTGGGCGAATCAACGGCGAAAGATCTGGCCAAACATTTCGGCTCGCTGAATCCGATCATGGATGCTTCGGTCGAAGAACTGCTGGAGGTGAACGATGTCGGACCAGTGGTGGCCGAGTCGATTCATCAGTTTTTTGCCGAAGAGCACAACCGCACGGTGATCGAGCAACTGCGCGCGCCTGGCAAGGTCACATGGCAGGAAGGGCCGCCCGCGCCGAAGGCGCCGCAAGGCGTGCTGGCCGGCAAGACGGTCGTATTGACCGGCACCTTGCCGACGCTGGCGCGCGAAGAAGCGAAGGAAATGCTCGAGGCGGCAGGAGCGAAAGTGGCCGGTTCAGTGTCGAAGAAAACAGACTACGTGGTGGCCGGAGCCGAAGCCGGCAGCAAGTTGGCGAAGGCGGAGGAACTCGGTGTCCCCATACTCGACGAAGATGGTATGCGTAAGCTCCTGGAGGGGCAGTTATGATCCGCGAAATTCTCAAGATGGGCGATCCGCGCCTTTTGCAAATTGCCGATCCTGTCGACCATTTCGACACCCCGGAATTGCATGAGCTTGTCAAAGACATGTTCGAGACCATGCATGACGCGAACGGTGCGGGACTTGCCGCACCGCAGATCGGCGTCAACCTGCAGGTGGTGATCTTCGGCTTCGGGCACAACGAGCGCTATCCGGACGCGCCGCCGGTGCCGGAAACCGTGCTGATCAACCCGACTATCACGCCGGTGTCTCAAGATATGGAAGAGGGCTGGGAAGGCTGTCTGTCGGTGCCGGGCTTGCGAGGGGCGGTGAGCCGGTTCTCGATGATCAAGTATCACGGCTTCGATCAATTCGGCAAGCCGATCGACCGCGTCGCCGAGGGCTTTCACGCGCGCGTCGTGCAGCATGAGTGCGATCACCTGATCGGCAAGCTGTACCCGATGCGGATCAACGATTTCGCGAAGTTCGGTTTCACGGAAATCCTGTTTCCAGATATGGACCCGAATAGCGACGACTGACGCCGCATTCTGGCGGACGGCGATCGCATCGTCGCGTTTGTCGCTGGAAACAAAAAACCCACGCCAATGCGTGGGTTTTTTGTTGGGCGAGCTTTACGGTAGAGCACCGCAAGTCGTTCGCTGTTTGAGCGTCAAGCTCCCGGCATCAGAACGATTCGTCCGCCGACAGATAACGCCATTGGCCCGGCGGCAGAGCGCCCAGCATCACCTGACCCATCCGCACGCGCTTCAGGCCGATCACTTCGAGACCGACCAGCTCGCACATCCGGCGGATCTGACGCTTCTTGCCTTCGCGCAGCACGAAACGCAGTTGCTCGCCGTTTTGCCAACTGACCTGTGCAAGCTTCAGCGGCACGTCGTCTAGCGAGAGGCCGTGGCGCAACAGTGCGAGGCTTTCCGGCGGGAAGTGACTTTCGACGTCAGTGGTGTGCTCGCCGAACGACACGCGCACCAGATACTCCTTGTCGATCTCCGAATGGCCGCCGATCAGCTGCTTGGCAATGCGGCCATCCTGCGTCAGTACCAGCAAGCCTGTCGAATCGATGTCCAGGCGTCCGGCCGGCGCGAGCTGGCGCAGATGCGAGACGGAGAAACGAATGTCCGAGCGATCGCCTTCCCAGCGATTTTCCGGCGTGACCAGCGTGATGGCCGGCTGGTAACCGTCTTCCGCCTGGCCTGAGACAAAGCCCACCGTCTTGTGGATCAGGACCGTCACCTGGCTCGCTTGTGCAGCTTCGGCGGCGGGGTCGATCTCGATGCGCTGGTCCGGACGAACCTTGGTGCCGAGCGTATCGATCCGCTCGCCGTCGACCAATACCCAGCCTTTTTCGATCCACTCGTCGGCTTCGCGGCGCGAGCACAGACCGAGTTCCGACATCAGCTTGGACAGGCGCAGGGTGCCCGGTGCATCTTCGTAATCGCGGCGCGGCGTGCGCGGCGCGGCATCGGCGCCGCGTTCGGTTTTGGCTGCGGATGCCGGGCCGCGCGGCTTGTCGGCACGGGCGGGGCGGCTGTCATCGCCAAAGCGGCGGCCGGCAGCCGGCAGCGCCTTGTCGAAGGTGCGAGCGGAGCGTTCGCCTCGGTCGGTACGTTCGTTACGTTCGCCGGCACGCGCCGGACGATCGCCGAAATCACGTTTGGCTGGGGCTCGTTCGCCGCGGTCGTCGCGCGGTGCGCGCGCCGGAGGGTCCGTGCGATCACCGTAACCGCTTTTGACGGGCTTTGCGAATGTGCGCTCGCCACGCTCGGACGAGCCGCGCTCACCTTCAAAACGGCGCGGCGCGCTGTCGCTGCGCGGCCCACGCTCGCCGCTGCGGCGTTCCGGCGGGGCGCCACGGTCGCTACTAAAGCGGGGCCGATCCGATGCATCACGGGCCGGACGCTCGCCACGCGGGCCACCTTCCGCCGGACGGCTTGCGCCCGGGCGCGGACCGCTGAATGAACGGCGTTCGCCGTCGTCACGTCTCGGAGCGCGATTGCCTTCGAAACTGCGGGGTGCGCGTTCACTGCGATCTGCGCTGCCTTCGAAGCGGCGGGGCGCACCTTGGCTGCGTTCACCGTCGGTGCGGCGCGGAGCACGCTCACTACCACCTTCAAACCGACGGGGTGCGCGCTCACCATCGTCCCGACGCGGAGCACGTTCGCTACGGTCCCCGGCGCCTTCAAACTCACGCGGCGCACGAGCGCCATCGTCCCGGCGCGGCGCGCGATCACCGCCGCCCTCAAACCGACGCGGAGCGCCTTGAGTGCGTTCACCGTCAGCACGACGCGGAGCACGTTCGCTACGGTCCCCGGCGCCTTCAAACTTACGGGGCGCACGAGCGCCATCGTCCCGGCGCGGAGCGCGATCGCCGCTGCCCTCAAACCGGCGCGGTGCGCCTTGAGTGCGTTCACCGTCAGCGCGACGCGGAGCACGTTCGCTGCGGTCGCCAGCGCCTTCAAACTTACGGGGCGCTCGCTCGCCATCGTCCCGGCGCGGAGCACGGTCCCCACTACCTTCAAACTTACGGGGCGCACGAGCGCCATCGTCCCGACGCGGAGCGCGATCGCCACTGCCCTCGAAGCGGCGCGGCGCACCGCCAGCCCCTTCACGCCGCGGCGGGCGATCCGACGGCGCCCGGCGCGCAGCGCCGGCGCCACCCGCATCCCGTTCGCGGGAAAACGATCCTTCAGCCCGTGGCGCACGCGCACCGGCGCCCGCCGGCTTGCCCGCACCTGCCGGCCGCTTGCCACCGCCCGCTGCGCCTTCACCCCGCGCTCCGTTAAACCCAGCCGTCGGCGTAGACGGCCTTGGCCCGGTCGGACGCGTCGGCTTACGCGCCGAGGTGCTTCCGGTACGGACAGGGGCGCGTTCGGACGAAGCCGGCCGCGGGTGCTTGGCTGTTAATTTGACTCGCATGAAATCTCACACTGCAATCGCGCGCAGCAGTTCGGTCTCGACCTGAATTTGCAGGCGGTTGTCCGACAGACCGTGCCCATCCAGCAGGAACACGTCTTCGACGCGTTCGCCGAGCGTATTGATCCGCGCCGACGCGACGCCGACCCGGTGCTCGGCCAGCACGCGCGCGATCGAATAAAGAAGGCCCGGCCGGTCGTTCGCAGACACGGACAGGATGTAATATTGGCCGCGCTCGTCGGCCCGAAGATCGACGCGCGGCGTAACAGGGAAGGTCCGCGAGAGCCGTGACAAACGGCCTTTCGACGGTCCCGGGAGCAGGGTGCCGTCACCCGTGAGGCGTGCGGTCAGTTCCTGTTCGACCAGATTGGCAATATCGCGATAATGCACGTCTTCTTCGGTATGCGCGACGAGGAAATTATCGAGCGCGTACCCGTGACGGGTCGTGCTGACCCGCGCATCGAGCACCGACAAGCCGTTGCGGTCGAAATACGCACAAATGCCGGCGAACAGATCGGGTTGGTCCTTCACATACACGAGCACCTGAAGCGCTTCGCCGATCGGCGATGGACGCGCCCGGACAATCGGCGTCGTGGTCTCGACGTGCCGGTACAGCACGCGGGTTTGCCACGCGATGTCCGCGGCGTCGTGGCGCAGGAAATAGCCGATATCGAGCTTGTCCCACAGCGCCTTTTGCGCGCCTTCCGGCACGGTTTCAAGGCGCAGCAGCGCAAGCGCCTCTTCCTGGCGCGATTTCAGTTCTGAATGCGCGTCGGGCCGCGCGCCACCGAGCACAGCCAGGGTGGCGCGGTACAGGTCCTCCAGCAGCTTACCTTTCCACGTGTTCCAGACTTTCGGGCTGGTGCCGCGAATGTCGGCCACGGTCAGCAGGTAAAGCGCGGTCAGCCGGCGCTCGTTGCCGACCAGTTCGGCAAACCGCTTGATGACTTCGGGGTCGCTCGTATCCTGCTTCTGCGCGACCTGGCTCATGGTCAGATGCTGCTGGACCAGCCACACCACCAGTTCGCCGTCCTCGCCCTCAATGCCGTGGGTGCGGCAAAAGCGCCGCGCATCGGCCATGCCGAGCGTGGAATGGTCGCCGCCGCGGCCCTTGGCGATATCGTGAAAGAGAGCGGCCACGTACAGCACCCACGGCCGGTCGAAGTTCACGATCAACTGGCTGCAGAACGGATATTCGTGCGCATGCTCTGCCACCGCGAAGCGGCGCAGGTTACGCAATACCATCAGGATGTGCTGATCGACCGTGTAGACGTGGTACAGGTCGTGCTGCATCTGTCCGACAATGCGCCGGAAGTTCAGCAGATAGCGCCCGAGCACACTGGTCTGGTTCATCAGACGCAGCGCATGCGTGATGCCGGCCGCCTGCTTCAGGATGTCCATGAACAGGCGCCGGTTTTCCGGATCGCGCCGCCAGTGCTGATCCATCACTTCGCGGGCGTTATAGATCGCGCGCAGCGTGCGCGCCGACAAACCCTTCACGCCCGGCGTCTGTTCGTAGAGCAGGAAAGCTTCGAGGATCGCGTTCGGCTCGCGCTGGAATACGTCGTCGCTGGCGATTTCCAGCATGCCTTGCTTCTCGACGAAACGGTCCGACAGCACGCGCGTGATGCCGCTCGTGTTGGGGAAAAGCTGCGCTTCGATGTTCTGGATCAGGATGGTGGCGAGCTGCGTAACCGCTTTGGCGGACCAGTAATAGCGGCGCATCAGTTGTTCGCTGGCACGCTTGGTGGCCGTTGGCTGGTAGCCGAAGCTTTCGGCCACCGGCGTTTGCAGGTCGAACACCAGAATGTCCTGACGGCGGCCGGCGATCACATGCAGCCGGGCACGCAGTGTTTTCAGGAAGCCTTCGTTGCGGCGCAGTTCGCGCGCTTCACGCTCGGTGATCAGGCCGCGTGCTTCGAGTTCGCGCCAGCTGCTGCCGAAACCCGCCGCCTGTGTAATCCACAAAATCAGTTGCAGATCGCGCAGGCCGCCCGGGCTTTCCTTGATGTTCGGTTCGAGCGAATACGGGGTGTCCTGAAACTTGGCGTGCCGTTGACGCATTTCCAGTACTTTGGCCTGGAAGAACGCGCGCGGGTCGAGCGCTTCGCGGTAGCGCTTCGCAAAGTCGTCGAAGAGCGGGGCGCTGCCCGTAATGCGCCGCGCTTCGAGGAGCGAGGTGCGCACGGTGACGTCGTTGGCGGCTTCTTCGAGACATTGCGACACGCTGCGCACGCTGCTGCCCAGTTCGAGCCCCAAATCCCACGCGAGGCTGATAAAGCGTTCGATGCGTGCTTCGAGATGCTCGATCGGCGTGTCGGGCAGCAGAACCAGAATATCGATGTCGGAGTGCGGCGCGAGTTCGCCCCGCCCGTAACCGCCCACGGCCAGCAGGGCCAGTTCGGGTGGCAGCTGACAGGTGTTCCAGGCGGCGCGCAGCGACTCGTCCGTGGCACGCGCGAGCGCGGCCATTAGCGAGTCGACGTTGGAGGCGGTCTTGAAGCGTTCCAGCAACTGGGCTTTGGCCACTTTATAGTCCGCCTTGAGCGACGTGGCATGGGAGTGGGCGACGGCTGGAACACTACTCATTGGCAGGCTGGCGGGTGGGGTCGGAAGTCGGTCAGGCTGTAGCTGCGACAACCGGCGGACGCGCGGGCGTGCCAGCTGAGACAGTCAGCACGTCGTAACCGGTTTCGGTGACGAGTATGGTGTGTTCCCACTGTGCCGACAGACTGCGATCTTTGGTCTTGACGGTCCACTGATCCGGCATGGTGCGGATATCGCGCCGACCGGCATTGATCATCGGTTCGATCGTGAAGATCATGCCGGTCTGCAGTTCGAGCCCGGTGCCGGGGCGGCCGTAATGCAGAATCTGCGGGTCTTCGTGGAATACCGTGCCGATGCCGTGGCCGCAATATTCACGTACCACGCTGTAGCCCTGACCTTCGGCGTGTTTCTGGATTGCATAGCCGATGTCGCCGAGATGGGCGCCCGGGCGCACCTGATCGATGCCGAGCCACATGCATTCGAAGGTGGTCTGCACGAGGCGCTTTGCCATGATCGAGCCTTCGCCGACGATGAACATCCGGCTGGTGTCGCCGAAATAGCCTTCCTTGATCACCGTGATGTCGATATTCAGCGCGTCGCCGTTCTTCAGCGTCTTGTCGCCCGGAATGCCGTGGCAGATCACGTCGTTCACCGAAATACAGGTGGCTTTCGGATAAGGGGGATAGCCGGGCGGCTGATAATTCAGCGGCGCCGGGACCGTGCCTTGTTCCTTGAGCATATATTCGTGACACAGCCGGTCGAGTTCGCCGGTTGTAATGCCGGCTACAACGAACGGCGTGATGTAGTCGAGCACTTCGCTGGCGAGTTTGCAAGCGACGCGCATCTGCGCGATATCGTGTTCGTTTTTGAGCGTAATAGCCATGAGTCGGGCCTGAAATGCGATTTATTGCAAGATTATCGCACCATATTCCGGCCGCCGCAGGGTTTTGCCAGTGTTTTGCCATCAGGCGGCGAGCGCGTAGGTGCAACCCGGCTGCGGCAAGCAGGAGCTACCGCGCAGGTTGAGTCGGCCGATAGTCACGTGCTATAATCTTTGGCTAAGTCGATCCCTGTCTTATTTTGTTGCTTTATTGCTGTCCTAATGGGCGCAAACTGGCGGGAAAGACCCTCTGTAGCGATAGTTGCCTGCGCTATGGGGTAAGGCAGTACCAGGGCAGCAGACTCGCAAGCCGGCGCACCCAGGGTGTCCGTCGCGTTCAGCCAGAAAACAATGGCAGCGCGGCAGATGCGGCAGCCGGCTTAAGACCCAACCCTCGCGGAGAATTTCATGGCAGTTACCATGCGTCAAATGCTGGAAGCCGGTGTCCACTTCGGTCACCAAACGCGCTTCTGGAACCCGAAGATGGCCCCCTTCATTTTCGGCCATCGCAACAAGATTCACATTATCAACCTCGAAAAGACGCTGCCGATGTACAACGACGCGCTGAAGTACGCGCGTCAACTGGCAGCCAATCGCGGCACGATCCTGTTCGTTGGTACGAAGCGCCAGTCGCGCGACACCATCGCTGAAGAGGCAAAGCGCGCTGGTATGCCGTACGTCAACGCGCGCTGGCTCGGCGGCATGCTGACCAACTTCAAGACGCTGAAAGTATCGATCAAGCGCCTGAAAGACATGGAAGCAGCGCTGGAAGCAGGCGAAACCGAACGCATGAGCAAGAAGGAAGCGCTCCTGTTCGAACGCGAAATGGCCAAGCTGCAAAAGTCGATTGGCGGCGTGAAGGACATGGGCGGTATTCCGGACGCGATCTTCGTGGTCGACGTCGGCTACCACAAGATTGCCGTTACCGAAGCCAACAAGCTCGGCGTGCCGATCATCGCCGTGGTCGACACGAACCACTCGCCGATCGGTATCGACTACGTGATCCCGGGTAACGACGACGCTTCGAAGGCTGTCGCTCTGTACACCGCTGGCGTGGCTGACGCGATCCTCGAAGGCCGTGCTAACGCGGTCAACGAAGTGGTGCAAGCTGCCCGTGGCGGCGACGGCGACGAGTTCGTCGAGGTCAACTCGGAAGCGTAAAGCTGCCCCGTGTCCGGCAAAAAAGGGGGCTTTCTACAGGCCCCCTTTTTTTAAGCCGCGACAAAGTAGTGGTGTGGTGTAAGCAGTGCCTAAACGTTGTCCGTAAAAAATACGTGCAACGTTGAAACGAATTCTTGCCGCCGGTATCGAAGTCCGGGCGGCGTGTGACAGACGGAACTCAAGGAGCAAATGATGGCGGCAATTACCGCAAGCATGGTTGCAGAACTGCGCGCAAAGACTGACGCGCCGATGATGGAATGCAAGAAGGCGCTGACGGAAGCCGACGGCGACATGGCGCGCGCTGAAGAGCTGCTGCGCGTGAAGCTGGGCAACAAGGCAAGCAAGGCAGCATCGCGCGTGACGGCTGAAGGCGTAGTCGCATCGTTCATCGGCGGCAACGCGGGTTCGCTGGTCGAGCTGAACTGCGAAACCGACTTCGTTTCGAAGAACGATGATTTCCTGGCTTTCTCGAAGACCGTTGCTGAACTGGTCGCTACGCAAAACCCGGCTGACGTCGCGGCTCTGTCGGCACTGCCGCTGGACGGCTCGACGGTCGACGCAGTGCGTCTGGCACTGGTCGGCAAGATCGGTGAAAACCTGTCGATCCGTCGTTTCGTGCGTTTCGAAACCTCGAACAAGCTGGCAGCGTACCTGCACGGCACGCGTATCGGCGTGCTGGTCGAGTACACCGGCGCGGACGAGCAGGTCGGCAAGGACGTGGCAATGCACATTGCCGCCATGAAGCCGGTTTCGCTGTCGTCGGACGACGTCCCGGCGGATCTGATCGCCAAGGAACGCAGCATTGCTGAACAAAAGGCTGCTGAATCGGGCAAGCCGGCTGAAATCGTCGCCAAGATGGTCGACGGCAGCGTGCAGAAGTACCTGAAGGAAGTGTCGCTGCTGAACCAGACGTTCGTTAAGAACGACAAGCAGACGATCGAACAGATGCTGAAGGCTGGCAACGCGAGCGTGCAGAAGTTCGCGCTGTTCGTGGTCGGCGAAGGCATCGAGAAGAAGCAGGACGACTTCGCAGCTGAAGTGGCCGCTCAAGTCGCTGCTGCAAAGCAACAATAAGCATCGCTTAAGCTTCAATTAGTACCGTTGGACCCGCGGCGGAGCAAGACTTTGCCGCGGTCGGCGGCGCCGCAAGGCTGCGCGCGGGTTGACCCTCGCTGCGCAGCCGCCTCTGGCGAACCCCAGGGTTCGTCAATTTGGCGACGCTTGCCCGAATCAGCATTTCACCCCTACATTAGTCCCTTGTTGTTGCCCTGTTCTGCGCGATCTGGATACCCCCTATGCCCACTGCCTATAAACGCGTCCTGCTCAAACTCTCCGGTGAAGCTCTGATGGGCGACGATGCCTTTGGCATTAATCGCGCAACCATCGAACGAATGGTAGCGGACGTGGCCGAAGTGGTCCGTCTCGGAACGCAGCTGGCCGTGGTGATCGGCGGCGGCAATATTTTCCGCGGCGTGGCGGGCGGCGCGGCCGGCATGGATCGCGCCACGGCTGACTATATGGGCATGCTGGCCACCATGATGAACGCGCTGGCGCTGCAGGATGCCATGCGCCACGCCGGTATTGAAGCGCGCGTGCAATCCGCGCTGCGCATGGACCAGGTGGTCGAGCCGTACATCCGGCCCCGCGCGATTCGCCAGCTCGAAGAAGGCAAAGTCGTGATTTTCGCGGCCGGCACCGGCAATCCGTTCTTCACGACGGATACGGCCGCTGCACTGCGCGGCTCTGAAATCGGCGCGGAAGTCGTGCTGAAAGCCACCAAGGTGGACGGCGTCTACTCCGCCGACCCCAAGAAGGACCCGAGCGCGACCCGCTACACCACGATCAGCTTCGACGAAGCCATCGGCCGCAATCTGCAGGTGATGGACGCCACGGCGTTCGCGCTGTGCCGCGACCAGAAGCTGCCGATCCGGGTGTTTTCTATCGTCAAGCCGGGCGCGCTCAAGCGCATCGTACAAGGCGAGGACGAGGGTACCCTCGTCCACGTGTAAACTCTCGTTCACACAACGTGGGCTTTAACGCGGGCCCAGGCCGCCGCATATTGCGCGCGCTGGCCGGCTCGCACCGTTTTGAAGGTTCGGAGGCTTAAAAATGTCTGTGGCTGATATCAGGAAGGGCGCTGAACAAAAGATGCAGCGTTCCATCGACGCGTTCAAGAACGATCTGTCGAAAATCCGCACGGGCCGTGCACACACGGGCTTGCTCGATCACATCCAGTGCGATTACTACGGTTCGCCGGTGCCGATTTCGCAGGTCGCGAACCTGACGCTGATCGATGCACGCACGATCGGCGTGCAGCCGTGGGAAAAGAAGATGGTCCAAGTCGTCGAAAAGGCGATCCGCGAGTCGGACCTCGGTCTGAACCCGGCCACGCAAGGCGACGTGATCCGCGTGCCGATGCCCGCGCTGACCGAAGAACGCCGCCGCGAACTGACTAAAGTGGTGAAGAGCGAAGCGGAAACGGCCAAGGTTGCCATCCGTAACCTGCGCCGTGACGCAAACGAGCAACTGAAAAAGCTCGTTAAAGACAAGGAAATTTCAGAAGATGACGAACGCCGTGCAGGTGACGACGTTCAGAAACTGACGGACAAGTTCGTTACGGAAATCGACAAACTTGTAGTGACCAAAGAAGCCGAGATCATGACGGTCTGAGGCCGTTGGCTCCCAGGAGAATGCCGGGCCGCCCCGGGTTTTATTGCCCTCTCGGGGGCCTGCTGCGAAGCGGCAGGTTTTGGGGGCGCTCAACAGTTTCAGGGTTTCCACTTCTTTTTTTGCAGTCACTGTCCCGACGGCCATGACCTATACCAGCTCAACCGTGCGCGTGCCTGATGTCGCCGCGGTGCCGCGACATATCGCGATCATCATGGACGGCAACGGCCGTTGGGCAACCCAACGCCGGCTGCCCCGCGTGGCCGGCCATACGCGCGGCGTCGACGCGGTGCGCGCGGCCGTCGAGGCGTGCGCCCGGCAGGGCGTCGAATATCTGACGCTCTTTGCCTTCAGTTCGGAAAACTGGCGCCGCCCGAACGACGAAGTGTCGTTCCTGATGCGCCTGTTCGTCACCGCGCTGGAGCGCGAGATCGGCAAGCTGCACGCGAACGGCATCCGTTTGCGGGTAGTGGGCGATCTGTCGAAATTCGACACGCGCATTCGCGACCTGATCAAGCGCGCAGAAACCAAAACCGCGCGCAATACCCGTCTCACGCTGACCATCGCCGCCAACTACGGCGGCCGCTGGGACATCATGCAGGCCACCCGCAAGCTTGCCGAGCAATCGGCGCTGGCGGGCAAGGCGGTCGAGGTGAACGAGGACTCGTTCGCCGAACACCTGTCGATGGCCTATGCGCCGGAGCCGGACCTCTTTATCCGCACAGGCGGCGAGCGCCGCGTCAGCAACTTCCTGTTGTGGCAACTCGCCTACACCGAGTTCTATTTCACCGACACCTTCTGGCCGGATTTCGACGCGGACGCGCTCGGCCACGCCATCGCTTCCTATGCGGAGCGTGAGCGCCGCTTCGGCCGCACCAGTGCTCAACTCGAGCCGCAATCGCAAAACGTCGATTCGCTTCCATGCTAAAAACCCGTGTCATCACGGCGATCATCCTGCTGGCGATTTTCCTGCCGGTCACGTTGTTCGCGCCGGTGGGCGCGTTCGGCGCGCTGATCGCCTTCGTCGTCGTGTTCGCTGCGTGGGAATGGGCGCGCCTGCTGAAGCTCGGCGGCGCGGGCCCGATCGTATACGCGCTGGTAGCCGCCGTTGCGTTGGTCGCGAGCACACGTCTCGGTACCGGCGTCGAGGAGCCCCGGCCGCTCTTTCAGGCGGCGGCGATTTTCTGGGTGATTGCGGGGCCGTATGTGCTCCTGCGCAAGCCGACCCTCGCGCAGGGTGCCTGGCGCGCTTTTCTATTCCTTGCTGGCATTGTGGTTTTCGTCGCGTGCTGGCATGCTCTCGTCGCCGCGCGCATGAAGGGCGTGCCGTTCGTGCTGTCGCTGCTGCTCCTGGTATGGCTGGCCGATATCGGCGCATACTTCTCGGGAAAGGCTTTCGGGAAGCACAAGCTGGCGCCTGCCATCAGCCCGGGTAAGACCTGGGAGGGCGCGATCGGCGGCTGGCTGGTGGTGATGATCGTCGCCGCGGCGGCGGTCTTTTTGCACGCGTTCGAGCCGACCCTGTATTCTGCGCTGCTGGCGCAACTGGGCGCCGTACGTACGCTGCTCGCTCTGACCCTGCTGGTGGCATTCAGCGTGGTGGGCGACCTGTTCGAATCAATGATGAAACGCCAGGCTGGAGTGAAAGATTCAAGCGGCCTGTTGCCTGGGCACGGTGGCGTACTCGACCGCATCGACGCATTGTTGCCGGTGCTGCCGCTTGCCATGCTGCTGCTCGGCTAGAGAAAGAGATATGCAAAAACGTCTGACATTGCTCGGTTCAACGGGCTCGATTGGAGACAGCACGCTCGACGTCGTCGCGCGTCATCCCGAGCGCTTTTCGGTTTACGCGCTCACGGCGCATCGCAACGGCGACAAGCTCGTCGAGCAATGCCTGCGCTTTCAGCCCGAAGTCGCGGTAGTCGGCGACGCCGATACGGCCATTCGCGTGGCAGCGAAGCTGCGCGAAGCGGTCTGCAAGACCGAAGTCACGTACGGACCGCAAGCGCTCGTCGACGTGTCGGAGAGCACCGGCTGCGATACGGTAGTGGCGGCGATCGTCGGCGCTGCAGGTCTCGCGCCTAGCCTGGCTGCCGCTCGTGCCGGCAAGCGCATTCTGCTCGCCAACAAGGAAGCGCTGGTCATGTCCGGCGCGATCTTCATGGACGCGGTGCGCGACAACGGCGCCGTGCTGCTGCCGGTCGACAGCGAACACAACGCAATTTTCCAATGCCTGCCGCGCGAAGCCGCACTGCACGGCGGCGTGTCGAAGATCATCCTGACGGCGTCGGGCGGCCCGTTCCGCACCCGCGAACCGGCCACGCTGGTCGACGTCACGCCTGACGAGGCCTGCAAGCATCCGAACTGGGTCATGGGCCGCAAGATATCGGTCGACTCCGCCACGATGATGAACAAGGGCCTGGAAGTGATCGAGGCACACTGGCTCTTCAATTTGCCGGGCGAACGCATCGAGGTGCTGATTCATCCGCAAAGCGTGATTCATTCGATGGTGTCGTACGCAGACGGTTCGGTGCTCGCGCAACTGGGCAATCCCGACATGCGCACGCCGATCGCTCACGCGCTGGCATTTCCGGATCGCGTCGATTCGGGGGTGGCACAGCTCGATCTGCTACAGGTCGCGTCACTTTCGTTCGAAAAGCCGGATTACACGCGCTTCCCGTGTCTCGCGCTCGCAGTGAAGGCGCTGGCCGAGGGCGGGTTGGCGAGCGCGGCCCTGAATGCCGCGAACGAAGTCGCTGTTGAAGCGTTTCTGTCGCGTCAGATCGGTTTCATGGCGATCGCCCAGGTTGTCGACGCCGTGCTCAACGCGTTGCCGAATCGCAGCGCGCATGCGCTCGAAGACGCGATTGAGGCCGACGCCGCCGCGCGCCGCGCCGCCGCCGACTTCATTGCGCGTCTGCCGGACGGCGCCCGTCGCACGGAACGCGCCGTCCAGTGAGGCGCCTATGAATCTGTTGATCGAACTGCTTGCCTTCGCGGTCGCGATCGGCGTACTCGTGGTCGTCCACGAGTACGGGCATTACAGCGTCGCGCGTTTGTGCGGCGTCAAGGTATTGCGCTTTTCGATCGGTTTCGGCAAGCCGCTGTTTCAATGGGTGAGCCCGAAGACGGGCACCGAGTGGACGATTGCCGCGCTGCCGCTGGGCGGCTACGTGAAGATGCTCGACGAACGCGAGACCGGAGGGGCGCCGATTCCGGTTGAAGCCTTGCCACATGCGTTCAACCGGCAGTCAGTGTGGCGCCGTTTCGCGATTGTCGCGGCGGGCCCGGTCGCCAACTTCCTGCTCGCCATCGTGCTGTTCGCGCTGGTATTTGCCACCAGCGTGACGGAACCGGCCGCCGTGGTCGCAGCGCCTGCTCCGAATACGCCGGCCGCGCTGGCCGGCTTCGACGGTGGCGAAACCATCGTCGCGGTGCGTGCCGGGAACGCTGGCGAATCCGAGCGTGTGCGCTCGTGGTCCGACCTGCGCTGGAAACTGCTGGGCGCGGCATTCGATCACAAGCGCATTGTGCTGAGCGCGAAAGATGCCCACGGCACCTCGGATTTCCAGCTGGATCTGCGCGGTATCACCGAGAAAGACGTCGACGACGACTTTATGTCACATCTCGGTTTTGAGCCGGGTGGTGGCAAGCTGACGGTTGCGGGCGTGCAGTCGGATAGCGCGGCGCAAAAGGCGGGCCTTGCGGTGGGCGACCGTCTTCGCGCGGTGGACGGTATTCCTACGGACAATGCCACCGCCTTCATCGCTTATGTAAAATCGCACGCCAGCAAGCCTGTGACGCTGCAAGTGGAGCGTGGCGGGCCGGCGGCGGGCAAGCTGGAAGACGTTCGCATCGTCCCGCAGTCGCAGCGCGATGACGCGACGGGGCAGCAGATCGGCCGTATCGGCGCGGAACTCGCCACCCAGGTGCCGTCGATCGACGTGCGTTACGGGCCGGTCGAAAGTCTGCAACTGGGCGCGCGCCGTACGTGGGATCTGGCTGTTTATTCGGTGCGCATGTTCGGGCGGATGATCGTCGGCGAGGCATCGCTCAAGAATCTTTCCGGTCCTGTCACGATCGCGGATTACGCAGGAAAGAGCGCACGTCTAGGTCCTTCTGCATTCCTGTCGTTCCTGGCCCTTGTCAGTATTAGCCTCGGCGTACTGAACCTGTTACCAATTCCGGTATTGGACGGGGGTCATCTGTTATATTATTTGGTTGAAGCTGTAACCGGCAAAGTTGTCTCTGATCGCTGGCAACTCGTTTTTCAGAGGGCGGGGCTCGCCTGCATCGTCGCGTTGTCGGCGATTGCGCTGTTCAACGATCTGGCTCGTTTAATCCATTTTTAAAGTGTCTGGCGGCGTTCACGATGGCGACCGCCCGACCTGATGCAGCTATACACACTGGGGAAGCACGTTGTTTAAACCTCATCGCTTTGTTCCAAAGACGGTTATAGCCGCGGCGTTTGCCGCGCATGGGCTGGTTGCTCACGCAACAACGCCCTTCGTGGTGCAAGACATCCGGATCGAGGGATTGCAACGCGTCGAACCTGGTACCGTGTTTGCCTACCTGCCCATCAAGCAAGGCGACACGTTTAGCGACGACAAGGCTTCTGAAGCCATTCGCGCGCTGTACGCCACGGGCTTCTTCAACGACGTCAAGATCGCGACTGAAGGCAATGTCGTCATCGTGCAGGTGCTGGAACGTCCGGCCATCGGCACGATCGACTTTGCCGGCATTCACGAGTTCGACAAGGACAACCTGACCAAGGCGCTGCGCGCGGTCGGTTTGTCGCAAGGCCGTTACTACGACAAGGCACTCGTCGACAAGGCCGAGCAGGAACTGAAGCGCCAGTACCTGACGCGTGGCTACTATGCCGCTGAAGTCACCACCACGATCACGCCGATCGACCGCAACCGCGTATCGGTGCTGTTCTCGGTGGCTGAAGGTCCGAGCGCGAAGATCCGCCAGATCAACTTTATCGGCAACAAGGCGTTCAGCACGGGTACGCTGCGCGACGAAATGCAGCTGTCCACGCCGAACTGGTTCTCGTGGTACACGAAGAACGATCTGTACGCGAAAGACAAGCTCACCGGCGACCTCGAAAACGTCCGCTCGTATTACCTGAATCGCGGCTACCTCGAGTTCAACATCGAGTCGACCCAGGTGTCGATCACGCCGGACAAGAAGGACATGTATCTGACGGTCACGCTGCACGAAGGCGAGCCGTACACGATCAGCAGCATCAAGCTGGCCGGTAACCTGCTCGACCGTGAGCCGGAGCTGGCCAAGCTCATCAAGATCAAACCGGGTGACCGCTTCTCGGCTGAAAAGCTGCAAGCCACCACCAAGGCGATTGTCGACAAGCTCGGCGAATACGGCTACGCGTTTGCAACGGTGAATGCCCAGCCGCAGATCGATCAGGAACACCACAAGGTCGACCTGACGCTGCAGGTGGACCCGAGCCGCCGCGTGTACGTGCGCCGTATCAACGTGGTCGGCAACACGCGTACTCGCGACGAAGTGGTGCGTCGCGAAATGCGTCAGCTCGAAAGCTCGTGGTTCGATTCGAACCGCCTCGCGCTGTCAAAAGACCGGATCAACCGTCTCGGCTACTTTACCGATGTCGACGTGACCACGGTGCCGGTGGAAGGCACGCCGGACCAGGTCGATGTGGACGTCAAGGTGGCCGAAAAGCCGACCGGCGCGATCACGCTCGGCGCGGGCTTCTCGTCGACCGACAAGGTGGTGCTCTCCGCAGGCGTGTCGCAGGACAACGTGTTCGGTTCGGGTACGAGTCTCGCGGTGAACGTGAATACCGCCAAGACGTACCGTACGTTGACGGTCACGCAGGTCGACCCGTACTTCACGGTCGACGGCATCAAGCGGATTACCGACGTCTACTACCGTACGTATCAGCCGTTGTACTACTCGACGGATTCGAGCTTCAAGATCGTCACGATCGGTGGTGATCTGAAGTTCGGTATTCCGTTCTCCGAAGTCGACACGGTGTACTTCGGTGCCGGCCTCGAGCAGAACCAGCTGGACATCGACTCGAACACGCCGCAAAGCTATATCGACTATGTGAACCAGTTTGGACGTGTGTCGAACAACGTGCCGATCACGGTGGGCTGGTCGCGCGACGCGCGTGACAGCGCCCTGGTACCGAGCCGCGGTTATTTTACGCAGGCGAACGCCGAATACGGCACGCCGCTCGGTGGTACGCAGTACTACAAGGCCGACATCAACGCGCAGTACTATTATTCGTTTGCGCGCGGTTTCGTGCTGGGCTTCAACTTCCAGGGCGGTTACGGTAACGGCCTGAGTGGCAAGCCATACCCGATTTTCAAGAACTACTACGCCGGCGGTATCGGGTCGGTGCGGGGCTACGAGCCGAGCTCGCTGGGCCCGCGTGACGCGAAGACGAACGATCCGATCGGCGGCTCGAAGCTGCTGGTGGGTAACGTCGAATTGACATTCCCGCTGCCGGGCACGGGCTACGACCGCACGTTGCGTGTGTTCACGTTCCTCGACGCCGGTAACGTCTGGGGTACGGAAGGTAACAGTATCGGCGCGAATGGCCTGCGTTATGGCTATGGTGTCGGTCTTGCCTGGATCTCACCGATCGGCCCGCTCAAGCTCAGCTTGGGCTTCCCGCTCACGAAGCACACTGGCGACCAGTATCAGAAGTTCCAGTTCCAGATCGGGACGGCGTTCTGATCAGGCGGCCGGGGCCCCGGCGGCTGGTGGCCCGATTATGGGCCGCTTCCGACGGCGGACCAGGCCAAACTACAGTATCGAGAGGATGACTTTGCTAACCGGTATGTTTTCGAAACGTGTGGCGTGTGCGTTCGCGCTGGCAATGACGCTGGGCGTAGGAGTAGCGGGGGTAGCGCACGCGCAGGAAGCCCGGATCGCTGCGGTGAATTCGGACCGTATCCTGCGTGAATCGGCTGCCGCGAAGGCTGCACAGGTCAAGCTCGAGGCGGAGTTCGCCAAGCGCGACAAGGATCTGGCCGACATGGCGCAGAAGCTGAAGACGATGTCCGACTCGCTCGACAAGAATGGCGCGTCGATGTCGGCTGCCGATCGCGCGCAGAAGCAACGCGATCTGTCGCAGCTGGATACGGACTTCCAGCGCAAGCAACGCGAGTTTCGCGAAGACCTGAACCAGCGCCGCAATGAGGAGCTGGCGGCGGTGCTCGACCGGGCCAACAAGGTAATCAAGCAGATCGCCGAGCAGCAGCACTACGACCTGATCGTTCAGGAAGCGGTGTACGTGAGCCCACGCATCGACATTACCGACCAGGTGCTCAAGGCATTGGCGGCGTCGGGCAACTGAACGCGGCCGTGGGCCGCCGGCTGGCGGCGTCGCAGGCCGGTTCGCAGCGCGTGGCTGTAGAGCGGACAAGTTGGACTGATTGGCGGCAACAAGTTTGGATGATCGGCGTAAGCGCTGAGGCGCTAACGCCGGTCGACAGCGTTGCATGGGACCAAAGTAAGCGCTAAAGCGCTAACTCTGGTCGACAGCGTTGCATGGGACCAGAGTAAGCGCTAAAGCGCTAACTCTGGTCGACAGCGTTGCATGGGACCAGAGTAAGCGCTAAAGCGCTAACTCTGGTCGACACAGGAGACAGGATAGGCATGGCATTTACGCTCGAGGACATCGTCCATCGGTTCGGCGGTGAAGTAGTCGGAGATGGTTCGCAGCGCGTCGGCAGTCTGGCGCCGCTCGACCAGGCAGGCCCGGACCAGCTGGCGTTCCTCGCCAATCCGAAGTATCTGTCGCAGGTCGAGACGACCCGTGCGGGCGCAGTGCTGATCAATGCCGACGACCTCGCGAAGCTGGCCTCCCGCGACGCTCGTAACTTCATCGTCACGCCGAATCCGTACGCTTACTTCGCGCGCGTCGCGCAGACTTTCATCGATATGGCAGCGCCCAAGGCTATGCCTGGTGTGCACCCGAGCGCGACGATCGACCCGTCGGCTCAGATTGCCGCGAGCGCGGTGATTGGTCCGCACGTCACGGTGGAAGCGGGCGCGGTGATCGGCGAAAACGTGCGTCTGGATGCCAATGTGGTGATCGGTCGCGGCACGCGGATCGGCGCGGGCTCGCATCTGTATCCGAATGTCGCCGTGTACTACGGCTGCAAGCTCGGCGAGCGCGTGATCGTGCACGCGGGTGCGGTGATCGGTTCGGACGGTTTTGGCTTCGCGCCGGATTTTGTCGGCGAAGGCGATGCGCGTACCGGCAGTTGGGTAAAGATTCCGCAGGTCGGCGGTGTGTCGATCGCGGCAGACGTCGAAATCGGTGCGAACACCACCATCGACCGTGGCGCCATGGCTGACACGATCATCGAAGAGTGCGTGAAGATCGACAATCTCGTGCAGATCGGTCACAACTGCAAGGTCGGCGCTTACACGGTGATCGCCGGCTGCGCGGGCATCGCGGGCAGTACCACGATCGGCCGTCATTGCATGATCGGCGGCGCAGTTGGGATTGCCGGTCACGTCACGCTGGCGGACTACGTGATCGTCACGGCGAAGTCGGGCGTGTCGAAGTCGTTGCTGAAGCCCGGCATGTATACCAGCGCTTTCCCGGCCGTGAACCATGCCGACTGGAACAAAAGCGCCGCTTTGCTGCGTAACATCGACAAACTCCGCGACCGTATCAAGGCGCTCGAAAATGCCGCTTCGGCAGGCAAGCCGGGCCACGCAGCAAGTAATTCCGCAGGCGACAAAGCCTGAGTATCAGGCCGACTCGCAGAGCAACCGTAGGGCAACCTGCCGGCACCGCGTAAAATAGCGGGCAAGCATCAGGAAGCAAAGTCGGTTGCCGTGGCCGGGTGGCATGGCCTCCGGATCACAGCAAGCGCCGGCAGTACGCGTTACCAACCCACCTGCACCAGCATCCGCAGTCATCATCGCGCAGTCAATGCGTGAGTAGAAACACCATGAGCACCGAAAAAATCAATCTCGACATTCATAAGATTCTCACGCTGCTGCCGCATCGTTACCCGATTCTGCTGGTTGACCGGGTGCTCGAACTTGAGCCGCATAAGAGCATCAAAGCGTTGAAGAACGTGTCGATCAATGAACCGTATTTCCAGGGTCACTTTCCGACCCGTCCGGTGATGCCCGGCGTGCTGATTCTCGAAGCACTCGCGCAAACGGCGGCCTTGCTGACGTTTTCGGAAGAGCCGAGCGATCCGTCGAACACGCTGTATCTGTTCGTGGGCATCGACAATGCGCGCTTCAAGCGCGTGGTGGAACCGGGCGATCAGTTGATCCTGAACTGCACGTTCGAGCGTCATATGCGCGGCATCTGGAAGTTCAAGGCGCGCGCCGAAGTGGATGGTGCCGTAGCGGCGGAAGCCGACCTGATGTGCGCGGTGCGGCACACGGACAAAGACGTTTAAGCCGGTTTCCGGGCAGTCAGCGGCTTACTCTGAGCCCTGCAAGCCTCCGGCTACGCCCATCCAGACAACGCAACAGAATCAGAAGCGAGGACGCATGAGCAGGATTCATCCCACTGCGATCGTCGAACCGGGCGCGCAACTCGACGAATCCGTCGAAATCGGACCGTATGCCGTCATCGGCGCACATGTGACGATCGGCGCACGGACCACGGTCGGGTCGCACAGCGTGATCGAAGGTCACACCACGATCGGCGAAGACAACCGGATCGGCCACTACGCATCGGTCGGCGGCCGTCCGCAGGACATGAAGTACAAGGACGAGCCAACCCGGCTCGTGATCGGCAATCGCAACGCGATCCGTGAATTCACCACGATCCACACCGGCACGGTGCAGGACTCGGGCGTCACCACGCTGGGCGACGATAACTGGATCATGGCCTACGTGCACATCGGGCACGACTGCCACGTCGGCAGCAACGTCATTCTGTCGAGCAATGCGCAGATGGCCGGCCATGTGATCATTGGCGACCACGCGATCGTCGGCGGCATGTCGGGCGTGCATCAGTTTGTGCGCATCGGTGCGCACTCAATGCTGGGCGGGGCTTCCGCGCTCGTGCAGGACGTCCCGCCGTTCGTGATGGCTGCCGGCAACAAGGCCGAACCGCACGGTATCAACGTCGAAGGTCTGCGCCGCCGCGGTTTCTCCGCGGACGCGATTTCGGCGCTGCGCTCGGCGTACCGCTTGTTGTACAAGAACGGCCTGTCGCTGGAAGAAGCGAAGGTGCAGTTGCGCGAACTCGCGTCCGCGGGTGGCGATGGCGATGCGCCGGTACAAACGCTCCTCGCGTTCGTCGAAGCGTCGCAACGCGGCATCATCCGCTAAGCGATGGCATTGAACCCGAGTCCGCTGCGTGTCGCGATGGTGGCTGGCGAGCCGTCCGGCGACCTGCTGGCGGCGTCGCTGCTCGACGGCCTCGCGAGCCGTCTGCCCGCCGGTACCCAGTATTATGGGATCGGCGGCCCGCGCATGATCGCCACGGGCTTCGACGCCCACTGGCCGATGGAAAAACTGACGGTGCGCGGCTATGTCGAAGCACTGCGGCATATTCCCGAGATCCTCAGCATCCGCAACGAACTGAAGCGCCAACTGCTGGCTGAGCCGCCGTCGGTGTTCGTCGGTGTGGATGCGCCCGATTTCAACTTCGGCCTCGAGCATCCGTTGCGCGAAGCGGGCATTCCGACTGTTCACTTCGTCTGTCCGTCCATCTGGGCGTGGCGGGGCGGGCGCATCAAGAAGATCGCCAAGGCGGTCGACCACATGCTGTGCGTGTTTCCGTTCGAAACAGCGCTGCTGGAAAAGGCAGGCGTCGCGGCGTCCTACGTCGGTCATCCGCTTGCTGACGAGATCCCGATCGTGCCCGATACGCTCGGCGCGCGCCGCACGCTCGGCCTCGCTGAAAGCGGTCCGATCATTGCGGTGCTACCCGGCAGCCGGCGCTCGGAGATCGATCTGATCGGTCCGACGTTCTTTGCCGCGATGGAGATGATGCAGCACCAGGAGCCCAGTTTGCGTTTCGTGATGCCGGCGGCCACGCCCGCGCTGCGCGAAATGCTGCGGCCGCTGGTCGATGCGCATCCCGGTCTCGCGCTGACCATCACGGACGGCCAGTCGCAACTCGCGATGACAGCGGCAGATGCGATCCTCGTCAAGAGCGGCACGGTGACGCTGGAAGCCGCGTTGCTGAAAAAGCCGATGGTGATCTCGTACAAGGTGCCCTGGCTGACCGGCCAGATCATGCGCCGCCAGGGCTATCTGCCGTACGTTGGCCTGCCGAACATTCTGGCGGGGCGTTTCGTGGTGCCGGAAATTCTGCAGCACTTCGCCACACCGCAGGCGCTTGCCGAAGCCACGCTGAAACAGTTGCGCGACGAAGCCAACCGGCGCACGCTGACGGAAATCTTCACGGAGATGCATCACGTGCTGAAGCAGAACACCGCGCAGCGTGCGGCGGAAGTCGTGGCGAGCGTCATCGAAAATCGGAAGGCGCGGCCGTGACTACGGCGCGCGGACCAGGCCGCAAGGCTGCGACCGCTGCTGGCGCGGCAGTGCAGGTCGGCATGGACTTCGAGACACCGGATGACATTGTCTGCGGCGTCGACGAGGCCGGGCGTGGGCCGCTGGCGGGTCCGGTGGTCGCCGCCGCGGTGATTTTCGATCCGTCGAAGCCGATGATTCGCGGCCTCGACGATTCGAAAGTGCTCACCGCCAAAAAGCGCGACGAACTGTACGACAAGATCGTCGATCGGGCGCTCGCGTACTGCATCGCGTCCGCTACCGTCGAAGAAATCGACACGCTAAACATCCTGCACGCCACGATGCTGGCGATGAAGCGGGCAGTCGAAGGTCTTTCGGTCGTGCCGACACTCGTAAAAATCGACGGCAATCGCTGCCCGACGCTGAGCATTCGCAGCGAGGCGGTAATCGGCGGCGATGCGCTGGTCAAGAGCATTTCGGCTGCGTCGATTCTCGCCAAGGTCACGCGCGACCGGATGCTGCTCGAATTGCATCAAACCTATCCGGTCTACGGTTTTAACGCGCATGCCGGCTACGGCACGCCGCAGCATCTCGCGGCGCTGCGCGAACATGGGCCGTGTGAGCATCATCGGCGTTCCTTTGCGCCAGTGCGTGAAGCGCATCTGCGCTTCGGCACGGGTTTGAAACTGCTGGCCGGCGACGTGATCGTGGTGTCCGGCACCCTCACCGACGCCATGCTCGACGACGACGCCTTCGGCGAACGCAGCGGCGCCTGAGCGCCCTGTATGGCCCGGCGCGTCGCCAACTCTTTCCTCATTCTCACTGTCTTCGCTGCCTGTGAAAGCCATCACCTCGCGGGACAATCCGCTCTACAAGCGCCTGAAAGCATTGGCCGGCTCGACGCATCAGCAGCGCCGCAGCGGCCACGCGCTGCTCGAAGGTTTCCATCTCGCGAGCGCCTATCTCGACGTCGCGGGGCAGCCGGAAATGTGCGTCGTCACCGAGGGCGCGCTGCGCCACGACGAAGCGCAGGCCATCGTGTCGCGCATCGACGAGCAGCGCATCGTCACGCTGCCTGACGCATTGTTTGGGCAGTTGTCGAACGTCGTGCACGGTGTCGGGATTCTGCTGCTGGTCGAAAAGCTCGATACGCCGGTGCCGGAGAAGGTGGGAGAAACCTGCCTCGTACTCGATGGCGTGCAGGACGCCGGCAACGTCGGTTCGATTCTGCGCAGCGCGGCGGCCGCCGGTATTCAGCAGGTGTTTTGCGCGCCGGGCACGGCATACGCATGGTCGTCGAAGGTATTGCGCTCGGGCATGGGCGCGCATTTTCTGCTACGGATCCACGAAGATGTCGAAACGCTGGCGCTAATCGAGCGCCTGGCCGTGCCCATCGTCATTACGGATTCGCACGGTGCCGAGGCGATCTACGACTGCGATCTGAGCGGACAGCTCGCGTGGGTCTTCGGCAACGAAGGGGCGGGCGTGTCGCAGGCCTGGCGCGATGTGGTGTCGCTGCGGGTGACGATTCCTCAGCCAGGCGGCATGGAATCGCTCAATGTGGCGGCTGCGGCGGCTGTCTGCGTGTTCGAACAGTGCCGCCAGCAGCGCCGCGCGTGACTTCAACGGCATGATTTGAGTGGCGTGGCGTCCCTCATCTGAATGCCACGCGTATCTCGAGAACAGGCCGCGCTCAGTAAGCCGGCCGGTCCAGTTTGATCTCCTGCAGGATCGTCGTGGCAATCTCTTCGATCGACTTATGCGTCGACGACAACCACTTGACCCCTTCGCGCCGCATCATGGCTTCGGCTTCATTGATCTCGTAACGGCAATTTTCCGGCGCAGCGTACTTGCTGCCCGGCCGGCGCTCGTTACGGATCTCCGACAGACGTTGCGGATCGATCGACAACCCAAACATCTTCTGCCGATGCGCCAATAGCGGCGTGGGCAGCTTGCCGCGCTCGAAGTCTTCCGGAATCAGCGGATAGTTGGCCGCTTTCACACCGTACTGCATCGCCAGATACAGGCTCGTCGGTGTCTTGCCGCTGCGCGACACGCCGACCAGAATCACGTCGGCGTCGGCGAGATTGCGGTTCGATTGACCGTCGTCGTGCGCGAGCGAGAAGTTGATCGCCTCGATCCGATTCTTGTACTCCTCAGTATCCGCGTTCTGGTGGCCGCGACCCATCGCGTGGCTCGACTTGAGCTCCAGTTCCTGTTCAAGCGGCTCGACGAAGGTCTGGAACATGTCCAGCACGAGCGCATTCGAACCTTTGACGATCTGATTCGACGCGCTGTCCACCAGCGTCGTGAAGACGATCGGACGGCGGCCGTCCTGCAGGATCGCTTCGTTGATTTTTTCCAGCGTGGCGTAGGCTTTTTCCGTCGAGTCGACGAAGGGCACACGAACCAGGCGGAATTTCTGGTCGAACTGGGAGAGGATCGAATGCGCGAAGGTTTCGGCAGTGATCCCGGTACCGTCGGAGACGATGAATACGGTGGGCGGCATCAGTGGGCTGGGGAACGTGAGCGGGGAAAAGCGCTCGAATGAAACATCGCTGCATTGACGTCGCTGCACGGTGGCTAACCGGAGATTGCAGCAGCGTCATTTCAGCGCGCCGTGGGCACCGCAACTGCGCCCGGATGGCGGCGGGGCCTCGCGAGAGCCTCGCAAGAGCCCGTCAGCCGGTCCGGGGCGCGATTCGAGGCGCAATTCTCGTCCGACAGTCACATTTTGAGAGTCGGCACGGTAGAATAGCGGCAACCTGTTGGATAAGCAATTGCAGGCGATTGGCGTCTAACTCACCGTGAACGGTCGGTCAACGCCGCGCTTTGCCCCGGTAACTTGCGGCAAATAGAGCGAATAGGCTGGATCGATCGGTAATTTCGTCCATCCGCTATCTATCTCGTGCTTCTGGGCTTCACGCCAGTTGCAGCGATTGCTTCTCCAACAGGTTGTGCAAGACGCGGGGTCACGCTTCCAATGGGCGTCTCGCGTTCAAGCCCACTTGCACAGCCGTGAATTTCTTTCACACTTAGGGGCTTGTATGACTAACGCAGTTACCGTCGCAAAGGAAGAGGCGTATGTAGTTCCGTTTGAGCAGTTGCGGATGACCGATGTGGAGATTGTCGGCGGCAAGAACGCGTCGCTTGGCGAGATGATCAGTCAACTCGCCGAAGCCGGTGTGCGCGTGCCGACTGGCTTCGCTACCACGGCGCTGGCTTTCCGTGACTTCTTGCATCACAACAATCTGACTGAACGCATCGCCAAACGCCTCGAAACGCTCGACGTCGACGACGTGAAGGCGCTCGCCGAAGCGGGCAAAGAGATCCGCCAATGGATCATCGACGCGCCGATGCAGCCGCGCCTCGAAGCGGATATCCGCGCAGGCTTCGACACCCTGCAAAACAGCTCGCCTGAAGAGCTGTCGTTTGCCGTGCGTTCATCGGCAACGGCAGAAGACTTGCCGGACGCATCGTTCGCGGGTCAGCAGGAAAGCTACCTCAACGTGGTCGGCATCGACGACGTGCTTGATCGCATGAAGCACGTGTTCGCGTCGCTGTATAACGACCGTGCTATCTCCTATCGCGTCCACAAAGGTTTCACCCACGCTGAAGTCGCGTTGTCGGCAGGCGTGCAACGCATGGTGCGCTCGGACGTCGGCGCGGCAGGCGTGATGTTCACGCTGGACACGGAATCGGGTTTCAAGGACGCCGTCTTCATCACGTCGAGCTACGGCCTGGGCGAAACAGTCGTGCAGGGCGCCGTGAATCCGGACGAGTTCTACGTCTTCAAGACCACGCTCGCACAAGGCAAGTACCCGATCATCCGCCGCTCGATCGGCTCGAAGCTGATCAAGATGGAATTCACCAAGGCTGGCGAAGAAGGCCGCGTGAAGACCGTCGACGTCACGCACGAGCAGCGCAATCGCTTCTCGATCACCGATGAAGACGTGATCGAACTCGCGAAATACGCCGTCATCATCGAAAAGCACTACGAGCGTCCGATGGACATCGAGTGGGGCAAGGACGGCCGCGACGGCAAGATCTTCATCCTGCAGGCGCGTCCGGAAACGGTGAAGAGCCAGGCAGCCGGCAAGGCCGAGCAACGCTTCAAGCTGAAGGGCCAATCGAACGTACTGGCCACCGGCCGTGCGATCGGCCAGAAGATCGGTGCGGGTCCGGTGCGCGTGATTCACGATCCGTCGGAAATGGACCGTGTGCAGCCGGGCGACGTGCTGGTCGCCGACATGACCGACCCGAACTGGGAGCCGGTGATGAAGCGCGCGTCGGCAATCGTCACGAACCGTGGCGGCCGTACCTGCCACGCGGCGATCATCGCGCGTGAGCTGGGCGTGCCGGCCGTGGTCGGCTGCGGCGATGCCACCGACGTGCTGAAGGAAGGCGCGCTCGTGACCGTTTCGTGTGCCGAAGGCGACGAAGGCAAGATCTACGACGGTCTGCTCGAAACCGAAATCACCGAAGTCCAGCGCGGCGAACTGCCGCCGATTCCGGTGAAGATCATGATGAACGTCGGCAATCCGCAACTGGCCTTCGACTTCTCGCAACTGCCGAATGCAGGCGTGGGTCTGGCTCGGCTGGAATTCATCATCAACAACAACATCGGCGTTCACCCGAAGGCGATTCTCGAGTACCCGAACATCGATCAGGACCTGAAGAAGGCCGTGGAAAGCGTGGCCCGCGGCCATGCATCGCCGCGCGCGTTCTACGTCGACAAGCTGACCGAAGGCATCGCCACGATCGCGGCGGCGTTCTATCCGAAGCCCGTGATCGTGCGTCTGTCGGACTTCAAGTCGAACGAGTACAAGAAGCTGATCGGCGGTTCGCGTTACGAGCCGGACGAAGAAAACCCGATGCTGGGCTTCCGTGGCGCATCGCGCTACATCGCTGACGACTTCGCCGAAGCGTTCCAGATGGAATGCATCGCGCTGAAGAAGGTGCGTGAAGAGATGGGCCTCGACAACGTCGAGATCATGGTGCCGTTCGTGCGTACGCTGAAGCAGGCGGAGCGCGTGGTCGGGCTGCTGGAGAAGTTCGGCCTGAAGCGCGGTGAGAAGAATCTGCGCCTGATCATGATGTGTGAAGTGCCGTCGAACGCGATTCTGGCCGAAGAATTCCTGCAATTCTTCGACGGTTTCTCGATCGGTTCGAACGACCTGACGCAGCTCACGCTCGGCCTCGACCGCGACTCCGGTATGGAACTGCTGGCAGTCGATTTCGACGAACGCGACCCGGCCGTCAAGTTCTTGCTGAAGCGCGCGATCGACACGTGTCTGCGACTGAACAAGTACGTCGGTATCTGCGGCCAGGGCCCGTCGGATCATCCGGACTTTGCGCAATGGCTGACCGATGAAGGCATCAAGTCGATCTCGCTGAATCCGGACTCGATCATCGAGACGTGGCAGCAGTTGGCGAAATCGCTGACGAAGTAATCGCAGTCAATAAGCGCAGTAAAAATATGCGCGAGGCAGGTGCCCGATAAGCGGCTTGCATAAAGGACGGTGCGGTACGTCAAAAGCACGTGAAAGCGTGCTGCACCGCCCGGTAAAATGCACCCGCTTCGTGCTATAAACACCCCGGTAGATCCGGGGTGTTTTGTTTTGTGGAGGTCGACGTGGCGCCAGGTGGATTGTTCTGGTGGATCGGGGCGGGTGTGCTTGTCGTGCTGGAGTTGATCAGCGGCACGTTCTATTTGCTGATGATCGCGTTGGGCTGCATTGCGGCTGCCATTGCGCAACTGGCGGGCGTCGCCGCCGACCTGCAGTTCGCGATTGCAGCGGTCGTGGCGCTGGCGGCCGTCCTGTTGCTCAGGCGTTCGCGCTTTGGCCGCAGAACGCGTAAGGAGGCGTCGAAGAACCCGGACGTCAACCTGGACATCGGTCAAACGCTTGCCGTGCCGGCTTGGCACGAGCGCCGGGCGCGCGCCAACTATCGCGGTGCCGCATGGGACGTCGAATTGGCTGCCGGCGAACCCGAAGACGCGCAGCTCTATGAAATCGTCGAGATGCGTGGCAGTTGCCTTGTCGTCGTGGCCAGCCGGCTGGAGAAAGCCAAGGCAACGGCGGCCTGAGCACATACCAGTGCGCGTACAAAATCCTGCACCAGCGCGTGCACAGAACTACGCACAACCATTCGAACTACGGACCGGAGGGCAGTAATGGATTCAACCATTGTCGGGGCGGTGCTTCTGATTATCGTGATCGTGCTAGCGGCGCAGACGCTCAAGATCGTGCCGCAGCAACATGCGTGGGTGCTGGAGCGGCTCGGCCGCTATCACCGCACGTTGACGCCGGGCCTGAGTTTTGCGTTTCCGTTCGTCGACCGCATTGCGTACAAGCACATCCTCAAGGAAATCCCGCTCGAAGTGCCGAGCCAGGTATGTATTACGCGCGACAACACGCAACTGCAGGTGGATGGTGTGCTGTATTTCCAGGTCACCGATCCCATGAAGGCGTCGTACGGCTCAAGCAACTTCGTGTTCGCGATTACACAGTTGTCGCAGACCACGCTGCGCTCGGTGATCGGCAAACTCGAACTTGACAAGACTTTCGAGGAACGCGACTTCATCAACCACAGTATTGTGTCGTCGCTCGATGAGGCCGCGTCGAACTGGGGTGTCAAGGTGCTGCGCTACGAGATCAAGGACCTGACGCCGCCCAAGGAAATTCTTCATGCGATGCAGGCGCAGATCACCGCCGAGCGCGAGAAGCGCGCGCTGATCGCGGCATCCGAAGGGCGTAAGCAGGAGCAGATCAATATCGCCTCGGGTGGGCGCGAAGCATCGATCCAGAAGTCCGAAGGCGAACGGCAGGCGGCGATCAATCAGGCGCAGGGGCAAGCAGCGGCGATTCTGGCGGTGGCGGAGGCTAATTCGCAGGCGATTCAGAAGATTGCGGCGGCCATCCAGTCGAACGGCGGGATGGAAGCGGTGAACCTGAAGGTGGCCGAGCAGTATGTCAACGCATTCGGTAACCTGGCGAAGCAGGGCACCACGCTGATCGTGCCGGGCAACCTGGCGGATATGAGTTCGATGATTGCGTCGGCGCTGACCATCGTGAATAAGGGGAAGGGCGCGACGGACGTGCGCTGATTGACGTTTTTCCTTGCCGAAAAAAATGGCCCGCGAAATAAGCGGGCCATTTTTCGTTGAATGTTCGTTGAATTTTCGTCCAATCGCAGCTTTTGCCGGCGAGCCAACTCGGGCTGGCAAAGTGCGGCAAATCCGCGCATCACGCAGCGCCGGTCAGGCCAGGTCGCGGATCGACTCGCCACTCAAGCCTGAAGACCACCATTACGACGGCGAGCGCATCAGGCGCGCCTTCTCGCGTTCCCAGTCGCGTTTCTTTTCGGTCTCGCGCTTGTCGTGCTGCTTCTTACCCTTGGCCAGGCCGATCTCGCATTTGACGCGGCCGCCCTTGTAATGGAAGTTCAGCGGCACGAGCGTGTAGCCGCGCTGCTCGACTTTGCCGATCAGTTTGCTGATTTCCTCGCTATGCAGCAGCAGCTTGCGCGTGCGCACCGGGTCCGGGTTGATGTGGGTCGAGGCTTCGGGCAGCGGGCTGATATGCGTACCGATCAGGAACAGTTCGTTATTCTTGATGACAACGTAACCTTCCTTGATCTGACCGCGCCCGGCGCGCAGCGCCTTGACCTCCCATCCTTCGAGCACGAGCCCTGCTTCATAGCGTTCTTCGACCGAGTAGTCGTAGAAGGCTTTTCTGTTGTCGATGATGCTCATGAATGGAAAGTGCCCAACTCGTTTAAAATCACGATTTTAGCAAAGCGGGGCAAGGAAAGCCCGCGGCGCTTGTCCACCCTTGCCACGCGCTGTTCAATTTATGGCAGATGTCCAGAAAACCGTGTTGATCCGCCATTCGGCGGAACAGATGTTCGACCTCGTCACCGACGTCGCCGATTACCCCAACTTCCTGCCTTGGTGCGGGGGAGTCGAAATCCGTCGCCAGGACGAAACCGGCATGGAGGCGAAGATCGATATCAACTTCAAGGGCATCAAGCAGCATTTCGCCACGCATAACAGCATGGAGCGGCCCACGCGCATCGATATGGAGTTCGCGGACGGCCCATTTCGCAAATTCACCGGTTTCTGGCGCTTTACGCCGTTGCGCGCGGATGCCTGCAAGATCGAATTCGCGCTGCACTACGAATTCACCAACATTATTCTCGAGAAGATCATTGGGCCGGTGTTCAGCCACATTGCCAACACCTTCGTCGAATCGTTCGTGAAGCGCGCCGATCAGCGCTACGGTAAGGCATGAGCGCGCGCTTGTCGATTGAAGTCTGCTACGCGCTCGCCAATGAGCAGACAGTAATCGCCGTGGAATTGCCGGAAGGCGCCACGCTGCAGCAGGCGCTGGACGCGAGCGGCATCGTGCGGCGTTATCCGCAGATCGATCTGGGCACGCAGAAGGTCGGCGTGTTCGGCAAGCTCAAGCCGCTCGATACGGTACTCGCCGACCACGATCGCGTCGAGATTTACCGGCCTTTGCTGGTGGATCCGAAGCTGTCGCGTCAACGGCGCGTCGAGAAGACCCGCAAGGCGGGTTCGATCGAAGGGCGTCGCTGGCAGAACAAGGATTCGCGCTAAGGGTATCGTGCGGTAGTGGCGTTTGACGGAGCGTCGTAAGCCAGTTCAGGGCTTACCATCCGCAAGCTGCCGTCGTTGCGCAGCGTTGGCCATGCCTCGTCTCAATGCGCCGAAACCTGTGCTTTTCCCTCGATCGACGCCGCCCCGGACGAATCGTCGTCCGCGTGCTGGCGCACCGACCAGCACACCCCCGCGACCAGCAGCAGGATCGCCGCGGTTTCCAGCGGGCGCGGCAGGCGCTGGTCGTAGATGAACGCGTAGAGCAGCGCGAATAGCGTCTCAAACACGATCATCTGACCGGACAGGGTCAGCGGCAGCCGCTTCGACGCGGCGTTCCACAGCCCGTTGCCGAGCCACGACGCGCCCACAGCGAGCCCCAGATTCAGCATCCAGAAGGTGTGCCAGCGCCCGTCGCCGAGGGGCGCCTGCAGGCCGCCAGAGGGCATGACGGCGACCACCAGCCACAAGGCAGCGCCAAGCGCGCCTGTCACCACGCCCCAGAGCACCGACCACTCGTTGCCGCTGAAATGCGTCCGCCGCTGCAGATAACGGGCGTTTTCGACCGCGAACCAGGTCCAGCAGGCGAGCGCGCCGACCGCGCAGGCGAGGCCGAGGAGCTTCGTCGCGATACTCACGGGCGTGCTGTCCGCTACCGTGAAGACGTCGATGTTGATGCAGGCGATGCCGGCCACCACCAGCGCGAGCGGCCATGCGAGGCGGGCGAGCGGCACGGCGCCCTGATCGCGCCGGCCGAGCAGCGTCACCGTGACCGGCAGCACGCCGACGATCAACGACGCCGGCGCGATGCCGATCATATGGACGGCCGCGGTCAGCAGCAGGTAGTAGAGCAGATTGCCGGCCAGGGCCAGTTTGACCAGGGCGCCGAGATCCTCGCGGGTCAGGCGTTTGACGAGCGAACGGGCCATTGGCAGCGCGGCGGCCAGCGAGACGATGCCGTACATCGTGTAGCGACCGGCGCTTAGCAGCAGCGGCGAAAAATCGGGCAGCACGCGCGGCACCAGAAACACCATGCCCCATAGGGCCCCGGCCATTACTCCATATGCCACACCGCGCTGCATCGACTGCCCCTGCAAGAAAAACTGGAATGGTCGGCAGAATAGCCGTTTGGCGGGTGGGGTGTCTTGTTTGATTCTGCATTCCGGCGGTTATATCTGGCGCTTTCAGGCGCCTTTTAACGCTCACGCGGCGGCTCGGCGGCGCATAAGTCGCCCTGAATTTCCCGAGATCGACCCGAGCGGCGCCTCCATGCGCCCGAACGCGCAAACGAAACCGGATCGAACCCGAGGCGAACGCAGAAGCGAAATTGAAGGGTCCGAAGTCACGAAAAAAATCGCCCGAAATTCGCTAAGCTGCTGTTAGTGCAGTGAAAACCAGGGAGGTATCGCGTATAATTCGCTTTTGCGCCTATAGGATTTGCCATGCGTCTGATCCAAACAGCACTCACGTTCGATGACGTGCTCCTCGTCCCGGCCTTTTCTGATGTTCTGCCGCGCGACACCAGCCTCAAGACCCGGCTGACCCGCAACATCTCCCTGAATATGCCGCTTGTGTCCGCCGCCATGGACACCGTCACCGAAGCCCGTCTCGCGATCGCGATGGCGCAAATGGGTGGTGTGGGCATCATCCACAAGAATCTCACGCCGGCCGAGCAGGCGCGTGAAGTTGCCAAGGTCAAGCGCTTCGAATCGGGCGTCGTGCGCGATCCGATCACGGTGCCGCCGCAAATGAAGGTGCGCGACGTCATCGCACTGTCGCGCCAGCATGGCATTTCGGGTTTTCCGGTCGTCGAGGGCGCGCAGTTGATCGGGATCGTCACGAACCGTGACTTGCGTTTCGAAGAGCGTCTGGACGAACCGGTGCGCAACATCATGACGCCGCGCGAGCGCCTCGTCACCGTCAAGGAAGGCACGCCGCTCGCCGAAGCCAAGGCGCTGATGCACAGCCACCGCCTCGAGCGCGTGCTGGTCATTAACGACGCATTCGAACTGCGCGGCCTGATGACCGTCAAGGACATCACCAAGCAAACCGAACACCCGGACGCGTGTAAAGACGAACACGGCAAGCTGCGCGCAGGCGCCGCGGTCGGCGTGGGCGAAGACAACGAAGAGCGCGTGGAACTGCTGGTGCAGGCGGGTGTGGACGTGATCGTCGTCGACACGGCGCACGGCCACAGCAAGGGCGTGCTCGAGCGCGTCAAGTGGGTCAAACAGAAATTCCCGCACGTCGAAGTGATCGGCGGCAACATCGCTACTGCTGCGGCGGCCAAGGCGCTCGTCGAGTACGGCGCAGACGGCGTGAAGGTCGGTATCGGCCCCGGCTCGATCTGCACGACGCGGATCGTTGCTGGCGTGGGCGTGCCGCAGGTCACCGCGATCTCCAACGTCTCCGAAGCACTGAAGGGCACAGGGGTGCCGGTCATCGCCGACGGCGGCGTGCGTTTCTCGGGCGACGTCAGCAAGGCGCTGGCCGCCGGTGCGAATTCCGTGATGATGGGCAGCATGTTCGCCGGCACCGAAGAAGCGCCGGGCGACGTGTTCCTGTTCCAGGGCCGCCAGTACAAGTCGTACCGCGGCATGGGCTCGGTCGGCGCGATGAAAGACGGCGCTGCGGATCGCTACTTCCAGGACAACTCCGCGAACATCGACAAGCTGGTGCCGGAAGGTATCGAAGGCCGCGTCGCCTACAAGGGCTCGGTCAACGCGATCCTGTTCCAGCTGATCGGCGGTGTGCGCGCCAGCATGGGCTACTGCGGTTGCCGCACGATCTCGGAGATGAACGACAAGGCCGAGTTCGTGCAGATCACGGGCGCGGGCTTGCGCGAGTCGCATGTGCATGACGTGCAGATCACCAAGGAAGCACCCAACTACCACGTGGACTAAACGCCAATGAAGCCATTGCTGCGCGCTGTACTCATCCTCGATGCATTGTTGTTGCTTGCGTTCGGCCTGCTGTTTCTGCTGACGCCCTGGACTTCGTTGTACAACGCGCTGCTATTGGTGCAAACCCAGCCGGCCCTGGTCGGCCAGGGGTTTGGCGTGGCGCTGATCGGGCTCGCGTGGCTTGCTTTGCACGCGTCGCTCGACGGTTCGCTTACGTCGACGGTTGCCAAGGTCGTCGGGCATGTGAACTGGCTGACCGGCGTGCTGATGCTGGTCTGGCTACTGGGACTGCATACGCCGGCACTGACCGGCTTCGGGCAGATCATCGCTGTGTTGACCGGTGTGGTGCTGCTGGTGATCGGTCTCGGCGGTGTGCGCCTTTCGGGCGCGGTGCGGCGGCGCGAAAAGGTACAGCTGGCTGAGGCCGCCGCTGCCGAGCGCGCTGAGAAACAGGCTGCTAAAGACGCCGCGAAAGATGCTGCCAACCGGCGCGAACCCACTCCCGTCACGGCGGGTTTTCCGGTTTATCGCGCTGAGCCGGTGGTTGAGCCTGTCATGCCGGTCACACGGCCCGCGAGTCCAGTTGCGGCAGCACCGCTTCATCCCGAGATCGACGAGCCGGGCCTGACGGCGTCTGAACGCGCCACACGGGCCGAGGCTGCGGCCGCGCGCGACGAAGCTCGCAACTCCGCGGCCGATGCGCCCGGCGCACCCCGGCCGCCGTTTCATGGCTGACTCATGACTGACGCCTCGAGCGCCAGAACACCTGCCGAAGCTACCGGATTCCGTTCGTGCGCGCCGCAGGTGAGTGCCTGCAGCGCCCGAAGATTTCGCGTGCTTCATCGTCACGCTTCATGTTCGATCGTCCCCACGTGGACCGCTTTGAATTCAACGCCGCGCTTCGTGCGCGGCATCCCGTATCCGTTCACTTTTGACTCCGTCCGCTGCCATGCATGACAAGATCCTGATCCTCGACTTCGGTTCACAAGTCACCCAACTGATTGCACGTCGCGTTCGCGAAGCCAACGTGTATTCGGAAATTCATCCGTACGACGTCGATGCGTCGTTCATTCGCGATTTCGCGCCGAAGGGCGTGATCCTCTCCGGCGGCCCGAGCTCGGTCACCGAAACGGATACGCCGCGCGTGCCGCAAGCGGTGTTCGAACTCGGCGTGCCGGTACTCGGCATTTGCTACGGTATGCAGGCGATGGCCGAGCAGCTCGGCGGCAAGGTCGATATCGGCCACCTGCGTGAGTTCGGCTATGCCGAAGTGCGCGCGCGCAACCATACGAGCCTGCTCGAAGGCATCAGCGACTTCACCACGCCGGAAGGTCACGGCATGCTGAAGGTGTGGATGAGCCACGGCGACAAGGTGCTGGAAATGCCGGCGGGCTTCCAGCTGATGGCATCGACGGAATCGTGCCCGATCGCGGCCATGGCCGACGAACAGCGCCATTTCTACGGCCTGCAATGGCACCCGGAAGTCACGCACACCGTGCAAGGCCGCGCGATGCTCGAACGTTTCGTGCTGAAGATTTGCGGCGCGAATCCCGACTGGGAAATGGGTCATTACATCGACGAAGCCGTCGCGAAGATTCGCGAGCAGGTGGGCAAAGAGCATGTGATTCTGGGCTTGTCCGGCGGCGTGGATTCGTCGGTGGCGGCGGCGCTGCTGCATCGCGCGATCGGCGACCAGCTGACTTGCGTGTTCGTCGATCACGGCCTGCTGCGCCTGAACGAAGCCGAGCAGGTAATGGCAACGTTCGCTGAAAACCTCGGCGTGAAGGTGATTCACGTTGACGCAAGCGAAGTGTTCCTGTCGAAGCTGGCCGGTGTGACCGACCCGGAAGCGAAGCGCAAGATCATCGGCGCGGAATTCGTCGAAGTGTTCCAGACCGAAGCCAACAAGCTGACCGACGCAAAGTGGCTGGCGCAAGGCACGATCTATCCGGACGTGATCGAATCGGCGGGCAAGGGCAAGAAGGCGACGCAGACCATCAAGAGCCACCACAACGTGGGTGGTCTGCCCGAGACGCTGAATCTGAAGCTGCTCGAGCCGCTGCGCGAGCTGTTCAAGGACGAAGTGCGCGAACTCGGCGTGAAGCTCGGTTTGCCGCCGGCAATGGTGTATCGCCATCCGTTCCCTGGCCCGGGTCTGGGCGTGCGGATTCTCGGCGAAGTGCGCCGTGATTTCGCCGATCTGCTGCGTCGCGCGGACGCAATTTTCATCGAGACGCTGCGCACGTTCATCGACAAGGAAACCGGCAAGTCATGGTACGACCTGACGAGCCAGGCGTTCGCGGTGTTCCTGCCGGTGAAGAGCGTCGGCGTGATGGGTGACGGCCGGACTTACGAGTACGTCGTTGCGCTGCGCGCTGTACAGACGCTGGACTTCATGACCGCGCATTGGGCGCATCTGCCGCACGAGTTGCTGGGGCATGTGTCGAACCGCATCATTAATGAAGTGCGTGGGATTAACCGGGTGGTGTACGACATCTCGGGGAAACCGCCGGCGACGATCGAGTGGGAATAAAAGCATAATATTCTTTCCATTTTGGCCGATTAGAGTGGTGATATTGCTCTTGTGGCCCCAAAAACCGCTCCCTTGCTACGCAGTACCGAGCTGCGCTTGCAGCAGCTCGGGGAGCGTTTACGCTTGGGGCGCCGGCGCCTGACCGGCAAGCGGGTCGCGGAACGGGCGGGAATGACGCCAGTCACACTGCGGAGTTTGGAGAAGGGCAGTTCCGGGGTCACGATAGGCGCCTATCTGGCGGTCATGCAGGTATTGGGCGCGGACAAAGACCTGGCTCCTGCTGAAGGACGACCCTCTTGGCCGAAGCCTGCGGGATGCAGCACCGCCAAGGCGGTCGCGCGCTACAAAGCAAATTGCACCCCCGGCGCCAAAGCGTCGGGACTCTACGTCTGCTCCCTCCGGAAAAACAGAGCCCTTCGTCGCGAGCAATTGGACAGCAGATGACACGTTCGTCCGTGCAGACAACCTGGCCTCCCTCATCAGGACGGGATTCTTTGGGCGAGCGCAGGGAAAATGCGGGATACGACTCAATCGGAAGTTGTGTTTTTGAGTACGGCGGCTAAGGTGGCGGCAAGCCGGCGAATTGCTTCATTCATGAACTGAGGATCGGCGATCGAAAAGCTCAGACGAAGATTCGACGAGCCACGCGCGTCATGATGAAATTCCGAACCGGGGACATACGCAACGCCGTTCTCAATTGCCTTGTCTAGTAACTCGCTCGCGTCGATAGGAACACTTAGTTTTACCCATACAAAGAATCCGCCCTCTGGCGCGTTCCACGTCGCGTACGGAAGCAGGTGTGTTTGCAATGCGTCGAGCATTGCATCGCGCCGCGCCTGGTACCTCCGTTGAACACGTGCCACGTGGCCATCTATTCCGTGCTTGAGCAGATTGACCACAATTTCCTGCGAGAGCGTGCTGGGCTGAAGATCGCTGCCCTGGCGCAGAAGTGTCAGCAGCGAGATGACGTTTGCCGGACCCACAATCCACCCGACCCGAAGTCCCGGGGCGATGATTTTGGAAAATGAACCGACAAACAATGTCCTTCCCGTGTTGGGCGATGCATTGCCGCAATCCATTTCAAGAAGTGTGGGCGGAAGGTCACGGTCGGAAAATCTGATCTCACGATACGGGCTGTCTTCGACTAGAAACGTGCCACGCTGACGTGCAGTCGCCAGGAGCGCCGCACGCTCGTCCGCGCTGAGAACCTCGCCAGTGGGATTCTGGAAATCGGTCATAGCGTAAATAAACTTCGTGTCGCTCCCTCGCATCGAATCATCCTGATCAGCGAGCGATGCGACTTTCGCGCCACGGGCCCGAAACACCTGCAATGCGCCCGGATAGGTATTGGGTTGCACCAGCACGGAGTCACCCTCATCTACCAGCAACTGGGCAATCAGGTCGATTGCCTGCTGGGCGCCCGCGGTAACAAGAATGTTCGACGTGTCACAGGTGACGCCGCGGTTGAGCATGTGCCGCGCCAAAAGAGCCAGGAGCTCCGGACTGCCCTGAGATGGGCCGTACTGCAGAGCGCGCGCGGCTGTATCCGGATTGCCGAACACACCGTTCAACGCGCTGAAAATCTCGATGGAAGGGAACAGCGCGTCATCGGGTTGCCCTGGTCCTAACGAAATGAGACCGGGCGTGTCTTTGGCCAGTTGCTCGAGTTTCCGGATGCCCGACGGTGCGAGGCGGGTAGACAGGCGCGACAGCAGATTCGGGTGTGACATTGTTTGGCCTCGCATAGTTCGGTTCACGATTTGCTTGAATTATCTGAAAGTTATCGCAAACCCATTCGTTACCGCGGAGGCATGGTAGATTTTGTGATTAAAATCGGTAAACAATGAAAATTGCCGATGAATTCGCAAGGAACCCAGCATGATCGATGACCGTGACCGAAGAATCCTCACCGCTCTTGCGGGAAACAGCAGAATAAGCTTCCGTGAACTTGGCGAAGTGGCGAACCTGAGTGCCAACGCGACGGCTGAGCGGGTGCAACGACTGGTGGAAACCGGCGTGATCTCGAAGTTCTCGATCGAAATTCCTGCGGCCGCGATGGGCCTCGGTCTGCAAGCCTTCATCGACGTGCGGTTGCAGCCCGGAACCTCAATGGCGACCTTCGAGAAAAAGATCCAGCGCATGGACAGTGTTCTCGAGGGAACGGTCCTTACGGGGACGTTCGACGCGAGACTTCGCGTTGCGTGTTTGGACCCGGAACACCTCAACCGGATCATCGAGGAATTGCGTAGTGCCTGCGGCATATTGGAGACCAGTAGCGCGATCGTATGTCGGCAGATGCAGCTGACTTCACATAGCCAAGGGGGTAGCCGGCTTCCATTGAAATAGCAGTCATCCTCCGTTTGGCCTCCAACCGCGAGGCATAAGTCAACCGCCTGCACGAATCGGGACCGGTGAATGCCTGATGCGGCATTTCGCCAGGTCGCCGGGCCGGTTTTCCGGTCCGTGACGGTATCGATGTGCCCCCCAATTCACATGCGAGCCCGGGATCAGTGTTTGCCCGAGGTGCGATTGAATGCCGTTGACGTAGTTAAATCAATTGATTTAATCTGAAGCCGTCTGAAAGCGCGGACTGATCTGATGCAGCACGGATGCAACATGTGCGCGAATCAGGTGCTGCCGGCATTGGTGACCCACGCTGTCGATGAGGCTGGTTATCGCCGGATCATTGACGACACGGGCGCTATGCCGGCCGGGTGAGGCGGTCGGACATCGGTACAGGGTCAGGCAACGCCTGCGCCGCTCATTACCTTAAAAAACGGAGACACCCGATGACCAGACTATCGAACAAGCTGATCGGCGTCAGCGCGCTGACCCTGAGCCTGATGAGCGGCACGGCGGCCATTGCAGCGCCGGCCGGAACGGTCGCCTTCCTGATGCCCGACGAGGGCTCGACGCGCTACGAACAGCATGATTTCCCCGGCTTCAAGGCCGAAATGAGCAAGCTCTGCCCCGACTGCAAGGTGCTTTATCAAAACGCAAACGGCGACGTCGCGCAGCAGCAGCAGCAGTTCAACTCGGCGATTTCTCAGGGTGCGAAGGTGATCGTTCTCGACCCTGTGGATTCGGCGGCCGCCGCCTCTTTGGTCCACCTGGCGCAGAGCCAGGGCATCAAGGTAATCGCCTATGACCGGCCTGTACCGTCGACGCCAGCCGACTACTACGTGTCGTTCGACAACGAAGGCATCGGCCGTGCAATCGCGCAGTCGCTCGTCCAGCACCTGAAAGACACGGGCGTGCCGACGACCAGGGGCGGCTTGCTCGAAGTCAATGGCTCGCCCGTCGACGCGGCGGCTGGGCTGATCAAAAAGGGCAGCCACGAGGGCGTGCAGGGCAGTGGCTACAAGACGCTAGCGGAGTACGACACACCGGACTGGGCTCCGCCGAAAGCGCAGCAGTGGGTCAGTGGACAGATCACCCGCTTCGGGTCGCAGATTGTCGGCGTCGTGGCCGCCAATGACGGCACGGGCGGCGGGGCCGTCGCGGCCTTCAAGGCAGCCGGTGTCAACCCGGTGCCGCCCGTGACGGGCAATGACGCGACGATCGCAGGGCTGCAGTTGATCATCTCGGGCGACCAGTACAACACGATCCTGAAGCCGAGCGAGATCGTCGCGGCCGCGGCCGCGAAAGTGGCTGTCGGCTTCCTGTCCGGCCAGTCCCCGAAGGCCGAAACGACGCTCTTCAAGACGCCGTCCCAGCTCTTCAAACCAGCCGTGATCACGGCGAAGAACCTCAAGGCGGAGGTCGTCGACAAGGGGTTCGCGAGCGCCAAGGATCTGTGCACCGATCGCTATGCCGAAGGGTGCAAGAAACTTGGCATCACGAACTGATCCGGCGCGGCGCCGGACGGGATCTGGCTCGTGCCGGGTCGCGCCATCCCTCATGAGGTGTCCCTCCCATGACTGACGACCCCACAACACGGTCAAGGCCAGGCGAACTGGTCCTGAGCCTGCGCGGCGTCTCGAAACACTTCGGCGCGGTATCTGCCCTGACGGACATCGAGCTCGACGTGCATGCCGGCGAAGTCGTCGCCCTCGTGGGTGACAACGGGGCCGGGAAATCAACGTTGGTGAAGGTGCTCGCCGGTGTCCATCAACCGACCACTGGCACGATCACCTTCGGTGGCCAGGAGGTCACGCTGCCCGATCCGGGCGCGGCGCTCAATCTCGGCATCGCCACTGTGTTCCAGGACCTCGCGCTGTGTGAAAACCTCGATGTCGTTGCGAATATCTACCTTGGACGCGAGCTGAATCCGCTGCGTCTCGACGAGGTCGCGATGGAGGTGAAGGCATGGACGCTGCTGAACGAGCTGTCGGCCCGCATACCTAGCGTGCGCGACGTGGTCGCCTCGCTGTCGGGTGGCCAGCGCCAGACCGTGGCAATCGCGCGCTCGCTGCTGCTGGACCCGAAGCTGATCATGCTCGATGAGCCGACGGCGGCGCTGGGCGTGGCCCAGACCGCTGAAGTGCTGAACCTGATCGAGCGGGTGCGCGACCGTGGCCACGCGGTCATCATGATCAGCCACAACATGGAAGACGTCCGCGCCGTAGCGGATCGGATCGTGGTGCTACGGCTCGGCCGCAACAACGGCGTCTTCTATCCCGACTCTTCGAACGAGGAACTTGTGGCCGCGATCACCGGCGCCACCGAGAACGCTGTGTCGCGCCGCGCCGGCCGCCGTCAGGCCGAGCAGGGCGCCTGGACAAAGGAACGATCATGAGTAACAAAATGCAAGGCGCTCCCGATGAAACGCCAGGCGCGCCGCAGCCGTCCACGCTGCTCGATCGCAGCGATGTTCGCGTCAAGCATGCCGTCGGAGTCGGCGGTACCGTTGCCGCCTTTGTCGAACGGGTGCGCTCTGGCGATCTGGGATCGCTGCCGGTCATCGCGGGCCTGATCATTATCTGGACCGTGTTTACCAGTTTGAACCCAGTGTTCCTCTCGGCCAACAACATGGTGAACCTGCTGTTCGACTGCTCAACGGTGGGGGTGATCTCGCTGGGCATCGTCTGCGTGCTGATGGTGGGGCAGATAGATCTATCGGTAGGCTCGATGAGCGGCTTCGCTTCGGCCCTCGTAGGTACGCTTTGGGTCAATCAAGGCTGGCCGGTGCTGCTGGCCATCGTCGCCGCCGTCGCAGCCGGCGCGCTGGTCGGCATCCTGTACGCGCTGCTGCTCAACCGGTTCGGCATGCCGAGCTTCGTCGCGACACTGGCCGGGCTGCTTGCGATCCTCGGGTTGCAGCTCTACGTCCTCGGCGCCAGCGGTTCGATCAATCTGCCCTACGACTCGGCGATGGTGAACCTCGGGCAACTCATCATCATCCCTGCCGTCGTATCGTATCTCCTTGTGCTGGTACCGGGTGCCGTGATGCTGGCGCTTGGACTGCGCACGCGTGAACGGCGCCGTGCATCCAGGCTCTCTGCGCCCTCGGTGGGCGGCCTGCTCGTGCGCAGCCTTGCCATCACCGTGCTGCTGGAGATCGTGGTGGCCTACCTCAACCAGGGACGAGGTGTTCCGCTGATGTTCGGCATCTTCCTCGGCCTCGCGGTAGCGATGGACTATGCGCTCAAGAGGACGCGCTGGGGCCGCTCGATGAACGCAGTCGGTGGGAATCGCGAGGCCGCGAGGCGGGCAGGCATCAATGTCGGCGCCATCTACACCAGCGCCTTTGTGCTGTGCGCCAGTCTCGCCGCGCTTGGCGGCGTGCTGACCGCAGCACGACTCGCCTCGGCAAGCACGCAGGCCGGTACCGGTGACGTGAACCTGAACGCCATCGCAGCAGCCGTGATCGGCGGCACCAGCCTGTTCGGCGGCCACGGCAGTGCATATTCTGCAGTACTGGGCATTATCGTAATCCAGTCGATTGCCAGCGGTCTGACGCTGCTGAACCTGTCGTCCTCGTTGCGCTTCATGATCACCGGCGCGGTGCTGGCGATCGCGGTGATCGTCGACTCGCTCGCCCGGCAGTCTCGCGTCTCGCATGGCCGCGCGTAAATCCAGTAAGCCAGCAACTATCTTGCATGAGACCGGAGAGCAGCAAATGACTGACTTGATGAAGGGGAAAGTTGCCGCCATCACAGGTGCGGCATCGGGAATCGGCCTCGAGTGCGCGCGCACACTGATCTCGGAAGGTGCGAAGGTCGTGCTGATCGATCGTGCCAGAGAGAGGCTCGAGAAATTGTGCGCAGAGTTGGGAGACAACGCGTTGCCGCTCGTCGTGGATCTGCTGCAGCCCTCGGAGGTGTCGGGGATGCTGCCGAAAATCCTTGACCTTGCCGGCGGACTCGACATTTTCCACGCCAACGCCGGCGCGTACGTTGGCGGCGAAGTGCTGAATGGCAATCCGGACGAGTGGGATCGCATGCTGAACCTGAACGTCAACGCCGCGTTCCGATCGGTTCACGCTGTGCTGCCGCATCTGGTCGCGCAGAAATCGGGCGACATCATCTTCACCAGTTCTGTCGCGGGCTTCGTCCCGGTTGTGTGGGAGCCGATCTACACCGCCTCCAAATTCGCGGTACAGGCCTTCGTCCACACGCTTCGACGCCAAGTCTCCAAACATGGCGTGCGGGTCGGTGCGGTGGCCCCGGGTCCGGTCGTCACGGCGCTGCTCGACGACTGGCCAAAGGAGAAGATGGACGAGGCGCTCGCCCTGGGCAGCCTGATGCAGCCCAAGGAGGTCGCCGACGCGGTGCTCTTCATGCTGACGCGGCCACGCAACGTGACGATCCGTGACCTCGTGATCCTTCCGAATAGCGTCGATATCTGAATTGCGTGGCAGGCGGGGGCAGGGTGTGTACCCGGTCCCTGCACCGAAGGGCATTGTCAGGTAGCCGATTTTCCAATCACTTCACGAGATTCATCATGACCCTTGAGAAATTCCGCCTCGACGGCAAGCTCGCGTTGATCACCGGTGGCACGCGCGGCATTGGCCTCGCCATCGCGCACACCTTCGGCGAAGCAGGCGCGCGCCTCGTCATCAGCAGCCGCAGCCCGGTGCCCGAAGCTGAACGTAGCCTGCGGGAGGCAGGATACGACGTCGACTTCATCGCGGCTGACCTGGAGCAGGAACAGGCGCCCCAACAACTGGTCGACGAGGTGCTCAAGCGTCACGGGCGCATCGACGTGCTGGTCAACAACGCTGGCGTGGCGATTCACGGTGACAGCGGCGATTTCGACGAAGCGCGCTGGCGCCGCATCATGAGTCTGAACCTCGACGCGGTATTCCGCGGTTGCCGGGCCGTGCTCGCGCCGATGCGAGCACAAGGCGGCGGCGTGATTCTCAACGTAGGCTCCATCTCCGGCATCGTCTCCAACATTCCGCAGAACCAGGTCGCTTACAACAGTTCAAAGGCGGCCGTCCACATGATGACCAGGAGCCTGGCCAGCGAACTGGCAGCCGAGCATATTCGGGTGAACGCCGTCGCGCCCGGCTACATCGAAACCGACATGTCACGCGGTGGTATTGAGAATGACGAATGGTTCTCCATCTGGCGCGACATGACCCCGATGGCGCGGGTCGGCCAGCCTGAAGAAGTTGCCGCCGCCGCGCTGTTCCTCTGCTCGCCGGCCGCCAGTTATGTGACCGGCGAAGTGCTGGTCGTCGACGGTGGATATACGACGCGCTGAAATCTGTCGCCCTCATGCAAACAGAGAGATTTCGGTTGCGCTGGGCGCGGCTACCGTGCCGCTCTACGGCGATCCGTTCAAGCACTACCACTATGTCGATCCATTTTTACCCACTCATCGTGAAGGGCGTCGTGATTCTCGTCGCTGTCCGCATCGGTGTTCAAATGAAAAAGCGTCATGGCTAATTCGGAACTGCACAAGGCTGGCAAGACTGGCTACATCCTGACGATGGGAGAAATCCTTGTCGAGATTATGGCGGCCGAGCGCGGGCAGTCCTTTCGGCGGCCCGGCACGCTCATCGGTCCATATGCCAGCGGTGCGCCCGCGATCTTCATCGATCAGGTGGCCCGCGTGGGCAGTCGCTGCGCGATGATCGGATGCGTCGGTGACGACGACTTCGGCGCCCTCAATGTGGAGCGCCTGCGCGCGGATGGCGTCGATGTCTCGGGCATTGCGGTGATCAAAACCGCGACGACAGGTAGCGCTTTCGTTACCTACCGCGAGGACGGCGAGCGTGACTTCATCTTCAATATTGCGAACAGTGCGTCAGGACAGCTATCGGTTGACAACATCCGCGAGGACTTCCTGAAGGACTGCGGACACTTCCATGTGATGGGGTCGTCGCTGTTCTCGTTTCGCATCATCGAAGCGATGAAAAAGGCGATCGAGACGGTGAAGGGCCATGGCGGGACAGTCAGTTTTGATCCGAATGTCCGTAAAGAAATGCTACGCATCCCGGGAATGCGCGAGGCGCTCGATTCCGTCCTCGACTACACGGATGTTTTCCTGCCAAGCGGCCACGAAGTGACGTTGCTGGTCACGGCTGGTTCCGAGGCGGGAGCGATCGACGAGCTGCTCAAACGGGGTGTGCGCGAGGTGGTCGTCAAGCGCGGGAAGGATGGGTGTAGTTTCTACGATGGCACCAGCGAGACCCATCTTCCTGCTTTCTCCGTCGACGAGGTTGATCCGACCGGTGCCGGCGACTGCTTCGGTGCGACGTACATCGCATGCCGTTCGCAGGGTATGGAAGTCGAACAGGCGCTGCGCTACGCCTGTGCCAGTGGAGCAATGGCGGTAACCGCCATGGGGCCGATGGAGGGAACGGCGACACTCGCAGAGCTTGATGCGTTCATTGCAAAAACGTCGGAGCACAATCATGCATAACGTCGTTGCACGGCTGTCCGGCCTGTCCGGCGACAGCGCTGCGGGCCAGAAGTTGAAAGGCATCTACTCGATCTGCTCCGCGCACCCATGGGTGCTTGGCGCCGCCATGAAGCAGGCGCTGGACGACGGCACGCCGCTGCTGATCGAGTCGACCTCGAACCAGGTCGATCAGTTTGGCGGGTACACGGGTATGAAGCCTGCGGATTTTGTGCGCTTTGTCCATCTGATCGCGGACCGTGTCGGCTTCTCACGCGACCGTCTGATCCTCGGCGGAGACCATCTCGGACCGAATGCATGGCGAGGTCTTGCCGCCGAAGAAGCGATGCAGCGGGCCGAGGCGTTGATCGACGCGTATGTCTCGGCTGGTTTCTCCAAGATCCATCTGGACACCAGCATGAGCTGCGGCGGTGATCCGGTGCGACTCTCGGATAGCTTCGTCGCGGAGCGCGCCTCGCGTCTATGCGCCGTCGCGGAAACGGCGAGCTTGCGCGAAGGGAAAGCCACGAAGCCAGTTTATGTTATTGGCACCGAAGTCCCTGTTCCGGGCGGCGCCAGCGAAGAGCTGGAGAGTGTTGAGGTCACGCGCTGGGAAGCGGCTCTCGACACGGTCGCAGTTCATCGCGACGCATGGCGTGAGCGGGGGCTTAACGAGGCGTGGGAGCGGGTGATTGCGCTGGTCGTGCAACCGGGTGTCGAGTTCGACCACACGAAGGTGATCGATTACCACCCTGAACTCGCTACGAAGCTTTCCGACGTTCTCACCCAACTACCGGGCATGGTCTTCGAGGCGCACTCGACTGACTATCAGAAGCCAGAAGCGCTCCGGCAACTCGTTCGTGACGGGTTCGGGATTCTGAAGGTAGGCCCGGGGGTGACTTTTGCGCTACGCGAAGCGTTATATGCGTTGGCAGACATTGAAGCTGAGGTCGTTGCGGAGAGCGAGCGCTCAAAACTGCACGACGTTATCGAGGCAGTCATGCTAGCCAAACCCGGAAATTGGGAAAAGTACTATCACGGTGATGACAGCGAAAAACGTCTGCTCCGTACTTACAGTTATAGCGATCGAGTACGGTACTACTGGGCCGACCCCGAGGTCGAGGCCGCGGCCCAGAAACTGATCAACAATCTCACGGCAATCTCGATTCCGGAAAATCTGCTGAGCCGGTATCTTCCGGCCCAATATTGGGCATTGCGCCGCGGTGTTATCGACGGCTCTCCCATGAGCATCATTCAAAGCAAGGTAAGAGAAGTCGTCGGGATGTACGCGTCGGCATGTCGCACTTGAGTCTGAAAGCGCACGGGCTCGGGTGGCATGCGGAGTGGATGCGCCTCTGGCGGCATGGAGCGTAGCCCGTCGAATCTGATCACCCAGACAACGCTGTAAACGCACGATCAAGGAACAATCATGGTCTTTAAGTCGAACACTGCTTATGACTTTACGGATGCTGTCGTCGTAATCACTGGCGCGGCGGCCGGAATCGGACGCAAAACCGCGGAGCTTTTTGCAGAGGCGGGCGCGACGCTGGCACTCATTGACCGCTCTCAGTCGGTGACAGAAGTGGCGTCAGACCTGGGCTCAAAACATGGCGGTTGGATTGTTGATGTCAGTGATGCTGAGTCCGTCACTGCAGCTGCGAACGAAATTCTGACGCGATTTGGTCACGTGGACGTGCTGGTCAATAACGCCGGCATCGGACCCCTGGCGCCGGCGGAGACGTTTCCCCTGGAGACCTGGGATAAAACGATCGCGATTAACTTGACGGGACCGTTTCTGGTTGCGCGAGCGTTCGCACCCGACATGCTCGCGCGCAAGAGCGGCAGGATTATCAACCTGGCCTCCCAGGCGGCTGTGATCGGCATCGAGGGTCATCTCGCCTACTGTGCAAGCAAAGCCGGAATTATCGGAATGACCAATTGCATGGCGCTCGAATGGGCACCTAGGGGAGTCACCGTAAATGCGATTTCGCCAACCGTGGTTGAGACTGAGCTAGGGCTAAGCGGATGGGCAGGGGAGACGGGAGCGCGCGCTCGAGCTGCAATTCCAACCCGCCGATTTGCGAAGCCCGCCGAAATAGCATCCGCAATCATGTATTTGGCTAGCACGGAAGCCGCCATGATAAACGGAGCAAACGTGATGGTGGATGGCGGTTACACCATCACTTAGACCGGGTGCTCTGCATGAATTTCTGTTCGTTTGTATGGTGAGCCGGCTGGGATCCTTCATTCGTGACTGAAGCTCTCTGTCCGATTTATGCGCTTGATAAGTTTTAAGGAGACGAAAATGAAAACAAGGCACTATCGTGGAGAGAGAATCTTGCGTACGTTATGCCGCTATTTCACGATGACGGCGGCGATGTGTAGCGTCATGGGTGCATGTAGCGTGGCCTACGCGACGACCATCACGGTCGGCGTTCCCAATAATAACGACCAGATTGAACTGAAGAAGCTGTCGTCGGCCTTCGAGAAGGCTAACCCGGACATTCAATTGAAATGGGTGGTGCTCGAGGAAAATGTACTGCGTCAGCGTTTGACGACGGACATAACGACCAATGGCGGGCAGTTTGATGTTCTGGCAATCGGAACCTACGAGGCGCCTCTGTGGGGAAAGCGTGGCTGGCTCGTTCCGATAAAAGACTTACCGGCGGACTATGACGTCGACGATCTCTTCAAGACGGTGCGAGATGGTTTGTCCTATGAAGACAAGCTCTATGCGCTGCCATTCAATGCAGAAAGTTCGATGACGTTCTATCGAAAGGATCTGTTCGCGGCAAAGGGCCTGAAGATGCCCGATCAACCGACCTACGAACAGATCAAGGGCTTTGCCGACAAACTGACTGACAAAAGCAATGGTGTATATGGCATTTGCCTTCGCGGCAAGGCGGGGTGGGGAGAAAACATGGCCTACGTCGGTACGCTCGTCAACACGTTCGGCGGCCGGTGGTTTGACGAGAAGTGGCATGCACAGATCAATTCTCCTGAATGGAAGAGCGCAATCGCTTTCTATGTGAACCTGTTACAGAAAGATGGCGCGCCCGGAGCCAGCTCGAATGGCTTCAACGAAAATCTTTCATTGATGTCTAGTGGCAAGTGCGCTATCTGGGTCGATGCGACCTCAGCTGCCGGCATTCTCTACAACAAAAAAGAATCGTCGGTGGCAGACAAAGTGGGATTTGCGGCCGCGCCAGTCCAGGCAACGCCTAAGGGCTCTCACTGGTTGTGGTCCTGGGCCCTCGCGATCCCGAAGACGTCAAGATCGCAAGACGCAGCGAAGCGATTTATTGAGTGGGCGACTTCAAAGGAATACATCAAGCTTGTCGGCGCCGATATTGGCTGGGCGTCGCTCCCACCCGGTACCCGGCTCTCAACTTACCAGTTGCCTGAATACAAACAGGCTGCTCCGTTTTCAGACTTTGTGCGCAACGCGATCGAGACTGCGGATCCGGGTCATCCGAGCGCGAAGCCGGTACCGTACACCGGTGTGCAGTACGTCAGTATTCCTGAGTTCCAGTCGTTCGGAACGGTAGTCGGTCAGAGCATCTCCGGCGCGGTTGCCGGACAGTTGACGACCGACCAGGCATTGGCTGCTGGTCAGGCCGCCGCGGACCGTGCGGTGAAGCAGGCCGGGTACCAGAAGTAAAGCAGGGGCGCGCCACATGGAAGAATGTGGCACGCGCCGGCTGACGCCCGTCAGTCGGCGCCCGCTTGATGACCAGCGAAGTACCGGTCATTGGCGGTGGGTATACTACGCGCTGAAAAAGCATCGCCCTCGTACTGCGCAAGATCGCGAAGGGCTCAACTGCAATGGAGCATATTCGCGTGCCGAACAAGCAATCCCGACATCAACATGGATTCAACGGGCCTCGCGTGCGCGATCTCAATCGGGCACTCGTGCTCGAAGCCATCCGGCAGGACCCGGGCATCGGGCGCGCCGAGATCGCCGCGTCCACACGTCTGACTGCTGCGACGATCACCAATATCGTCGCGGCGTTGATCGCGGATGGCGCCGTCGAAGAGTCGGCTGAGCGCGAGCCACGGACCACGGGTCAGCCGGTGCGCAGTCTGCGCATCATCGCCGGCTACGCGGCCACGATCGGTTTGCACTTCGACCACGAGTTCGCGACCGGCGTGCTGGTCGATGTGGCCGGCAACGTGATCCATGAAGCGCGCAAACAGTTGTCGATTGAAGACCCCGCTATGGCGGTGAAAGTGCTTGCACGGCTGTACGACAGCCTGCACGATCATCCGCAACGTGTGGGTAAGCTCCTTGGCGTGGGGGTTTCGGTGATGGGCGCGATCGATAACGTGCGCGGCCTCGTCTGTCAGTCGGCCGAATATCCCGCCTGGCGAGATTTCGGGTTTCGGGAAGCGTTGTCCCAGCATGTTGAACATGAAATTCATATCGAGAACAACGGCACGGCTGCGGGCCTCGGCGAGTACTGGTTCGGCGATGGCCGGCGCCTGGGCAGCTACATCCATGTCTTTATCGGCAACGGCCTGGGTGGCGCGTTGCTGATGAATCGCCGGGCGGTGCGCGGCCTCACTGGCAATGGCTGCGAGATTGGCCACGTCAATGCTCATAGAGGGGGCAAGCCATGCTTCTGTGGCGCGCGCGGTTGTCTCGAAACTGTCGTGTCCTTGCGAGGACTGGCTCACGCGCTTGGGTATGACCGGGTCGCCGAATTCGACCTCACGGCGTTTTATGCCAAACAGAGTGATGCTTTCGATCCGTGGGTCGAGCAGGCCGGCACCGACCTGGGCCGGGTGCTCGCCGGCGTATCCAATGTGGTCGACGTGTCCGACATCATCATTAACGGGCTGCTACCACCTGAGTTACTACAGCGTCTGATCGAGCGTACGCGCGAGGTGGCGACCGAGTACGAGATGAACGGGCGCCCGGGGCGACTCGCTTTCCACCAGGGCCGCGCAAACAGAGAGATTTCGGCTGCGCTGGGAGCGGCCACCGTGCCGCTCTACGAAAATCTGTTCTAGCGTCGCCGATAGATCGTTCAAACCGCGGTCGAACAGCCGGACGGCGGAGTCTCGGCCGGCGTTCGCCGGAAGGAAGTGATGCGTCTGCCGGTCCCGCGCTACCGCAATCGGGTCGCGGCGGTACGTTCCCCGGATTCTCAACGCCTCTGACTCTGCCGCAACCAGACCTCCGCACTTCGTAGCCGACCCTCCCCGCAACACCCCGCCAGCCGCCAGAACTACGATTCCCCGCGCGGCATGCCCAAACCAACCCCCATAAAATCGTCAAATCAGGTCGCCCAATTCCGTCAGAAATGGGACGTCTGGCCGACACGCCCCTAAGCCACTTAGCCAACCCGCGAATCCACTTGATCCCGCCGTGCATGCCCTGCCTCTTTTGCGAGCTGACATCGACGACCGTACTGATCAGGTGATGGCCGACCCGGAAGCGACCCGCCGGCCCGGCGCCAGCCCCGCGCCGTCTGTGCCGTCTGTGCCTGCGACCGCGCTCGATACTTCGCCGTATCTGCCGCGGCTATCCGCCGCCGCGGCGAGCGGCCTGACGCACGCCTATGCGGCCCTCGCGCCCTTGCCGCTGACGCTCGGCGGTGTCGACTACCAGGTCAGATGGCGCGTCGATGCTGAACCGGCGCTCGACGCGAACACGTATCGCTATGTCGTCGGCCCGGCGTACGGCACGCTATGGATCGACCCGTCGGCCGAGGTGGCATGGCTGGGCGATGCCGCGGACCCCTCGGTGCCGGCGGTGTTGCGTGCGGCCCTGCTTGCAGACCTGTGTGCGCCGCTCGTCGCCGCGTTGCAAACGCTGACCCGTCAACGCGTCGAGTTGTTGCCGCCGGCCGCCGGCTCGGACGCAAATGTCGCACCTCATCAGGAGGGGGGCGGCACCACCGGGTTGTCGAGGTTGCGCAGTGCGCCAGCCATGTTGCGCTTTGAATTGCGGCGCAGCGATAACGAGTGGCATTGCCACGGCGCGCTGCTGTTCGATGCGGCCGATGTACTCGGCGTGTTCTTTGCCGCGCCACCGCAAGCGGCCGGGAGCTTCGCCCCGTCGCGCGCCATCGCCGCGCAGAAAAACGCATCGGCCTTCGCAGCGTTACCCGTGCCGCTCGCTTTCGAACTTGGCCGCACGAGCCTGACGGCCCAGGAACTGGCGGATGTGCTGGCCGGCGACATCATCGCGATCGAACACTGGCGTGCGGAGGGCCAGAGCCTGCTGTGCGTCGCACGTGTCCCCGCCGAGCCGGCCTGGGAAATCACCGGCCGCCCGTCGGGCAACCGGCTAGTCGTTGAACGAATCAGGGAGATGCCGTTGGAACCTTCGCAATCATCCGAAGCCCCGCGCACGCAACCAGCCAGTCCAGAGGACAGTGGCGCCGCGCCCTCGACCGCGCGTCACTTCGACGGGCTCGCCGTCGAAGTGACCTTCCAGCTGCCATCCTGCACAATGCCGCTCGGTGAGCTCAGTGTGCTGCAACCCGGTGGTGTGATCGAACTGCAGCAGGGCATCAACCAGAGCGTGATCAACATCGTCGCCAACGGGATGCTGGTCGGCACCGGCCATCTGATTGCGGTCGGTCAGAAACTCGGCGTGCGCGTCACCACGCTGACGCCGCCGGCCAGTCAGGCGCCACGCGAGCGGCAGGATGGGTAATCTGCCGAATCCGGTTTCGCTGATCGCGGTCATTGTCGCGCTCGGCGTGGCGCCATTCGCGGCGCTGATGGTGACGAGCTATACGAAGCTGGTGGTCGTGCTTGGCCTGCTGCGTTCGGCGCTCGGCATTCAGCAGGTGCCGCCGAACATGGTGCTTAACGGTATCGCGCTGATCCTGTCGCTATTCATCATGGCGCCGGTCGGCATGAATATCCGCGACGCGCTGCAGGCGCGCAACTTCGACGCATCGGCGCAGCTATCGACGGCGGACTTAGGCGCGCTCGCCGATGCCGCACTGCCGCCGATCAAGGATTTTCTCGTCGCGCACACGCGACTGCGCGACCGCGAATTTTTCGTGAAAACGGCAACGAGCGTCTGGCCGAAAAACCGCGCGGACGGTCTGCAGAACGATGACCTGCTGGTCCTTGTGCCGAGCTTCACGCTTGCCGAATTGACCAAGGCATTCCAGATCGGTTTCGTGATTTACATCGTATTTATTGTGGTCGATCTGTTGGTGGCGAACATCCTGCTCGCGCTCGGCATGCAGATGATCTCACCGACGACGATCTCGGTGCCGTTCAAGCTCCTGCTGTTCGTTGCACTCGACGGCTGGTCGCTGCTCGTGCACGGCCTCGTGCTGTCCTACAGGGTGGCGGGATGACACGCGCGGCGCGCCCGGCGTTCGTCGCGCCGCTCGCGGGCGCCTGGCGGCGGCATGGCGCCCAGCTCGTGGGCGTGCTGCTGCTGGCTGTATCGATAGCAAGCGGCACCGTCCCGCACGCAGCAGGTGCGACGCAGACAAACGGGCGCGTCGGCTTCACGCAGCTTGCCCGTGACTGCGCGCCGAACGTCGATCCGTACACCTTGTCCGCGCTCGTGCGTACCGAATCCGGCTTCAATCCGTTCGCAATCGGCGTGGTGGGCGCGCATCTCGAACGGCAGCCGGCGTCACTGGCTGAGGCGCTTGCCACGGTGCGCGAGCTTGAGACGCTCGGCTACAGCTATAGCGTCGGTCTCTCGCAGGTCAACAACCGCAATTTCGCGAAGTACGGCGAAACAGCGGCAACGCTGTTCGAACCGTGCCGCAATCTGCGCGCCGGGGCGGAAATCCTGAGTGAATGCTTCAGCCGTTCGAGCCGTGCGTCCCTCGATCAGCAGGCCGCGTTGCGCGCTGCATTGTCGTGCTATTACAGCGGCAATTTCACCACGGGGTTTTCCACCGGCTATGTGCGCCAGGTTCTGGTGAATGCGCGCCGCGACGCGTTGCATGGAGGAATCGAGCCGATCCCGGTGGTGCGCGAAGAGAAAGAACCGGCACGCGCTAACGCGTCCTATCGACCCGGCCAGAGCGCACCGCAATCCGTGGCGGTATCGGTCGAATCGCCTCTTGCACAGCCGCAGTTCAAGCCAATCAGCGACATGAAACGCAGCACGCCGTCGTGCCAGGCACATCCGCTCGTCACGGTATGCCGGGGCTTGAACGCCGCGCAGATCCGCGCACTGTGCGTGCGCTGTCTGGATTCGCACTAGCGCCGTCCACGAACGGGAAGCGCGCTCAACGCCCAGTACGAGCGCCTGGAGCACCCTCACGGCGCGCGACACGCCGGCTGAACCCCATCGTTTCGTAGCGCGCGCCACGCAAGTCAGCCAGGCCGTGCGCCGGGCTACGAGATCCCGCCGTGCCCACGGTGCGCTGGCTTCGTACACTCGCATCAGTGCCCTGTGCGGCGCTGGGCGACGCACGCCCAATGCCTGCGCACAGGCTGGATGGCAGGGAGATTTGCATGCTGGAAATCGACGGCGTTGGCATGGGCGTCAACTGGATGCGTTTTCTCGACGAGACGCTCCTTAACAAACCCACGCCCCAACCTCCGCAAACACAAGCGCAGACCGGCTCGCAAGCGCCGGTCATGCCGCCGCAGATCACGGTGCAAGTCGACGCGAACTCGGACCCCTCGAAGCCGACCAACGAGGACATCGGCGCCGCGGCCACGCTGATCCAGATGCTCGCCGGCCAGTATCAGCCGCCGCCGCCCGACATCACCGTTGACGACCCGACCACGAAAGCTGCGCAATCAGCGATCCAGGACTCGCAAACCCAATACGACAACGCGGTCGCGAATCAGCAGACCAAGCTGAACACGCTGACGAACCTGCAATCGGACCCGACGACGAGCGCGGCGGACCTCAAGAGCGCGCAGACCGACTACAACAATGCCCAGGCGGCCACCACGAAAGCGGGGCGCGAGCTCGAGGTGACGACGGACGCCGGCTACATGATCGCGTATGCGCAGCAGGCCGACTCCGACAAGGGTGCGATCGCGCCCGCCCAGACGGCTGCGGACAATGCGACCACGGCGCTCCAGAAACTGATGCCGGGCTTCGACCCGAAGAATCCGCCGCCAGCCAGCGCGTGCAAAACGCCGGAGCAGTTGGGGGCCTACGACGCCTGGCAAAAAGCCGACGCTTCACTCGCCAAAGCCAATAGCCGCTACAGCGCCGACGTCGCCAATTCGAATCTGGCCTATGCGCAGCTGCAGTCGCATGCGTCGGACCCGGACTATAGCGACGCGATGAAAACGAGCATCGCGAATCTGAACAACACGCTTGCGCCGCTCGGTCTCGAGGTCAGCGCGCCGCCCGCCATCGACGCGAGCACGGCCCAGACCAACCTGAACAGCGCCGCCGACGATGCCAACTACGCGAACGCCTGCCTGAGCGCGGCGAGCGACGCCTCGCAGGTCGCCGACGTGCAGCAGACCTTCGACGCGGTGTCCGGCAAGTTCGGCCCGACGGTCATGACCACGACGGTGGCCGCGCAGCAGAATCTGCTGACCCGTGCGCAAACGGCCGCGCAGACGAGCGGCGGCTATCTGCAGATGCTGTCCGCGAACCGTCAGGTCGATCAGGACCAGACGGACTACAACAACGCGCTGAGCGCGTCGAATCAGTGGCACAAGGCCAATCCGAACTCGCAGCTCACTGACCCGCAAGTCGATGTCGCCCTGGGCAACGCCTATACCAGGCTTTCCGCCGACCAGACCCAGGCGGGTCTCGCGCACGACAGTTTCGTGGCCGCCTACGGCAACTCGCTCGCATCGCAATACGACGATGCCGCGAACGGTCTGCAGAACCAGTACGACCATCGCACGATGTGCGCGGTCAACGATCCCACGCCGCTCGAAATCAAGGGTCTGAAAACTGTCGCGTCCGCACTGCATGCGGCGGACGGACGCCTGTCCGATTCGGTCAACGACCAGGCGACGAAACTCGCGCTGAATGCGGCGCAAAGTGATCAGACCGGCGCTAAAAGCACTCTGCAGACGGTCCAGCAGCAATACGACGGCTGGAATAGCCAGCACGGCGGCGCGGCTGATGGACCGTTCGTCAATGTCGCCCAGCGTGGCGGCCCGGGTCACTTGCTGCTTACATCGGTGGGCCCGTATCAGATCAATCCGTATACCCAGCAGTTGTCGGATGCGCGCGCTGCACTGGACGCGGCGAACAACAAGGTCGGCCAGCTGCAATTGATGTCCGACGGCGCACACGATCAGGTGTTGTTCGACCAGTTCAACGCAGGCCTCAGCGACAATCTGCTGAACCCGGTGACCGATTCGGACAAGGCCGATTACGCGAAGGCGCTCGACCAGTTTTACGAATCGCATCGCAGCGAATTGTCGCAATCGATGCTCGGTAACGCGAGTGCGACCACCAACAAGGGTCAGGCCTACAATTTCGGCGCGACCAGCGCAACTGACCAGAAAAATCTGATCGGCAAGGCGCTTGGCCTGCAAACCGCGCAGCAACCAGGCGCGGACGGCGTGCAGTACGACGGCGACGCGCTGAAGACGATCAACACCGTCTACGACGAAATTCACAAGGTGGGCGGCAGCGACGCTCAGGTGAGCATCCTGCCTATCGTCTACGCGTCGAAAGACAGCGGCATGACGACGACCGCGCTGTTCAAGGTCACGAACAAGGACGGCGGCGACGCACATTATGTCGACGACGGCGGCGCGAAGTATTCGAGTATCGACGACTACATCAACAACAACCAGTTGTCGTCCGACGGTACGGTGGATATTGCGACCGGCTACAACAACGGTGTGCTGCAGGTGAAGTCGAGTGCCGCGCATCACGACAGCTTCTGGGAAAGCACGCTGCACGAACTCGGCGCGAGCAATCTGAATCTCGGCACGCTGATTGGCGGGGTCGTGCTCGACGTGGCGGGTGGGGTGCTCGATGCGACGGGCGTCGGACTGCCGTTCGGCGTCTCGTTGAATGCGATCGGCACGGGCATGATCTATAGCGCGTCGGCGGCGGCCATGGCGAACTCCGTTTACGACCTCGGGAACCGGATCGATCACGATCGCACCATCAGCCCGTTCGACGCCGGCGCGCGCGCCGACTATATCAATCTGATTCCGGTCGGGGCCGCGGGCGCCGAGAAAGCCGTCGCGAAATTCACCGGCACCGAATTGTTCGCCAAGGCGGCGACGACACTGGGCGCGGACGCTACCAAGGCGGGCGACTTCGTCAACGGGGCAGCGAAAATCGGCGCCAAGGCGAGCGCGTTCGGTGGCGCCGTCGAGGCCGGCGGACAGCTCATCGACGACGTCGCGACGGGCCACGGCAATATCGCGCAGGACGTCTCGTCGCTCGTGATGAACGTGGCGCTGGTCAAAGGGCATGACGTGCTGAAGGCGACCTCGACCGGTATCGTGCGCAGCCGTTTGGACTTTGCGGCGCGCACCGAAGACGGCCAGACGAATCTGACGCTCGGCGATCAGTCCGTGCGCGTGCAGCGCCTCGCCAATACGAGCACCGACGCGCTGACGCTCGATCGCAATATCGCCACGCTCGACGGAAAAACCGTGAAGGTCGGCAGCGACGGTACGCTGCAGGTCGGCAACAAGGTGTTGACTTACGACGGCATGCCGGTGCGCGTGCTCAATCGCGGCAATGCGGACGGCTATACGGGCCGCGGCAAGGAAACCGGTGCGTCGGCGGTGCTCGGCGATGACGGCAGCATCTCGGTCGTCGATCCGACAAAGAGCGGCCCGCTGCGGCAGGTGAAGCTGAATTCGTACGACACGGGCGAGCGCGTCACGGTTGACGAATCGGGCGGTCTCGAGCTGTCGGACAATCTGTCGCTCAGCCGTCCCGGCGAGCTGAAAACGCCGCAGGAAGTGACGGCGACGGTGGCGCAACTCGCCGGTCGCAATGCCGGCACGCCGTCCAACAGCGAGCCGGCCGAGCCCGCCCCACCGCGCACGACCACGCCGCCCTCCAGCGACACCACCGATCCGCTTACGCGCCAGGCCGCGCAGAACGCGGAGACGAGTCTGACGGAAAACACTGTCGGCGCCGCGCAGTCGATGAGCGAGGGACTGCGCAGCTCGGCGGAAGTCCGCGAGCGCAGTCAGCAGGCCAACGAGGAAGCCCATCTGACGGACAGCGCGAATCGCCGTAGCAGCGAAACCAATGCGATCGTATGGCGGCGTGTGAATGATCCGCTCGCCGGAAACGGCGTAGACGAAGCGCGTCCGACGACTTTTCAGCAGCGCGTCGCGTGGACCGCGCTCAATGCCACCGAGGCGCCGCCGTTTGCACCCGAAACCGACACGGGAGCGCCGGGCGGCCAGCCGTTGACGCGCGCACCGCTGATCGAGCCGCGCGACTATGACGGCAGCACGCTGTACGTCGTGCGCAACGACGCCAGCAAGAGCAACAACACCTTACTCGGCCCGGACGGGCAACCGCTCGCGGAAAGCGAAGCGGCACCGGCGGCGCGCCTCGCCGCGTCGTCCGCGGCATCCGATGCGAGGCCGATCGTTCTGATCGAAGGCAGTGAGGAAGCGAAGATCGCACCGGAACTCGCGAACGCGTGGAACGAGCCGGTCTTCGTCGCGCCGCGCAACGCGCTCGCGGCCGACGGCGCGTTGCGCGGCGCCAGTGGTTTTATCCGTTTCGATCCCGCGCCGGGCGCGCCGGCCGATGCACAAGGGCTCACACTGCGCGAGAGCGGCCTGTACGTCGCGGGTTCGGAGGCGCTCGCCGATGCGCAGGCGCCGCGCGCGACAGATGCGCCGCAAACCTATCGCAACGGTCTGTATGTGCCGAAAGACCCGAGCCGCACGAGCAATGAAGACGCTGACGCACAGGCTGCCGGCAAGGCCCGCGATGGCCAGAAACCGACGGAGACGGAGGAGGCCGATACCGACGGCATCGAATTCGCGCATCCGGAAATGGAAGAGACCTCACCGGCCGCCGACAGCAACAAGGCCGGTCTGCTGGCGCGTCTGCAGATGCGCTTCGGCGGCGCGCCGCTGCCCAATGAAGTGAGCGCGCTCGCCCAGCAGTCGGGCACGTTGTCGCAGCAACTGCGCATGCTGAACGACGAAGGCTGGCGCGTGAAGGTTGGCCGCGAAGGCCGCGGCAGCCGGATCGACACGAAGAAAAAACGCGTGACGCTCGACGGTGGCCTGCGTGAGCCGGGCAGCATGACCTATGCGCTCGCGCACGAAGCAAAACATGCGGTCGAGGCGATCGATGGCAGTGGCGGCCTCGACTACAGCGGCCGCAGCCGCTTTACGCGCAAAGCACTCGAAGCTGAAGCGCGCGCGCAGATCAATGCATTCGAAGCGCGCTACGAAATCGACATGGCGGGCGGCGGCGATATCGCCGCGCACGTGCGTCTGCCCGAGGCGATCCAGCGCGAAGCGGATGCATGGACCCCAACGGACGACTACGCGGGCACGGTCGAGCGTTTGACGCAAGCGTTCGCCGAAGCGCCCGTCTCAGGCACGTCCGGCAAGACGTATGCGCAGTTCTACAACGAAGCGTATGACCGCGCGCGTCCAGACCCAGCAGCCTTCCCGACGCGCGCCGCGCGGCATATGCCCGCGCCGCAGTCTCACGAACCCGGCGAAGGCCCCGCCGTGCCTGAGCCCTTGCCGACGACGCGCGAAGGCTTGCAAGCATACGGCCCTGCGCTTGACGCGGGTCTTGACCGGGCGCTCGCGCGCTCGCCGTTCGAGAGCGTCACGCGCCTGAGTTTCGCCGAGGAATTGCTGAACACCGAACCGCACCGGCTTGTGCTCGACGACCGCTTCTTCTCCAGCCGCCTCGAGAGCGGCGGCGACCCCATCGCGTTGCCGTTCTCGCGCCCGAGCGACGTGACGCGCGCGCGTGCCCAGCAGATCGCCGATATCACCGGCGTGCACGTGTTCACGCCGCGCACCGATGCGCCGACCGAGTGGGAAATGTTGACGCCCGGGCCGATCCGTTCGGGCCTCGACGGGCCTGTCGAGTTCGATGCGCAAAGCGGCACGTTTCATGTGACCGGTACGGATGGCACGCGTAGTCAGATCGACCCCGAAGCGCATCTCGGGCAGTTGCGCGGCATCGGCGCGTACAAGACCGCGCTGCAGCTCGGCGACAAGACGGTGGTCGTGTATCGCGAGCTCAACCCGATCGAGCGGCTCGAAGACGATATCGACGAGCCCGAGGTGGTCGACGATCCGCGCGACATGGTCGCGAAGACACAGCAGCTCCAGGCGCTGGGCGCGCCCTACGTGGCACGGGTCGACGGCGTCGCGCGCATCCATGGGCACGATGCGCTGGTGATGGATTCGTATCGTGCCGCCGACCGGCCGCTGACACGGGAGACCGAGATGCATGGGGAGCGTGCGCCGAGCATACCCGTGTACGACACGAGCCTCTTTAATGCGAAGTCGATCGAAAGCCTGACCGCGACGCGCGACTGGATGGTCGAGCGCAATGTCGCGATCGGCGATTTACAGTTTCTGATCAGCCGCGACGGGACGTTTTATCTGGCGGACTTCGAATCGGTCACTGAGGGCGCGCAGCCTCGTGCGACCAGCCTGCAGATGATCGACGATTACATCGAGCTGGCGAAAGCGCGACTCGCACGCGTCGGCACGCCGGATGCCGCCGGAAGGCCGGCCGCACCTGTTACGCCCGCGGTCACGGCGCAGGCCCGCACCAGCTATCACGCCGACGTCAGCGATACCAGCGATACCAGCGATACCGCCAATGCGCGTGGCACAGCCGACACAAGCGGCCACACCGCCTCGTTCCCCGACCGCGTCGAGTGGACACGTGCCCGTGCCTATCATGCATCGCCGTTCGGCCCGGACGTGCCGGACCTGAGTACGCTGCAGCGGGAGCCATCGGGCCGCGCTTCGAAGAACGAAGAACGCGATCTGGTCGTCGTGCATGCGGACACCGCGCCCGACGGCACATTATTGCTCGACGGCGTACCTGTCGACGCGCGCGGCTTCGCACTCGATCTCGGCCGCACGTTTGCCGGCGACGACGTGCGTGTGATCCTCGCTGCCCGCCACGCGAGTCCGCAGCACGCGGCGGAACTCGCGAATCTGTGGCAACAGCCGATCTACGTGCCACCGGCCGAAGCGATCGCGGCCGACGGCACGCTGCTCGACGCCAGCGCGCTGACCCGCTATGACCCGGCGCCGTTCGGCGCGCCCAACCTGGGCGAGCTCGCCGCCGACGGGCGCGGTGTCTACCGTGACGGTGATCCGGCACAGCGGCTCGATGCCGAACAGCACGCCGGTGCCGTGCTCGGCTACGGCGCCGAAAAGATGGTGTTCGAGCTTGGTCACGATGCGGCACTCGGCGTCCTGGAACGCGGGCCGCGCTACGATGCCGACTTCCATCGGCAGGCGGCCGAGGCCGAGTTGAACGCGCTCGCGGTGCTGCGCCGTTTCGGCTTGCGCACGCTGTCGATGAGCGGTCCGTTTTCCGCGTTCAATCGCGTCGCCGTGCTGTACCGGCCGCTCGGCATCATGCATACCCATGCAATCGAGGACGGCGAATTGCCGGCGCGTATCTCGCGCCAGGGGCTTGCCCATCTGCAGCAGATTCGCGACGTGGTCGAGCGGCACGAGATCGATATCGACTTTCAGGCGATGATCACGCGCGACGGCGACGTGCTGGTCAGTGACCCGGGCGAGGTCGGTTTTAACGACCGGCTGCGCAATCTGAGCACGCTCGACGATATCGACGCGGTGCGCCAGAGTGTGCAGGACGGCGTCGATAGCGGCGAGATCGAACTCGCGCACCCCGACGCCGAGGAGATCGCGCAGCCCGGTGCGTTTTCGCAAAAGCCATCGCTCATCACGCGCATCCGCATGCGCTTCGGCGGTGCGCCGCTGCCGCGCGCGGCGCTCGATCTGATCGGCCATTCGGAACTGCTCACGCAACAGATGCGGCTCTGGAAACAGGAAGGCTGGAAGGTCGTGCGCGGACGCGCAGGCGAGGGCAGCAAGGTCGATGCGCATAACCGGCGCATCGTCATCGACGGCAAATTCCAGCAGGCCGGCGCGATGGTTTATGTGCTCGCGCACGAGGCGGGCCACGCGGTCGAGGCCATTGAAGGCAAGCTCGCACTTGACTACAGCAGCGCACCGGCCTTCGCTCAGAGCGCGCTGCGCGCGGAAGCGCGCGCACAGATGAACGCTTTTTCCGTGCGCGACGAGATCAAGACCGCGACCGATGGGCGTGTCGATATCGGTGCGCAGATCAGCCTGCCCGACGCGATCGAACGCGAATACGGCCGCGCCCGCGCGGACGACCCCGCGTCGGTGGAACGGCTTGCGAATGTGTTCGGCGACGCGCGCACATCCTTGCCTGGCCATCCGAGCTATCGGGTCTTCTATGAGCAGCAGGCTGGCGAAATCGCCAATGGCGCCGCGCCCCGCGCGATGCCGGCACCCGATCCGAATGCCGGCACGCCGAATGCGCCGGCGACCACTGCCGCAGCCCAGCCGCCCGCACTGACGCCCGAAGCGCGCGCGGCGGCATGGCTCGACGAACACGGCCTGCGGACGCTGAGCCGGATCGACGGCGCGCATGTGCCGAAACTCGAGGACCTTGCCCGGCAAGCGGGGCGCGGTGCACACATTCTGGTCGCGAAGCACGGCGCATGGCCGGCTGTGGACGCGGCGCATCCGCAGCCGCGGTTCGTGGCCGAGCTTGCAACCGACGAGCATGGCAAGCTCACCAGGCCGCAGCCATTGGCGCACAAAAACGTGCCACGCGCACTGACCAGAGCGTTGAACCAGTCCGCCGCCGACACTGTTGCCGAGCGCGCGAAGTACGACTTTTACGTATCGCCGGTCGCCGCGGACGAACTCGCGCGCTTTGGCGGCGCGGCAAAGATCGAGGCGTCGAACGACAAGCAGGCCTGGGAGGTGGCCGCATCCGGCAAGCCGATCGATTCGCAGCTGACGCAGGACGTTGCCGCGCTGGCCGACGCGCCCCGTTTCAAGCGTCCAAAGCTCGCCGCACAGGCGGTCGACGCGCAACAGAAGATCTACGCGGTCGAGGATAAAACCGGCAAGGTGCTCGGCTATGCCGAGCGCAATACGCTCCACCAGTGGATCTATCACGAGACAACGCCGGTTGCTGACACGGTGATCCCCGAACACGAACTGAGCTCGGCGTTCCGGCGCCGGGCGGGCCGCATGCCGGTGGGACGTGCGGGCCGGCGCGGCGTGAGCTTTATCGTCAGCGACCGCGAGCCGGCGGCGGTCGCGCGGGTCGGCGGCTTCGAGCCGACCGAGAAGAAGGATTCCGCCGAGCCGGAAAAGAAGCCGCGCCGCAAGGCGGGCGACGTCGGGCAGTTGAGGCTTGCGCAAGGCAGCGAAGGGGCGCGCAACGGCGCGTCGCGGGTCTCCACGGCGGCCCGCAAGGCCGTGACCCTGCTGCGTCGCCAGCAGGCGCTCGCGCGGCCCACGCAACAGGCTGGCGAAAGCAATCCGCTGGTCGACCTGAATCTGCTGCCGTCGCCGGACAAGCCGGTGAGCGTAGTCGACTTCAGCGGCCAGAACGCGCTGCATTTGCTGCGCGCGATCGAGCAGAAAAGCATCGGCGCCGGGCACTATATTTATGTGTACGACGTCGAAGGCCCGATCGCCGAAACGCTCGAGGCGCCGCATGGAATCATCGCCACACGCAACAGCGAACTGCGCTGGTTCGACAACAAGGAACGAGCCAGCAATGTCAACGAGCCGGGTGTCAGTCTCGACGAAATGCCGTTGGGCCGGGGTCCGTATGGCGCAAACGTGCACTTTCTGTTGACGCGTCTGAAGCCCGACGAGTTTCTGGCGCGTACGGCGCCGACGCGTCTTGCCACATTGGACAAGCGGGTAGCCGTGCTGAAGCAGCAATGGAAGCAGGCGGACACGCTCGGCAAGCAGTCGCCGGAATTCAAGGCGCTGTCCACTCGCATCTTTGACACCTATGAGGGTGTCAAGCGTGAAATCAATGCGCTCACCCAGGAATTGCAGGCGGGGAGTAAGGGCGGCAAGGCGGGCAACGGCGCCAGGAAGCGCACGGTGCGTGCCGCCGCGGCGGCGTCACTGCAGATCGAGCCGTATCAGCCAGGTCTGTCGACCACCACGGTGGTGGAGTCGAACCTGCGCTATGGCGCGGCGAAACTGGAACGCTGGTTCCCTGAACTCGGCCGCATCAAGGCGTTCAACGAGCGCAGCCACGGGCCGGCCGACCAGCGGCTCCAGCTGAACGCTGCCGGGCGGCAGACCGTGATGGCCGATCCTAAGATGTGGAAGTCGCTCGGCAACAGGCATTACGTCGCGCGCGACGTCCCGACCACGCCGTCGCGTTTTGCGCCCATACCGGTCAAGACGTGGGCGCGCCGCTTCGGCGTCGCCAACGTGGCGGACCTGCGCATGATCCAGATGTTCGTGCGTTCGGACCCGGCCATTCAGGACCGCATCGCGCCGATGTCGCGCGCTTTTGCGCTGCGTGACGATCCCGCATTGATGACGGCGCAGATCAGGCGTTATGGCGGGGCGATGCCGATGGTCTCGCTCGTGGTCGATCCGCATTCGCTCGCGGCCGCGCTTGGCCAGCAGCATGACCCGGCATTCCTGCGAGAGGTGCGAGCGCTCGGCGATCAGGCAAGCGCGAGCTTCGATGGTGAAAATGGCGTGATCGAACCGGCTGCGGGGTCCGGCGGCGAGGCGCTCGCGCTCGACGATCTGCATCATCTGCATCGCTGGCTCGACGCGGCGTCGGAAGCGGGCTTTGCGATCCGTCTCGAAACCGCGCCGTCGCGCGCGCTCGTGTCGGGCAGAGACCAGCGCTTCCAGGCGGGCACCAACGACACGTACCACGACTTCGTGCGGACCTTCAGCGCGCTCGACAAGTGGGCGAAAGACAATCCGAACAGCCGCGCGCCGACGGTGATGGTCACGTTCCACGGCTGGGACTCGGTGCCCGAATCGGTGCCGGGCGCGGGTCATGTGGCGTTGCTAAGGGCCGTGCTCGACCGGCCGAGCCTGCAATGGGTTCACATGGGCCTGTCGTACGGCACGCACGGCGCCGACTTTATCTCCAATCAGGACCTCACCACGGCGCTCGCGCAGACGATCGTCGACTACCACGGCGAACCCGGCAAACTCGCGCGGGTGCATGGCGCCGATGCGCTCACGCGCGTATTCGAGCGCGTCAGTCCGCAGACGCTTGCGGACCAGCATCAGTTGCTGTTCGCCGAAGTCGAACGGCTCGGCCGTGCTCAGGGCATGACGCCGGAGCAACTGGATACGCTGCATCGGCAGCTTTACGAGGGCAACACAACCGCGTTGTTGAACCGTGCTCGCCTCGCGACGATCGACTATGCCGAGAAGGGCTGGACGGCCAGCGACAATCCTCCGCGCGGCCGCACCGAAAAACTCGCACGCGCGTTCTCGACGCGCTGGAAGAATGAAATCGGCGCGCATGTGAGCGCACCGAAGGTGAAGACGTTGTCCGCGAAAAAAGCGGGCACGGCGGACCCGACCGAGCATTGGCGTGCGGTGGTCGCCGACCCGGCACTACGCAATGACGGCACCAAGCCGATCAGCGCAAGCCACAAAGCGGTGGCGCAACTCAGCTCGCAGCCCATTGCGCCGGGACAGCGCGCCGAGGCTGAACTGCATGCGCTGCGCGTGCACTCGCGCGCGCGCGGCTGGCGCAACCGGCTGCGCTCCGGCGGTCTGATTGCAGTGGGTACGCCATCCGCGCTGCTGCTCGGTGGCAATTCGCTCAATCTGCTGCATACGTTCGGTAGCGAAGGGCTGCACCATACCGCGACTTCGCTGTTCGTCGGCACGCGGGCAGGCCGGGTGTTTCAGGCGCTGCATCAGGGTGCGGTCGCCAGTTTGAAAAACGGTGACCCGCGCGTGTTCGACGCAGTGGTCGGCCGGCTCGAACGCGGTTTGCGCTCGCAGCTGGGCGCGAATCGCCTCGACGAGGCGCGCGTCGATCAGTTGTCGCTAATCGCGAAGGAAGGCCGGCTGAAAGCCGGGCAACTGCGGGCGATGAACGACGCCGGCCAGCTTTCGTTCGACGACACGGTCACGCACACGAAAGCCGTCGCGGCGGACATGCTCGCGCAGATGCAGGGCGTGGTGGGCGGCACGTCGTTAAAGCGTTTGCATCACGGCAGCCCGCGTCATGCGGTCGGCCTGATTGGACGGGGCGCTGCGATCGTCGGCTACTCGGCGACGATTGCGACCAACATCGCGACCATCACCGCGCATCACGGCGTGCTCGCCCCCGTGCTGACGACGCTCGGGGCGTCGCTCGGCATGACCTACACGAGTCTCGTTTATCTCAGCAACGCGCATGAGATCAACGCCGACAAACGCAGCCGCGTGACCCGTTTTGTCGATGCGGCCGGCGACTACGTGACCTCGGCGGCGGGCTTTGCGAGCGCCATCGTGCAGATCGGCGAGGGGCATCCGGTGCTGGGCGGCCTCGCGATCACCTCCGCGACGATTCTCGGCGCGGGGCGGTTGCATACCCAGTTCCCCAACGCGACGCCGGGCATGGAGCGTTTTCCGACTGTACTGGCGCTCGCGCCGGTGGGCATTTTCGCGGGCACGCTGATTCAGAGCTTCTTGTCCGGTGGCTCGAGTCAGAACACGAAGAATCCGGGCAATGCGCAGCATCTGCAGCAGCCGGGGGCGTCGGCCAGTCCGGCGCCGGGTTCGCTGCCGTCGGGCGTGCCCACGGCGCCGTCGGTCAGTCCGACTCCGGGAGCTGGCGTGACGTCGACATCGCCGTCGACGCCGTCGACCAGGTCTTCGCCCGCGCCCGGTTCGACGTCCTCAACGCAACCAGCGCCGACCGGCAGCCCGTCCACGACTCCGCCATCAAACCAGCCGAAGCAGTACTTCGTCGTCGAAGGTGATTCGCTGTGGGTGATTGCCGATCGCAACCGGCGTTCGCTGCTGGATGCCGCGCATGTTTCGGCGGCCGAGCAGCAGACAATGTCGCGTAACCGGCAGGATGCAATGGCATTCGCCGAGGTGCTGCAGCTCAATCCGTCAGTGGCGAAACAGCCGTCGTCGATCGATCCGGGGCAGGCGATTATTGTAGGTTAGGAGCCAGGAGCCAGGAGCCAGGAGAGAGTGGCGAGCAGCGGACAGCGGACAGCGGACAGAGCAGTCTCCGTCTGTTTGCCGGCCGGGTCTAGCCTGAGCCTTTCGCCCACTTCAGCAAGCGCGCCACTTCCTCGAAGTGGTGCGCCTCGATCGTGCCGTTCTCACGCGTGGTTTCGTACAGCGCTTCAGCGAGCCCGACGTTCGCGAGTGTCGGCCGCAACTCGGTCTGCGCGAGCTTGACGATCCGCTCGGCAACTTCGCCTTCGCCGCGCGCGAGCACCCACGGCAGCGTGCCGAGTCCGCCGTAATAGAGGGCCACCGCCACGCGCGACGAATACACCACCACCGACGCGTAGCCGATCTTGTCGTTCAGCGACGCGAGCTGCATTTCCATCGCGATCATGCGGCGTCGCGACTGGATATGCGGGTCGCCTTCGTCTTCCTTGCGCTCGCGCCGCACGTCCTCGATCGACATCTTCATCTTCTGACTGAACTCGAAACGCTGATGCACGATATCGATCAACGCCATCACGATGAAGATGAGCGCGGCCCAGCCGAACAGCATGACCAGCAGATGCGCGAGCAGCGCGAGAATCGACAGCGGCTGCGTGAAGCCGGACTGCACCGACGGATCAAGCGACGCGTAGATCAGCGAGCCGAGCACGGCGATCAGCAGTGTGGTCTTCAGCAGCATCTTCGCGAGATTGACGAGGTTGCGCACTGACCATAGGTTCTTCAACCCTTCAGCGGGATTGATGCGCCCGAGCGACGGCACGAGCCGGCTCCACGCCATCACACCGCCTACCTGCACGAAACCCGCGAGCACACCGGCCGCAAAACCGACGCCGACAAAGACGAGCGACGCCTGCAGCCACGCGTGCGCGGCGCCGTCGAGCAGCACCGCGATCCGCGCACCGGGATCGGGCGCGCCGCTTGCCTCGAACACGAGTCGGAACAGTGCTTGCACGTACGCAAGAATTTGCGCACCGCCGGTCGTCACCGCAATACAGACGCCGACAAACACCGCGGTCGAAATCGTCTCCGCGCTTTTCGGAACGTCACCTTTCTCGCGGGCTTCGCGCAGCCGTTTGGCGGTGGGTTGCTGACTCTTTTCGGCCATGGTGTGTGCGTCTTTTGTGTCTGTCCTGACGGAAGTGGCTTCAGGGCGCGCTTCGCAGCAGGTTCCGCAGCAGCGCGATCATGCCGCTGTCGGGGCTCAACTGCGCGTGCAGGGACGCATAGACGAGCGGCATGAACATCACCATCATCAGCATCGCCAGCGCGCTCTTGACCGGCTGCGAGAACGTGAAGATATTCAGTTGCGGCACCGCTCGGCCCACCAGCCCGATGCCCGCTTCGACCAGCACGAGCACGATCACGACGGGTGCGGCGAGCTTGACCATCCACACGAACACCGCATCGGTCTGGCGCAGGATGAAAGTGGAGAGCACCGCGGACAGGTTCGGCGTCAGCGCGCCGATCGGCCACCACGTGTAGGACTGCGCGAACAGTTGCACGATCATCTGCAGGCCACCCGCTGTGACGAACAGGGTAATCGCGACGTAGTTCAGGAAGCCCGAGGTCGGCCCGCCGTCGTGGCCGCCCATCGGATCGAAGAAGGCCGCATTGCCGCTGCCGGTCTGGAAGTCGATCAGATAGCCCACACCCTGGATCGCGAATAGCACCGCGCTCATCGCGCCGGCCAGCAGGATGCCGATCAACGCCTCTTTCGCGGCGAGCAGGCACCAGATCAGAAATGGCAGATCGGCGATCTGCGCGGGGTCGATGGCCGGCGCGACGAACGCGGCGATCACCACCGCGAGACCGTTGCGCACGAGGCCCGTCACGATCTGCTCGTTGAAGACCGGCACGATCAGCATGATCGGCAGGAGGCGCGGCATCACGAAGAGGATCGGCCTCGCGCCCGCGGCGATGTCGCTGAAATTCAGCGCCTGGTCTAGCATCGGCTGTCGGGGTGGGGGAAGGGCGGAGCGTCGGACTGTGACGGAACTTCTTCTTCGGCGGCGGGCCCGGCTGCCTGCGCAGCCGTCGCATGATCCGCGCCGATCGGGAATGGCGCCGCGGATGAAAAACCGCGGATCGCGTGACTGTCCGCGACCTCTTCGGCGGCGCGTTCGATGCGCGCGGCGACCGTGCGTTGCGCTTTTTCGCCGGCTTTCTCGAGCTTGTCTTCCGCCGCTTTTGCGCGCCTTGCGGCACGTTGCAGTTGCGCGAGTTCGGCTTCGTGGCCGTCGTGGGTCGCGTTGGCCTGCTCGACTGATTGCGTCGCCGTGCCGATCTGCAGATTCGCGGTGCGCGTGTCGGCGGCCGCTTCCTGCAGCGCGCGCGCCGAGCCGGCAGGGACATGTCCGTCCGCGCCGTCCACGAGGCGTTGCTGGATCGCCGCCTTGAGCGCCATCTGTCGGGTCAGTCGTTGTTGCGCGTCGTTGAGCGCGCGCCGGCTTTGCGCGGCGATGCCTTGCTGACGCGCGGCCGCGACGCGCGCCAGTTGCGAGCGCATCTCGCGTACCCGGCGCAGACGGGCGAGGGTGGCCAGCACGGCCGCGTCGTCGGCTTCAGACATGGTCGTTGGCGAGGCGGGTGAGACGCGCGAGCAGGGCATCGAACGGGGCGTTCTCGGTGGCGGGTTGCGCGCAGAAGGCGCTCAACGCATCGCGGGCGCGCAACGCGAGGTCGCCGAGCCGGTCGCTGCCCTCGCGGTATTCGCCGATCTGCACCAGCAGTTCGATCTCCTGATACTTCGCGAGCAGTTCGCGTAACCGACCCGCCGCACGCTGATGCGCCGCGGTGGTCACGAGCGGCATCACGCGCGACAGGCTCGCGAGCACGTCGATCGCCGGATAGCGATTGGCGAGCGCGATCTTGCGCGACAGCACGATATGGCCGTCGAGAATCGAGCGCACTTCTTCGGCGATCGGGTCCGACTCTTCGTCGCCTTCCACCAGCACCGTGTAAAGCGCGGTGATGGAGCCGTTAGCGCCTTGTCCCGCGCGTTCGAGCAGACGCGGCAACACCGCGAAGGTCGACGGCGGAAAGCTGCGCCGCGTCGGCGGCTCACCGCTCGCGAGGCCGACCTCGCGCTGCGCGCGCGCAAAACGCGTCAGCGAATCCACGAGCAGCAGCACGCGCTTGCCGGCATCGCGAAAGTGCTCGGCGATCGCGGTCGCGACGAGCGCGGACTTGACGCGTTCCATCGCCGGCCGGTCCGAGGTCGAGACGACGAGGATCGAACGTGCGCGCACCTCGGGCGACAACGCGTGTTCGATGAACTCGCGCACCTCGCGGCCGCGTTCGCCGACGAGTGCAATCACGTTGACGTCGGCCTTCGCGCCGCGCGCGATCATGCCGAGCAACGTGCTCTTGCCGACGCCCGACGGCGCGAAGATGCCCACACGCTGTCCTTCGCCGAGCGTCATCAGGCCGTCGATCACCCGTACGCCGGTCGCGAACGGCGTGTCGATCATCCGGCGCGCCAGCGGATTGGGCGGCGACTGCTGGGTCGATACCCATGCGGCGCCGGTCACCGGACCGCGGTCGTCGAGCGGCTGGCCGAGGCCGTCGAGCACGCGGCCGAAGAGAGCCGCACCGACCGGAAACATATGCTCGCGCCCGGACGGCACGACGATCGTTTCCGGCGACAGACCGGCGACCTCGCCCAGCGGCGTGAGCAGCGTGGTCTGCCGCGAAAAGCCGACCACCTCGGCGAGCAGCGTCGGTTGATTGGGCGTGCGCAATTCGCAGATTTCGCCGAGCCGCGCGCGGATGCCGGTGGCGTTCAGAATCTGGCCGACTGCATGATTCACGCGTCCCTGCACCGACACCGGCGAGAAGAACGCGAGTCCCGCATCCAGATCGCCGACCAGTCTTCCGCTGTCGAGCGATAGCGCGTCGTCGTCCTCGGGGTGCGCGGCGGCGTCGCTGTAGGCGTTCATCGCACGGCACCTTTGAGCGGTTCGCGGCGGATCGCCTGACGCAGCGCGTCGATTTGCAAATCGAGGCTCGCGTCGATGCGCCCGGATGGTGTTTCGACCATGCAGGCGCGACTCGCGAGTTGCGCGTCTTCGACGACGCGAATCTTCTGCGACAGTCCCTGTCCGGCGAATGCACCGGCGAGCGCCTCTTTCATCTCGTCGCTGCGGCCCGGCGCGACATGCACGATCAGAAAGGGTTCGTCGCGCACGAGCGGCATGATGCGGGTGAGCGCCGCTTCGTAAAGCTGCTGCGGTTTCATTTCGCCGACGATCGCGCGCACGGCCTTGACGACGATTTCCGCCATCGAATCTTTCATCGACTCCATCGTTTTCGCCGCGGACAACGCCTGGCTGTAGGTCTGCGCCGCGTATTCCTTTTGCGCGCGGCGCAATCCTTCTTCATAGCCGGCTGCCTGACGTGCTTCGAACTCGCGCTGCGCGGCGGCGACGATCCGCTCGGCTTCCTCGCGCGCCGTTGCGATTACCGCCGACGCATCGAGCAGTGCCGCATATTCGCGTTCCTTGAGCACCTTGCGTTCGGACAGCAATTGCAGGTTGTCGCTGGTAATCAGAAAAGCCAATCCCATGTCGCTAACCTCTCGGGAATCAGAAACAGGAACAGCAGCTCGCCGAACTGGTCGCGCTGTGCGTGATTGAGCAGATAGGGCGCTTCGTCGTCGATCGCGCGATTGAATTTCAGGCGCACGCGGCGCTCGACCGGCACGCCCGCCGCGGCAATGAAATCGGCGACCAGACGCCCGCCGCGCGCGCGAATCAATGCCGGCAGGACGGCGGGATCGGCGGCCCATGGTTCGAGCGTGTCGCCCAGCGTGGCGAATTCGGGCGCGCGTTCGAGTGTTAGCGCCAAGGCATCCGCGCCGACTTTCGCGACGATTTCGGCACGCACGCGGCGCACCTGCAACGCGTCGCGCAGCCAGTGCCGGTGCAACAGCAAACCTGCGTACGTCGCGAGTTGTTCGAGCGCGGCGCCCGGCAAGAGTGCAAGCCGTGCGAGCGGGGTGGCGGCGTCGAAGTCGGTGAGCCGCGCGACGGCCTGCGCGTCGAGCAGATGACGTGCGATCAGGCGCCGGCCCGCGTCGCCGAAGCGCGACAGTTGCCGGTAGGCGGCGGGCCACTCCGGCGGCACGCGGGTGACGTGCAGATACAGGTCAGGGCGCAGATTGAACTCGCACACCATCCGGTAGAACGGCACGCGCCGCGGCGGTGCGGGCGTGTCGAGTGCGTGCAGCCACGGTGTGCTCATCGCGCGCTCCGCGGCGTTGTCGGCCGCACGGGCGGGGGGCGACACGCGGCACGCATACGGCGGTGGCGGGGACTAGGCACTGTCCCGCGCGCCGCTCGCGCGCACGCTGCGCGTGCCCGCTTCGCCGCCGCGGCCGCTGCTGCTGCTGCCGAGCAGCCCGGCGAGACGGCCACCGAACATCCCGCGGCGCGCGGCCGACAGAGCAATCACCGCGAGCGTCAGCAGGATCAGCGCGCCGACCAGCCAGCCGAGCGGCGAGCGCAGGCGCACGACGTCGTTCACGGCATTGCTAATGCCGTTGGGAGGCGGTGCCTTTTCCGCCGCGGGCTGCAGAAACAGCGAGACGTTGTCGTACTGCAATCCTTCGATGCTGTGCGCGACGAGATCCTTCACCATCGGCGCCATCGCGCGCAGATCGACACCTGGCTTGTAGCGGATATACACCGCTGCTGAAGACGGCTTGATCTTGTCGGCGAGCGGATCGTTTTCCGGAATCACCACCTGCACGCGTGCAACAACGACACCCTGAATGTCCTGCAACGTGCGCGACAGATCCTGCGATACGCCATAGAGATAGCGCATGCGCTCTTCGGCGGGCGTCGAGACCAGCCCCTGCTTCTGGAACAGTTCACCGATGCTCGCGAAATGCGGCTTCGGCAAGCCGTTGGTGCGCAGCACGGACAATGCGGAATGGATGTCGTTCTCGGATACTTCGACCTGCCATGCCTGCTGGTCGGATCCGTCGCGCGCGTCGTTGTCTTTCGATGCCGAAATGCCGGCGTCGCCCAGTACGTCGATCATCTGGTTGGCTTCGGATTCGGACAGACCCGAGTACAACTCCTTCTGGCAGCCCGCCAGCAGCACGAGCGCGCTGGCGAGCGCGACGCGCGCCACGCAACGACGGAATGACGCACGCGAGGTGTGCTCGCGCGCGGAACGCGCCGACCGTCGGGAACCTTGAGTGAAACGGTGAGCCGTCATTCCTGGTTCTTCAGAATCGAGTGAGTCAAACCATTGGTCGCTTGCGCGACCGCGAGGCTCAACTGATATTCGGAGATCGTGGTGGTCGCGCTCCACTGGAAGTCCATCGCCTGGGCCATCGCCATCATCGGATCGTTGGCGTTCTGCGTCATCGACGTGAGCATCTGAACCTGATGTTTTTGCAGGCTGGAATAGCGTGTGTCGAGGTCGGTCGTGAAATCGCGCAAACGCTCGACGAGCGACGAGGGCGCCGTCTGCGGCGTCATCTGTACCGCCGTGGTGGGCGCCTGGAGGGCCATGGCCTGCGCAGCCTGAGCAGGGGCTTGGGGTGCGCCCGGCGCGGCGGCCTGCCCGGCTGCCGCCGCCGTATTGGCTGCATGTGCATCGGACGGCTGCATCAAACCGTCGAACTGCCGGACCTGCGCTCCGTCCTGGGCCTTGTTCTGCGCGCCGGCCTGAGCCGTCTGCGCAGCGTTTGCGAGCGCTGCCGTGGCGGGCGGCGCGACACCTGAAACATTCATGATCTGCTCTCCTCGTGGATAGCATGGAACAGCGCGGGCAACCGGCCGCTCTGCACGTGCGCGACCCCGCCGCCGATGACGGTCATCGGCGAGTGCGGTCCCGCGACGCGCGGGCGGCCAGCGCCCGGGCTCAGGAGCGGCCTGCCGAACCGATATGCTCCGCTGCCTGCGACGCGGCCGTCCCGGCTGCCGACGTCACCGCGCCGGTGGTCTGGAAGGTGCTCGTCGAGCTTTGTACCTGGAACTGGATTTCGGTCAGCTTCGTCTGTGCCTCGATCAACTGGTTGGCCTGGTCCTGCACGGCGCCGGTATCGGTGACGGGGCCGGTGGGTTGAGTTGTGCTCATGTGTAGCTCCTTGGTGCGTGAACAACGACTTCGGCAGCACGGCCTTATGCCGTACGCCGCTTTCGCCTGCCGCCGCGCTGCGGGTGCGCGCGCCGGCCTGCGTCGGGTGACGTGGGCGCCGCTTGTGGCGCGCCGCACGCGAATAAGTGATCCCTGTGTTGCTGCTCCTACGGGGCTTCAGCCGCGCGCGAGGGCGCGGCTGAAGCGGGTGTGCCTGAGGCATTCGGCGCCAGCGGGGCGGCTGCTGCCGCGCTGGCCTGAAGCGCGCCCGAGCCGGGCGCCGGCAACGCCACGCCGGCCGCCGCGCCGCCCGTCACGAGCGCGGTCGAGGCGCCGTCCGGTGTCGCCGTCGGCGTGCCGGCGCGACTGCCGCCGAGCGGCATCGTGATCTGGCGGCCTTCGCTTTCGAACACCACGTCGTCCGGGCCGATCGATACGACGGTCGGCCCCTGTTTCATCTTTGCGCCCTCGAAATAGCGGCTGCCGTCGGCGGTCTCGATGTAGCGCTGATCGCCGTCGCCCGCAAAAACGGTGACGATCTCCGGGATGCCGCCGGCGCCGCCCAGCATGCCGGTGTGCGTCGGCGCAGCCGGGTCGTCGTAATGCACGTGATCGACGACCTCGAGCGCGGGGCGCGCGTCCTTCATGTAGTTCTGGATGCGCTGTGCGACCTGCGTGCGCGGCGCGTCGCCGCTGAGTTCGATCTTGCCGCGGCCGAGATACGACACCGTCAGCGGCGTATCGCTGAAATAGGTTTGCGCGGTCGCGAGCAGGTCGCTCACCACATACAGATTGCCGAGCGCGGCGTTATCGACACCGGCGACGATCTGTGCGACCTTGTCGCGCTCGGCACCGTCTTTCACGTAGCCGGTGACGAGCGCCCCGTCGTCACGCGGCGCCACGCTCAATTCCGGATAGACACGCAGCGCCTGCTGCAGCCGGTGCACGCGTGCGAGCGCCGATTCCTGCTGCCAGGGCAGACTGCCTGACCACGCGACCAGGCCGTAGCCGAGCGCACCCAGCGCCACGCCGAGCCACAGTGCGGCCAGCACCAGCACGAAGCGGCGGCTGCCGACGCGACGCATTGCGCCGGCAAGCCAGCCGGGCCACACCGTGTCGTGTTCAGCAGACGGTTTCTCGCTTTCGGCGGGCAGCGCGGCGGCAGCCTGCGCATTGCGGGCAATACCGAGTCGAATCGAGCCGACCGTCACGACGTCGCCGGGCGTCAGCGAACGGCGGCCCGCGGCGAGCGCTTCGTCGTTGAAGAGCACCGGCGCGCTATTTTCCGTGCCGATGTTTTGCACGGTCACGGCCAGCGCGCCGACCTGCAGGCACACCTGCTTCGCGCCGATCTCGCGATCGGGCAGGATGACTTCGCAGTCGGCCGAGGTGCCGATCCAGTTCGCGCCGCGCGCGAGCGACATCGTGCGGCCGTACATCGGTCCGCTCAGAAAGCACAGGTTCCACGGCGACGCCGCGGCATCCTGCGTCGGCGCGGGTGGCGCGTTCAACGCGGTGCGGTGCGGATCAAGGATGGTTGAAGACATGATCCTGCGATCCTGTTGGCGTGCTGGTTGGCGCACCGGCTTGCGTCACGGCCGGCGCGCTGCTTTGCGTCGCCGCCGGCTGTGACGCCGGGTCTTGCGGCGGCGGGGGCAGGGGCGGTCCGAAACGCGAGCCGGGCAGCGGTTTGGGCGTGAGCGGCACGGCGATATCGTTGTCGGGCGGCCGGTACATCGACATCCCGTTCGCGTCCGGCACATTGCCGGCGCCCGGGTTGATGGGCGCGCCGTCCGGCGCATACATCGACGCGTTGCTGACCACGCGCGGCGTGAGCAGATAGAAACGCTCCATGTGGTCGCCAGTCTTGTCGGTGTACTTGAACAGGTTGCCGATCCACGGAATATTCGACAGCCACGGCACGCCGCTCTTGTTGATCTGTACCTGGTCGTTGTTGAAGCCGGCGATCAGGAGACTCTTGCCTTCATCGATCATCGTCTTGGTGACGATGTTGCGTTGCTGGATGACCGGGATGTTCGATACCGACTGGCCGGGTACGACGTTGCCGTCCTGAATGTCGATCGACATCATCACGCTTTGCGGGCTTGCGCCCGGCGCTGCACTCGCGTTCGCGGGCGGCGCCGCGCCGTCGTCGACGATCATCGGCGTGACCTTGATGCTCGTGCCGGTCGTCACGCTATATAGCGACGAATCCTGGTAGCCCTGCACCTGCACGTAGAACTGCGTGAGGTTTTCGAGAATGGCCTCGGTGTTGTCGAGTGCGAGCACCTTCGGCTTCGAATGCAGCTCCGCGTTGCCGTTCTGCGCGAGTGCGTTGACGCGGGTCAGCAGATAGTCGCGCAACGAGCCGCCGATCGATGCGGTGAGCGCGATGCCGGTCGGCAGGAAGGTGCCCGTCTGGCCCTGTTCGCTCGTGCCGACGCCGAACGTGAGCGGTGGGTTGCCGCCGCCGTTGTATTGCGTGTTGCCGTTCAGCGGGCTCGAACCGTTGCCGATCTGCACGTCGCCGTGCGAGGTATGCAGGCGCCAGTCGATGCCCAGGCTGTCGAGCGAGTTCTCGTCGATATCGATGATCGTCACGTTGATCTCGACAATCCGCGGCCGTACGTCGAGGTCGTTGATGAGCGACTGGTAGCGGTACATGTTCTCCGGCAGGTCGCGCACGAGTACCGCGTTGATCGCCGGATCGGCTTCGATCTGCGGCAGCGTATCGGCGTTGTTCGCGAACGGGCTCACGCCGTCCGCCGACAGCCCCGAGGCGCCATAGCCGCTGTTGGCGGACGGGCCGCCCGCGATATCGGGAAACTCGATACGCGGCACCGCGATCGTCACGCCGGAGCCGAGCTTCATTTGCCGTGCGGCCGCGCCGAGCGTCGCATTCACCGGTGTCGTGTTGCTGTGGTTGCCGCCTTTGCCGTACAGGCGCTTCAACATCGTCGCGACGCCGGGGATCACGACTTCCTTGCCCGAGCGGTTCACGGTGAAGTCGGAGGCCCAGCCGTAGTGCAGCCGGAATGCGCGCACGTCCGCGAGCTGGCCGTTCGACGACGGATTGCCGACCGAGCCGACCGCCTGCCGCACCAGTTCGATATAGCGGCGCGGACCGGATACATAGATGCTGTTCGCACGGTCGTTGATGACGAGCGCGAAGCGCTTGTCGGTGATCTGCATGGTCTCGAGCGCACGGCCGATTTCGCCGGCCGAATTCGGCGGGATCGGAATCACCTGGCTCTGTGACTGATCCGCCGGATCGATGTACAGGAACGAGCCGTCGTAATACCACGTGAGGCCGTAGGTCGAGCAGATCGTGTCGAGCGTCTGCTGCGGCGTGCCTGAAAAGCGGCCGCTGATCACGCCGTCCACCTTCGGATCGACAACCGCGGTCACGCCTTGCGACGACGCGAGCTCGCGGATGAAGTCGGCGATCTTGCGGCCGTTCGCGACGATCGTAAAGGGCCGGTTGCGCCAGCGCAGTTCGGCCGCGCGAGCGGGCTGCGACAGCGCCGTGAGCAGCGACACGGAGAGGAGGGCCGTTGCGAACAGCAGCATCGCGGCGGCTTGTGCACGCCGCCTGTCGAAGGAGAACGGAACTGCACGTTGGCGCATCAGAAAACACCTGTTGTGGAAACAAACAATCGCGTCAGCGCTTGCTGCGCAAAGCGCAGCACCTCGCCCCCCAGCCATCCCGACAGCACCACCAGCGCAACCATCACGGCGACCAGCCTGACGGCGATGCCGAGATTTGCGTCCTGCACCTGCGTGACGGCTTGCAGCACCGCGACCGCGAGACCCGTGACGGTGGCGACCAGCACGATCGGCAGCGACAGCAGCAGCACCAGCATCAGCGCCTGCTGCGTCAGGTCGAGGATCGTCGAGCTCGTCATGGCGTCGCGCCCGTTGCCGTCCGCACGTCGGCGCCCGCGCCTGGCGTGCCGTCGTCGGCTGGATTTTTCACCCAGCCCACCGTATGCAACTGCACGTCCTCTTCGATCTCCTGATACGACAGCACCGGCAGATCGGGCAGTACGGGCTGCAGAATCGACTTCGCGTAGCGGCGCGCGCCGAGCGCGATCATCACCGCGAGCCGTGCATTGCCGTGCGCGCCCGGCGCCGCGCTCGACGCATTGACGATCGCGCGGACCTGCTCGCAGATGTCCTGCTTGACGCCGCTCGGCAGCGCCAGAAAATTGCCCTGCCGGGTACGCATCACCGCTTTCTCGATGCGTTCCTGCAGGTTCTGTTCGAACAGCACGACGCGCAGCTGGCGCGCCGCGCCCGCGTGCCGGTCGGTGATCATCCGGCGTAGGTCGATGCGGACCAGCTCGACTAGCGCGATCACGTCGTCGGGTTCATTCGGCGCCCACGTGATCAGGCTTTCGAAGATCACACGCAGATTGCGGATCGGTACCTGTTCGGCGAGCAGGCGGCGCAGCACTTCGGTGACGCGCTGCAGCGGCACGAGCCGGGTCAGTTCGCCGACCAGCTCCGGATGGTCGCGCCGCGCCAGATGCACGAGCGCCTGGGTTTCCTGGATGCCGAGCAATTCGTCGGCATGCTGCCGCACGATCTGTTCGACATGCGCGCCGAGCGCCGCTTCGCTCGAGAGCGGTTTGCCTTCGGCTTGCGCCGCGTCGCCCTTGATCCACAACGCTGTCGCATACGGCCCGAATGCCTCGGCGGGCTGCCGCTCGGCCTGTTCCGGTAGCGGCGACACGCCGTCCCACAGAAACCAGCCGGGTTTGAGCGCACCGTGCGCGGCAAGCACGTCTTGCAGATAGATCCGGTAGGTGCCGTCTGGCGCCGTTTCGTCGTCGTTCAGCGAGATACGTGGAAACACTGTGCCGATGTCCGCGTCGACCCGCGCCTTCGCGCTCGACAGCGAGGCCTGCAACTGCGCGAGGTTCAGCGCGCCGCGCAGGTCCGCTGCGAGCGTCACCGCGATCAGCGACGTGACGCCGGCTGCATGGGTCACGCGCGCGGATTGTCCTTCGCCTTGCGCATCGCCGACGCGGCCCGTGATACTGATCAGGTTGAAGGTCGGCGCCGTTGTGCGCCGCTTCATCTGAACGACCGCGAAGGTGCCGAGCGCCCCCGAGATCAGCGCGAACGACCACTTCGGAAAACCCGGCACGATCAGGAAACCGGCGAGCACCAGCGCGGCGATCAGCAGCGCACGCGGATGCGCGCCGAGTTGTTCGCCAAGCTGCTCGCCCAACTGACGCTGACGGGCGTCGCGCGTCGCGACGCGGGTCGTCACGATGCCGGCGGCGATCGATACCAGCAACGACGGAATCTGCGACGCCATGCCGTCGCCCACCGTCAGGATCGCGTAACGCTGCAGCGCCTCGCCGATGCTCATGTCGTGCATCAGCGTGCCGACCGCGATGCCCGCGACGATATTGATGAACGCGATGACGAGCCCGGCGATGGCGTCGCCCTTGACGAACTTCATCGCGCCGTCCATCGCGCCGTGCAATTGCGATTCCTGCTCGAGCTTTTCGCGCCGCTCGCGTGCCTCGTCGGCACTGATGATGCCGGCGCGCAGATCGGCGTCGATGCTCATCTGCTTGCCCGGCATGGCATCGAGCGAAAAACGCGCGCCGACTTCCGCGACGCGCTCCGAACCTTTGGCGATGACGATGAACTGCACGACCGCGATCACCAGAAAGACCACGCCACCCACGACAACGTTGTTGCCGACGACGAGCCGGCCGAACGCGTCGATCACATGGCCCGCGTTCGCGTGCAGCAGGATGAGCTTGCATGACGCGATGTTCAGCGCGAGACGAAACAGCGTTGTAAACAGCAGCAGTGCCGGGAATGACGAAAAGCTCACTGCCGAAGGCACATAGGTCGACACCGTCAGCAACACGACGCTGATCGCGAGGTTCAGCGAAATCATCCCGTCGAGCGCGGCTTGCGGCAGCGGCAGGATGAACAACGCGATCACGGCGACGATGAACGCCGCGAGGAACAGATCGGCGCGTGGCGACCCGGCGCGGCGAATGCCGGATGCATTTGCGCCAGCCGGAAATAGCCGCAGCCAGTCGCGCGGAAGCGCCTTCAGATCTGCCATCGTCGAGTATCGACTCCCTTGTTTATAGCCCGACCGTGTATCCGGTTCGGCACCACCTAGCGCTTTGTGTCGGCGTTGCGTTGGCGTTGCGCGGATGCGAGTGCATCGCCCGGCACGCAGCGGGACGGCTTGCGTGGAGCACGCGCAAGCCGACGCCCTCAGGTATCCGGTTGCGATCGAGTTTAGCGGGGACAGTCAGGAGAGAATCGGGGGCGCCTCGTAGCGTTCGGGACACTTTGGCAGCTGGCGGCGCGCCCGACTACGAAACGCCCAAACGGCGCAGCGGCGCCGTCACAAAGGGGCCTACACCACGACGCGCCGCGCGGCCAGATAGGCGAGTTGCGCGCGGTTCTGCACGTTGAAGATGCGTTCGAGCATCTGGATGTGATAGCTGACCTTGTGCAGCGAAGTCCGCAGCGCGTCGGCGATCTCCTGATCGGACAGGCCTTGCACGAGCCGTCGGAGTACCGCTTCCTGTTCGGGCTCGAGCGCGATGACGCGCGTGGCACGTACCCGGTCCTCGAGAAACGGCTGCGCGAAGCGATGCACGGCGAGGCTGACAGCGAGCGCCGTGCCGATCACGCGATCGTTGATCCAGTCGGAGTCGTGCAGTTCGGACGTGAGTCCAACACTGACGCTCAGACCGAGTTGCGGGGCCGACAGGCTGAAGATCACGCCGCTATTCATCGCATGCGCGCGCAGTGCCGCGACGAGCGCGAGCTTGCGCCGGTCGCCGCTGCGTTGCGCGTCTTCTTCGATGCGGGCGAGCCGCCACGCGACGGGGAAACCGCTTTGCTGCACTTCGGCGAAGCGTGGATCGACTTCGTACCACATGCCCTCGAAGTAAGGCTGCGCGAACGAGACCGGCGCGAGGTCGCGCAACAGATGCGCATGCAACACACGGCGGCCGATCATTTCGAAGGCGCCGTAGCTCAAGGTGCTGAAGCCTGCATCGCGCAACTGTGTGCGGTATTCGCTGAAGTCGGCGAGAGATGGGTCGAATTTTCCGGGTGGTGCGGAGAGGTCGGTAAAAACGAAATGATCAGGCGTGCGATTTTTCGTAGTGTCCTGGATAACGCCTGCATGGTGATGCGGCTGGAGGTAGGCAAGCACATCGGCTTGCGAGAACCATTCGACCACGGGAGAGCCGTCTGACGGTGTCATTGGGGTGGGATTCCTCTTTTTCTAGTGGACTACGAATCAAACCCCGGCACATCTGTGGTCTTTTTTATTGCTTCTTCCACAGGCGCTTTGCTTGCGCTATCGTTCGGCATTGATATTACGATATGTTTCGAGAACGATCAGCGGCAATTTAAAAACCCTGCGCGCCGCAACGTTTTTCTTCCATTCATCTCGTCGCTATTTTTCGCGCCGTAGTTCGTACTGAGCGAAATCTGCGTCGCTGCGTTGAGGAACCGATGTCCGGCATTGCGCTAAGCGAAGATCATCCTGTAGACATGCTGCCGGCGGAGAACGTTGTGGGCGCAGGGAGCGTTGCGGGCGACGCGATGCAGCGCGCGCATTCGATTCCGGTGGTCTGGTACAACGACTCGAAACCGGCGGCGGTCGAACAGAAAGACGCGCCGCGCCTTGGCGTGGCCGACATGCTGGCCAGTGCGCAGAGCGAGGCGGAGCGCACGCGCATCGTCACGAGTCTGCTGCATCTGACGGGGTTCTCGACCTTCGCTTATTTCGCGCTCGAATATTCCCGCGAAGGCGTGCAGCGACTCTTTTTGCATGAGGCGTTCACGCCCGCGACCTATCGTGGCGAGTATGTGGATCGCCACCACGTGGATGTCGATCCACGCACCTTCGGCGCGCGCCGCTGCAACATGGCGATTGTGTGGGATCTACGCAACTTGCGCCGGCATGGCGGTCACGATGTGCCGGCGCCGCCCGAGGCACTCGACGACTTCCTGCACACCATGCGTGACGACGGCATGTGCAGTGGGATCATGTATTCGATGGCGATGCCGGGCACGCGGCTGCATGCTTTCATGAGCTTTACGGCGCCGCGCCGCAGTCGCGAATGGATTACCCGGGCCACGGTGGAGCAGGCGTTGTCGATCGGCTTGTCGGTGCACAAGTTCGGCTCGCCGAAGTTGATCTCGGCAGCGCGCGAACACTCGGCGCACGGGCTCACCGTGTTCGAGCAGAAGCTGCTGACCGGAATCGCCGAAGGCGCATCCGATAAGGAAATCGGCAGAAGACTCGATACAAGCGCGCATAACGTCGATTACCACCTGCGCAAACTGCGCAAGCGCTTTGGGGTGGCGAACCGGATCGAGCTGACTTATCTGACGTCGAAGATGGAGTTGATTTGAGAGTTTGCCGGGCGAGGTGATGCGCGACGCCTGTCGCTGCCCCATTCAGTTGCTACAGCGCGAACCACAGATACCACGCCGCGATCGCGCAACCGCCTTTCACTTCGAATGGCGCGTCAACATAATCCATGGACTGACCTTCTCACTCGACAACAGCGTGTTGAGCGTCGTGGTGCCCGAGGCGTTCCGACCGTCGCGACTGTACCGTCTGCAAATCCCACGTTGCCGACACTACTGTATGAATGTACAGTAGTGGACGTGTGCGTGTGCGTGTGCGCATGCGTGCAACGTTTTGGGCGTGGACGGACGTGGGTGAACCTCGCGCCGTCAAACGGTGAAAGTTTTCCGATGCGCGGGCAAGCCGGCATCGATGAGAGGAGATTCTTCCAAATGTCTGTGTCACCCATTCAGGCGCGCCATGCCTGAGCAACTCTGGCTGCCCGGACTCGAGGCGCCGCCTGTGCCGACAGACGGCCTGTTCTTCGCCGTCTTTCCAGATACGCATACGGCGGCGAGCATCTCGAAGCTGGCGCAACAGCTCTGCGGGGAGACACGGTCGAAGAGCAAGCCGCTTGCTGCCAACCGTTTGCACGTCACGTTGCTGCATCTCGGGAATTTCGCGGGCGGATTGCCGCCGGCGCGGGTGGACGCGGCCATGAGCGCGGCCGCGTCGATCAGGATGGAGCCTTTTAGCGTCGAGTTCGACAGTGCCCTCAGCTTCGCGCTGAAGCCGCGGCCGGGGCCGCTGGTGTTGGGGGGCGGCGAGGGTGTCGTCGGGTTCCACGCGCTCCACGAGGCACTTCAAGTGGCGTTGCAAGACGCTGGATTTGGCGACCGCGCGGTCTCGTCAAATACGTCGTATACCCCGCACGTGACGCTTGCTTATGGCATGCCCTGGATCGCGACACGTCCGGTCGAGGCCGTCAGTTGGAACGTGCGTGAGTTTGCGCTGGTGCACAGCCTGCTCGGGCGTACCCGGCATGTCGTTCTGGCGCGCTGGCGGTTGGCGGCCGGATGACTGTAATAGTGGCTCGCGGCGGCCGTCGTGAAGCCAATGCGTTGTGGCGCGCCGGACTAGAACCGCACGCCGGTCGCGCAACCGCCGGCGAAGGCGCCGCCGCTTCCGCCTGCCCCTCCGCAGAACACGCCGCAGCCTGATAACGCCGCTGACATCGCAATGGCCGCCAATGTCGCGCGTAGGGTTCGCCTGAAAGCGGGCTTTTGAAGTTGTGTACCCAATACCGTGAGGCACGGATCGACGCGTGCGACGTAAGCGGGAAGTGCAGTGTAGAAGGGGTGGTCGGTGGTTCGGGATTGCATGGCGTAAGTGGAATTCAATGAGTAGGGCAGGTGCGGCGGCCGTTTTTGCGTCGCTCGGTGAAAGATGGTTGTAAGTTTTTGCGGGCACGAAGCGGCGGCGCCGGCAACCCTCCACCCTAATCCACGTCAGGTGTCCCTCAAATACGCAAAATCTGAAAACCAGGGGGATTCGTCGGTCAGACAGTCAGAACCGTCGCGCGCTCCCTGATAGAATGCTTGGGCCGCAACGTAGTGGACTGCAGATGAAATTGCTTGATGCGTTAGTCGAACAGCGTATTGCCGCCGCAGCCGCGCGCGGTGAGTTCGACGATTTGCCGGGCGCGGGCGCGGGCGCGCCGCTGCCCCTTGAGGACGATGCACTGGTCCCTGAGGAAGTGCGCGTCGCCAACCGGATTTTGAAGAATGCGGGTTTCGTGCCGCCGGCTGTCGAGCAGCTGCGTGCCTTGTGCGACCTGCAAGCGGATCTGAATGCCGTGAGCGACCAGGCCACCCGTTGCCGTCTCCAGGCGCGCATGCTGGCGCTCGATATGGCGCTTGAATCGCTGCGCGGCGGCCCGCTGGTCCTGCCGCGCGAATACTGCCGTCGCATTGCCGAGCGACTGTCGGAACGCGTCGGCAACCTCAATATGGCCGATGCGGGTTCGCAGTGAGCGAGCCGCTTGCCCGTTCCGCCGTGCCGGGTCCGGAGTCGGCCGACTCGGGTGAATCGGCCGAGGTGGTCGTATTCCCGGCTGCCCAGACCGGATCTATCGGTTCCAACGCTTCAGCACCCGTGGCGAGTGACCTGCCGCCAACGGCTGCCGTCACTACGTTGATCGACACATCCATACCAGATGCATCGCCCGCACCGCCTGTCTCGGAGCGCGATCGTCGTTTCATGGCGCTCGCCCAGGCTGCCGCCGAAGAGGCCCGCGCCGCAGGCGAAGTGCCGGTTGGCGCGGTGCTCGTGCGGGGTGACGAAGTCATCGCTAAAGGGTTCAACCATCCGATCGGTGCGCACGACCCGTCGGCGCATGCGGAAATGATCGCATTGCGCGCAGCTGCGCAAGCCGTCGAAAACTACCGTCTGCCGGGCTGCGAGCTCTACGTGACGCTGGAACCTTGCCTGATGTGCGCCGGTGCGATCATGCACGCACGGATCGCCCGCGTCGTGTTCGGGGCGCGCGATTCGAAAACCGGCGCGTGCGGCAGTGTCGTCGACGCATTCGCGAATCCGCAGTTGAATCACCACACCACGGTGACTGGCGGTGTGCTCGAAACTGAATGCGGCGATGCCCTCAAATCGTTCTTTGCCGAGCGGCGGCGCGCAAGCCGTGAGGCGCGCGCGGCGGCACGGGGCGAAGCACAACCCGAAGCGCATGTCGAAGTGCGTGGTGAAGGACGCCCTGACGACGTCGAAGCACGCACCGCAGCACGCAGCGAACCGGGGTCGGCTGAGTCGCTCTAAAACAACAACGTCCAACAGGTCTTGCCAATGACCGTCCATCGCACCATTGAGTTGATCGCGCCGTCCGGATATCCGCATGATGCCGAAGTGCTGCATCGCGCGTTGCATCGACTGCATGCGCAGGGGCATCGCGTTGAGGGTGTAGAAGCGACAAGGCGTCGCTACCAGCGCTTCGCCGGCACGGACGGCGAGCGTGCAGCCGACCTGAACCGGCTGGCCGACCCCTCGCGTGAGTTGCCCGACGTCGTGCTAGCCGTGCGCGGTGGCTACGGCGCGGTGCGTATCCTGCACGGGCTCGACTACGAAGGGCTGCAACGCCGGCTGACCGATCAACCCGTGGCGCTAGTGGGCCATAGCGATTTCACTGCGGTACAGCTTGCTTTGCTGGCACGTGCCGGGGTGAAAACTTTTGGCGGCCCGATGTTGATGAGCGACTTCGGCGCGGAAGAGCTGAGCGAATTCACCATGCAGCACTTCTGGTCCGCGCTGACCAGGCCGACCATGACGGTGACGAGCAATGCGCCGCAAACGCAGACTGCCGACGTGACGGGCATGTTGTGGGGCGGCAATCTGGCCGTGCTGACTTCGCTGATCGGCACGCCGTACATGCCGCCGGTGCAGGGCGGCATTCTGTTCCTCGAAGATGTCAACGAGCAACCGTTCCGGCTCGAGCGGATGCTTTATCAGTTGCACCTGTCGGGCATCCTCGCGCAGCAGCAGGCGCTTGTGCTTGGGGATTTCTCAGGTGGCAAACCGTACGAGTACGACAATGGCTACGACCTGCACACGATGATTGAGCAGGTGAGGTCGGTGATTGGGATTCCGGTCATCACCGGTCTGCAATTCGGCCACATTCCCAACATGCTGACGCTGCCGGTCGGCGCGGACGCGCACCTCGTCGCCAACGCACACGGGTTCAAACTGACGTTATCGGGCTATCCGACTCTTGCCTGAACCGGCGCGGGCAGCGAAGCGGGCGTTTGCCCGCTTTCTTTTTGAGTCAATAACGCAACTAACGGTCACTCTGTTAAGGTAACCCCAAACAGATCTGTCCCGTGAAGGCCTCTCACTTTGTTGACAAAAACCGTCTTCAATAGACGGCCATCCTATAGATTAATTAAACTGGTGGTGAAGCTGAGCAAGGCCTGTATAGCGTGTTCACGGACTCGCAGCTCAGGCCGGTCATGTGGATTGTCGAAATTTAAAGCAAAAATTGTTGACAATCTTTATGTCCATCCTATGATGACCAACATACCGAGACGAACATCATGTCCGACACAGATTCCGCCAGCACGAATGGTTCGAAACCCGAAGCGATCGCCGAGCGTATCCGCGCCGCGATCCTCGAGCATCGGCTGGCGCCTGGCGCCAAACTGACAGAAGCACAGTTGTGCGAAGTATTCGGTGTGAAACGTGGCCCGATCCGGCAGGCGCTCGCACAACTGGCGACCGACCACCTCGTCGATCTCGAACCGAATCGTGGCGCGTTCGTCGCCAGTCCGTCGCTGCAGGAAGTGCATGAAGTGTTCGAAATGCGTCGGATCATTGAACTGGCTGTGGTTGAAAAGATTTGCGGCGGTCATGGCCTGCGCCGTTTGAAGAGCATCGGCAGCATGATCGGTCGCGAACGCAAAGCGTTCGAAACACGTGATTTCCCGGCGTGGATTCGCCTGTCGGGTGAGTTCCATACCGAGTTGGCCGGGCTCACCGGCAACACCGTGCTGTGCGATTGCCTGAATGGACTGGTGGCGCGCTCCACGCTGATTTCGGCACTGTACGAGTCACTCGGACGCAGCCCTTGCTCGTTCGAAGACCACGAAGCGATTCTCGCCGCGCTCGACGCCGGCGATGCAAAAGAGGCGGCGGCACTCATGTCGCGCCATTTGCAAAGCGTCGAGTTGAAGATGCTGGACCGCCCCGCACGTGGCGCGGCCGATCTGCATGAAGTGTTTGGCGCCCTTGGCGGCGCGTCGAAGGAAGCAGCTAGACCCAAGTCCGCGCCAGGCTGAGGCAAGCGGCCGGTGCGCGCCGCACTGAATTGAACTGAACCGAATCAGGCGTTGCAAGGCGGCTCTGCGCGAGCGCTGCCGGCTTGCGCACGCGTGGCCGTCACGGGATGACGGCCCTGGAGTAGTAATGCATCGCCGGGAATTCGCGGCTACGGGCGGTGCGATAACCACAAGTACATCAAGTACGGAGACATCCGCGGCACGGTCAATCGGCCGGTTCGACCCTCCTGTTTCCAGATCGCGGAGAGGAGCGGCAACTGGCATGGCCGATGCAACGTCCTTCGATTTGCTATCGAGGGTCCCTATCCCAAGGAGGAAACATGGCTCAGTTCAGTGCAGCGCCCGGCAATCCCGCAATTCCCACATACGGAGACGGCGGCGTGCCCAGCGATCCGTCGATGCCCGCAGGCTACAGCGAGAGGTTGTACAACGAAGATCTGGCGCCGCTGCGCCATCAAACCTGGGGCGCCTACAACATCTTCGCGTTCTGGATGTCGGACGTGCACAGCGTCGGCGGTTATGTATTCGCGGGCAGTCTGTTCGCGCTTGGGCTGACGAGCTGGCAGGTGCTGATCGCGCTGCTGGTCGGCATTGCAATCGTCAACGTGCTCTGCAATCTGATTGCCAAGCCGAGCCAGGCAAACGGCGTGCCTTATCCGGTAGCCTGCCGCGCGACGTTCGGTGTGCTCGGCGCGAATATCCCTGCCGTGATTCGCGGTTTGATTGCGGTAGCATGGTATGGAATCCAAACTTATCTGGCTTCTAGCGCGCTGGTGATCGTAGTGCTGAAGTTCGTCCCGCAACTGTTGCCGTACGCGGATGTGCATCACCATGGTTTCATGGGTCTCTCCACCTTGGGCTGGGGCGGTTTCATGTTGCTGTGGGTCTTGCAGGCACTCGTGTTCTGGCACGGCATGGAGACCATCAAGAAGTTCATCGACTTCGCCGGTCCGGCTGTCTATGTGGTGATGTTCATTCTCGCGGGCTACATGGTGTATCGCGCAGGATGGCGAAACATCGGCATCAACCTGGGCGGCGTCAAATACCACGGTATGCAAGTGGTGCCGGTAATGATCACAGCAATCTCACTGGTGGTCTCGTACTTCTCCGGACCGATGCTGAATTTTGGCGACTTTTCCCGCTACGGCAAGAGCTTTCGCAGTGTGCAGCGCGGTAACTTCTGGGGGCTGCCGGTCAACTTTCTCGCCTTTTCGCTGGTGACGGTGATCACGACCGCGGCGACGCTGCCGGTATTCGGCGAACTGATCACGGACCCGGTCGAAACGGTGGGCCATATCGACTACCCGACTGCGGTAATTCTCGGCGCATTGACTTTTACGATCGCCACCATCGGTATCAATATCGTCGCCAACTTCGTCTCGCCGGCATTCGACTTCTCGAACGTCGCGCCGCGTCTGATCAGCTGGCGCGCGGGCGGCATGCTCGCGGCGGTGGCGTCGATTTTCATCACGCCGTGGAACCTGTTCAATAACCCGGCGGTGATTCACTACACACTCGACGTGCTCGGCAGCTTCATCGGACCTTTGTACGGGGTACTGATCGTCGATTACTACCTCGTGAAGCGTCAGAAGATCGTGCTGAATGATCTGTACACGGTTTCCCCAACGGGTTCCTACTGGTATCGCAATGGCGTCAATTACCGGGCTGTGGGCGCGTTGCTGCCGGCTGCAGTTATCGCCGTGATCTGCGTGATGGTGCCGACGCTCGATGGACTTGCGAACTTCTCGTGGTTCATCGGTGCGGCGTTGGGTGCGTTGTTCTACCGCGTTCTTGCGCGTTGAGTTTTAGAGTTGCAACAGGAGTCGATATGCGCATCAAACTGATCAATCCGAATACGACGCAACGCATGACGGACGCGATGGGCCGCTGCGCGCGCGAAGTCGCAGCACCCGGCACGGAGGTGATCGCGGTGAATCCCACAATGGGGCCACCGTCGATTGAAGGCTATTACGACGAAGCGCTCGCCACGCCCGGCTTACTGGCCGAGGTCATCGCCGGCGAGCGCGAGGGTTGCGATGGCTACGTGATCGCCTGTTTTGGCGACCCCGGTTTGTACGCGGCACGGGAGTTGGCGCGTGGTCCGGTGATCGGCATCGCCGAAGCGGCAATGCATGCAGCAAGCGTGCTGGCGCCGGGATTTTCCGTGGTGACCACGCTGGCGCGCACGTGCGGCATGGCGTGGCATCTCGCGGAGCGCTACGGCATGAAACGTTTCTGCCGTAACGTGCGCGCCACCGACGTCGCCGTGCTCGATCTGGACAAGCCCGGCTCGGCGGCGCGCCGCATCATCCTTGATGAATGCCGGCGCGCGCTGGAGGAGGACGGGTCGGACGCGATCGTGCTCGGTTGCGCGGGTATGGCCGAGTTGTGCGCGGAAATCGAAGATGCCTTGGGCGCGCCGGTGATCGAGGGCGTGACGGCGGCGGTCAAATGGACCGAGGCGCTGGTCGCGCTACGGCTGTCGACGGCCAAGCGGGGCGACTATGCCCGGCCACTGGCCAAGCGCTACGACGGCGCGCTGGAAGCCTTCGGTCCGACCGATGCGGACCCAAATCCCCAGCCGCCTCGCGATTCGGCCGCAAGCGCCGTGGAAAGTGCAAATCCGACCGGTTTACTGCGGGTAAACACCACGGAACGCCCGGTGGGGCCGGCTCCGCACATACATCCGGTCTGACACGCACTATCTGCCCGGGTGTATGGGCGCACCCGGGTGTTTTCGCTACACTGGTCCCACTCGGCGCTGGTACCCGAACGCTATTTTCTGCCGCTTCTGGTGCCGCTGTTCTGGGCTGCTTTCGGGCTGGTTTTGCCCGCGCCGGCATGCGTAATATGCAAACGCACGCAAACGCCACGCAAACCCCACGTGCATGTCACGTGAGTTCCACGCGAATTTTACGTACCGTCATCACGCTTTCGTCAAACCATGCCACTCGACTCGAACTATCCACGCGATCTGATCGGCTACGGCCGCCACCCGGTGCAGGCGAACTGGCCGGGTCGAGCGCGTGTCGCGGTGCAATTCGTCCTGAACTACGAAGAAGGCGGTGAAAACTGCGTGCTGCACGGCGATCCGGGCTCGGAGCAGTTTCTGTCGGAAATCGTTGGCGCGGCGTCTTATCCGGCCCGTCACATGAGCATGGAGTCGATCTACGAATACGGCTCGCGCGCGGGCGTGTGGCGTATTCTGCGCGAATTCGAAAAGCGCGACCTGCCCCTCACGGTGTTCGGCGTCGGCATGGCGATCGAACGGCATCCTGATCTGGGGCGCGCCTTCGTCGAGCTCGGTCATGAGATCGCTTGCCACGGCCATCGCTGGATTCACTACCAGGACGTGTCACCGGAGAAAGAGGCGGAGCACATGCGCCTTGGCATGGAAGCGATCGAGCGCATCACGGGCGAGCGGCCGCTCGGCTGGTATACCGGCCGCGACAGTCCCAATACACATCGTCTGGTCGCCGAACACGGCGGCTTCCTGTACGACTCGGATTACTACGGCGACGATCTGCCGTTCTGGATGGATGTCGAAGTGACGGGCGGTACAAAGAGCCCGCAACTGATCGTGCCGTACACGCTAGACACCAACGATATGCGCTTTGCGAGCCCGCAAGGCTTCAACACCGCGGACCATTTCTTCACGTACCTGCGCGACGCATTCGACGTGCTCTACGAAGAAGGCGACGAAGCACCGAAGATGCTGTCGATCGGCATGCACTGCCGTCTGCTCGGCCGCCCTGGGCGCTTCCGCGCGCTGCAACGTTTTCTCGACCATATCGAACAGCACGATCGCGTGTGGGTGACGCGGCGCGTCGATATCGCGCGGCACTGGCGCGAACATCACCCTTACCAACAAAACAACCGCGGGGCAGCGGCATGAAGGCGATGCAATACACTCTGGACCAACTCAACAGCACCTCGATCGACGCGTTCGTCGCAGCGCTGTCAGGCATTTTCGAGCACTCGCCGTGGGTCGCGGAAATCGCCGCGCAGCAACGGCCGTTTGCCAGCATCGACGAATTGCATCGCAAGATGTCGAGCATCGTCGAGACCGCCGGCGAAGAGAAGCAGCTTGTGTTGATCAACGCCCACCCGGAGCTCGCCGGCAAGGCTGCGGTGCGCGGCGAATTGACGGCCGAGTCGACGCGTGAGCAAAGCGGCGCGGGCCTCGCCCAGTGCACGCAGGAAGAATTCGACAGACTGGTGGCGTTGAACAGCGCCTATCGCGAGAAGTTCGGCTTTCCGTTTATCCTCGCGGTGCGCGGTTACGACCGCCACGGCATCATCGCGAATTTCGAGGCGCGCGTGAACAATGGCCGCGCGGATGAATTGCGCGCCAGTCTCGATCAGATCTACCGCATCGCACGTTTCCGGCTCGACGACCTGATCGACGCGTAAGGCATTAACTACGCGTCGCGGACCTCGCACCGAAACGTTTTTTCAGCACTAGCAAACATAAAGGAAGATAAAGATGGCACTCCCGATTCTCGATCCCAACGCACCGGAATTCACGCGCCGCTATGTGAATCTGGCGGACCCGCGTCTGGGCGCACAGGCGCTCGAGGCCAGCGACGATTTCTTCGCACCGAAGGATCGCATGCTGAATCCGGAGCCGGCCGTCTTCATTCCGGGTAAGTACGACGACAATGGCAAGTGGATGGACGGCTGGGAAACGCGCCGCAAGCGCGCGAACGGCTACGACTGGTGCGTCGTGAAGCTCGCGCGTCCGGGCGTGATCAAGGGTCTTGACCTCGACACCAGTCACTTCACCGGCAACTTCCCGCCGGCGGCTTCGGTTGAGGGTGCGCGAGTTGTGGACGGCGTACCGAACCAGTCGACGCAATGGACCGAAATCGTTCCGTCGACCACGCTGCAAGGCAACAGTCATCACTATCACGAAGTCAGCGACGCGAACGCTTACACGCACCTGCGCGTGAACATCTACCCGGACGGCGGTATCGCGCGTCTGCGTGTGTATGGCCAGCCGCAAGTCGACTGGGCAGGCGCAAGCCGCACCGAGCAGTTCGATCTGGCCGCGATGGAAAACGGCGCGTATCTGGTCGCGGCGAACAACCAGCACTTCGGCGCAGCGTCGACGATTCTGATGCCGGGCCGCGGCGTGAACATGGGTGACGGCTGGGAAACGCGTCGTCGCCGTGAGCCGGGCAATGACTGGGCGATCGTCGCGCTGGCACAGCCGGGCGTGATCAAGAAGATCGAAGTCGATACGGCTCACTTCAAGGGCAACTATCCGGACCGTTGCTCGATTCAGGCCGCGTATGTAACGGGCGGCACGGATAGCTCGCTGATCACGCAAGCCATGTTCTGGCCGGTGCTGCTGGGTGAACAGAAACTGAAGATGGACAACCAGCACTATTTCGAAAGCGAAATCGCTGCACTGGGTCCGGTCACGCACGTGCGTTTCAACATCATTCCAGACGGCGGCGTGTCGCGTCTGCGTCTGTGGGGCACGCTCGCATAATGAAAACGCTGGCTATCGAACCGCTGACGAAGGAAACGTTCGCCCCGTTCGGCGACGTGGTCGAACTCGAAGGCGCGAAGCAGATTCCGATCAATCTCGGCACCACGATCCGTTATCACGATCTCGCGAAAGTGGACGTGACCGACGAGAACGGCCGCACGCTCGTGAACCTGTTTCGCGGTCAGCCGCGCACATTGCCGTTCGAAGTGAAGATGCTTGAACGGCATCCGCTGGGTAGCCAGGCCTTTGTGCCGCTGAACGACAAGCCGTATCTGGTGGTCGTGGCGCCGGCGGGCGAACTGGACCCGACTCAGATCCGTGCGTTTGTGACGAGCGGCTGGCAAGGTGTGAACTATGCGAAGGGTGTCTGGCACCATCCGCTGATTGCATTGGGCGACGTGAGCGACTTTATCGTCGTCGATCGTGGCGGCGATGGCTTGAACCTGAACGAGCAGGATCTGGCCGAGTCGCTTTGGCTGACAGAAGATGCGTTGAGCGCGGTGAGCGTTTGAGGTCGTTGCCGCAGGTTGCCTTTAGCGTAGTACGTTGAGCCGGTTGGTTGTAAAAAAGCCCACAGTGCATGCTGTGGGCTTTTTTCATTTGCGGACTATCGCACTGCGGGGCGCAATCTCGTACGTCGAGCCTCATGAGTCCGTGTCCGGCATGCGTTGTTCAGCCAGGATGTCTTCGAGCGTGCGCCCGTGACCGTGCGCGACAAACTTGAGGTCGTAGCCGGCAGCTTCGAGCAGACGCACGAGCACGGACACACTCATATCGTTTTTGGCTAGCGTTTCCATACGTGCGACGGTAGTGCGAGCCGCGCCCGCGCGGTGGGCCAATTCCTCTTGCGACAGGCGGCTTTCGCGCCGAACGGCCCTCAGCATGTCCGATACGTCAGCGAGATTAGTCATTTGTAGCCCCAGAGCATCAAATTTTCAAATGTAAGCCCTTGTTGTAGCCCATGAGGCACAAATTGTTTTTTCGTTTTGTATCTCATGGGCTACATTTTTCTCAAATTTACTTAACCCCGACTGACAAACAAAAAAGCGGGCTTCCCGCTTACGCGACAAGCCCGCTTCATGCTGCTTTGCCAAGCCGGGCAACACACCCGGCCAGCGCATTACTTCACTGCACCGCCTTGGAACCACGCGGCGATCTTCATCCGCTCGTCGTCGGTCATGTGCGTGACGTTGCCCAGCGGCATCGCCTTCAACGTCACCGCTTGCTGATAGATCCGCTGCGCATTCTGCGAGATCTCGTCCGGCGTATCCAGCAACACGCCGGCCGGAGCACTGCCCATCAGCGTCGGATGGGCGGAGTGACATGCCGCACAGCGCTGTTGCAGCACGGGCGCGATATCGGCCACCTTGATGCTCGGCGCATTCGCAGCCTGTGCTTGCGGCACGACCGGCTTCGGCATCGTCGAGAAGAGGGCGGCGAACATCAGCACAATACCCACCAGCGGCAAGTACCACAGCACCTGGCCACGGTGACGCATCACGAAGAACTGGCGAATCAGCGCGCCGGCCAGCATGATCATCAGGAGCACGACCCAGTTGTACTGATTCGTGTACGTCATCGCGTAGTGGTTCGACAGCATCGCGAACACCACCGGCAGCGTGAAATACGTGTTGTGCACCGAGCGTTGCTTACCGCGCTTGCCGTAGATCGGGTTCGGCGTTTCGCCCTTGAGCATCGCGGCAACCATTTTGCGCTGGCCCGGGATGATCACGAAGAACACGTTCGCCGACATGATCGTTGCCAGCATCGCGCCCATGATCAGGTAAGCCGCGCGGCCGGCGAAGATATGGCACGCGAGGTACGCCGCGATCACCACATAAATGCCGACGCAGATGCCGAGTACCTTGTCTTTGTTGCCGAGCAGACGGCACAGCGAGTCGTAGACGATCCAGCCTGCCGCGAGGAAGCCGAGCGCCGAAGCAACCGCGACCACCGGACCCATGTCGAGCACGTTCTTGTCGATCAGGTATGTGGACGGCGCGAGCAGATACAGCACCGTGAAGAGGCTCGCGCCCGACAGCCACGTGGTGTACGACGGCCACTTGGACCAGTGCAGATCGTCCGGCATTTCCGGCGGCGCGACGGTGTACTTCTGCATATTGTAGAAGCCGCCGCCGTGCACGTGCCACAACTCGCCGAACACGCCACGCTTGCGCTGGTTCGGGTCCGTAGGCGGCTTCAGGCTGTTGTCGAGTGCGACGAAATAGAACGATTCGCCGATCCAGGCGATGGCGACGATGACGTGAAACCAGCGCAATGCCAGGTTCAGCCAGTCAGTGATAAAGCCTTCCATGAAACTCCTCCACTTCTGATTCGTTGTACGCGCAACGACGCTGGTGCCTTGATCGCGCCTTCGGGGACCCGCCTGACGGGTCGTCGGCATGCATGGCGTCGCTGCACAGACTGCGGGGTGAAAGACGCGGTGCGTTCAGTTCGCACGCGTCGTTTTTTCTTGGAACGTCAGGTCGAGTCGCTCGCGTTCGATTGCGCTTCGCGGGTGTCTCCAAGGATCCGCACAGTGCAATCGGGCGCGCTCGGAACTACAACGCGACTTCAACCTCGTCTTCCTCCAACGCCTATCGATAAACGCTCCGTGCGCTCAGTTGCCCACTTAACTGCCCCGATAGGTGCTGTACGACCACGGCGATACCAGCAGCGGCACGTGATAGTGCGCACTGGCGTCGGCCACGCCGAAGCGCAACACGACTCGATCGACAAAACGCGGCTCCGGCACTTTCGTACCGATCGATGCAAAGTAATCGCCGGCGCCGAACACGAGTTCGTATTCGCCGGCGACCAATGCGTCGCCTTCGAGCAGCGGCTGGTCGCAGCGGCCGTCGTCATTGGTGGTGGTGGTTTTGAGCGCGCGGCGGGTGTCGCCGGAGAGCGCAAAGAGTTCGACTTTGATGCCCGCGCCGGGACGGCCGTTCGCGGTGTCGAGCACGTGGGTAGTGAGCTTTCCCATTCGCAATTTTCCTTATGTGAATGCGAGGTTTCGGCGGCGGCCCGATCCAGAATACGTTGCGGCGGATCGAGGCTCCACGTCAGTGGCTACATACCCGTCGGCGAATTGAAGCGAGCGCCGTGGCAGCCATTGTAAAAAGGATGTTCATGTCAGCGCGCGCGAGATAGGAAAGATAATACCTGGCGCATGACAGACAGCCTGCTGAAAGCCGTAATGAGTCGATTCGTTCGACTATTGCCGTGCAATTCGATCGTACCGGCGCCAAAAAAGGCCCACTATATCGGCAGCGTGAGGTTGGGTATCGCATTGGCGCGAGTTGTCAGCATTATTTTGGCCATCGAAGGTTACACCTGTGCGCTGCAGCAAACATGAGTGAAGCGCGGCACACCCCGAAGACGGCGGAAACACGCTGGGTAACCGGGCCAACGGCGTTCGACGGGACGCGGCGGCACGGTTGGCGTGCCGTCACATCGCGTTCGAACGGCTTTGCACGGAAGCAATGAAGCGGAGAAACGAATGACGATGGAGCAGGCGGCTATCAAGCCGAAGAAAACGATGTTGGTGAAGCACGCTGACGTGCTGGTCACGATGGACGGCGCCCGGCGCGAACTGCGCGACGGCGGTCTGTATATCGAGGACAACCGCATTGTCGCGGTCGGACCGACCGCCGAATTGCCGCAAACGGCCGACGAAGTGCTGGACATGCGCGGCCATCTGGTGATTCCAGGGCTGGTGAACACGCACCACCACATGTATCAGAGCCTGACGCGCGCGATTCCGGCTGCGCAGAACGCCGAACTGTTCGGCTGGCTGACCAGCCTCTACAAGGTGTGGGCGAACCTCACACCGGAGATGATCGAAGTCTCTACCTTGACGGCGATGGCCGAGCTGTTGCTGTCCGGTTGCACGACTTCGAGCGACCATTTGTATATCTACCCGAACGGCAGCCGCCTCGACGACAGCATCGTCGCCGCGCAGCGGATCGGCTTGCGGTTTCACGCAGCGCGCGGCAGCATGAGCGTGGGGCAGAAAGATGGCGGTTTGCCGCCGGATTCAGTGGTCGAGCGTGAATCGGACATCCTGAAGGACACGCAGCGCCTGATCGAGACGTACAACGACGAAGCGCGTTACGCCATGTTGCGCGTGGTGGTGGCGCCGTGCTCGCCGTTCTCGGTGAGCCGTGACCTGATGCGTGAATCGGCGGTGATGGCGCGGCATTACGGCGTGTCGATGCACACGCACCTCGCGGAGAACGTCAACGACATCGCATACAGCCGCGAGAAGTTCGGCATGACGCCGGCCGAGTATGCGGAAGACCTCGGCTGGGTCGGTCACGATGTATGGCACGCGCACTGTGTGCAACTCGACGACGCGGGCATCGAGCTGTTCGCCCGCACCGGCACCGGCGTCGCGCATTGCCCGTGTTCGAACATGCGGCTCGCCTCGGGGATTGCGCCGGTCAAGCGGATGCGACTGGCCGGCGTGCCGGTGGGCCTGGGCGTCGACGGTTCGGCGTCGAACGACGGCGCGCAGATGGTCGCGGAGGTGCGCCAGGCGCTGTTGTTGCAGCGGGTCGGCTTCGGGCCGGACGCGATGACCGCGCGCGAAGCGCTGGAGATTGCGACGCTGGGTGGCGCGAAGGTGCTCAATCGCGACGACATCGGCGCATTGGCGCCGGGCATGGCGGCGGACTTCGTATCGTTCGATCTGCGTCAGCCGCTGTTTGCGGGCGCATTGCACGATCCGGTCGCGGCATTGGTGTTCTGCGCGCCGTCGCAGGTGAGCCATAGCGTGATCGGCGGCAAGGTGGTGGTGAAGAATGGTCAGTTGACGACGCTGGAACTCGGACCGGTCATTGAGCAGCACAATCGCCTCGCCAGGACGCTTTACGAAGCGGCGGCGTAGCGTTGCCGTAACGACGGAATAGGGACGGAATAAGGACAGAGCAGAAGAAGCCGGTCTGCCGGCATCCACAAAGACTGGATGCCGGCAGACCGCAGCACAAAGATCAAGGCTTTTCGATCAACGTCTTGGTTGCTTCGGCAACCAGACTGCGCAGCCAGCGCACTTCGTCAGAGTAATGCACGCGTTCGTGCCACAGCTGGTAGTACTGCATCGGCGGGAAGTCGAGCGGTGCGGGCACCACGGTCAGCGGCAGGAACTTGGCGTAGTAGTCGGCAAACAGGCGCGTGGTCGTGAAGATCAGATCGGACTTGATCAGGACGTAGGGCGCCAGATTGAAGTACGGCAACGTAACGACCACATGACGTTTTAACCGCTCGCGCGCGAGATGCACGTCGATCGCGCCGCGTTGGCCCACCGAGTAAGGAGTAGGCGCAAGATGCGGGGCATTCAGATATTGGTCGAGCGTCAACCCGCCGCGTTTGGCGAACGGATGCGCGTTACTCATCAGGCAGACGATCTGATCGACGAACAGATTCGACAGGTGCAACTGCTCCGGCGGCTCGGGCCAGTTGCCGACCACGGTGTCGAGCTTACCGTCCTCGAGCGCGAGTTCGTAGTCGAACGCCGGCCCGAGCGAGTGAAATTCGAGTGTCGCGTTCGGCGCGGCCTGACGAAAGCGTTCGACAACCGTTGGCACGAACAGCACGTTCAGGTAGTCCGGGCAGCCGATCCGATAGCAGCGGATCGAGGTCGCCGGGTCGAAGTTGTGCTGCTGGAACTTGATGCGTTCGATCTCGCGCAGCGCGTTTTGTACCGGTTCGAGCAGGCGCAGGCCGTACTCGGTCGGCACCATGCCGGATTTGCCACGCACCAGCAGCGGGTCGCCGGTGATGTCGCGCAAACGGCGCAGGGCCGCGCTAATGGCGGGTTGCGATTGATTCAGTTTGACGGCCGCGCGCGTCACGCTGCGTTCCATCAATAGGGTGTGCAAGACGCGTAATAGGTACGTATCGATCGCCTCGCGTTGCTGGCTCATGACTTCTCCGAAATATATGTTCTGGCTGATCGAACGGGCGTGGGTATATATGACTTTTAATATGAACACAAAGCCACGTCAAGAGTGGGATACCCGCAGAGCACGCTGCGGCGGGGGTTTGCGGGAATTTTGACGGCTCGACTGAGCGAGTCGAATTAGGTATTGTCATCCGGTTGTGGTGACGGATCGTCGGCTGACAGGGCGGACGAACGCGCTGTAACCGGCAGTCTCTGACGTACTACGGAATCACATGAGCGACTCTTCTTATAGCGACGGCGCCGCCGCGCAGCCGGCAAACAGGCCGGAACAGGCGGCGCCCCGGTTGATGCTTCAGGGCATCACCAAACAATATCCGGCCGTGCGTGCCAACGACGACGTCACGTTGATCGTCGCGCCGGGTGAAATCCATGCCGTGCTCGGCGAAAACGGCGCCGGCAAAAGCACGCTGATGAAAATCATCTACGGTGCGGTACGGCCGGACGCCGGTGAGATTCGCTGGGAAGGCCAACCCGTGGAGATTGGTAGCCCGGCGGCCGCGCGCAAGCTTGGCATCGGCATGGTGTTCCAGCATTTTTCGCTGTTCGAGACGCTCACGGTCGGCGAAAACATCGCGCTCGCGCTCGACGAACCGTTCGATCTGAAGACGCTTGCGAAGCGTATCCGCGAGGTTTCCGCCGACTACGGCCTCGACATCGACCCGCAACGTCACGTGCATAGCCTGACGGTGGGCGAGCGGCAACGCGTCGAAATCGTACGCTGCCTGCTGCAGAACCCGCGTCTGCTAATCATGGACGAACCGACTTCGGTGCTCACGCCGCAAGCGGTCCGCAAGCTCTTCGCGACGCTGCGGCGTCTCGCGGCAGAAGGTTGCAGCATCCTCTACATTAGCCACAAGCTCGACGAAATCCAGGAGCTGTGCGACACCGCCACGGTGATGCGCGGTGGCCGCGTGACCGGTCACGTGACGCCGAAAGAAGAAACGCATGCGTCGCTCGCGCAGTTGATGGTCGGCCATTCGCTGCCGGATTACACCCGCCGTGAACACAAGCCGGGGGACGTGCTGCTCGACGTGAAGCAGTTGTCGGTGGAGAGCGACGACCCGTTCGGCACCTCGCTCGACAATGTGTCGTTCGGCGTGCATGCCGGTGAGATCTTTGGCATCGCGGGCGTGTCGGGCAACGGGCAGGCCGAATTGCTCTCTGCACTCTCGGGCGAAAAGCGCGGCACGCGCGCCGACGCCGTCGCGATCTGCGGCAAGGCGGCGGGCCGTCTCGGTGCTGGCGGCCGGCGCGCGCTCGGTTTCGGTTTTGTGCCGGAAGAGCGCCTGGGCCGCGGCGCGGTGCCCGCAATGACGCTGTCGGAAAACGCGCTGCTCACGGCACATCGTCAGCAGATGGTGAATTCCGGCTGGATCAAGGCGGGCGTGATGCGTGCCTTCGCCAAGCGGTGTATCGAAGCCTTCGACGTCCGTTGCGGTGGCGCTGAAGCATTGGCGCAAAGTCTCTCCGGCGGCAATCTGCAGAAATACATCATGGGTCGCGAGATTTTGCAGGCACCCAAGGTGCTGGTGGTCGCGCAGCCGACCTGGGGCGTCGACGTCGGCGCGGCGGCTTTCATTCGTCAGCAGTTGCTCGACCTGTCCGCAAGCGGCGTGGCGATTCTGGTGATCTCAGAAGAGCTGGAAGAATTGTTCGACATCTGCGATCGCATCGCGGTGCTCGCAGGTGGCAGACTCTCGCCGGTGCGCGCCACGGGGGCGACCAACGCCGAGGAAATCGGCCGCTGGATGGCGGGCCTGTTCGGCGACCGCGAGGGTGCGGCGCCGTCGGCGGAACAGCCGGCGCATGCCTGATCAGATCGAGGCGCGATCGGTTAGCTGATCGACGCTAAAGCACCATAAACACCAGAACCAGACATAAGCACCCACATAAGCACACGCTCCCATGATTCTTCCGTATCGACTCGAAGCACGCACGACGCCCTCGCGCACGATGCAGCTTGCCGTGCCGCTGATCGCCGCGTTGCTCACGCTCGCGATCGGCTTCCTGATCTTCAGCCTGGTCGGCCGTGATCCGCTCGAAGCCATGCACGCGTTTTTTATCGAACCGCTTGCCAGCGTGAACGGCTGGTCCGAACTGCTGCTGAAGGCTTCGCCGTTGTGCCTGATCGGCCTTGGCCTCGCGATCGGCTATCGCGCCAACGTCTGGAACATCGGCGCTGAAGGGCAGATGCTGCTCGGCGGCATCGCCGCCAGCGGTGTCGCGATCTACTTCGATCAGGCGACCGGCTGGTGGATTCTGCCGACCATGATGATCGCCGGCGTGCTCGGCGGCATGGCGTGGGCTGCGATTCCCGCGCTGCTGAAAAGCCGCTTCAACACCAACGAGATTCTCGTCAGCCTGATGCTCACGTATGTGGCCACGCAGTTGCTGATCTATCTGGTGAGCGGCCCGTGGCGCGATCCGCAGGGCATGAACTTTCCGCTCTCGGAGATGTTCAGCGGCGACGCGCTGTACCCGACATTTTCCGGCGACTGGCACTGGAAATGGCTGCGCGGTACACGGCTGAACGCATCGGTATTCGTGACCTTGATCGCGATTCCGTGCGTGTGGCTCTTCATGCGCAAGAGCTTCGCGGGCTACCGGATGAACGTCGGCGGTCTCGCGCCGCTCGCCGCGCGCTACGCCGGTTTCTCCGACAAGAAAACCATCTGGACGTCGCTCCTGATCAGCGGCGGCCTTGCGGGCCTCGCCGGCATGGGCGAGATCGCCGGTCCGGTCGGCCAGTTGCAGGCGACATGGTCGCCGGGCTACGGCTTCACCGCGATCATCGTCGTGTTCGTGGGACGGCTGCATCCGGTCGGTATCGTGCTCGCGAGCCTGCTGATGGCGCTGCTGTACCTCGGCGGCGAAGCGGTGCAGACCTCGATGCAATTGCCACAGGCGCTCTCCGGCGTGTTCCAGGGGCTGTTGCTGTTCTGCCTGCTGGGTGCCGACCTCTTCGTGAACTATCGCGTGCGCCGGCGCTCAGTCGCCGCGCAAGCCCACTGATTTTCCCGCCGGATCTCCATGGATATTCAACAAGCCAGCGCGCTCACCTCGAGCGCCGTCTCCGCCGCGATCCCGCTGATGTTCGCGGGCGCGGGCGAACTCGTCACCGAGAAGTCGGGGGTGCTCAACCTCGGCGTCGAAGGCATGATGCTGATGGGCGCCGTGACCGGCTATGCGGTCACCGCCATTACCGGCAACCCGTGGCTCGGCGTGGTCGCCGCGATCGGCGCGGGCCTCGCGATGTCGATGCTGTTCGCGTTCCTCACGCTGACCATGCTCGCCAACCAGGTCGCCACCGGTCTCTCGCTGACGATCTTCGGCATCGGCTTGTCGGCCTATGTCGGCAAGCCGTACACGTCGGCGGCAGTGCGCGCCACGATCGACACGTGGACCATTCCGGGGCTCTCGAAGATTCCGGTGCTCGGCCCCGCGTTTTTCAGCCTCACGCCGCTCGATTACCTCGCGTTCCTGATGTTCGCGGTGATCTGGTGGTTCCTGTACCGCACGCGTGCGGGCCTCGTGCTGCGCTCGGTCGGTGAATCGCCGCAAGTGGCGCACTCGGTCGGCTTTCCAGTGGTCGGCGTGCGTTACGGCGCGGTGGCCTTCGGCGGCGGCATGGCGGGGCTCGCCGGCGGTTATTACTCGATCGTCAACCTGCACTTGTGGCAGGAGCAACTCACTTCGGGCCGCGGCTGGATCGCGCTCGCGCTGGTGGTGTTCGCGACATGGCGCCCGGGCCGTCTCCTGATCGGCGCGCTGCTGTTCGGCGCCGTGACCGGCCTGCAGTTTTACGCGCAGGCCATCGGCGTGCCGGTGCCGACGCAATTTCTCGCGATGCTGCCGTATGTCGCGACCATCGTCGTGCTCGTACTGATTTCGCGCAACCCGAACACAATTCGTCTGAATGCACCCGCATCGCTTGGCAAGCCGTTTTTCTCGGCGGGCTGACGCGGTTGTATCGAGCAGAGTATTCGCACGTGACCGACCACACGTTTCAAATCTTTCGATAAACACGACAGGAGAAAACATGAAGAGAAGAAATCTGCTGACCGCTTTCGCTTGGGGCGCCGCCTCACTGGCGCTTGCCGCGCCGCTCGCGCAAACCGCGCAGGCGGCCGACGCACCGGGCGTTGCGTTTGTCTACCTCGGCAATCCTGGCGATGCCGGCTGGACCTTCGCGCACGATCAGGGCTCGAAGGAAGCCGAAGCGAAGTTCGGCAACAAGATCAAGATCACCCGCATCGAGAACGTGCCGGAATCGGCCGACTCGGAACGTGTGTTCCGCGATCTGGCGAACAAGGGCAACAAGATCATCATCGGTTCGAGCTTCGGCTATCAGGACTTCGAGCTGAAGGTCGCGAAAGACTTCCCCGATACGGTGTTCCTGCATGCAACCGGCTACAAGAAGGCGCCGAACTTCGGCACCTATGACGTGCGCATGTACCAGGGCGCGTATCTGGCCGGCGTCGCCGCGGGCTATGTGACGAAGACCAACACGCTCGGCTTTGTCGCGTCGGTGCCGATTCCTGAAGTGATCCGCAACATCAACGCGTACACGCTCGGCGCGCGTTCGGTGAACCCGAAGATTCACACCAAAGTCATCTGGATCAACAGCTGGTTCGATCCGGGCAAGGAAAAGCAGGCTGCTGAAACGCTGATCGGGCAGGGCGCTGACGTGCTGCTGCAAAACACCGATTCGAGCGCGACGCTCGCGACCGCGTCGGAAAAGCACGTGCATGCGTTCGGCTGGGACTCGGACATGAAGAAGTTTGGTCCTGAGGCGCATCTCGGGTCGGTGGTCGCGCACTGGGGTGTGTATTACAACGCGGCTATCCAGCAGGTGCTGGACGGCAAGTGGAAAAACGATCCGGTGTGGTGGGGCATTCCGCAGAAGGCCGTCAATCTTGAAGACCTGAACACGTCGGCGATTTCGGCCGATGCGCAAAAGCAGGTGGCGGCGAAGCGCGACGAGCTGGCAGGCGGCAAGTGGGACGTGTTCACCGGTCCGATCAAGGATCAGTCCGGCGCGGTGAAGGTGCCGGCAGGCAAGACGCTGACCGATCCGGAACTGCAACGCCTGAACTGGTATGTGGAAGGCGTGGACGGTTCGCTGCCGAAGTAATCCGGCTTTTCGCGGTTATCGCGAGCGAGTCGTGTAGCGATTGGCGCGGTTACGAATGACCGGGTCGCGAATGACCGGGTCACGAATGATCGGGTCGCGAATGACCGGTCGCGAATGACCGGGTCACGAATGACCGGGTCACGAATGATCGAGTAATGATCGGCGGGGTTGCCGTCGACCAGACGGCGATCCCAGCAACCGCTGCATAAAAAAGCTGCGTCCGTACTGGACGCGGCTTTTTTTGCTTCAGATGATGTGTTGAATATGTTTCGGGCGAAGCCTTAGTCGATGCGCAGGCCGACCTTGATGGTCACCTGCCAGTAGGCGACCTTGTCGTTTTCGATCTGGCCCCGTGTTTCAGTCACTTCGAACCAGTGCAAATTGCGCAGCGTCTTCGACGCTTTTTTAATCGCGGTGCTGATTGCATCGTCGATCGATTTGGTCGATGAGCCGGTCAGTTCGATCTGCTTATAGACGTGTTCTGACATGGACTTCCTCCTTTGATCTTCGTTGGTGTGCGAAAAGTATAGGCAATGGAATGCGGCCGGCATCGCCGGATGAGTGAGCCATCCCGCACATCGCGTGCCCGATATGCCGCGGTGAGGCGAGGCCGTTATGATGTCCGCGCAACTCAATCTGAAACCTGACGAGGCTTGAAAGTGGAAATTGGTTTTTGCGGTCCCGGTCTGATGGGCGCGCCGATGATCCGGCATCTGCTGCGCGCGGGGCATACCGTGCATGTCTGGAATCGCACACGGGCCAAGGCAGAAGCGTTGTTGGCGGACGGGGCCAAGGTGGTCGACACACCGGGCGAACTGGCTTCGCGATGCGAGGCGGTGCTGCTGTGCGTCGCGGATGCTGCGGCGGTTGAAGAAACGGTGTTCGGTGCAGAGGGACTGCTGAGTGTGGATGCCGCTACATCGGGACGCGTACGCTGGATCGTCGATCACTCGAGCATTCCGCCGGCTGCGACGCGCGCGTTCGCGCGGCGTGCGGCGGCAGTGGCTACCGTTGCGGCGGACGGTACGATTGCGGCGACGGGCGAGGGTGGGCGAGAGCGGCGGCCTGAGGGCACAGGCACAGGCACAGGCACAGGCACAGGCACAGGCACAGGCACAGGCACAGGCACAGGCACAGGCACAGGCACAGGCACAGGCACAGGCACAGGCACCACAAACGTCGGCTGGATCGACGCCCCCGTATCCGGTGGCGTAGCGGGCGCGACCGCAGGGACGCTCGCGATCATGGCAGGCGGCGCGGCAGCGGACGTCGAGGCAGTCGCGCCGCTCCTCGGCGCGTATTCAGCGCGCGTCACGCATATGGGCGAGGTCGGTGCGGGGCAGACCACCAAGCTCTGCAATCAGACCATCGTCACTGCGACCGTGGCGGCGATCGCCGAGGCAGTGAGTCTTGCGCAACGCAGCGGCATCGACGCCTCCAAACTGACAGAAGGCCTTGCCGGCGGCTGGGCGGATTCCGTCCTGCTGCAGATTTTCGTGCCACGCATGACGCAAAGCGGCCTCGCGCCGATCGGCGCATTCCGCACATTTCAGAAGGACGTCGATACGATCGCCGCGACGGCGTACGAAACCGGCACGCCGATGCCGGTTTCATCCACAGTCCAGCAGTTGCTGCGACTTGGTGCGGCGATGGGGCTGGCCGAGGCCGATCTGTCGGCCTTTATCGACGTTTTGCAGACGCCGCGCGACGGCTGGAAGGCGCCCGGAGCATGTTAGCCACAGATGGGAACGGCGTGTGACCCAGCATGAAGGCGGCGTCAAAACGCCGGAGCACGGCGCGTGCGTGGGTTGAATTCACGATAACCTGCTAAAATATTAGGTTGTTCGCCGATATCACATTCAAAGGACGTGTCGTGCTGTCTACCGCCAATATCACCATGCAATTCGGGCCAAAGCCCCTCTTCGAGAATATCTCGGTCAAATTCGGGGGAGGGAACCGCTATGGCCTGATTGGTGCGAACGGCTGCGGCAAGTCCACCTTCATGAAGATCCTGGGTAGCGATCTGGAACCGAGCTCCGGCAACGTGATGCTCGAACCGAATGTCCGCCTCGGCAAGCTGCGCCAGGATCAGTTCGCGTACGAAGACGTGCGCGTGCTTGACGTCGTGATGATGGGCCACGCCGAAATGTGGGCCGCGATGACCGAGCGCGACGCGATCTACGCGAACCCCGACGCGACTGACGACGACTACATGCACGCCGCCGAACTCGAAGCGAAGTTCGCCGAGTACGACGGCTACACCGCCGAAGCGCGCGCGGGCGAGCTGCTGCTCGGCATCGGCATCGCGATCGAAGACCACAATGGCCCGATGAGCAACGTTGCACCGGGCTGGAAACTGCGCGTGCTGCTCGCGCAGGCGCTGTTCTCGAAGCCGGACGTGCTGCTGCTGGACGAGCCGACCAACAATCTGGACATCAACTCGATCCGTTGGCTGGAAGACGTGCTCAACCAGTACAACTCGACGATGATCATCATCTCGCACGATCGTCACTTTTTGAACCAGGTCTGCACGCACATGGCCGACATGGACTTCGGCACGCTGAAGGTCTATCCGGGCAATTACGACGACTATATGCTGGCCAGCACGCAGGCGCGCGAGCGTCAGCAGAACGCCAACGCCAAGGCGAAGGAACGCGTCGCCGACCTGCAGGACTTCGTGCGCCGCTTCTCGGCGAACAAGTCGAAGGCGCGTCAAGCTACCAGCCGTATGAAGATGATCGACAAGATCAAGATCGAGGAATTCAAGCCGTCGTCGCGGCAGAATCCGTTCATCCGCTTCGAATACGAGAAGAAGCTGCATAACATCGCCGTGGTGGCGGACAAGATCTCGAAGAAGTACGAGCGCTCGATCTTCAACGATTTCAGCATCAGCGTGCAGCCAGGCGAGCGTATCGCGATCATCGGCGAGAACGGCGCGGGCAAGACCACGCTGCTGCGCTCGCTGCTCGGCAAGCTTGCGCTCGATCACGGCACGGTGAAGTGGGCCGAAAACGCGAACATCGGTTACATGCCTCAGGATACGTACGAAGAGTTTCCGGACGACCTCACGCTGATGGAGTGGATTGACGGCTACCGCCAGGAAGGCGACGACGAACAGATGGTGCGCGGCACCCTCGGCCGTCTGCTGTTCAATGCCGACGACATCCGCAAGTCGGTCAAGGTGCTCTCCGGTGGCGAGAAAGGTCGCATGATCTGGGGCAAGCTGATGCTGGGCCGCCACAACGTGCTGCTGATGGACGAGCCGACCAACCACATGGACATGGAGTCGATCGAATCGCTGCAGATCGCGCTCGACAAGTTCGAAGGCACGCTGATCTTTGTGTCGCACGACCGCGAGTTTGTGAGTGGTCTCGCGAACCGGGTCATCGAAGTGAAGACCAACGGTACGCTGAACGACTTCGGCGGCAACTATGAAGACTTCTTGCTGAGCCAGGGCGTGCAGTAAGCGTTCCTCGCTTCACGGTGTCGCGTCAAGCAAAGCCCGCTTCTTCGAAGCGGGCTTTTTTCATGGGCCGCGACTTAAGCACCTGCTCTGGTTTGTCCGTTTGCCACCGTGATTGAGCTGCTCCTGACCGGCGCGACGCGACCCGCTGTCGCAGGGCGATGGGTGTTCTCGCCTGGTTGATGCGGGTCAACGTGAAGCCTGGCGAGACCTTCGACAATCCCCGCACGCAAACAAACACTCGGGGAAGCACATGAAGCAATCGTTCAGGAACAGGATCAGGACCGCCGCCATCGCCGCGTGCCTGCTAGGCGCGGGCACGCTGGCTCCGCAGGCGCAGGCTGCCGGCGACGACTCAATGAGCGGCATACACGCCGGCGACGTACTGGTGCGTCTGCGCGCAATCAGCATCATGCCGAACGTGGGGACCAACCAGTCGTTGTCGGCGCTCAACGTAGGCGTCAACAACGCCATCGTGCCGGAACTGGATCTGACCTACATGATCCGCGACTACCTCGGCGTCGAGCTGATTCTCGGCACGTCGCGCCATCAATTGACGTCGAGCCTCGGCAGTCTTGGTGGCGTGAATGTGTTACCGCCCACGCTGCTGCTGCAATACCACTTCAACCACGCGGGGCGTATCCGTCCGTACGTCGGGGCGGGTTTGAACTACACGTTGTTCTACAACAACGGCCTGAACGCGGGTGGTCAGCCGATCTCGATCACCAACCACAGCTTTGGCCCCGCGTTGCAGGCCGGCGTGGACGTGCAGGTGACCAAGTCGCTGTTCGTCAACGCGGACATCAAGAAGATCTGGATGCACACCGACGCAACGCTCGGTGGTCAGTCGCTCGGTCGGCTGAATATCGATCCGGTGGTGGTCGGTTTGGGTGTCGGTATGCGGTTCTGATTTCCGTGCTCGAGAAATAGCGTTCGCAACGAAAAACGCCGGAATGTCCGGCGTTTTTTATTGCAATTCCGATCGGGAAAGCGGGAAAGGGTTCTCCGGCAGCAGGGGCGATACGGGCGGCCGCGCAGCCGTGAGACTACAGCTTGGCGTTCTTGAAACGCATGGCGGTGCCATCCTGCTCGATGCGTACCCACACGGCACGCTTTTCCTCGTCGCTCAGGAACACCCAGTTGGACACTTCGGTGGCGGTGCGGCCGCAGCCTTTGCAGACCTCGTCGAAAAGCGTGGAACAGACGCCGATACACGGGCTGTCGGGAAGATCGTGGAGATTCGAAGCCATCGGAAACCTTGGGGCAGAGAGGCGAAGTTTCGCTATGTTAACCGATGCGACGATCGCGCCTCGGCGTCGCGCTCGTCGTGGCATGGATGCATGGTCGGTTGGCAGTATCCGTCGGCGCCTTCGCCCCGATCCGAATCCGTTCCCTCAGCGCGCAATGCTGTACCCGATTCGCGCCATCCAGTGTTGCCGGTTGTTGTAGTCGAGCAGGTCCTCGCCATAACCGTTGAAGTACCCCACCCAGATATAGCCGCCCCATTTGCTGCCGAGCAGTCTGGCGAGCGGATAGGTGAATTGCGAATCGATGCTGCCGTACCAGTGCTTGGTGCCTTTGCGCAGTGTGGTCGCGAGTTGCCAGCCGTCCGGGCTGCCATATTTGACCAGCAGATCGACATAGCCCCGATAGTCGGCGATATCGGGATTGTTGCTCGTGCCGAGGTAGTAATAGATTTTTGGCGAGACGGTCAGATGATTGCCCGTCAGATCGCCGAATTCCCATGTCGGGCGGATAAAGGGCATGTTGATGCTGCGTGAGTCCGTGCCCGCCTTGCCATTCGATTCATGCGCGATGCCCGCCGCAAAACCCATACGCGTGAAAAACGGGCTGTGCCATCCCGTGTCGGGCACGTAGTAGAACAACTGCGGCGAATAGGTTGTATCGCGGAACGGCCGCGAATCGGCGGACAGATCCCAGATCGAGGTCTGCGTATAAGCGAAATACAGGTTGTCGAGGAAAGCCTTCGAGCGCAGGTCGTCCGGCATCAGGATGCGATATTTGAAGCTCAATTGCAGCCGCGCGTTCGTGTCGCCATTGTGGCCGACAGCGAAGTACATCGGCTCGTAGTAGGAGACGTGCGAGAGCACACCGCGCCCGGTCGTGGAGAGTGAGTCACCGGGAGGCGACATCGCGTCGCCCGTCGGGCCGTCGACTGCCGCGGCCGTTTCAGCGGCCTGTGCCGGTGTGCCTGCCTGGCTTTCCGCCTGTTCTGCCTGGGCGACGGCGTCCTGCTGCGGCCCGCGATTGATCGCGATGAGCGCCGGCGACGCGTCGAAGCCCACCGGATCGATGCGCACTTCACCGCGTGCCGACCGCGGCCAGGGCGCCGAGAAACGCACTTTGCGGAACTGACCCGGCCGCAGATGCAGTGTTTCGGGGACGCCCGGTTCGCGCTGCAGGTCGAGCGGCTGCGGCGACTGTTCGGCGCCGTTCACGGTTACGCGAATGGTCGGCGGGACGGTGATGGTGAGGGCCCTGGCGTCGTCGGCGGAATAGAGCAGCGTGATTTGCAGCGGCTCGTTGGCCGCGGCGACGCGCGCGGGTTGCAGCATCGCGACCGTCGCACGGGCCTCGCCGGGAAAGGTGGCGAGGGCTGCAATGGCGACGAGCGTGGACAGGAGCGTGGCGCATGAAATGCGCGGGAGGGTGTGGTGACTTTGAGGTGACGTGCGGGGGGCGGGGCGGGCAAGCGAAGCGTGAAAGCGCATGGGCTGTCGTCCAGAGAGCAGAAGCGCGAACGAGACGGCGCGGCAGGGGCGTCGAGTGACGACCTACACCGGCACGCGGGCTCGGACGCAGAAAGCAGCGCAAAAATGGCGCAAAACCGGCTCAAAGAGCCGCCAGAAAAACGGCAGAAAAAATCGCCTCAAAACGGCGCTCGTACTAAAACGGAAGCCACCGCGAACGAGGCGTCAAAAGCGGCACGGCGCCGCGAGCGGCGTCGCTTGTCGTCGGGAATGACTAAGAGAATACTTACAAACTGGCTTGATCCGCAAACTGAATGCAAGGAGCCGCCGGAAAATCGCGTCATCCGCCGAACGCCAATTGCCACAGCAGCGCGCCGTTGAGCATGACGATGAACGCAGCCGAGAGCCACGCCAGCACGAGCGGTACGCCGCGCACATGCCAGCCGCGCATCAGGCCGGCGTCCGACGTGTAGCGGATCAGCGGCACGACCGCGAGCGGCAATTGCAGGCTCAGCACCACCTGGCTTGCCACCAGCAGTTGATTGGAGCCGTGTTGGCCGAACAGTGCGACAGCAAGGAGCGCCGGCCCGATCGCCAGCGCCCGGGTGAGCAGCGCGCGCTTCCAGCGCGGCAGGCGCAGGCGCAGAAAGCCTTCCATCACCGCCTGGCCGGCCAGTGTGCCCGTGACGGTCGCGCTCAGGCCGCATGCGAGCAGCGCCGCCGCAAACAGGATGCCGGCCCAATGCGTGCCTACGAGTGGCGCGATCAGACGATGAGCGTCGGCAAGATCGGTGACGTCGCGATGGCCGCTCGCGTAGAAGACCGCCGCCGCTACGATCAGCAGCGCCGCGTTGATGACGAAGGCAAATGACAGCGAGCCGAAGGTGTCCAGATTCACGACGTGCAACGCGGTCTTGATCTGGGCGTCGCTGCCTTCCGGCGCATGGTGCTTGACGAGGGCGGAGTGCAGATACAGGTTGTGCGGCATCACCGTCGCACCGACGATACCCGCCGCCAGCCACACCATGCCGACGTTGCGCAGCAGGTCGAGGCTCGGCGCGGTGCCGGCCAGCGCGGCATGCCAGTCGGGCCGCGCCAGAGCCAGCTCGATCACGAAGCACAGCCCGACAAAGCCGATCAGCGTCGCGATCACCGCCTCGAGCTTGCGGCCGCCTTTCTGCTGGAGCGCCAGCAGCGCGAAGGTGCAGATGGCTGACATCAGCACGCCGACCGTCAGCGACACACCGAGCAGCAATTGCAATGCGACGGCGCTGCCGACCACCTCGGCGACGTCGCAGGCAATGATTGCGACCTCGCTGGTCAGCCACAGGAAGAGTGTGACGCGGTGGCTCGAGCGTTCGCGGCAGACCTGCGCCAGGTCACGGCCGGTCACGACGCCCAGCCGCGACGACAGCCACTGCAGCAGCATCGCCATCAGGCTCGCCAGCAGCACCATGCTCAACAACTGGTAACCGTAGCCCGCGCCGGCGCCGAGCGCTGTTGCCCAGTTGCCCGGATCGATATAGCCGACCGCGATCAACGCCCCGGCGCCGACGAATGAAAACCAGTGTGCCGGGCGTGCCGGCCCGCCTCCTGGCAGACGCCGGCGGCGGTTCGGTCGCAACGCGGACGGATTCGTGTTCATTGATGCCTGGAGGTTAAGACTGCGCACGCTCGCAAACGACGTGCCCGTAGCGAACCCGGCACGCGACGCAGTGAGGTCAAAGCACGCCTGCGTGATGCGCGCCACGCCGTCTTCGAGTCTTCAGAGCTATTGTGCACCGTGCCGCGACGGGTGGCCTACCCTCGGATCGAAGCTTAGCCGTACGGCATAAAATTCGCAGAAAACGGTCTCCCGCTCGCCTCTCGATGCGAACTGACTGTGGCAAGACCGGTGCAACTTGACAATGGGATAACAGCGACGCCGCCACTAGTGTTTTTTTTGGGTAGACACGCGCCGATAACCCGCTAAAATTGCGCCCATTTTGTAGCGGCACGGCTTACGCTGTACCGTTGGCGCGACAGCCCGGCATTTTTTTGGGTGCGCGCAATAATTAATGGTAGTTTTCGGGTTTTTCAGGGGAGCCGCGTGCGGTGTGCCGCGGCATGAGTGAAGGCGATCGGCTCGGACCGGTCTGGATCGGAGAACGGGATGAAAAGACGGGTAGTGGGGCAGGTGGCGGCGCTGGTCTTGTGCGCGACGCCGTGGTTGACGGCCGCTGCAAAAGACACGCAGCTGAACGTATATAACTGGTCCGATTACATCGCCAAGGACACCATTCCGAACTTCGCCAAGCAGACGGGTGTCCAGGTCAAATACGACAACTACGACAGCGACGACACGCTGCAAGCCAAGCTCCTCACCGGCAATTCCGGCTACGACATCGTCGTGCCGACCAGCAACTACGCCGGTAAGCAGATCGCCGCCGGCATCTTCGCGCCGCTCGACAAATCGAAGCTGCCGAACCTGAAGTACCTCGATCCCTCGCTGATGGCCCTCGTGGCGGGCGCCGATCCGGGCAACAAGTACACGGTACCCTGGGCATACGGCACGACTGGCCTCGGCTACAACGTCACCAAGGCGCAGCAGCTCCTCGGTAAGAACGTGCCGCTCGACAGTTGGGACGTCCTCTTCAAGCCGGAAAACATTTCGAAGCTGAAAGCCTGCGGCGTGTCCGTGCTCGACGCGCCAGACCAGATGTTCGCTGCCGCGCTGCATTACATCGGCAAGGATCCGATGAGCACGAACCCGGCCGACTACCGCGCCGCGCTCGAGATGATGAAGAAGATTCGTCCGTACATCACGCAGTTCAATTCGTCGGGCTACATCAACGATCTGGTCGGCGGCGACGTGTGCTTCGCGTACGGCTGGTCGGGTGACGTCGTGATCGCCAAGCATCGCACGGTGGAAGCGAAGAAGCCGTATAAGGTCGAGTACTACATTCCGAAGGGCGGTGCGCCGGTGTGGTTCGACGTGATGGCGATTCCGAAGGACGCGAAGAACAAGGAAGCCGCGCTCGAGTGGATCAACTACATCGAAACCCCGCAGGTTCACGCCGCGATTACCAACGCTGTTTACTACCCGAGCGCCAACCTCGAAGCGCGTAAGTATGTGGACAAGGACGTGGCGAACGATCCGGCCGTGTACCCGTCGCCTGAAGTCATCAAGACCCTGTTCCTGCTGAAGCCGCTGCCGCCGGAAATCCAGCGGCTGCAAACGCGGCTGTGGACTGAATTCAAGTCCGGCCGCTGATCCGCGGCCAGAGTGAACAGGTATGGTTCAACATGAAGCCCTCGGTGTCCACCGGGGGCTTTGTTCGTCAAACGCCGGAGTAAAGCATTGTGATGAGTAGTGACCAGTCGGGCGCGCTGGCAGGGGACGCGGTGCCGTCCCCGGGCCTGAACGTCGACGCGGACGACGCAGCAGAGAATTTCGTCCAGATCGTCGACATCGTGAAGAAGTTCGGCGAGACCGCAGCGGTCAAAGGGGTCAATCTGTCGGTGAAAAAGGGCGAGCTGTTCGCGCTGCTCGGCAGTTCCGGCTGCGGTAAATCGACCTTGTTGCGCATGCTGGCCGGCCTCGAATCGATCACGTCGGGCAAGATCCTGATCGACGGCGAAGACCTCGCGCAATTGCCGCCGTATCGCCGCCCGGTCAACATGATGTTCCAGTCGTACGCATTGTTTCCGCACATGACGGTCGAGGCCAACGTTGCCTTCGGCCTGAAGCAGGAGGGCGTGCCGAAGTCCGAACTGAAAGACCGCGTGCAGAACGCGCTCGATCTCGTGCAGATGGGCCGTTTTGCCAAGCGCAAGCCGCATCAGCTCTCCGGCGGTCAGCAGCAGCGTGTGGCGCTCGCGCGCTCGCTCGTCAAGCGGCCCAAGCTGTTGTTGCTCGACGAGCCGATGTCCGCGCTCGACAAGCAGATCCGTCAGCGCACGCAGATCGAACTGGTCAACATTCTCGACAGGGTCGGCGTGACCTGCATGATGGTGACGCACGACCAGGAAGAGGCCATGACCATGGCGGACCGCCTCGCGGTGATGAGTGAAGGCGAGATCATCCAGCTGGGCACGCCGCACGAAGTGTACGAATATCCGAACAGCCGCTTTTCGGCCGAATTCATCGGCTCGACCAATCTGTTCGACGGCAACGTCGTCGAAGACGAGCCCGATCACGTGTTCATCGAAACCCCCGACCTGCCGGTCCGTCTGTACGTGAGCCACGGCATTACCGGGCCGCTCGGCATGCCAGTGACGATCTCGGTGCGGCCCGAGCGCATCGCGCTCACGCGCAAGCCGCCTGAAGGCGCGTACAACTGGGGCAAGGGCGTCGTCACGAATATCGCTTACATGGGGGGCTATTCGCTGTATCACGTGAAGCTCGACGCGGGCAAAACGGTGATCGCCAACGTAACTAGCCTGGCGTTGACGGAGATCGATCCGCCCACCTGGGGCGACGAAGTGTATGTGCGCTGGAGCGCATCGGCCGGCGTGGTGCTGACGTCATGAAGCGCTCGATCAGTTCGCTCGCGTCGTGGCCGGTGCGCCGTTTCAACCTGACTGGCCGCACCGCGGTGGTGGCCGGCCCATTCATCTGGCTGCTGCTGTTTTTCCTGGTGCCGTTCCTGCTGGTCGTGAAGATCAGCTTCGCGGATTTGCAGCTTGGCATTCCGCCCTATACGGAACTCACCACGTTTACGGACGGTGTGATTCACGTTGCGTTGGACCTGTCGCATTACGCGTTTCTGTTGACGGACAGCCTGTACTTCGCGACTTATGTGAATTCGGTGGTGGTCGCGGGCATCTCCACGTTGCTGTGTTTGCTGATCGGTTATCCGATGGCGTACTACATTGCGCGATCGAATCCGGCGAGCCGTAATCTGCTGATGATGGCTGTGATGCTGCCGTTCTGGACGTCGTTTCTGATTCGCGTGTATGCATGGATCGGCATCCTGAAGAACAATGGCTTGCTGAACAACTTCCTGATGTCGATCGGGCTGATCCGTACGCCGATCGAGCTGTATCACACGAACACTGCGGTTTATATCGGCATGGTGTATTCGTATTTGCCGTTCCTCGTGATGCCGCTGTATGCGCATCTGGTGAAGATGGACATGACCTTGCTGGAAGCCGCCTACGACCTTGGCGCGAAGCCGTGGCGGGCGTTCTGGCAAATCACTTTACCGTTGTCGAAGAACGGCATCATTGCCGGTTGTTTGCTGGTGTTCATTCCGGCGGTAGGCGAGTACGTGATTCCGGAATTGCTGGGTGGCGCGAACACGCTGATGATTGGCCGCGTGATGTGGAATGAGTTCTTCGACAATGCCGATTGGCCGATGGCGTCTGCCGTGACGTGCGCGATGGTGTTGTTGTTATTGGTGCCGATGGCGTTTTTCCAGTACGCGCAGGCGAAGGCGATGGAGGAAAGGCGCTGATGAAACCGAACCGGATTTTGCAGTTCATTGCTTTGGGGATCGGTTTTCTGTTTCTCTACATTCCGATCGTGAGTCTGATTGTGTATTCGTTCAACGAATCGCAGCTGGTCACGGTTTGGACGCGGTTTTCCACGCGCTGGTATGCCGCGTTGTTGCAGGACGATGAGTTGATTGCGGCTGCGTGGCTGTCTTTGCGCGTGGCGTTGCTGACGGCGTTTGCGTCGGTGATTATCGGCACGTGGGCCGGGTTCGTTTTGGCCCGCATGGGGCGGTTTCGTGGCTTTACCCTCTACACCGGGATGATCAATGCGCCGCTGGTGATTCCCGAGGTGATTCAGGGGATCTCGTTGCTGCTGTTGTTCATCGAAATGGCCAAGTGGTTGGGATGGCCCGCCGGGCGTGGCATTTTCACGATCTGGATCGGGCACGTGATGCTGTGTATTTCTTATGTGGCGATCATCGTGCAGTCGCGTGTGAAGGAGTTGCATCCTTCGCTTGAAGAGGCTGCGCTTGATCTTGGGGCTACGCCGCTGAGGGTGTTTTTCTTCATCACGTTACCGTTGATTTCGCAGGCGCTGGTTTCTGGATGGTTGTTGTCGTTTACCTTGTCTATCGACGATCTGGTTTTGTCGGCGTTTTTGTCCGGGCCAGGGTCGACTACGCTGCCGCTGGTTGTTTTCTCTCGCGTTCGGCTTGGGTTGAATCCTGAGATGAATGCGCTGGCTACGTTGTTTATTGCTGTGGTTACTGTTGGTGTTGTGGCTGCTAATTATTTTATGCAGCGGGCTGAGAGGAAGAGGGCTGTTATGGCGGTTTAGGTTTTTTTGCTTGTGCGGCGATTTGGTTGCTTGCCTGCGGCGTTGGGCTTTACCTGAGCTGTTTGTCTCCTCGGCGCTTGTTCGTCTGATTGCCTGTGGTGTTGGCCTTTCCTTGAATTGTTATTGGTTTATTAGCGTCGCCCCTGTGCGGGGCAGGCACTTACTTTTCTTTGCCTGCTGCAAAGAAAAGTAAGCAAAAGAAAGCAGCGGCGGATTCAACCGGTCGTTGCAACACCCAGCGTTTCTGCCAG
>NZ_JAQQCH010000004.1:0-382258 GCF_046030555.1 Paraburkholderia sediminicola | reverse complement strand
CGCCTTGCGTCGGAGTGAGGTGCCCGTCGGCAGCGTCGTCGGGCACCTGACGCGAAAGTTCAGCGCTTCGCGTGCTGCTTCTTTATCTGCGCTTCACAGAAAGACGTGAAATGCCGCACAACCTGTCTCGGCTTCATGTTGCGCGACTGCGCAATGCCCAACGTGGCGGCTGCCACGTCGTCCTTGAACCGTTTGACGACGAAATCCTCACCGTCCACGGTATGGGTCGATTTGAGCGGAAAGTTCAGGATGCTGTACCCCAGTCCGTTCGCCACCATTCCGCGCACCACCTCGGGCTGCGCGGACTTGAACGCCGGGACCGGACGCTCGCCTACCGCGTCGAACAGTCCTGCGAAATATTCCCGACTGTGGGGCAAGTCGAGCATCACGTAGGGTTCCCCCACCAGATTCGCGAGCGCGATCGAGCGATGCTGGGCCAGATGGTGCGTTTTCGGGAGGATGACGTACGGCGGCAGCGTCAGCATCGGCAGGAATTCAATGTCGTCGGTCAGGTCAATGCTGTAGGTCAGCGCGAGGTCGAGCGATCCGTCGTGCAGGCCCGTGAACAAATCTTCCTGATGCGCTTCAAGCGTCTGGAATACGACGCCGGCATGTTGGGCCACAAAGTGGCTAATGAGGCCGGGCAGCAACGGCGGCGCAAGCGAGACCAGGCAGCCGAGCGCAATCCCGCCCGAGATGCCGGTGTCCATTCCGCGTGCCGCAACCTGCAGTTCTTCCGCATTCTTTAGCAGGTCACGTGTCTTGCCGAGCATCTCGCGCCCTGCCTGGGTCAGGGAAAGCCCGGAGGCGTGGTGACGGATGAACAGTTGCACACCAAAAGATTCCTCCAGCTCTGCAATCGCCGTAGAAATCGAAGGCTGCGAAATGTGCAGGACTTTTGACGCGCCGGTAAACGACAGCGCTTCTGCCGTCACGACAAAGTATCGCAACTGGCGCAGCGAATACCGAAGCAGAGGGTTTTCCATTGACCTGTTCCCATGAAAAAAATCATTCAGGAGACGCCGCGCAGGGCGTCTCGATTCCACGCTGATTATCTCGCGCTCTGCATAGCTAAAACAAATGTTTTGCATTTTTTAAATATGTTTTTCAGATGTGATCTATCCGCGTAGATTTCTTTCATCAGTGGATCTTGCAAGGAGATAGCCGTGACAGTTGAAAGAACGTCAATCGATACGCTTGTGGTCGGCGCCGGCCAAGCCGGCGTGGCCATGAGTGAACACCTGAGCAAACTCGGGGTACCGCACCTCGTTCTGGAGCGCGATCGTATCGCCGAGCGCTGGCGCACGGGACGGTGGGATTCTCTGGTTGCCAACGGTCCGGCCTGGCACGATCGATTCCCGGGCATGGAGTTCGACGATCTGGACCCTGATGCCTTCGCCTCGAAAGATCGGGTGGCGGATTATTTTGAAGCCTATGCCAGGAAGTTCAACGCACCCATCCGCACGGGTGTGGAAGTGACGAAGGTGGTACGCAATGCCGGCCGACCGGGCTTCACCGTTGAAACCACGAAAGGCGTGATCGAGGCCAACCGCGTGGTTGTCACGACCGGGCCTTTTCAGCGCCCGGTTATTCCGCCGATCGCGCCTGAAGCCGGGAAGTTCACACAAATCCACTCCGCCGAATATCGTAATCCAGAGCAACTGCCCAAGGGTGGAGTTCTGGTGGTCGGCGCCGGGTCGTCGGGGGTGCAGATCGCGGATGAACTGCAGCGTGCCGGCAAGCAGGTTTACCTCTCGGTTGGCGCGCACGATCGTCCTCCACGCGCCTATCGCAGTCGTGACTTTTGCTGGTGGCTAGGCGTTCTCGGCGAATGGGATGCGGAGGTCATGAGACCGGGCAAGGAACATGTGACCATTGCCGTAAGCGGTGCTCGTGGTGGCCATACGGTTGACTTCCGGCGGCTTGCCAATCAGGGAATCACGCTCGTTGGTTTGACGAAATCATTCAATGACGGTGTGGTGACCTTCGAATCGGATCTGGCAGACAACCTCGCTCGCGGCGACGAGAACTATCTGTCGTTGCTGAATGCCGCTGACGCCTATATCGCCCGCAATGGTCTCGACCTTCCGGAAGAACCCGAAGCCCGCCATATGCTCCCGGATCCGGAATGCGTGACCCATCCCATTCCTGAACTCGATCTGGCCGGGGCCGGCGTGACTTCGATCGTTTGGGCAACCGGCTATGCAGTCGATTACAACTGGCTGCATGTCAACGCCTTCGACGCAAACGGTAAGCCGAAGCATCAGCGCGGCGTGTCGATTGAGCCTGGCGTTTATTTCCTGGGTCTGCCGTGGCTGTCGCGTCGTGGCTCCGCTTTCATCTGGGGCGTCTGGCACGATGCGAAGCATATTGCCGACCATATCGTCACGCAGCGCAAATATCTCTCCTACCGTGATGCCTCGGAACGCCAGGCAGAAGACGGTCGCGAGATCTACGCAGCAAAATTTCTTCCGAGTACTGAGGTGCATTAATGAGCAAGCCTACCCACACCCGCATCCGCATGTTCAACACCAAGGATACCTACCCGAACCAGACGCTGGATAACGATCTCTGTCAGGCCGTGCGCGCCGGTAACACCGTCTATGTGCGCGGTCAGGTGGGCACCGATTTCGAAGGCCGTCTGGTCGGGCTCGGCGACCCCGGCGCCCAGGCCCGGCAGGCGATGCAGAACGTCAAGCAACTGCTGGAAGAGGCGGGAAGCGATATGTCCCACATCGTCAAGACCACGACCTACCTGATCGACCCTCGCTATCGCGAGCCGGTGTACCAGGAGGTCGGCAAGTGGCTCAAGGGCGTGTTCCCCATTTCTACCGGCCTGGTGGTGAGCGCGCTCGGCCAACCGCAGTGGCTGATGGAGATCGATGTGATCGCGGTGATCCCGGATGGCTGGAAGCCGGCTCAGGCCTAAGGAGCAGGACATGACTTTCTCTATCGTCGGACGTTGCGCGCAGACCGGGCAACTCGGGATCGCCATCAGCTCTTCCAGTATCGCGGTGGGTGCGCGATGCCCCTGGGTACGTGCGGGGGTGGGTGCGGTGGCGACCCAGAACGTCACCCTGCCTGCCCTCGGCCCGCAGATTCTCGACCTCCTCGAAAACCAGCCGATCGAGCCTGCCGTGGCCTTGGACCGGGCGCTTGGCGCCAACGGCTGGAGCGAGTATCGACAGGTGACGGTGGTCGACGGCCAGGGCCATACCGCGTTCTTCAGCGGTAAAGAAGCACTGGGTTTGCACAACGCTGTGGCGGGTGAGCAGTGCGTAGCCGCCGGCAACTTATTGGCGGGTGTCCAGGTCATCGAGGCTATGGTTCAGGCGTTCGAGAACGCACCAGGGATGCTTGCCGACCGCCTGCTGGTGGCCATGCATGCCGCGATGGCGGCCGGTGGCGAGGCAGGGCCCGTGCACTCGGCGGCGCTCAAGGTCGTGGGCGAGGTGAGTTGGCCGATCGTCGATCTGCGCGTCGACTGGGCGGAGGAAGATCCAATCGGCCAATTGGGCGCGCTGTGGCAGGCCTATCGGCCGCAGATGCAGGACTACCTGGCGCGTGCGTTGAATCCGACCGCGGCGCCCAGCTACGGGGTGCCGGGCGATGAGTGAGGTGTCCAGCCGTGAGCTGCTCGAACGACTGATCGGTTTCGCTACCGTCAGTCGGGACTCCAACCTGGAACTGATCGCTTTCATCCAACATTACCTGGCGGAACTCGGCGTGGAGAGCGAGCTGTTCTACAACCCGGAGCGCACCAAGGCCAACCTGTTCGCCACCATCGGCCCTCGTGACCGGGGTGGCGTTGTGCTTTCCGGCCATACGGATGTGGTGCCGGTGGACGGGCAGGCCTGGACGGTGGAGCCGTTCCGTCTCACCGAGAGAGAGGGGCGGTTGTACGGTCGCGGCACGGCGGACATGAAGGGCTTCATCGCCTCGGTGCTGGCGGCGGTACCGGTCTTTCTCAAGCGGCCGCTGAAGCTGCCGGTACACCTTGCCTTCTCCTATGACGAGGAAGTGGGATGCCTGGGTGTGCGACCGATGTTGGCGGAATTGGAAAAGCGTCCGCACAAGCCGCGTCTGTGCCTGATCGGCGAACCTACCGAGTTGAAACCGGTGCTGGGCCATAAGGGCAAGCTGGCGATGCGCTGCCAGGTGAAAGGGGCTGCTTGCCACTCGGCCTACGCACCCTATGGGGTCAACGCTATCGAATACGCGGCGCGACTGATCGGCCGGTTGGGAGAGATCGGTGCGCAGTTGGCACAGCCTGAACATCACGATTCGCGCTTTGATCCGCCGTTCTCGACTGTGCAAACCGGCGTCATCAAAGGGGGGCGTGCGCTGAACATCGTGCCGGCTGAATGCGAATTCGATTTCGAGGTACGCGCCCTGCCGGGCTTCCATGCTCATCAAGTAGCGGATGAGTTGCAGACCTACGCCGAGGCCGAGCTGCTGCCGAAGATGCGTTCGGTGCAACCTGATACTGACATTCGCTTGCAGCCGCTGAGTGCTTACCCGGGATTGGCCACCTCGCCTGACAGCGAAGCGGCACGCCTGTTGGTACTGCTGAGCGGTTCCACCGAGTTCGGTACGGTGGCCTTCGGCACAGAAGGTGGACTGTTTGACCAGGTGGGCGTTCACACCGTGGTCTGCGGGCCGGGAAGCATGGATCAAGGACACAAGCCTGACGAATTTATTACCCTTGAGCAACTGACCCGCTGCGATGCAATGTTGGCTCGCCTGGCCGAATACCTCTGGAACCCTGTCTGATACTCGGACGAAGTCTGCCATGAACCGGATGCGCGTTCTTCGCCGCATAGCATGGGTGCGACGCGTCGTCGGAATCCTGACGCTTTTCACGTTCGCCATGCATCATGAACGCGCTATTGAAACGGATTCTCCACGACGCCCGGTTTCGCATCCGGCTCATCCTTCACCTTCGCCGGTAAATTGGTCTGTGCCTGCAGCGCAGCCACCACCGCATCGATCGCTTCCTTCAGCGCGAGCGCAGCCTTCAGCCCGCGCTGGTCCTGAGTCAATTCCAGCGTGCCGTTCAGCACCACGCGCGTGGTGCCGTTGCTGATGGTGAGTGCGTCGCCCTGGATGTTGAGTACGTCGTCATCGTTCGAATAGGGTTTAAACACCTTTCAGTCCTCCCGGTCGCTGATCTTTGAGGTTCTCCGGAATACCCGGAAAACGGATGCCCGATGCCGCCTCGAGTTCGTGAATCGTCCTGATGTCGTAACGGTTGGTCGAGACGTTGTCCACGACTACCGCGAACGCCATCTGCCGGGACGGCACGTAGACTACCTTGAACAATTGCGTCGGCACGAAGACGCGTGTCGGTCCGATGGTCTGCAATTGCTGGCCGCTGAAAATCGGCCCGGTGACCACATAGGTATCGTCGTACGACATCGCGATCTTTCGCACCGACGTTTCGATACGTGCCCACAAGCGCTGGTTGTTCTCGCGATTTTGCGGCACGACGTTCGCCAGCGAAAACGATTGTGCCATCGCTTCCTGATTCCAGCGATTGCCCGCCGGACTCATGTGACCGCGGTCGAAGCCGCTGCGCTTATAGTCCGCGAGTGTCGCGCCTTCGCCGTCGGGCAAACGCGCGTCTTCGAAGAATTTGTTGGTGCGCACCATGTCTTTGGCGGCATCGATATGGTCGCGCGTCAGATGCTCGGCGGACCACAGCGGACCATGCGTGATACCCGAGTGCAGCACCGCGAAATCGCTGTAGCACAGCATGCGCGTTTTCGGCGCCATCTTCTGATTGGTCAGAACCGGCCATTGCGCATTCGGGGTGAACTGGGTGCAGGAAGGCGCCGCGCTCGCGTGAGCGGCAACGGCGAACAACAGACAGGCAAACCACTTCTTCATGTGTGAGTCAGTCGAGGGATGGGGGCGCAAGTATAGCGTCGCGGACCCATATCGAGCGACGCGGAATGCAGGAAATCACAGAGGCGAAAATGGCTTCTGCACGGCACCCACGGCGATGAAAATACTGCGAGCGGAAGAAGCGGAAGAAGCGGAAGAAGCGGAAGAAGCGGAAGAAGCGGAAGAAGCGGAAGAAGCGGAAGAAGCGGAAGAAGCGGAAGAAGCGGAAGAAGCGGAAGAAGCGGAAGAAGCGCGTGGCGCACAGCAAAAGCCCTGCACCAAAAAAACGGGCCGCTTTGCAGCGACCCTAATGCGTGGAATTCAAACTCTACGCACGCAAACTTAAGACGGGCTTAAACGCACAACGCTGAATGCGGGGCACGCCTTGAAGATCGAATCCGCACCCGAGCGCACCCGCGCCCACGCAGGCGGCGGCGCGGTTCAGATGAGTAGAAATTTCGACCGACGAAAAAGCGCCAGAACCTAATTGCCGAAAACGCTATTTTCGGCGTGTACGTTCTGACGGTCGACGGCTTGCAGGCGCCAGAAGCCGCTGGTCGGCGCGCGCGTGGGCAAGGCTGTCCATGCGGCGGCGCCTTGTGCCGCGCTTACGCGTTGTTTGCGATCGACGTGCAATCCGCGCAGCGTGCACAGCGGCGCATCCGCGCTCGGCGCACAGAGCGTGGTCACGCCATTGTCGTCGTGTAGCTCGCCCCATGGGGGCAGATCGATCCCTTGATGCGCTTCCCTCGACCACCGGTGTTCTTCGGTGTCGAGCCATAAGACAGCGTAATCGTGACTGACGGTGGGATCGGAACCGTTGATGAGGATGGTCAGGCGCATGGCAGTTCCGTGCAAATTGCGAAGTAACGCTTTATCAGTCTATGCCGCGACGCGTGTTATGCAAGGCAAAAGGTACGACGATCCGGCACGAAAAAACTTGCGCGCGGCTCAGGCCAGATCCAGCGTACCGGTCAAATCCCCAAGCGGCGCCAGGCCATTCTGCGCAAAAGCCCGGTCTCGCGCGACCACCCCATCCAGCGGCGCCAGCCCATGCACCCGGCTAATCAGGCGAAGAATCGAGTTGGTGTCGTACACCGTATGGTCGACATACCCCTTCTTTGCCAACGGCGAAATCACCAACGCGGGAATCCGCGATCCTGGCCCCCAGCGATCGCCCTTCGGCGGTGAGACTGGATCCCACCAGCCGCCGTTCTCATCGACCGTGACGACCACGACCGTATTGGCCCACTGCGGGCCGCGCTGAATATGCTCGATCACATTCGAGATGTGACGGTCGCCCGATGCGACGTCCGCATACCCCGCGTGCATGTTCAGGTCGCCCTGCGGTTTGTAGAACGTGACCGCCGGCAAACGCCCCGCATCGATATCGGCAATCAGACGATTGGTGGACGCGTCGTTACCGAGCCCCGCATCGCGCAGATACTTGCGCCGCGCGGCAGTGCCCGGTGCGTAATTGGTGAAGTAGTTGAACGGCTGATGGTGGTACTGGAAGTCGGGCACCGCGCCCGTATCCTGATGCTCCAGCGCGTACTGCCATGCGCCGCTGTACCACGCCCAGTCGACGCCCTTGTCTGTCAGACGGTCGCCGATCGTCGCGTAGTTTTGCGGCGGCAGCACGCGCGGATTCGATAGGTCGGCGAAAGCGGGATTGCCGCCTTCGGCCGGACGCACATTGCTCGGCTGATACGGCGGCGCCATGGTGTTGACAGCGTAACCGTCGGCGGTAAACGCGCCGTCGTTGACGAACTTCGGCGGACCGTCGAGCGCGGACGCGGGCGAGTCGGCGGCCTGTTTCAGCCGCGTGCCGGCCGGATCATCGCCTTCGACGACCGAGACCATCTTCTTTGCCGGACTGTTGTGAATGTCGGGATAGAACGGCGGCTGCGCCGAGATCAGAAAGATGTGGTTCATCCACGAACCGCCGAAGGCCGCCATGAAGAAGTTGTCGCACAGCGTGTATTGCTGCGCGAGATTCCACAGACGCAGCGTGTCGGCGGAATTACGGTAATGCCCCATCACCAGGCCGCCGGAGTCGCCCCACGCGGCGAACTGGTTATTGCGCCCGGCGTTGATCTGCATCTGGTTCTGATAGAAGCGATGCACCAGGTCGCGCGTGATCACGCCGGTCGGCAACGGTGCGCCCTGCGCATCGGCGATATGGAAGGGCCCGTTGCGAAGGCTGCCGATGTCCTTCTGACCGATCATGTAGCGCTTGCCGTCCACTTCCTGCGCCTGCGGCACGAGGCCACCCCAGATTGCGGGCAGGCGCGGCAGCGGCGTCTTGCCGTCGCGGTCGAGTTGCAGATAGCGCTCGGCGCTCACCGCATCGAGTGGATGCTGGACGCCGGGAAAGTTGCCGTACAGGTTCGCGAAGCTGCGGTTCTCGGCGTAGATCACCACGATGTGCTTGACCTGGTCGCGTAGCGCGGCGTCGAGCCGCAAGTCGGCGGCACTGCGCGGCGCCGCGTCGCTCGCGGTACTTTGCTCGGTCTTGCAACCGGTCAGCGCGAGTCCGATGCCGACGGCCGCGAGCCCGGTCAGGACACGACGGCGCTCGGGATCGTCGGGGGCATTGTCGGGGTTCGGCGGCAGGGTGGAGTCGTTGTCTGTCATCGGTAGGTTTCGATTTAGCGTGACGGGCGCTTAACAGCTTTTAGCTGCCGCTCGGGGCAGCGTGCGCGCGGCACCGGGTTCAGATACGAAGTGGCCGGAAGGTTCCGGCAAAGCTAAGGTAATCGCCGCTTGACGCGCCAACTGTTGTGCGTCGAGTCGACGGCGAGCAGAAGCCAGTGCTTCGCATCGACGGGATGACGCCTCTGCGTAGCGTAGCCGTCAACGGTCAATTCGAGTTCGTCGAAAGTCCGCCGATGGCACGTGGCATGCGCGCCGGAGCCGTCCGCGAATTCGACTATGGCCGCCACCTCGCGGGCCGGCTCAGGCAGATGCGCGATATGCACCGCGCAGCCCGGATAAAGATGCGAGTCGGCAACTTGAACCTGGACGGATTCGGGCATGAACGTGTCCTCCGGACGCCTGGCGGGAGCGAAAGCGCGGTATCGGGACCTCGCGCAATGAACCGGGTCAAAGCATAGCACCGCGCGAAACGAAAATGACCGCCGTGTGCTTCGCGCTATCATGCTGATCTGTACCCGATGAACAGCAGAGACAACGGCAAAGACGGCAGCCAAGATGGCAAAAGAAGAGCAGACAGGAGCGGGACGCAAGCACGCGAGGCCACGCGGCGCATTGGCCACGACGCCGCAGGGCGATGCGGCGTCGTCCCACGCAGAGGGCACCGATTCAACCGATTCCACCGACGAAGAAAGCACCGGCGGATCGACTTATCTCGTGCCTGGGCTGGAGCGGGGCCTGCGCATCCTTGCCGAATTCAGCGCGCGCGAGCCGATTCTGGGTGCGCCCGAATTGTCGAAGCGCATTGGCATTCCGCGCACCACCACATTTCGTCTACTGCAAACGCTCGAAGCGTTAGGTTTTCTCGAGCGCGTGAACGGCGACCGCTATTTCCGCTTGAGCGTCGCGGTGCTGCGGCTCGGTTTCGAATACTTGAGTTCGCTCGAACTGACCGACGTCGGCACGCCGATTCTCGAACGTTTGCGCGACGCAACCGGCCTCAGCACGCATCTGCTGATCCGCGATCAGCGCGACGTGGTGTTCGTCGCCAAAGCGCAAACCCATGAGCCAATGTTCAGTTCGGTGAAAGTGCATGTCGGGACGCGTCTGCCCGCGCATGCCACCGTGCACGGCCAGGTGCTGATGGGCGATTTGAGTTTCGACGAATTGCGTCAGTTGTACCCCGAGCCGCAACTCGAACGTTTCACCGAACGCACGCCGGCAACTGTCGAAGAACTGTATGGAAGAGTGCGCGAAAGCGCGGCGCTCGGCTACGCGTTGAGCGAAGCGTCTTTTGAAAGAGGGATCTCGGTAGTGAGCGCGCCGGTGCGCGACCAAAGCGGCAAGATCGCAGCCGCGTTGACGGTCACCATTCCGCGTTCCGATATCGGCGAAGCGGAAGAACGCGAGCCGCTCATCGTCGCGGTTTGCCAGGCGGCGCTCGAATTATCCGAACGTCTCAGCTATCGTCCGCGACCGGATGATCCGACTGCGGCTCAAGCGCGTCGCAGGCCGGTTGCGGCGAACTGATCCGGTTTCTGTTTTTGCTCATGTAAAACGGCCCGGTTGCATAAGCAGCCGGGCCGTTTGCTTTACAGCGCCGACGTCGACATCCATGCCGACATGACTGACATCAGAACGAGTGGTGGATACCCGTCAGGAAAATAGTCTGGTTCCGGCCGCTCGACACCCCCGCCGTAAAGAACGCGGCGTCCGTATTGGAGCCCGCGCGCTCATACAGCGCATTCACATACAACTGCGTCGACTTGGACAGCGCGTAGATATCGCCGATCTCGAATTGCGTCCAGCGATGGCCGGCCATCGTCGTCGTTGCGGCGCCGCCCGCGACGGTGTTGAACGGCGTGAACTGATAATTCGCGCCCACGTCGTAGCTCTGATATGTGTCCGAATGGCCCGACGACTCCAGCTTCACGCGTGTGTACAGGCCATGCACCAGCAGCTTGCCGAACTGGTAAGACGCGCCCGCGCCCATGTTCTCGACCTTGTCCGCCGTATAGGTCGCCGCGGCGACGCCCTGGAAGGTGGTGATGCCCGTCGTCACGATCGAAGGCGTGCGGTTGTGCTCGTTCGCGTACGTAGCGCCTGCCTTGAACGGACCGTTCGCATAGCTAAGCGCAAAGCTCAGTGTCTTGCCGGTCGAGAAGTTGGTCGTGTTACCGAGACCCATCATCGCGCCGACCGAGAAGCCGCCGAAACTCGCCGAGCGGAACTTGATCGAGTTGTCGAACGGCACCACGCCGGTGTCGGCGAGTTCGTCGATATTGCCGGGGTGGAACGCATACCAGCTCGCGGCCAGATAAGCCGTGCTCAACGGATCCAGCACGTCGAAGCTGAACGGCGTCTGATGACCGAGCGTCACCGTGCCGATCTGGTCCGAACTTAAGCCCACGAATGCCTGACGATTGAACAGGGTGCCCGCTTTGGCGAATGCCCCGGTGTTCGTATAGAAGCCGTTCTCCAGCTGGAAAATCGTCTTCAGACCACCGCCCAGATCCTCGACGCCCTTCAGGCCCCAGCGGTCCGGCTGCATGTTGCCTTGTTCTTCGATCCACTTCGAACTGCCGCCCGCATTGCTGATATACGCGACACCGGCATCCAGACTGCCGTATAGCGTCACACTGCTTTGTGCCCACGCGCCAGTCGTTGCGCAGATTGCCGTCAAGCCGGCCGCCGCAATGATGTGCTTCACCGTTGGTTCTCCTGATCACACGACGGATAGCTCGCGCCGATTTCGTCGTCCCTGATCCTTGCTTTGGTTGAATGCAGCTTCGGGTTTATGCGCCAAAACTGCCCCGCTTAATGTTCCACCTATGGGCGTCTGTATCGCCTATGGAAAAGTATAGTGAGTCTGGAAGTGGTCAAAATAAATTTTCGGACCCCGTACAAACCCGCATGAGGGCTTCGCCATTTGTCTGAGAATTATGGGCAAACCCAAGCCAGAAAAGGCTCCATGGCCGATATCGCCTTTCATGTCAGTTCACGCAAAGCTGTGTTGTGAACGCCACAGTCGGTGTTTTCCCCTACCAGCCCAGATTTTTATTTTCTCCAGTCGAAGGCACTCCTATAATTATCCATACACGAACTGATGTTCCTTATGTGGAACATAGAGCTTCAGGAGAAGGCGAGAAATGACTGAACAATGGCGCTGCGCCGGCCATGCCGGCGACCTGTCCGAAGACGCGCCGCTCGAGTTCAAACTCGACGGCACCGAAATCGGTATCTACAAGGTGGGCGATGCGCTGTACGCGCTGGAAAACGTCTGCCCCCATGCGTACGCGCTGCTGACGCAGGGCTTTGTCGACGGCGACACCGTCGAATGTCCGTTGCACGAAGCCGTGTTCCATATCCCGACCGGCAAATGCTTGAAAGAGCCCGGCGGCCGCGACCTGAAGATGTACTCGGTACGTCTCGCCGGCGAAGAAATCCAGATCAAGGTGGAATGACATGCGAGAGCAAACCGTGAACTTCAATCCCTTCCTGAAGCCGTGGCTCGCGCCGCAGCCGAACAACGTCGCCGGCAAGGGCGTGATCGAAAAGCCGGGCGAGACCGAAAACTTCATCTGGCAAACGCGCAAGGCTGAGCCGACCCAGTACGAAAACGACTTCGGCGATGCACTCGAAAAAGTGTTCGAAGCCGGTGCGAACGAGTTGCAGGAAGTCGTCGACGGTTTGAACCGCGTGGGCTTCCGCACCCCGGAAGGCAATGCGTGGGACGCCGACCGTCTCGCCGCTGAATTCCGCCTGCTCGCCGAATAAGCGCGCTTTCCCGAACACGTCTCATCGCTTTCGTATCCGGAGTCTTTTCATGACGTCCCCCAACACAACGACACAAGCCGCGGCCGACCCGATCCAGTCGTATCTGAACCAGGGTCTGCGTAATTACTGGTATCCCGTTGCACCGAGCTGGCAAGTCGGCGATGCGCCGGTCGGCGTTACGCGCCTCGGCGACCAGATCGTGCTGTGGCGCGACAAGGAAGGCAAAGTCCGCGCGCTCGAAGACCGGTGCCCGCACCGCGGCGCGCGCCTGTCGCTCGGCTGGAATCTCGGCGGCAGCGTCGCGTGCTGGTATCACGGCATTGAAATCGACGGCGGCGGCACGGTTACGAAAGTCCCGGCAGTCTCGAACTGCCCGCTGGAAGGCCAGAAATGCGTGAAGTCGTATCCGGTCGAAGAGCACGCCGGTGCGATCTTCCTGTGGTTCGGCGATGACGCTCATAAAGAACCCACGCCGCTCGTGTTGCCGGAAGAACTGGTCGGCGAGGAATACGCGAACTTCCTGTGCATGTCGAACTGGAAGTGCAATTACCAGTACGCGATCGACAACGTGATGGACCCGATGCACGGCGCGTATCTGCACGCGACGTCGCACTCAATGGCCGAAGGCGACAAGCAGGCAGACATGCGCGTGCGCAAAACCGAAACCGGCCTGATGTTCGAAAAGGTTGGCCAGCGTGACGTGAATTTCGACTGGGTCGAACTCGGTGAAACCGGCGCGCTGTGGATGCGCCTCGCGATTCCGTACAAGAAGAAGTTCGGCCCGGGCGGCAACTTCGGGATCATCGGCTTTGCTACGCCCGTCGACGAAAACAACTGTCAGGTTTACTTCTGGCGCACGCGCAAAGTGTCGGGCTGGCAGCGCGACGCATGGCGCTTCATGTATCGCAACCGGCTGGAAGCGTTGCACTGGGCTGTGCTGGAACAGGACCGCTATGTTCTCGAAAGCATGGCGCCGAATGCACGCGAGCACGAATTCCTCTATCAGCACGATGTCGGCATGACGCGTGTGCGCCGTATGTTCCGTCAGCGCGCGCAGCAGCATTTTGCCGATCTGGAAGCGCATCGCGCCGAAGCCGCTCAGGCCGGCGCCACGCAAACGGACGCAGCAGGCCACAGCCATGCATAACGAAGCCCCTTCGGCATCGTCAGTACTTAAAGGCCGGCGCGTCCTCGTGACCGGTGGCGCACGCGGTCTCGGCGCAGCGTTCGTCCGCTCGCTGGTGCAAGCCGGTGCGCAAGTCGTGTTCGGCGACGTGCTGCATGACGAAGGCCGTGCGCTGGCTGCATCGCTGGTCGAGCAAGGTCATGCGGTGACCTATCTGCCGCTCGATCTCGCCGACCCCGCCAGCATCAAGCAATTCGCCGATCAGGCCGCAGCGCAACTCGGCGGCTTCGATGCGCTGATCAACAACGCGGCGATCACCAACTCGGGCGGCAAGTTCGCCGACGAGTTGTCGGTCGAGACGTGGGACGCCGTGATGAACGTCAACGTGCGCGGTACGTGGCTGATGAGCACCGCCGCATTGCCGTATCTGCGCGACTCCGGGCGCGGCAGCATCGTCAACATCGCGTCGGATACGGCGATGTGGGGCGCGCCGAAGTTGCTTGCATATGTCGCAAGCAAGGGCGCCGTGATCTCGATGACCCGCTCGCTGGCGCGTGAATTTGGCGCCCACGGCGTGACGGTCAACGCGATCGCGCCAGGGCTCACCGAAGTCGAGGCCACCGCCTACGTGCCCGCCGAGCGTCACCAGTATTACCTGCAAGGCCGCGCGCTCACGCGCGCACAAGTGCCCGACGACGTCACCGGGCCGGTGCTGTTCCTGTTGTCTGATGCTGCGCGCTTCGTGACTGGCCAATTGCTGCCGGTCAACGGCGGCTTCGTGATGAATTGATCTTGTCGAATCGTAAGGAGAAAGAGATGGCGGACGCCGATATCGAACGCAAATCGTGGGAACAACCCGCGGGCGCGAGCTTTGCACAATGGTTGGACACCCGGGTGGCACGCCTGGAGACGCGTCGCTATGACTGGGACGCGTTGAAGTTCCAGGCCGACTACGACCCGAAATATCGCCGTGCGCAAATGCGCTATGTCGGCACGGGCGGCACGGGTGTCGCGAAAGACATGAACACGGTGCCCGCGGGCGGCTTCACGTTCTCGACGATGGTGATCCCGGCCGGCAACATCGGCCCGAGTCATATCCATATGGATGTCGAAGAAATTTTCTTCGTGCTGCGCGGCAAGATGAAAGTGATCTGCGAGAAAGACGGCGAAACGTGGGAAGCCGTACTGGGCGAGCGCGATCTGATTTCGGTGCCGCCGGGCGTGTATCGCACGGAAGTGAACATCGGCGAAGAAGACGCGTTGATGTGCGTGATGCTGGGCGCAGCCAAGCCGGTTACGCCGACCTATCCGCCCGATTCGCCTTTGACCAAGCTCAAGCGCTAAGCCTTCAGATATTAGCGCCGTTTCGAAAACACCCATGAAGGAAATCATGTCCGCAGTCCCGTCCGCCATCGCCGATCAGAACGCTACGCTCGAAGCGCGCCTTGCACGCTTTCCCACGCAGCAGATCTGGCTGGCATCGCAACGCGCGGTGAGCTATCGCGAGGTGGATAGCGCCGAACGCGAAGCACTGCCGCTCGTGCTGTTGCACGGCATCGGTTCGGGCGCGGCTTCGTGGGTGCAGCAGTTTGAAGTGCTGGGTGGGACGCGCCGCGTGTTGGCGTGGGACGCGCCGGGGTATGGCGCATCAACACCCGTAGAAGCCGATTCGCCCGCTGCAAGCGACTACGCGATTGTTTTGAAGGAATGGCTCGACGCGCTCGGCATTGAACGTTGCGTGCTGCTGGGTCATTCGCTTGGCGCGATCATCGCGGGCGCTTTTGCTGTTGCCCATTCACAGCGCGTGGCCGGATTGCTGTTGTTGTCGCCTGCTGGCGGTTACGGCGCGGCATCGGCGGAAGTGCGCGAAACGAAACGCGATCAACGTCTTGCCATGCTGAAAGAGTTGGGCCCGCAAGGTCTCGCCGAAAAACGCAGCACCAATATGGTGTCCACACACGCAAGCGACGAGGCGCGCGCATGGGTGCGCTGGAACATGTCGCGCGTGCTCCCGCATGGCTACGCGCAAGCGACACATCTTCTAGCCAACGCCGATCTCGCTAGCGACCTCGCGCGTCATCAAGGTCGCGTCAATGTAGCCGTGGGCGCCGATGACACGATTACGACGCCCGAAGCCTGCGAACGACTTGCACTCGCCGCCGGCACCCAATTGCAGGTCGTGCCATGCGCGGGGCACGCCGGCTATATCGAAGCACCTGCCGCGTACACCGCGATCATCGACACGTTCTGCCGCGCAAGCGACGGACAACGGAGCCAATGAATGACGCCCGACACCGTTAACGCCGAGCGCGACGCGGACGACGACCGCAACGGCACCAGCAGCGATATCAGCTATCGCGTGCCGGGTCTGGAACGCGGTCTGAAGATTCTGACGGAGTTCTCGCCACGCGAGCCGGTTCTCGGCGCACCGGAATTATCGAAGCGCCTGAAGATTCCCCGCACGACGGTGTTCCGTCTGCTGCAAACACTCGAATCGCTCGGCTTTCTCGAGCGCGCCGATAAAGACCGCAACTATCGCCTCGGCGTCGCGGTGCTACGGCTCGGTTTCGAATATCTGAGTTCGCTCGAATTGACCGACCTCGGTTTGCCGATTATCGAAGCGCTACGCGACGATACCGGTTTGACGAGTCACATTGTGATTCGCGACGGACGTGATGTCGTATTCGTCGCCAAGGCGCAAAGCCATGCGCCGATTTTCAGCTCGGTGAAAGTGAATGTCGGTACGCGCCTGCCGGCCTACGCAACGACGCACGGTCAGGTGTTGATGGGCGACATGACGCTCGACGACTTGAAGAAGCTCTATCCCGAGCCGGAACTCGAGCGCTTCACGAAACAAACGCCCGCCACCATCGACGACCTGTACGAACGCATTCGCGACGACGCCAAGCGCGGTTTCGCGATCAGCGAGTCGTCGTTCGAGCGCGGCATTTCGGTGGTCAGTGCGCCGGTGCGTAACGACACGGGCCGCATCGTCGCCGTGATCACGACGACGATTCCGCGCCATGAGATCGACGCCTCGCTGCTTGACAGCGGTCTGATCGACAAGGTCCGCCGCGCGGCCGACGAACTCTCGCAGCGACTCAACTATCGGCCGAAGAGTGGTCCGGACGCAGGCACGAAATACATGAAGGCATTGGGGCTCAAATGATTCAAATCGACTTGACTGGACAGGTAGCGGTGGTGACGGGCGGTTCGTCCGGCATCGGCCTTGCGACTGCCGAACTGTTTCTGCGTGCAGGCGCTTCGGTCGCGATCTGCGGGCGTGACAGCGAACGTCTCGCGCAAGCGGAAGCCGCGTTGAAGGCGCAGTTTCCTGATGCGCAATTGCTCGCGCAAACCTGCGACGTGCTCGATGCGGACGAAGTCGCAGCCTTCGCGCAAGCGGTGCAAACACGCTTCGGCCGCACCGACATGCTGGTGAACAACGCGGGCCAAGGCCGCGTGTCGACCTTCGCCGACACCACCGACGACGCCTGGCGCGAAGAACTCGACCTGAAGTACTTCAGCGTGATCCGCCCGACCCGCGCGTTCCTGCCGATGCTGCGCGACGCTGCAAACCCGGCCGTGGTCTGCGTGAACTCGCTGCTCGCGCTGCAACCCGAGCCGCACATGGTGGCGACCTCGTCGGCACGTGCCGGCGTGCTGAGCCTGATCAAATCGCTCGCGGCCGAACTCGCGCCGCAACGCATCCGTGTGAATTCGATTCTGATCGGCATCGTCGAATCGGGGCAATGGCGCCGCCGTTACGCGAAAGAAGCGCAGCCGGGCCAGCGCTGGGAAGACTGGACCGCCGAACTGGCGCGCAAGAAAAACATTCCGCTAGGCCGCTTCGGCAAACCCGAAGAAGCCGCTCAAGCGCTCTTTTATCTGGCTACGACGCTGTCGTCCTATACGACGGGCAGTCACATCGATGTTTCTGGAGGCGTTGCACGACATGTCTAACACAACCACCGTTGGCGAACTGATCGCCGCTTTTCTCGAGCAATGCGGCGTTCAAACCGCGTTCGGCGTGATCTCGATCCACAACATGCCGATCCTCGACGCGATCCACAACCGCGGCAAGATTCGCTACGTCGGCGCACGGGGCGAAGCGGGTGCGGTGAACATGGCCGATGGCCTGGCGCGTGTCTCCGGCGGCCTTGGCGTTGCATTCACCAGCACGGGCACCGCAGCGGGTAACGCAGCGGGCGCGATGGTCGAAGCACTGACGGCAGGCACCGCGTTGCTGCATATCACTGGCCAGATCGAAACCGAATACCTCGATCAGGACCTCGCGTATATCCACGAAGCGCCGGATCAATTGTCGATGCTGTCGTCGATCTCGAAGGCTGCGTTCCGCGTGCGCTCGGTCGAAACCGCGTTGCCGACGATCCGCGAAGCCGTACGTGTCGCGCAAACCGCGCCGAGTGGTCCGGTCAGTGTCGAAATTCCGATCGACATTCAGGCTGCCGAGATCGAATGGCCTGCCGATCTGGCCGCGCCGCACGTCACCACGCTCACGCATTGCAGTAAACGCGTCGCGCAGCTGGCAGAGCAACTGGCAGGCGCAAAGCGCCCGCTGTTGTGGCTGGGTGGCGGTACGCGCCACGCGCGTGCCGCGGTTGAGCGCCTGGTGGCGTTGGGCTTCGGCGTCGTGACCAGCGTGCAAGGACGCGGCGTGCTGCCGGAAGATCATCCGGCGACGCTCGGCGCGTTCAACGTGCACGCCGCTGTCGAAAGTTTCTACAAGACGTGCGATGCGCTGGTGGTGGTCGGTTCGCGTCTGCGTGGCAATGAAACGCTGAAGTACAAGCTGGCGCTGCCGCAACCGCTGTATCGCATCGATGCCGACGCGCTTGCCGACAACCGCGGCTATCGCAACGACATGTTCATTCACGGCGATGCATCGTCAGTGCTTGAAGAACTCGCGACGCTGCTCGAAGGCCGCCTGAAGGTCGATCCGACGTTTGCCCAGGACCTGGCCGCCGCACGCGAAAGCGCAGTCGCCGATGTAGGCAAGGGCCTCGGCCCCTACAAGCGCCTCGTCGACGCCCTGCAAGAGGCGGTGGGCCGCGATTACAACTGGGTGCGCGACGTCACGATCTCGAACAGTACGTGGGGCAACCGCATGCTGAAGATCTTCTCGCCGCGCGCGGGGGTTCATGCACTCGGTGGCGGTATCGGCCAGGGCATGCAGATGGGTATCGGCGCAGCGCTTGCTGGCAATGCCGCGAAGACCGTGTGTCTGGTCGGCGACGGCGGCTTGATGGTGAACGTCGGCGAACTTGCAACGGCCGTGCAGGAAAACGCCAACGTGATGATCGTGTTGATGAACGACCAATGCTACGGCGTGATCCGCAACATTCAGGACGCGCAATACGGCGGCCGACGCTGCTACGTCGATCTGCATCAACCGGATTTCGCGCAGTTCTGCGAGAGCCTGAAACTCACGCACTATCGCATCAAATCGCTCGACCAGGCCGAGGAAATCATCCGCGAAGGCATGGCGAAAACCGGCCCGGTGCTGGTCGAAGTAGACATGCTGTCGGTCGGCTCGTTCGCCACCGCATTCGCAGGGCCGCCGGTCAAGGAAAAGGAGCCGGAACATGCATGAGGCCGGCTACGCGGGACATCACGCGCCCGTCGACGTTGCGATGATCGGCTTCGGCGCGATCGGCCAGGCGGTGTATCGCTCGGTCGAGTCGGATCCGACGGTGCGCGTGTCGCACGTGATCGTGCCGGAACGTCATATGGCGTCGGTGCGTGAAGTGGTGGGCGCGTCGGTCGACGTGGTTTCGTCGGTGTCCGCGTTGAGCAGTCACCCGCATTTCGCACTGGAATGCGCGGGGCACAGCGCCCTGGTGGATCACGTGGTGCCCTTGCTGAAAGCCGGTACGGATTGCGCGGTCGCGTCGATCGGCGCGCTGTCCGACATGATGCTGCTCGACGCGTTGTCCGCAGCCGCCGATGAAGGCGATGCGACGTTGACGCTGCTCTCGGGCGCGATCGGCGGTGTGGACGCGTTGGCTGCAGCGAAGCTCGGCGGCCTCGACGAAGTTCTGTACACGGGCCGCAAACCGCCCACCGGCTGGCTCGGCACGCCCGCGGAACAGATGTGCGATCTGCACGGGTTGACCGAAGAGCGCGTGATCTTTGAAGGCAGCGCGCGCGAAGCGGCGCGTTTGTATCCGAAGAACGCCAATGTCGCCGCGACGATCGCGCTGGCCGGCCTCGGTCTGGATCACACCACGGTACGCCTGATCGCCGACCCCAACGTGTCGCGCAATGTGCATCGAATCGTGGCGCGCGGCGCTTTCGGCGAGATGTCGCTGGAAATGTGCGGCAAACCGCTGCCGGATAACCCCAAGACGTCCGCACTGACCGCATACAGCGCGATCCGTGCGCTACGCAATCGCGCGGCACGCTGCGTGATTTAAGACATTAGCTGATTAGCTGAAGCAAACCGGAACGACCGACATGACTCACTTCGATACCAGCCTCGTGCCCACCGGCGATATTTTCATCGGCGGCGAATGGCGGCAAGGGCGTGGCAACCCGTACAAAAGCCTGTATCCGGCAGATCAGTCGGTCAATATGGAAATCTCGACGGCCAATGCCGACGACGCCCGCGAAGCCGTGGAAGCCGCGGATATCGCCTGGCGCCGCGCGGATTGGTCGGGTCTGAAGCCGCATCAGCGCGCGCTGATTCTGTATCGCATTGCCGATCTGATCATGTCGCGTCATGAAGCCCTTGCGCAATTGCAGCGTCGCGACAACGGCAAGCCGATCAGCGAAACGCGGGTGCTGGTGGCGAGCGCTGCGAACACGTTTCGCTATTTCGCGGCCTGCCTCGAAACGCTCGACGAAGAAGTCACGCCGTCGCGCGGTGATTATCTGACGATGAGCATTTACGAGCCGATTGGTGTGATTGCAGCCATTACGCCGTGGAATTCGCCGATTGCATCGGACGCACAGAAACTGGCTCCGGCACTGGCAGGCGGTAACGCAGTGGTGTTGAAGCCCGCTGAGGTCACGCCGTTGGTGTCGCTTGCATTGGCTCGTATCTGCGAAGAAGCCGGTGTGCCGAAGGGTGTCATTAGCGTTTTGCCCGGCAAAGGCTCGGTGATCGGCGACGTGCTGGTGCGCCATCCGCTGGTGAAGAAAGTGTCGTTCACGGGCGGTACCGAAGTCGGCCGCGGTATCGCGCGCATTGCAGCGGACAAGCTGATGCCGGTCTCGCTCGAACTTGGCGGCAAATCGCCGACCATTGTGTTCGACGATGCCGATCTCGATCACGCGGTGAACGGCGTGCTGTACGGCATTTTCAGTTCGTCGGGCGAGGCGTGCATCGCGGGTTCGCGTCTGTTCGTGCAGCGCTCGATCTACGACGCGTTCATGAAGCGTCTTGCTGAAGGCGCTCGCAAACTGCGCGTCGGCGACCCGTCGCGTGCTGAGACGCAGATGGGTCCGCTGATCACCGCGGCACATCGGGAAACCGTCGAACGTTACGTCGCATTGGGTCTGGAAGAAGGCGGCCGCCTGCTGTGCGGTGGCGAGCGTCCGGTTGGCGACGGCCGCGAAGCAGGCACCTACTTCCAGCCGACGATACTCGAAGGTCTCACGAACGACGCGCGCATTTGCCAGGAAGAAATCTTCGGCCCCGTGCTGGTCGCGATGCCGTTCGACGACGAAGCCTCGCTGCTGAAAGAAGCTAACAACAGTGTGTTCGGCCTCGCCGCCGGCATCTGGACGCGCGACTACAAACGCGCCTACCGGATCGCCCGCGCGCTCGAGACTGGCACCGTGTGGATCAACACCTACAAGCTGTTCTCGATCTCGACGCCGTTCAGCGGCTGGAAAGAGAGCGGCCTGGGACGCGAGAAAGGCCGCCTCGGCATCCGCGAATACATGCAGCAGAAGAGCCTCTACTGGGGCTTGAACGACGCGCCGCTGGCGTGGGCGAACTAATACGCAAGAGGCACGTGATGACGATTCTCGGCATTGAACAGATTATTTACGGCGTGACGGATCTCGCCGCCTGCCGCACGTTTTTCGCGGATTGGGGCCTGAAAGAGACGGAGCACGACGACAAGCACGCGCGCTTCGAAACGCTGAACGGCTGCACGATTCTCGCTGTCGATGCGAGCGACCCGTCGCTGCCGCCCGCTTTCGAAGAAGGTCCGACGTTGCGTGAAGTGACGTGGGGTGTGGCAACGAAAGCGGAACTCGACGAACTGCGCGGTCGCTTTGCCGGCCAGCCGGGCCACTTCGAAACCGAAGATGCGGTGGGCTGTATCGATCCGAACGGCATGGCGATTCGCGTGGAAGTGACGCGCAAGCGTGCTTTGGATATCCACGGTTCGCCGTCGAACGTGTGGGGTCAAACGCTGCGCGTCGATCAACCGTCGCCGATTTACGAGCGTGCTGAACCGGTTGAAGTGGGTCATGTCGTGTTCTTCACGAATCAACTCGCAGAACAGGAAAAGTTTTACCAGGAACTGCTTGGCTTCGAAATGTCGGACCGCTATCCGGGCCGCGGCGCGTTCATGCGCTGCGCGCCGCACGGCGGCCACCACGACATTTTCCTGCTGGCATTGCCCGGCGGTAAGCGCGGCCTGAATCACGTCGCGTTCACCGTGCGCGATATTCACGAAGTGTTCGGCGGCGGCATGCATATCAGCCGTTGCGGTTGGGATACACAACTCGGTCCGGGACGTCATCCGGTGTCGTCGGCGTACTTCTGGTACTTCCAGAATCCGGCGGGTGGCCTGATCGAGTACTACGCCGACGAAGACCAACTCACGCCCGACTGGCAGCCGCGTGATTTCGAACCCGGTCCGACCGTATTCGCCGAATGGGCGATCGACGGCGGTATCGACGGCAATACGCGTCGGCAGAAAAACGCGAAGGCGCCGGAAGGCAAGTTCATGACGGAGCGGAAAAATGACTGACGCTGCTGCTGAAAAGGCACAAGCCGCGCATGCCGGACTCGAAGCGCCACGCACGATCGTCGTGATCGGCGGCGGCCAGGCCGCGGCTTGGGTCGTGAAGACATTGCGTAAGGAAGGCTTCGACGGCCGTCTCGTGATGATCGCCGATGAGATTCATTTGCCGTATGAGCGCCCGCCGCTGTCGAAGGCCGTGCTGGCTGGCGAAGCGGATATCGAAACCGTGCGGCTCGTGAAGCCGGACGATTTCGACGCGCTGAACGTGGAAGCATGGCAGCCAGATTGTGCGACGTCGATCGATCGCGAACAGCGCATTGTGCGCACGCAGTCCGGTCGTGAAGTGCAATACGACCGTCTCGTGATCGCCACGGGTGGCGCCGCGCGCCGCTTGCCGGATGCCCTGGTGAAGACCTCGCACATTGCCTATCTGCGTACGCTCGACGAAGCCGTCGCGCTGGGCGAACGGCTGCGCGCGAGCAAGCGCGTGCTGGTGGTGGGTGGCGGCTGGATCGGTCTCGAAGTCGCGGCTACCGCTCGCAAGCTTGGCGTCGAAGCTGCTGTAGTGGAGGGCGCGCCGCGCCTTTGCGCACGCTCGTTACCGCCGATGGTGTCGGATTTCCTGTTGCAACTGCATCGTGCGAATGGCGTGGACGTGCGTTTGAACGCATCGCTCGTGTCGATTGTGGATCATCCGAACGACGCCAACCGTATTCGCGCGACGTTCGCTGACGGTTCCACTCTGGACGCCGACTTCGCCGTCGCCGGCATTGGGCTCACGCCGCACACCGCACTGGCAGAAGCCGCGGGCATCAAGGTGGAGGACGGCATTGTCGTCGACCATTTCGGCGCGACTGGCGACCCGCGCATCTTCGCGTGCGGTGACGTCGCGAATCATCCGAGCGCGTGGTTGAAGCGCCGCGTGCGGCTCGAATCGTGGGCTAACGCGCAGAACCAGGCGATCTCGGTGGCGAAAGCCTTGCTCGGCACCTTCGAGCCGTACGCGGACATTCCGTGGTTCTGGTCCGACCAATACGACATCAATCTGCAAATCCTTGGCGACATTCCGGGCGATGCGCAACTTGCTGTACGCGGTGATTTGCCGGGCAAACGCGCCACGCTTTTCCATCTGGAAGATGGCGCGATTCGCGGCGTGATCTCCATCAACACGCCACGCGAGCTGAAACTCTCGCGCAAATGGATGAACCAGGGCCGGACGATCGACCTTGCCACCCTGACCGACGCCTCAACGGCGCTTGCCTAACCCCACCTATGGACGGCACCACGGCATGAGAACCATCGACAACACCATGGGGGACCGCAGCAGCGCCGGTGTCTCAGGCCCCGTGACCCGGGGTTCGATCATCGCGCGGCTCGAGCGCTTGCCGAAGAATACGATGCAGGTGCGCGCGCGCATACTGATCGGCCTCGCAACATTCTTCGACGGCTTCGACGTGATCGCGATCGCGGCCACGCTGCCGATCCTGATTGCGAAGTGGCATCTGACGCCGTGGGAAATCGGCTTCCTGATCGGCTCCGGTTCGGTCGGGCAGTTGATCGGCGCGTTCGTCTTCCCGTGGTACGCGGAGCGCAAAGGACGCGTGCAGGCGATTGCGTTGAGCTCGGGAATCATCGGTATTACGAGCATTGCGTGCGGTTTTGCGCCGACCTTCGCGGCGTTCGTCGTGCTGCGTGTGATTCAGGGCTTGGGGCTCGGCGGCGAATTGCCGGTGGCCGCGACCTACATCAACGAGATCAGCCGTGCGCATGGGCGTGGTCGTTTCGTGCTGCTGTATGAGATCGTTTTTCCGGTGGGTTTGCTGGCTTCGAACGCGCTGGGCGCATGGATCGTGCCGCGCTTCGGCTGGCAAGCGATGTACTTCATCGGTGGCATGCCGTTGATTCTGTTCTTCGTGCTGCGCAAACTGGTGCCGGAATCGCCGCGCTGGCTTGCTGAACGCGAACGGATGGCCGACGCCGACGTAGCCGTGCATGCTTTCGAGCGCGCTGTGAAAGGTCCGCTGCCGCCGGTTGCCAATTCGGCCGAGTTCGAAGCGATGGCTAATCGCCATCCGAAGCGTCGTATGAGCGATCTGTTCGGACCGGCCTATCTGAAGCGCACGATGGCTGTGGCGATGTTGTGGATTACGTGCGGCTTCATTCAGTACGGCCTGTCGACCTGGTTGCCGACGATCTATCGCACGGTGTATCACGCGCCGCTGCAACTGGCCTTGAATCTGGCGGTGGCGGCTTCGGTACTCGGCGTGGTGGGTTCGTTGACTTGTGCACTGCTGGTCGACAAGGTGGGGCGTAAGCCAATCATCAATTTGTCGTTCGTGATGTGTGCGCTATCGTTGTTGCTGGCAGGCGTGTTCCACAATTCGTCGGTATATGTGGTGGCGACGTGTTGCGCGTTCGCGCTCGGATTCCTCGCTTGCGGCTTCATCACAGCTTATGTGTATACGCCAGAGCTGTATCCGACCAGCATCCGTGCGATGGGCTGCGGTGTGGGCGGCGCGTGGTTGAAGGTGGCGGCGATCTTCGCGCCGGCAATCGTGTCGAAGACGATGATCGGCGGCAATCTGCAAGTCGCGTTTTATATCCTCGCGGCGGTGCCGTTCATTGCGGCGATTGCGGTGCACTTTCTTGGGATCGAAACCAAGGGGAAGGTGCTGGAGCAGCTTGAGGCTTGATGCTTTTGAGGGTGTGAGTAGTTTGGTGGGCGGTTGATGTAGTACCGCAATGGCAGGAAGGCGAGGGGCGCACTGGGTGGTGCGCCCTTTGTTTTTTGACGGTATCTTTAGATGCGACCTTACGGTGCCGTTCGCGGTGATAGCCGACGTTGCTTCAGTTCCTCAATAATCCAGACACTCATCAGCCCCGCGCTCACGCAAGCGATGATGTCCGGCTTGGAGAGTGCAAACGCGAACCAGGCGAGATGGACATAGCCACGGAAAAACCCCGGCACGGCCCGGCGCAGATCATTCCAACGCATCGTCGCCAATACACCACCCGCCGCGGCCATGACCGTAAAGAGCGCCCACGCGAACTGCGTCGAACGCTCGTCCCGTTGCAACAGCAGAACGATCAACGCGGCGAAACCCGCAAACCACATCGCGACCCCAAAGCACGCGAGGCGCGGCCGACGTGCGAGCCAGCCGTGCCACTCCTGTTGCGCAAAAGAGAAGAAAAAAGCGAACAGCACGCCGTGCGCGAACGGCATCGGCCATGCGCGAGGATCGGTGGCGAGCCAATGGCCGGCGAAGCCAAATCCGATCGCGCCGATGGTGGCCAGTATCACGAGCTGCTTGATACGCGGCCATCCGCAGATCAACGCGGCCCACATCGTGCAGATGCCGAGCGTGTCCATTGCGATCGAGGTCAAGCGTCCGCTGCCGTCGTCGCACAACGAAGCGGCAGTCGCACCAAGCCAAACCGGAACCCAGCCATAACGCAGCCAGCCCATCGAGCGTAGCGCCCGCAGTTGCTGTTGCTGCGGTTCGGACAGCAGCACAGTCGTCCAGAATTCGACCTTCTCGCTGTCGAGCCGCAGGCGCACGACATTGGGATGATAGCGACTGAGCGAAGTCAGCAACTGTTCCATCCCGGTACGCACGCCTGCGCGAAGCAGGGCGTGTGCACCGGTTGCCAGCGGCGGCTGCGGCCCTTCGAGAAGTGCCATGGCATTCGCGAAGCGCAGGCGCAGCGCGTTGTAGTCTTCGTCGGCGAACACACGGTCCAGTGCGAGGGTCGCGATGGCCGCGTTGCGGCGACGCAGATGGGCGGCATTGTCTCGCCATCCCAGGAGCGCGCTCAGGTTCATGCGCAGCGTGGCCGGCGCATCCTCCTTCAGGCAATGAACCAGCGCTTGCCATTCAAGCTCGTCGCGCGTCTGAATGTTGATGACGGCGGCGAACAGATCCTGCAGGGAACGGCGCGACTCGAGCTGGTCTCGTCGCGCGACGAAGTCCTGCCACAACTGCACCGCGTTTTCGAAGGCGTCGGGTTCGCGAGGGTGCACTTCGGGCTGCGCTGGTGTAAAGCCGGATGGTTGTGGCGTCTGTTGCGCTGCAGGTGTCGCACGCGAAGCCTGCAGCGTTTCCGCGCCTGGCACGGGTTCGACGGCGGTCTCGGTGCTCGCGCTCGCCATCTGCAAAGCAGACTCATACGCGTACCGCAGCCGCTGAAACGCCTCGGCGTCCTCATCCGGGCGTTGCTGTTTCAGGAGACGCGCATAAGCGCGGCGCACGGTGCGCTCGTCGGCGTTCGCCGCAATGCCGAGCACGTCCCAAGGCCAGTGATAAGCAGAAGTCGTATCCATGGCCGATCAGTACGTCACATGCACATCGAAGCGATCCAGCAGCGCGCTCAGTTCGCCGCGCACATGCGCGATTTCCTCGGCGTTTTGCCGCTCGAGCAATGACTGGAACCGCGCGATATGCGTGGCCACGTACTGCCGATGATCGCCGAGCGTTTCCTCGTAGACACGATCCGCGCGCGCGAGCAGCGTGCCATTCTCGAGTTGGTCGCGCGGATGGATCTTCAGCGCAGCCAACGCGGCGAGCCGTGCGCTGATTTCCTCCGGTGTCAGCACGCCGGGATTTTCTTCGATCACCATCGTCCGTTTCACGCCGCCGGGGAAGGACGTGGCTTCCACTTCCAGGACGCCGTTGATATCGTAGGTAAACCGGACATCCGCGCCGGCCTGCCCTGCGGGCTTCACGGGTACGTCGAGCGAGAATTCGCCGAGCGGCACGTTGTCAACGGTCAAACGTGCTTCGCCCTGGAACACCTTGATGCTCAGCATCTGCTGACGGTCGCTCACGGTGAAAATGCGCTGCATGCGACTCACCGGCACGATCGTGTTGCGCTCAATGATCGGCAGAAAGTGCCCCGGCACATATTGAAGGGTACCAACCTGCATCGCGGTATCGATGCCAAGGCTGTACGGCGCGACGTCGGTCAGCACCATTTCCTCGAGCCCGGCGTCCCGTGTGACGAGCCCCGCCTGCACGGCGGCGCCGAGCGCCACGACTTCGTCCGGATTCAAATGAGTGGCGGGCAAGCGGCCGAACATCTTCGAGACCAGCTTGCGGACCATCGGCATACGCGAGGCGCCGCCGACGAGGATGATCTCGTCGAGTGCGTCGAGGGCGATCTTCGAATCGCGCAACACGCGTTCGACCGGGTTACGCAGCCGTTGCAACAGAGGTTCGCAGGTCCGCTCCGCGGTGGCCGCGTCAAGTTCGAGGGCGTGCTCTTCATCGCCGACCGTGAGCTTGAGCGTGACGCTCCCAGCGCTGTTTTGCGTGAGCAGACGTTTCGCACGTTCAGCCTGCTGATGCAGACGTTGCGCGGCAATCGGCGTGAGCGATTTGACTCGAAGGCTATTGCGCTGGCAGAACAACTCGACGAGCGCTTCGGTGAAATCTTCGCCACCCAGAAGATTGTCGCCGGTGCTGGCGCGCACTTCCATGACACCTTCGAAGCAGTCGAGCACCGAGACGTCGAACGTGCCGCCGCCCAGATCGAAGATCAGGAACTTGCGTTCACGGTCGCGCTGATGCACGCCGTACGCGAGCGAAGCCGCAGTCGGTTCGTTGACGAGGCGCAGCACGTTGAGGCCGGCCAGTTCCCCGGCGATACGCGTGGCTTTACGTTGCGCGTCGCTGAAATAGGCGGGCACGGCGATCACGACGTCGTGCACCGTTTCGCCGAGAAATGCCTCGGCATCTGCTTTCAACGATTTGAGCACCAGCGAAGACAATTCTTCCGGACGCAATGTCTGCACGCCGAGCGACACGTTGCGATTCGTGCCCATGTAGCGTTTGAAGTTGGCGGCAGTGCGTTCAGGATGCGTATGCAAGCGATCGTGAGCAGGGCGGCCGACGAGGATCGAGCCGTCGTCGTCGATAGAGACACACGACGGCGTCAGCACATCGCCCAAGGCATTCGGGATGAGGACAGCCTTGTTGTCATGCCAGAGCGCGGCAAGACTATGCGTGGTTCCAAGATCGATGCCGATGATCGAAGGCATGTACAGTTTCCGATTCGTTTTGCGCCCCTCCGTGAAGAGATCGCCCAAGGTCGCGTGGGGAGCCAGGTGTAGCGCCGTCCAATGGCGATAACGGCAGGTTGCATGCAAACTTGAGCGGCGAGGGGAGCGGCTGCGAACCGAATCGGTGCAAGAGATGCGACCGGCATGGCGGCTGGACAGGCGGCCGGGCATACGAATGCTGCGCGCCGCCCGTGGCTGGCGGCGCGAGAAGGGGAGTCGAACCGCCTGCCAGGCGGGCACGTAGTGCGACGTTACAACGCCTTGCGGTACACCACGAAGCCGGAGTGCTCCGCGACCTTGTCGTACAGCTTCATCGCCGTGTGATTCGTCTCATGCGTCTGCCAATAGACCCGCTGCAAACCGTCGGCCTTGGCTCTCGCATACACCGCTTCAATCAGTGCACGGCCGACGCCTTTACCGCGCTCCGACTCCAGCGTGTAGAGGTCTTGCAGATAGCAGGTCGGCGCCACCATGGTGGTGTGACGGTGGTACAGGAAGTGTACGAGGCCGAGCAACTGGCCGTTGCGTTCGGCGACCAGCGCGTGCATCGGCTCGTAGCCGTCGAAGAACCGCCCCCACGTAACCTGCGTGATCTCGCGCGGCAATGCCGTATCGCCCGAGCGGCCGTAGAACGCGTTGTAGGCGTCCCACAGCGGCAGCCAGGCATCGAAGTCGGCCGGCGTGACGGGGCGGATTTGAATCGGATCGGACATGGGTGTGGCTCCTTGTTGGTTAGGGTTGCGGGCGAATGGATCACCGCCGCTAGGGTTAGGGCTGAGCCGAGCAAGCGTAGACGGCGGCGCTGAATGCGACTCTGGAACCGTTAGCATAAGAAATTTGTGGCACCATTGTTAGCTCCACAATGCGACCAGAATTTGGAGCCACGAATTTGGACTACGGCCTGTTGATGTCGAACGTCGAGCGTGCGATGGGTGGGCGCAAGCTCACGCAGCAGGATCTGCTCTACGAGAGTTTGCGCCGCGCGATTCTCGATGGCGATATCCGCCATGGCAGCCGTCTTCTCGCCACGCGAGCGCTTGCCGAACAATTGGGAATTGCGCGCAATTCGGTGCTTTACGCATACGAACGGCTCACCGAAGAGGGTTTCATCACGGCGAGCCGGCATGGTTCCATTGTCAGTACGGTGAGCGGTTCGGGCGCTTCGATTTCCACCGCGAGTAGTAGTGTGCAGACGCCTGAAAACCGCCTGTCGCGGCGCGTCGCCGATCTGCCGCGTGAACGCACGAGCCCCGACGACCCCACGCCGTTTCGCCCCGGCGTGCCCGCACTCGACGAATTCCCGCTTGCACAATGGCGCGCCTCAATGGAGCGCGCATGGCGCTCGCTCGAGCCGAGCGAACTCGGCTACGGCAATAACGCCGGGCACCCCGCATTGCGCCGCTCGATCGCCGAATACGTGCGCGTGTCGCGTGGCGTGCGATGTTCCGCTGAGCAGGTGTTCGTCACCTCGGGCACGCAGGCGAGTCTCGATCTATGCGCCTGTATGCTGGCCGACCCGGGTGACAGCGTCTGGGTCGAGGACCCCGGCTATCACGGCGCGAAGGCCGCGTTTCAGGCCGCTGGTTTGCATCTGGTGTCGATTCCCGTCGATGCCGCCGGCATGGCGCCGACGCCCGATCACTGGGAGCGGACGCCGCCACGCCTGATGTACATCACGCCCTCGCATCAATATCCGCTCGGTAGCGTGCTGAGTCTGGAGCGGCGCTGGTCGATCATCGAGAACGCGATGGCGCGCGGCGCATGGATCATCGAGGACGACTATGACAGCGAACTGCGCCACCGCGGTCCGCCGTTGCCGTCGATCCAGGGCCTCGCGGCCGACACGCCGGTGATTTACCTCGGCACTTTCAGCAAGACGATGTTTCCGGCGCTGCGCATGGGCTTCATGGTCGTGCCGGCGCATCTCGTCGCCGACATCGACGAGGCGCTCAGCGAAATCGCGCGGCAAGGGCGCGTCGCTGAACAGATCGCCTTGGCGGATTTCATCGACAGCGGGAAATATGCGCGGCATCTGCGGCGCATGCGGCGGCTCTATCACCAGCGCCGCGCGGCACTGGTGACCGCGATTGAGCGGCACATGGGCGACCTCGTGACGGTCTCGTCCGACGGCGGCGGCATGCATCTGACGATGCGGCTCGATGTGCCGCTGCGCGACCAGGACGTGAGCGCAGCGACGCGCGAGCATGGGTTGGGTATCGCCGCGTTAAGCGCTTTTTGTGAGTCACCTGCTAAAGATGCCGCGCGCTACAACGGCTTCATGCTTGGCTACGCGGGTGTCAAACCGCACGAAGCCGACGCGCTGGTGGCGCGGCTCGCGGCCGTGGTGCGTGGGCAGGGTTAGACCGTTTCCGCCCTGAGCCAACGCTCAAGCATGGCATCGTCATCGCTATCCAGCGCCTGCGCGACCCGGCGTCCGACAGCCGCGCCGAATTTATAGCCGTGGCCCGAGCATGCCGACACCACCAGTGTGTTGCCGATACGCTTCGAAAAGAAGCGTTTGTCCGCAGTGAACGTGTAGGCGCAGGTTTTGACTTCGGTCACCGTATATTCGTCGATGCGGCTGAACGGCGGTGAAAACAGCCGGCGCAGACTGTCGCCTTCTTCGGGCGCCGCGACGAGATTGGCGTCAGGATCAGGCGCACTGGATCTGTGCACACCGGCGCCGAACTTCAGGCCGACGCCATCAACCGGCGGCAACACGTAACCGTCGCTATCGCCGCCGATATCGACGATCGCGGGCGCAGTCGACCACGCGTCCTCCAGATCGGCCGGCGGCTCCATATACGCGACCACGTTTCGATAAGTCATCAGGTCTTCGGCGAGCGCGGGGAACAGTTGCAGCGTCCACGCGCCGGCGGTGACCACGAGCTGATCGGCGGCAATAAGGGTGTCGTCTTCGAGCCGCACGGAGCCCGCGCGCGCATCGACTGCGAGTACCTTGGTCTGCGTGCGAATCTCGGCGCCGCGCATTTTGAGCCACGCTTTCATGTCGCGTGCAATGCGTTCGCTAAATAGCGCGCCGCCATCGTGATCGAGGTAGGCGTAGCGAAACGTGGCGGGGTCGAGAAACGGATAACGGCCGGCCGCTTCGCGCGGGTCGAGTCGTTCATATTCGAACTTCATCCGGTCGAGGCCGGCGCGGAAGCGTTCGGCGCCATCGCCTGCGCGCTGCGAGATGCCGAGCACGCCGCAGTTCGCGTAGTGGGATACACCCAGATCATTCCACAGCAGATCCCAACTATCGAACGCCTCGCCAATGTTGCGTGCGTAGCCGTCGGCATTTCCATAAGCACGACGGATCATTCGATGACGGTCGCCCGAAGCGGCGAGTGGATTGGGAATCGAGCCCTGCTCGATCAGCGTGATGTCGTGTCCGAGTTTGACGAGCGACCACGCGGTGCTCAAGCCGGCAATGCCCGCGCCTACGATTGTCACCCGCATGCGATCTTCCCCCGAGTCGATGTATCCGGGTCAGAGTCTAGCAGCGGGAAAAATAAACCGGTACGTGTTCTAGCGAATCGCCGCGCGAGCCAGCGGGGTCGATTCATCGTGCTGCAGGACAGGCGGTGGTCTCCGCGCGCCGCCGTATCAATGTTGGTGCTTCGACGGATGGCGCAGCTTGTCGCGTACTTTCTTGGCGGCAAACAGCGGCACGTAATCGAATACACGGGCTTCGTGCCGGTAGTCGGCGAGTGTGTCTGCATACATCTTCGAAACCGTTTCCGTGGGCGTGTCGGTTTCCTCTGCGATGCTTCTCACCACTTCGTCGACATTAGGCTCGGGTTGGGACATGGATCTCTCCGGGGAACGCGGGGTGGGTAGGGGATTGCAAGGAACAGGCACGCACGACAGGAGTTCCATTACAGGATGCGATTCGCCACGATGCCAATTGAATCGATCTATCGCATGAACCGTTCCACAGAGATTTTTGTCTTGCGCTGCGGCAAACGCCCGCAGTGCGCGGTGGCGCGAGAAATCAATGTGTATGCCGATGATGAATATCTGGGAAATGCGCGTGCGCATGCGTGATCGGCGCATGGGCATGCGGATGCGTGTGCGGCTCGTCCCCGTTCCACGCGAAATCGTGCTCGTGCTGGTGATGCGCGTCGTGCCGGTGACGATGCGTGTGATCCAGCGGGGCGTGCGTGTGGGGGTGCTCGTGACGTTCGCGAATGTGCAGCCAGACACCTAGTGTCATCAGGGCAGCGGCCACCCAGAACAGCAGTGGTGGCATTTCCGGCCAAAGCAGCCACGACAAAGTCACGCCAAATAGCGGCGCGACCGAGAAATAGGCGCCGGTACGCGCGGTGCCGAGGTTGCGCAGCGCGACGACGAACAGTACGAGGCTCACGCCGTAGCCCGCGAAACCCGTCAGCATGGCGAGCGCGACAGTCGCGGCCTTCGGCCAGGCGGCGCCAAGGGTGAGCGCGAGCGTCACGTTGACCGAACCCGCCACGAGCCCTTTTACGCAGGCAATGAACATGGCATCGTGCGTCGACACTTTGCGCGTGAGATTGTTGTCGACTGCCCAGCACGCGCAGGCGCCCACCAGCAGCAGCGTGCCAGGTGCCAGGCCAGCCGTGCCCGGCTGCGAAGGCATCCACGACAACGCCACGCCGCCCCCCACGATCGCGGCCATGCCCAGGAACACCTGAATGTCGACGTTTTCGCGAAACACGATCCACGCGATCAGGGCGGTGAATACGCCTTCGAGATTCAGCAGCAGCGAACCGGTGGCAGCCGGCGTCGTCTTCAGACCGAGCATCAGCAGCGCCGGCCCCACGACGCCGCCGGCCACGATTGCGCCGGCAAGCCAGGGTACTTCGCGCAGCGGGAAGTGGTTGTGATTGGCTGGCTGCCCGTGCGCGTGGCCTGTCAGCCGGCGCGCCAGAATCACGGCGCCGAGGCCGACGCCGCTGCCGAGGTAGAACAGTCCAGCCAGCAGAAACGGCGACAGCGAGCCGAGCAGCGCCTTGGCGAGCGGGGTGGTCGCGCCGAACAGGGCGGCGGCGAGCAGGGCGGTGAAAGCGGCGTTGAAGCGGGTAGGCATGAGCGGGAAATTCGATGGATGCGGGCGTTGCCGACACGATACCGCTATCGGGCCGCGGACGCCTACCTTCGCTGAACAGCTGTCGGGGCCGGAAAACCCGCTCGCGCGCATCCATCTGGTCCCGTCGAACGTAATACGCTTACTACCGCCACGTTCGAGGCCATCGCCATGCGCCTTTTTGTCTGTGCCGCCGCTACCGTCGCGACTGTTCTGCTGCTGTCCCTCACGGGGTGTTCCAACGAGCCGCCCAATCCCAACCCACGCGCCAGCGAACCGCTCGCGACGGTGCCTGTCGATCTGCCTCGTTACATGGGGACCTGGTACATCATCGCGAACATCCCGTATTTCGCCGAGCGCGACATGGTGGGCAGCCGCGCAGAATGGAAATTGCGGCCGGACGGCAAGATCGACGATTCGTATTACGCTCGCAAGAAAAGCTTCGACGCGCCGGAAAAGCACTATCAGTTCCTCGACACACCGGTGCCTGGCAAAGAAGGCGGCGAGTGGAGCGTGCAACTGTTCTGGCCGGTTCACGTGACGCAACTGACGCTCTACGTCGACCCCGATTATCACCACACGATTCTGGGTTACCCCGGCAAAAACCTCGGCTGGATTTTTTCGCGTGAACCCGACATGAGCGACGACACCTACCGGGCGCTGCTTAAGCGGCTCAATGCGATGGGCTACGACACGTCGCGTTTCAGGCGCGTGCCGCAGCATCCCGGCCAGCTCGGCAAAGAAGGCTTCGCCTCACCGGGTGGCAAGGACTAACGGCGGGCGCGATCGGGTGCCGCGCCCGCGCGCATCCGATCGCGCCCTTACAGCGTATAACTCGCATCGCCATTGAACGGGGCCCCCATGCCGCCACTTGCCGCCGCCGTGATCGCCCTGATTGGGCTCGTCGTGATCTTCAGCGCCGTCTGGGCATGGCAGTTGAAGACCGCGAACGCCGGCATGGTCGACCCGGTCTGGGCCTATTCGCTCGGCCTGGTCGCGGTGCTCTACGCCGTGCTCAGCGCAGGCGAGGCGGTGCCGCGCGCACTGACTGCGCTGGGGGGGCTGGTTTGGGGCGTGCGGCTCGGCACGCATCTGTGGAAACGCAACTATGGCAAGCCCGAAGACGCGCGCTATCGCCGCTTCCGTGAAGAATGGGGCAACAGGGCGGCCAGCAAGATGTTCTGGTTTTTCCAGGCGCAAGTCGTGGTGTCGATGCTGCTGTCGATCGCATTCCTGGTGCCGTCGTACCGGAGCAGCCCACCGGCGATCGGATGGATCGTGCTCGCAGTCGCGGTGTGGATCGTCTCGGTAGTCGGCGAAGGTATCGCGGACAGGCAACTCAAACGCTTCGCGCAGGATCCGGCCAATCACGACATCGTGTGTCGCGTCGGCTTGTGGCGTTATTCGAGGCATCCGAACTACTTCTTTGAATGCGTGCATTGGCTTGCTTACATCGCGCTGTCGATCGGCACGCCCTGGGCTTGGTTCACGTTATTGCCACCGCTGCTGATGGCGTTTCTGCTGTTAAAGCTTTCCGGCATTCCACTGCTCGAAGAAAGCATGGCGAAAAGACGTGCTGGTTACGCCGATTACATGCGCACCACCAGCGCGCTGATTCCGTGGCCGCCGCGGCGTTGAGATGAGCCAGTCGCGACGCGTGCGAATGTTCAGAAAGTCCAGAAGAAACGATAGGGAGTCAGTCTCATGAGCCTTTCCACTACCGACCATACGATGCCGCCGTCGTCGCCCGCCGAGCCCCACGACGGCTGGCTGATCCAGCGCTGCGAACGCGGCTGGCTGCCCGACAGCCTCATCCGTTTCGGCATGCGTCAACTGATGCGCCAGCGTTTGCGTGACGAAGCACTCGACAACGGTGAGTTGCGCGCGCAACGGCTCAACCGTCTGCTGGACGACTTGCGCGCGAGTCCGATCGCCATCGAAACGCAGGCTGCCAATACGCAGCATTACGAGGTGCCGGCATCGTTCTTCCATGCGCATCTCGGACCGCATCTGAAATATTCATGCTGCCTGTATCCGACCGGCAACGAGACGCTCGCACAAGCCGAAGTGGCGATGCTCGAACGCTATGCCGAACACGCGGAACTGGCCGACGGTCAGCGGATTCTCGATCTCGGCTGTGGGTGGGGTTCGTTGTCGTTGTGGCTGGCAGCGCGTTATCCGCGTGCGCAGATCGTCGCGCTATCGAACTCGCATGGGCAGCGCGCGTTCATCGAAGCGCGTGCGGCGGAGGTCGGTTTGCAGAACCTGTCTGTGGTCACAGGCAATGTCGTCGATTTCGAATTCGACGAAGCGCAGCTTGGCGGCGGCTTTGATCGCGTGGTGTCGATCGAGATGTTCGAGCATATGAAGAACTATGGGCTGCTGCTCGCCAAGATTTCGCGCTGGATGCGCGACGAGGCGAAGCTGTTCGTGCATATCTTCGTGCATCGCACGCTTGCGTATCACTTTCAGGTACAGGACGGCAGCGACTGGATGTCGAAGTATTTTTTTACGGGCGGCACGATGCCGTCAGAAGCGCTCCTGCTGAACTTCCAGGACGATCTGCGCATGGAGCGCCAGTGGTGGGTGAGCGGCACGCATTACGAGCGCACGGCGAACCAGTGGCTCGCCGCTCTCGATGCGGCGCGTGATCGCGTGATGCCGATGTTCATCGATACCTATGGCGCGCGCGATGCGGCTGTGTGGTTACAGCGGTGGCGAATGTTCTATATGGCCGTGGCCGAGTTGTTCGGCTACGCGAATGGGAATGAGTGGGGCGTGGGACACTATCGGTTTGTGAAGCGCTAAACTGAATCCTGACCCGCGCCATGGTATGAACGTAAGGAAACCCATTTTACTGAACACGCTATTGCGCGACATTCGCGCCTGTACGGTGTGCGCGCCGGTGCTGCCGCATGCGCCGCGACCGGTCGTGGTGGCGTCTGCTGACTCGCGCATTCTGATCATCGGCCAGGCACCCGGCGCGCGCGTGCATGCTTCGGGCATCCCATGGAGCGATGCGAGTGGTGCACGTTTGCGCAACTGGCTCGCGGTTTCCGACGAGACGTTCTACGACGCCTCGAAATTTGCCGTCGTGCCGATGGGTTTCTGCTTTCCGGGCAAAGGCGCGAGTGGCGATCTGCCGCCGCGGCCCGAATGTGCCGCGCACTGGCATAAGGCTCTGCTCGCCCAGTTGCGTGAAGTGCGCCTCACGTTGCTGATTGGTCAATACGCACAGCGTTTTGGTCTCGGTGATGCATTCGGGCCGACGCTAACCGATACGCTGCTGCGCTGGCAGGAATATGGCCCCAACGTGATGCCGCTTCCGCATCCATCGCCGCGCAATATCGCCTGGTTCAAACGCAATCCGTGGTTCGAAGCGGAGGTGTTGCCGACTTTGCGAACTCGGGTTGTCGCGGCACTCCGGGCGTGATTCCACCTCGCGTCGTGCCGGTTCGACGGGCGGACCGGGTCGGTAGCGTTGATCGCGCGGCGCCAGGCGGCATGCCCACTCAGCGCATATCGGGCGATGCCCGCCACGGGCTGTCGAAATAATCTGAAACACATCGCTCAGCGCCCAGTGGAATAAAACGTCACACTAATGCGTTTGCCTCATACAGTCGGCGCGAGCATCGCTGCGGTATGGCTGCATTTTCAATTAGCTTTCGCGAGAAACCCATTTGCAGACGGAACGATCGATGAACACTCACGCCGACTCCCTGACCGATGCGACCGGCACGCCGCTGCCGTCGCGCTATACCCGCACGGCGATGACGCTGCACTGGCTGATCGCGCTGCTGATGATCGTCAACGTCGTACTCGGCCTGACCGCGGAATCATGGCCCGATGACTGGGTGCGTCCGGTCGTCGATACCCATAAGTCGATCGGCATCACGGTGCTCGGTCTCGCGCTGATGCGCATCTTGTGGCGTGTGTCGCACAAGCCGCCGCCGTTGCCGCGCGAGTTTCCGTCGTGGGAGAAGATCGCCGCGCATGTCGCCCATTTCCTGCTGTATCTGCTGATGATTGCGCTGCCGCTGTCCGGCTGGTTGCACGATTCCGCGTGGAAAGATGCGGCCACGCATCCGATGAGCCTGTTCAACCTGTTCCCCTGGCCGCGCATCGGCTACGTGATGAATCTCGATCCGGCGCTCAAGGAAACCTTGCACGACCGCTTCGGCGCCTTGCATACATGGCTCGGCTACGCGCTGTATGCGTTGCTGGCAATGCATATCGGCGGCGCGTTGAAGCATCAGTGGATCGATCGCAAGTCGGTTCTGAAACGCATGGTGCCGTAAGGACGGCCACGCTACTTTCCATCTAATAACCGCACCATCGACGGACTCGGCAGTCATTTTGAAGAAAACTCTGGAACAGGCGCTCGCCCTTGCATCCCCACGCATTCTGCCGCGTCCCACTACGCTGCTGAGCACGCTGATTCATTTCAGCGTCGTCGTGCTGTGGTTGCTGCTGTTCGCGCGCGCATTCTTTCTGCAAGGCGTGGTGGCGTGGTCGACGGGTATTGCGTACGTGGTGTATGACACATTGCTGCTTGCCTTCGTCACGTGGAAGACGTTGCCGCTGATGCGGCCCACACCGCCGCTCGAGCCTGACTTCGATGCGCGCAATTTGCCGAGCATGGGTGTGATCGTTGCGTCGCATAACGAGGCGGCGGTGTTGCCGGTTACGCTCGCGGCGCTGCTGCGCCAGACCCATGGTCCGGCGCAGATTGTGATCGCCGACGACGGTTCCACCGATACCACCCACGCACTGCTCACCGAACGCTTCGGCCTGGTTGCCGCAGCCGACGGCGTGCTGAGCGCACCGAGTTCGCTCTATCCGAATCTGTACTGGCTGCGCGTGCCGCATGGCGGCAAGGCCCGTGCGCTGAATGCAGCCATCACGATCATGACTACCGAGACCGTCATGACCGTCGACGCCGACACGCTGCTCGACGACGACGCCACCTATGCGATGCGCGCCGCCTTCGCGAGCGAGCCGAAGCTGGTCGCGGCGGCCGGCATTCTGGTGCCGGTTTGCGGCAAATCGGTGTCCGGCCGCGTGTTCCAGTGGTTCCAGACCTACGAGTACATGCGCAACTTCATCGCCCGCTTCGCGTGGATGCGCGCCGACAGTCTGCTGCTGATTTCAGGCGCCTTCGCGTCGTTCAAGCGCGACGCACTGGTGGACGTGGGCGGCTTTGATCCGCAGTGTCTGGTCGAAGACTACGAACTGATTCATCGGCTGCGCCGCTATTCGGTCGACCACGGTCTCGGCTGGGACGTGCGCGTGGTGGGCAATGCCCATGCACATACCGATGCACCGGACAACCTCGGCAGTTTCTTGCGGCAGCGCCGGCGCTGGTTTGCGGGTTTCCTGCAAACCCAATACTGGAACCGCGACATGACCGGCAACCCGCGTTACGGCACGATGGGCATGCTGATGCTGCCGGTCAAGGCCGTCGATACGATGCAGCCGATCTACGGACTGACCGCCTTCGCACTGCTGCTCGGTTTTCTGTTCGGCGGACATGGCGCGATCGTCGTGTCGATTTTCAGCGTGATCGGCCTCAAAACAGCGATCGATCTCGTGTTTTATCTCTGGTGTATCCATCTGTACCGCCGCTGGACCGGCGAGCGTACCCGCGCCAGTTTGTGGATGGCGATGCTCGCCGCGATCACCGAGCCGTTTACGTTTCAGTTGGTGCGTCATGTCGGCGCACTGCTTGGCTGGCTGCATTTCCTGCGTGGTGGACGCTCGTGGGGCGTGCAACGCCGCTCCGGGCTCGTGGCGCGCGACGAAAACTAGCGACCGGCGCCTTTTTTCGCGCGCAGGGTGTGAGGCAGGCGCGATTGCGCCCATGGGCGGCGCAACGGGGGATGGCGTGCGGCGGATGGAACCATGCCGCTGCAGGTTCGAGTAGACTGTGCAACGATGTCGGCCTGCAAAATGCAGGGCGCCCACCTTCTATCCGCTCGTGCACGGAGGCTTCACCTATGCATGCTGTTCCCCCGCTCGAACAAGACACCGTCGATGCGCCGGTCGATGCGTCACCTGCTCATGCAGCCGCGCAAACCCACGCCCCAACAGCGGCGCATGCACACGCGCCGGATCAGGCCGCCAACGGCGCCCCGGTGCGCGATCTGCGCCGCGTCGGTATTCACCCTGATTACTGGTATCCGCTGGCGTGGTCGCATGAAGTGAAGCGGGGCAAGACGCATGGTGTGACGTTCGCGGGCGACCCGATCGTGCTGGCGCGTACGGAGTCCGGCAAGGTGTTCGCGCTGGAAGATCGTTGCGCGCATCGTCAGGTGCCGTTGCATCAGGGCGTGGTGGACGGCGAATCGATCCGTTGCGGCTATCACGGCTGGACCTACGACTGTTCAGGCACGTGTATCGACGTGCCGTATCTGGGCCGCGATCGTCTGCCGAACGGCGTACGTTCTTATCCGTGCCGCGAAGTCGAAGGCCTGATTTTCGTGTTTCCCGGCGATGCCGCTTTGGCGGAAGAACGGCCGCTGCCCGCGTTCGGTTCCGTAGCCGACAAGAAGTACAAGACGCGCCGTTTCGGCCGCCCGGTGAATTGCCATTATTCGTTCATGCACGAGAACCTGATGGATATGAACCATCAGTTCCTGCATCGCCGGCAGATGGGGCAGATGCGTGCGCGATCACTGGGCCGGCGGCGCGGCGAAGGCTGGGTCGAAGTCGATTACACGTTTGCGCGCATGGCCGGCCAGCAGCCAATCGGCGAAGCGATCGTGTTCGGCCAGAGCCGCAAGACCGGTGGGGACAACGACAAGGACGTGATGACGATCCGCACCGAGTATCCGTATCAGACGCTGCAGATCCGCACGTCCGAGCAGACCCTGGTGATGGATTTGTGGATTGTCTACGTGCCGCTCGATCGCGAGCAGCGCACCAACCGCACGTTTGGCCTGCTGTCGATTCGCAAACCGGGAATTCCGGGCGTGCTGAATCTCGCCTGGCCGCTGCTCGTGTGGTTCACCGAACGCATCTTCAAGGAAGACCGCGAGATCGTCGAAGCCGAACAGCGCGCGCACGATTCGCAGGGCGCGGACTGGAATCACGAGGTGTTTCCGGTCATCAATGAACTGCGCGCCTTGCTGCGCGATAGCGGTGCGCCGGATCAGGTGGTGGGCGCCGGCACCGGCGGCGGCGCGGTGATCCGTTTCTGGGATTCGCGCCATGGCAATCCCTTGTCGAATACCTGATTTTCCGCCCGGTGGGGAATTAATCCATCTCCACCTGGTAGGGAATCCAGGCCGATCGAGCAGCGATAATGGCCTCTAACACACGCAGGTTTGCGCCAATCGAGATGCGCCGGCCTCACTCCCGTGTACCATTTCGCTTTTTCCGATCTTTAAGAACACCCTGTGACTACGCAACAACTCCCCTCCGCATCCCGTAAATCCCTCACTTTGCTGCAATTGCTGGGCCTCATCGGCGCCGCCGGACTGATCGCAGCCATCGTGCTGAACCAGTTCGCCTAACCCTGCCGGGAAGCCCTCGCTTCAAGCATCCGACCCTATGCCGGCGCGCGCTGCCGGCTTCATCGATATTCCGATTTGCCATGTACAAGAAGGGCGTAGCCGTAGAAATCCAGTTCTCTCCTGAGCGGCTCAATGACGGCGCCGGCGATCCGTACTGGATCGATTTGACGCGGGTCGAGGCGCAACGGTTGTTGGAAAGCCTGCAGGCACGCCTGGCTGAAAGCAGTGTGGGGACGGCTGCGCCGTTGGTGGTAAGCCTTGATGCGACGCCCGCGCCGCAAGCGGTCGCTGCACCGCATGCGGCGCTGGAAAGCACCGTGTCTGCGGACGACTTCAAACAATGGGTCTGCGTGATCTGCGGCTGGATCTACGATGAAGCCGCCGGCTTGCCGGAAGAAGGTATTACGCCGGGCACCCGCTGGGCGGATGTCCCGGCCGACTGGCGCTGCCCACTGTGTGACGTGGGCAAGGAAGATTTTGCGCTGGTCGAGTTTTAAGCCGGAAAATCCGCACCGACCGTCGTGGCTTCCCAGCCATCGAAGTCGCCGCGCATGAAGTCCAGCTTCTTGCGCGCCAGTTCGAGCGCGGCCTTGCCGAGCAGCAAACGCAGCGGCGGCTGGTCCGACAGCGCGGCGTCGATGATGGCTTGCGCGGCGCGCACCGGATCGCCCGCCTGCTTGCCGCTACGTGCCTCGGTCTGCTTGCGGCGCTCGCCAGCCGTGCCCGCATAGTCGTCGATCACCGTTGCCGATTGTTTGATCGACGGACCTGCCCAGTTTGTGCGGAACGGGCCGGGCTCGACGATCAATACGTCGATGCCGAGCGGCTTCACCTCCGCCGCGAGCGATTCGGACAAGCCTTCCACCGCGTATTTGGTGGCGTGGTAGTAGCCGGTCGCGGCGAAACTGGTAATGCCGCCAATCGACGACACATTCACGATCAAGCCGTTGTGCTGCTCACGCATGATCGGCAGCACGGCCTTCGTTATGTCGACCAGGCCAAACACGTTGGTCTCGAACATGGCGCGCACTTCGTCGTCTTCGCCCTCTTCGATCGCGGCCAGATAGCCGTAACCCGCGTTATTGACGAGCGCGTCGATGCGTCCGAAACGCTGTTTGGCTTGCGTGACAACGTCTTCGATCTGATTGCGGTTCGTCACATCGAGCGGCAGAACCAGTGCGCGATCGCCGTGCGCTTCGGCGATATCTTTCACTTTCGACGGATCGCGTGCGGTGACCACTGCGCGCCAGCCGCGCTCCAGCACCAGCTTCGCCAGTTCGCGGCCGAAGCCGGTCGAACAGCCTGTAATCAGCCAGACGGGGTTGTCTCGGTTCATCATTTGGGAAACTCCTGTTGATGGGCCAACGTGGCGCGGACTGATCGTCGAACAGCGCCCTTAATGCTGCTTACGTCTTGTGTGGGTTTTTAATTGTAGTCGTAGCGCGTCGGCTTCGCTTTGCAGCGCTTCAACGAACGCACCGGCCAGTGGATGGCTCGGACGATGCTCCGGATGAACCACGCTCACCCGAAACGGCAGCGACAAGCCGAGCGGCCGGATATGGAGATTGCGACCCGCGAAATCCAACGCGGTAAGCGGATTGACAATGGCCACGCCGAGGCCTTGCCGCACGAAACTGCAAACGGAGACGGCGGTGGGTGTCTCGATGATCTGGCGGCGCGCGATGCCCGCTTGCGTGAAGGCTTCGTCGATCTGAATCCGATACGGATCGTTCGACGACAGGCTGATGAATGGCTGATTCGCGAAATCCTTCAACTCGATCACGCGCTTTGCAAGCAGCGGATGCCCATCCGGCAGCACGCAGACTTCGTCGACTTCGAGCAAGGGCGTGAGACGTGTTCCGGCGGGTGGCGCACCGTGTTCGGTCAGGCCGAGGTCATAGCGCTGCGCGGTCAGCCACTCTTCGAGAAACGGCGATTCCTGCGTCGCGATCGAGAGGCTTACGCCGGGCTGGACATCGTGAAAGCGTTTCGATGCGCCCGGCAGGATCGAGTGCGAAAACGCGGGCAACGCGATGATGGAAAGCTGGCCGCCCTGGAATTCGCGCAGGCTTGCCGCCGTGGACGCCACCCGTTCGAGCCCGATGTACGCGCGCTTGATTTCATCGAACAACGTCAACGCGGACATGGTTGGGCGCAATCGACCCTGCACACGTTCGAACAAGGCAAAACCGATGCTCTGTTCCATACGCGCAAGTTCGCGGCTCACAGTGGGTTGCGAGGTGAAGAGCATCTCGGCCGCTTTGGTGACGCTACCTGCCGTCATCAGCGCGCGAAAGACTTCGATATGTCGATGAGTGAGCGCCATGATGCCTATATCAGGAATGAATGGATTGGCAAAGAATAGGTATTTTACTGAATGAGCGGTTTTCAGCATGATGTGGTCAACACCTATGCTTCGATACCGAGAGAACCGCGAATCGTGACCACTTTCAATCCACAACAACTCGTCGAACTCGCGCAACAGCACGGCACGCCCCTTTGGGTCTACGACGCCGACGCGATCCGCCACCGTATCGCCGAATTACGCAGCTTCGACGTGATTCGCTATGCGCAGAAGGCGTGTTCGAACACGCATATCCTGAAGTTGATGCGCGACGAAGGGGCGATGGTCGATGCCGTGTCTTTGGGCGAAATCACGCGTAGTCTCGCGGCGGGCTTCACGCCGGATGGCGATCCCGAGGGCGTGGTTTTCACGGCGGATCTTGTCGATCACGCGACGCTCGCCGCCGTGATCGAGCATCGCATCACGGTCAATGCTGGTTCGCTCGATATGCTTGAACGCGTGGGGCAGCATGCGCCTGAAGGTCACCGTATGTGGCTGCGGATCAATCCCGGTTTCGGTCACGGACACAGCAACAAGACCAACACGGGCGGCGAGCATAGCAAGCACGGTATCTGGCTCGACGACGTGCCGCTGGCGATAGCCATCGTGCGCCGTTACGGCCTGAAGTTGGTCGGATTGCACATGCATATCGGCTCTGGCGTCGATTACACACATCTGTCGCGCGTGTGCGATGCGATGGTCGAAGCCGTGCAAGGCTTAGGCCACGATATCGAAGCGATTTCGGCTGGCGGCGGTCTTTCCGTGCCGTACAGCGAAGACGAACCGCGGATTGACGTCGAGCATTACTTTCGTCTTTGGGACGCAGCGCGGCAGCAGATCGAAGCGCATCTTGGACATCGCGTGAGACTGGAGATCGAGCCGGGGCGCTTTCTGGTTGCCGAAGCCGGTGTGCTGGTTGCCGAGGTGCACGCGCTGAACCAGCGGCCAAACCGGCAGTTCGCCCTGGTTGATGCGGGTTTCAATGATCTGGTGAGACCGTCGTTCTACGGCAGCCATCATGAGATGACGGTGGTGAAAGGCAATGGCACGCCGAGCGAAGCGCCGCTTGGCGCTTTCGCGGTGGCCGGGCCGTTGTGCGAAGCGGGCGATGTGTTTACTCAGGCGGCGGCAGGTGTCGTCACGAGCCGCTCCATGCAGACGCCGGAAGTGGGGGACTTCATCGTGTTTCACGACGCAGGGGCGTACGGCGCTTCAATGTCATCGAACTACAACAGCCGGCCGCTGGCGCCCGAGGTGCTGCTGGAGAACGGCAAGCCGCGGTTGATCCGGCGTCGGCAGACTATCGAGGAGTTGATCGCGCTTGAAACGCCGAATTGACTCTGTCGAGCGTGGTCGCTGCGAACCCTCGGCCGTATGCCAAGCCGGCAATACCGGCAACGCAATCCGCCGCAAGCGTTGTGCATTGCGAATGCACGTTCGACACTAAAGCTGCCTTCGTCGGGCTCCTTATGCCCCAGCGTTTATCGCGCCCGCACCGTGCGCGTGTACGACGCAATCATCGTCGCCAGTTCCTGCGCGGCGGGTGTGACGGGAATCGCCGCGCGCTGCAACAAACACACATTCTGTTCGACCGCTCGCTCGCGCACATTGATCGACGCAAGCGTGCTCGCAAACGGCCCGCGCTTCGCGACGATCGATGCCTCCAGTGACAGGCAGTCCGTCGCACCGACCAGATGCAGCGTCTCGTACAGGCCTTCGACTGTCGCGATGATTTTCGGCGGTGGCAAGCCGTGGCTCTGGAACAGATGATTCAGACGGTTGAGTTGCGGATCGTCAGTGAGATTCGGCGAGGGCGTCGCCACCCATGTGCAATCGACGAGTTCGGCAAGCGAGGTCGCGCCAGCTTTCGGATGGCCCCGGCGGCAGACGATCACGGGATCGGACGGATAGAGCGGCGTCACGGACAGATCGGCCGTGTCGGTATGTTTCGACACCAGCGCGACGGCGAAATCGAGCGTGCCTTCGCGAATCCACGAAATCATCATCCGCGAGGTGCCGGTGCGCACATGCACCGCGACCCGCTCAAAGCGCGCGCGGAATTCCATTAGCACCGGTGCGAAGGCGTCGACAAGCGGCTCGGTGGTCATGCCGAACGTGACCTCGCCCGCGTATTCGCCACGCAGTTGCCGCACTTCCTGCTCGGCCCGCTCGCATTCCCCGAGAATCGCGCCAGCGCGCTGCAACAGGCGCTGGCCGAGCGCGGTCAACGTGATGCCGCGGTTCGTGCGGGTGAATAAGGTCGCGCCCAGCATCGATTCGAGGTTCTGCAGCTGCTGCGTGACGCCGCTCTGGGCGATGCCAAGCGCCCGCGACGCCGCGCGGATGCTGCCGTGCTCGGCAATGGCGGTAAACGCACGCAGCTGGGAGATCGTCAACGCCATAAGGAATTTCGGTGATCAGTAAAAGTGATCATGATATTACTTTCGGGACTTCTTTGAGGCGCTGCGGAGGCATAGGATCGCTCTGTAGTAATCCGCCCAACCCACACCCGCCTCCCATGAAAATCTCGCTGATGATCTTGAGCACCGCGCTGGCTTTTAGCAGTGGTGCGTTTGCCGCCGACCCCGCCACGCTGCGCCTCGGTATCGATCCGACTTATCCGCCGATGGACTCCAAGGCGCCCGATGGCAGCTTCAAAGGTTTCGACGTCGATCTTGGCAACGAAATCTGCCGACGCATCCATGCGCGTTGCCAGTGGGTCGAACTCGAGTTCTCGGGGATGATTCCCGCGCTGCAGGCGCGCAAGATCGATGCGATCCTTTCGTCGATGGCGGTCACGGAGAAGCGTGAGCAACAGATCCTGTTCTCGTCGAAACTGTTCCAGTTCAAATCGCGGCTGATCGCGCGTCAAGGTTCAGCGCTCGCGGGCGGTATGAATGCGTTGGCCGGCAAGCAGATCGGCGTGCAATCGGGGACGCAGTTCGAAGGCTATGCGTTGAAGAATTGGGCGCCGCTTGGCGTGCATGTGGTTGCGTACAAGAGTCAGGATGAGGTGTTCGCTGACTTGCAGAACGGCCGTCTTGATGGCGCGCTGCTCGGTTCCGTTGAGGCCGACTACGGCTTTTTGCGCACACCGGCGGGGAAGGGGTTTGCGTTTGTCGGCGAGCCGCTTTCGATGGGTGATCGTGGCGTGGGCATCGGTCTGCGCAAGGATGAGACTACGGTACAGGCGTCCATTAACGGGGCGATTGCTTCGATGCTCAAGGACGGTACCTACGCGCAGATCGCGAAGAAGTACTTTGACTTCGATCCGTACGGCAATTGATTTTCCGTTTTACTTCTCTTTTACAGACCTCTCGCTCTCATGAACAAGCAATCGATTCCGCTTCTATCGCCAGCTATCGGCACGTACCGCGAACTGGTGTCGTTTCATTTTGGCCCTGTGGATAGTGGTCAAAAGATCTACATCCAGTCGTCGCTGCATGCTGATGAAACGCCGGCGATGCTGACGACGGTTTTGCTTAAGCGTCGATTGCTCGAACTGGAGAAGCAGGGTGCGCTGAACGCGGAAATCGTGCTGGTGCCGGTGGCGAATCCGGTTGGGCTTGGGCAGTACGTACTCGGGCAGTTTCTTGGGCGCTTCGATCTGGGCAGTGGCAAGAACTTCAATCGACATTTCATGCAGTTTTCGAAGTTGGTGGCGCGGGCTAAGGAGGCTTTGGGTTCGGACGCTGCGGAGAATCGGCGGATTGTTCGTGAGCTGATTGCTGCTGAACTGGCTGAACAGAAACCGTTGACTGAGTTCGAATCTTTGCAGTTAGCGTTGCTGAAGCTTTCCTTCGATGCGGATGTGGTGGTCGATTTGCATTGCTCGTTGGAAGCGGCGATGCATCTCTATACCAGTGAGGCGGCGTGGCCTGAGTTCGAGCCTTTGTCGCGGTATCTGGGCGCGCAGGCTTCGTTGCTCGCGACTAACTCTGGCGGTGAGTCGTTTGATGAGACGCATAGCCTGTTGTGGTGGAAGTTGCAGCAGGAAATGCCTGCTGATAAGCCGGTGCCTAATGGCGCGATTGCTGTGACTGTGGAGTGCCGTGGGCAGCGGGATGTTTCTTATGAAGTCGCGCAGGAGGATGCCAACGCGATCGTGGATTATCTTGGTTGGCGGAAGGCGATTCGGGTCGATGCTGTTAAGCCGCTGCCCGACCTTTTGGCGCCCGCGACGCCGCTCGCTGGCAGTGAACAATTCTATGCGCCTGTTAGCGGAATTCTGATTCATCGCGCGAAGATCGGAGACACGATTCGCGTCGGACAGGCATTGTTCGATATCGTCGATCCGTTGACGGATGAGACGACTACGCTCGTTAGTAACACCGAAGGGGTGTTTTATATGCGGCGTGCAATTCGGTTTGTGACGGCTGGGGCGCCGCTGGGGCGGGTGACTGGCACCCGAGCGTTTCGGACTGGGGTTTTGTTGGGGGCGTGAAAGTTCAGGCGAGCGCTGGACGAGTGTTACTCCATCGGCCGCGGATAATTCAGTTCAAGCAATGGAGCGCGGACCGGCCATCTGTCGCGCACCATCTGCACTTGGAGCCAAACCGGCGGTCGTGCAGCGGGCGGCGGTCAACAGCGCCGCTGACGGCACTAAGCGGCAAACTTTTGAACAGCAACTCACGATGACGTGGTTCGACCAACTGGAGTCCGTCGTCTCTTATAACTCCAACCTCTCGAACCGCTCAATGCTTACGTGTCATGCCGGGTGGTGTGGGAGGAGGGGGCAGCCTAGTGGCTGCTTCCCGCCGACTAGTGGAACAAATCAAAGGTACGAATATTTAGCTCGACCTTCCCTTTTCGCTGATGTGCACAATCTTTAGCGCCGTCCAATCTGGCTCCTGCAAAGGTCCATCTCCCCAGCGTAGGAATTCCAACTGGAACAGGCGATCCGAAGGATCAGCAAACAAAAGAACGTCGACCACCGCGCCATCAGCATCTCTCAAGGTGCCTTCATGCGGGTAGGTATGTTGGCCTCGCTCCATGGATCGCTCGTGACCATAGATATGAAATAAGGTTAACGAGCTGTCATCCAGCGTGGATTCGGCACGAGCCTTCTCCAGGTCATCTAGGAGCCTCGCTTCATCTGCGGGAGCAAGTCGCGCAGCTACGCCACGGATAAACGATTTCTCGAAGTCGGTTAGTTCCCGTTCCATGTCAGAACGCGTCGCGCTCAACTCACCGGCCACTGGACTCCAGCCAGACGCTTATATTCAGCGGGTTTCACCGAAAGACGAGGGTTCATAAATGGAGCTTCAGCGGGTTTTCTCATGGCGCGATTTCCGGTTGATTCTCGAAATCGCCCGACACTCGCTGCAAACGGGTGGGCGGGCATGTAACGAGGTTGACAGGCCGGCGCTAATTCCAAAACCGGCGAACCTTACGGTTCCCTCGCCACGGCCCGCCCATTAGAAAGGCGTGCAGAAGCTCGCGCATGGCCTGCGGAAAGGTTGCGCGGGAATTAGTATTCAGGCTGTCAAACCCGGCCGTCGAAATTGCTTCAACAGCAGCCAAAATTATAAGTGCGCCACTTTCTTAAAATTAATTTTGTTAGGCAAACTATCTAACTTTGGCCATTCGGCCTAGGGCTGATCCAACATTCCATCAGCGCAATGACATCGCACCTCTGAGCTTCGATCAAGCACCCCAAATGAAGCAGCCACCCAACCGAAGCCCAGCCACCATCCCCCGCCCTTAATTCACCACCAACACCGGCGCCACCGCCGCCGGATCACTAATACTCGGCCGTCCATTCTCCACATGCCCAGCCAGACGACGCGAGAAGCTGGCGTCATCGTTACTGGTCACCGTCAAGTCATACCAGTGATGACTCGATGCCAGCACCCAAGCCTCTTCGATATGCGCGTCTGCCGGCACCAACACCGGACGCGTCCGCGCCCCATACGCGTTATCGGTCACCGTCAACCGCGCAACACCGCCGCCCTTGTTGCTGAACTTCAAAAACACATTTCCGTTCGCAACATCGTATTGCACCTTGGCTTCCGGCAGCGCCGGCTTAGCGTGGCCATGCCAACCCGAAGCCTGCGCCGTTTGCTCCGCCGCCTGCTGCGTATCCCCCGCAAACTTGCGCACGAAACCATTCGGCCCAAACACTTCGAACGCATACACCCCGTTCGTCGACGACAGATCGAATGTCTCACGAAGCGACTTACCCGCCTCGACGGTATAACGCCACGGACCATCCGTGCGATTCGTCGAGTACACATAGAAATGTGCGCCCTGGTCGCCCGTATTGGCGATCTCGATCTCAAACGTGTTCTTCTTCACATCCGCGTGACCGTTCACGTGCAACTCATACGGCAACGCGCGTGCGAAACGAATGCCACTTTCCTGCGGATCGATCACGCCCGGTGTTGTGGGCACAGTCGGCTTCGGCTGCGTCGCGCATTGATTGTCGGCGATGCTCTTGTAGTTGCTCGTGTCCGGCAGCGGCGGCACCTTCGAGTCCGGCGTGCGGAAATCAAACGCTGTCGTCAAGTCACCACACACCGCACGACGCCATTGCGTGATGTTCGGCTCGTACACGCCAAAGCGTGTTTCGATGAAGCGAATCACCGACGTGTGATCGAACACTTGTGAGCACACGAAACCGCCCTTGCTCCACGGCGACACGATCGTCATCGGCACGCGCGGACCGAGGCCATACGGCAAGCCGTCCGCGGTATAGCTGCCGCCGCGCGCCGGATTCACCACGTTGTGAATTTCGCCGTCGGTGCTAACCGTCGACTGGCCTTGTGCGGGCGTCGTCGCCGGTTGCGGCGGCACGAGGTGATCGAAGAAACCGTCGTTCTCGTCGTACATGATGAACAACACGGTCTTGCTCCACACTTCGGGATTCGACGTCAACGCATCGAGAATCTGCGACGTGTATTCCGCGCCGTATGCGGGCGTATAGCTCGGGTGCTCGGAGTACGCAGCCGGCGGGCACAACCACGACACCTGCGGCAACTTGTTGGCCAGCACATCGGCCTTCAGGTCGTCGATAGTGCGTACGGTTTGCGCGCGTTCATACAACGGCGAACCCGGCTGCGCATTGATGAAGTTCGTGAAGTTCTGCAGGACGTTGGTGCCGTAGTTGCCGTTCAACGGATCGGCGCCCGTCAGACCCTGCTGATACACCTGCCACGAGATACCCGCGGCTTGCAGACGTTCCGGGTACGTGGTCCACGAAAGCAATTGATAATTCGGCGGACCGTCGCCGTCGACGAAATCGTTGTTGTCGAGCAGCGGGCCGCCCAGCGTGCCGGTCGGATCGACCATGCCGGTCATCAGATACGAACGGTTCGGGTGCGTCGGTCCCGGCAGCGAGCAGAAGTAGGCGTCGCAGATGGTGAATGCATCGGCCAGCGCGTAATGGAACGGAATGTCGCTGCGCAGGTGATAGCCCATCGTCATGTCGGTCTTGTTCGCGGGCCACTGGTCGTAGCGGCCGCCGTCGATCGCGGCATGGGTCTTGTACCAGGTATGGTCAAGATCGCCGACGCATTGCGCGCTGGTCGTCGCCGTGTTCAGATGGAACGGCAGCACCGGCTTGGTCGGGTCTTCCTTCGACGGTTGATACCACACCGGCTTGCCGCCCGGCAGCGGAATCGGGAAGCGGTCGTTGTAACCACGCACGCCACGCAGGTGGCCGAAGTAGTGGTCGAACGAACGGTTCTCCTGCATGAACACGACGATGTGCTCGACATCGCGGATCGTGCCGGTGCGCGAAAACGCGGGCACGGCGAGTGCATTACGAATCGACTCGGGCAGCGCGGTCAGCGCGGCAGCAGCGCCGGCTGATGAAGCCACAGTCTGCAGGAAACGGCGACGGCTATTTGATGTCATCGAATATCACCTTCTGCGGGTGGGGAAGAATAGCGCGCCTCGCGCGCCGGTGGAATCAGGTCAGTTGCTATTGGCGTTGTCGCCCGGTGCGTAATGCATCACGGGCGCGACTTGCTGGTTGTCGGCGGCCAGGCTGGCTTGCACGTTTTGTGTGATCGCGTCGGACGCTGCCGCAGGGCCGGCTGCGAGTGGCGCTGATGCGTTGAGCATGTCGGACGCCGGATTGATGGCTGAGTTTTGCGCGGTATCGCTATTGGCCGCGCTCGGCGACGAGGATATTGACGCGGAGTCGTCCGCGCCACAACCGCTCAACGCGAAAGTTGCGAGTGCAACAAAAACGAGGGTAGCCAGGCGTGCATCTCTTTTCATGTCCGCATCCAGTTTCGTGATGGCGGATGCAGTCTCCAGTCCTTTCAAGAAATAATTGTGAAACGTTTGCGAGTGTTTAAACTTGCGTCGCAATGTCAGTTGTTAGAAAGGAAATGGAAAGCAGTAAGCAGGAGAATGGTCACGTTAGTGCCATACGGTTGAAGCCCAGGCACACCGAAAGATTTGCGGCTTTGCGTACTGCGGTAAGTTCATGACACGCATCGAAAGACCTTTCGACATCACGCGTCTCGAAGACGAATGGCTCGAAGCAGACGGCTTTGGCGGTTTCGCATCGGGAACCGTCGGCACGCTGCGCACGCGCCGGTACCACGCGTTGCTGCTCAGCGCCACGCGCGCACCTGGCGGGCGTGTGGTGCTCGTCAACGGCGTCGAGGCCTGGCTCGAAGCCGACGGCAAGCGTTATCCATTGAGCATGCAGCGATACATGCCGGACGTGATCTATCCGGATCTGACCGCGAATCTTCTCGCGTTCACCACGGAGCCATGGCCGACGTGGCGTCTCCAGCTCGATTCGCAGAAGACACTGACGGCCGATGTGTTCGTGAGCAAGGCGACGCGCGAAACGGTTCTGCGTTGGCGGCTGGAAGATTCAGAAGCGGCATCTGGCGCGGGCGCGTTCATCCTGAAGGTGAGGCCGTTGCTTTCCGGTCGTGACTATCACGCGCTGCACCACGAAAACCCCGCGTTCAACTTCAACGCGCAGACAAGCGGCAATCAGGCCTGTGTGAGCTGGCAGCCCTACGGCGATCTGCCGGTCATCAATGCGGCGACCAATGGCATCTACACGCACGCGCCTGATTGGTACCGAAACTTCTGCTACGTTCGCGAGCGCGAGCGTGGCCTCGATTTCAGCGAAGACCTCGCCACGCCCGGTGTGTTCAATTTCAATCTGGCCGATGGCGAAGCGGTGATGATCCTTAGTGCATCGATCGCATCATCAGCGTCGGCATCAGCATCAGCATCAGCATCAGCATCGGTTTCGGTTTCGGTTTCGGTTTCGGCATCGGCATCGGCATCGGCATCGGCTTCGGCGACAGACCGGGCCGGAACGAAGACAGCCTCCTATGCAGCTGACTCAACAGGCACCGCCGCCCTTCCAACGAAGCCGGCAGACGCGAACGCCGCCGCGGCTCGGGCAACGGCCTCGACAAGCAGACAACCCGCCGCCCACGCAACTGAACTCGCGCGCATCGAACAGCAGCGCCGCAGCGCGCTCGGCGCACGCCTGCAGCGTTCCGCCGACGCCTACGTCGCAGTGCGTAACGAAGGCCGCACGATTCTCGCCGGCTTCCCATGGTTCACCGATTGGGGTCGCGACACGTTCATCGCCATGCGCGGCTTGCTGATTGCAACGGGCCGCCTTGCTGAAGCCGAAGCGATCCTGCTCGAATGGTCGGGTACGTTATCCGAAGGCATGCTGCCGAACCGCTTCCCCGACTACGGCGACACCCCGGAATTCAACTCCGTCGATGCATCGTTATGGTTCATCATCGCCGTCCACGACTATCTGGCGACGAACCACCCGAAGGCCGACACCCGAACGCGCCTGCAGCAGGCAGCCGAAGCCATTCTCACCGGCTACACGAACGGCACGCGCTTCAATATCAAGGCATCCATCGACGACGGCCTCCTGAGCGCCGGCACCTCCGGCGTGCAACTGACGTGGATGGATGCAAAGGTCGGCGACTGGGTGGTCACGCCGCGCATCGGCAAGCCCGTGGAAGTGCAGGCGCTCTGGATCAACGCATTGCGCATTGCAGCAACGTGGAACCCGCAATGGCAGCAGCCTGCGGAACGCGCGTCGCGAGCGTTTCATGACCGCTTTACCGATCCGTCGACACAAGCGCTCGTCGACAACGTCGACGTGGATTTCGTCAAAGGCGCAGTGGACCGGTCGATCCGCCCGAATCAGATCTTTGCCGTAGGCGGCCTGCCGTTTCCGTTACTCGAAGGCGCGGCGGCGCGCGCGGTGGTCGATCAGGTCGAAGCGCAGTTGCTCACGCCACTCGGCCTCCGAACACTCGCCCCGTCTGATCCGGCCTACCGCGGGCACTACGGCGGTCCGCCGCTGGAGCGCGATGGCGCCTATCATCAGGGTACGGTCTGGCCATGGCTGTTAGGTCCGTTCGTCGAAGCATGGCTACGGGTTCACGGCGCCGAAGCGGACGCCCATGCACAAGCCAAAGCGCGCTTCCTCGACCCTCTGTACGCGCATCTCGATCACGCCGGCCTCGACCATCTCTCCGAGATAGCCGATGGCGATGCGCCGCACACGCCCGCCGGCACGCCGTTTCAGGCGTGGTCGCTGGGGGAGTTGCTACGCATTGAAAACCTGCTTGCCCGGTTGGAGTCCGTCGCCGCTTAAACCGCGCTACGATGTGAGTCCCGCCGCCAGGCCCGACGCAAGGACGTAGTCATGCCACCGCTGCGCGCTGCCAATCTGCTCGCCACTATTGAAGGTTCACGCCTGCATTCCGCCGATTGCGCCCATTGGCAGCGCTGGGGGCCGCATCTCAGCGAGCGTCAGTGGGGCACGGTGCGCGAGGATTACAGCCCGGACGGCACCGCCTGGGACAACTTTCCACACGACCATGCGCGCAGCCGCGCCTACCGTTGGGGCGAAGACGGCATTGCCGGTTTCGGCGACGACAAACTCAGCTGGTGCGTGTCGCTCGCGCTGTGGAATCGCAAAGACGCGATCCTGAAGGAGCGCCTGTTCGGTGTTACCAACGCGCAGGGCAATCATGGCGAGGACGTGAAGGAGCTGTATTTCTACGTCGACGGTACGCCTACGCATTCGTACATGCGGATGCTCTACAAATACCCGCATGCCGCCTTTCCGTACGACGACCTGGTGCAGGAAAACGGGCGGCGCGGCGGCGACATGCCTGAATACGAGATCCTCGATACCGGCGTGTTCGACGATTTGCGTTACTTCGACGTGCAGGTCGAATACGCGAAACATGCGCCCGACGACATCCTGATGCGCGTAACGATCGAGAATCGCGCGGACCAGGCGGCCTCGCTCGATGTGCTGCCGCAGATCTGGGCGCGCAATTCATGGTCGTGGAAGGAGAACAAGGACAAGCCATCGCTCGTCGCCGGCAAAGACCGCAACGGTGAAGCCCAGGTGGTGGGGCGGCAGCACGGCCATGAGCCGATCGTCGTGACGGCGTGGTCGAAAGACACGCCGCAGATCACGTGGCTGTTTTGCGAAAACGACACCAACGTCAAGCGCCTGTTCAACATGGATGGCACCGGGCCGTTCAAGGACGGCTTCAACGATTATCTCGTACACGGCGACGAACAGGCGGTACGCCGCGACGCCGGCACCAAGGCGGCCGCGCACGCGGCGATTGAACTCGGTCCGTATGGCCGCGCCGTGGTGTACATGCGCTGGCGTCCGCAGTCGAGCCCCGATGACGCGCAACTCGACGCCGATGCGGTGTTCGCTCACCGTATCGCTGAGGCCGATGAATTCTATGGCGCACTGCAGCACGAGATTGCCGATCCCGACGCCCGCCTCGTGCAGCGTCAGGCGCTCGCCGGCATGCTGTGGTCCAAGCAGTACTACCAGTACGACGTGCAGCGCTGGCTCGAAGGCGATCCGCTGCAACCCAAGCCGCCCGAGTCGCGCAAACGCGGCCGCAATTCGGAGTGGCGGCATCTGTGCAACGCGGACATCGTGTCGATGCCCGACAAGTGGGAATACCCGTGGTACGCGTCATGGGACCTGGCGTTTCACGCAACCGCGTTCGCGCTGATCGATCCAACGTTTGCCAAACGTCAATTGCTGCTATTGGTGAAGGACCGTTATCAGCATCCCAACGGCCAGCTGCCCGCCTATGAATGGGCGCTCGGCGACGCGAACCCGCCTGTGCATGCCTGGGCTGCGTGGCGCGTCTATGAAATCGACCGTGCGCTGACCGGCAACGCGGACCGCGATTTTCTGGAACTCGTCTTCCACAAGCTGCTGTTGAATTTCACGTGGTGGGTGAACCGCAAGGATGCGGACGGCCGCAACGTTTTTCAGGGCGGTTTTCTTGGGCTGGACAACGTCGGCATCTTCGACCGCTCGTCGCCGCTGCCGACCGGCGGTCATATCGATCAGGCCGACGGTACCGCATGGATGGCCGCATACGCGCTCGACCTGATGCGGATCGCGCTCGAACTCGCGTATGCAAACCACGTGTTCGTCGATATCGGCGTGAAGTTTTTCGAGCACTTCCTGTATATCGCCGAGGCTGTGAGTTGCGACGACGATTGCGATACCGGCCTATGGGATACCGAAGACGAGTTCTTCTACGACAAACTGCGCTTGCCCGACGGCAGCAATATCCCGATGCGCCTGCGCTCGATCGTCGGCCTGATTCCGCTGTTCGCCGTGCATGTTCTCGAAGAACGTTTGCATGGCAGCTTGCCCGGTCTGCGCGAGCGGCTCGTCTGGTTCCTCGAACATCGGCCCGATCTGGCGAAGCTGGTGTCGCGCTGGAATGAGCCCGGCAAGGGCAATGCGCTTCTGCTCTCGCTGTTGCGTGGGCATCGGATGAAAGCGTTGCTGCGCCGTGCGCTCGACGAAAGCGAATTTCTCTCCGATCACGGCGTGCGGGCGCTGTCACGATTCCATCGCGACAACCCGTTCGTGTTCAACCACAACGGCACCAGCGTTACCGTCAAGTATCTGCCGGCCGAGTCCGACACACGCGTGTTCGGCGGCAATTCGAACTGGCGCGGTCCGGTGTGGATGCCGGTGAACTATCTGCTGATCGAATCGCTGTACGAATTTCATCGCTATTACGGCGACGATTTCCGCGTCGAGTATCCGACCGGCTCGGGGCAGAAGCTCTCGCTCAGAGAAATCGGCGACGACCTGGCGCGCCGGGCAACCACGCTGTTCCTGAAGGACAAAAACGGCGAACGTCCGGTGATGGGTGCGTATCCGCTATTGCAGGCCGACCCACGTTCGCGCGATCTCGTGCTGTTTCATGAGTATTTTCATGGCGACAACGGGCGTGGTGTGGGCGCATCGCATCAAACCGGCTGGACCGGGCTGGTGGCGTTGCTCCTGCAACCGAGGGCGATGGCAGCATCGGGGAATGTGCCGCTGGCAGGCGAGCCGGACCGGGCGCCCATGCCTGCGGCGACTTCCGCGCCAGCGCCCGCGCCAGCGTGTCCACCCGAGTCCGCGTCCGAACCTGCGCCGGCGCTGACAGCGACGGTGAGCAAGTAGCGAGCCGTGACCAGGCAGTCAGTAGCGACTTACCCGCGCGAGGTTACATAAGCCATACAGCGCGGAGGGCAGGTTTAGTGCCCGTTTTTGAACTGTGTGGGTTCAAGCGTGGTCTTTCATGTACCGCCACGTCCGTTCCATTGGCTTCCTTAAGCGAATCCCATGTCGACTACTCCGAACACCTCAACGTCCGCCAGCCCCGAACCCAGTTGCAAAGTCAGCGCGAGCCCGCATGATGCGCCGCCGTCGCCGGCCGGCAAGCGGCCTGCGCCACCTTGCACGCTGGTGATCTTCGGTGCGGGCGGCGACCTGACTAAACGGCTACTGATGCCGGCGCTCTACAACCTTGCTGTGGATGGCCTGCTCGACGGTGGCATGAAGATCATTGGCGTGAATCACGGCGAGCGCGAGACGAGCGAATGGCGTGACGACTTGCACAAGTCGCTGCAACAGTTCGCCGCCGACAAAGCCAGCACCTTCCACGCCGGCAAGCTCGACGACAAAGCGTGGGACTGGGTCGCACAACGGCTCGAATACATGGCCGGCGAGTTTGAAACCGACGACACCTTCACGAAGCTCAAGCAGAAGCTCGATCAATCGCCGGGCGGTAACGTTATTTTTTACCTGGCGGTCAGCTCGCGCTTTTTCAAACCGATCGTCGAGCATCTGGGTAAAGCAGGCTTGCTGAAAGAAGGCGAGGGTGACAGTGGCGGATTCCGCCGCATCGTGATCGAGAAGCCGTTCGGCACCGATCTCGCGTCAGCGCGCGATCTGAACGCGCATATTCTGTCCTACGCGGACGAGTCGCAGGTGTATCGCATCGATCACTTCCTCGGTAAGGACACCGTGCAGAGCATTCTCGCGGTGCGTTTTGCGAATGCCTTATTCGAACCGATCTGGCGGCGCGAATATATCGATAGCGTGCAGATCACCGCGGCCGAAACGATCGGCGTGGAGGGGCGCGGCAAGTTCTATGAGCAGACCGGCGCGTTCCGCGACATGCTGCCGAACCACCTGTTCCAGTTGCTCGGCATGGTCGCGATGGAACCGCCCAATTCGTTCGATGCCGAAGCCGTGCGCGACAAGAAGGCTGAAATCTTCGACGCGATCCAGCCGCTGACCGCTGACGACGTCGTCTTCGGTCAATACGAAAAGGGTCCGGCGGGCATCGGTTATCGCGAGGAACCGGACGTCGCGCCGGGCAGCACGACCGAAACCTACGCCGCCGCACGCGTGCACGTCGAGAACTGGCGTTGGGCAGGTGTGCCGTTCTATCTGCGCACCGGTAAGCGGCTGGCTGCGCGCCGCACGGAGATCTCGGTGCAACTGAAGCCGGTGCCGTTCCGCCTGTTCCGCGACACACCGGTCGACGCACTGACGCCGAATGTGCTGACTTTGCGCATTGATCCCGCGCACGGCACGAGTTTCGACTTCAATGTCAAAACGCCAGGGCCGGTGATGCAGATCGGCGCGGTGCAATCGTCATTCGACTATGCGGACTTCTTCGCGGAACAGGCCAACGTTGGCTACGAGACTTTGCTGTACGACTGCATGCTCGGCGACGAGACACTGTTCCAGCGAGCGGACAGCATTGAAACGAGCTGGGCCGCAGTAGATGACGTACTGCATCCGAAGACCGGCGGCGCGATGCCGGTACGCGGTTACGCCGCCGGTAGCGAAGGCCCTGCGGAAGCGGATGCACTGCTTGCACGCAACGGCCACGCGTGGCGGCCTTTGCAAAAGAATGCCGTCGAAAAGAAGTAACTCCATGAGATGCACCAACACAATCGGGGGACACCGTGGCCACACGTAAGACGAAAGTAAAAAGCAGTACCGAGCGGATTCTGGCGATCGATGTCGGTGGCACAGGCTTGAAAGCCGCGATCATCGATGCAGACGGACAGATGAAAACCGAGCGTTTGCGTGTGGCGACGCCGCATCCGTGCACGCCGGATCAACTGGTGGATGCGTTGGTGAAGCTGGTCGAGCCGCTTGTCGAAAAGGAGCCGCCCACGCTCATGTCGATCGGTTTTCCTGGCGTGGTGCGCAACAACCGCATTCTCACGGCGCCGCACTTTGGCGTTGAAGGCTGGCACGACGTTCCGCTAGCGGATTCGCTGGCGCAGCGCCTCGGTGGTTTGCCGGTGCGGATGATCAACGATGCGGAGATGCAGGGCTTTGCCGCCATCCAGGGCCATGGAATCGAACTCGTGCTGACGCTCGGCACGGGCGCGGGCACGGCGCTGTTCCGCGATGGCGAGTTGATGCCCCACCTCGAGCTTGCGCATCATCCGGTCAGCAAGAAGGGGGTGGCGTATGACGAGTACATCGGCGACGCGGCACGCGACAAGGCAGGAAATAAGCGCTGGAATCGCCGGGTCCAGAAGGTGATCGGGATTCTTGATTCGCTGGTGAACTACGACAAGCTGTGGATTGGCGGTGGCAACGCGGCGCGGCTGACGATCAAGTTGCCCGCGAACGTCGCGACGGTATCGAACGATGCGGGGATTGAAGGCGGCGCACGCCTGTGGCATCCGAAGTCTTTGCGTGAGACGCGGCAGTTGCCGGAAGCCAATAAGCGGACCGGCCCGTTCAAGTGATATGTGATTCGCCGATGGATTTGTTGCTCGTCGGCGGAATAAAGCACTCGGTCGATACGTTTGCCATTAACGACCGTGGCGCGTGTTTGCTGCGCTACGGCCTTTTTTCAGGTTAGCTAACTTATAGCCGGGGGCGACTCACAATGACTCGAAGCGAAAACGCTGGGGTTGCACGGGGCCTGTTATGTGTCGGCTTGTGTGCCGTGCTGACTTTTTCTGCGGCTGCAGCCCGCGCGGCGGATGCATTCGCGCTGTCGTCGCCGGGGTTGGCTGACGGCGGCACGCTGGATTCGAGCCACGCGGCGAGCGCGAATAACTGCGGTGGCGGGAATGTGTCGCCCGCTCTGCAATGGCGAAATGCGCCAGCCGGCACGAAGAGTTACGCGATTACTATTTTCGATCCGGACGGCGCCAAGGGACTGGGGATCGTGCACTGGGTGGTATATGGCGTTGCGCCTTCGGCGACCGGGCTGGGTGCCGGTGCTACGCCGCCGGCCGGCAGCGTGGGCGGCACGAACCGGACTGGCGGCCCCGGATATTACGGGCCATGCCCGCCGGTCGGCGAGGTGCCGCATCATTATGTCGCGCAGATTTATGCGCTTGATTTACCGCCCGACGCATTGCCGGCAGGACTGACACGGGACGCGTTGCTGGCAGCAATGAAGGATCATGTGCTTGCTGCGACCAGCACGGTGCTGCGATACGGACGGTGATTGTTCCGCCTTTGCGGCGGCGGCCGGCTAACCGCGGCCGCCGTCAAAGGCAGCACTTAAAGACGGCACTTAAAGGCAGCACATTACCTGGCTGCGTCACCCCATCGATATTCAAAAGTTACTTCATCAAGCTGCGCCTTGACTTGCGCGTCGAGCACAAGCTCTGAAGCCGCGAGCGTGTCGCTCAACTGCTCAGCGCGACTGGCGCCGATAATCGCCGATGTAATCAGCGGATTCGCCAACACCCACGCAAGAGAAACCCGAGTCAACGACTCGCCAGTCGGCGCAGCGATCGCCTTCAACTTCTCGATCGTTTCGAACTCGCGCTTATGCCAATACCGTTCCTGGTACATCGCCCCGGCCTTCCCGACGACATCGGTAAATCGCCCGGACGCCGGCGCGGCATCCATCCGATGCTTACCCGTCAGCAAGCCTCCCGCCAGCGGGTTATAGGGCATCACGGCTAATTGCTCTTCGGCCGCCAAAGGTAACAACTCACGCTCGATCTGCCGGAACAACAAGTTATACCGCGGCTGCACGGATACGAACCGCGACACGCGCAATACGTCAGCGCGACCCAATGCCCGCGCCAGCCGATAGGCGAGGAAATTCGACACGCCGATATAGCGCGCCTTGCCAGATCGGACGATCACGTCCAGTGCCTCCAGCGTCTCATCGAGCGGGGTATTCGCATCATCGGAATGGAGTTGGTACAGGTCCACGTAATCCGTGCCGAGCCGCCGTAGGGAGGCATCGACCGCATCCAGCAGATGCTTGCGCGATGCGCCTTGGTCCCATGCCGACGGCCCCATCTTGCCCACCGCCTTCGTCGCCAGAATGAAGCGGTCGCGTTTGCCCTTCAGCCACCGTCCGACGATCTCCTCCGTGCGCCCGGCAATGCTCTCGCCGCCGCCGAGCGGGTAAACATTGGCGGTGTCGATGAAGTTCACGCCGGCATCCGCCGCCGTGTCGAGAATGCGATGCGAAACGTCTTCTTCAGTCTGTAGGCCGAAGGTCATCGTCCCCAGACACAGGCGCGAGACGGTCAGGCCGGTGCGGCCGAATTTGCGGTATTGCATGGTCAACTCCGAAGATGGACGGAACAGTTGCGGTATGCGGTGTTGCAAAAAGGATAAACGGTGTGGCGATTTCGTGTTTGGCCGCCGGCGCATTCAGGGTTGACAAACCGTCAGCATTTAGAAAGTTTGTCCTGCTGCTCAATTGATAGGCGCGAGTGGCAATGCCCTCGCCGCTGGGGCCCCATTGCTTGGGGCGGGACGTCGACTCCATCATCAATTGGCAGAAGTTGACGCGCTTATCTCAGACATACGCCTGCCGGTTTATTCATCTAACGAATAGCCACAATCGTCCTGCAAGGTGCGGCTGGATATTACAAATTTGTAATGTATAGCTAACGATGGAACAGTGGAATTACATATTCCATACGTTAGTAAAAAACGGAAATAATTCGATTACGCCCGGTAAGGTTTGGCGCGATTGATGCGACTTTATGCGTGTGGAATGATAGCGATTCTCATTTAACCACCAGCCAGCCATCCCGTCGTCTTCGCGCCAAGCAGGAGACAGGCAGCCAGCCAAATGCGACTTTGTCATCGATCCCATGTCGAGCATGCGGAGCTGACAAACGCACTTCCGACGGGATTTCCCATGTTCAATCACACGCCGCTTGCGACTGCGTTAGCGTTAGCTTTTGCCGTTCCATTCGCCACGCCCGCCGAAGCGCAGACCGCTCCGCAATCCGCGTCGCAGTCGTCGGCTCAAAACGCGGCGACGGGCGCAGCAGCCGACAACGCGACCTTGCCGACCATCGGCGTCGCGGGGCAAGCCGAACAACAGGACTTCCAGGCAGAACGCTCGAGCGTCGGCGCGAAGACGCCCACGGCGTTGCGCGACATTCCGCAGACCGTCACAGTCATCAATAAATCCGTGCTGGCCTCGCAAGGCGCCACGTCGTTCCAGGATGCATTGCGCAATGCGCCGGGCGTGACGATCGGCGCGGCCGAAGGCGGTCAGATCGGCAACAACATCAACCTGCGTGGCTTTACCGCACAGAACGACATCTATCTGGACGGCTTCCGCGATCGCAACCAGTACTATCGCGACACCTTCGACCTCGAGGAACTCGACGTGCTGTACGGTCCGTCGTCGATGCTGTTCGGCCGTGGCTCGACCGGCGGCGTGATCAACCAGGTCAGCAAGAAAGCGAACCTGAAAGATTCAGCGGAAGTCTCGACCATGGTCGGTACCGACGACCGCTATCGCACCACTGTCGACGTGAACCATAAGCTGACGGATACCTCGGCGATTCGCCTGAGCGCGTTCGGCCAAAGTCTGGGTTCGACGCGCGATGTGATGAAGAACAAGGACTACGGCGTCGCACCGGAAGTGCGCTTCGGCATTGGTACGCCGACCGAAGTGACGATCTCCGCGCTGATTCAGCACAACTACGACATGCCTGACTACGGCGTGCAGGCGTTGAACGGACATCCTTCGCCCGTGCCGAAGAACACCTTTTACGGTCTGACCACCGACCGTACGATCCAGGACGTGCAAACCTTCACCGCCGCGATCAAACACAGGTTCTCCGACAGTCTCACGCTGAGCAACCAGACGCAGTTTTCGCATTCACTGACCGATGCGCGCGAAACCGCGCCGCAGTCCGTGTTGACGGGCCCGCTCGCCACCAGCACGGCGCTCACCAACGGCAATTACACGACGCTGTCGCCGTCGCAACTGTTCATCAAGTTGCAGAGTCACGACCGTGTGATCGAAAACCATTCGCTGTACAACGACACGATGCTCGAATACAAGTTCGACACCGGCCCGGTCAAGCATGACCTGATCGCTGGCATCGAACTCGGCCACGACAGTTATTCGAACCAGGCATACACGCGCAACAATTTGCCGGTTGTTTCGATGGTGAATCCGGCTTATCTGTCGTCGCCCGCGGGTGTGACCACGACAGTCGGCAACTACGCGGATTCCGGGTCGAACGAAATCGCGGCCTACCTCAACGACACCGTGTCGCTCGGTCAACACTGGAAGGTGATCGGCGGTTTGCGTTGGGACCGCTTCCAGGCGCAGATCCACAACTCGATCAGCCTGCCGAATTACGCGAGTCAGACCAACTTCTTTACCAGTGTGCGCGCCGGCGTGATTTACCAGCCGACCGACTGGCAGTCGTACTACGTGTCGTACGGCACCTCGTTCGATCCTTCGCTTGAAGCGTTGACGGTCACCAACCTGACGCAGAACCTCGCGCCGGAGTCGACTCGATCGTATGAAGTAGGCGGCAAATGGGATCTGTTCGGCGGCAATATTTCGGTGAACTCCGCGTTCTTCCGCGAAGAGATGACCAACGCCCGCACGCAAGTTTCGCCGACCGAGTATGAACTCGACGGCGACGTTCGCGTCGATGGTTTCCAGTCCGGTGTCACTGGACACATCACCGACAAGTGGCAGGTGTTCGGCGGCTATACGTATATGGACGCCGTGATCCTGAAGGCACTCGACGGAACCCAGGGACATGTGCCGGCCAACACGCCGCGCAACACGCTGACGCTCTGGACCACCTACGCGATCACACCGCACTGGGAAATCGGCGGCGGTCCGACCTATATGTCGCCACGCTACGCGTCGAATGCGAACTACGTGCAGGTGCCGGGCTACACGCGCTGGGACGCGACCGCCGCGTATCACGCGAAGCAATACGACGTCCGTCTGAATCTGCTGAACCTCACCAACAAGCAGTACTACGACGCGCTGATTCCCTCGGACGGTGGCCGTTCAGTGCCGGGCATTGGACGCACGCTGCTGGCGACACTCGACTACCGCTTCTGATGTCGCGTTCGACCGGACGCCGCGCCCAGGAAGCACGCTAAGGAAACCCAACATGTTGCTGCACATTCCGAATGTACTGAACGCCGAGCAGTTGCGCTTCGTGCGCGAGCGGCTCGACAGCGCCGGCGAAGCATGGGTTGACGGCCGTGCGACCGCCGGTTACCAGGGCGCGCCGGTCAAACGCAATCAGCAGATCGCCGAGCATTCGCCGCTCGTGCGAGAGATCGGCGACGTGATTCTCGCGTCGATCGAACGCAACCCGTTATTCATTAGCGCGGTGTTGCCGAATCAGGTGTACCCGCCGCTCTTCAATCGTTACGAAGGCGGCATGGAATTCGGCAGTCACGTCGACGGTGCGGTGCGTGTGCTGCCCAACGGCGTGAAGCTGCGCACGGATGTCTCAGTGACGCTGTTCATCTCCGAACCGAACGAATACGACGGCGGCGAACTCGTTATCGAAGACACTTACGGCGTGCAACAGGTCAAGCTGCCGGCGGGCGACATGATTGTCTATCCGGCCACCAGTCTGCATCAGGTCACGCCGGTCACACGCGGCGCGCGTCTTGCCAGTTTCTTCTGGGTGCAAAGCCTCGTGCGCAGCGACACGCAGCGCGCTTTGCTATTCGATATGGACACGGCGATTCAACGTCTGAACGCCACACATGCCGACGACGCTGCGCGCCGCAGTCTGGTCGGCTGCTATCACAACCTGTTGCGTACCTGGAGCGAAACGTGAGCGTACCCGAGGCTATTGAAGCGCGTCCGGCTGCGGCAATCGACGTCGCGGCGAGCGAACCGTATCGGCTCGACCGCAGTGAACTGAAAGCACGGCAGCAGCGCTCGCGCCGCGCGACCTTCGTCAAGTGGTTGCGCCAAGTGCACGGCTGGATCGGCTTGTGGGGCGCGGCGCTGGGTTTGCTGCTCGGCCCCACGGGCTTTTTCCTGAATCATCGGGGCGGGCCGCTCAAAGTGTCGAGCGGGGAGCCGCTTTGGACGGAACTGAACACACGCAAGACGGTTGGCGCGGTGCTGGTGATAGGGTCGATCGTCGCCGCCGTCTGCATGGGGTTGATTTAAAACCGCGCTGCAAGCCTGCAAGCCTGCAAGCCTGCAAGCGGAAAACCCACCGCTCGCGCTAGAATCTTCGCAGACCGCCAAACTGTTGGCTCTGCCGGGATTTCGCTGATGACCACACCTGTCAACCAAGTCGACGCCGCGCTGATGTCGCGGCGTTCGATTCGCGCCTTTCTGCCCACGCCGGTTGCGCGCACCGATATCGAAGCGATTCTCGAAGCCGCTAGCCGGGCGCCCTCCGGCACCAATACTCAGCCGTGGAAAGTGTACGTGGTGACGGGCGAGTCGCTGGCGCGCCTGTCGCAGGCTCTGGTCGCGGCGTATGACGACCCGCAGCGCGACACGCTGTATCAGGAAGAATATCGCTATTACCCGCATGAATGGGTGTCGCCCTATATCGACCGCCGCCGCAAGATCGGCTGGGATCTGTACGGCCTGTTGGGTATCCAGAAAGGCGACAAGGCGCGTATGCACGAACAGCATGCGCAGAACTACCGGTTCTTCGGCGCACCGGTCGGCTTGTTCTTTACGATCGAGCGGGTGATGGAGCGCGGCAGCTGGCTCGATTACGGCATGTTCCTGCAAGCGATCATGACGGCGGCGCGCGGCCGTGGCCTCGATACCTGTCCGCAAGCTGCGTTCACGCCGTTTCATCGCGTGATTGCCGAGCATCTTGGGCTGCCGGGCGAGGAGCAACTGGTGTGCGGCATGTCGCTCGGTTTCGCCGACGAAAACGCACAGGTCAACACGCTGCGGACCGACCGGGAACCGGTTGAACGGTTCGCGCGGTTTATCGATTGACGAGCGTCACTATTCCCCATCGGACCACCATGAAAACTTCGCGCCGCAATTTCCTGATGCTCAGCGTGGGCGTGAGCTCATCACTCCTGCTGCCCCGCGCCGTGTTCGCCGCCGACACCGCGAACAAACTGAGCGAAGCCGATCCGAAGGCGCAAGCCGTCGGCTACAAAGAGGACGCATCCGGTGTCGACAAGGCGAAATTCCCCGATTACGCCGCCGGACAAACCTGCGGCAACTGCTCGCTGTTCCAGGGCAAGACCACCGACGCCTACGGCGGCTGTACGTTGTTCGGCGACAAGCAGGTCGCGGCGCGCGGCTGGTGCAGTTCGTATTCGAATATCTGACCGGGCACGCGGCCGCGCGCCGGTATGGATCAGTTCAAGGCGCTCAGCACGAGGTCGTGCGAGTGGCCAATCCACACCGCTGCGTCGCGGTGGTCGCGCAAGGCATCACCGGTATTCGGATGGAGAAAAATATCGAGCGCGCCGTGATTCAGCGTGAGCCAGCCGACGAGGTCGGCGAATTGCTCCTGCGTGAAGGCGAGTTGATACGACCACATTGGATGCGGCCCGACTGGACGCTCGTGGAAGCGGCCCATTTGCAGTTTGCCGTTCCAATGCGCTTCGATTTGCTCGCGAAAGGCCCACGCGGCGTCGCGACTGCCTGAATCGAAATAAACGTGAGCGTGCCAGCTTTCGATCGCTGAGGTGTCGCGAAAGGTCATAACAGGGTCCATTGCGTGTCGCTCTGTATCAGTCGTTCATTCTGCTTGAATTTCCGCCGCCGCGCTCGGCGCGCATCTCATGTGAAACTGTATTTCATCTTCGCCGACGGTCTTGAAGCCGAGGCGTTCGTACAGGCGCCTGGCGGGGTTGCCTTTGAGCACCTTGAGCGTAACCGGCAACGCCTCGGCCTGCGCGGCCAGCAAGACCGTCCGCAGGGCCCGCTCGCCGATGCCACGCCCTTGATGCGTCGGCGCAATCTGCAATTGCACGACGACCCATTCGTTCTCGGTACGATGCGCTTTCAGCAAACCGGCCGGCGCACCATCGATACAAATCACCTGTGCCGCGTCGTAACGATGCAGCAGACGCGCGCGATGCTCGGCATCGTCAGCGGATTCGCCGACACGCGTCAGGTGCTCCGTCATGGTGGCTTTGCGCAATTCGAACAGAAAGGGCTCGTCCGCGGCTAGCACCGGACGCAGGGTAAGGGAAGGTTCTTGAGCAGACATGCTGGTAGCTTTTCCAGTGCGCGGGTGGTTAGTAAGAATGGTCGTGAATTGTCGCGGCTGCAGCGCTTTTTTACCACGCGCCTGTGCGCTGGCCTCTCAACTGCATTGCTCGACGCACGCGTGGACGCTATGAGACGGAGTAATCGGGCCGGATGACGTGTGGCCGCGCGTATCTTTTCCCGGCTCACATCTGACGAAATCGCCCCGCTGGGCTGATTCAGCGAACTGGGCTGCCAATTCCCCTCCTTTCGCGCAATTGCATTTGGGCGCGCTCACATAAACTGTTTTCCATGGAGCGACAAGTCACCGCGCCCATCGACGCGGTCTTCCCCCGCGTTGTTTTGAACCGTACCGTTGATGGCAGTTTGCCGCGGTTGTCCGACGTGGCAGGGCGGTAAAGCAGTAGGAAGTCGAAGCAATACATAGCGCGCGATCAAAGCAACTATGCGCGCGAATCAGCAGGGGTTGCAGCGAGGTGAGGTTGAATACGAGGGACCGAGCTGTAAGGCAGTAGCAGTTCAGGTAGCAACAGCTTTATTAGTTTGTGATGGTTATAAGGCCGGCAAGCATCCACGCGCCTGTACGGCTCTTCCATCCTGTCTGGCCCTGTTCCCTCGCGGGAACAGGGTTTTTTTTCGTTAGTGCGGCAAATGCGACTTGTATTTAGCCGGTCCGAACTTATATGGCAGCGTTGCATGTCGGGTGCGCCCTAGCGGAAAATCTGCTCGGGCATGGCGAGATGCCCCGCAATCGAGACTTTGGTTCGTTTAAGTCTGTCTTAATAGTTGCTTGCCATGATGGTTATACAGACTCACGTTAGGGGCCTGTCAAGCCGCCGGCACATCGGCGGCGTTTGCCACCGGAGAGCACAGCATTCGGTGGCAAAGCCGAGAGTTAGCGAAGGAGGTTGAATCGATATGTCCAGTAAATCGCGAGTCCGCAAGCACACCCAGCCGGCCATGTCCCCGCTATTGCGGGCGCTGACCTTTAGCCGCACCGCCCACGAGCCGGTCACCGCGGCGATGCTCCTGCAGTGCTACACCGCCCTCGATGCATTCCGGCGCCGGCAAGGCTCACGGGATTTGCACCTAACTCTGAGCCGGCATTTGCTGGTGTCGCAAGAGTTGGCGCGTCTCGGTCTTGGCGAAGACGTTCTTGCCGATATCGAAAGCGCCCATGCGGCGATGGTGCAGCTCGACGCGCGTGAGCATCACGACGGCGGCTGGATTCTCGAGGACAGCGAATACGCCCGCCTTTGCACAGGGCTGGCGATTCTGGATGGGCAACTATCCGTCGCGTCGTTGAGCGAGATCGCGAACGCGGAAGCGAAGATGATCGAAGGGCTGATGAGATCTGCCCATACGCAAGCGATCGTCGAAGCGGTGGTTTAAAACCCACGTCTGTTTTTCATGTCGGGAACGCGCAAATCTACGCGAGCACGCTGAAACGAAAAACGCCCCGCATGGGGCGTTTTGCTATTTCAGTGTTCATTTCCTTAATCGAAAGCCTTGTGGTTCGGTGACACATAGAGCTTGTGCATGGCGTCACTCATCGGGAAATCGAAGTTGATGTTTTTCGGCGGCACCGGCGTCATGAACCACTAATCCGGCCGAACCGCATCCCTTTAGTGCCCGCGCGCTGCATCTCCGGCGCTGTCAAAGACCTGGGCTAAACTCCACGAACATACGGCGATGGTGATTTATAAGGAGGTTGATGTCATGGAGCCCTCTGATTTCCTCGCGGCGGCTCGACAACTGGCCGCTGCGGCCGAGCTTTTAGCCAAGGCCGGTCCGCAGGACCGCCGGTTCGACGCGTTCGAAATGCTCGCGTTCTTTCGCCGATACGACCAGGTTGGTTCTGGTTTGGAGGCGGTCGCGGTGTCGAATGACGAGCTGTTCGCTCTTACTGCGCAGGCTGCGCTTACGATGGCGGGGCGTAACGAATTTCTGGCCTCGCACGCGCTTCTTGAGCAGGCACGGTCGCTTTTGCCTGCAAGGTGAAAGGCGCTGCGGCACGCTTTGGCGAGCCAGAGGGTCCCCTGCCTCCGGATGACATACGCTCCGGACAGGGAGCGAGTCCGCGAACACCTACACTGGGCGCAAGTGTTATTGCGAGCATCCAGAAAGATGCAATGAAATTTTCCATCAGCACCATGGTGTCAGGAAGCGCCGAAGACTACCGGCCGCTCAGTCTTGAAAGTAGTTCAAACCGAGCGCACCTTTCACCTCCGATACCGTCGCACCTGCTACTTCCCGCGCGCGCAGGGTCCCGCGACGCAAAACATTCAGTACCTCCGCACGATCAGTGGCCAACTCGAGGCGGCGTGTGCGAATGGGTGCGAGCATCGCCTGCAGACGGTCGTTGAGCGCGCGCTTGACCACGCTGTCGCCAAGACCACCGCGGCGATAGTGCGCTTTGAGTTCGTCGACCATCGGCACGTCCGGCTCGAACGCGTCGAGAAACGCGAACACAACGTTGCCTTCGACCTGGCCTGGGTCGCTGACGCGCAGATGCTTAGGGTCGGTGTACATGTTGTTCACCGCCTTGGTGATGTCGTCCGGGCTCGCGCCCAGCGTAATAGCGTTGCCCAGTGACTTGCTCATCTTGGTTTTGCCATCGATGCCGGGCAGCCGCGCCACGTGCGAGAGCACCGCTTCGCATTCCACCAGCACCTGCTTGTCGACCGTGTAGTTGAAACGGCGCACCAGTTCATTGGTTTGTTCAATCATCGGCAACTGGTCGTCACCAACAGGTACGCGGGTCGCCTTGAACGCAGTGATGTCGGCGGCCTGGCTGACCGGATACATCAGGAAGCCGGCGGGGATATCCCGCTCGAAACCGCGAAGCACGATTTCCGCCTTGATAGTCGGGTTGCGTTCGAGGCGCGCGACCGTCACAAGGTTGAGCAGATACTGAGTCAGTTCCGCCAGCTCCGGCACTTGCGACTGGATAAAGATGGTCGATTTCGCCGGATCGATGCCGACCGCGAGATAGTCGAGCGCCACCTCGATGACGTTTTCAGTGACCTTCTGGTGCCGACCGACGTTATCGGTCATGGCCTGCGCGTCGGCAAGCAGGAGGAATTGCTGCGCTTCGTGCTGGAGTTGCACGCGCGAGCGCAACGAGCCGATGTAATGGCCCAGGTGAAGCGGGCCGGTGGTGCGATCTCCGGTGAGAATGACAGGTTGTTTTTCAGATCTGGATGCGTGCGACATGGTCAAATATCCGTTTACCTGGTTCTAATCGTTGTACTTCGTAATATCGAAGTACGCGGTCCCATTACGCCCACCACTCAACTGCACGAGCCGCGAACCACCCGACGTCAACGCCGGGAACGGGCAGTTCGCGCAAGTCTGCACGCCCAGGGCATTGACGCCCGCATAGACCGTCGTTTGATACTGACCAAACGTGGTGTTGTTCGGTGCGCCGGTCGAGAACCCATCCACTTCCGTCGTCGAACCGGTGGCAGTTCCGGGGTAAGCCTGAATCTGTACGGACGTGACCGGATAGGCGAGATTCTGTCCGTTCACGAGGCTCGACCACGTCACGCTCATCGCGTACTGCGCGCTCGCCAGCGAGCCGCCCGGTGTCAGGAATTGCGTCGCGAAGTCCGGCAGCAACGTCGGCCATGCGACCGTGCTGCCCGCCGCCGCGTTCAACGGGCTGCCCGGATTGATGATCGATGACTGGCCAAGCTGTGCGCCGGTCTTGTCGTAGAACGTCACGGTATAGGTCGCGTAGAGCGGCACGGTGCTGGCGTCGATCGACTGCGCCGAGTAGTCGCCGCTCGAAGCCGTCGGCGTGAAGTTCGCGGTCGACGACAACGATTGCCATGACCAGCGATACAGCGACGTGTTGCTATTGGTGATAGCGGGCGAGACCGGTGCCGCGCTCATCGTCAGATCCGACAAGCCCAGCGTGCTGCTGCCGAGCGCATTTCGCTGCATCAGCCAGACCGGCGCAGCAAGTCCGGGTCCCGTGACGGAAGCCGAATATACCGTTGGATTCGAAGCGGTCGGAATCGCAATCGTGAGACCCGACTCGTAACGGTTCACATCGTTCAGCTTCGTGTCGAGGAAGGTGCGACGCTGGATTTGCGACATGATCGAAACAGCAAATTGCGACTGATTGCCGATCAGATCCCAGCCGAGCTGCGTGCCGTTGGTGAGCGTGACGGGCGTGGGGAGCTGTTGCGCGATAGTGTAGAGCACACCCGCTGCTGCGCCGCTCGCCAGCGTGACCGGCAACTGTACGAGCGCAAGCTGCTTGCCATTGCGCGTGAAGAACGCGAGCGTCTTCGGCGAACCGAACACGGCGCCACTCAAGTTCGCATCGGTCAGACCGTGGCCAACGGCCAGATCGGACGAACCGTTTTCGAGGAACGTCGTGTCGATTGCCGGCGAGCATGACGTGTTAAGCGTGCCACTCGCCGCGCAGGCAGTCAGCAGGGACGCAAGCGGTTCCAGATAATTCGCCGCGGCGGACGGTGCGGCCAGTGTGACCGACTGGGCAGTCTGGTTGTTCAGCGCGACGGTCGTGCCTGGCGCCGCGTTCGACACCAGCAACAAGCCACCGTTGGCCGCCGACACCACCGACACCGCGTCGATTACCGCATCGGCGCCGGTGTGGTTCGGCGTAAAGGCCATGCCGATGGGATCGAAGCCCGCCGTCTGGATGCCGTTCTGCGCGAGGATTTTTGCCAGCATCGTGTCGAGCGTGATGGTGGCGATCTGCACGGACGGCAGCGTCACCTTGGACAGTGCCGTGGTGGACGCGAGGTCGATCGGATTGCCCGAGGCCGTCAGCATGGCGGCAATCGCGGTGGTCAGCGTCGTGACGTTCGCGACAGCCGGTGCCGTGCCGCCCGGCAGCCTGGCGAGCACGGAAACGAGCGGGCCGGAGACGCCGCTGGCATCCGCGGCGACGATCAGGAACGGCAGGGTCATGCCCTTTACCGAAATCGTGTACGCGCCCTGAGTATCAGTGGTTGCGGTGGCCTGAGCGCCGGTCGCGTCGGTCAGCGTAACGCTCGCGCCCACCACGGCGGTACCGGCGGCGACGGTGCCATTCACCGAGGTGGCCGTGACAGCCGGCGTGCTCGATGACGTCGAGCCGGAACTGCCGCCGCCGCAACCGCTCAGCTGAATCAAGGCACAGGCCACGGCAGCCGCGACGCCGGTGCGCACTAAAGATCGATGCATGAATTTCCCCGATGCTCTGTTTATATGATTCGCTTGTTATGCCGGCAAACTATGCCATGAGCCTGGCTCAGTGTGCCGCGCAGTATCGCCGGATTGAACCCGGATTATCTACTGCGATTAATCGATACACAGCAAATTCATGACGAGCTTTAGCGCGCTCGGGGAATACTTTAAAGCGGCGGTTTCGTGTCGCGTGTCAGGAAGCAGTTCAGCGCTTCAGTTACTTGCCCAATTCGTGCCCGATAATCCCGCCGGCTACCGCGCCGCCCACCGTGCCGACCGCGCTGTGATCGGTCGCCTCGTTGCCGATAACGCCGCCCGCCGCCGCGCCGCCAAGCGTGCACCCGGCTGTCAATGTCAGTAGCGTCAATAACATTGCGATGATGCCCAGACCAGATCGATTTCGCATGATGTCACCTCGGATGTGTGTCCATACAAGCGGAGGAGCAATCCATATGCCACGCTTGTATTACGAGTGTCCGTAGGGCTTGCGCGCCATCGGCGCCGGGGCGGTGAAACGGGTTTGCTGGACTCATCCGCGCTTGCTAGACTGCCTTTCGCTACCTAACTGTCAGCGCGTTTTTGCCGTCGTACGCCCGCCTGGCGTTCACGTCCACGGCGCGATAAATCGGAGACGTCATGTCCTATATGCTGCTTATCGTCGAACCCCCGAATCAGCGCATCGAACGCGGCGAACAGGCCGGGCGCGAGGTCTACGACCAGATGCTGCGTTTCGCAGCCGACCTCAAGGAGCGCGGTAAGCTGGTCGCCGCCGAAGCGCTGACCTCCTCCAGTGACGCTGTGCGCGTGCAGGTGCGCGACGGACAGCCGAAACTGCTCGACGGCCCGTTCGCCGAAGCCAAGGAAATGATCGGCGGCTTCTATCTGCTCGATTGCGAAACCCGTGAAGAAGCGGTGGCGATCGCGCAAACCTGCCCGGCGGCCACGTGGTGCACCGTCGAAGTCCGCAAGCTCGGACCGTGTTTCCTGTAAGCGGGTTCGCCCCGTCGGGACTATTTGCCTAGGGTTTTCCCTGGACCAACAACAAGTATGTCGATCCGGTCGCGTATCGCTCGTCGTGTGAGTAAGGAGCCAGCAAACAGAGAACGGCTCGCCGCCTACCACACCACCCAAGGAGCGATCGCGATGCGATTCATGATCATAGTGAAGGCGACTGCCGCCAGTGAAGCCGGCGGCCGGCCGGACGACGCCCTGATGGCTACGATGGGCACCTACCACGAAGAACTGGCCAAGGCCGGCGTGCTACTCGACGCAACCGGCTTGCAACCGAGTTCGAAAGGCTGGCGCATCCACTACAGCGGCGACAAGCGCACGGTGCTCGACGGTCCGTTCGCGGAAACCAAGGAGCTGATCGCCGGCTACACGCTGATTCAGGTTCGCTCCCGCGAAGAAGCCATGGAATGGGCGCGACGGTTTCCGTCTCCGTTCGGCGAGCAGGTCGACGGCGAAATCGAAGTGCGGCAACTCTATGAACTCGAGGACTTCGAGCCGGGCGGGGAACTGGACCGTTCCCATAAACTGACCGCGGCCAAACATTGATCCCGAGGCCGACCCGAACGCCGAACGAGGCGTCGATCCGGCTACATCGAAAGGACTTGTCATGCTCAAAACCATTCTGATTACCGTCGTCGCGGCGGTAGCGCTGCTGCTCATCTATGCGGCGACGCGGCCCGACAACTTTCGCATTGAACGCAGCGTGCGCATCGCGGCGCCGCCGGAGCGGGTCTACGCGTTGATCGACGACATGCATCAATTCAATCGCTGGAATCCATTCCTGCGCAAAGATCCGGCGACGCAAGGCACCTATAGCGGCGCGCCAAGCGGGAAGGGCGCGCGTTATGGATGGCAAAGCGAAAAGATCGGCGTGGGGCAAATGGAGATCGTGGATACGACGGCGCCGTCGAGCGTGACGATGAAGCTCGATTTCCTCAAGCCGTTCGAAGCGCATAACATGGCCGAATTCGAGTTGAAGCCGGAGGCGGGCGCAACGCAAGTCACGTGGGCGATGCATGGGCCCGCGCCGTTTCTGTCGAAGCTGATGCAGGTGTTCGTCAGCATGGACAAGATGGTCGGCAAGGATTTTGAAGATGGCCTGAGCAATCTGAAGACGCTTGCCGAGGCGAACTGAGCACGCTGGATCGCTGCCAGGGCGGCACATCGCGACGCAATGCGCTGCCCCAGCGAGCAGACAACTGGATCAATGGATTTCGTCATGCATAAGCAGATCTACGTCAATCTCGCGGTCGACAATCTCGAACGGTCGAAGGCATTCTTCAGCACGATCGGTTTCAGCTTCGAGCCGCAATTTACCAACGAGCAGGCCGCGTGTCTGGTCCTCGGCGAGAATCTGTTCGCGATGCTGCTGGTCAAGGACCTGTTCAAATCCTTCACGCGCAAGTCGCTCTGCAATCCGAAGGAAAGCACGGAGGCGCTGTTGGGCCTGTCGTGCGAGAGCCGGGGCGAGGTGGATGCGCTGGTGGCGAAGGCGCTTGCCGCCGGCGGCACGGTGCCGCGCGCGCCCCAGGACTACGGCTTCATGTACGGACACGGCTTCGAAGATATCGACGGACACATCTGGGAGCTGATCTACATGGATCCGAACGCCAAGGCAGCGGGCTGATCCCGTGACGACACCGGCCATCCATCGTGCCATCGAGGCAGTCTGGCGGATCGAATCCGCCAAGGTCATCGCCCACGTCGCACGGATCGTGCGCGACGTGGGGCTCGCCGAAGAACTGGCGCAGGACGCGCTGGTGTCGGCGCTGGAACATTGGCCGGACGCGGGCGTACCCGACAATCCGGGAGCGTGGCTGATGGCGACCGCGAAGAACCGTGCCCTCGACCGCTTGCGCCAGGAAGCGTTGCATGCCCGCAAGCGCGAGGAACTAGGCCACGATCTCGACGCACAGGAGGCGCACCTCGTGCCGGATTTCGTCGATACCCTCGATGCCGCGCGTGCCGACGATATCGGCGACGATCTGCTGCGGCTGGTGTTCACGGCGTGCCATCCGGTGCTGTCCACCGACGCACGCGTCGCGCTGACGCTACGTTTGCTCGGTGGCCTCACCACGGACGAAATCGCCCGCGCGTTTCTCGTGCCCGAGCCGACCATCGCGCAGCGCATCGTGCGGGCCAAGCGCACGCTGTCGGCGGCCAAGGTGCCGTTCGAGGTGCCGCAAGCGGATGCGCGTGCGCCGCGGCTCGCATCGGTGCTGCAGGTGATCTATCTGATTTTCAACGAAGGCTATTCGGCCACCGGCGGCGACGACTGGATGCGCCCGGCATTGTGTGAGGAAGCGCTGCGGCTTGGACGCGTGCTGAGCGGGCTCGTGCCTGACGAAAGCGAAGTGCATGGTCTCGTCGCGTTGATGGAAATCCAGGCGTCGCGCACGCATGCGCGCACGGATGCCGAAGGCAGGCCGGTGCTGCTGCTCGATCAGGACCGCAGCCGCTGGGACCCGCTGCTGATCCGCCGCGGGCTGGCCGCGCTCGGCGCCTCGCATGCGTTGGGCGGCGCGAGCGGCGCGTATGCATTGCAGGCGGCGCTGGCCGCGTGTCATGCGCGCGCTCGCCGCGCTGAAGAGACCGACTGGGCGCAGATCGTCGCCTTGTACGACGCGCTGGCGCAGGTGGCGCCTTCGCCGGTGGTCGAGCTGAACCGGGCCGTGGCAGTCGGCATGGCATTCGGACCGGCCGCCGGTCTGGAAATCGTCGACGCGCTAGCAGCCGATGCCGCGCTCGCCAATTATCACTGGTTGCCGAGCGTGCGCGGCGATCTGTTGGAGAAACTAGGCCGCGTGGAAGAGGCGCGCGCCGAATTCGAACGCGCGGCCGCCATGACGCGCAACGCGCGCGAGCGCGAGCTGTTGCTCGAGCGTGCCGCTCGCGGCATTGCACATTGAGGGCTGCCGGACGCCGACTCTGCGCGGTTTAGCGCCGCCTCAGTCGGCGCAGGCCCACAGCAGATAAAACTCGCGTGCGCCGAACTCTTGCGGCGGATCGAGCAACGGCTCGACGTAACGCGTGATGCCTACCTGCCCGAAGCCGGCGGCGATGCAGGCCGCTTCCAGTGCGGCGGCATTGTCGACGGTGAAGCCATATTTGGCGAACGGCATCTCTGCGGCGGCCTCGGGTGTGACGGCCGCGATCACCAGCACGCCGCCCGCGCGCAACACGCGACGCGTTTCCTTCAGGCTGGCGATCAGATCGGGCCAAAAATACGTCGTGTTGATCGCAATGGCTTTGTCGAATAAGCCGGCGGCGAAGGGCAAGGACATGACGTCGGCCGTTTCGAGCCACGCGCGGCCATCGCGGACGAAGGCCGCGTTGCGGCGGCGCGCTTCGGCGATCATGGTCGGCGATAGATCGATGCCGGTGTAGCGGAGCCCTGCCGCCTGATCCAATACCGATGCGATATGACCGCCGTTGCCCAGGCCGATCTCGAGAATCCGCTCATTCGCGTGCAGGTCGAGCAGGTCGAAAGACGCGTCGATGATAGCCAGGTTTGTGCGCTCGAGCATGTCGCCGACTGCCACGCCGATCTCGCCTGACGGGCAGGCGAGTTGCGGAAGCAGAACACTTTCGTCGAGATTGGCGACGAGCTCGCCTGCTGCGTCCGGGGATGCATTCATGTTGAATCTTCCATGACAGGTTGCGCCAGATGCAGCGGCGCGGATGCGCGACGTGAGGTCGCGACGTCCTTAATTAATGTCATGAAAGTTGGACTGGCGAGCATCCAATCCGTGTGTCTTTGATCTACGACAAGGTGGCGGGCGGAGGGTTTTAGGAGCGACGCGAAGCGTATCCGAGATAAAAGACCTGCCGATTCATCTATGCCTGCCCAACTCGACGATCAAGCCGAAAAGAACGCCACAGCCGCAGTGACCACGCCCGCCGCCGCAATACCGAACGAGAGATTGCGCAGCCATTTCTTGCGGGTCAGCAATGTGATCGCGGACAAGGCGATCGCAACCTGAATCAAGGTCGTGGCCTGCGCCCAGCGATGATGGCCGTGCAGCAGCGCTTCACTTTTAGCGTCGTTGTCCACGACGTCCTTTTCGATTGCTTCAGCCTTCGTGCGGATCGGCTCTTTTTGCTGCTTGTATTTGTCGACGTCGGCGAGGAATTTTGCATGTGCATCGGCATTGCCGAGCGACAGCGCAGCGCCGAGTTCCGCGAGATTTTCTTTCTCGCCCTTGGCCTGGTAGTAGTTCCATTGATTGGACGCCTCGGTCTTCTTGATGGCGGCTTCGTTCTTGTAGTACAGCGCCAGATTTTCGCTGTTGCCGCTCTGGTAGGCGCACAGCGCGCCGATCGTCGCGAGGATCGCCGTCATCACGGCCATGCGGCTCGCAAAGGGATCGGCGTCGTGGTGGCCGGCGTGTTCAACCGCATGGTCGTGCGGACCATGCACTTCATATTCTTCAGACATCTGATTCTCCGAGCGAAGCTTTTCTTGTGGTCTTTCGGGCGGCGCGCATGATGACGACACATGCGCGGGCAGCGCTGCTTACGCGGGGCGCCGGCCCGGCGGGCTCAATCTTAGCGTGAGGTGCCCGGTGATGGAAAAGGTATCGCGGGAGGAGACGCCAACGAGCGACGTCAATGAATGCCTGCGGCCAGCCATGTCCGTACGAACGGGATCACGTGCTCGCCGGCGAGCATGCCGAGCAACCCGACCAGAGCAACCGTCGGCGGCGCGGGCGATTTCACCTGCATCACGCTGTAGACCAAACCGACCACGACGCCGGCAACGAGCGAGATCAAATACGCTTTCATGTTTGTCCTACCCATCTGAAATGCGGGCTGCCACGCCCGCCGGTCGTTTCGGCAATTACATCGTGATGACGACGCGGCCGCGCGTGCCGGCGGCCACCGCCTCGTAGGCTTCGCGTGCCCGTTCGAGCGGGAATGCCTGCGCGATGGCCGGCGCTTGCAGCTTGCCGCTTTCGAAGCCTTCCACTAGCGCCGTCATCAACGGTGCCGATTCGGCGACGCCCAGCTTGGCGCTGTCCACGCCGAGCAGTTGCGTTTCGTTGTGATAGAAGTCGATCAGGTCGAATTCCACGCGGCGCTTAGCCGTGGCGCTGATTTCCAGCACCCGGCCACGGCGTTTGGCGAGGCTCAGCGCGGTCTCGAACGCGACGCCGCCGACCGAGTCGTACACCACGTCCGCGCCGGCGCCGCCGGTCAATGCCTTCAGGCGCGCGGTGACGTTTTCGTCGAAGGGAACGTAGTCGTCGATCAGGCGGCCCGCGGGCGTATCGGCAGAAAGCGGATGACGGTCGATGGCGATCACGCGAGCGCCCCGCGCTTTCGCGATCTGCACCACCGCGCCGCCGACGCCACCGCCTGCACCAATCACAGCAATCGTTTCGCCCGCTTGCAGGTGCGCGTACTCGATTGTGCCGAGCCACGCGACCACGAAGTTCACGCCGATCGCGGAGGCTTCGGCATGACTGAGCGTGGCCGGTTTGCGCGACAGGGCGGCGAGCGGAATCTTGATGAACCCGGCGTGCGTGCCGTCGCGTGTGAAGCCGATGTCGCCGCCGGTGCCCCAGACTTCGGCGCCGAGCCATGCCTGTGGGCCGTCCACCACGACGCCGCTGAAGTCGCGGCCAGGCGTGCGCGGCAGTGCCGTATGGTCGAAGTGGCCGGCCACGTTCTTGACGTCGCTCGGATTCACCGAAGCCGCCTTGACCTGCACGACGGCGCTGTCCGCGTCGGCTTGGGGCGTCGGCAGATCGATGTACTCGAGCACGTCGGGATTGCCAAAAGTCTTGAACTGGATCGCTTTCATTGCGTGTCACTCCTGTCGGGTCGTTCGCTGCGTCGTGCAGCCAATGACCGTAGTCTAGATGGCGGGTACGAAGGCGTTGAGACAAAGACTTTCGAATTTCGGACAAAACGTGCTGTGGGTTAGCTTACCGACCGCGCCAGTCGCCGTTTGGCCGTCAGCGCGAAGGGCTCACCTTTCAGGGTGCAGTTTGTCTTGCGCCTGCTCCAGCGAAGCTTCGGAAACTGCCTCGTTGAGGGTCGCGCTCGGGTCGAAGCCGCTTGGCGCCGCCCCTAACTCGCGCCTGAACATGTCGCTGAAGCTGCTCGGCCGGAAACCGAGCGAGTGCGCGATGTTGCTGACCGGGCGTCCTTCGGCGAGGCCGGACACGGCCACCGCCAGTTGCACCTGGCGCCGCCATTCGGCAAAGCCGACGCCCAACTCCCGCGTGAAGAGACGCGCCAGTGTGCGCACGCTGGCGCCGACCGATGCTGCATGCTGCTCGAAGCTGATCGCGTTCGATGGGTTGTCGATCACCGCACGACACAGTGCATCGAGCCGCCGGTCCGACGCATCGGGCAGCGCGATGCGTAGCGACGAGCGCGGCGCGTGCGCCAGCTCCAGCATCGCGAGGCGATACGCGGCTTCGAGATAGGTTTCGTCGCGAGCATGGGTGTGCTCGTATTCCGCAATCGATGTGATGAGTTCGCGCAGCAGGCCGTTGATCTCGAACACGTCGCTGCGCCGGCTCAGATGGCCGACGTTGCGCTCGTGGAGATAGATATTGCGCATCTCCACTTCGCTCATCATGTGGATAGAGTGGACCGTGCCGGCTGGAAGCCAGACCGCACGCTGAGGCGGCACGACCAGCGCTTCGCGGCCGGTTTCTACCCACATCACGCCCGATACCGCATACAGCACTTGCGCCCACGTATGCGAATGCGGGTCGATGCGCAGCCCACGCGGGTAGCGCCGCGCGAGCGAGCGGGCGTTGTCGTCGTCGTGGAGTTCGGGTGGGCGGGCTTTGGGCACGGCGGTTCGGCTCGCTGTTCGCGGTCGCGCATGGAGATTGCGGACCTTGGCGGTCCGTGTGCAAAGCATAGCGCGAGGCGTGGGGCGGTGGATATTGCCACGTTCCGCAACCGGATGAGCGGTCGGCTGCCGGGCGGCGGCGACGCCGGCTCAGGTGCGTGCAACAGCGCTGAGGGTGTTTAGGGGCACGGTGCCCCGGCCCGCTTACGTGCGATGTCCCATCACCATCAGCAGTAACGACAGGGTCACCACCGACCCGACCGTCGACAGCAAAATCGTGCGCGACGTGATGTGCGCCTCACGCTGGTAAAACTCAGCCAGCATGAACGGGCCGGTGCCGGTGGGCAGCGCGGCCAGCACGACGGCCATCTCGACCAGCGCGGGAGAGAGCCCGAACACGCGCGCCGCGAGCCACCAGGTCAGCGCCGGCTGCGCCAGCAGCTTGACGCCGGTCAGCAGCAACGAGATGCCGTGCGCGCCGGCTTCGGATGGACGCTTTTCCGCGAGGAACAAACCGAGGCTCACCAGTGCGCAGGGACTCGCGGCGCCGCTCAACAGTTTCAGAAAGGTCTCCGCACTGTGCGGCAACGCGACGTGGGTGCTCGCGAACAGCACGCCCGCGATCGGCGACACGATCAGCGGATTGCGCGCCAGCGAACCCAGCACTTTCAAACCCAGCTTGTGCGGCGTGCGTTCGGTCTGTAAGCCGACTTCGATCAGCACAATGGCAAGCGCAAACAGCACGCACGCGACGAGGATCGTGGCGATCGTGGTCGGCGTCAGGCTGGCTGAGCCAAACGCGATCACGCCAAGCGGAAAACCGATGTAGCCGGTGTTCGGATACGAGGCCGCAATCGCGTCGACGCTCGCATCGGCCAGATGCCGGCCGCTCATCATGCGTACGACGAGAATCGGCAGAAACACGCCGATGCACCCGATCGAAAATGCCGCGACGAAGGCCGGCTGATAGAGCTGCTGCCACGTGGCATGCGCCATCGTGTCGAACAGCAGGGCCGGCAGCGCCAGCCAGACCACGAAGCGGTTCAGCTCGGACGCGCAGTTCGGTCCGAGCACGCCGCGCCGGCGGCATGCAAAGCCCGCGACAATCAGGCCGAATACGGGAAGCAGAATCTCAAGAGTGGCTAACATCGGTGCAAAAGGCGTGGGCGGACAGAGCAATGCGCCAGCGTAGTGGCTCGCGTTGATACAATCCAATACTGTTTTTCGCCTTCAACAATACCTTTTTTGCATCATCATTCAGCCTGAGGGCGTCGTGATCGATATCAAGCCGCTACGCTACTTCGTGACACTCGCCGAGATGCGCCATTTTGGCCGCGCGGCGGCACGCCTGAATCTATCGCAGCCGCCGTTGAGCCGGCAACTGGCGGCACTGGAGGCGAGCCTGGGCGTGACGTTGCTCGAACGCAGTCCACGCAGCGTCACGCTGACCGCGGCAGGCGAGCGCTTTTACGTCGATGCGAAGGCCATCCTCGCGTCGGTGGAGCAGGCGGTCAGCAACGCGCGAGCCGCCGCGCACGGAGATGCCGGCAAGCTCACTATCGGCTTCACGATGTGTGCCGCGTACAACGTCGTGCCCGGCTATGCGCGTGTTTTCGGCGCCGTGTTTCCCGAGGTCGCATTGAATCTGCGCGAGGTCGTCTCGAACGACCTGGCCGCGCAACTGCTGGCCGGCCAGATCGACGCGGCGATCATGTTTCCGAACGTGCCCGACAAGGGCATCGCGACGCGGACAATCCTGCGCGAACCGCTGTGTGTTGCGTTGTCGCGCAGCCATCCGCGTGCACGCGCGCGGCGGTTGAAGATCGCGCAACTGGCGGGCGAGCCGTTCGTGCTGGCGTCCGAAGAAGTCGCTCCCACGTTGCGCGCGACGATCCTTGAGCATTGCCGTTCGGGCGGCTTCGAACCGGATATCCGCTTCGAAGTGCAGTTGCAGCAGACCGTGCTCAGTCTTGTCGATGAAGACGTGGGGGTGGCGCTGGTGCCGGCCTCAATGCGCAAGGCACAACTCGCGGGTGTGGTGTTCCGGCCGCTGATCGATGCGCCGCTGATCGAGCAGGTGCTGGCGTGGTCGCCGGCGAATCGTAACCCGTGTCTGGCGCGGTTTCTTGAGCTGGCGTGAGGGGGGAAGCATTGATGCGCGGCGCGAGCGCCGCCAGGATTTTGGCATCGAACCTGGCGCGCAAAAAATCTGCGATCATCCCAGGCACGCTTCGACGCCTCTTAACCCCAAGCGTTTGCGCCAACCATCAGCCCGCCTATGCCCACCCACCCCACGCTCCTCACCACCGACCGCCTGATCATGCGTCCACATACGCGCGACGATTTCCTCGAGAGCTATGCGATGTGGTCCGATCCCGAGGTGATCCGCTATATCGGCGGCAAGCCGTTCACGCGCGAAGAAGTCTGGGCGCGCCTGCTGCGCTACGCCGGACATTGGGCGATGCTGGGATACGGTTACTGGGTGGTACGGGAAAAGGATAGCGGCCGCTTCCTGGGCGAAGTCGGCTTCGCCGACTATCACCGTGAGATCGAGCCTTCGTTGATGGATACACCAGAAATCGGCTGGGCACTGGACCCCGCCATGCACAACCGCGGCTATGCGACCGAAGCGGTGCGCGCCGCACTCATTTGGGCCGATGCGCATTGGCCGTACGGCGACACCGCCTGCATCATCGCGCCGGAAAACCAGCCGTCACTGAATGTCGCGCACAAGTGCGGTTACCGCGAACAGCACCGCACGACATACAAAGGCAAGCCGACCATCGTGCTGCGGCGAGCGGCAAGCGTTGCCTGATTCGCCGCGCGGCACGTCGTCATCTGAAGTCGCTTAAGTCGCTTAAGTCTCGTCAGCCTGCGAAGCCTCGAAATTGTCGAGCCGGTTGCAGGCTGGCCCGCTCGCCGGCATGCAACCGACCCGCGCACCAACCTGCAACCGACCCGCGCACCCCGGCTGCCTTATTGACCGCTCTCGCTCGCCGCCGCCCGCTGCCGTGCGATCAGGTCCACCAGCCGCTCAACCTGCTTGCCCTGCGCGTCGAAGTTGCCAGCATCGAGCCAGCGCACATAGCTCGGACGTAGCGCGGGCCATTCGCTGTCGATGATCGAAAACCACGCGGTATCGCGATTGCGGTCGTGATACACGATCGCTTGCCGGAAGATCCCCTCGAACGTAAAGCCATAGCGCAATGCTGCTGTGCGTGACGGTCCATTCAGCGAATCGCACTTCCATTCGAAGCGGCGATAGCCGAGGTCGTCGAACACGTGGTTCATCAGCAGGAACATCGCTTCGGTGGCGATGCGCGTGCGCTTCAGGCGCGGCGAATAGGTGACGTGCCCGACTTCGATCACGCCGTTCGTGCGGTCGATGCGCATCAACGCCAGCGTGCCGACTGCCTTGCCGGTCGCCAGATCGATCACCGCGTGGTGCAACGGATCAGGCGACGCGGCCATGCGCGTCAGATGCTCGCGATATGCGGCGAGGCTCTCGAACGGCCCGACGTTCAGGTAGGTCCAGTCGCGGCCATCGGGCGCCGAACTGTAGGCTTCGTACAGGTCGGCCGCATGGCGTTCGACATCCACCGGTTCGATCCGGCAATAGCTGCCCACCAGCGGCTCGCGGCCGGGTGCCTGGGCGCCTTTCCAGCCCGGGACGGGAGCGCCGATCGGCTGCTCGAATGCGTTGCGTCTGGGTTCCATGCCTGCTCTCCTGTTAGTCGTGGACGATCGTCGGTTATGGAGAACAATACGGCAAACGTGGTATGTTAAAAAGATCCACGGGAAGAGTATTTGATAGGTCCAGCCGACATGATCGAGATCATTGGCCCCCTTACCACCCCGGCCGCCGCGGCTGCTGCCAGGAACGGCGAAAAGTCCGCGCCGCTGCAAAAACAACTGATCGAGCGTTTGCAGCAGGCGATTCTCGCAGGCCGTTTGCCGGCAGGCTCGCTGCTGCCTTCGTCGCGCTTGCTGGCTGCCGAGATGGGCGTATCACGAAACACGGTGGTGATCGCTTACGAGCATCTGGCCGCGGTCGGCTATGTGGTGGCCGAAAAAAAGGGCACGCGCGTGAGTCCGCTCTCCAGCCCCGCCGCACGGGGTGAGCCGCAGACGCCGTCGGCCGCGCCAGAGGTTGCCTACGCGGCGCGCGTCGAGCAGTTTGCGGCGACGCGCACCCACGCCGACGACACCTTGCCGCTCACACCGGGCACGCCCGCGCTGGACCGCTTTCCGCTGGCCGCCTGGCGGCGCGCGCTAGAACGTTCGATGGAACACGCGTTGCCCCTCGCGCTTGGCTACGGCGCACCGACGGGCGAACCGGCGTTGCGCGACGCGATCGCCGCGCATCTGCGGATGGCGCGCGGCGTGCGCTGCGAGGGCTCGCAGGTCGTGATCACCGAAGGCGCCCAGGAAGCGCTGAACCTGTGCGTGCGGCTGTTCACGAATCCTGGCGACATCGCCTGGGTCGAAGATCCGGGCTATCGCGGCGCCAAGGCCGCGTTCAATCTTGGCGACTTGACCATGGTGCCGATACCGGTCGATCCCGAGGGTATCGCCGTACCGCCCGACGCGTGGCAGACGCATACGCCGAAGCTGATCTACACCTCCCCCGCGCATCAGTATCCGACCGGTTCGGTGTTGTCGGTGGCGCGCCGCCTGGAGCTGATCGCGCAGGCGCGGCGCTGCGGCGCCTGGCTGATCGAAGACGACTACGACGGCGAATTCCGTCATACCGGCGAGCCGATCGCCAGCATGCAAGGCTTGGTGGAGGATGCGCCGGTGTTGTACGTCGGCTCATTCAGCAAAACGATGTTTCCGGCGCTGCGCATCGGTTTCGTGGTGCTGCCGCGCGTCATCGCGGCGCACACGGCAGTTGCGATGCAGGAAATGCTGCGCGGCGGGCATCGGCTGGAGCAGTTGGCGCTGGCGCATTTCATCGACAACGGCGAGTTTGGACGGCATCTGGGTCGCATGCGGCGTTTGTATCGTGAGCGCCAGCAAGCGTTGCGCGATGCGCTCGCCGCACATTTCGCGCCGTCGCAGATTCTGGGCGGCAATTGCGGCATGCATCTGACGCTTCGCTTGCCGCCGCACATTTCCGATCGGACCCTCGCTGAACGCGCGCTTGCCAGGCGGCTGAACCCGCGTGCGCTTTCGGGTTTTGCGTTGCAGCAGCGCGAGGAGGCGAACGGCCTGGTGATCGGCTACGGCAGCACGCCGGCCGAGCAACTGACGCTCGCTGTCCGCGTTCTGGCCGAGCTGGTGCGCGAGATGGCGTGCGAGTCGGGCAGCGGTCGGTAAGGCTGGCGGCCGCCAGACGCGCCGTGTAAGTTTTTACGTTTGTCCGCGTGACCCATGTCGCGCTATCGTGTCATTTATGCGCGGCGATTTGGAAGTACGCGATATCGACGAATCGCCCGCAGGTCATGCCCAGCCTGCAGGCGTGCAACATCGCGTGACGTGCGGCGTTCGCCCGCCGGGCCGCTATCGAGTTCGGGCATGAAGAATGCCTTTGTTGTGGTTATCTATGACGATCTATCCGACCGGAGACGACATGAAGGAAATCGAACCGACTGCGTGGTTTGAGCTCGCCGCTCACACGCCTGTCCGTGAAGGCTGGTACGAAGTGCAGTTGACGAGCGGGGACACGGCATTTGCGAAGTACGGCGACGGGATATGGACTGAGAAACCGCTGCTGGTCTTCACACACTGGCGTGGCCTGTCCGCCGATCCAGCGAAGGCTGCCGAAGGCGAGACCGAATCGATCGCCGCGGAGGCCACCGCCGCTCAGGGCGTGCGCGCCGCATGGAACGCATTTTTCCCAGGGCTCGGCGAGGAACAGCACAAACCGCTGGACGCCATCCCGAACGGCAAAGCCCCACATTGACTGACTGAATGCCTGGGCGGCGGCTTACCCGCTGCCGCCCAGCGATCTCTGCCAGTATTGTCGATACGCCATGTTGGCCTACCGGCAGCAAATCCCACTTGACGACCCTCGACCTCTGCGGTGGTATGTGCGGCGGCTTGCGCGTCCCCGCTACAATCTGCCTGATCCATTCGAAGCGGAAAAGCACGTATGAAAGTCACACGAGAACCCGTGGCCTTGTCGCGGGCAACGCAGTTACTGAATCATGGGCCGGTCACGATCATCACCAGCGCGCATGGCGGCCGCTCGAACGTGATGGCGGCATCGTGGGCGATGCCGCTCGATTTCACCCCGCCGAAAGTCGTTGTGGTGGTAGACAGCCGCACGCTCACGCGGCAACTGATCGAAGCGAGCGGCGTGTTCGGGCTCCAATTGCCGAGCCGCGGGTTCGCCGCGCAGACGCTGGCGGTGGGCTCGAACGCAGGCGCCGAAATCGACAAGTTTTCGGCCTTCGACCTCGAGACGTTCCCCGCACAAGAAATCGATGTGCCAATGCTAGCCGGCTGCATCACGTGGATGGAATGCAAGGTCATTCCGGACGATAGCCAACGGCACGATCTGATCATCGGCGAAGTGGTCGCGGCCTACGCGGACAGCCGCGTGTATTCGAACAATCGCTGGCACTTCGGCGACGACCCTGATCTGCGCACGTGCCACTACGTGGCGGGCGGGACGTTCTTCGCCACCGGCGACGCGTTTGAGGTTGACCCGGTAGTGAACGGCGCGGCAGATTAATAGGTCTGTGGCGGCGCGCCAGCATGTTGCGGGTGCCCGCTGCACCCACTCGCTACGCCCGCTATTTCTGTCGCAGAAATTTACCGGCTTTCTGTTCCAGCAGCGCGACGAGTTCGGGCTGCATGAACGCATAGTCGTCGGGGATGTCGAGGCAAATCACTTTTTTGCCATTCAGACACGCACGGAATTTCGCCGATAGCCGCGCTCGATGCGCTTTCTCCATGACGAAGACGACGTCGGCCCAGCGAAGCTGCTCGGACGAAAGCGGCACGTCGGCATCCGCACCGAGTCCGGCCGAATCGGTTTCGACGTTGGGCCAGGCAGCGAATACCTGCTCGGCCGTCGGGCTGCGCAGGCGGTTCTTGCTACAGACAAACAAAGCGCGCATCACTGACTACCTGGCCAGGTTTCCGTTCGGGGGCAAACGCGTCTCACGTATTCCCATCGGCAAACGCCGTGAGCGCATCGCCCGCCAGCCGGTAGCGGACCCATTCGCTTTGCGCGCTCGCGCCGATTGATTCGTAGAAGCCGATTGCCGGCTCGTTCCAGTCGAGCACGCTCCATTCGAAGCGCCCACAGCCTGTTTCGCATGCAATTTGCGCGAGGTGGCGAAGCATCTGTTTGCCGGCGCCGCTGCCACGCGATGTCGGCGATATATACAGGTCTTCCAGATAAAGCCCTTGTTTGCCGAGCCACGTCGAATAGGAAAAGAAGTACACGCAGAAGCCGATCGGCTCACCGTTTATTTCGCAGATCAAAGCCTTCGCGGCGGACGTGGCGGAGAACAGGCTCGCTTCGATGTCGCTAACGGTAGCCACAACTTCGTGTTCCGCTTTTTCATACACCGCGAGTTCGGTGATGAAGCGGAGAATCAGGGCGGCGTCGGGTGCGTGGGCGGGGCGAATGTGGATGGTCAAGATGAGGTGCTCGGTCGGTTTATGGTGCGGATCGAAGTTTGGCGAGTACGCGTACGCATCGGATCAAACATGCTTCGTGTCGTTTATTCTACTGCCCAGGCCAGCGAGCGCCGGCAGGGGGTTACCTATCGCGACGCGCAATGCGAGTTCCTGACTTCGTCGTCGACACCGTACAGCGCCCAGCCGATGATTCATGCATATTGCCTGAGTCGCCTCACAGAAGCACAAACCAAACTACTAGACGAACAATTGCACTGCGTAGAAGGCGATATCGGCTGCGGCCAGCAATAACAGCGCGCACATTCGTTCGTCGAAATTACGATTGACGTCCCCTCGCAAAATCGTTTACTGTCGATCCATGGACTTCCACTCGATTCCCTTCGCTGCCGTCACCACCACGACGACCACCTTCACCGGCGGGTCGTCTGGAGGTTGCGCACGCTAGAAGTACGAAGCAGTGGCAGACCACCAAAGGCCCCGCCGGAAACGGACGGGGCCTTTGGCGTTTCTGGACCTCCGTTTGCGGCATCGATCTGCAGCATTTGCAACATCAAACCAAACGGAGCGTGACTGTGAACGACATCGATCATCGTGTACTGGGCAATAAACTCGACCTCTTCCATCAGCAGGAAGAAGGTCCCGGCATGGTTTTCTGGCACCCACGCGGCTGGGAGCTGTACCGCTTGCTGGAAGACTATATTCGCGCCCGCATGCGGCGCGCGGGTTTTCGCGAGATCCGTACGCCGCAATTGCTGGCGCGCTCGTTGTGGGAGAAAAGCGGCCATTGGGAGAAGTTCGGTGCGGCGATGTATTCGTTTGCCGACGCGCAACAAGGCCCGGTGGAACAAGGCGCCGCGGAACCATGCGATACGGAAGAGGGGCGCGTGTTGTGTCTGAAGCCGATGAGTTGTCCGTGTCACGTGCAAGTGTTCAACCAGCGCGTGCGGTCGTATCGCGAGTTACCAGTTCGCTATAGCGAGTTTGGCGCATGTCATCGTGATGAACCTTCCGGGTCGCTTGAAGGGCTCAAGCGTACGCGTGCGTTCGTGCAGGACGATGCGCATGTGTTCTGCACGGAGGCGCATATCGAGGCCGAAGTTGGCCGCTTCTGTTCGCTGTTGCGTGCTGTCTATGCGGACCTCGGTTTCCCTGACTTCAAAGTAGCGCTCGCCACGCGGCCCGCGATGCGCGCGGGCAACGATCAAACGTGGGATCGCGCGGAAGAGGCGCTCGCCAATGCTGCGCGTGCGGCGGGCCTCGAATTCGACGTACTCGAAGGCGAGGGCGCTTTTTACGGCCCGAAACTGGAGTTTCATCTGAAGGACAGCCGCGAACGCAGTTGGCAATGCGGCACGATCCAGCTCGATTTTGTGCTGCCCGAGCGGCTCGACGCGGAGTTCGTCAACGAGCGCAACGAACGCGAGCACGGCGTGATGATTCATCACGCCGTGCTCGGCAGTATGGAGCGTTTCATCGCGATGCTGCTCGAACACCACGAAGGATGGTTGCCGGTCTGGCTCGCGCCCGAGCAGGTCGCGGTGGCGACGATCAGCGATGCGAACGCGGCCTACGCGCAAGAAGTGATGCAAGCGCTCGACGACGCCGGCATCAGAGTGCTACTCGACGGTCGACCGGAACGATTGGAGAAGAAGATCGTCGACGCACGCGAAAAGCAGGTGCCGATTTTTGTGGCGGTAGGTTCGCGCGATGAGCGCGACCGGACGATCAGCATCCGTATGCGCGACGGGCAGCAGTCGACGCTTGCGCTTGCGGAGGGTGTCGAACATTTGCGGCTGGCTGGGCTGCCGCCTCCGTTGCGATCCACGCTATGACGGATAGTCCATCACCGGTTGGCGTGTGTTTGCCGCCGGTGATGGCGGCCCCTTAGATCTCCAATACCCCGGCCGCCATGAAGCCACCATCCACCGGCACCGTCTGGCCATTCACATACGACGCCTGTTCGGAGCACAGGAATTGGACCACCGCGGCGATTTCCGCAGGGACGCCATAGCGCTTCGCTGGCACCGCGCGCGTGTAATTGTCGCGCGCGACTTGCGAATGCAGATCGAGGGTCATCGGCGTGTCGATCGGCCCCGGCGCGACGCCGTTGGTCGTGATGCCGTATTCGGCGAGCTCGATCGCCATCTGTCGCGTCAGGCCGACCACCGCGGCCTTCGACGTGCCGTAGGCGGTGCGTCCCGAACTCGCCCGCAGTCCGCTGACGGACGCGATATTCACAATCCGTCCCCAGCCGTTCTTGCGCATCAGCCGCGCAGCGTGCTGGCCGCACAGCATCGGCCCAGTGACGTTCACCTCGAAGACCTTGCGCCAATGTTCGACCGGATAGTCGAGAAACGGAAATGTCTTCGCGATGCCGGCATTGTTCACCAGGATGTCGCAGCGGCCGAACTGGCTCTCGATCGTGCTAAACGCCGCATCGATCGACGCTGGCGCCGACACGTCAAGCTGCATGGCATACGCTTCGTGCCCGGCTGCGCACAGTGAGCCGGCGAGATCGTTCGCAGCATGCCCGTTGATGTCGCCAATGAAGACGATGTGCCCGGATTCAGCAAGCTGCTGCGAAATGGCCGCACCGATGCCGGCGCCGCCGCCGGTGACGAGCGCGACGCGCGGATGAGTGAGGGAAGACTGGCTACGGCGGGAAGTTTCAGTAATCAGATTCACTGCGAACTCTCGAATGATTGGAAACAGCGGAAAGAAACGGGTTTGAAAAAAGACTTCAAAGCGCAGGCGTCAAAACGCATTCACTTCAAGAAACCGATCGACAGCCACGGCACGAACGCGACCACCAGCAGCGCGATGAACAGCGCGCCGAGATAACCCCACACGCGGCTCACAACCCGATCCGGAGACACCTTGCCGATCGCGCACGCGGCATAGAAGCCGACGCCCATGGGCGGCGCGAACAGACCCAGGCCCATCGACAGGATCACGACCATCGCGTAGTGCACGTCATGAATGCCGAGCGCCCGGGCCACGGGAAACAGCAGTGGGCCGAACAGCACGATCGCGGGGATGCCTTCGAGCACACTGCCGAGCACCACGAACAACACGATCGACACGCACAGAAACGCGCGCGGACCGCCGGGTATCTGTTCCATCGCCGACACCAACGACGCGGAGAAACCCGATTGCGTGAGCGCCCACGCCATCGCGGTGGCCAAACCGATGATCAGCAGAATTGCGCCCGACAGACTTGCGGTGTCGAGCAGCAGCGAATAGAAGCGGCGCCATTCGATCCGGCGTCCGCACAGATGCAGCAACACGCCCGCAATCAGCGTGTACGCGATACCGATAGTCGACACTTCGGTGGCGGTGGCCGCGCCTTCGATCACCACCGCGCGAATCAGCATCGGCAACGCGAGCGCGGGCAGTGCGATCACAAAGGTGCGCAGGATAGTGCGCAATGGCGCGCGCGTGCTGTTGCTCGGCGGTTCGTGCCGCGCGCGCCGCCAGCAGACGAAACCGATCGCGATCGTCGCGACCACGGCCGGCATGATCCCGCCGACGAACAGCGCGGTGATCGACACGCCGCACACCGCACCGATCGTGATCAGCACAAGACTCGGCGGAATCGTTTCGGTCATCGCGCCGGTTGATGAGAGCAGTGCGACCAGTTCCTCGGGCTTCGCGCCGCGCCGCTGCATTTCAGGAAAGAGCGCGGGCGCTATCGCCGCCATGTCGGCGGCTTTCGCGCCGGAGATGCCCGACACCAGAAACATCGCGCCGAGCAGCACATACTGCAGACCGCCGCGCACGTGGCCAAGCAGCGCAGCCATGAAGTCGATCAGGCAACGTGCAAGCCCGCTCAATTCCAGCAATGCACCGAGCAGAACGAACAGCGGCACCGACAGCAACACCAGATTCGCCATCCCTTCATCCATCCGGCTCACGACGATGCCGAGCGGCGCATGCGTCATCAGCACCAGATAGGCGAGCGTGGCGGTGCCGAAGCTGAACGCAATCGGCACGCCGCCCGCCACGCACAATCCCACCAGCACGACGAAGAACACGATCAGGTTCAGGTTGCCGAGCGCGAGCAGATAAGGTTGTGCGATCCACAATGCGGCAGCGATCGCCCCTGCGGTGAGCAAGGCGCCGACGAACTGTCCCGGGCTCACCTCACGCGCGATGCGGGCGAGCGCCGCCATCAGCATCAAGGCCGCGCCGACGGGCAACGCAGCGCAACGCCAGCCGTCCGGCAACTGCAACGCGGGCGTACTGACCGGCATCTGCAGGTTCATGTGCTCGATGGCCGGCGTGATGATCAGCGCAACGAAGGTACAGACGGTGAGCGCGCTGACTGCTTCCAGCCAGCCGCGCCATTTCTCCGGCAAGCGCGTGACGATCGCGGTGAGACGCATATGCGCGCCGCGATGCAAGGCGAGCACGGCGCCCAGCATCGCCAGCCAGCTGAACAGGATCGACGCGAGTTCGTCTGACCAGATCAGCGGCTGGTCTAACCCATAACGAAAGATCACGCCGCATAGCAGGATCACCGTTTCTGCAACCACAAGGCAGGCCGCCATCGCGCCTACGCCGTGCATGACCCAATCGACGGCCGTGGTCAGACCGCGCGCGAGCCAGCCGTCGTTTTCCAGTTTCTTCGTCAAGGTTAGATGCATGGCGCGTCAGGCGAGTTTGCCGGTGTATTTTTCGAGGGCGCTCCATGCGTCGTCGCCGAACTTTTTGTGCCAGTCGGCGTAGAAGCCCGTCGTGGTCAGCTGGTGGCGGAACGCATTGATATCGACGTCGTTGAATTGCAGGCCCTTCGTTTTCAGCTCCGGCATCAGTGACGCATTCAACTTCGCGACGTCCACGCGTTCCTGCACGGCGGCATCGTTGACGGCGTTCTGCACGATGGTCTGCAGGTCCTTCGGCAGACGCGCGAACGATTGCTTGTTCGCGAGGAACCAGAAGCCGTCCCACATGTGATTGGTCAGCGAGCAAAACTTCTGCACTTCGTAAAGCTTGGCCGCGGTAATGGTGGCGAGCGGATTCTCCTGGCCTTCGACCACGCGCGTTTGCAGTGATGAATACACCTCGGAGAAATTGATGCTTGCCGGCGACGCACCGAGCGCCTGGAACATCGACGTCCAGATCGGACTCATCGGCACGCGCAGCTTGATACCTTTCAGGTCGCCCGGCACGTGGATCGCCCTGGTGCTGGTGGTGGTTTGGCGGTAGCCGTTGTCCCAGATTTTCTCGAATGCGAACACCGAGGTCTTTGCGATCTCCTGGCGCACGCGCGCCCCGAGTGCGCCGTCGAGCGCGCCCCACACCTGGTCGTAATCCTTGAACGCGAAGCCGACGCCGGTAATCTGCGCGGCCGGCACGAGCGTGCCGAGAATCAGCGGCGACAGCGTGAAGTAGTCGATTGCACCCGAGCGGACCTGCGACAGCATGTCGGTGTCGCTGCCCAACTGGTTGTTCGAATACACCTGGAAGTCGACCCGTCCTTTGCTTTCCGATGCGATACACGCGGCAGCTTCTTTCGCGCGGATATTCATCGGATGGGTGGCGGGCAGGTTGTTCGCGTACTTGAGAGTGAATTCGGCAGCGCGCGCAGAGCGGCCATGCAAGCCGGCAAACGACGCGGCGGCGGCAAGAGAGGCACATTTAAGAAAGTCGCGCCGGGTGGTAACGCTCATCGTTTGTCTCCTGAGTTTTATGTTTGCCGTATCGAAGGCCGGCGCCCAGCTAAAAGCAAATTGGATGCCATTTGGGGCGAGCCGCGCGGGCGTTGGCGTTGGCGCAGTGAATGAGGGTTATTGCCAGGCGGCATAAGCCGTGCAGGTGTCGAGCGAATGCGACACCTGTCGCATGCTTTGTGTCGCACGCGTTGGCGGCGGCGAGCGATGTGCTCACGCGCCATGCGCGAACGGCCTTGCACGCTGTCGCCTTGCCTGGCGAGCGTTGGTGCGGCGCGCTGCGGCAAACGCGGCGAGCCCGCTGCATCGTGGCCGTGATCGATTGGCCTGGCTCTTGCATAGAGAGCTGCCATCACCACGCCAAGGAGTCGATCGCAATGCAACCCAGCATCATCGGATGGAGCCATATCCCGTTCGGCAAACTCGACGCGTTAGACATTGAACGCATGATTGCCGATACCGCGCTCGGCGCGCTCGATCACGCCGGCGTCGAAGCCAGTCAGATCGATTCGATTCACGTGGGCACCTTCAACGGCGGTTTTGTCTATCAGGACTTTCCGTCGGCACTGGTCTTCAACGCGATTCCTGAATTGCGCTTCACCTCGACCGTGCGTTGCGAAAACGCATGCTCGACCGGTTCGGCCGCGGTGTATTCCGCACTCGACGCAGTCCGCTCGGGCCGCTCGGCCTGCGCGCTGGTGATCGGCTACGAAAAGATGACGAGCCTGCCGACCGCCGAAGTCGGCAAGGTGCTGCAAAAGTGCTCGTACGCGGTCGAAGAGGCGGACGTGCCGGGCGGCTTCGCGGGAATTTTCGGCCAGCTCGCGCAAACGTATTTCGACCGCTATGGCGATCAGTCGGACGCATTGGCGGCGATTGCCGCGAAGAATCATCACAACGGCGTGTCGAATCCGTATGCGCATATGCGGCGAGATTTTGGCTATGACTTCTGCCGCACGCCATCGGAGAAAAATCCGTTCGTCGCCGGGCCGCTCAAGCGCACCGACTGCTCGATGATCTCGGACGGCGCGGCCGCGTTGATCATTGCATCGCCGGACATCGCGCGGCGCGCGCGTCACGCGGTCGACTTTCGCGCGACGGTGCAGGTGAGCGACTACCTGCCGCTGTCGCGGCGCGATCCGATCGCGTTCGACGGCGCGCGGCTCGCGTGGAAGCAAGGCCTGGCGCAAGCAGGCATGACGCTCGACGATCTGTCGCTGGTCGAAACGCATGACTGTTTCACGATTGCCGAGCTGATCGAATACGAAGCAATGGGTCTGGCCGAACCGGGACAGGGTGCACGCGTGATTCTCGACGGTGTGACCACAAAAGAGGGGCGTTTGCCGGTCAATGCATCGGGCGGCCTGAAGGCGAAGGGACATCCGGTCGGCGCGACCGGCGTGTCGATGCACGTGATGGCGGCGATGCAGGTGAGCGGCCAGGCGGGCGCGATGCAGATTCCGAATGCGCGCACGGCTGGCGTCTTCAACATGGGCGGCGCGGCCGTGACCAACTACCTGAGCATTCTCGAGGCACGCCGCTGAGAGACATCAATTAGCCCGGACCCACGATGCGCGTCTCTTCATTTCTCTTTCTTCAAAGCACTTGCTTATGCTGACCACCGTCATGAACCTCGGGAATCTGCTGACCGATGCAGCCCGACGCCACGCCGATCGCCCCGGCTTCATCCACGCCGAGCGCAGCACGAGCTGGCGCAACATCAACGCGCGTGTCGACGCAGTCGCGCACGGTTTGAGCCGGCTCGGCATTGGCAAGGGTGACAAGATTCTCGTGCATTCACGCAACAACCTGCCGCTCTTCGAAAGTGCGTGGGTCGCCTTCAAACTCGGTGCGGTGTGGGTGCCGACCAACTGCCGGATTACCGCAGCGGAAGCTGCGTATCTCGGCGAATCGAGCGGTGCGAAGGCGATGATCTACGAGGCCGGCTTCGACGCCCACGTCGACGCGGTGCGCGCGGCGTCGCCCGCATTGCAGCATGTGATCGCAATCGGCAAGCCACGGGTGGGCGAACTCGCCTACGAAACACTCGCGCAGCAGATGGACGCGCCGCCGTTCGCTGCAGTGGACGTGGACCGCGACGATCCGCTGTGGTTCTTCTATACGTCCGGCACTACCGGGCGCCCGAAAGCCGGCGTGCTCACGCATGGGCAAATGGCCTTCGTGCTGACCAACCACATTGCCGATCTGATGCCCGGTTTGACGCACGAATCGCGCTCGCTCGTGGTGGCGCCGCTCTCGCACGGCGCGGGTATTCACGCGATGGTCAATGTGGCGCGTGCGGCGGCCAGCATCCTGCCAGCCTCGGAGAAGCTCGATGCGGAAGAAGCGTGGGCGCTGGTGCAAAAATATCGCGTCGACAATATGTTCACCGTGCCGACGATCGTCAAAATGCTGACCGAGCATGAATCGGTCGACCGTTACGATCACAGTTCGCTGAAGTATGTGATCTACGCCGGCGCGCCGATGTATCGCGAGGATCAGAAACATGCGCTGCGCAAGCTCGGCAACGTGCTGGTGCAGTACTACGGCCTGGGCGAAGTGACCGGCAACATCACGGTGCTGCCGCCCGCGCTGCACACCGCCGACGACGAGGCCGCCAACAGTCGCGTCGGCACCTGCGGCTATGCGCGCACCGGCATCGAAATCGGTATTCTCGACGACGAAGGCCATCGCCTCGCGGCGGGCGCGAGCGGCGAAATTTGCGTGCGCGGACCGGCGGTGTTCATCGGCTATTTCAACAACGTCGAGGCGAACGAGAAGGCTTTCCGTCACGGCTGGTTCCATACCGGCGATCTGGGCCACCTCGACGAACAGGGCTTTCTGTACATCACCGGGCGTTCGTCGGACATGTACATCTCCGGCGGCTCGAACGTCTACCCGCGCGAAGTCGAAGAAGCGATTCTCACGCACAAGGCCGTGCAGGAAGTCGCGGTGGTCGGCATGCCCGATCCGAAGTGGGGCGAAATCGGTGTCGCGGTGGTGGTACGACGCGAAGGCTGGGCGCTGGAGGAGGAAGCCTTACTCACGCATCTCGAACCGCATCTCGCGCGCTACAAGTGGCCGAAACGCTGCGTGTTCTGGGACGCGTTGCCAAAGTCCGCTTACGGCAAGATCGTCAAGAAAGATATCAGGGCGTTGCTGGTTGGGCCGCAAGAGGTAGTTACGACGGAGGGGATAGTGAGCAGCCGCTGACGCTTCGGGTTGCGTGACGCCGTGTACCGGCCGCGACGACGTCTCGCCATGCGCGAGGCGTTCGCGAGGCGTTTGAGCGCCAGCGGAAGACACGCCGGCCGGCGTCAGCGGCCACGGTGCATGAATAAGTCAGCCTCGATGGATATCGGTACCGACGAGGCACGTGTCCTGGCAAGCACGTCACCGCGTTTGAAAAAAGAACTCAGCCGTGATCCGCCATCAACATATTGCTGCCAAGGTCGCGTACGTGCGGAATGCGAAACTGCCTGAGCTTGCGATACAGCGACGCGCGGCAAATACCGAGGTCACGCGACGCGGCAGAGATATTCCAGCGGCTCGCGGACAGCGCCCGCAGAATGTTGTCGCGCTCGCTCGGCGGCGCGACCGGCAAGCGGGACGCTTCAGCATGACGCGCAGCGTGCGGTGCGCCGCTCATGGCGTCATGCATGGGCGCGTATCGGGTGTCATGTGACGCGGCATACGGATGCGGCGCCGTCTCCAACGCTGCATGAAGCGTCGAGCGCGAACTCGCTTGTGCGCCTACGCCTTTACCCGGATGCACGTTGGCCGGCAGATCGCCGGCGCGGATCAGCTCACCGCTCTTCACCGCGCACGCATACTGAAGTGCCGCACGCATTTGCCGCAGATTGCCCGGCCATTTGCAGTGGAGCAGAATCTCACGGGCTTCGCGGTCGACGTTGGCGTCGAGTGTCATGCCCGGCGCTTCGCATTCGAGGATCGATTGCAAAAGCCATTCGCGGTCGTGCCGTTCGCGCACGGGCGGCAGGTGCACGATGCCCACGGCGATGCGGTAATAGAGATCTTCACGGAAGGTCCCCGCCTCGACATGCGATTCGATGTTCTGATGCGTTGCACAGATCAATTGCAGATCGACCGCGATCGGTGCGGCCGAACCGATCGGTGTCACTTCGCGTTCGGACAGCGCGCGCAGCAAGCGGGTTTGCTGCGCGGCGGGCATATCGCCGATTTCGTCGAGGAACAGGGTGCCGCGATGGGCGAGCACGACCTTGCCTTTCATGCCGGTCGAGAGCGCGCCGGAGAACGCGCCGCGTGCATAGCCGAAGAGTTCGCTCTCAATCAGATTCTCGGGAATCGAGCCGCAATTCACCGACACCAGCGCGGCCTGCCGGCGGCTACTGTAGTTGTGCAACGCACGAGCGAGATATTCCTTACCGGTGCCGGTTTCACCAAGGATGAGAATGGGAAGTTGCCGGTCGATGAGCAGGCGGGCACGCGAGAGCGTGGCCAGCATCGTCGGATCGTCGCCACATAGTCGGCTAAGCGGTAGCCCGGATGAGCGAGATGAGTCTGCACGGGCGCGGTCCAACGGGTCGTGGGCGGTCATGGCATCTCTCTTTGTCTATTTGATTGGCAGGATCGGCCCGGCTTGTGGCCCGGCGAATCGAAAAAGCTGCCAGCGGTTTGTCTCCGAAACCAAGCATAGTGCGATTCATTAATAGTCTCCAATACATTATGATGCGTCGACTGATACCGATAAGGTATAAGTCGGACTTCTATTTGCACACTCAGGGGCAGGCATGGAGCTGAGGCAATTACGCTATTTCGTCGTGCTGGCGGAGACCTTGCACTTCGGACGAGCGGCGGCGCTCCTTAATATTTCGCAGCCGCCGTTGTCGCGGCAGATCGCGTTGCTCGAAGCGGAACTGGGTGTTGTGCTGCTGGATCGCACGCGCCGCAGCGTGCGGCTCTCGGCAGCGGGGCATCGCTTCTATCGCGATGCCAAGACGGTGATGGCCACCGTCGACCAGGCACGCGGCCATGCGCGCGCCGCCGATCTCGGCGAAGAGGGCACGCTAATGGCAGGCTTCATGTTCGCCGCCGCGTACAGCATCGTGCCGGCGCTGACACGTGCGTATGCGTCGGCGTTTCCACGCGTCGAACTGAAGCTGAGCGAAAGCATCCCAACGTTACTGGTGGCCGAGATCCGCGCCGGCAAGGCCGACGTCGGCATCATGTATCCATCCGATTCGGCGGTGGAACTCGAGACCCGCACGATCTTCAGCGAGCAACTGGTCGCGGTGCTGCCCGAAGGACACCGGCTCGCCACGCGAGCGGAGATTTCGATTGCCGAGTTGCGCGACGAATGGTTCATCATCTCGCCGCATGCGGCGTCACCGTTCATCTACAACACGATCGTCGAGCACTGCCGTCGCTCGGGGTTTACGCCACGTATCCGCCTCGAGACCAATTTCCAGCAGACCATCGTGAATCTCGTCGCGCAGCAGCTCGGCGTTGCGCTCGTGCATAGCTCGATGCGTAGCACGCATGCGGATAACGTCAAGTTCGTGCCGCTGCAGCATGCGCCCTATGTCGATGTCGCGTTGGTGTGGAGTCCCGATACGTTGAATCCGTGCGTCGCGCGGTTTGTCGATATCGCCGCGCAAATTGGCCTTGCCGGCACGCGGCACGGAAGTTAACGCGCACGCGGCTGCCCGAGTGCCGTTACCGGCGCGATCGCGTTGCGCAGGGGACTGGCGTCGACTCGTATTGAATCCGCACCGCACATGCACTACACCTGTAGCACCGCGCGCGACAGATGTCTCGCGCGCAGCAGCTGAGTGATGCACGCTCAGGCTTGCTGCGCCTGGCGCTCCATGCATTGCGTGCGGATGGCATTGAAGTTGCTCATGTGAGGTGTCGTAATTTACCTGACCCTCCTATGACGTCGAAGACAGAAGCTTTCCGCCATCCTGGCGCAGCCGCTCACCCGCGGGTGCTGGCCATGGTAGTGCGGGAGCCGCGCGAACTGCGCGTTGAAATACCCAGTGGACGCAACGCCGGCACAGTACTGCGCGATCTGATGACGCGCCACGGTTTCTGCGGCGCGACCGGCCGGATCTGCAGCGGTTCGGCGCGTGCATTGCAGTACCACGTCGTCATCAAGGCGGCGCAAGGCGAGCGGCCTTATATCTACGGCGCCCCGACCCAGGAGAATGATGAAGTTGCCTTGCTGCATGGCGCGGTCACGATCGGTAAGGATCGCGCGGGCTGCGTCGCGCTGCATTGTCACGGCGCGTTTGTCGGCGGCGATGGGCGGTTGCACGGCGGGCATGTGATTCTCGATCGTCTCGAAGTGGGCCGTGAATCGCTGGTGTTGCGGCTCTGTGCATTCGCGCACGGTGGCTTCACGCAATATATCGATGAGGAAACCCGCTACACGCTGTTTGGGCCGACGGCGGAGGATGCCGCATGACTTCGCTATCCAACTCATCCGAGGTCAAGCTCGAAGCCGGCAGCTACGGGCGTACCGTGATTGCACGGTTTAAACCGAATGAGGACATCGTCGAATCGCTGGAGCGGCTGTGCGTGCAATATGGTATCGGCCGCGCGGTAGTGCGTAGCGCGGTGGGCAGTCTGATCGACGGGCACCTGGCGAGCGGCGCGGGTGCGACGTTGGCCACGCAGATCGTCAAGGGGCCGGGCGTCGAGATCGTCGGATTGTTCGGCGAAGTCGCGGGTGTTGTGGCGGGTCGCGACGATACGGGCGCGACCGAGCTCACCGCGATTCTGTCCGGTACAGATAGCCAGGTGTTTGCCGGGCGCGTGGTACGCGGTATGAATCTGTCATTTATCACGATCGAGGTAACACTGCAGGAGTGGATCGCGGACGTGGATGGTCTGACGGGGAGCGCCTGACGGATCGTCCCGAAAGCAGACGGCTCGTATGACGGAGCAAAGCGGGGCGGTTCGATGAGCCGCCCCTCGATAGGCAGGCGGCGGACCACGACGAAGACTGCAAGAATCGCCGCGGCCTATGATCGCTTAACGTTACTTCACGTCGGTAAACAATCTCCCCCAGCTTGCCAGTGGTTCCGTGTCCACCCGCAACATCCGCAAACACTTCCACACGACGGTCGCCACCGTGTCATAAGCAGGAATATCCGTAGCCATCTCAAACGCGCGCACCAGATGCGCTGCATGTAGATTCGTGCAGAAGGTGGTCACCGCATCCGGCCTTGCAAACGCAGCTTCACGCATCATGATGGCCAGTTGCGTATCTGGCACCTCGGCAAAACTGAAATTGTCCTGCAAACCGAGGTGTCGTTCCGACACGCATTCGATACCGAGCTTCTCGTAGTTCCGCACGATCCGTTGCTGAACGTCGTCGATATACGGCGACACCAAGCCCAGGCGCCGCACCTCCGTTCTGGCGAGGATTTCGTTGAGCGCCAGTACCGAGGTCGTCGCGGGGATGCCGGTCTCCTCGGTGATCTGGCGGCACAACGTCTGGTCGCGCTCGAAGCCGAGCCAGCCGGCCGACGTGCCGCTCCAGCCGATCACATCCACACGCGCATCGGCCAGTTGACGCGCTGCGGCGAGAATCCGGCTCGCGTCGAACTGGCCGAGCGCCTGCTCCGATAGTGCGATCTCCGTCACCGTGAAGCGCGCGAAATGCGCGCTGACGTGTGGCAATTCGCTGAGCATCGCCGAGGTCATCGGCTCTAACGCTGTGTTCGACGAAGGCGTGAGAATGCCGAGCCGGATTCTTCTGTGTTGCATTGCGGCGTATCCCTTTAGTGCTTGAGGGCGTGAGGACGTGAGTGGTTTAATCGGCGAGCAGCTGCTTCACACCTTCGGCCGCTTCATAACGAAGCTGTTCGAGATCGAGGCCCGGAATCACACCGTTGTCCACCACCACACGGCCATTCACCACGTTGTAGCGCACACGAGCCGGTTCGCCTGCGGCCACCGGCGCCACCGCCACATCGTGAAAGCCGTTGAAGCGTAAATCGCTAACGTCGTAAAGCACGAAATCCGCAGCCTTGCCGACTTCGAGCGTGCCGACCGCGTCCAGGCCGAGCACGCCTGCTCCGCCCGCGCTGCCCCAATGAATTATCTCTTCGACGGTGGTTGCCGACGCGCCTTGTGCCGCGCGATGCACTAACCATGCAAAGTGCGCTTCGTTGGTCATGCTGCCGGATTCGTTCGAGGCGACGCCGTCTACGGCCAGCGACATCGGCACACCTGCCGCCACCATCTGCGGTGCGGGCGCAATGCCGCTGCCGAGGCGCGCGTTGCTCACCGGACAGTGGGAGCAACCGCTGCCGGTTTCCGCGAGCATCGCGATTTCGCTGGGCTGCAGATGCACGAGGTGGGCGAACCAGACATCCGGCCCAAGCCATTCGTGATCGGCGACGAACTCGACCGGCAACTGGTTGAAGCGCTCCTTGCAGAAGTCGACGTAGCGGGTCGTTTCCGAAAGATGCGTGTGCAACCGCAAGCCCATGCGACGCGCCGCGCGTGCGACTTCAGGCAGCAGTTCCGGTGGCAACGAAAACGTCGGCGTAGTCGGTGCCACGACGACGCGACGCATCGAAGCCTCGCCCGAATCGTGATAGCGCGACTTCAGGCGTTCGATGTCCGCGAGCATCTGATCGAGCGTCTCGGGTTTCAACGCCACTTTGGAAAACCCCGGATGATCGCCCGCCGCTTGCAATGCGCCGCCACGGCACAGCACGAAACGCATGCCGAACGACGCCGCTTCGTCGAATAGCAGATCGCCCGTTTCGGTGGTGCCCTCCGCGTGATACAAGTAGTGGTGATCCGCACAGGTGGTCACACCCGACAGAAGCAGCTCGGCAAGACCCAAACGTGCGGCGACGCGCGCCAGGTCCGGCGTAAAGCGTGCGAGTCGTGGATACGGCACGGCGGCCAGCCATTCCTGCAAATCGGCATTGATGCCGGACGGTACTGCTTTCAGCAGGTTCTGGAACAGATGGTGGTGAGTATTCACCCAGCCTGGATAAACCACGCATGAACGCGCGTCGATGACGCGTTCATCGGCACGTGGTTCCAGGTTAGGCGCAATGTTCTCGATACGGCCGTTGCGAATCCGCAGATCGACCTGGCCCAGGCGCGCGCTAGTGCCATCTCGGCCGCTTCGACCGCTCATCACCGCGACAGGGTTCTTGATCAGCAACGCTTCAGTTTGCATGCTCACGATTCAATGTCCTTTCAGTTACTGCGAAGCGGCCGTCGGTCCAGAGAGGCATGACGGCCGCGCTCGTCTTACTGCGTGGGTTGCTTATTCACGCACGAGGTTGTGCGTCTCCACGATCTTTTTTTCTTCTTCATGCGCGCCGTTCAATACGGCGTTCAGCACGACCGATACCAGGCACGCCAACACCACACCGCTATGCAGGAAAGGCTGCGTCCAGTCGGGCATGTGCTTGAAGACTTGCGGCGACATCACCGGAATCAGCGCGGTGGCGATCGTGAAGCCGACGATTAGCACGTTGTAGCGATTGCGCTCGAAGTCCACCTTCGCCAGCGTTTGCACGCCTGCGGCCACTACCACGCCGAACATCGCGATACCGGCGCCGCCAAGCGCCGCAGCGGGCGTTGACGCGACCACAGCACCGATCTTCGGCACCAGCGCCACCACGCACATCAGCACGCCGCTGATCGCGACTACCCAGCGGCTGCGCACACCGGTCAGGATCACGAGCCCGACGTTCTCCATGAAGGCGATGAACGGGAACGCCGCGAACATGCCGGCAATCGCGCTTGCAAGACCGTTCGCACGCATGCCGCGCACCACGTCTTCCTCGCTCACGTCCTTACCGACGATGTCACCGATGGCGACGAACAACCCCATCGATTCGACCATCTGCACCACCATCACGACGATCATCGTCAGCACCGGCACGACGGAAAACACGGGCGTACCGAAGTGGAACGGCATCGGCATCGTGAACCACGGCGCGGCGCTCACGCTGGAGAAGTTACCCATGCCGAGCGAGCAGGCGAGAATGCCGCCCGCAATCAAACCGATCAGCACGGAGAGATTGCGCAGAAACGGACCGGCAAAGCGGTTAATCGCAAGAATCACCAGCGCGACGAACAGCGTGACGCCGAGGAAGGACGGCGCACCGAACTGTTGCTGCGCGGCCTCGCCACCGCCGGCCCATTGATACGCAACGGGGAACAGTTGCAAACCAATCACGGTCACGATGCAGCCGGTCACGACAGGTGGGAAGAATCTTCGTAAGCGTCCGACGAGCGGTGCGGCGAACATCGTGAAGAGACCCGCGCCAATTACCGCGCCACACACGCCGGCGAAGCCGACACCCGGACTCAGGCCGATCGCGATGACCGGGCCGACGCTGCTGAATGCCACGCCTTGCAGAATCGGCAGACGCACGCCGAACTTCCAGATGCCGACGGTCTGCAAGATCGTCGAGATGCCTGAGCAAAACAGAGCGGTGCTGATCAGCACGGTGGTGTCGGCCGGTGACATCTTCAGTGCCGACGCGACGATCAACGGAACAGCAATCGCGCCGATATAAGCCACTAGCATGTGCTGCAAACCGAGCGTGATCATCTGGCGCTTCGGCAGAATCCGATCGACGGGATGTATGGCGGTGTTCATGACGTGTCTCCAAATTATCGTTTTCCGGTCGGCGCGCACCGCACGACTTGGCCGTGCAGCATCACTTCACGCGCCGACCGGATCTCCCGTCAGGCCGCAACCGGCACGGCAAGACAGGCATGGAAGCGGTCGGTCAGCGCGGCGCGATCGAGATCGCGTCCGATGAATACAATGCGGCACGAGCGCGGTTCAGTGCCCCACACTTGCGCCGCGCGCAGTTCGATGACGTTGTGCACACCTTGCAGCACATAGCGATGCGACTGGCCTTGCACAGCGAGAATGCCCTTCATGCGGAACAGTTTCGCTGCATCGGCTTCGCGCAGTTCGGTGAGCCAGGCTTGCAGCGCGTCCAGGTCGATATCGGCGTCGACTTCAATGCCGACTGAGGACACGCTTTCGTCGTGCTGGTGGTCGGCGTGATCGTCGTCATGATGGGCGTGTTCATGATCGTGATGCGCCTCGTGCTCGTCGTGGTGCTCATGTTCATGCTCGTGGGCGTGCGAATGCTCTTCTTCATGGAGGCCGTCGGTCTCGACCAGAATTTGCGAGAACTCATTTGCACCGACGCCGAGAATCCTGTCGAGGTCGATCTGTGCGTAGCTCGATTCGACAATCTCCGCCGTAGCGTTCAATCCGCGAATGCGCTGCGTCAGCGAAGCGATATCTTCTGCAGTCACCAAATCGACCTTGTTGATCACAATACGGTCTGCACAAACGATCTGATCGACCGCCTGGTTATCGCTGCCGTCGAGCACCAGATCATCCAGGTGCGCGGCGATGTGCTTCGCGTCCACCATTGTGACCACCGCATCCAACGTCACCTGTTTCGCAATCGGGTCATCGAGGAAGAAAGTCTGTGCAACCGGATATGGATCGGCAAGCCCGCTCGTTTCAACGATGATGTGATCGAGCCGATCCGGTCTTTCCACGAGCATTCTCACGATGCGCACCAGGTCTTCGCGTACCGCGCCGACGCAGCACACGCAACCGTTCGTCATCTCATAGATCTCTTCGGTCGATTCGAGCACGAGACCACCGTCGATGCCGATTTCGCCGAACTCGTTTTCGATCACCGCGATCTTGCGCCCGTGCTTCTCGCGCAGGATGTAGTTGAGCAGCGTCGTTTTGCCGGCGCCGAGAAAGCCGGTCAGCACCGTGACAGGGATTTTCTCGATTTCGTTGTGGGTGGTGTGAATGTGATTCATGACTCGTCTCCGTTTCTTCGTTCGTACTGCGGTTCGTGCGCTTCGTGCGGTTGTTGCGGTTGTTGCGGTTCGGCTATCAGGCGAGATGCGGTGCTTTTGCGGCTTCCTGTGATGCGGTTTCTACTTCACCGTCTCGCCAGCGTTTGACGGTGCCCGCTTCGAGACCGAACAGATCGAGCACGCGGCCCAGCGTGTGGTCGATCATCTGGTCGAGCGAAACAGGGCGCGCGTAAAACGCCGGCACAGGGGGCGCGACGATTGCGCCCATTTCGGTGACGGCGATCATGTTGCGCAGATGCGCCAGCGTGTAAGGGGTTTCACGCGCCAGCAGCACCAGGGGGCGGCGCTCTTTCAACGTGACGTCGGCGGCGCGCGAGATGAGGCTCGACGACATGCCGCTGGCAATTTCGGCAAGCGTCTTCATCGAACAGGGCGCGACGATCATGCCCAGCGAGCGGAACGACCCGCTGGAAATGGCGGCGGCCATGTCGTCGCAACGGTAGGTGAAGCGGGCGAGGGCGCTGACTTCGGCGAACTTGTAGTCGGTTTCATGCGTCATCGTCAGCAGCGCGCTGCGCGAGACGGTCAGATGCGTTTCGATGTCGAGTTCACGCAGCAGTTGCAGCAGGCGCACGCCGTATGTGAATCCGGACGCACCGCTGATGCCGACTACGAGCCGCCGCGGGGTCATCGCTGGGCTCCGTTGGCGGCGTGCGCCAGGATCTCAACCGCCTGTTGTGCGGCACATTCGCTGATCTTCGCGCGAATGCCGTCGAAGTGGGAACCGCGTGTCGCGTCGATACCCATGCGCGATGTGGTGCCCGCTGCGGACGATGAAGGATCGAGCGGACTGCCCGGCAAGCCATCGACGATAAATATGTCCTGATGCGGCTGGAAATGCGTGGCGATAGCCCACAGCACCTGCGAATCGTTGGTGATGTCGATATCGCTATCCACCGCTACGACGTTCTTGAGATACGGATCCCAGCCGAGCAACGCGAGCATGATCTGGCGCGCTTCGCCGTCGCGTGTCTGGTTCAGCGCGACGTAGCAGTGGAAGTGCGTGCCCGAGTTCGGATAGTGCAACGCGGTGACGGAAGGAAAGCGCGCCTTCAACTTCTCGCTCATTTCCGCTTCGCGCGGCAAGCGGGCCAAAGTCAAATGCTCCGCGTACGGGCCACCGACAACGTCGACGAGCCATGCATCGTTACGGCGCATCATCGTGTCGACGCGCAGCACGTTGTTGGTGGAGCGATCCGACGAATAGCCGGTAAATTCGCCGAATGGACCTTCTTCGGCGTGGGCGTCCGGATCGATCGTGCCTTCAAGGACGAACTCAGCGGAAGCAGGAACGCCGATGCCATATCGCGGCGTGCGCACCAATTGCAGAGGCGCACCAAACAATCCGCCTGCAATCGCGCGTTCATCCGTGCCGAAGGGCACGCGTGCTGCGGCGGCCAGCATGAACAACGGATGCGCTCCGATCACCATCGCGACTTTCAGCGTGTCGCCGCGTGCTTGAGCGGTTTGCAGCATGCGCCAGAGGTGACCACGCGAATGCAGGCTGGTTGCCAGCGCATTGCGGGCGTGCCGCATCGAACGGTGATAGCTCATATTCGCGACGCCCGTCTCCGGATCTTCGGCAATGATCACCGCGTTGGTGATGTACGGCCCACGATCCGTATCGAAGTGGCGGATCATCGGCAGTTGTGCGAGATCGACGGCATCGCCTTCGATAACCTGATCGAGAACAGGGCCGGTCGGAACGAAAACCGGCGCGATTGGGGCGTTCGCACGTTGTTGATAAGCGTCGAATAGGCCCGACGCATCCACGTCGAACAAACGCCCAATACGTGTACGTGAAGCAAAGAAATTCGTAACCAGCGGCGTCGCAATGCCGTCGACGTTTTCGCAAATCAGCATTTCATGCCGTCCGCGCGCGGCCAATTCGGCCACTACTGCGGTGACGTCCTGATCCGCAGCCAACGGTTGCTTGATCGTCAATACGTCATCTGGGAACTGCTCGCGGTACGCAAGGGCAAAGCGGTGAAAATCCTGAGTGGCGCGGAAGAGGTTATCCGCCATAGTGAACTCCGTCGAAAGCGATAACGAAAGCGGACCGGTAGGAGGGCAGGCGCGGCGCGAACGGCTAGCCGCGCCTGCAATACACCACTAGGAAGCGTTAAGCAGGCTGCGTGACGTCATTCACGTAGGTCGCCTTCAGACGTTTTTCCGCTTCGGCGAGATCCTTCGGCGGCTTGGTCGGTTCGATGCCGACCAGGCGGGCGATGTTGTTGCCCATATAGTCTTCGAGACCGTCTTCGTCCAGATCCATGCCTTGCGGCGCCGGACCACACAGCATTTCCAGCTCGCGCAGCCACATACCCGGCTCATTCGGCGGTGAATCCGTGCCGAACACGATCTTGTTGCGCGGCAGCTCACGCGCGAATTCGACAATGCGCGACTGATAGCACCAGCCCGATTCGCAGTACACGTTCGGCGTATCCATCGCCATCCAGAACGATTCGAACGAGTAATTGCCGCCCGTTTGAATCCCGAAGTGACCGATGATGAAGTTCACCATCGGGAATTCGCGGATGATCGGATAGAACTGCGTCGGAATCGTGTATGGTCCGTCGCCGGTGTGAATCAGCACCACCACGCCGAGTTCGGCACACTTCTTCATCGCCGGACGCAACCAGTCGAGCGCGCGATCCGGCCGATAGCCGTGCATGTTCGCGTGCAGCTTGAGCATCTTGAAGCCGTACTCCTTCACGTGGAATTCGAGCTCGGCGGCGCCGTTCTCCGGACCCCAACGCGGGTTGTACGTGAAGTTGCCGATAAAGCGATCCGGGTACTTCTGCGTCAGCTCGGCGATATACGCCATGTAATCGCGAATGCCTTCACGGCCGCGACGATTGCCGTCGCGATAGCCCGTGTTGCCCGGCGGCGGCTGAATGAAGCCCATGTCGATACGGCGCGGCTTGCCGTTGATGATGTACGGACCGTCCATCATCTTCAGCAGGCGTTCGCCGGTGAACGGCTCGCCGGTATGGCGCCACGCTTCGTCGACGAGATTGGTCGGGTGCAGATGGGTATCGATGATCATCAGCGGGCTCCTGCGTAGGCGGCTTGAGTTGCGTTCGCGGCATGCTGATGCGACGCGCCGGCGTGTTGTTTCAGATAGGCTTGCGCTTCTTCGACGCTTTTCGGCCGCGCGGTGGGCTCGATGCCGATCATGCGGGCGAGATTGTTGCCGAGGTAGTCCTCAAGCGTGTCCTCGTCGAGATTCAGGCCTTGCGGGGGCTCGTGGCACAACACTTCGAGCAGACGCAACCACATGCCGGGCTCGTTCGGTGGCGTGTCGGAGCCGTAGAGAATCTTGTGCGTCGGCAGCACCTTCGCGAATTCGACGATCCGCGATTGCAGGCACCAGCTCGATTCGCAATACACGTTCGGCGTATCGAGGGCCATCTGATACGGCTCGAAGCAGTACACGCCACCGGTCTGCACACCGAAGTGCGCCATGATGAAATTCACCGAAGGGAATTCGCGGATCAGCGGATACCACTCGGTCGGAATGCTGTACGGGCCGTCGCCGGTGTGCAGCTTCACGAGCAGGCCGAGGTCCGCGCATTTGCGCAACGCAGGGCGCAGCCAGTCGAGCGCGCGGTCGGGACGATACGCATGCATGTTGGCCTGCAACTGCACCATCTTGAAGCCGTGTTCCTTCGCATAGAACTCGATGGCCTCAGCGCCGTTCTCTGGACCGCACCGCGGGTTGTAGACGAAGCAGCCGATCAGACGGTCCGGATACTTCTGCGTCATTTCGACCGTGTAAGCCATGTAGTCGTCGATCGACTCGCGGCCCGAGCGGTTGCCGTCGGTCCACGTATAGATCGTGTTGCCTTGCGGCGGTTGAATGAATGCCTTGTCGATGCGGCGCGGCTTGCCGTTGATGAGGTACGGGCCGTCCATCGTCTTGATCAGACGCTCGCCGGTAAATGGCTCGCCGTCGTGGCGCCAGGCGAGGTCGACCAGATTGGTCGGGTAACAGCTAGTGTCGATGATCATGTACTCGATCTCCTTGAGAGGAACTGGTGTATCCAGTTGCCGGATCGCGGGCAGGCGCATCGATGGAACGGAGCCTAGACAGGCTTGCCCATGCGGCCCTTTGCAAGACGCAGTGTTTGTGCGCCTTCCCCTCGCCGGCATCGAGTGTCACACTGATGTGCACTGCTGCTTGCGATGCAGTCTCACGCGTTAAAAACGCTCTGTACAATATTTTTTAACCACGATCTTGATACGTTTGCGATATGGACATCCGGCTGTTGCGTTACTTCGCGGTACTTGCCGACGAACTGCATTTCGGCCGGGCAGCCGCACGGCTGCACATTTCGCAGCCCCCGCTGAGTCAGCAGATTCGCATCCTCGAAGAGGAGATGGGCACTGCGTTGTTCACGCGCTCGCAACACCGTGTCGAACTCACGGATGCAGGGAAAACACTTAAGGAGCAGGTGCCGCTGATCTTCGCGCAGTTCGAACGCGCGATCGATCTGACGCGTTGCGCGGGGCGGGGCGAAGTGGGGAGTCTCGAGATCGGCATCATCAGCTCGGCGATGGTCGATCCGATTCCACGCGCACTACGGGTATTTGCGGAGAAGCATCCGCACGTGCAGTGGACACTGCACGAGATGACACCCGCTGCGCAGATTCTCGCGCTCAAGGAACGTCGGTTGGATGTGTGTTTCTTCCGTGTGTCGCATGAGGACCCGGAGATTCGTAGCGAAGTCGTGATGCGCGAATCGGCGGTGGTGGCGCTGCCGTTAGAGCATCCGCTTGCGGCGCGTGAGGCGATTGCGTTGCGCGAGCTGGAGACGGAGCGCTTCGTGTCGTTCGGGTTGCAGCATTCGCAACTCGCGCGCTTCTTACAGGACTGTTGCGTCGAAGCGGGGTTTACACCGCAGATCGATCAGGAGGTGGTCGAGGTGCATACGCTGCTGTGCCTCGTGCGCGAAGGGCTGGGCGTGGCGTTGCTGCCTTCGTCGGCGCGGCAGTTGACGACCGGTGGGGTGGCGTTCGTGCCGCTGGCTGCGCCGCGTCCCGAGGTGTCGCTGCACGCGCGCTATCGTGCGGAGGAACCGTCGCCGGTGCTTTCGCTGTTTCTCGATACCGTGCGGGAGGTGGCTGCTAGCGTGGGCGCGGACGCGAAGGGCGGGGAGCCGTAACGCGAGCGCGTCTGACCGTTCGCGTGATGCGCGAGAGTGCGCCTGGGCGCGAAGGGCGCCGTGAGCGGCGGAGAATGCTAACGCGCGCCGACTGTCTGCGCGACCAGTTTGCGAATCACCTCGATCAGCGGCGCCACGCGCGCCGCTTTCTCCCGAGGCCACACCGCATACAAGTTGTAATGCGTCGGGATTTCTACTTGCGTGAGTTCGACCAGGCGCCCCTCGCGCCGCGCGTCCGCAGCGAGCAGACCGCGCGCCAAACCCGCGCCTATGCCTGCGCTGGCCGCTGCAATCAGCCCGGCGGCGTTATCGAACACGGCCACGGCATCCGGTTCGACGGCGGCCATGCCTGCCGCGGTGAGCCACGGAATCCACGAGCGTTTCGTATAGCCGAGCAACGGCAAATCGAGCAGTTGTTCCGGCGTGAGCGGCACGCTCAGCTTACGTGCCTCAAGAAGGGCGGGCGAACCCACGGCCGTCAACCGATCGCCGCAAATCAGCGCGTTCTCGAAGCCATCCCATTCTCCATACCCATACCGCAGCGCAATATCCACGCGCTCGAACGCGCTACGGTCGTGGCGCGGCGTGGACAGCACGGTCAATGACGTGCCGGTCAATGCGCCGAGCAAAGCAGGCAAGCGCGCCACCAGCCAGCTCTGTGCGAGTTCGGGGTCGACGTCGAGCGTGATGGACTGCTTGACCGTGCGCTCTTTCACCGACGACAACGCACGATCGATCTGCTCGAAGCCATCGGTCAACTGATTCGCAAACAGTACGCCCGCGTCCGTCAGCACCACGCCGCCGCCTTCGCGCACGAACAGCGGCTGGCCGACGAACTCTTCGAGCGTGCGGATCTGCTGGCTGATCGCGCTATGCGTGAGCGACAACTGGCGCGCCGCGCTCGAAAAGCTGCCGACGCGTGCCGCTTGCAGGAAAGCCTGCATCGACTGGATCGAAGGGTAGCGTTTCAACATAGGTGTTAGCCGGACTTACGGGTGATGGAAGAAATCGTCGCTGGCGTTGTGCTTAACGGCTTTCAATAATGGCCGCAAGCGCGCGGCCTTTGCTTTGTAGCATGCACCACACACCGCGCTGCACAACAACATTCAGGAGACAGCGCATGATCGAGATCGTGGTCAACGACACGCGGCACTCGCTCGACAATGTACCGGAAGACATGCCCCTGTTGTGGGTGTTGCGCGACCGGCTCAAATTGACCGGTACGAAATTCGGTTGCGGCGGCGGGTTCTGCGGCGCGTGTACGGTGCATCTGGAAGGCGAGGCCGTGCGCTCCTGTTTGCTGCCGGTTGCAGCGGTGGCGGGCAAACACATCACGACGATCGAAGGATTGTCGAAAGACGGCAAGCATCCGCTGCAACTCGCGTGGGTCGCGGAAGACGTGCCGCAGTGCGGCTACTGTCAATCGGGTCAGTTGATGCAGGCAGCAGCGTTTCTGAAGGACAAGCCGACCGTCAACGATGAAACGATCGCCACCGCCATGTCGGGCAACATCTGCCGCTGCGGTACCTATTCACGCATTCGCAAGGCGATCAAACGCGCGGCTTCCGGCGATGCCACGCTCGCGTCGATTACGTGGGTCGAGCCCATGTGTGCTTCGGTTTGCACCTCCACGAAAGAGGAGGCTTGAATGCGCGACGACAAGCAAGCGCTGGGCAGCGCACACGGTGCGGCGCGTAGACGTTTCATCAAACAGAGTTCGGCATTGCTGGCTTCCGGCCTCGCGATCGGTTTTCAACTTCCCGAGGCTTTCGCGAAAGACGCCAACGTAAGCGGCGATCCGAAACCGCAAGCCGGCGAGTTCGAGCCGAACGCATGGGTGCGCGTGCTGCCTGACGACACGATCAAACTGGTGGTCCACAAGCATGACTCCGGCACGGGTACGCGTACCGCCTTGGCTGCGGTGGTTGCTGAAGAACTCGATGTCGATCTGTTCCGCGTGGATGTGATTACGCCGGAGAATCCGTTTTACGGGGACTACATTCATCCGTTGTGGAAAGTGTTTTCGACAGGCGGCAGTACCAGCGTCTCGCTTGAGTACGATCGCTTGCGGCGTGCGGGCGCAACCGCACGTGCGATGTTGATCCAAGCCGCCGCGAAACAATGGAACGTGGCGCCGTCCGCATGTTCGACCGAAAACGGCTTTGTGATCGACAAGGCGAGCGGCAAGCGTGCGAACTACGGATCGTTGGCGAGCGTAGCGGCGCAATTGCCCGCGCCGAAAGACGTCGTGTTGAAAGACCCTTCGCAGTTCAGATACATCGGCAAGCTGCAGAAAAAGCGCGGCGCCGATCTGAAAGCAAGGGGCGCGTTTCCATACAGCATCGATGTCTCGTTGCCGGGGATGCTGGTTGCCGTTGTCACACGTGCGCCGGTTATCGACGCACGTGTGCGCAGCGTCGATGCCAAAGCCGCGTTGGCGGTGCCGGGCGTGCGGCAGGTCCTGCAGATTCCTGGTCGTCCGGACCTTCTCGGCGGCAATCAGGCCGGCGTCGCCGTACTGGCGGACGATTATTGGTCGGCGCATAAGGGCCAGGCTGCGCTGCTCGTCGAATGGGAAGATAGTCCGTTCGAGACATTCGACAGCACCACGCTCGCCGCGCGTCAGGCCGCGTGGCTCGATGATCCCGCTTCGCATGTCGTCCCGACGGTTCAGCATGGCGACGCCAAAACCGCGTGGCCGCATGGCGCACGCGTGATCGAGGCGTCGTATTCGATGCCCTACAAGGCACAGAATGCGCTCGAGCCGATCAATGTCACTGCGTGGGCGAAGGATGGCGGTATCGAGTACTGGGGCGGGTTGCAAGTGCCTTCCACGGTGCAGGAAGCGGCCGAGGTGATCGGCGGGATTCCTGCTGAGCGTGTGGTATTGCATGAACTTGTTTCGGGCGGCAGCTTTGGTTCGCGGGAATCGAAGTACTGGCTATTTGAGGTGACGTGGCTCGCGCTGAAAGTTGGCAAACCCGTGAAGCTGATGAACAGTCGTGAAGACGAAATGCGCGCGCTGTTCTATCACTCGGCGAGTTATCACCGCGGCAAAGCTGCGCTCGACGCGCACGGCAACCTCACCACCTTGCAATTACGCGCTGTGATGCCTGCCTCACCGGAACAATGGGAGCCGGGGTATTTTGATCGTCCGGATCGGATGGACTACAGCACGACTGAAGCGATCAGCAAATATGAGTTCGCTTACGATGCGCCGCATGTCGATCTGGGTTGGGTGCGGCATGAGACGGGTGTGCCGACGGGTTGGTATCGGGCGGTGAGTTACATCCCGAACGTGTTCGCGGTGGAGTCGTTCATGGATGAGGCCGCACATGCGGGGCAGCGTGATCCGGTTGAGTTTCGGCTTGCGCATATGAAGGACCCGCGACATAAGGCGGTGTTGCGCGAGGCGGCGGCGCGGGCTGGGTGGGGGAAGGCGTTGCCTGCTGGGACGGCATTGGGTGTTGCGACGAATCAGGCGTATAGCAGCTATGTCGCGGTGGTGGCGCGGGTTGTGCGGAAGGGCGATGCGGTTGTAGTTGAGAAGCTGACGTGTGTGGCGGATTGCGGGTTGGCTGTGTCGCCGGGTGGGGTTGAGGAGCAACTGTATGGCGGGTTGATGTGGGGACTAGGGCATGCGACGGCGGACCGCATCGATATTCGGCATGGGCAGGTTGAGCAGAAGAACTTCGATACGTATCGCGTGATGCGGATGAGTGATATGCCGGAGGTTGATATTTTGATCGTGCAAGGCGATCCGGCGAAACCGGGTGGGGTGGGGGAGTTGTCGAGTCCTTCGGTGGCGCCGGCTGTGGCTAATGCGGTGTTCAGGTTGACGGGGAAGAGGGTGAGGGATACGCCGTTTGATCTTGAGAAGGTGGCGGCGCAAGCGGGTGTTCGTGGGAAGGTGGGTGGGAAAGCGAAGGCTTGAAGCGGCGATTGCTCCTTGATTCCTGGCGTGAGCCGCTTGGCCGTCGCTCCCATATTTATCACTTTGTGCCCGCCGGATAAACCGATGTTGACGTCCATGCGTCGTGCATCAACTCCGCCTGCGCGACGGCCGGCCTTTGCGCTGCCACGGCGACGTTGAGTCAGTGGTCGGCTAAGCGCTTTGACAGATTTTCTCGGCCAGCAAAAAATCAAGCATCATTTCCTGCACGGCGTCGACCATCTGGACGCCGTTCGCCGTCTTGCAGCCCACTGACTGCGCCGCCTTCAGAAACGGCGTCACGCCGTGCCCGGCAATCACGTCGCCCACGAACATCGCCGAATCCAACAGGTCCCCCGAGACTGGAAGGGGGTCATTCTCTGCCAGGCCCATGGGTGTCGCGTTGAACACCAGTGTGCATCCTGTCGGATCGGCTGGCCCAACGCGCACTCGCCCCCGGCCGAGGTCGGCAATGAGTCCGTTCAGGTGGGTCGAGCGAGATTCGTCGGCATCGTGGATGATGAGTTCGCGTACACCCGCCTCGAGCAAGGCGATCGCGATCGCACTGCCTGCCGCCCCCGCGCCGACTAGCAATGCACGGCCGTCTTTCACGCGTGCGCCGTGATCGATCTGTGCTTTTACAAACGCGAGGCCGTCGAGTATATCGCCGTGCCACGAACCGTCGGCGTTGCGACGCATGACGCTTACCGCACAAAGCAATCGCGTAGTGTCGGAACTGGTCGCGCAGTAGTCGAATGCCGAGTGTTTATGCGGCATCGTGACAAGCAGGCCATCGACGTTTCCAGTCAGTGTCAGCGCATGCATGACCGCATCCAGATCGTCTTTCGCTACCTGCATGGGCAGGCAAAGGCCATTGTGACCTCGCGATTCAAAGCCACGGGTCAACCGCTGCGGCGACTTTACGAACTTGATCGGGTCGCCGATGATCGGGAACAGTCGTGTGGCACCATCCAGTTTTTCAGGCATCGGGTTTCCTGCTCGTGGTGCGGGGGAGTGAGTTAGCCGGGACGCTTCTCAAGCACGTCCTTAACGACTGGAAGCGCCGTAAAGACATTCGGCCAGCCCGCATAGAACGCCAGTTGCGTCATGACTTCGGACGCCTGTGCCTCGGACAGTCCGTTATCCATTGCCCGGTTCAGGTGATAGGTTAGTTGAGCGACCTGTCCAGTGGCGACCAACGCGCTGACCGTGACGAGACTACGGTCGCGGGGCGCAAGACCCGGCCGTAGCCACAGGTCGTTGAACAGCGCATCGTGGGTGAATTGAACAACCCCGGGCGAAACGGCGCCGAAGGTTTGCTGAACTGCGCTTTCGCGCTGGGCTTCGGCCGCCTTGTCCAGAGGCAAAAGGCCAACTGTTGCTGGGGGGAGTTGCGCCGCCGTAATCCCATGTCTCTCGAAAACGGCATTCGTTACCTTCACAGCCGCGGTCGCGTTGGCCCAACCGGAGTAGAAAGCCAGATGCGTGATGATTTCCGAAATCTCGCTGGGCTTGAGGCCACTCTCGAGCGCGAGATCGATATAGAACGGCAACTCCGCGCTCTGATTGCGCGCAATCAATACTGAGAGCGTGACCACGCTGCGATCCCGTGCGGACAACTGCGGACGTTTCCACAGGTCGCCCAGCACCACATCGTTCGTATAGCGCTCAAGAGCTGGTGAAACGGTGTCCATTCCGGTGAGCAAGCTGATGGAGGGCGCGCGATCCAGGCTTTCCATGTCAGTTTTCCTTTCGAACTGCGAACAGGCCGCGGTACCGAGCGCAAGCGATATCATCGCGACAGCGAATGTCCTCATCGGCAGTTTCCTCGATAGCGCCTGACCGCATTGAAATGAGTCGATTTACATTGTGTTGTTCGGCGACGCGTAAGCACACTCTGCTCCGACAACCGATCGCAACAAGGGCGACAGAATGAGTAGGCGGTGGCCATATCTGAAATCTAACGTGCCCACGCATGCTCGACTAGGCGCTAGAATCGGCAAACACCTATGAAATGAGTTCATCAATGCGTCGCGAAAGCTACAACGACCTGCTTGCACTGATCGCCGTCGCGCGCGAGCGCAGCTTCACGCGCGCCGCCGCGCAACTCGGCGTATCGCAATCAGCCTTGAGCCATACCATCCGGGCACTCGAAACCCGGCTCGGAATGCGACTTCTAACCCGAACCACGCGCAGCGTCGCGCCGACGGAGGCTGGCGAGCGCCTCATTCGGACCATTACACCCCGTTTTGAAGAGATCGATTCCGAACTGGCGGCCGTGACGGAGTTTCGGGACAAACCTGCGGGCACGATCCGCATCACCGCGACCGATTACGCGACCGAGACGGTTCTGTGGCCCAGGTTATCGCCGGTCCTGCATGAATATCCAGACCTCAAGGTGGAGATCATCACCGACTACGGCCTCTCAGATATCGTGGCAGATCGGTACGACATCGGCGTTCGTCACGGCGATCAGGTAGCGAGAGACATGATCGCGGTCCGCCTCGCGCCAGAAATGCGCATGGCAATCGTCGGGACACCGGAGTACCTCAAGACGCGTGCGTTACCAAGGAAGCCCCAGGATCTGACCGCGCACAACTGCATCAATCTTCGTTTACCGACGCTGGGCGGCTTTTATTCATGGGAGTTAAAGAAGGGCAGTCGCGAGGTGCAGGTTCGCGTCGACGGACAACTCGCTTTCAACGGGACCTACCAGATGCTGGCTGCCGCGTTGTCGGGATACGGCCTGGCTTACATTCCCGCTGACCTCGCCCAGTCTCATGTCGAAGCGGGCCGTCTCGTGAAGGTATTGGAAGAATGGTGCCCTACCTTTCCAGGGCTGCACGCGTGCTATGCGACCCGACGTGAGTTCTCACGGGCGATGACCGTGGTGATCGATGCAATCCGTTATCGCAAGGAATAGCCCAGGAACTGGAATGAGATTCATGAATACAGTTCATGGGGGTTTGCCGTTTTACTGGCTTTATCACTAGATACTATCGACCTATCATCCTCCATACAGACGGCGATCAAAGCGCCCGCTGATGCGCCTTTTCCGGCGCGCACGTTCTGGTAACCGCAGGCGCAGCCTGCATGGAGATGATGAGAATGGACTATCGATATCTGGGGCGCAGCGCTCTCAAGGTTTCGCCCCTGTGCCTGGGTGCAATGATGTTTGGCGGCGAAACGGATGAAGCTACCTCGCGCCGGATTATCGACAAGGCTTTCGACCAGGGTGTCAATTTCCTCGACACTGCCGATGTGTACCACGCTGGCCGATCTGAAGAAATCGTCGGGCGGGCAATTGCGGAGCGACGGGATGACTGGGTCGTGGCGACCAAGTTCGGCTATCCGGCGTCAGCGACCGCCCGCCCAAACGAACAGGGCCAGTCACGCAAATGGATCTACCAGACGGTCGACGCCAGCCTGAAGCGCCTTGGCACCGACTACATCGACATTCTCTACTGCCACCGGTCGCTTGTTGACGCGCCGCTCGAGGAAGGGATTCGCGCCATCGGCGACCTCATTCGTCAGGGTAAGGTGCGTTACTTCGGTCTGTCCAACTTCCGCGCCTGGCGTATTGCGGAGATCGTGCGCCTTGCCGATCAGTTGGGCATCGATCGCCCCGTTGCGATCGAACCGGTCTACAACATGGTCGACCGCACCGCCGAGGTCGAGCTGATGCCCGCGGCTGGACACTACGGCATTGGCGTCGTGCCCTACAGCCCCCTCGCCAGGGGTGTATTGACCGGCAAATATGCACCCAACGGTGCGCCGCCTGCCGACTCCCGTGTTGCGCGCGGTGACAAGCGCATCCAGCAGACCGAGTGGCGTCCGGAATCTCTCGCCATCGCACAGAAGATCGCCGCGTACGCCACTGAGCGTGGCACCACCTCGATAGCATTCGCCATTGCGTGGGTGCTCAGGAACGAGCTTGTGAGTTCCGCTATCGCTGGGCCACGCACGGAAGCGCATTGGGACAGCTACATGGACGCGTTGACGCTGCAAATCGGACCGGACGACGAGAAGTTTGTCAACAGTCTGGTGCCCGCTGGGCATGCATCGACGGCCGGCTATACGGACCCGAACTATCCGGTTGAAGGCCGCCGCGTGACCAGTTGATCCGCCGACAGAGAGTATTGCTGACTATCGTACCTGTACGAGTTGAGGGAACTGAACGTGAATATAACTTTTGAGAACAAGGTTGCACTCGTCACGGGTGCGGGCTCCGGCCTTGGTTTGGCGACGGCGAAGGCGTTTGCCTTGTCGGGGGCTTCGGTCGTGCTGGCAGACTGGGATAGAGAGACCGTGGAGTCGGCGGCCGACGAACTGAAGGACCGAGGTTGTGCGGTCCTCGCTGTGCATTGCGACGTGGCGGACGATGCACAGGTAGAGGCAATCGTCGCGCAAACCGTGTCGACCTTTGGAAGACTGGATATCGCCTACAACAACGCTGGCGTCCAAAATGTTCTTGCTGAAACAGCCGACTCGACGCGAGACGACTACGATCGCGTGATGTCGATCAATCTGGGCGGTGTCTGGAGTTGCATGAGATTCGAACTGCAACAGATGCGCCGGCAGGGCAACGGTGCGATCGTCAACTGCTCGTCTTTGGGCGGCCTCGTCGGCGGCCCGGAGCGCGGCACCTATCACGCTGCGAAGCATGGCGTACTGGGACTGACCAAGAGTGCCGCCCTTGAGTACGCGGCACGAGGTGTCCGGATCAACGCCATCTGCCCGGGTCTGTTCTGGACGCCGATGGCCGAGCAGATGGCAGCCTCCGGCCAGAGCGAAGCCCTTGATTCACTCCTGAAGGCGGTTCCGATGGGCAGATATGGGAAACCGGAAGAGATCGCCGACGTTGTCCTCTGGCTTTGCAGCGATGCTTCGAGCTATGTGACCGGTCAGTCCATTTCCGTCGACGGCGGCTTCATCATGCGATGAGCGAGGCGCAGCGCAACGAACCGAGCCGGTTGCCATGACAAGCAATACGCCCATCCTCCGCAAAAAACGCTCTAAAGAAAACTGTCCAGCGCCTTCGCGAGCCTGGCCACCGCACCGTCAACGTCATGCAATTTGTCCAAGCCGAATAATCCGATGCGGAAGGTCTTGAAATCTGCAGGCTCGTCGCATTGAAGGGGAACGCCAGGTGCGATCTGCAAGCCGGCATCAGCGAACTTCTTGCCGGATCGTATTCCGTCATCGTCCGTGTAGCTGACGACGACGCCCGGAGCCTCAAAACCTTCGGCCGCCACGCTCTTGAAACCGTTGTCCGCGAGCAGTGAGCGAACGCGCTTGCCGAGTTCAAGCTGCTCTGTTTTCACTTTGTCGAAGCCGTATGCCTCGGTTTCCTTCATGACGTCACGCAACGTCGCGAGACTGTCCGTGGGCATCGTTGCGTGGTACGCGAACGCACCGTTCTCGTAGGCTTCCATGATCTGCAACCATTTGCGAAGATCGCAAGCGAAGCTGGTGCTAGTTGTTTCGTCGATTCTTTCACGGGCGAGTGGGCTAAGCATGACCAGCCCGCAGCACGGTGACGCGCTCCATCCCTTTTGCGGCGCGCTGATCAGGACGTCAACGCCGCTCGCCTTCATGTCGACCCAGACTGTGCCGGAGGCAATGCAATCCAGTACAAACATGCCACCGACGGCATGCACAGCATCGGCCACCGCGCGCAAATAAGCGTCTGGCAGCATGATCCCGGACGCGGTTTCGACATGCGGCGCAAAGACGAGATCCGGCTTGTTTTCCCTGATCGCAGCGACCACCTCTTCGATCGGTGGTGGTGCATAGGCAGCCTGTCTCCCTTGTTCGACCGGGCGCGCCTTCAGCACGATGGATTCAGATGGAATACTGCCCATGTCGAAAATCTGCGACCAGCGAAAACTGAACCAGCCATTGCGAATCACCAGACACTTCTTGCCCGTCGCGAACTGCCGGGCAACGGCTTCCATGCCGAACGTCCCGCTGCCCGGGACGACCACGGCCGACTTCGCGTTGTAGACTTTCTTCAGAGAATCGGAAATGTCGCGCATCACTCCTTGAAAGAGCTGCGACATATGATTGATGGATCGGTCGGTGTAAACGACTGAATATTCGAGGAGTCCCTCGCGGTCGACATCGGGAAGTAGGCCTGGCACGTTTGTCTCCGGTTATTAGATAAATATAAGGATTGAAAACAGATTCTAACCGTTACCCGCTGGTACGTTTGGCTATCCACCCAGCAGACCTTTTAATCCGCTATTACGTTAGCACTGTCGAGCGCGTCGGATTGAGAGTGTGCATGGCTTGCGGCGCAACACGCTTCCGGGTAGCCATGTGCGAACGGCAGGACGGCGACCTGAGGCCGCCGCACGAACAGAGACATCCGAACGTCGGCTTCGGCCGATGCTCAGCCGGTCTTGACCGTCATGCCTTCGTGCGCGATTTCAAGGGTTTCGACCGCCACTTCGTTTCCATCGGCTTTCAGATCGGTGCCTGTGATCCTGGTCGGCCATGCGTTGAGCAGCGTCCACACCATGGTGGCGTTGCCGTTTTCGTCGAGCAGCCTGATTACCACCGGCACTTGCTTGATGGTGTTCATTTCGATCTGGGAATACCAGGCCCAGAAATGGTTGTCCTTGGCGAACACGCCCTTCTTCAACGTGACGTTGCCGACCTTCGTGATGCCAGGTATCTTCACGGTGGCAAACTGTTTGCTGTTGTCGGCACGGTGTTCGACGACCTGGGTTTCGGTTTCGAGCCCGGATACTTCCTGAAAGGTTAGATTCTGCTGGTCACCGATATCCACGGAAAAGTAGAACTTCGGTAACGGCCAGACACTCTGATCTTGTGCTTCACTTGCCATAGTCGATTCTCCTTGTCTGTGCAATCAGGAAGCGTTTGGTTCGCCGTGGCACTCGTTTGCACGTCAGCCCCACCTTCACCAGCGAATTCTGGAAAAAGAACAAGATGGAAGCCACGCATTCGATAAGGATAGCCGAACCGGAAGACGCGGCGCGTATCGCGGTACTGGGCGCACATGTCTGGGTGCATACCTATGCGGCCGCGGGCGTGTCTGACGTCATTGCGCAATATGTTCTGACGACATTTACGCCCCAAAAAATCCTGGCTCTGGTGAACGATCCGGATATCGTTCTATTGGTTTCAGAAGCAGATGCCAATCTTGCCGGTTATGTTGTCATCCGCTTCAGCTCGCACCATGCCGACGTTCCCGTCGAAATTGAAACGCTCTACATTCAAAACTCTTTTGCCAGGCGCGGAATTGGATCGGCATTGCTGAGTCACGCTAGAGACATTGTGATGGCAAGAACCGGAAGTCGATCAGTCTGGCTTGCGGTCAACTCACAAAATGCAAAGGCAATCTCTTTCTATCATTCTCGGGGTATGACGTGGGACGGAATAGCATATTTTGAACTAGACGGCGTCAAACACGAGAACATAGTGATGGCCTCAAGGGGGTGACGGGCTTCTTGCGGTCACGAGACGACGTCAACATCGCCAAAATCATGATGAACGACGCGCTTTGAGCGGCTCATGAGCGACCGCTTCCGAGAAACACAAGTGACCATTTCCGGCCGGTCACTCGCTTGTTCGGATGGACAGTAGGACGTCCGTTCTTCTCAGGAAGCGGCCTTCACACGTCGAACTTGCGGGACTGTTCGTCGGCCATTGTCGCCGTTCGCACATCGGCTCAGTGCGTACAGTTCTGGACTGCGTATGCGCATTGCTCGCCCTTCGTTAGTACACCGCCTGTTGGCCCGCTATAGTTCACCCGGGACACTGACCCGTTGGTCATCACGACGGAGACGTTGCTTGAATTGCTGGTGGACACGATGGAGCAGTATCAGCAGGAACTCGAATGTGACCGCGAGTTGTACCAGGCAATCGCGCTCGACGCGAAGGGCGTCGCGCACAGCCGCATCACAGCACGTCAGGCGGCAAACCTGCTTGTAGAGGCATCGCAAAGGGCGAAGGAACCCGTAGCTGCAGCAAACGTTCCAGAGCGCGAAAGCTTGCCAGAGAAAAACGCGGCGGTGTTAAAAGGCGACGCATTGCAGCGGCGGATCGTCACGTCTCACCAGGCGATCAGGAAAGGCCGCTGGGGGGCAGGGTAGTGCGTCCGAATCGTTCAAAGCCCAATGATTGGGACGCGCGACCGGCCTCGGCGACGCTCATGCCGATCGCGACAAGCAGCGGTCACTCGACGACCAAGCGTAAATCACTGACAATCCATCGCTGTACGGCACGAACGCACGCTACCTTACCAGGAGCTGTCGGCAAAATGGCGAGCCCAACGAATTCCGGCAGTGCAGAGCCTCCCGCCCACCGGCTGGTGATCATCGAGGGCATCATGGGCTCAGGCAAGTCGACGATGATGCGCTTCATCGTTAGGAATCTGCAAGATTCGGGGTGGCCGGCATTGCCTTTACATGAAAGGACGGAGCCGCACCCGGTGCGAGCGACGGACGAACTTGAACACTGGTTCGAGCCGTGGCGGGACGCGACACCGCAGCAACTCGCCGACCGTGCATTGGCCAGATGGGCCGCATTCGTCGAGGCGACGCAGAGGGTTTCTCACATCCCTGTGATGGACGGTCAACTGTTTCATGGAGACCTGACTCACCTGCTGCTGATGGAGGCCGATTCTGCGCTGATTTCTGAATACATTGAAAGCAAACACATTGCCTCTCAACACTACATGAAAACGTTCATATCGGCCGTTCTGTTTTGTCTATCTACGACAATCGCACACGCTGCGGGAATAAAGTTCGTTCAAATTCCGGCCGATGCCAACGGCCCGGCGTTAAAAGCGATGGTGTGGACGCCGTGCGCAGAGCCTGCCCAAGAGTTACCGATCGGGCCATATGTCCTGAAGGGGCGGCGCGACTGTCCGACCGTTGGCGAAAAGCTTCCCCTGGTTGTCATTTCACATGGCCATGGCGGATCGTTCCTTGGCCACCATGACCTTGCCGAGACGCTTGCCGGCGCCGGCTTTGTCGTCGCAGCAATCAATCATCCAGGCGATACATTCTCTGACATGACTCGCGCGGGCGAGATGTCTGTGTTCGTCGAGCGACCGACCGATATAAAACGTCTTATCGATTACATGTTGAGCGCCGCGCCCGACGCAGCCAGAATCGACCCGGAACGGATCGGTTTTTTTGGCTTCTCGCGTGGCGGCTACGCGGGCCTGGTGTTGGCCGGCGGCACCCCGGATTTCCTGCACGCCGATGTTCCGTGCCCGGACCCGAAAGCCCCGATTTGCGAACAGATCCGACGTCGAGAGGTATCCACCGATCCCTTGACTCACGACGCGCGGATCAAAGCCTTTGTCCTGGCGGACCCGCTCAATGTATTCCCAACCGCGGAGAGCCTGAAGAATGTGAAAGCGCCCATTCAACTTTGGGCTTCTCAGTTCGGCGGCGATGGCGTGCTGCCGCGCAACGCTCCCGCACTCGCCAACACCCTTCCTCACAGACCTGAATATCACCTTGTTTCCAACGCAGCGCATTTAGCCTTTCTTGCGCCATGCTCCGCGGCAATGAAGAACGATGCGCCGGAACTCTGCGTAGATGCGAACGGCTTCGATCGCACAGTTTTTCACAAGCAGCTTGACGAAATGGCGCTGACGTTTTTTCAAGCGAATGTTCGGTAGATCTGAACGTGGTCCGCGCTGACCGCGCGTGTCAGATAAGTCGGCTCGGCGAGCGGCCTTTGGATCTCTTGGATTCAACCGGTCGACGCAATACATTGATAAAACTGTTCGGCCGGTGTCTGGAAGTTTAGTGTTTTTCTGGGTCGCTCGTTGAGTCGCCTCGCGACGGAATTAAGTTTCGACTGGGAATACGCTGAGACATCGATTCCCTTCGGGAAGTACTCTCTGCGCAACACCGTTGGTGTTTTCGTTCGATCCGCGCTGCCATAGCGCATGTGGATCGCAGAAATAGATTTTGATGTCGGTCGCCACAGTGAAGCGCTTATGGTAGGCCAATTCCTTCCCACGATCCCAGGTCAACGATTTGTATAGCTCTTGCGGCAGAGGGCGTCGCAACCCGCATTTATGAGGGGCTCGAAGCGTGGCTGAGAGCGTCTGGGGCGAAGTGGTTACGCCTTGGCGTCATCGTCGGAAACAATCGTGCGGAGCGGTTTTGGGAGCGAAGTGGGTTCCTTGATGTACGCCGTCGACGCGGCGTGCAAATGAAGGATAGGGTTCACTCGCTGCGCGTTATGGTCAAGCCGTTGACTGGAGCGAGTCTCCCCGAATATCTAAACGTTGTACCGCGGGATTGTCCGGATTCGGCCTAAGCATGGGATGCGGTCAACCCGGACCGTTTGCAAGCTTGCTACGGTCAGTCGCGGTGAGCGAATCGTTACGGCACGGGCGTCATTTCTGACACGTCTGACGCGTTAAAAGCGCGGTCGGGCGCACTCAACGCGGCAACTACGTGCGACGCGCGATACCGCGAGCCAAACTGCTGACGCTTTCAACAAAGCAGAACATTGATGCTCTCCGCCGCGGCGCGAGACACCTTGAGGAGTCGCGCTTCCCCCATGCCTTCGCGTGCACTCGCAGACAGCCCCGACATGACGGTCGATATAAAGTCCGTGACAACGTCGGCGATTTTTGGATGGGTTGCGGCAACAAAGGCTCTAACCTGCGCGCGCCTGCTTTCTGCCGTCCGCCGCGCCATCACCACGCTTTCGCTTTCACCGCTGCCGCGCGCCGCTTCGAGCACCAGACAGCCCGGGCGCTCCGGATCGCGTGCATACGTTCGGGCCGCACGCTCAAGCAGGTCAGCGAGCGCTTCGCCCGTTGGCCGACCGCCCCACAGCACGTCCGCAAGCGGAATTTCGGTGCGCGCATAGCGGTCCAGGACGCGTTCAAAGAACGCTGCCTTGCTGCCAAACGCCATGTAAAAGCTTGGGGGTTTGATGCCGAGTGCTTCTGTCAGCGCGCTCAATCCAACGCCATCGTAGCCTGCCGCGTGGAACAAACGTTGACCAACGGCCAAAGCTGCTTCGGGGTCGAAGGCTCGAGGGCGACCGCGGCTCGGCCTCGTTTCCGATTTTAAATTAGTGATCACTATAAAAATCCCTTGTGCTGTCGTTTTCTGAAATATATAGTGATCGCTAATTTAATTCAAGGAGGTCGTTATGACGGTTTCAGACGAATCCCCGTTTCGTGGCAAGTCGGTGATGGTCGTGGGCGGCAGTCGCGGCATTGGTGCAGCCATCGTCGCGTCGTTTGCCGCAGCCGGCGCGACGGTTCGTTTCACGTACGCAGGATCGCGCGACGCAGCCGAAGCGCTCGCCACGTCCACTGGCTCGATAGCCATCCACGGTGATGCGGCGGATCGCGACCACCTCCTTGCATCAGTTCGTGAAGCGGGCGTGCTCGATGTTTTCGTCTACAACGCGGGGCTCCTCGAGAGCGGCGATCCACTGACGCTTGACCCCGACGCAGTCGACCGGCTGATCGACGTGAACGTACGCGGGCCGTATCACGCCTTCGTCGAGGCCGCGCGGCGCATGGCCGATGGCGGCCGGATCATCGCAATCGGATCCGTACACGGAGACAGAATGCCTTTTTCGGGGTTCACCGCATATGGCATGAGCAAGTCGGCGTTGCAAGGACTGGCGAGAGGTCTTGCCCGCGACTTCGGTCCGCGCGGCATCACGGTCAACGTCGTGCAGCCTGGACCCACCGATACGGATATGAATCCGGCCGACGGCCCGCTCGTACAGCGGATGCACGACGAGATGGCAATCCGCAGGCACGGTACCGCTGAAGAAGTGGCGAGTCTCGTGCGGTACCTCGCTTCGCCGCCTGCGCGTGGCATCACGGGCGCGATGCACACCATCGACGGCGGGTTTGGCGCATGAAAGCCCGGAGAAACGTGTGACGTACGAAAACGAAACCCCCGTGACGATCTACGTGACCTATTCCGGATCTGCGGACGCCCGTTTTGATCGCGCCTGGTACGTTGAACGTCATTTGCCGCTCGTCATGACTAGCTGGTCCCAGTACGGCCTGGAAAGTGTTACTGCCTTTTTCCCGGCAGGCCAGCAGACCAGAACGCTGGCCATCTGCGAATGCAGGTTCCGCGATCAGGGCGCCCTCGATGCGGCGTTCAACTCGCCGGAAGCACCTGCAGTCATGGCCGACGTACCCCGATTCACCGACATCGCGCCTCGACGCGCGCGTGCCGTTTTGCTCTGAACAGGAGATTCCAATGACTCAACCATTTGCCCCATGGACGACCACTCGCTCGCGCACCGTCCGTCACGGCCACTTCTGGATTCCGGGCGAACGCGTCGCCATTGGCGACAAGACGTATCAGCGCGGATCGATGTACGTGGAATGGGAAGCGCCGGAACGGGTTACACGCCAATGGCCGATTGTTCTCATGCACGGGGGCGGTTTCCAGGGCACCGAATGGTTCGACACACCGGACGGACGTCCTGGGTGGGCGCAACGGCTGGTTGAGGCGGGTTATGCGGTGCTCGTAGTCGACCGGCCCGGGCACGGCCGCTCGCCATATCACGTCGACACCATGGGGACCATGGGACCGCCGTTCTCGTACGAAGGGGGCCGGCAGATTTACTTCCCTGGCGACGATCCGCGTCATACGCAATGGCCGTTTGCATCGGACGATGAATCGGCCATGGATGAGTTTATCTCCGGCTACGGTCCGCTGCCGGCCGATCTCGAGGCATCCGAGACGATGGACGCGGATCGCACCGCCGAGTTGCTCGATCGCATTGGGCCCGCAATCCTGATCACGCATTCGGCATCAGGGCCCGACGGCTGGCTCGTAGCTGACCGTCGTCCACATCTCGTCAAGGCCATTGCGGCTATCGAACCGATGGGCCCTCCGTTCGCCGAAATTCCCAACATCGGTCATATGCGCTGGGGCCCCACCGCTGCGCCGTTGAGTTTCGAGCCACCTGCGGCGAGCCCTTGCGATGTGCAGAACGCGGCACCGGGCGTGTATGCACTCCCCGCGCTGGATGATTTGCCGATCCTGATCGTGACAGCAGAGGCGTCCGAATTCGCCGCGGCCAGCCCACCTACCGCCGCCTTTCTCAACGCGTGCGGCGCATCGGCCGAGCTGATGGACCTTGCTGATCACGGCGTGCGCGGCAACGGGCACGGCCTGATCTATGAAATGAACTCCGACGACGCGCTCGCACCGGTGCTCGAATGGCTCATGTTAAAGACGGAAGCCGCGCGTGAGGAAGCGGTACTTTGACGTTGCATCCACGGTAAAAAAGGAAAAACGCAGATGGATATCGGAATGATTGGCCTCGGCGCAATGGGCCGGGCGATGGCGCTTAATCTCGCGCAAGCGGGCCACACGGTTAAGGCGTGGAACCGTTCAGGTGGGTCGGTAGAAGGCGTGACGATGGTGGCATCACCCGCTGATGCGTTGCAAAGCGACACCGTGCTCACGACGCTGTCCGACGACAGCGTGATCCGCTCGGTCCTGCTTGAACCTGGCGTGCTAAAGCACGCGAAACAGGGGCTCGTGCACGTCGTCACGTCGACTATTTCCGTGGCCTTCGCACGCGAACTCGTTGTGCTACACGAAGCTGCGGGTATCGACTATGTGTCGGCTCCTATACTCGGGCGTCCCGACGTAGCCGCGAAGGGCGAACTCAACGTGCTGGCCGGCGGCGCGCCGCACGCGCTGACGAAGGTCCGACCCTTGCTCGACGTGATAAGCAAACGCGTCTGGGACATGGGTGCTGATGCGCCGGCAGCGAACGCCGCAAAGATCGCCTGCAATATGATGATCGCTATGGCGATCGAGGCGATGCCGGAAGCCGTGGTGCTGACCGAAGCCAATGGACTTTCTCGCGAGCATTTTTTTGAGCTGATCTTGAACACGCTGTTCGGCAGCCGTTCGTATCAGGTCTATTCGGCGAATATTGCCGCCGGTCAATACGAGGCTGGCTTCAAGGCGTCACTTGGATTGAAGGATCTCCGTCTTGCGTCCGAAGCAGCCGGACAGGCTGGCCGCTCCTTGCCATTGCTCGCGGCCGTGCATGGCCAGATGGCGGCGACCGTTGAAGCGGGCATGGGCGATCGGGACTGGTCGGCGATGGCAGCTTTGACTATTGACCCGAACGCGAAACGGCGCTCGATCGTCCGTTCGTCATTGTCGTGAAGAAATGTGCCCAGCATCGCTCCATTGTTAGCTGATGGCCCGAGACCAGGCTGGTTGATTCAATTGAACGCATGTCTCAGAAGGGTCGCGTGCCGCCGATCGACGTCGGGCAGTGACCGGCCAGGTCCAGTCACTTGAAAATGTTGTACGAACGACCGCTTGCAGTTAGTAAGGAGACTTATCGACAACGTTGGTCTTCGTTTTTCGGCTCACCCTTATCCCTTCTACTGCACCTTCTCTCAGGCGAACTACCTGACAGCCTCTGGTGACGCGAACCGCTACGACACCAGGGACCAGCGCCGGATTAAATAACGCTGTCAGGGACTCACAGACTGTTGCCGCAGAAACACCGGCATATCAGTGGCGGGTGGGAAAATGTCGAGCGTGTAAAGAATGGCCGCTGCCTGGCCACGATGATAGGTGGTGTGATTTACGGCGTGCAAAACCATGTCCTGACGAGTCATGCGTCCTGTACCACCGCCAATGAACTCAAATTGCACGATTTCTGCCAGTTCGTGTTCCGTAGCTGCATCCGCGTAGTTCACATACCACTCGTCAATGCTCCGTTGGTTGACTGCTAATTCCTCGAATGTCGGCCAGTTTTCGGGGTTGCGTGTAGTCAAATTGTGAGGTTTGCCAAGCAGGTGACACTGCCAGACGTAATCCATTGCATACGAATGGTTGAGCGTCCCAATCAGACTGCGAAAGCTGAGTGGTCGCGGTGCGGTAAGCTCTGCAGCGGGAACGGAAGCCACGACTGACAGAAATAGCTCGTCCGCCCAGGCTTTGTAGCGTGTAAGAGTTTGTGTGGCTTTCATGAAACCTCCTGGCTGTATACGGCGAATAGTTCTTTATCTGTCGTACGGTTCTGGCCTATGGTCGGCCGAAGCTCGTGCGCGGATCTGGTCAAATGGCTCATGCTGGGCATGGGGACTCTCAAAAGCATTCCAGAGCTTTCGCAACTCTCGGCCAAGGAGCGGCGACTAGTATGGAGGCAGGCATATCGATGGACATTTCGCCATTGGCAAACCTGGGTTGGCCTGGCTGCTTGCGGTGCATGCGCATATCTGGGTTGCCGTCTGGGGATTGTCTTTGGTCATCCTTTGCTCGGTGCAGCCGTCGGCGGAGGTGTGGGCGGAATCATCTTTTCGCAAGCCTCCATCTACGTTGCGCGGGCGCATTACAGAGACATTCTACTTAGAATTACTCAATAATTTTCGGCTCGAATGACCGACCGCTCCTAAACATGGTGAACGGCGGCTTCGGATCGCATGCCACCAATCGACGTTGGGCACTGTCCGGCCAATATGAGCCGATCGACGTCGATGGACAGATCGATGACAATCCGCAGTGAACAACGTCGCAAGGGCGATCAGAAGAACTCGTCCAGCAAACAGTAGAACGCTATGCGCTGGTGATCAGGTTCTACACCATATTCGCGAAAGAATGGCTCTACCCAGTCCTGCCCAAGATTGCGCACAATACTTCGAGCGGTCAGTGCAAGGTCTTGATAGCGGTCACTGACGCCCAGGCGACCGCAGTCGATGAAGCCAGTGAAGCGACTTCCGTCAGCCATGAAATTCGGCAGGCATGCGTCGCCGTGGGTCACTACAAGGTCACCCGTCTCCGGGAGCGTCGACAGCAACTCAGCGAGCACATCCGTAGCGGCCCGTCCTCGCCGCTCATTGTCGAAGTCTGCCTCGTCAACGAGTCCGACGCTCACACGATTCTGGGCGACTGCGATACGCTCTTCGAGGCGATGGTCGAAGGGACATTCCGCGATCGGTACCGCGTGGAGGCTACGTAGAGCCACCGCCAAAATTTCTACGATTTGGAGCGGAGACAGATTGTTAGCGTTGGCCAAATCGCACCCGGGGACGGCCGTCATGAGCAGCCAGTGGCGGTTGTCTTCCATCGCATCACCCAGCACGGTAGGTCCAGGCAGATTGCGCCGGTTCATCCACTGCAGGCGTTCAACCTCACCAGGAAGCTCACTTGGCAAGCCAGTGGGCTCGGACTTTAGAAATAGCTCTTCCCCGCTGCCACACTGGATGCGAAAAACTTCCGCTCCTGATTCGCCAACAACTTGTCGTTCGATAAGTGCTCCAGCGAATTTTTCACGCCACTTCGTCGGGATATGCATGTCGTCACTACGTGGTTTTCAAGTGGAATTTACATAAGCACGTTGGCAAGATTGTGGGCGATCCGGAAATGAGACGCGGCCCCTCCAAAATCCCGAAGAATTTGATGCGGTCCCGAGACGTGGCTCAGCGCTCCTGTCTGTTCGCGGTAAGCTTGCCTGCATGCCAGACGCCACCCTTGCTTTACCGTGCACGATAACAGCCCCGAAAGGGCTGTACGAAAGTTCCGTGCTTCGAGTTATAACCGAAGAGGCTAATACAGCATGAAGCCCCTCGATCTGACCCGTTTCGATCTCAACCTTCTGGTTGTACTTGAGGCGCTTTGGGCCGAAAGGCACGTCGGCCGTGCGGCCGAAAGATTGCATTTGTGCCAGTCCGCAACCAGCCACGCCTTATCGAGGCTGCGTACAGCTTTTGCTGATCAGCTTTTCATTCGTAACCCCCGCGGGATCGCGCCGACGCCGCTGGCCATAGAGTTAATGCCGAGAGTAGCGGCGGTGCTCGAGTCGGTCAGGCTCGTTGCCAGTCCACGCGGCCCGTTCGATCCAAGTCGTTTGCAAGCCGTGCTCTCAGTGGCGGCCACCGACCACGCCGTATTGACCGTCATCGCCCCTGTTCTGGCCAAGATCCAAGCCGCCGCGCCGGACGTCGTGCTGAGGCTCAGGCCGGCCGATGTCGAATCGGCTCTGCGCATGTTAGACGCCGGTGAGCTCGATATCGTGCTTGGGTCGGGCTCTTTTGCCCAGATCCCGCAGCGCTTTGGTTGCCAGCTTGTCCATAAGGAGCGTTTCGTCGGCATCGCGCGCAAAGGCCACCCAGCGCTGGTCAAGCGAGGCAAGAAGCTGCACATGGAATTGGATGACTTCGTCCGCTTGCCCCACATTCTGGTTTCGCCGCGCGGCGATACGCGGGGCGCTGTCGACGATGCATTGGAGAACCTCGGTCGAACCCGTAAGGTGAACGTTACCTGCCCCAGCTTTCTGGCTGTTCCGTTCATGGTCGGCGCCTCGCAATCGATTGCCGTTGTTGCTGAGCGGGTCGCATTGCGGATGCAGGAGACCGCGCAGCTGAGTCTTTTTGAGGTGCCCCTGGCGCTCCCAACTTGGGAGGTGCTCGTTATTCGAGCCCGGGGGCGCGCCAACGAGCCCGCCGTCAAGTGGATTACGAACATGATGATCGCCGATTAAACATCGGCAGGGGCTTGCCGCGGCCGGAGCGACACGGGGCCATGAATCTCGTGCATCGACATGGTGTGTAAATGCCATTAGATCGAATGTCTCGGTCCGCCTAGAGTTCGGTCGTCGTTTATCCAACTCCGCCAGGCGTACCCCATGAAAACAGAGCCCACCTTGGTCATGATCCCTTGCTTCGCGGGGGCCGCGTGGCAGCTTAACCAGTTGACCTACTTGCAGAGCCGCCCCATGCGTACCCTGCGTTTGCCGGACGACGTGTGCGAGCTGGAAACGTTGGCCGACTTCATCGCTGACCAGGTGAAGGACCTCGAGCGCTATGTATTAGTTGGCGATTCGTACGGCGCGGTCTCCTCGATCGCGGTTGCGACGCGGCAGCCGAAGGGCCTTAAGGGCCTGGTGCTCTCTGGTGGTTTTGCCAGGAGCCCGATCACGTCGCGCTTGCTCAAGACGCTGGCAGCGCTTGTCCCGTTCTTCCCCGGGCCCTTTTACCGACAGATGACCCTTCGGGTCCACGCAGCGCAGTTGGCTTCGTCGTTTGACAGGGAGGGGGAGATCCCCTGGTCAACCGGAAAGAGTCGCGCCTTCTTCGTCAAGGAGACGCCCCACAAAGCCTACGTCAACCGCATGCGTTCGATCGAGAAGGTGGACTATACGGCTCTGCTGAAGAAGATCGACGTCCCCACACTGATCCTGACTCCCGAGGAAGACAAGCTGATCGGCGAGGAAGCCGCGGGGATCCTCCTGAAGGGCATAAGGGGGTCGCAGGAAGTCATCATGCCGCGCACCGGCCACATGTTCAGGTTCTCGCATCCCGGCGCCTACTCTCTCGAGATCAGGAAGTTCCTGGAGCGGACATCGCTTTAAGCGTATGCACACGGCCGTGGATAGCGTTTCCGCTGGCAAGTTGCGTGCGCCTTCAACGCGCTGACTAAGGTCCTTGCGGCTATTTGCTGATGGTGTGCAGCACGTTACACGCGTTCACAACTTTTTAGCTGGACGGATGGAATAGTCACGCGTGTTATTCGTTGCACACCATTCGCTTTTATCTAGCCAGTTCAACCATTGCAGTCGCACGAAATCGCACACGAAATAAGCCCTCCGTCGCAGGAATAAACCCCGCGTCCTCTTCGTTCAATGACCGTTACAGCCTTTTGGACAGAACAAGGAGTGCGGTCATGAAATCTCTACTCGACGTGTTCGGCGTCGTAGCATGCAGCGCGGCTATCGCGACGCTCGTGTCGTGCGGCGGCAGTTCCAGTTCAAACAGTTCAAACCCACCCGTCCACTCATCGTTCACTGTGACGGCCCTCGTGTCGGATGGCGTGGTGCCCGCGGCGCACACTGACGCGAATCTGAAAAACCCGTGGGGCGTCGCCTTCAATCCGAAAGGTTTCGTTTGGGTCGCGGACAACGGCACCAATGTCGCGACGCTCTATGACGGCAACGGCGTGCCGCAATCGCTGGTCGTCACGATACCCAACGGCAAGAACGGTTCAGCAGCGCCCACGGGCATCGTCTTCAACGGCACACAAAGCTTCACCGTCTCGGAAAACGGCAAGTCCGGCGCCGCTGCATTCATCTTCGCCGGAGAAGGCGGAACCATCACCGCCTGGGCGCCCGCCGTCGGGCCGACCAACTCATTCGTGATGTACGACGACGGCACGGGCGGCGCCGTGTACAAGGGTCTCGCGCTCGCCGAAATGAACGGCAGCAACTTCCTTTACGCGACCGACTTCCATAACAACAAGATCGACGTTTTCAATACCAACTTCACCAAGGTCGCGATGCCAGGCGCCTTCACGGACCCGGCGATTCCGGCCGGCTTTGCGCCGTTCGGCATTCAGGCGATCGGCTCGAATCTATTCGTCACTTACGCGATGCAGGATGCGGTCAAGCACGACGATGTCGCGGGCGCGGGACTCGGCATGGTTGACGTGTACGACACGGTGGGCAACCTGAAGCAGCGCTTCGCGACGGGCGGGTCGTTAAACGCGCCCTGGGGCATTGCGCAAGCGCCCGGCAACTTCGGCTCGATGAGCGGCACGATACTGATCGGCAATTTCGGCAACGGCACGATCAACGCGTTCAATGCATCGAGCGGCCAGGCGATGGGACCGCTCATTGGACCGAGCGGCAGTCCGATCGTCGAACCCGGTGTGTGGGGCATTGCGTTCGGCAACGATCTCAGCAATCAGCCCTCCAATACGCTGTTCTTCACCGCGGGGCCGAATGACGAAGCCGATGGCGTCTATGGAAGAATCGATCTGAATACAACGTCGAGTCCAGGCACGAACACGGGTTCGAGCACGGGCACAAACGCGAGCGGAGGGACGAGCATCGGCATGTAGCGCAGACCGCGCAATAGACAACGGCCGTTCTCTATGCGAGAGCGGCCGCTTTTTTTTGCAAGTCGATGCGCGCGGCAGACCTGGCCACGCCACGCGGCAGGCGCAGACCGAGTGGCCGTTCGATCGCTAACGTCGCCCGCTTACGTGGGGAATTGGGCTGCAGGTCCCGGCCATCTTGGATCATTCGACAGAGCCACACAGATCGTCAACAATGCGATATCTAGCTGGAAGCAGCCTGTTGCATTCGGTTCGAAGTAACCGATAGCGTCGTCGATTTACTTGAGTGCCGATTTCAGGATCAACGTATGGCCCGTTCTGAGCGTCTTCTTAGTCTCCTGCAAGTGCTACGGCGTTACCGACGTCCCGTGCGCGGTCAAGCTTTGGCCGAGGAGCTCGGCGTGAGCATCCGCACGCTATACCGGGACATCGCCAGTTTGCAGGCGCAAGGAGCGATGATCGAGGGGGAGCCGGGCGTTGGTTACGTGATGAAACCGGGTTTCATGCTGCCGCCAATGATGTTCCGCTCAGAGGAACTCGACGCTTTGGTTCTCGGCATGCGCTGGGTGGCGGATCGCTGCGACAGGACGCTATCGGACGGCGCGCTGAGCGCGCTTGCAAAGATAGCCGCCGTACTGCCCACTGAACTGCGTCGCGAACTTGAGGAATCGTCGCTGCTAGTCGGTGCGCCGTTGAAGAGGCCTGCCTATAAAGTCTCGCCGGACCTCCTACGGGCTGCAGTCCGGGCAGAGCAAAAGCTTAATATTACTTATAGGGACGGCAGTGGTGCTAACTCGCAACGCATAGTTTGGCCATTTGCGTTGGTGTATTTCGACCAGGCCCGAGTGCTGATGTGTTGGTGTGAGCTTCGTGCAGACTTTCGGAATTTCCGCTCGGACCGCATCTTGAACGTCGAGGAAATGGAGGAGCGCTACCCCAAAAGGCGGTCAACGCTGCTTCGCGAGTGGCGTAAAGTAAATCATGTAGCCAGCCGCACGATACTGCCAGAATCTGACAGTATCGTCTCTTAGACTGAGCTTCCTTTCTTCGCCAGGAGCTCAAAATGAAGTTTGCATCTGTTCGTATTGTTACCCAGGATATCGAAGGTCTGGTCGAGTTTTACCGAAGGCTTTCCGGTCTTGAGGCTGCACGGCCGGCTGATGGGTTTGCGGAAATACAATTCGAAGGGGCGGTGCTTGCGATTTCGTCTGAGCACCTGATCAAGCTTTTTAATGTCGGCGCCGCCACTGCGGCTGCGAATCAGTCGGCAATCCTGGAGTTTGAAGTGGAGGACGTTGATGCAGTATTCGAACGGATGAATGCGTCGGGGACGGACATCGTTATGCCGACGACGTTGATGCCGTGGGGCAATCGCTCTCTCTTGCTGCGCGACCCGGATGGGAATCTCGTCAACATATTTTCTCGACCCAAGCGTTGAGAAAGGCCACCGGACCACGGTAACTTTCCCTGACTCGGGTTCTCGTCACGACCGCTCGCCGGTTAAGGCGCGACCTTGTCGATTTCCTCATAAACGCGGTTGAGCCAGACCTTGACCCGCTGGCGCTCAAGCATGCCAAGACCGGTGCTTGCGCGATCCGGATGATGTGCCGCGGCCCAGAAGCTCGAATTTTTCTGGTCGATCTTCTGCATCGTCGTGTCGGGAAGATGGCGCAGCGAAACGACCTTTGCACCCAGCGCTTCCGCGCGCTGACGTTGGCCTGAGGTTTCCAGCAATTCAAAGCGCTCGCCTCGGATTTCGTTCAGCACGATCACGAGGCGTAACTTGCCACCGAACTGATCGAGCCATTGCCGTAACAGGTCGACCGAATCGTGGCCCGCGTCCATGACCTGCCACCACGTGAGTGCAACACCGTTTTCCTGCGCAATGCCGAGCACGTCGGAGTCGTCGAACCACTTCGAGACCGATTGCTGGGTCTGCGCTGCGAGGTCGACAAGGATGCGGCGTTCGGGCTGTTCGAGAGCGTGCTCGATTACCGGGTCGAGACTGTTGTGGTCGTCGAGCGTAGCTGGCGCGGTGAAATCGGCGTAGTAGCGCAGCAGCGCTCCGTGCGAGCGGTCAGTGTCGAAGCCAAGAAACGGCAAATTGCGGTCGATGAAGTACTGCGCCAGAACGCGGGCGACGAGCGATTTTCCCACCCCGCCTTTTTCCCCGCCAATAAAGTGCACAAAGCTCATGTGCTCGATTCCTTGTTGTCCAGTGGATCTGCAATGCAAGCGCGCAGTGCGCGCCTGCACATAGGTTATCCGGGCAAAATTCGCGGAGGCGTTTTTTTTGCCCGGCCCCCGTCCGCTATTGGGCTGGTGTATTACTGCGAGGCGCCTGCATCGAATAGCGTCCTGAAAGATCAATGATGTGGCGCATTGTTCCTTCTGCTTGACTTCGAACGCCTAGGCGAGCAGCAGCAAGGCATCGGTGAGTGACAGCACCGTAGTGCGCGAATCGAATGCGGTGGAGAACAGATGTTCATGTACCACCTGATCCGGGTCGTAACAGCAATCCTTGACCGTGTACAGGCGGAAGTCCGCGTCGCTTGCATATGCGACCGACGACAGCACGACACCGGTCGACGCAATGCCGACCAGAATCAGTGAATCGATACCTTGTGCGAAAAGTCGTGCCTGCAGATCGGTACCGAAGAACACGCTGGCGCGATGCGCGATGATGAGCGGTTCACTGGCCTGCTGGCCCAACTCCGGCGCGGTGCAGTCGTCGACGAAGAGGCCGAGCTGCTTGATTCCCTGCCCATTCCTGTTCAATGGGCTGACTTCCGGATAGCCCGGACTGAACCGGAGGTTGGCGAAATAGACGCTGACGCCTTTGGCCCGCGCCGCGTCGCATAGCATGCGCGTATTGGCGAGCAAGGTCGGCGCGACCGATGGAAAGAGCCCAAGAATGTCGGTCTGATAATGCATGACGACAAGCGCGGTGTGCGCCGGCGCGATTGCCTCCATTTACCCGTCTCCTTTACTTCGACACACGGTTCATATTCACAACCAGGGAACGTCGAACGCGGCGAAGCATCGGTTGTCAAAACGACGCTTCGCTACTGGGGAAATAATACTTCACATGAGCTTAAGAAACGACGACTGTAAATTCGATCCCCGATTCAAAGTCCAGCGTCGTGCTTGAAAAGCGCGGATGGTCGTCAAGGTACTGCTTGTATGACCGAACGGCGTCCTCGGCGGTGTACATGTTGTCGGCGAGAACGATGGATCCCGGGCGTAGCAGGTGCTCAATCTGCTTGAACAGATTCAGATACGTGTTGGCCCATACGTCGATAAACACCATGTCGAAAGTGCCATCTAATTCGGAAACGGTCTGGAAGACATCGCCCTCCCGAAGGTCGACGTAGGCGTCTACGCCCGCCGTTCTGACGTGAGTTCGAAGTTGTGCGCACTTCGCAGGGTCGAGTTCAGTCGCTACAACCGTGCCGTTGCCCAACGTGCGCAGGGCCTCGGCGAAATACAGCGTGGACACGCCGCAGGAGCTGCCGAGTTCGAGGACTCGAGTCGGCTTGTGCGAAAGCACCATGTTGCTTAAAAATCGTCCCGTTTCCGCAGACACGGCTAACGACAGAGGCGTGCCTTGCGAGGATTCGAAATCTTCACTCGATAGTCCGAGCGTTTCGAGAAACCGTCCACGCAGTCGAGGGGCAAGCGTATCGTAGTCCTCCGCAAGCGTCACGAACTCATCGCTCGATCCCTGGAACTGCGCTCGTGCGCGGGCCATCACTTCTGTCCGGCTCTGTTGGTGAAGCCGCCGCAGAAGCATTGTGGCAGTCAATGTCATACGCTACTCCTGAGTAACCTGAATTATCCTGACGGAGTGTCCAAAAGCACACCGACATCGCCTTGCACATGCTCAATCTTCCGCAGACTGAGTTGGACGTGACCATTTCGCCGCCTTGAAGCGTTCCCGCTCTTCTGGCGTCATGGCATCCCATTTGCGCCAATGCCGTCGCCCGCGCCAGCCACCGTGTCCGCGAAATCCGCCAAACAGGATGCGGCTCAAAACCAGCAAACCAAGTGCGTGCACGAAGTCGATCGCACGGGCGCCAACGAATAACGCCGGCATCACCCAGTTCCATAGCGTCATGACCACGCCCCCGAGCACGCCTATGCCGACCACCACCAGCAGCACTTTGCCCGCACATCTGATTCGATAATTCATCCGTCGACTCCTCTAAATATCCAGTTCGTCATAAATGGCCTGCAGCTGGGCACGCAGATGCAAGACCGCGTAGCGTTTGCGCGCGAGCAACGTATTGAGCGTGACGCCGCTTTCCGCCGCCATGTCTTTGAAGGACCGTCCCTCCAGCTCGTGTGCGATAAACACGTCGCGCTGATTGGGTGGTAACTCATCGAGCGCATCCTGCAAGGCCTTGAGCAATACAGCGCGAGCGTAGAGCGCCTCGGGGCCTGCATCGTGCGCCGGTAGGGCAAGATCGAGGCGATACTCACTGTCGGCGCCGTCCCCATCCGGTGACAGGTCCGGCAGCGGCTGCTCTTTCTTCTTGCGAAAACGGTCGATGATGCGATTGCGTGCGGCACGGAACAGCCACGCGCTCGCTTGTTCAATCGGCGCGGGAAGGCGGTAGGCCTGCACGAATTCGTGAAAAACATCCTGGAGGATGTCTTCGGCGTCGTTTGGATCGCGTATGTGACGCCGGATAAAATTGACGAGCTTCGTGCGCTCGCGCACCACGGTCGCGGTGATGTCGCTGTCTCGATCGGTCATCGTGTCCGGGGTGGGTGGCGGTTCCATGCGTCTGAAGACGTTTCAGGAACGCGGATATTGTGGCCGCCTGAAAAAAACTGCGTTCTGCAGGGGCCTGCGCGCTTGGCGTATTGCGTGACGAGGTCGTCAGGATGACCTAACGGGTCCGGCGTTCGGCCATTTTAAGTTCGGGAAATTTTTTGAGCGGCGTAGTCGGCACGCCTCACCGCCAGGGCGCCATCGCCTGGAAAACACCGTCACGTCTGACCAGCGCGTGCAAAAGCGCCGCCGCCAGGTGAAGCACGATCAGCGCAAAGAAGCACAGCGCGAGCGTCCTGTGCGCGTTCCAGAGCAGCGTGTGCAAAGCGTTGCTATGCGGCAGGATGGACGGCAGATGCACGCCGAACACCACGACGGGATAGTCCGCGGCCGACAGCATGCCCCAGCCGATCAGCGGAAGCCCGATCATCAGCAGGTAGAACGCCAGATGAGACAGGTGGGCGGCGAGCTTCATCGGCTCCGGCATCGAGGCCGGCAGCGGCGGCGCGCCGCGCTTTAGCCTCACCGCCAGGCGAATCAGCGCCAGCACGAGAATCACGACACCCAGCGGCTTGTGGATCGAAACCAGCGAAAGATAATCCGGGCGAACGGTGGACACCATCCCCACACCTATGAACAACATCGCCAGAATGCAAACCGCCATCAGCCAGTGAAGCGCGCGCTGCAGCGGTGTGAAGCGATCGTGGATCGGGGTCGTCATGGCGTGGCTCCTCCCGCCGGATGGCGCGGATAGTCTTTATCCTCAGCGGTGCGCCGGTCAAACGACACGGCATAGGCGGCGGAGCGCGCGGCGGGAAACGGATCGTCCGAGACGTGCATGCCGGGCGGCAGGACGGTGGGATCGAAGTTGAGATCGCGACACGGCCCGTTAGCCTCGGGTTCGATGGCGTTGACCACCAGCGTTCCTGCTTCCACTTTGCGTCGGTCGTCCGGCCAGGCTTGGGTGGGGTCGGCGGTTGGGTCGCCGGGATTGGCGACCATGATGACCAGCGTCCAGCGTTGTGGCGCGCTTTGCACGCGCTGCGTGATGTCCGTGGCGAGGAAGTCGGCGCCGCGTGCCTTCAACTGATCAGGCGTGACGGCCTCCGGCTGCGCGGCCGGCACGAAGGACCAGCGCACGGCCTGGTCTTGTCCCGTGGCATTGGTGAAGATGAAGCTATTGAGGCTGTTGTAGCGCTCTTGCGCGTAAGAGGCTGTCCACGGCGCGCTACCGGCCCACGCGCCAAAATGGCCGAGTTCCGGATGCGCGGCGGCAAAGCTCTTCATGGCGTCCGGATCGCTCTTGTTGGCCGAAGCCTGAAGCAGACCGTAGAAGGCCTGCGGCGTGGCGACCGGGAAGAAGGGGGCGTCGATCATCGCCGTGCGCCATTCGCTTCCGTCCGGCGCGACGATGCGCAGACTGAGGCCCCGAACCCGGACCATGGCGTCCTGTGCTTTGGGGTCTGGCGTTGCGAGGTTGAAGCGTCCTGTGACGGGATAGGAGCCCGCCGCGAACATCGGTGCCTTGGAGAGGGCCGCCGCCGCGCCATTCGATTCGAAGTTGCCGGTGAAGCAGATGCCCTTGGCGTGATTGCGCCGGAAGCCCAGCGTTGCGCCGCCCGGCGGCGCCAGGGCGTTGACGATCTTTGCCGGCGTCAGGCGCCCCGGTGAGAGCCAGCCGGCCGTAAAGGCGAAGGCCGCGACCAGCGCGACCACGACGACTGCGATCAGGACCAGCGAACGGACGGTGGAGGCGTTGGAAGTCGGTCTGTCGGCCATCGATCTCTCCCGATCAATGATTCGGCTGAGTGGAAATCTAGCAGGGCGGGGGGAATAGTGCCAGTGATTGGTGGATTGTGCTGCGGGGGCTTGGGGGTATGACTGGAGGCGGCGCGTTGCCTTCGCAAGAGCATTGGCTCAACTGACGGTCGCAGAGATCGAAGGCCTGCTAAAGCCTTTGCGATCGAACATCTTCACGCCAGTCTAGCGGCTTCGCCTCACTCTGCAGCTCTTTGAACAGCCAATCACGAAACAGCTTCACCGTGGATGACCGGCTCTTTTCTTCGGCGCATACAAAGTGAAAGAAAAGCCCCGTCGGGATCTCCGGTCCGAACGGGATCGTCAGACGTCCGGCCCGCACGTCCTGCGCGGCCAGCACGCGCCGGCCCATTACAACACCCGTGCCTTCGACCGCCGCCTGGATTGCGTGGTCCGCGTGATTGAAAAACACGCCGCGCATCGCATCGATTTTTATGCCCGCTTGCTTGAGCCACTCCGACCAGCCCGTGGCCGCCGGGTCGACCATCCGCAGGGACTCGTCGTGAATCAAGGGCACGCGGGCGAGATCGTCGGGCGTGAGCGGCTGACCTTGCACGTTGCGCAGCATCGGACTGCACATCGGCACCACGGATTCCTCGATCAGACGCTCCCCATGCAAGCCAGCCGTATCGATGCGGCCAAAGCGAATCGCCACATCTACACCTTCCTTGACGAAATCGCACAGTGCCAGCGAAGCGGACACGCGAGTTTTGATCTCGGGATGCAAGTCGGTGAATTTCGAAAGACGCGGCACGAGCCATTTGGTCGTGAAGGCAGGGCCTGCCGTGATGACCAGTCGCTGTGAATCCCGAGTCGTATCGACCCAGGTCATCGCGCGCGTCAGATGGGTGAACCCGAGGCTGACTTCCTGGAAACAGCGCTTGCCGTGCTCCGTCAATTCGATCGCGCGGTTCGAGCGGCAAAACAGCTCGACGCCGAGGTACTCCTCGATCGTGCGGATCTGGTGGCTGACGGCGGCCGGCGTGACGCACAACTCTTCCGCGGCCTTCTTGAAGCTCATATGGCGTGCGGCAGCTTCAAACGCCCGCAACGCATTCAACGGCGGCAATCGATATTTCATCACACCCGGAATTTAGCCAAAGTAACGCAAGCGCAAAGATTATTAACGCTTTTCTAAATATTAGAAAGTGATATTCAACTCGCATAACGCGATAGCCAAACTAACCCGACGGCTAGAAAAGATCACTTTTTTGCTCCCGGTAAAAAGCACGAGAAGCTCGCGCAAAACCTGTTCATTTGTCCCCCGACGCTGGCACAAAAGGCAGCGCTCGCGTGTTTCACCCAGGAGACCCTGGAGATTCTCGAGTACGTGGCGTGGGATCGCGCACTGCCCGAGGCCGACGCGATCACGTTGCATTGCCCGTTGGCCAATCAGTTGACCGCGAATCTCGAAGCCTTCGCCGCGGGTGTGCCTCGTAATTGCGTCGCCTAACGGCTGCGCGGGGTTGGCGTGTAATGAGCAAAACTAATCCGAGGCTGCGAATTACTCGCTTTTTTCGCTAACCGCCTGATGCCATAGTCGTACCTATCCGGCGCCGCTGTGGCGCCGCTTCGGACAGAGAGTCCTGATCATGTTCGGCTTCGCTTTTTATATCGCCATGTATCTCGTCGGCAGCTACCTGTCGGCGCGATTTGCGCTACCGGTACCGGGGGCGATCATCGGACTCGGTCTGGTGCTCGCCATCCTGACCTTGCGAGGCAAAGTGGACGCACCGCTCAAGGTCTCGTCCGATGTATTGCTGCGCTACCTGGCGCTGATGCTGCTGCCGACCTGCGTTGGTGTCGTCAACCTGATTCACAGCGTGCCGCCGGGCATCCTGAGCCTGATCCTGGTGCTGGTTCTCGCGCTGGTGGCTGGCTGTCTCGCCACTGCATGGATTGCCAATACGCTATTCGCCCGCCGCCACGCTGCGACCGATCCGGTGGCGTCATAAGTTCCAACATACCGCTGCTCGCCATGACAATTTTCAGCAATTCCCTGGGTCTCGTCGCACTGACGATCGCGGCCTACTCGGCCGGCAACTGGCTGTATCTGCGCTCGGGAAAATTGCCCGTGCTGCAACCCGTCATGATCGCGACGATTGCGCTGGTGGCCCTGTTGCTGAGTACCGGCTTACCGTACAGCCGGTACTTCGACGCCACCAGCATGCTGCATAGCCTGCTGGGTCCGGCGGTGGTCGCGCTCGCCGTGCCGCTCTATGAGAACGTGCACAAGGCACGCGCAGCGTTGCTGCCAATCGTGCTTGCGACGCTGGCCGGTGGCCTCGCGGTGACCGGCAGTGCGCTGCTGCTGGGCCATGTGTTCGGGTTGAGTCCGCTGATGGAGCGGGCGCTCAGCACGAAATCCGTGACGACGCCGATCGCCCTGTCGGTGGCCGACAAAATCGGCGGGTCGGTACCGCTGACGATTCTCGGCGTATTCGTTACAGGGCTGGCCGGTGTCACGTTGACGCCGTTCCTCCTGAAAGCCATTGGCATAGACAGTCCGGCCGTGAAAGGCTTCACGCTCGGCGTGACTTCCCACACCTTCGGCATTACGCGTGCGGTCGAGTTCGGTTCGGAGGCCGTGGCCTTCGCCACGCTCGGTATGGCGCTCATGGGCTGCGCTTCGGCGGTCCTCGTTCCGGCGATTTTCCGTTTGTTCTGATCGACCAATTGGGCTGTGCTTGCCGATCGTCAGCTAGCCACTGCGATTGAAGGCGGCCTTTCTCAGCGGTTCCCCGGCGGCAGCGGACCCTGCCTCTTTGAGGAGGCAGGGTCGGGTTGCCGTATGGCGTGATGCCGCCGGCTTGTCATTTACTTCGCAGATTTTTTTAGGGGCTTCGATGACTTCGTGTTCCGAGCAGGAATATCAGTCGCTTTTCACCGAAGAGCCGGCCATCGCGGGCGGCAAGCAGGTGCTGAACGATCCGTATCTGCATCGTTTGCAGCGCCGTCATTTCTATCTGTGGCAACCAGTTCAACGGTAACAAGGGGCCGGCGGGAGGGCCCTGCGGGCATGTTGTATCGCTTTAGGGACCTGAAGTCACTAATGCGCCGTCTATGATCCCGTTGCTAGGTAGGCATAGCCGCCAGATCGTGAATCCATGGTCGAAGCGAGCCTGATAGACGTCCCAGCCTTTGCCGCCGACACCTATAAATGTCAGGGTTTGTAGTGCACCTAGTCGATTGAGTGATTCTCTCAATCGGGGAAGTTGCGCACGCGTCGCATCCGCCAGTGCCGGGCTCAATTCCGCATAGTTTGGGTTCCCCGAGACGAGCCCTCCAGTCAGGCTCTGAAGCGCCGCTTCGCTGCCCGGCGTAGCCGTCTGGTTTTTGATCTTGTCAGCGACGAAGGCTTCGATCTGCCGTGCGCTGGCTGGATCGATAGGTTGCATTTCGAGCGGGTTCCCGAATTGATGCAGAACCGCTCCAGTTACATGACCCTGCTGGTCCACGTTGAAGTTGATCGTGCCTTTCACGGAAGGAGCGTAGATCTGTGTCTCACTTTCTGGAAAGTTCTCGATCGTTCTTTCACCCGTGAACGTGGTCAAGATGCGCTCGCCATCCCGGGCAACCGTCAGCACCGTGATTTCGTTTGCCTTGTAAGTTCCGACGTAGCGATCAATGATTTCGGGGGCGAGATGGATAAATTGGTGGTCGTCCGATGGCTGGGTCATGTTAGGTGGGCTCACTTGCGCTGCAAAAACCACAAGCGCGGTTGAACCATACAAGAAACACCGCGGTTATCAATCTGGGTTTAACGGCTTTGTGAGTCATGACGCGCAACCGTCTTTCCAGGAATGATCGCGATTCAGACATACCTGCTACCGATCCGATATAACGCGACTGGCGCTCGCCGACTGCGATGAGCGTCTCACCGTAGATCGTGAAATCCTGTCCTCCCTTCAGTACCCGCGCGTCACAGTCAATCTCGATGGCACATCGAAGTCGTCGTAACTGCCACCAGATCCGGACGTTCGCTTCCCGGCTTGACGTTGACGACAATCTCAGATGTTGAGTCTGCCGACATGGTGATAATCTGCGAGCATGTTTGCGCCGCAAAAACATATGGGAGCAGACACTTAATATGCCGCGCTGTTCCGGTTTGTTGTTGATCGAGGCATTGAAAGGAGATTGATCGTGGCCGATACGAACGCGTTGCGTCCATTCGCATTTGTCCTTGCAGTTCCGAATATCGAAACCAGCGCGACCTACTTCCAGGATGTTCTCGGCTTTCATGTCGAATGGACTGATGCGTCTGATTGGCGGCTAGTTTCTCGTGGAGGCATTCGCATCATGCTAGGCAGTTGCCCCGACGCTTTGTCCCCTTCAGAGACGGGAGATCACAGCTACTTTGGCTATGTAGAAGTCGATGACGTTGATTCGCTTCACCAGGAATTTTCTCTTAAGGGCGCGATTATTTTGGAGCCTCCAACTGACCGGCCATACGGTATGCGCGAGTTTACCGTCGCGACGCCCGACGGCCACCGATTTGTCATAGGCTGCGTTAGCCGCCAACCGGATGCTCGCGGATGACCGCTTCGTGATCGCAGCACAATCACACGGAGCTTCAACGCGATAGTCAATCGGTCAATCAGGCAACTGCTTGGCGGAGATCGCGGATATAGCGCTGTCAGCAGCGCAAGATCTACGGATCACTCGCCGCCAAAAAACGGTCCCTCAACATCGGATGTATGTCGGCGACAATTTCCCCGTCGACGCGAACAGCCCCCAGCTACACCCTTAAATTCTGCTGGCCGCTATGTCATACCCCCGACTGGCACCAGTGGCCACTTGCGGCTACGTGTGGCAACATCGCTATGATCTCTAATTCCCGTTAGGCCTCGCGCAGGCCCACTCTTCTGGAGAACTCATGTTCGACCACGTCAAATTCGGAGTCAGCGACTATGCAGCGAGCAAAGCATTCTTCGTCAATGCACTCGAATCGCTCGGCGTAGCTGTTATCTCGGAGGGGTCGCCGACGTACGGCGTCGAGCTTAGCCCACCGGGTAAGGCTTCATTGTGCCTGTACCAAACCGAGGAGAAGCCAGCGCATCTTCACCTGGCGTTCACGGCTGAGAATCGCGAGCAAGTCGACGCTTTCTATCGCGCGGCTCTGGCGACGGGTGGCAAAGACAATGGTGCGCCTGGTCTGCGCCCGCACTACCACGCGAACTACTACGCAGCTTTTGTCATTGGTCCGGACGGGCACAACATCGAAGTGGTTTGCCACCAACCCGAGGCCTAGTCCTTGCATCGAGCGGACTCGTGAGGCGAGACCGCCTCTCATGTCAAACTCCAGCGTGCGCGCCGGACGGGACGTCGCTGCCGAACAGGTTCAGGAACATAACCGGGAGGGGCGTTCACGATGTCTGACCGAAGCGATAGTCAATCTGTCACGATGTCTGAGCGAACCGGTAGTCAATCTGCATTGCGTCAAGTTGCAGCTTCGCGGCTTTTTCTCGGCGCAACGATTGCGATGTTTCTGTCGGGTCTCGGCGCGTCGGCTGCTGCACCACAGATCGTTCTGTTCATGGTGAAGGAACTCGGCGCCTCGCTGCCGCTGGCGGGATTCTATTACCTGACCAGCCTTGCAGCACCAGTCGCGGGGTATTTCGTCGGCCGCTACTCCGATCACACAGGGAATCGCCTCGGTCTTTTTCGCATGTGTGCTGCGGCGGGCTTTGTGGGCTGGGCGGGGCTGGCCCTCTCTACTTCGGTCTGGATGCCCTTCGTCATCGCTGTCGCTTTGCTGGCCGTTTCCGGTGCTACCGCCTCGCAAATTTTCGCGGCTGTCCACGATGAACTCAGCGACAAGCCCGGCGGCGCCAATGAAAGTGTCGTTGCCATCATCCGTATGGCGCTGACCGGCGGATGGATCGTCGGGCCTGTCCTGGGAGCTTGGGTGGCGGCGGCCTATGGCCTGCGCCCCATGCTTTGGATGACCGCCATCTGCATGCTTTTACAGATCGCACCGCTCGGCACGCTGAACCCAACCGTCAAGCTCAAGCCGGAGCTGGCGAGTGAGCCCGCGCGTCACGCCAGCCTGCGTGCCATGCTTCCACTGCTGACGTTCACAGGACTCTTCGTCATGGTCTACGCAGGGGAGCCGGTGAAGTACGGATTCCTCCTGATCTACATGGAAGAACACCTCAAGCTAGGCCCGGCGGTACGGGGAGCAGTCATCGGGATACAGCCATTCATCGAGCTACTCATCATGCCCTTCAGCATCGGGCTGGGCCGCAAGCTTGGTAACGTGTGGTTGATGTGTATCGGGGCCGCCATGGGGGTGTTTGCCAATCTTTGCTTTGCGTTCTGGCCGTCCGTCATGGGCATGTTCGCCGGACAGATTCTCATGGGGGGTGTTTGGGGCATATTTATGGTTCTGGGCATCCTCGTCGCTCAACGGCTGCTTCCCAACGCGGTGGCGACGGCGTCGGCCATCTTCATGAGCTCGACGGCACTCGCCTCGGCGTTAGGCGGCATCGCGGGCGGTTTCGGGGTCGCATTCGTGGGCCTTCCCCATGTCTTCCTGTTGCCAGCGCTCTTCGCGGGCATTGCCGTTATTGGACTGGCAGTGATGGCGCGCACCGGAAGCTTCAAGGTGTATTGATCCCGGCCATTCCCCGTCGCGCGCTTCACCATCGCGTTGAGCCAGTCCTTCGACATGTCGACCAAAATTGACGACAATGTTCCCACGGAGCGATTGCAGGTCGTGCTCCGTCGTTGGAGACGCTGCTGAATCTAAAAGGAAACATGAGACGACTATTTCTCGCTGCGATCGCAGCCACCTCTTTCGCGACTTGCGTTCATGCGCAAAGCAACGCGTCCGGCCCGCTCGCCACGTCCTCGGGAAAACTGGAATTCGTGCGCGCCCACCGCGATTTCGTGGGGATGCTCGACAAGGAAGGTTTTGATCGCTTCGGCGCGAATACGCTCACGCATTTCGATGACGTCGATGCGAATGACACCGTCACGCGCATGCTCGTGCAAACCGATTCCGGCCCAGTGCTGTACGACTTCCGCCAGCATCCGCCACTTGTCCAGCGCTCGGGCGAACGCATGACGGTCAGGCGCGTGTTCTGGCAAGGCGATGAAGTCGTGATGCAAAGTTCGCAAGGCTGGTTCCGATTCAAACGCGGCGTGCTGACCAAGCTGCAGTCGTCCAAGACGACGTACCATTAATTACTTACACGTCGAACACGCGCTCGCCAGCGCTGACGTTTCTTGAATGGCGCTTGCCGCCGATCACCCCTTTACGCGCCACGCATAACGATGTTCCATGCATGAGACAACACGCGCCCAACAGGAGACGATCGAACTTCCCCCAAGACCGCAATTCACGTCCGTATGCAAAATCACGGTGCGGCTTGTAAAGGCGCAATGAGTTGCATATGTTCATAGGTGGGTCACAGATCACGGATTAAATAATCTGGCCGGCCTACCATTCACGTGAATGATCACTGCATTCAGGAGAGCATCAGCCATGGTCGAGAAGAAACGAATTCATGCTGTGCTTCTCGCTGCAGCGATCGCCACGACTGCGATGATTGCGCCGGCCTGTCAGGCGGAAAACACCACCGACTGGCTGGCGAACACCTATGGCACCCTCGCTGCCCACGTGGGTAACACTGCGCGTTCCATGTGGGTCGCGCCCGCAGGCGTCATCTATACGGCCTCCATGTGGGACGAGTATGAGGGTGGCGTCGCAATCTACCAGAACGGCAAGAGCCTCGGTTCGATTGGTGCGCACGGCGAGTTTCAGGGCAGCGCGATCACGGGCAACGCGACGTCGATCTTCGTGGCACTGCAGCCCGGCAGCACGTACGGAAGCGGCGCGGTGGGACGATACAACCGCACCACCAAGACCCGCGATCTTTTGATTCAGGTCAGTGCGTTGAACAACCAGCCTCGGATCGACGTCATCACCGGACTCGCCACGGCAGGCTCGCTCCTCTATGCGAGCGACTTCTATGGCAATCGCGTCCGGATCTACACTACCGACGGCGTCTGGCAGCGGGATCTCAACGTCTCGGGTCCGGGCGCGCTCGCACTAGATGGTGCAGGCAACGTCTGGGTCGCACAGAAGAGTGAGGGTTCGATCGTCGGGTTCAGTCCAACCGGCGCCTTGCTGAACACCATCCGGATGCCCAGCGCGTCGCAGCCGTCGGCGCTCTATTTCGACGCGTCGTCGGGGCAGCTCATGGTCGGGGACGAAGGTCCCGACATGAACATCAAGCGCTATACGCTCTCAGGCACGCCGACGCTCGCCGGTACATTCGGCATTCAGGGCGGTTATCTCGACACCACGACGGGAATCAAAGGCCAGGTCGGCGCGAAGCGCTTCACCCGTGTCGCTGGCATCGGCAAGGACACCGCGGGCAACCTCTATGTGCTCAACAACCCGTGGGGCGGCAGCTGGGACCTCGGCCGCAACGGCGGCACCGATATTCATGCGTACAACAGTGCCGGCGACCTGCGGTGGAAGCTTCAGTCCCTCAACTTCGAGGGGATCGCCGCGCCGGATCCGGGTACCGACGGCGCCTACTTCTATGGCGGCACCAACATCTACACCGGCACCGTTGGGGGAACCTTCGTTGCGAACACTGTCGATCCGATCGATTATCCATCCGATCCACGCATCAACATCAACGATCGCTCACGGGATGAGCACTTCGGTCAGATTGCCGCCGTCGGCGCCAACCGGATCCTCGTGGCCTTCGGCCAGAATCCCGATACTTTTTACTTCTTTCACTTCAATGCCGCGCATGGCTACATCGCAATACCGGACGCCACGCTTCCCGGTGCGGCGTTCAATACGACCGCATCGGTCAGGGACGGATTCTGCATCGACAGCAAGGGGGGCGCGTGGGCCGGGCTGGACAAGACCGGTTACATCTACCACTACCCGTTGACCGGCTTCGACGCCAGCGGCAAGCCAACATGGGGACCCGGTATCCCCATCCGCATTCCTGCGAGCATCCAGCCGTTGACTCGCATCGTCTACCTTGCGGATAGCGACACCATGATTCTCGGACAGGGCATCGTCGGGAGTACGGACTGGACGTCGATAGGCACGCGGATCGAGGTGTATCACGGCTGGAGCGCGGGCAACACCACCAAACCCAATCCGGTGATCAACCTCACCCACGCCGGCGCCAAGTCGATTGACGCGGCCGGCAGCTATCTCTTCGTCGGCTACTGGTTCAGTGGCGGGCAAGCTTTGCCGAACATCGATGCCTTCAATCTCGCTACAGGCAACCTCGACACCACGTTGGTCAACACCAGTAGCGCTACCGTGGACGCCAGCAGTGCCATCGATTCGATGTACGGCGTCAGGGCGTACCTTCGATCGACAGGCGAGTACGTGGTCACCAAGAACAACGTCAAGGGGTCCAGCATCACCGTTTATCGCTGGACACCCTGACCGCGCGTTTCGTCCGTGACAGGCGTCCTGGTATTGTCTGCGGCCGGGTGGCCGCTTTCGACCTGATTTGAGCGTTAGCTCAATAGATGCCTCCCAGCTTCAATGCATCGATGGCCATGTGTGCGCCGAGCGCAAACAGAACAACACCCATCGTCCAGCGTTGAACCTGCAGAAGTCCCGGGCGACTGGACAGGAACGTCGCCATGCTGCCGGAGCAGACTGTCACAAAGCCATTGACCGATGCGAAGGCGACAATCAACGACGAACCGAGCACGAGCGATTGCCTGAGAACGCTGCCGTTCTGGTAGTTGATGAACTGCGGCAGGAGTGACAGAAAGATCATGGCCAGCTTGGGATTCAACAGACTGGTCGTTGCGCCCATCGCCAGGAGCCGGCGAGGCCGTTCGCGAGGCAGATCGCGAACCTCCAGGGGAGAACGGCCGCCAGGCTTCACAGCCTGCCACGCCAGATAGAACAGATAAACAGCGCCTCCTGCACCCAACACGCTGCCTGCGTACGGCACGCTCAGGAAGAGCGCCGTGATACCGAACGCTGCCCCAAACATGTAGAAGAGGTAGCCGAGCATTACGCCCGCAAGCGATATCAGCCCGGCCGTGCGTCCTTGCGCAATCGAGCGCGACATCACGTAGACCATGTTTGGACCCGGTGTCACAGCAAGCATTCCGCCGACCGCGACAAATCCGTAAATCGATGCCGTACCGTGCATTTCGCGGGCTCCTTTCAAGTGGTTATCGCGAGTAGTATCGATTCGATACATACTCCCGTAAAACGAATTAAACTGAATGTATTCCTCAGATTTTCTGACTAATGTGAAAAAACTCGATCTGGATGTGCTGGAAATGGTGGTGGCAGTCGCCGATACGGAATCCTTTGTTCGCGGTGCGGAGTCCGTGCATCGGTCGCCGTCGGCGGTGAGCATGCAGATCAAATCGCTTGAAGAAGCGCTGGGAAAACCGCTCTTCGTGCGAAGCACCCGTAACGTGGCGATTACCGCAGAGGGCAAGACGCTTCTGGACTATGGCCGTCGAATGCTGGCGATGCGGGAGGAAGCGTGGGCGTCGGTCGTTCGCCCGGAGATGAAGGGCCGCGTCACCATCGGCGTTCCTGACGACTACGTTTCATCGCTGCTGCCACAGGTTCTCGGCAAGTTCGCGCTTGCTCATCCCCGTGTCGACATTCGGGTAATCGGCCTGCCCAGCAGTGAGCTCGCTCCCTTGCTCAAGGACAATACGCTGGACCTGGCCTGCCTCACGAAAACGAAGGGCATCGCGGGCGAATTCATCCGCTTCGAGCCGATGGTGTGGGCCGGGTCGCCCGCAAGAAAAGTGTGGAAGGAGCGCCCGCTTCCACTCGCCGTTTTCGCACATGGCAGTACGGCACGTGCTTACGCCATCAGCGCGCTTCAGCGGGAAAATATCAAATATCGGATGTCCTACGAAAGCCCGAGCTTGTTGGGTCTTATCAGCATGGTCGAAGCAGGGCTGGCAGTCGCTCCCCTCGCACGATGCAGCGTGCCGGGGCACCTTGTTCAGTTATCGCAGAACGAAGGGTTGCCGCCCCTGGATGAACTCGAAGTCGTCCTTGCCCGCAGTGCCCGATCTGGCCGACCGCCTTGTGATTTTCTCGCTGAACAGATTCTGGCTGAAATGCGGGTTTGAGCCGGTCGCCTAATCGCCGCCGTCGCCAGCGGGCTGTTGCGCCGGGTGATCCCAGCATGGCAGGCTCTACCCATTTCCGTATACGCCACCATGGTAGAACGGGACGACGATCAGATCAGCCCAAGGTCGAGAATGCATCCGGGGCAAAGTCTGCAATTTCGTCGACGCGACCTTGCCGAATCTTCTCGAGCCATGCCGGGTCTTGTAGCAACGCGCGTCCGACCGCAACCAGGTCGAACTCTCCTCGCTCCAGCCGCGCGAGCAATTCGTCCAGAGGAACAGATCGCGCGCCGTTGCCCGCAAACGAGTCGTAGACGTCGCTTCCGAGTCCAATCGAGCCAACTGTAATGGCTGTGACGCCCGTGACTTTCTTCGCCCGGCCGGCGAGGTTCAGCTTCGCGTCGAATTCGGGAAAGGCGGGTTGCCAGTAGGCCGGTTGGGAGAGGTGGAAGGCATCCGCACCGGCGTCCGCGAGCGAGCCAAGCCACCGTTCGAGCACGTGTGGCGTCCCGGCTAACCGCGCGCGGAAGTCCTTCGGCTTCCATTGCGAGAGGCGAAGAATCACCGGAAACCCGGGGGCCACCACCGACCTGATCGCCTTTAGCGTTTCGACTGCGAAGCGTGAACGCTCGAGGAGTGTCGATCCGCCATAGCGGTCGCTGCGCTGGTTCAGGTCCTCCGAGAAAAACTGATTGATAAGGTAACCATGCGCTCCGTGCAGTTCGACACCGTCGAACCCGAGCCGCTGCGCATCCGCCGCAGCCCGTGCGAAGGCATCAATCGTGTCCGCGATGTCGGCCTCGCTCATCGGCTGACCCACGCGGTCACCCGTTACGGAGAGGCCCGAGGGGCCCTCGTAGTGCATGGACAGCGTCCGATCAGCCGGGCCAGTCGAGCGCTTATGTCCCACGTGCCACAGTTGTGGCGCAATGCGTCCTCCAGCGGCGTGGACCTCGTCTACGACCCTTTTCCAGCCGGCGAGCGCTGCCTCGCCATGGAAGCGTGGGACGTCCGGATCGTCGAGCGCGGCGGGGCGTCCGACTCCGGCTCCCTCCGTAATGATAAGACCGATGCCGTGCTCTGCGCGGCGGCGGTAATACGCGGCGACCTCGGCAGTCGGCACGCCGCCTGGAGAAAAGGACCGTGTCATCGGCGCCATAACGATGCGGTTAGGCACGGTGAGGGCATTCAGCTGGTAGGAACTGAGCAGGACGTCAAGATCGGGCATAGGATTCTCCAGTTCGCGACAGGCCGTTGGCTAGAGCGTGTCAATCCACGTGGTAACCGCAGCGTTCACGTCGTCGCTGCGGTCCTGCATGATCCAATGGCCCGTGTTGGACCATACGTCGACTTTCGATTTCGGATGTGCGAACCAGGAGCGCATGCGGTTGGCTTGCTCGGGATCACGGCACAGGTGGTTCACAGGAACCGTGAGGCTCCTGCAAAGCGTGGCACTCGCCTCTCCAATGCCGACCTGATCGCGACCAAAGAACAGGGGAGCAAAGGACTCGCGTACGACATGCGCGGGCATGCCCTGGACGCGCCTCGTGTGCCAACGCTTATATGCTGGATTGGTGCTGCGGTCATAGACAAGCTCGAAGAGGGCGGGGACCACCAAGCCGGGATCGCCAGTGCTTAGATCGTGGCTGGTTTTCGCAAAGAGCTCGGCAGCGGCTTCGGAAAAGCCGAGTGCGCCGTCTATCGACACAACGGCACTGACCAGGTCTGGCCGCCTGGCGGCGAGTCGGGCGGCGATCTGCCCACCCATCGAATGTCCCACGATGATGAACTTCTGGCCAGGATATCTCCTCACGATAAACGCCTCGATGTCCGAGACATAATCAGCAGGCGCGTAGGCACCCAGCGGCATGACCTCCGACCGGCCGTGCCCCCGCAGATCGACAGCGACGACACGGTATTTGCTCTCGAAGTACGGCAGTTGCCAACTCCAGTCATGGGAATCGCAAGTCCAGCCGTGGATAAACATCACGTTCTTTCCTTTGCCTCGCTCCGTCGCGAACAGTGTTGCCGGCGATTCGGGCGCAGCAGAGGCCGTACGGTTCCCCAGCGCGCCGGCAACGGCCGCCGCACCGGCGATCTTTAGCATGCCGCGTCGGGAAAATTCATGTTCCATTATTTCCATTCGCCATCCTTATTTGTTATGGGAACATCAAACGCCTGGCTCGCTCGACTGCGTGACGCCGAGCTCGAAGCAATTGACCTGACTCCATGTTATACATTGGATATCTACGGTCAATTACGCACCTTCAGGTGCGCAGATATACAGGAGGATACCGGGATGACTTGCGAGGTTGATGAGGTTTTCTTTGCGGACTGCGCCGCACGCTCGTTTTTCGATCAGGTGGCGAACAAGTGGTCGGTGATGATTCTTACGCTGCTCACCAGGAAGCCAACACGCTTCAATGAGATCAAGCGCAGGCTGGAAGGAATCACGCACAAGGCGCTTACGCAAGCCTTGAGGCGTCTCGAACGGAATGGCCTGATCGCTCGGGCGGTGCTCAATACTTCGCCGGTAGCGGTGGAATACTCGATCACGGAGCTCGGGCGTACCTTGCAAGTTCCGTTCGGCGCGGTATATGCCTGGTCGATCAAGCATTTGCATGAGATTGATCAGGCGCAAAAGACCTATGATCAACATGCACTGCCAGCGCAATAGCGAGAGCAGATCGGCGCGGTTATTCCATGCTTCCGAGTGAGTCAGAACCTGAGAGAAGGTACAACGTAGGCCTGACCTTCCAGCAGGCTGCCCCTGTCTGTGAAGGTCTGATATGACGCGAGGCGTGCGTGCTGCCTGAAAATCGCTTTGACATGCTTAAGGAAAACTGAAGGGCCAATTGGCAATTGCCAATTGCCAGGCGCCAAGCGAGGCGACGACCGGGGTTCCGCCACGAAAGATGGCGAAAATTGTCTATAAATAGTGTGAACGCCAGATCGACATTACCACCAAACTACTCGCATCACCGGCGCTCCAGACCCGTAACCCACCGGATCGTGGAGCGTTGGTGGGAGCGTCCACCCAGCCATTGTTGAAACGTGTGGTGGCAATCGTCATCCAATCCGGCCCGCTAGACTATGAGCCACATGAGAATGGCTAGTGGGTCGAGAACACGGAGATTCCGCCGTTGGGGAATCCTGCCGCGCCGGGCTGGAACGGCACATACACTTGCCCAAGCGTGCTATCGATCGCGACAGAATGCGCGCCTGTTCCCACCGGAATCTTAAAGAGCAACTGCCGTGACGCACCATCGATTACGCCCATCTGCGGACTAAATCCTGACGCCGCAGCGGTACCGCTCGTGACGTAGTGTCGGGCCGGGAGGAAATAGCGGTGGGAAGCCGGATCGTAACTGACCTGGTCCACCCCGCCGAATGGCAGGCTGGCTTGAATTACGCCACTTGTACGGTCGAGGATCAGCGTGATGAGCGGGTCGCCCGCCGGCGGATCGCATCCAATGAGCACGTCGTTATTCGGGCCGAGCACGATCCCCGCCGGTCCGCATTTCCCAAGCGGAAACGATTTGCTGACAGAAGGACTGCCGGCCACTGCAGAACTGGCGGTAATAACATCGAGCTCGCCGTCGGGATTGGCAGAAGTCCCATCATTGTTGATCAAAAAGCTCTTCGAGGCCGGATCATATGTGCACGCTTCGAGCCCCGACGAGCCGTTGAAAGGAAGCTTTGCAACAGCCGTTTGTGTCAACGTGGAAATCAACGTGACAAACGGCGGCGAGTCTCCGGGGCTTGCGAACATCGCAAGATGATCGTCAGGATCGTAGCAGCCCTCATCGACGCGCGATCCGGAATTACTGATGACGATCGTGTTGACCGTCTTTTGTGCAGCCGTATCGATCACCTTCACCGAGTCGACGTCGCCGACATAGATCGTGTTCGTGCCAGTAATACCTACAATTCCGTCAGGACCGGACTCGTCGGTCGTGGCGCCGGCACCGATAAACGGCCCCGGGATCTGTGCGATCAACGTGTTCGATTTGGTGTCCACGACATCGACGGCTTTGCTATTGCGGTCGGCGAGAAAGTACTTGCCGGCCTCGACGTAGCTGATGTCGAAACTGAATGGTGGGCTCGAAGCATTGGGCACGGCGATGCTAGTCAGTAGCTTTGGCGGCGTCGGTGCGCTGACGTTATCTCCCCCTCCGCAACCGGCCAATGCGGCCGCAGCGAGCAACATCATGGTCATCATGCGCTTTTCCATCGATTCGTCTCCTTTCCGTTTATTGGCCTGACCGTCGGTCCAGGCATCGGCTCGAGTACCGAAATTTATCCCGCTCCTGAACGACGCCGATCAGCGACGATTCCTTAAGGAATCTTAAGAAATGCTCATCTGAAGAGATAGCCACGTTTCCCATGAATGCGGCTGCGCATTGCATGAATTGTGGCTATAGACTGGCTGTCTGGCTCACACAATGGCGGCGCGACGGAAAATCGGAAAGTAAAACTTATTTATGGTCTGCATTACGTGGAAGCTATACCCGTAATGAATCTGAAGCTTCGATCGACGTGGCGGTGACATGCCGGCCGCAATTTCGCGCTGCAGATTTTGCCGGTTCCGCGCGACGTGGCGGAGTTCGGAGAGCAACCCATGGTTGGGCACACGGGCGATTGGAGCAGCATGATCATTGCGATTAGCTGCTGCCTGTCGATGCACGGACCTTCGGAAGCGGTCAGTTCAGCATCTTTTCCTCGGGGCGCAACGTCAAGACCCGCACGCCGTTTCGGATCACGGCTACGGTGTGCTCGAATTGCGCGGACAGTTGCCCATCGCGCGTGACGACTGTCCAGCCATCTTCTTCTGTCCGAACGGCATGCCGCCCCTGGTTAATCATCGGTTCGATGGTGAACACCATGCCTTCCTGCAGCACCAAACCCGTTTGCGGCTTTCCCCAATGCAGCACTTGGGGAGGCTCGTGCATTTCACGCCCAATGCCATGCCCGCAATATTCCCTGACGACCGAATAGCCGTTTCTCCGAGCGTGCCGCTCGATGGCATGCCCGACATCGCCAAGTCTGGCGCCTGGACGAACGGCCTTGATTCCCTTCCACATGGCCTCGTAGGTCACTTGCACAAGCCGTTTAGCCAGCGGCGGCACCTCACCAACAAGATACGTTTTGCTGGAATCAGCGATATAGCCATTTTTCTCTAACGTGATGTCGAAATTAACGATATCCCCGCTTTGCAATATATCGGTCGTAGATGGAACACCGTGGCAGACCACATTGTTGCGAGAGGAGTTGAGGGCGTAGGCATACCCGTACTGCCCTTTGCTTGCTGGGCGTGCGTTGAGTTCATCCACGATGAGGCTATCAACCAGATTATTGATCTGCATGGTTGACATACCGATCAAGCTCAGCCGATCCAAATAGCCAAACACATCCGCTAGCAACTTTCCTGACTCAGCCAGCAAGGCGATTTCTTCTGGCCGCTTGGTCATGTCGAAGCCGCCTTGATGGCTGGCTCCACAATGCCCGCGGCTCGCATTTCCCGAGCAACGATCTCATTGAAACTCTGCGTCGGATTCATTTCGCACAGCATGCCAATCTTGATCCAGAAGGCCGCTTGCGCGTTGATCGACCGACACGACACGGCGCTCGCTTTACGCATTTGATCGTGCAAATCATCTTCGATATTCACAATGCCCATAACACTCTCAATATATGATCCATATACGAATCATATACTCTGGCCCCGTGGCAGTGCAAGTGATCTTTGCCGCTTTGTCTACAAAGCGAGTTTCCGGCATGAGCAGAATCCAGGTTTGCACATGACCGGCCAGAACGGCCGGTCACGCTGTCGAGCGCTGGCTACGCGAGTCTGGCACCCGTCGGGCCGTCAGCGGGTGGATTGCGACGTGAAACGGGGAGTAAGGCCCGTACGGACGCGACCCACACTCATCCGTCCGTCGATCTGGTAACGGCTTCCCACGCGTCAATTTCTGCACTGAGTGACGAGAGCTTTTCCCGGACCAAACCGAGCGCATCACTTCCTAGCAGAAGATGCGATGGCGGCTCGTCGCTTTCGATAATGGACAACATGGCACGTGCAGCTTTCACAGGATCTCCGAGCTGCCTGCCGCTTTTCTCTTCCCGTCCTTTTCTGATCGGGTCGAACAGAGAATCGTAGTCCGGGATCGAGCGCGGTGTTCGAGCCATCGAACGACCAGCCCACTCAGTGCGAAACGACCCAGGTGCCACTGCGGTCACATGGATGCCGAACGGCTTGACTTCTTTACTGAGGACCTCGGAGATTCCCTCCAGGGCGAATTTACTGCCGCAGTAGTAGGCAATTCCCGGCATGGTGATAAAGCCGCCCATCGACGTGATGTTGAGAATGTGTCCGCGTCGCCGCTCGCGCATATACGGCAACACACTTTTCATGACGGCAACAGCACCGAACACATTCACGTCGAATTGCCGACGCATTTCAGCAAGCGGCGACTCTTCCATGACGCCCTCGTGACCGTAACCGGCGTTGTTCACCAGCACGTCCAGTGGTCCCACGCTTGCTTCAATCCCCTTGACGACATCTTCGATTGAGTCGAAGTCAGTAACGTCGAGTATTCGACCGAATGCGCGTGCGGAGTCAAGCGATTCAAAGCGCTGCTTTGCCTGCTCGCTTCGTACTGTGCCGACGACCCGATGCCCTACGGCGAGCGCTTCTTCGGCCAATGCGCGTCCGAAGCCGCTACTGACGCCGGTGATAAGCATGGTTTTAGTTGATGGCATTGCAAACACTCCTGCGCTGGTCTGGAAAGTTGCATGTTATTCTGAAGATCTCCCGAAAATCAGACCAATTTTTCTGTATTTATTGCCTATTTCTATGAGCAAAGCGGCCCACAAGGAGAGCATCGAGCAAGCTGTTTCCTCTGCCAGTGCACGTGAACGGCGCCGCATGGTGGCCTTGCTGACTGCGCTGGCTCCGCAGGAAGGCTACAACCTGACTGCGTTGCGGGATGTGCGCATCCTGCGCTCGGACCGGGCGTTGTCTCGCACGCCGGTGCTATACGATCCCGGCATCGTGATCGTCTGCCAGGGTAGAAAGCGGGGATATTTGGGCGACCAGGTTTACGTGTATGACGAGCAGCACTATCTGGCTGTCGCGGTGCCGGTCCCCTTCACGATGGAGACCGACGCGACGCCCGAGCGTCCGCTACTTGCCCTGTACCTGCATCTGGACTTTCAGGTAGCGGCCGAGCTCATGATTCAGATAGATCGTCACGGTTTTCCATCGCCGGGCGACGTGCCGCAGACCATGATGTCGAGTCCAATGGATGCGCCGATGCGAGCGTCTGTATTGCGCTTTCTGGAGGCAATGAACCGGCCGCTTGACGCTGCAATCCTGGGTCCGGGGCTGATGCGTGAACTGTATTTCCGTGTTCTTACCGGCGGACAAGGCAATGCAATGCGTGCGGCTTTAGCAATGCAAGGGCAATTCGGAAAGATTGGGAAGGCGCTGGAGCGTATCCATGCGACCTATGCAGAGCCGCTCGACCTTCCGGGCTTGGCAAACCAGGCCGGGATGAGCGTTCCTACGTTCCACAGCCACTTCAAGGCCATCACGAGTACGTCGCCGATGCAGTACGTGAAATCCACTCGATTGCATCAGGCTCGCTTGCTGATGGTGCGCCAAAGTATGACCGCTGAGGCGGCATGTCATGCTGTCGGCTATGTCAGCCCTTCTCAATTCAATCGGGAGTTCAAGCGGCTCTTTGGGCGAACGCCTGCCGCGGAGACGAAACGCCTTCGCGAGAGCTTCGCGCTGCCGCCCGCATTTCCAGAGTCAAAGTTCGTCTCGTCGCATTGAGGGGTAGGTGATTGGTCGGCGAGGCGCAGCTCGCAGGCGAGAAACAAGCCGACAGGGCCGGCGCCGGCAATCACAACGTCATAGATCAAAGACATATTTCTCAAGCGACGTGGCCACTACCTGATAGTGCCAACAGTGACTTTGGTCGCTGGCGGTCAGTGGCGATCAATCCGCACGGGCCCAAAAAATCGCGGCCCTCGCTGCGGCGCATCGCGGCCGTCGTACCACCCGCATATCATCGATCCAATGCCAGCCATGTCCTTGAACGACCGCTGGTGAGAAAGGTTGAACATCCCTTGCGGGTCGGGATGCACCTGTCGTCATCCGTTGCAGTGCGGGCGCAAATGTGCCGGGGAAATATGGCGCCAAGAAAGCCCGTGTTCGTGAGCTTCACGGTCGACAAAGCATCCCGGCGTTAGAGCGTGTTTCGGACCGGATGCAGCGCAACTGCAGAGAGGGCGTCACTTCGTGTACGCCGGACGGCGCGCATCTCGCGAAGGTGTCGAACCGCCGTTCGTGCTGCTATCAGCGCGTCGGACAGCCGCGCGATGGACCCGGCGATAAAGACCAGGAACAGCACGCCGACAATTAGCGCATACGCGGTGACAGACATGATTGCATAGCGAGTACTTTCGTCGTCGCTGTGCGTCGCCCATACATCGGGCAACTGGAGCAAGATGAACCCAGCCCCCGCAGCGAGTGATACCCATAGCAGAAACACAGCGCTGGAAAAGAGAAAGAGGCAAAGGCTGCGCGTGGCCTTACCCGCGGCGCGAATATAGCTCATGATCGACTCCAAGACAGGGTCTGCCCGGCGTAGTTACCAGTGCAACCGGCCCCGATGTCTTGATTACGGCAGCCAAAACGCATGGCTTGATGTCGAACAGCTGCTTCAAATGCGGTAATTAGACGACGCGCACCGCTGGCGCCTCCACATGCCTTGTCGATTAAACACATTTCCTGCTAGCCTAAAGATTCGGGGGCGGATGGCCCCGTTACTACACTCCATCGGGCGATCGGATCCGCGGCAAAACGAGAGCCCCATGCCTACGCTATTGAGCGTTGAACTGAGCGCGGCAAGTGGCCGGCTGGCGCTGATACTGCCTGGTTCTTCCACCAGGTTTCCGTAGTCGTCCACCAGGTTCCCGTAGGTCGGAGAGCGTTGGAAGACTACCTGCCCTGGAACATGCTCGCCGAACTTCACTGAACCGATTTGTCAGCGTGAAATTACGGAGTCTCACATGCCCAAGATCAACATCGCCGACGTACCAGAACGTCAAGGTACGGGTTATCCGTCACCGTTCGATGCACCCTGCGCCGATCGGATACGCCGGCGACTGGGCAACGCCGGCGCACTCAGTGATTTTGGTGTCAATCTTATGCGCTTGCCGCCGGGCAACTGGTCGAGCCAGCGCCATTGGCACTCTGCCGAAGACGAGTTTGTCTACCTGCTTGAAGGCGAGCTTACGTTGATCGAAGACGACGGTGAAACGGTGCTTCAGGCCGGCGACTGTGCTGCCTTTCCAAAAGACACCGGCAATGGCCATCACATGATTAACAAGTCGAACGTGATGGCCGTTTATCTCGAAGTCGGCTCGCGCTCACCTGCGGATGTCATCACCTGCTCCGACATCGACATGATGAGCCCCAGCGTCGACGGCCGGTTCTTGCATAAAGACGGCACACCGTATTCCGATTCTTGAGGATCATCCAACATTCGGAGGTGATGACCTGAAGCCCTGCTCTTATAGGAAATCTCTTGCGCCAGTCGCCTTGAATTAGAAAGCCTTACGGCGCCGCCGGAGATCCCAGCCAGTTCTACCAAAGGATTTTTGGCTGATAACGAATGAAGGTTTCCGGGAGTTCGTCACTCCCATAAGAGTCGATTTCAGCTGGTCATTGCACCGAGAATTTCGAAATGCGACATGGTAGGATTATCCCTCTTCATCCCTGCGTCTCGCCCAGAATCCATGCGCAGTCTCACCTATCTGCTTTTCTCGATCACGCTCGCCTCGCCGCTCTCGGCCTTGGCTATCGGCGCCGACAATCCAGACTACGATCAATGCATCCTGCAATCGCTGAGGAATAGCGAAAGCAGCATGGCGGCAGACGCGATCAGACGCTCGTGCGACGCGCTTTACAGAAATGGCGCGCTGCTCTTGCCTCGAGAAAGGTCGTATCACGTGTGTGTCCTGCAGAATCTGCAGAGCGTCAGAGACGGATTTGCGGTTCAACAGATTCTGCGGGCATGCCAGCGCCAGAATCAGATGTGAGCCATATTGGGTGTTGATGCTGCCCATGCACCGTACGCGTGCCATTAGATATGCTGACCAACGACTGCTTTGGATTGGTGCCGCCGTCTGCTTTCGGGCGCGTGCCGAAATCCGTCGTCGAACTCAACAGGGGAGAAAGCGGTGTTTCGGGGAATCAAATCTCGCATAGACGCAATCGTCCCCCCTCTTGGCAGTCTGCTTCTCAGCGATTTTCTGACGATTCTGGCGGACATGGTTGGCTATATCACGCTCCCCTGGTGGATCGTTCATCGGGGCGGCGCACATGACCTCGCGATCTACAGCGTAAGCATTGCCACCACTACGATTTTTGCAGTGCCGCTGCTTTCGCCACTTGGGGATCGATACGCAAAGAGACCGCAGATTGTATGGGGTGTCTGCGCCTTGATGGTCGTCGCCTTTACCCTCGCTACGCTCGCCTCGCTGTCCGACTACCGACTTATGCTCATCATCTGCATAGGCGTGGTTACCGTTATAGCGAAAGCTTTCATCGATCCGGCCAGCGCCACCATTTCGGCTGAACTTGTTCCGGCGAATCGTTTGGCCGAAGCGCTTCGTCTTCGTAAATCGACGCAAGCGGCCGGCCGTGCCCTAGGACCCGCATTGGCCGGCGCGACACTGGCCTTGGGCGGCATCGCTGCAACATTCTGGATGAACGGCATTCTGCTTGGCGTTGCTGCCTACGTGACTTTGCAGCTCCCATCCCAATCTCAACGTCGCGAACACCATCGCGGTTTAGCCCGGTGGTGGGAAGACCTGCGTGCCGGGCTGCATGCTAAATGGATCGTTCCATTGGAGCGCGGCTGGACACTTGTCAACTTCCTCGTATGGATATTCCAGGGGCCTGCCGTCGGCATGCTGATCCCGCTGAAAGTTCAATCACTCGGGCTGTCGGGTCTCTGGCTAGGTGGCTGCGAAGCGGCCTTATCGATGGGTTTGCTACTCGGCAGCTTTCGTGGATCTGACGCGCTGGTCAGTCGGTTCGGCCGATTCAATGTCCGCGTAGGGGCCGCGATGTGTGAAGGGCTGGCACTTGCTGCTTCGGGGTGGGCTCATTCACCCATCATGCTCGTATTGGCACTGACATGTGTGGGTTTCGCCAATGCATCGATGGGACTCGTTGGCGCGACTCATCGTTCATTGGCGATTCCGCAGAATTTCCGTGTACGCATACTCGCTGCCAGCATGATGACCACGCAGATTGCTGGCATTCTTGGACCGATGATAGCTGGCGTAGCGCTCACGCATTGGGCGGTGGGCAAGGTCTATACATGCTTCGGTCTCGCCACCTGCCTGCTCGCATTCGGTTTTGTCCTGATACCGCGATCGCGCGAATTCTTTGCGCTCAATCACGATCAGGTGAAAGACTGGTTTCGTCACGAATATCCCGATGCATTCAAAGCACCTACAGTGCCGGAATCGAGACAAATTACGTAGATCGCAACGCGACAGGAAGTCGGGGAACGCCACGCGTATATGAATGGATGGGTGTCAAGCCAGGGCACGAAAAAGTGACTGCTTTGTAGAGATTTCATCGACCGCGTTGGGTCGATCTGCGGCAATCATCATCGGGTTGAGTGCGGTCTTGGATTCAACCGGTCGACCTCCTGGTTTTACAGCACTTACGCCACATCAGAAACCCGGTTGCGACGAGGGCTCGAAAACAGTGCTTCATTCGCCCTGAATTCGCTCTGCAAAGGCTCAGGCAACTGCGCGACAAACTGTTGAAAGTCAGCGAATCGCCCTTGAAACGAGTAAACCTTCGATCTATTGATGAAGATCGTCCATGGCTCTCGACCTGATCCCTGGTCGTGTACAACGACTATCCAGTTTGTGCCAGCAACTGCAAAGTGAAAACTCCGCCATACAGTGAATCCGTGCCCATTCACTGCTCGCTGTACGTATGAGAGAACCGGCAGGGTTCTCAGAGCCTTGAGCAGACGGCGGACCGGTAAACGCTGTGGCCGCCAGAGAATATAGATGTCTCGAACCCAATCAATTATGCGCATCTGGCTTGGTGTTCAGGCCGAGGTTCTGGCAGTCGAATCCGACGCTGACACCTTAGTCGACATCATCGGCAAAAGCCGCCTTTCAGATGGTTGGCGCAACGTAAGGGCGTATTGGTAATCTTCGCTCTTCCTCCATCAAGACTGCGTATCGGAGAAATAAGCGATGACCTCGAAGAGCGTCCGCCGGGCAACGGCAGATGATGTACCGGTGCTTACGCAGATCCGGAACGATGCGCACGCAATGAAGGTAGCGCACCGCGACTACGCGTGGGGCAAAGAAGGAGGCGGAGTCTCCGAGCGATGGATGCGAAACAATGTTTCTCAAAAGGACGTGTATGTCGTCGAGCTGGATGACACTCCTGTTGGGACGTTTTCGCTCGATCTCGACGATGAACAGCGCTGGGGGCCTCAGGAACCGATCGCCGGTTATGTGCACGGGCTGAGCGTGCGGAGAGGCTTTAACGGACGAGGACTCGGCGGCTTCATGCTTGACTGGTGCGGCATCAAGGTGAGCGGCTTGAACCGGCGTTATGTCCGACTCGACTGCCCCGTTCACAACGCGAAGCTATGCGCCTACTACGAATCGCTTGGCTTTACCCGCGTAGGTCTGTGGCCGGAACCGGGACCCGGCGGTTATGTCTGGTCACTGTACGAAAAACCGGCCTATTAGCTTTCGACCAGACGACTATGAAAGTTGAAGTCACCGACGTGCGGAATGAGTCGGATGACGCTTTGGTCGCATCGCATCGCATCGCACGGCACTGCATAAAAAGGATCGACGACAGGGACCATAACGCGTGTCCCTGCGTGGCTCTCAAAGCACGTGCAACGTCTCGACCAATGCCTTTAACGCTACCCCAGCAGCCCAATCAGTTTCCTCGCGGGTCACGTAGCATGCACCGCGCAATGCCGAACCACGACGGCCTCAAATTGGCGACCGGGACCCGTTAGGGGTAGTTCCGAAAATCGAAATGGACCGTTGCGAACAATGCGCTTAATTATTATCGACCGTTTTCCTAAACTTGATATCAATTACTAAGGGCGCGATAGCCAAGCGTACAACGACCACTGTGAGGAATACGGATGGACCGTTTGCGTCGAAATTCCAATCCAATCAAGGAGGAGCAGGTCATGAATAAGGCAACCAGCACATTAATCGCGGCTGTCGCCGCACTCACGCTGTCGGGCGGCGCTTATGCACAGAGCAACAACACACTGGCAACCCCAAGCACTGTTTCGCCGGCCAATGCAACGAGCGGCTACGGCGCGCCTGGCGTGACCAACTCGGACAGCGGCATAGGCGCCGGGTCGCCGAACTCGGGCCTGCCGAATACCACGAACAATAATATCTCAACGTCCCTCACCAACCTTCCAGGGAGTCACAATACGCTGGCAACCCCGAGCACAGTGTCGCCGGCTGCCCAATAACAGCAATTAAGGCTAACCAGGCGCAAATAAGCGTAAGGCCGCTAAGCGCTTCAATCGCGTGGACCGCAGTTGTCATTGTGACCGCTGTCACAGTTTGGCGACTAGCCGAGTCCTTCATTCACCACGCATCATAGAAAGGCCGCTGCCCTCACGGACAGCGGTCTTTCTTGCATTGTCCAGCCCATCAAATGTCGGCGCCTAACCATTCATTGAGCCGACGGCGCTCCCGGTCGGCTGCTGCCGATCGCAGCCTGGTGACATTGAAGCCGCGCATGCCTCATTGCATGACGCGGCACGCGGCCGGAACCGGTCGCTGGACCGTTACTCCGAACCTGGCGACAATGCGACATCAACTGTTGTTGGCTAACTATGGAGTTCGATTCATGGATCGTCCGACCAAAGCAGTGATTGGTGCAGCATTGACGGTCTGCGTGATATGCGTTTTCATAGGCTTCTACTACTTCAAGTGGCAGGACGCCGACACGTCAGTTGTCAACAACGCGGACTACCCCTCTACGGGAGGTACACGCTGATTCGATCGCTGCCAAACTGTGAGGTCGATCACGCGGGGGCGTCGTCAGGCGCTGCCGAGCGTTACTGCACAGGAGATTAAATGCCCCCAGTTTCCGATCTTTCTGTTTTATTAAAAACGTTGGAGCCGGTGCTCAACCCGGGCGTGTTTGTGTTTGCTTCGGTCAAGGACGGTCATGCCATCGACCCGGCCGTCATCGTTGCGTCAATTCGGGAGCCGGAGGGGTTGTCGGTCATTACGAGCGAGGCGGATGCGGCGACCAGCGGTTTGAATGCGTTGTTCAAATGTGCCTGGATTACGTTGACCGTGAATTCAGCCCTGGAGGCGGTGGGATTGACCGCGGCATTTGCCCGCGCGTTGGGTTATTCCGGCATCAGCTGTAATGTGGTGGCGGGCGCGTACCACGATCATATTTTTGTTCCACTCGAGTCGGCACAGACGGCGATGCAGGTACTTCATAAATTGCAGACGGATGGAGAGACCGCGCAATAACGGGCCATGCGAGCAATATCGCCGGGTCGATATTGACGACGGGCAGTCGATGCGCATACCTCTACCTGACAAGATTGCGATTCCACTTTTTGTATTGTCCGTCACGCACATAATCGGATTCGCAACGCTGGCGCGAGTTATCGTCAACACTCGATTTTAGGCTTAATGCGGACACCTCTCACCGCATAAACAAGACAATGAAGATCCTAAGCGCCCCTCAGTCAGGCTGTCCTGGTCTCTCCCTTCGTCAGCTCGAACGCAGCGATTCGCCTTCGTGGTATGCATACTTGTCGAATCCCGACGTTGTTCGACACACAAGCTGGAACCTGCAGTCAGAAACAGACCTCCTGCCGATGTTCGACGCGCTCGATTCTGAACTATCATCTTCAATCAGGCGGCTGGCGATCGTCAGTGACCTCGCTGGCGAGCTCATCGGCACGATTGGGTTTCACACCGTCTCCGATATCAACCGTACCGCGGAAATTGCCTACGATCTTGCGCCCGATTATTGGGGAAGAGGAATTGCGAGCGCCGTATGCTCGGCGGTAACCGAGTGGTCGTTTTCAGCATTTGGATTCGTTCGAGTTCAAGGAACAGTGCTTGAAACCAACTCGGGCTCGGCACGCGTACTGCAGAAATGTCGATATCGGTACGAGGGCCTGCTTCGCTCATATCGCATGGTCCGTGGCATTCCGGGAAATTTCCAGCTGTATGCGCGTTTGAACGACGACTAGTCCACGAGCGGAGCGGAAGCGAGTCTGTTCTGCAACTGGCGCAGTGCGGTCATGAGCAGCCTTTCACAAATCTTGCACGATCGCGGGTAATCGGTGATCTTGAAAGGTGTGCCAGGCAATAGCTGGATTGCCGTGAGGATTCACGGGGTGCCGCTTGCGCGTCCGCGTACAAGCTGAGCCATGGCGATCTCACCTGACGCAAGAACGGCTAGCCGGGCAATAGAGTGACTTATAGGGAGGCGATCCGATGGCAGCTATCGACGATCTGAATTCGCAGCGTTTCTACCATGGCACGAAGGCCGACCTGAAGCTGGGGGACCTGATCAAGGCCGGCTACAACTCTAACTTCGGCAAGGGGAAGAAGGCGGTCTATGTCTATCTGACGGCCACCTTGAATGCGGCCACTTGGGGGGCCGAGCTGGCGCTCGGCGAAGAACCTGGCAGAATCTACATAGTGGAGCCGACCGGCCCGATTGAAGATGACCCCAATCTGACGGACAAAAAGTACCCAGGGAACCCGACGAAGTCATACCGCTCTCGCGATCCGCTTCGAGTCACGGGCGAGGTTACGGATTGGCAGGGCCACGCCCCCGAAGAACTCAAAACCATGAAGGACAACGTTGAGCGAGCCAGGCGACTTGGTATTGAGGCAATTGAGGACTGAGTCGGGCGGCGGTTGACATCTTTTTTTACGCAAAGGTGATACCCGTGTACCCAGCAAGCCGACGCCGGTTCATTGCCGGAGTTCTTCGCGCACTGGTCTGCGCCCCCTTCCTGGGCAGTCGCCTTTCGGTTGCAGCTGAAACCTTCGTGCCACTGCGTCAGCTTGCCGCTGAAAAGGGCATCCAGTTCGGTTTCGCGCTTGACCCGGCAAAGCTGGCGACCGATGCGACGTATCGTGATGCCGTCGCCTCCCAGGCCGGCATCGTGGTGCCGGAGAATGCACACGGCCGATCCCGGTGCCGTGCTCTGCTACAACGACTATGGACTGGTAAAAGACAGGCATTACGGGGAGAGCAAGCGTGCTGCCGTACTCGCGATGTTGCAAGGGCTCAGGCAACGAGGTGTCCCGGTGCATGGGCTCGGAATCCAGTCCCATTTGCGTACCGGAGATACCTTCGGACCAGGTCTTTCGCGCTTCATCCTGGCGGTACGGGATCCGGGCCTGTCGGTCTATGTCACGGAGCTGGATGTCGACGACAGCCGTTTCACCGGTTCCACAGAAGACCGTGACGGCGCCGTTGCGGAGACATACAAGCGTTATCTCAACCTGATTCTCGCCACGGGTTCAGTGTCCAATATCATTACATGGGGCGTCTGGGACAGGCCGCATCTCGCTGGTGCCGCCGTCATCAGCGGACCACTGGCACAACGACCGCTCGTGTTTGGCCCTCAACGCGAGATCAAACCTGCGAGCTGGGTTGTCGAGCACTGCTTTGAGCGCGCGTGGGCGCTTCACGCAGAAAATGCGCAATCGTCTCCTCAATCACTGACCTCGCAAGCCCCTGCACGATAAATACAAGCCGCGTCGTGTGATCCTCATCAGGCCACGCGTCAAGCCGCAACGGTTCATGCAGCAACTGCTGCACGCCATGAAACACAACCGGCCGCGATTCGCCGATGAAGTTGCCGATCCCCTTAACCCGCAGAATGTGTTCGCCGTGATAGCCGAGCAGTACCGTCAGCGCGGTTTCGAATGCCTGCATCGGCAAAGGCTGCGAGTAAGTCAGGCAGAAGCTGTCGATGTCCGGATGGGCCACGCGTGACGCCGTCGCGCCACGCATCAGCAACTTGCGCGGCGCAGGTTCGGCGCGCAACCAGGGTCGCAAGGCACGCGGTGTCAGGATGTCGAGCAAGTGTTGGGCGTCAATCTCGCCGTTGCGTACTGAGATGCGCGTCGCGCCCGGATTCAGCGCCTCAAGCGCCGCCTCGAGCTCGGCAAGTGCGGGCGCATCGACCAGTTCGGCCTTGGTCAGCAACAGCCGGTCCGCCACGGCCACCTGCTGACGCGATTCCTCATGGCGGGCAAGTTGCGCGGTGCCGTGTTTCGCATCCACGGTCGTCACAATGCCGTCGAGTTGCAAACGACCTTCAAGCGCCGGGTCGCCTAGCAGCAACGAGATCACCGGACCAGGCCGCGCAAGTCCCGTGGTCTCGATCAGGATCCGCTCGAACGCGGGAATTTCGCCGCGCGTGCGGCGCTCCAGCAGATCCGCCACGGTCGCAGCCAATTCGTCGCGCACGCCGCAACACAGGCAGCCATTTTCCAGCAGCGCGATGGTCTCGTCGCGCGAGGTGCTGACGAACAGATGATCGAGACCGATCGCGCCCAGTTCGTTGATCACTACCGCACACCGGCCGAGCGCCGGTTGCGGCAGCAGGCGATTCAGCAACGTGGTCTTACCCGAACCGAGAAAGCCGGTCAGCATCGTTAGGGGAATCGCGGCGGATTGCATAGTGGCGTGTCCTGACACTCAGATAACCTGCAGGTCTTTGCCGACGATGATCTGACCGTCGAAATGCTTGCGCGCATCGGTGGCCCACATCTCGTCGGTAATCGCGGGATCGCCGCCCGGCACGAAATGGCTCAACACCAGTGTCTTGACGCCGGCCGCCGCGGCGATCTTGCCGACCTGCTCCGTGGTGGTGTGGCTCTTCATGAGGTGATCGAGCAAGGTCGGCGCGTTGTCGACGGTCTTCATCAGCTTTTCGAGCGCGGGCAGGTACATCACTTCATGCACCAGCACGTCTGCGCCTTTCGCGAACTCAGCCAGCGCCGGGTAGTAGGTCGTGTCGCCGGAGAAGACGACGGTACGGTCCCGGGTCTCGAAGCGATAAGCGAATGCCGGTTTGATGGTGTAGTGATCGACCAGCGTCGAGGTCACGCGCACGCGGTCGTCTTCCATCACGAGGCGCGGGCCGTCGAATTCATGAATGTTGATCAGCGGCCGGAACGGTGGACGACCCTCTTCGCGCATTCGCACGTCGAGGTCGATCGCGTTCATGTCGACAAAGTCGTCGATCATCTTTGTCATGCGCGGCGGTCCGTACAGGTTGACGGGCGTACGCAGGCCGGTGGCCCAGGCGAGGAACACGAGGTTGCCGAGGTCGGCGTTGTGGTCCGAATGATGGTGGGTCAGGAAAATGTCACGGATGCCCGGCAGCTTGATGCCCGCTTTGGTCAACTGCAGCGCGACGCCGTTGCCGCAATCGACCACGTAGGGCTGACCGTCTACCACCAGCACGTTCGCCGGTGCCGCGCGCAGATCAGACGGCGTCGGGCCACCCTTCGTGCCGAGCAGGATCAGCTGTGTGCCTTTGGCGGAGTGTCCAGCGGCGGGTGCAGGGGTTGCGGAATTGGCCGGTGACTGCGCGTTGGCGTCTTTCATCCAGGGCAGCGCTGCGGTGGTGCCTGCTGTCACGGCAATACGCATGAAATCACGGCGGGAGCGTCCGAACGGCTGATCACTCATAGGTCTGTATCTCCTGATCTTTTTGAATGGGATGTACCCGATTTTCCCGCGTAACCGGGCTCAAAAGCGATTGAATTCTAGCGTTTCATCATCAGGCCGTTCGACATCGCGGCGCGAGCCGGCTAATTTCACCCATTCGCTGACCTTGTTCCATGGTGCGGAAATGCAGGGGTGAGGCGCCGGATCGCCGATTGGCTTACGAGAATCCTCGATCCGAAGGCCGCCTCAGCGAATCTCCACCTCGATAAATACCACCTCGTGGTCGGTCGCGTTGACGACGTTATGTTCCACACCCTTCAACCCAGCGTAACTGTGCCCGGCGTGCAGTTGCGACTCCCGGTTGCCTTGCGCTGTCTCGAGAAGAAGTTGGCCGTCTGTTTGCGGCACCACGACATAGTCATGCCCATGAATATGCCAGCCGGTCTCAGCACCGGGCGCAAATCGCCACTCGGTGACGATCACGCGTTCATTGAGTACCTGCTGCGTTGGAACTGCCTGCGGACGATCCATGAGAATTTCCTCAGCGAAGTGGGCGACGAGATTCGTCGGGTGGCCCTTCACGCCACATCGATAGGTGCGCTGTCACCGGTTAGTGGCGACTCCACCGTGCGTCAATATGCTTCCGGGCTCAATACATCTATTAATCATTCTGGAGGTGAAGCCCTTCGTTTGACATGCACAGTGCCCTTGCTCTTGCCAACACAGTTGCATTCACCTATGGGATGCAAGACGGTCGGTATTGAAGACGGAGCATGGTCCACTTGTCGGAAGCATAGCCAGTGACGGTACACGCTTTGAGTGTTGGAATGGCCGATTCGCCGGACTGCGACCGGTCGTTCAGGGGCGTGTGCGCCCGATTGCTGACAGGCCGGGACCGGCCACAAGAGGCTTTTGGACAGGAACGCTGGAATCGTCGACAATCGTGCGTCGAGGTTCGATCCTCAGTGCGCCGTCGTATCTATTGTTATGCCTTCCAGCCAGAGGTAGTCGTGAACAGCGTTTCAATCGAGGCCGTCGCGCCGGGCGATGCCGATGTGTTTGTAGCACGTCAACCAATCATGGATCGGGCTGGTCGCGTTGTCGCATACGAGCTTCTTTTCAGGGACGGTCCCGCCGGGAGCGCGCGGATTGGGGACGAACTGCGCTGTACGACGGCCGTGATTGAACGCGCAGTGGGTTCTATCGGTCTCGAACGGCTTGCTGGCAGCAAGGCTTGCTTCCTGAACTGCCCACATGATTTTCTGTTTTCGGACTACCCGTATGTGCTACCGGCGTCACGTTTCGTTCTGGAGATTCTTGAGTCTGTCGAACTGACACCGGACCTCTCGCGACGGTGCAACGAGTTGCGAGGAGCGGGCTTCCAGATAGCGCTGGATGACGTCAGGAGCATGACTGACGAGATCCGATGGTTTCTTCCTTTCGTCGACATCGTCAAGATCGATTGGCCGTTTGTGGAAAGTGCGGCGTTACCGGAGCTGGTCAGTCAGTTCAAACGTGCGGGAAAGGTCGTGCTCGCCGAGAAAATCGAAAATGCAGAGGATGCGGAGCATGCCCGGCAACTAGGTTGTGATCTGCTGCAGGGCTACTATTTCGCCGAACCGCAGATTCTTTCGAGCAAGCGCGCGATGCCGCCAGTCAAGGCGATTCTTCACGTGTTCGACCTGGTCGGCAGCGATGCGCCGTTGGGTAGTATCGCGCGGGCGCTAAGAGAGACGCCAATGCTGGTTGCCCAACTGTTACGGCTTGCAAACAGCAGCGAGCAGCATAACGGCAGAACGGAGCGTATTTCATCGCTCAAGCAGGCACTCTCGATAGCCGGTAGTCGCAGACTTCTCCATTGGTGCGGACTTCTTCTTTACGTCGGCCGGGACGGGTTTCCGGTCGAGGATGATCCGCTTGTGCTGCTTGCGCAACGACGGGCACATTTCATGGAGGAGGCGATCGACGCGATGCCGGACGCATCGCGCTCGCTGGCGGGTGCAGCCTATCTGACCGGTATGCTGTCGTTACTACATGTCGCGTATCACATGGAACGGCGCAGCTTCGTCGACGAGCTACCCGTTTCTGATTCCATCCGGGTGGCCATCCTTAACGGCGGCGGCGTACTCGGCGAATTGCTGTCGGTCGCGGCGCTGCTTGAGCAGGACGATGTGGCCGCGGCGACGGTCAGACTTCAACGGCTGGCGGTTTCTCCCGCAGAGGTTCGGAAGATCGTCCAGTGCTACTGACGCGATTTGCCGTATCACGAGCGGTACGACGGCAAACCTTGGACCAAGGCGGGATGTATGTTATCGAGCAGGACAATGTTCCCGTTGGGATGATGTCGCTCTCGTGGCAAAGTGGACTGCCTGCGAGCGACGTGCAAGGCATGCAGGCGGACTGCGACGCAAACCAGACGAGCTTGAATTTTTGTGCATGGCGCGACAGGGTGGTTGCTGAGCAGAAACTGCAGGATGCCGTCGACGATAAAGCCGCGAAATCCCCGGGCTGCAAAGCACGCCTGGAGAGCAAGGTCGCCGCATGGAAGAAGCGACGCGATGCGAGTTGCAAGAAATCGGCTGAGGCAGAAAACGGAGGCGGTTCGATTGTGCCGATGGAGATTGCTGCCTGCCAGGCGGCAGAGACCGACCGCATGACAAAGGTAATCGCATCGATTCACCGATGCAATTGACTGACGAACCGGCGTATAGCTCGTAGCAAGGTTTAGAAGTTGTCCAGCGCTTCAGCCTTTCTTTATAAAATAGGGCGCTCGGTTCTCGGCTTATGTGAGCGGGACATGGGACTGGAACAGAGACCATCGCCATTCGTCGCAGTTCGGCCAACTGCGGCCAATGACGAGCATTCGTGGACGTCCGTTGATGATCCATAAGCAGACTTCATATTCGAACGTATGCGTTTAGACCGCGCGCTGGACGCTAACGGGCTCGACCCAAAAGCGGAGATGCCAGGCTGGCGGCAGCGAGTTCGTTTGCAGCAGCCATAAGCGCAGGGCCGAGTGCCGTCATGCGCTTCTCCGTCAATCTAACGGCTGGCCCTGCAATGCTGATGACCCCTATGGCCGGGTAACCCCGTCGTTGAACCGGAGCAGCCATCGCCGTCATCCCCGGCGCGAACACCTCATAAATCGTTGCGTAGCCACGGGCACGGGCGGCATCGACAAACCCCAGCAGCGCCTTCACGGTGGTCGGCGCGTTGGGTCCGTACTGCTTCGGCTGCCCGAACCCTTGGCGTGTCACCAATTCGAGCGCCCGCTCATCGGTCATTGTCATCATCCATGCGTGGCCGGTTGCACTGCACGACAGAATGGTATCCATACCCATGTCCGGGTCGTACCGCAGCCCCTTCAGCGCGCCCTGCGACTTGGCAACCCACGTCAGCCTGTCTCCGTCGACGATCGCGAGCCGTATGAGTTCGCCGGATGTCTCCGCCAGACGGTCGAGCATGGTTTGCGCAATGTCGATGATACCGGACGTCGCGAGATAACTGAGACCCAGTCCGACCAGCTTCGTGGTCAGTACATAGTCGCCCTGCTCGCGTAACTGACGCACATAGCCGCACTGCTTGAGGTCGGCGAGCAGGCGATGGCAGGCGCTACGCGGGATCTCAAGTTGATCCGAGATTAACGCGAGTGGCGTTCCTTCCATCTGCGTCGCCAGAAATTCGAGCACCGCCAGTGTTCTCTCGGTCACACCCGGCATGGAACCTCCCATCAATTCAGTAGAACATGCATGATTGCATAATGCGGGATGAGATTCCAGCCTGGAACAGTGTCCCACCAGCGCTGTTAATCTGTGCAACATGCCGTCTCGTCGAACGCTTCAACACGCTCCGCATGGGACGCATAACAAAAGACGAGCCACTCGCGGTCGACATGACAAGGTTCGCCGGGACGTGACACCGACACAGGTTTGGAACAGGAGACAACATGGATCAGCAATCGCACCTACCCGCGCAGCAGGCGATGCGCACGCGTGCCGTGACAGCGGCGGCCGTCGGGACTGCACTCGAATGGTTTGATTTCACGTTATACGGCGCATTGGCCGCTACCGTGCTACCCAAACTGTTTTTCCCGTCGATGGATTCGACCTCCGCGTTGCTGGCATCGCTTGCCACGTTCGGTGTCGGCCTCGCGGCGCGACCGCTTGGCGCTATCATTTGCGGTTACCTTGGCGACAAGCTGGGACGGCGCAATCTGATGCTCGGTACCGTCACCGTGATGGGTGTCTGCTCGATGTTGATGGGTTTGCTGCCAACCTATGCGAGCATCGGCGTATGGGCGCCGCTATTGCTAGTTGTGCTTCGCATCCTGCAGGGTTTCGCGCTGGGTGGTGAATCGACGGGGGCGCAGTTGATGGCGATCGAACACGCGAGTCCCGATCGTCGCGGCAAATACTCCGGCCTGCTCGGATTGTGTTCGCCGCTCAGCCAGATCATGGCCAATGGCGTATTGCTAGCACTTTCATCGGCGATGTCGGCGCAGGCGTTCGATGCGTATGGCTGGCGCATTCCGTTCGTCCTAAGCTTCATTCTCGTGATCGTCGGTATTTACATCCGGCTGCGAGTCAGTGAGACGCCTGCGTTCGTCGCGCTCCGTAAAACGGAAGTAGCCAATGTGGGCAGTCCGCTGCGCGATGCACTTCGCCTTCACTGGCGAGTGGTGCTCCGATGGATGCTGTTCTTCTGCGGCCCGGCAGCGATCTTCTATCTGATCGTTGTGTTCTCGTTGAGCTATGTCACGAAAACGCTGGGCGTGCCGAAACAGACGGGCTTCCTGCTGTTGATGGGCGCGAACGTGTGCGCCATCGTCGGCGCGCTGGCCGGCGGCATGCTGAGTGACCGTATCGGTCGCAAGAAAGCGCTCGCGATCGGCTCGATCGCGACCTTGCTCATGCTGTTCGTGTACTTTCAGATTCTTGATACGAAGAGTTTCGTGCCGATGCTGGCAGCAATGGGCTTCTTTCTCGGCTTTACCCAATTCCAGAGCGGCATCCAGCCGGTTGCATTCGCTGAAGCATTCCCAACTAACGTGCGCTACTCAGGGTCGGCGCTTGCCTATACCGGCGCCAATCTGATCGCCGGGGGGCCAATGCCTGTTCTTGCCGTCTGGCTCTTCGCCCTTTGCAATGGCTCGCCGTGGGGCGTCGTCACAGTGTGCGTCACGTTCAACGTCATTTCTCTCATCGCGATCCTCACCGCCCCCGAAACGCTGGGTATCGACATGAACCGGGTCGACTCTGCCGAAGAAGTCATTGGCTCATCAGGGCACGCGCGCACTCAATCCCATTCTCACTGAAACGCAGGCAATGCAGATGAAACCACTTGTTTACGTCCTGAACGGTTCGAACCTCAACATGCTCGGCAAGCGCGAACCGCACCTGTACGGTACGACGACACTTGCTCAGGTGAAAGAGCGTACTGAAGCCCTCGCGGCCGAGCTCGACCTCGAATGCGATTTCCGCCAGACGAACCACGAAGGCGTGATGGTCGACTGGTTGCAGGAAGCCTTCGAGAAGGATGCGGCCGTCGTCATCAACCCAGCGGGGTTTTCGTTTGCGTCGATACCCGTTCTGGATGCAGTCAAGCTGATTCGCCAACCGGTGATCGAGGTGCACATCACCAACATTCATCAGCGGGATGAACAGTATCGACATTCGCTGATCTCGCTGGCGGCACGTGGCGTGATATGCGGCCTTGGTGTTGATGGATACCTGCTCGCCGTGCGAGCGGTCGCTGGAGCCATCCAGCGCGTACAAGTGTGAAGAGGGTTCGCAAACGTTGCCTCGACCGGCAATAAGCCGGGCGGATAATGGTGAACTCTCCGGCAGCCGCATCCTGGATAGTCGCAACCGATTTTGCGGGTTACGGGCCAGCGTCCGCTGCTGGTACCGTGGCAGACGTTTGTCCTCTATCAGCGTGTGGCCGAGTTGGGTCGAACACAGTCCTTCATCGAATTGCCGGATTCGGCCAGATCAAGCCACCAGTAGACCATGACGAATCAATCACGACACCGAGTCAACCACGGCAGGCGGAGTCAGTCCGAAAATATGCGGAGACCTTACTCGGCCAGCGCCGCGAGCAATTGATTCTTGACGATCGCGGTGGCCAGCGGTTGTCGCCCGAACTCATACCATCCGATATGCCGGCGCCATGCCGTGCCTGGAATTGGCCTTACCGACAGCAAGGGGTCTTCGTCCCAAGCGGCATGCCGCAAACGCGGCACGATCGACACGCCCACGTTCTGTCGCACCAGATCGGCGATCGCGGCGATCGAATTCATTTCCAGAATAGGGTTGACCTCGGCGCGCAGTCGCCGGAGCAGGCTCGCCACATGGGTGCCTGTCAGCGATGCCGCTTCGAAGCCGATGAACGGATGACGCTTCAGTAGTGAGGTCACCGACGCATCGTCTGCGGCGATCGCCGGATTGACCAGCAATACCAGTGGCTCGTCGTAAAGGCGCTCCCACAACTCGGGCAGCGTGGTCACCCGGGGTTCGCTGACGATCACCGCCGCATCGATTTCCCCGGCGCGCACCTGGCGGCCCAGTTCGGCGCTGTCGCCGTGCGTGAGGCGCACCTTCAGGCCGGGGTAGGAGACTCTCAGCTGGATCACGTTGGCTGCCAGAAACCCCATCGACGACGCGGTCGAGCCGATCGTGATCGAGCCTTCGATGCTGAGCTTGTCGGCCACGCCGCGCAACAGCGAATCGTACGCGGCCACCACCCTGCGTGCCTGCTCGATGATCGAACGACCGGCGTCGTTCAACTGGATGCTGCGCCCGCTGCGGTCGAACAACTGCCGCTGGCACACGCGCTCCAGCGTGCGCATCTGCGCGCCGACAGCGGCGTGCGTGAGCGCCATGCGATCGGCGGCGGCCGCCATGGTCCCATGTTTCTCGATGGCGAGAAACGTCCGCAACATTCGAATTTCACTCATGCGGGATCTCCTCCAAGGCCGTCGGGATGTGCACGGATTGCGCGATTTTTCCCATTTCCGTGCGTTGCATGATCGCACGAAACGAAAATTTTTCTTTCCTTTCGATAAAGAAAATAACGCTTTTTATTTTGTTTCTGGCCAATGAGAATCGATTTGTCACAAATCAGGCCGATGGCGTCAGCGCGGGCTCGGGTCGCGCTTCATGCCGTTGGCGGCAGCCAGGGTGAGGAGTTCCATCAATGTCGCAGATCCAGCAGTTTCCGCAGTTTCCTTTCGTCAGCGTGTCCGGCAAACCGTATGAACGCGGCGTGCAATATGGCCGTGCGGCGGCGGCGCGCGTGCGCCTGAGCGCATCCCGCTACGGCCAGACGCTGCGCAATCTTGGCTACAGCGAGGCGTCGCAGACGGCGCTGATCCGCTCGCTCGAACAGGTCATCGGCGAGTTTCAACCTGCGTACCTGGACGAGATGCGTGGCATCGCCACCGGCGCGGACGTGCCGTTCGAAGACATCGTGATGATCAATGCCCGCACCGAGGTGCTGGCCAAGGCGCGCGTCGAAATGGCGCTCCAAGCCGACGACGAAGACGGTTGTACCGGCGTGCTGGTGCTGCCGTCGCGCACGTCGACCGGGCAATTGATCCATGCGCAAAACTGGGACTGGAAGGCCGATTGCGTCGATACCGGCATCGTCTTGCGCGTACGCAGCGACGACGGCCCCGATTTCCTGACCTTCGTCGAAGCGGGCGGCCTCGCGCGCAGTGGGCTCAATGCCGCGGGCGTGTCGATCACCGCGAATTATCTCGAGTCCGAGCGCGACTTCACGCAAATGGGCGTGCCGCTGTCGCTGCTGCGCCGGCGCGTGCTGGAAGAGCCGGTGTTCGCGAACGCGTTGCGGGTGATCGCCACCACGCCGAAATCGTGTTCGAACAACATCATGCTCGGGATGGCCGAGGGCTTCGGCATCGATTTCGAATGCGCGCCGAACGAAGCTTTCCCGATCTATCCGGACGACGACCAGATGATCGTGCACGCGAACCATTGGGTCAGCCCGGTCGCCCGCACCAAGCTGCTGGATACCGGTTGCGAGAGCTCGCCGGACAGCTACTACCGCGACTGGCGCGTGCGTCAGTTGCTGAAGGCCGCACCGAAGATCGATCGCGACGCAGTCAAAGCCGCGCTGTTCGATGCGTTCGCCACGCCGTTTTCCGTGTGCCGTCCGCCGCGTCCGGGCACACGTCACACGATGACCGCGACGGTCGCGATGATCGTCATGCTGCCGGGCGCAGGGGAAATGGATGTCGCACCGATGCCCGCGCTCAACCGGGTCTTCACCCGCTACAGCCTGCACCACGAACCGCTCGCCGAAGCGGCGTGATCTGTGAATAAGCACGTGTGCCGCGCCGCGCGAGGCACACACGAGACCGCTGAAATCGTCAGAGAGGAATGACAGATGTTCGATGCAGAGAAACGATCCGCCCCGGGTCATGAGAAAGCACAGGCGCTGTACGACCTGGGTTCGACCACCGTGTACGCGAGTCGTCACGATCCGCGCTTTCCGTATGTGCTGTACGTGCCGCCTGAAGTACTGACACCCGGCAATGACGTGGAACTGGTCGTCGTGATGCATGGCACCGGGCGTCAGTTCACGCAGTATCGCGATGCGTTCGCGCCGTTCGGCCGCTGGAACCGCTGCATCGTGCTGTGTCCGCTGTTTCCGGTGGGCGTACGCGGTGACGGCGAGCGCAGTGGTTTCAAGCGCCTGATCGAAGGCGATATCCGTTACGACAAAGTGCTGCTCGACATGGTGACTGAAGTGGGCGAGCGTTATGGCAAACGCTTCGACAAGTTCGCACTGTTCGGCTATTCGGGCGGCGGGCAGTTCGTGAACCGCTTCGCGTACGCGCATCCGGAGCGGCTATGGGCCGCGTCGATCGGTGCACCCGGGAACGTCACCGTGCTCGATCATACGAAGGACTGGTGGCTCGGCACGGGCGGCTTCGAGCTGCACTTCGGCAAGCCATTCGATCTGGCCACCCTGCAGCGTGTGCCGGTGCAGATGGTGGTGGGCCGGGCGGATCTGGAAACCTGGGAAATCACGGTGTCCGAGGATAGCCCGATGTATCTGCCAGGTATCAACGACGCTGGCGCGACGCGCCCGGAGCGGCTGCGTACGCTGAAGGCTTCGTTCGAGGCCGCCGGCGTTCACGTGCGCTTCGACGAGATGGCCAATATCGCCCACAACGGCATGCAGGTCGTCGAGGTGGTTCAGGATTTCTTTGCGCAGACGTTGCGCACCCTGCGGGCCGGAGGATAAACACATGGACGCCCAAAGCGATTCAGGGAAGGTCTGGAAAACCATTGTATCGACGGTGATAGGGGGCACCTTCGAGTGGTTCGACTTCATGGTGTACTCCTATTTTTCGAGCACAATCGCAAGGGTGTTTTTCCCCAGCGTCGATCGCAGCGGGGCGTTGTTGCTGACCTTCGCCACGTTTGCGGTCGGCTTTCTGGTCCGGCCAATCGGTGGCGTGATGATGGGGATGGTCGCGGACCGGGTAGGGCGGGTGAAGGTGCTCTCGTGGATCATGGTGCTGATGTCGGTGGGCTCGCTGATCCTGGGGCTGACCCCGGGCTTCGCGACCCTTGGGCTCGTCGCGCCGCTGCTGATAGTGATCGGCCGTCTGGTGCAAGGCTTCGCGGTGGGTGCGCAATTCGCGCTGTCGTCGGTGACGATTTACGAGGTCGCACCGCCCAACCGGAAGATGTTTTACGGCAGCTTCAATATGCTGTCGATCGGGATCGCCGCGATGTTGTCTTCGGGATGCAGCTACCTGCTGTCGCGTCACCTGTCGCATGCGGATCTGTCGGCCTGGGGATGGCGCGTGCCGTTCCTGATTGGCGCGCTGGTCGGGCCAATCGGCTTCTACATCCGCCATCATGTCGACGAATCGGATGAATTCAACCGGTTGCAGGCACGCCCCGCGGCGCGGTCGCCCATGCGCGAGCGGCTACGCGATTTTGTGCGTGAGAACGGCGATGCCGTAGTGTGCGCGATGGGCGTGATGATCGCCGGCACGTCGCTGAATTATGTCTGGAATGCGTATCTGCCAACCTACGCGCAGCTTCAGTTGCATCTGTCGCTCAGTTCGTCGCTGCAAGGGATATTCGTCACGAGTATCGTGATGTGCGTTCTGTCGCCGGTGTTCGGCATGGTGGCGGACCGTGTCGGCGCGTATCGGCTGTTCTTCTTTTTTATCGTGGGCTGGCTGATTTGCGTCTTTCCGTTGTTCGCGTATTTGCTGGCAGACCCCAGTGAGAGCCGTCTGATGATCGTACGGGTGGTCGGCATACTATTCCTGACTCTGCAAGGCGCCGCGCATCCAGGGATGCTGGTCAAGATATTCACCGTGCAGGGGCGGTCCACCGGCGTGGCTATTTCGTATAACACCTCGGTCATGCTGTTTGGCGGATTGGCGCCGTTCTATATCTCGCTGGTGGCGCGTTTCACGGACGCGCACTTCATTCCGCCGAGCTACCTGTTCGGTACTGGATTGCTGGCGATCATGCTGGTGCTCATTACGCGCACTGGGCGGCGCGTGTTGCAGGACGACCGGCTGGAACGCAGGCAACGGCGTACGGCACGCGAGGCCGGTATGCAGCGTGCGAACTCGGGTGATCCGGTGGTGTAGGTCGTGTGGTACGCGACGCAGAAGGTCGTGAGCCGAGCCGCTGGTTCACGGGACCTTGAACAGCTTCGCGCACATGAAATCGACGAACACTCTAAGCTTCGGCGACAACTGCCGACTCGATGGCCACAGGATCGAGAACTGTCCTGGCGCGATCTGATGCTCGTCGAGAAATGTCGTGAGCTTGCCCGTTGTTGGAAAACGGTAGCGCACGCACGCGTGCACGGCCAGGTCGCGCAGCGTGCGAGGCACACCCGCTTGCGCGAGATAGCCGGGCGATGCGCACAGCGTTAAGCAGAACGTCCCGAGGCGGCGTGACATCAGACTCGAATCTGTCAGCGTGCCGCTGCGGATGACGGCGTCGAAACCGCCTTCGACAACGTCCACGAGCCGGTCGTTGAAATCCAGATCAAGTTCGACATCGGGATAGCGGCGCGCGAATTCTGGCAGCACGGGTAACAGGAACCGATAGCCGATCGCGGGGAGGCTGACGCGCAGCCTGCCGCGTGGCGTTTGCGCGGCCTCCTAGAGCATCGCTTCGGCATCGCGTAGATCTTCCAGTATCCGGTGGCAGCGATCGTAGAAGTGACGTCCCTCGTCGGCGAGCGTGGTGCCCAAGGAGCGTGCCGGCATGGCGACGGGTATCTTCAGTACCACGCGCGTGGCAGGCGAATGCATTGCACTCGCGACGGTCAGTGCAATTCTGGCCGCACTCGCGCTGACGACGATGCGTCGGCGGATCGTGAGAGGCGTGTGCGTGTGATCACGGGTGATCAGGAACACGCGTGATTTGCCGTCTATCCGTCGTCTGTTCAGAATGAGTTGCCAGTGGTTACTCGCTCTGCGTCTGCGTGAACGTGCGGGTCCTGTTCGGTGACGACTGCGGGCGGGTTTTTGCGACGATTTTCGAATCGAAGAAAGAGATCGACGATCGCGCGAGTGGGGATGCTGGTTGACAAGGTCGCTATCTTGATCGGGCTGAACCAGTGACACTGGGAGATCTCGTTGCAGGGCTCGGGCGATGCGTCTGGCGCGAGGTCGACGGAGAAAACATGATGTCGTTTGGCCAGTCCGCCAAACTGGAACAGGTACGTCAACCGGGTCTCAACAAGGTTCGTTTCTTCTTCCAGTTCGCGTCGAGCCGCGTCCAGGGGTGTTTCGGAGCGCTTTATCGTACCGCCGGGAAGCGACCATCGTGAGCGCGCGCGGGCGACCAGAAGCACTTTGCCGTCCCGTACGCATACGATTGTGGATCGATCTTTCATGCTCTTCAGTGTAAGAGACGATGCTGCCGCGTGTAGAGCCAACTTTGAATCCGCGTAGGGACTTCAACGTGCAGAATAGCCCACCGGGGGACATCCGCACATGGCGGTTCAAAAATAACAAAAACCCTGGCCGGTTACGCGCCTGGAGCGGCCACCTACCTAACGCAGCGCGCGAGCCAGTCCACGATCAAGGCCGCGACCTCCGGGGCATTGCGGTCGTTCATCGGGAAGTGCGAATTGCCGTGAATGCCGAGGCCCGGCAGATCGAATACGTCGAACGGATTTGCCGGGCCGGCATGGCGCGCCGCGGCGGCGCAGTACGCGTCAGCCATCGCACGATAACTGGACCAGACCGGATGGGGGGAAAGCGGCGCCGGCGGCTCGAAATGGTCGCCCCAGACGATAAGGTGCGGCGCGAGGGCGCGAGTGGGCGCGGCCGGGACACCGCCGGGTTCGATCGCAACGACAGCCGCGACGTGCTGCGCGGAGCGCTGAGCTGCCGCCATGGCGAAGCCACCGCCCTGACTATGGCCGATAACGATGGCGCGGCCGACCCAGGCAAGCAAGGCGTCGTAAGCCTCCAGCGTGAGCGTTTCGTGATCCGGCCAACGTGCCACCCACTGCTGCGAAAAGGCATCGAATGCCTCCACGGGGAACTGCTGGCCGGCGAACGCGCGACGCGAGCGGGGATCGGTCGCGTAACCGCCCACTGGACCCATGCGGAACATATGCCAGGCTTCCTCCCGCGTGCGAAACAGGGGCGGTCCTGCGTAGATCTCGGGAAATCGCGCCCATGAGGCTCGACCGCGCTCCACCGCGTCGCAAACGAGAACGTCGTAGCCCGCTCTGAGCAACAACCACAGCCATCCTACGTGGCCGTCGGCAGTGCTCTCCCAATGGCTGCCTGTCATGCCGCCTCCATGCCAGAGCAGAATGGGCAGCGCATGGCGCGGCGCAGCTAGCCGGTATTCCTGCACGTACATTTGCCCGACGCTGTAGTCACCGTTCGGATCGACCGCCCGCGGTGCGCCGCCCATGACGGTGCGGCGCTGTTCGACGGGCAGCCCCGAGAGCCTGACCGTCTGACCGCCCAGGAAGAAACTGCGGATTGAACGCAATTCAAGCGTGCCAGTAGTCGGATCCGGATCGGCAAAACGGATCGGGGGCGAGTCGATCGGCTGCCGCGGAAGATCGTCAATGGTTGGGCTCATGGTGTGTGTGGGGCTTAAAAATTGACTACGTGGCACACAAGGGCGAATCGTTTCAGGCACTGTGCAAACGTCACACCGCGAGCGCCGCCTCCGGCCGCGTCGGCCAGTCGCGCTTGAGAGCCTGCAGCGCCACGAAACACAATGCGGCCACCAGCAATGCGCCGATCATGAACAGAAAGCCGCCCGTGAACGACGCGGTCGCGCCGACCAGCCAACCCACGATGATTGGCGCAAAGAAGCCGCCGATCTGCCCGCCGCAGTTGACGAAACCCGAGAATGCGCCGCGCAGGTTGCCGGGCGTCAGATCCAGCACGACCGACCACACGGGCCCGAAACCGCCATACAGGAAGAACGCGGCTGCCGACAAACCGACGATGCTCGCCTCCGCCGTCGCAACGTTGTAGGTTACATAGAGGCAGACGGCCGTGCACAGATAGATCGCGGCGATCAGCAGACAGCGATGACGGTACAGCACCTTGCTACCGAGCCAGCCAAACACGAACATGCCGACCGTGCCGGCGAGATACGGCACCGATGCGGCAAAGCCCAGCGCTTTCAGTTCGATGTGACGGCTGAGCGACAGATAACTCGGCATCCAGCCCAGGTAGCCCCAGAACGCGATATTGAACGCCATGTAGGCGACGAAGATGAGCCACGATGTGGGCATACGCGTGACGTCGACAAAGCGGCCGCTTTCGACAGGCGCTTCGGTGCGTTCACCGCTTATAGCCGTATTGCGTAGGCGCGGAATCACGAGAAAGATCAGCAGCGCCATCACGAAGCCGGGCAAGGCGAGCCAGCGGAACATGCCTTGCCAGCCGACGTGCGTCAGGAACCACACAGCGACGGGTGCGATAAACGCGGGCCCGAGTGCAAGCGCCGACAGATACGCGCCGTTCGCGGCCGAGCGTTCGTGCGAAGGGAAATAGTCGCCGATCAACTTAAAGCTCGCGCCGTTCGACAGGCCCTCCGCCGCGCCGAACAGCACCCGCACGATGGCAAGTGCAATGAAGCTCGCGACGAATCCCGTCATACCCGTGAAAACGCTCCACAGAATCGGACTGACGATCAGAAGGCTCTTCGCGCCAAAGCGGTCGGCCAGCGCACCGCCGGGAATCTGCGCCACCGCATAGCCCAGGCTGAACGCGGCCAGTACGACGCCGAAGAGCGCCGGGCGGATCGCTAGCTCTTTCATCATCGTTGGCGCGGCGATCGAGAGATTGATACGGTCCAGGTAGTTGACGAACTGGAGCATCCAGATCATCAGCAAAACCTTGTACTTGTCGCTGGAATTCATACGTCCCCACTGAGATTGGTGTGTACCCCGGCATGTCGTTGGACCGCGGCGGTCTCCACGACGGTTTGCAACGACTGGCTGTAACGAGGTTCTGTCGAGCTCATTCGATTGCGGCTATTTTTCGGGAATGGGTTTCTGGCATCCGTATGTAGACGAGAAGTGATACGGCCGCCCACGCGGTAACGTACCAGTAAAAGTACTGTTCGTGACCACTCGCCTTGAAGCGCAGCGCGACGAACTCCGTCGTGCCGCCGAGAATCGCCGTCGTCAGCGCGTAAGGTAGGCCGACTGCGAGCGCGCGGATTCGCGCCGGAAACAGTTCGGTCTTCGCGAGCATGTGGACCGAGGTGAAGCCGCTCAGCATCACGAGTCCGGCGAACGACAGCAGGAACGCAATGAGCGGATCTTTCGTGTGACTGAGCACCGTGAACAACGGCACCGAGAAGAAAGTGCAGCACACACCGAAAAAGATCAGCACGGGGCGCCGGCCGAATATGTCTGACGCGAGGCCGAACAGTGGTTGTAGCGGCATATACAGCAGCAGAGCGCCTGTGGAGACAAGCGCTGAGGTTTCCTTACTGAGCCCGACCGAATTGACCAGATACTTCTGCATGTACACCGTGTAGGTATAGAAGCCGACGGTGCCGCCAACGGTGATGCCGATTGCAAGCGCGAGCTGCCGCCAGTGCTGAAGCATCTGCTGGCCGACCGACGGCCCCGCTTGCCGCGCGCTCTGCTTGAACGCCTCGGTTTCAGTCACGTTGCGGCGCATGTACAGCGCAAACAGTGCGAGCGCGCCGCCGATCACGAACGGAATGCGCCAGCCCCAACGCTCGATCTGCTGCGACGTGAACAGCACGTTCTGCATCACCAGCATGACCGCGAGCGCGACCAGTTGCCCCGCCACCACGCTAACCTGCAGAAAGCCAAGATAGAAACCGCGGCGGTGCGCCGGAGCGATCTCGCTCAGATAGGTCGCACTGGTGCCATATTCTCCCCCCATGCTCAAGCCTTGCAACAACCGCGCGAGGATCAGCACAACCGGCGCGAACACGCCGATCGTCGCGTAGCCCGGCGTGATCGCGATTATCAGCGAGCCGATGCACATTGCCATGACCGACCAGGTCAACGCCGATTTACGGCCGCGCCGGTCCGCATACAGCCCGATCAGCCAACTGCCGAGCGGTCGCGCCACATAACCCACTGCCGCGATCGCAGCGGTGTTCATCAGCTGCACGGTCGGTTTGTCGCTCGGGAAGAAGGACTTCGCGAAATAGATCGAGAAGATGCTGTACGCAAGAAAGTCGTACCACTCGATCATGTTGCCGGCGAGGCCGCCGACGATCGAGCGGATGCGCACCGGGGCCGGTACGTTTTCTGCGCGCCCGGCATCCCCGGTGCTCGCGAGTGTGGCCGCATTGAGGCCGCGCGTGTCGCCGGGGTTAGGGGTCGTGGTCATGATGTCTCCGTGATTCTATTGGTGTGATCGAGTGGCGTTCAGCTCACTCGTCTTTTGCCGCGTATTCGCGATTGCACCGGGGGCGTCTTGCTTCCATTTGCAGGAAGCGTGCCGATCATCGGAGTTCGCACTTTCTCTTTCAAAAACAGGGGGCTATTGAGAATGGTGTGCCGGAGCGGTTCGTGAGAAGATGTTCCATCTGTTTCGAGGAACGTTTCAACACTGTTCCATCGCTCTTGGAGTCGCCATTGTGCTCACGCTCGTTTCAAACCCGAATTCAAACCTCGACGCCAACCAGAGTCGGCCGGGCATCGCGCTTGTCAGCATCAGCCGGCTGAGAACGCTGTGCGAAACCGTCGCGCCCCGCTATACGGAGCGCGCGAAGTTCTTTTCTGTGCGCGAGGGCTACGGCGCTGCCGTGACCGCGCTGCAGGCCTATGTCGACGCAGGGTCGGTCGACGTCGTGCTTGCCGCCGGCTCGAACGGCGCGTATCTGCGCGACCACCTGAGCGTGCCGGTCGTGATGGTCAAGGTGAACGGCTTTGACGTGCTGAGCGCTATCACCCAGGCCATCTCGACGTGGCCCGGCGCGCCGATCGGCCTCGTTCTGCACGAAGCGGTATCGAAGGAACTGACCGACATTGGCGCGTGGTTGAACGTTGCATTGAAGCAGCGCGCATACCGTTCGATTGACGAGGTCCGGGCGGCAGTCGATACCCTCGCAGCGGAGGGTTGCACGGTCATCATCGGTCCGGGCATGGCGTGCGATCTCGCGCAGCAGGCCGGGCTGCATAGCGTGTTTCTCTATTCGCTTGGCGCCGTCGAGGAAGCTTTCGAGCGCTCCATCGAACTGGCGCGCGTGAGCCGCCAGAAAGAATCCAAGCGCGTGCGGCTCAATACAATCGTCGCGCATCTGCGCGACGGCGTCGCCGCATTCGATGACGCCGGCCAGCTCGAAGCGGTCAATCCGGCGATGCTCGATCTGCTCGGACTCGACCGCGCGCATGATCTGCCGTCGCAACTGGCGAGAGCGGTCGGCCCGCTTCTACGCGAAACGCTCGACACCGGCGTGCCGATCGACGAGCGCATCGAGCAGATTGACGGCCGGGCACTGATCGTCAATTGCGTGCCGATCGTTGAGCATGGCTTACGTTCCGGGTCGGTGGTGACGGTGCAGGACGCACTGGTCGCGCAGCGCATCGACCGCTCGTTGCGCACCAGTCAACGGCCAAAACATCTGGTGGCCCGGCACCGACTCGACGATCTTACCGGCACATCGCCAGCGCTCGAGCGTGTGCGGCGTCTTGCGCGGGCCGGGGCCGCACATGACGCGACCGTGCTGCTCACTGGCGAAAGCGGTACCGGCAAGGAACTGGTCGCGCAGGGCATTCATAACGCGAGCCGCCGGCGCGGCAATCCATTCGTCGCGTTCAATTGCGCGGCGCTGCCGGAAGGGTTGATCGAAAGTGAACTGTTCGGTCACGAGGAGGGGGCGTTCACCGGCGCCCGGCGCGGCGGCAAACCGGGGCTCTTCGAAATCGCGCATACGGGGACGATCTTTCTCGATGAAGTCGGTGAAATGCCGGCGGCGTCGCAAAGCCGGTTGCTGCGCGTGTTACAGGAACGCGAAGTGATGAAACTCGGCTCGGGGCGCGCGACCCCGATCGACGTTCGCGTGATTGCCGCGACGCATCGCGACCTGCATGCACTCGTCGAGCAAGGTGTGTTTCGCGCCGATCTGTATTTCCGGCTTAATCTGTTGCAGATTGAACTGCCGCCATTGCGCGAGCGGCGCGGCGATATACCGGAACTTGCGCGGCATCTGCTCGGGCGCAGCGCAACCCAATACGGGCTGCCTGCCACGGCCGCGGAACGCGTGCTGGAATTTTTGGCGCCGCTGTTCGAACATTACGCCTGGCCTGGTAACGTGCGGGAACTCGAAAACCTGATAGCGCGGGCGGCGATTTATCTGAGCGATGGAACGAGCGGCGCGTGGCAGGATCTGCGGGACGTTTTTCCGGAGCTCGGGCGTATGCATGCGCCGTCTGTCCCGGCAGTGTCCAATGGAAATGCCGCAGGTTTGCCTCCCGTGGCCGTGACCCGAGACGACGTACAACGCGCTCTGGAACAGCACGGCGGTAATCGTGCCGCGGCGAGCCGTGCGCTCGGGATCGGACGTACCACGCTGTGGAGACTGATGAAGACGAGCACGTGACGGTCAAGCGCGTTTTCTGCCAAGGCGATGAAGTCGTGATGCAAAGCTCGCAAGGCTGGTTCCGATTACGCGGTACGTCCCGTGGCAGTTTCAGTCTGTTCGATCCCAGAATCCATTTAGGGGCCTGCTTGTACAAGCAAGCCATCGACAATGCCGTTGTTGCCGAGATGAATGCGCCAGGTGGAAGACCCGGAATCGTGCGTAACCTGATATATGTCCCAACCCTGGTTGCCAACTCCCATAAACCGGACACTTTCAACAGGACCTAATCGATTCAAGCCCTCTTTCAATCCAGGCAGTTGCTCACGCGTAGCCTCCTGTAATTCGGGGGACATCTCCGCATATATCGGGCTCCCCGATTGCAGCCCCCCAATATGGCGGCGGAGTGCAGTTTCAGTTCCCGGAGTGGCAATCTGGCTTTTGACCTTCGCAGCGAGCGTTGCCTCCATTCTCTCGCCCTCGGCAGTATCGATTCGTGGATACGTGGCTTCGCGGCCGTTCTGGTGATGAATCAAGGCACTAACGTGTCCCTGATCGTCAACCACAAATGTATCGGTTGCTTCGACGACCTTTGCAAAAAACTTTGTATCGCTCATTGGATACTTTCCAATCCATCCTTGTCCTGTACGTTGCGACATCAGGTGGTCGCCTTCACGTCGGAATTTCAACACCGTAGTTTCGCTAGCTTTGTATGTGCCCACATATCGATCCAGAATTTCAGCGGGTACCGGCACTTGAGTATGTTCGTTCGAGGCATCGTTCATGATAGGTGGGCTCACTTGTGCGGCCAGGGTGACCAGCGTTATCGACATACATCCAAGGAGTATTGCTACCAGCAATTTCCGCTCAACCGGTTTCCGTAGCATCAGTTTTAGACGTCGCTCCAGGAACGATCGGGACTCGGACATGCCGGCTACAGATCCGACATATCGCGATTGCCGCTCGCCGACTGCGATCAGTGTTTCGCCATAAATAGCAAACTTGTACCCGGCTTCCAGGACTCTAGCGTCGCAGTCGACCTCGATGGCACACCTGAGACGTCGCAACTGCCACCAAAGAGGCAGGTTCCATGGCATAAGCGCGATCAGGCAGAGTGCTACTGTGAGGAGGGCCGGGTCATGGGCATCTATGTGCGAGTTCTCGTGCGCCATGACGGCAGCCTGTTGCTCTGGAGGTGAATCGAGGAGCCAAACTGGAAGAACAATCCGTGGGCGGATCAGGCCGACAACCGCGGGGCCGACGTCGGTCGACAGATACACCAAGACCCCGCAGACGGACACAGTAGTCCATTGCCGTTTGCGCCACTGCAAATGCGTTGCGCTGACCAGCAAAGCCAAAATCATTAATATCGACGCGCCATACCACACGTCCTTGGCATGGAATTGAGCTTGCTGGAACGTTGAGGAGCCACTGTCATGATTCTCGACCCAGACTGCAGGCGATAAATGCGTTGACGTGATCTCATGCAGGGCAATTACGTTTCGGGGTACTGACGGCATTAAGTCCCCGGGGATTTCGATTGAAACCGACGTCATTACCGATGGAATTGCTAGCGATGCAACGATCGCGAGAAGCCAGAACCATCTGCTGGGCGATCGCCGTTGCCGTGCGGAGTGCTCGGCAATGAGTGCGGCCACGGACAAAACCGCCGATACCGACACCGCATAAATCATCCACGTTAGCATCGGGATTACTCCTCGCCAGGTTTCTCTTTCAGTAGCTCACGCATACGACGAATTTCCCTGGGCGTGAGACTCTTGTCAGCCACCAACTGCGCAAACAGCAATTCTGTCGATCCCGCGAATAGCTTGCTCGTGAGGTGTCGCAAGGCACTTTTCCGGGCCGCCTGCTGCTGAACGGCGGCGGCGTAGCGATGTCCTCGCCCCTCTTCCACGTGGGTTACATATCCCTTGCCTTCCAGTGTGCGAAGGATCGTCAAAACCGTGGTGTAGGCAAGGTCATCGGTAAGTCCAGCACGAACCTCACTTACAACTGAAGGACCGCGCTCCCACAGTATTTGCATGACGTCAGCTTCCCGGTCGGTCAGCGAGATGTCCAAAGCGCCTCCTACTAAAGATGTAGTAGATCGTAGGATCGGGACAGGCTGTTGTCAACTATATTTATAGTTGAAGAGCGGGGCGCAAAAGGAAGTGCGATGGGGTCATCGAACGGATTCGGCGTTCGTGGCGATGCCGGTGGTTTACTGCCTGATGGTGTTCAAGCCAGCCTTGTAGGCGATATAAGATGCACGCTTTTCAGGCGCTCAACGGACATTCGCACGTGAGCGTCGCAAGTCCGTAACGGATCGATTGGGTACGATCGTCATTCGTCTGAATCCGCCGCAAATAGCCGTCATTCGCTACACTTGCGAGAATTGGCGACAATATCCGTTAAGCGTTTTCGTTGAACAGGAAATCAACCAGAGTTGCTCGTATGCAACCGACCTTCGACACTCCGCGCCTTTTATTGCAGCCACGGACGCTATTAGATACGGAAGAATGTATTGCGATGGACCGCGACCCGGAGGTAACGCGCTTCGTCGACGGGCCATGGTCTGATCCGCAGGCGCATCGGGCATTCATCGAGGCACGCACACTTGGCCTGAGTAAAGAGCACTCAATCGTGACCACGATAAGATGCACCGCCGCCAACGCTAGCCATCAGTTCTACTCCCGCAACTCCAGGAAAACGAAATGACGCGTGATAGAGGCCTGGAAGAATTATTGAACGACGACTTAAGATCAGAGCCGGATATCACGGAGAAGGCGATGTTCGGTGGATGGGCATGGCTGGTCAATGGGCATCTTCTGTGTGGTGCCCGTGATGATGGAATGTTAGTGCGATTAGGCAAGGGCAAGGAGGGCTGGGCGCTCCAAATTTCAGGCATCGTTCCCATGGTCTCGCGTGCCCGGCGAATGCACGGCTGGGTACGCGCTGCCCCGGAGGTTTACGGTGATGACGCGCTACGCCAGAAACTATTGGATTCGGCTCTCATATTTGTCAGATCCTTGCCCGCGAAATAACGTGATGCTTCCTCTTTGATCGTCGCGGCTCAACTCGACGCCGCTTACGCAGATGCCTTCTCGCCATCAAAATGCAGGCGAGCCGCTGAGACGGCGACATGATTCTCGTCGGCCCACTGAATCAAGACGTTCAACGCCTCGAACATCGACCGACCGAGGTCGGTCAGGCTGTATTCGACGCCCGGTGGCTTCGTAGGAAAGACTTCACGATGTACATAGCCGTCGCGTTGCAACTCATGAAGTGTCTGCGTGAGCATTCGCTGCGAAATGTCCGGTACCAACCGGCGAAGTTCACCGAACCGATGTGGGTGCTCGGCCAGCGCCAACATCAGCAACGAACTCCACCGCCCGCCGATGACATCCATGACGTCGCGCACCGGGCAATTCGCCACCTCACCGTATTTTGTTCGGGCTTCGTCCAGCCGCGTTTTGATAGCGCTAGTCAACGCCTTGGTGGTTCCCATTTGGTAACTATCTCCTGAAAAACTGCCTTCTTTACGGAAGAGCGTAAACACCTGATTATCGAGTTACTCTCAAAACGAGAGTAACACTCAGAATGAGGCCAGTCCATGAGCGATACCATTTTCGTCACCGGTGCATCCGGTCAACTCGGTCAACTTGTTATCAGGCATCTGCTTGCGCGCGGCGTGACGCACAACCGCATCATCGCCGGCACCCGCAGCCCCGAAAAGCTGGCTGGCCTTGCGGCATCGGGCATTGAGGTTCGCAAGGCGGACTTCGAAGACCCGGAAGGCCTGACCGAAGCTTTCAAAGGGGTCGGTACTGCCCTCATCATTTCAACAGATGCCGTGGATGGGGCCGACAGACGATTGAAGCAGCATCGCAATGCGGTATTGTCAGCCGCCGAGGCAGATGTGAAGCGACTCGCCTATACGTCGATGCCCAACCCGGCCAGTTCGCTTCTGACCTTCGCACCGGACCATCTGGAAACTGAGCGGACCATCAAGGCCACCGGTTTGCCGCACGTGATTTTCCGAAACGGTTGGTATCACGAGAATCTGCTCATGTCGCTTCCTGATGCGCTGAAAAGCGGGCAATGGCATTCGGCAACTGAAGGTGGAAGAACGTCGTGCGCCGGGCGAGAGGAGATCGCGGAAGCGATTGCTGCAGCGCTGGCTACGTCAACCTCCGATAGCCGGACCTACACGCTCACTGGCGCCGAGGCGCTGTCCAACGAAGAAATCGCAGACCTCGCTCGCCGTGCTACAGGCAAGCCTCTTGCCGTCGTCCACGTGACTGACGAGCAATTCGTCACAGGGCTGAAAGCGGCTGGTGTTCCTGACGTATTTGTTTCTCTATTGGTGTCAATTGAGGCGGAGGTTCGGGCCGGCAATCTTTCCATCGTCACGGACCATCTCGAATCGCTTATCGCCCGCACCCCGAAGCGGCTTGCGGATTATCTGGAAGAGGCCAAGGCCAGCTATACAGCTTGAGGATATTTCTATCCGTCGTGGGCCAACCTTGAACGGATCTCGGCAGCCGACAGGTCGCGCTGATGGGTGGCAATTTGCCATGTGTTTCCCCATGGATCGCTTACCATCGCTCGCCTGTCGCCGTATGGCATGTCGGCCGGAACTTCGAACGAGATCGCATTCGCCGCAATCGCTCGCAGGTAGGTCGAATCGGTGTCCTCAACGTAGACATACAGAAACGCCGGCATCGGATCGCGAAGGCCGTCTCCGCCGCTAACCATCACCATGGAATCGCCGATCATGATTTCGGCAGGCAGCCCGTGACGGAATTCGCCCTGTGCCTGAAACACCATCTTGATGAAGGTGATCAGGTTTTCCGGGTCCCGTACGACGATTCGGGGCGTGACGGTATGCCATCCATCAGGTTGAAATTTAGCCATGTTGCGCAGCCTCGGAAGAGATTCGCAAGGGGCATTGTCCCCCGAGCGCTGGATGTCCGCAAAGGGGCGACATGAGCCGGTTGCGTCGGATCGCAACCGGCCATCGACGAGACGCATCGAGCATGAGCTGTAGGTCGTTGAAGGTCAGCGGTCCCTTCACTTTGACCTCGAACGGGCGACCCTCTTCTTCGAACTCCCAGGCGTATGTGGTCTCGGTAGTGACCGCTGCTCAGGCGTACGGCGTGCCCGCCATTGCAGCTTTTAGGCCAAGGGTCCCCCTATCAACAATCGCGAGAAAGGCGGCTTTCGCTTTCTCTGTATCGTGCGTCTGTCGAAAGGTCCGGTGGGCCTGGATGAGCGCCACGGCCCACGTCGCCAGGAGCAGATCGGCCGCCAGATGGGCGTCGGGATCGGCAGGTTTTCGCCCCACGCATTCGGCTAGCGCCACCGTTACGACTTGCGCGATCTCGTCGCGTATCGCTCTCGCCCGAGCCTTGAGGGTTTCGCTGCCCTCGATCGTCTCTATGAAGCCCTGGCTCCCAGCAGAAAATCTGACGTAAGGGCTTTGTTCCGTAACCAGCCGATGCGCGAGCAGACGTAAGGTCTCGATCGGCGCGACGCCGGGATCGCGCTGCCGCAAGGCTTCGCGCAGCATCTCGCGACCTTCTTCGTCGCGATCAAAGAACATGTCCTCCTTACGGGGGAAGTGATTGAACACGGTCATCCGACCGACGTCGGCGGCTGCCGCGATCTCGTCCACCGTCACGTTATCGAAGCCTCGCTCCAGGAAGAGGCGCGTGGCGGAATTGGAGATACCTTCACGCGTGGCGAGGCGTTTTCGGGAGCGGCGGTCGGGTGGCGTTGACATGGTGCTATCTTATCGTATATTTTATGTACGGAGTACACATTTGGACTTGGTATATGAAAGAATCGATCGATGTTGTAGTTGTAGTTGTAGGCGCCGGGCCGGTCGGACTTCTGACCGCCATTGAACTGGCGTTGGGCGGCGTGCGCGTCGTCGTGCTGGAGCGTCTGGCCGCCGCGAGTATGGCCATGAAGGCGATGTCGGTAGGACCGCTTGGAATCGAAGCGTTGAAACGTCGCGGGATGGCTGCGGCCCTGACCGCCGCAGAGGCGCGCAGCCTCGCGGCGATGGATGAGTTCACCAGGCAGACCGGCGCGCAATTGCGTGGTCCGGCATCGAAGTACAGTGGTCATTTCGGCGGTCTGTCTCTGATCCGAAAGGACGCGCAGAAAGAGCCGGAACGGCGTCCCCGTCTGGTGCGTCAGCATGACGTCGAAGTCATGCTGGCCGATCGCGCGCGTGCTCTTGGGGTCGAGGTACGCCGCGAGTGCGACGTCACGAGCTTCGTCCAGCAGGTGGACGGCGTCGACCTGGAGTGGACCTCTCCGACAGGCGGAGGCCGCATCCGCTGCGCCTACCTCGTTGGTTGCGACGGCGGGCGCAGCCTCATCCGCAAGATGGCCGGCTTTGAATTTCCCGGCACGGATCCCACGTCGACGTTCTACCAGGTCGTCGCGGAGATCGACCATCCCGAGCGCCTGTTGCCTGTTGGTTGGAATCGCACATCGGGTGGCGTGTTCTGCTACGGGCCCGTCCCCGGTCGATTGTTCATGCTGGACTTCATCGGTCCGCCGAAAGATCGGCAGGCTCCGGTTACACGCGAAGAAATCGAGGCCGTACTACGCCGCATCAGCGGCGCGGATGTCCGGGTGAAAGCACTCGAAAGCGGAAGCCGGTGGGCGGACAACACGCGGCTTGTCGATACGTACCGGCGAGGCAGAGTGCTGCTTGCCGGTGATGCGGCGCATGTTCACTCGCCGTTCGGTGGTCAGGGCCTGAACCTCGGACTCGCGGACGCTGCCAACCTCGGTTGGAAGCTCGCCACGGTCATTCGCGGCGAGATGCCGGAGAGTCTGCTCGACACCTACACGGTCGAACGGCGGCCGGTCGCCAAAGCCGTTCTGGCCAACACCCTTGCCCAGATCGCCCTGCTGCGGCCCGATCCACAATCGGGTGCGATGCGGGACCTCGTGGCGAACCTCATGCAATTCGACAACGTCAATCGGCTCATCGGCGAGATGATGAGCGGTCTTTCCACTCGCTACGATCTGGGTTCGGAGTTGGACGACGTGGGGCGGCTGATTGGCGACAAGGCGATCAGCCACGGCGATGCTGACGTCTCGCTCTACGATGTGATGCAGGATGGCGTGGGCGTTCTTCTCGACGCCTCAACCGACGGGAAGGCTTCCCGGCTCGTCGCAGCCACGACGCAGCGGATACGTTGCGTCGCCGTCGATACAGGGCCTTCGATGCTGATCCGTCCCGATGCCTGCATTGCCTGGACCGGCGAGGAGAACAGCACGGACGGATTGGAGGAAGCACTGCGTCACTGGTTGTTCGTCGAACAGAGCGATCTCAAGTGTTTTGCCGGTCAACGATCTTAACGCCAGTGTCCGCCCTTACGCCGAGCCGTTCGCAATCCGATCGCGATTCGTCCGCAAAGCGGCTGAGCAATGCTTCAGCCGCTTTCCGCCCGATCGTTGCCCCGTCGATGCGAACAGCCGACAAAGCGGGATAGACGTGCGCGGCTCCCTTTGCGACAGAACGTTACCCAACTGGCAACTGGAGCAGGCGTGTCCTGGGCCGTCATAGCGCTGAACGTTCTTGCGCGCGATCACCACCCTCGTGGGCGCGCGCGTTCTCGGAACGCTATGCGCGCAGGCGGTGCTCGTGCCAGCGGCTTTGATCATTGTTCGCGTCGCGGAACTTATCTAGTTATCTTCCGCAACATCGCAGATCAGCGCACACGCGGCGCCGCGGCTAACAAGCCGCGCAGGTACACCATAATCATGTGTCCAATGGGCACCTCGGACAGCATCGACTGCTGCAGTGCGAGGCCTTGCGAGAGCCCCATGAAGGACGCGGCCAAGACGGTCGGCGATTCGGGCGGCACTTTTTCCAGCCTGGTGAAAATCTGCCCGATGCAATATGCGAGACCGTCACGGTGGGCGTCCAGCAACGCCTGTGAGGCTGTTGCAAAAACGGGGTTGCGGCGCCCCTGAAGCTTGAATTCAACGCCCAACACAGACCACTCCGGCTCGGCATCAAGTGTCTGAGCCCAGATCTCCAACGCGCTCAATATGTCGTCCGCCGACGCAGATGGGTCACTCAACGCCCGGGCAATGTCGGTCACCTGCGTCTTCGACCGCTCTCGCATCAGTTCCACAAACAGCTTTTCTTTGCTCGCGAAATTCGAATAGAAAGCACCCTGCGTATAACCTGCCTCGGCCGCAATATCCCTGAGAGACGTGGCGCCGAAACCTCTCTCGACAAACAGCCGCTTGGCCGCAGCAAGCAAATGGGCCCGGGTCTGCAATCGACTCTCTTCGCGGCTCAGCCGCGGGGGTTTGGTCGCCGTGTTCATGGCCGGAAGGATATCAGTTGATATTTAAAATTCAACTGGATATTATTACGATTGCATTTCATATCTCACTTGATATGCGAAAGTGTAAGGCGTGGGCTGTGCCTCTGAGGGTTCTTACGGAACAGGATGAGGGCGTGCCTGCGAAGTCAGCGCGGGATGCAACCGCAAAGACCGGGGCGCGATGCAACAACCTGGTCATGTACTACGGAAAGAGAGCATGAGCAGCAGGGTAAAGATGTTGAAGCAGCAACTCGCGCAACTCGATGAGCGGATATCAGCCGCCTGGCAGCAGGAGCAGAAAGCTGCTATCGAACACGTCCGGCAGGTCATGAATTTTTTCAACCTTGTGCCGAACCAGTTACGAATCGACCGGCGAGGCACATACAACACCAAACCGATTCGGATGAAGTATCAGGACCCCATCACCGGGGCGACCTGGAGCGGCCGGGGGCGCGCGCCGTCCTGGATCCGGAACCGGAGCTACAACGATTTCCTGGTTAAGCGGCCCGGCGACGCCGGATCGGACTAGGGTCCGTTGATATTTGAGCGAGTGCGCACGTCCAAATCTGAGAACAGCCTCGTTGCGTCGTCTTACGCGCCGTTCGCGGCCGCCTGTTCCTCGCGCGCGTACTGCGTGGGGGGCCGGCCGACGTGCCGTGTGAAGGCGACGCTGAAGGTGCTGGCGGAGCTGTAGCCGACGCGTTGCGCAATCTCTGCGACACGCCCTTCGTTGCGGCGTAGCAGGTCCTTCGCAAGGGCCATGCGCCACGTGAGCAGATATTCCATCGGCGCGACGCCGACCGCGCGGCTGAAGCGCTCGAAAAAGGTCGAGCGCGAGAGCGCGGCCTCCTTCGCGAGCTCAGCAACTGTCCACGCACGCGTCGGGTGTTCGTGCATTGTGCGGATCGCGGCCGCGAGGCGGCCGTCGGCCAGCCCGCGCACCAGCCCCGGTGATGCGCTCGTTCCTGCCGTGGACCGCAGCGCCTCGATCAGCAGCACTTCCAGCAGTCTTGAGAGCACGACCTCGCGCGCGGGCCGCTGCTCGCGCGTTTCCTCTCGCACAAGTTGCACGAGCGTGGCCAGCCGCTGTTCGCCGCGGACATGCACAAATTGCGGCAGCAGCGAGACCAGCAAGGTCGCATCCGGTGAACCGAAGCTGCAGTGGCCCGCCACCATTCGTAAGTCGATCGGGCTTTCCTGGGCGCCGATTCTGAATTCACCGTTGCCCAGCGCGATCGGCGGCGCCGTCTTGACGCCCGGCGGTGGCAGCTCGAGGCTGGACATCGCGACGCCGTAGGCCGCAGGAATCAGGACGAAGTCACCCGAAAGCAGCTCGACGGGATCGTGTCCGTCGATCGCGAGGCGGCACCCGCCCTCGAGGATGACGCAGTAGAACGGCTGGCCGGCATCCGAGCGACTGATGCGCCAGGGGCTGGCGCCGTGGACGAGTTTGGAAAACCGGGCATTCGGCTGCAGCAGCGTCACGACTTCGGCCAACGGATCGATCATCGCCGGACTCTCGCAAATGAAATTCGGATGATTGATTGTAGCAAGTACGGTCTTGGCGATCTATCTTATGGGCACACGCCAACCAACAGATAGGAATTTCCGTGAAAACTGTTCTGATCACTGGCTGCTCTTCCGGATTCGGCCTTGAGACCGCGCGCTTCTTTCTGGCACGCGACTGGCAGGTCATCGCCACGATGCGCACGCCACGTGCCGACGTGCTGCCGCCTTCAGCCCACTTGCGCGTGCTGGCGCTCGACGTCACCGATCCGGAGAGCGTTCGCGCGGCTGTCGAGGCCGCAGGCCCGATCGACGTCCTCGTCAACAACGCGGGCTTCGGCGCGGCTTCGCCTGGCGAACTCGTTCCGATCGCGACGGTGCGCGAGCTTTTCGAGACCAACACCATCGGCACGATTGCATTGACGCAAGCAGTATTACCGCAATTTCGGCAGCGCAAGGCCGGCGTCGTCGTGAACGTTACGTCGAGCGTGACGCTGAAGGCACTCCCCCTGCTCGCTGCGTATCGCGCGAGCAAGGCTGCGGTGAACGCATTCACCGAATCGATTGCGCTGGAGCTCGAGCCGTTCGGCGTGCGGGTGCGCCTGGTGCTGCCGGGCCGTGCGCCCGAGACCCGCTTCGGCGACAACGCGCGTGCCCATATGCACGGTTTCGACCACGAAGCCTATGCCGATCTCGTCAAGAGTGTGCTCGCTAGCTTTGCGGATACGTCGTCCCCGGTCACCCGGGCACAGGACGTCGCCGAAGCCGTATGGCGCGCGGCAACCGACCCCTCATCGCCGATGCGCATCCCGGCCGGCGCCGACGCCGAAGCATGGGCGGCCGAGGTTCGTTGACCGACCCGCGCCACCGCCGTGAACTGAAATCGGAAATGGCTTCTGCACTCAAACGTATCCTGGCCGGCCGTGAAAGCGCGAGCGGATCTGCCCGAATCCGCTCAATCCGAGAGGATTGTGCAAGAGCTTGCGAGTTTCGGTCTACCGCTCCGCACTCGCGCGATGGTCTCATGGGAGTTAGCCAGTCGGCTCATTTTCCAGGAGAAACATTATGTCGCTCGATTCATACGTCACGCTCGGATCCTCTGGTTTGCGCGTGAGTCCCTTTTGTCTTGGGACGATGACCTTCGGTGAAGACTGGGGCTGGGGCACGAGTCCCGCAGAATCCGAAGCCATACTCTCGGAGTACCTGGAGCGTGGTGGGAATTTCATCGATACCGCCAACATCTATACGTTGGGCCATTCGGAAAAAATCATCGGAGACTTCTTTGCGGCGCGCAAGGACCGCCGCCATCGCAGCGTCATTGCGACGAAGTTTGTCGGCAACCTGCACGTTGGCGATCCGAATGGCGGAGGCGCCGGACGCAAGGCGATCGTCGAACAATGCGAAGCGTCGCTACGCCGGCTGCAGACGGATTACATCGACCTCTACTGGATTCACAACTGGGACAGGAACACACCGATCGACGAGACGATGCGCGCGCTCGACGACCTGGTCGCCTCCGGCAAGATTCGTTACATTGGGATCTCCGACACGCCAGCCTGGAAGGTCGCGCAAGCGCAGACCATGGCGCAGTTTCGCGGCTGGAACGGGATCATTGCGATGCAAGTCGAGTATTCGCTGCTCGAGCGGACGGCCGAAGGCGAACTGATACCGATGGCCGAAGAATTCGGCATTGGCGGCATGCCGTGGAGTCCGCTGAAGAACGGCTGGTTGTCGGGCAAATACACGCGCGAAAACACTCAAGCCGTGAAGTCCGAACGCTCGGCGCTTGTCGGTGTGCCGGGCGACAAGGAGTTTCCGGTGATCGACGTGCTTGTGGCGGTCGCGGCCGAACTTCAGGTGAGCCCCGCTGCGGTCGCGCTCGCATGGGTTCACAACCGGCGCGGCGTGACCTCGACGATCATCGGCGCACGGCGTATCGATCAACTGCGGACCAACTTGAGTGCACTGGACCTCGAGCTCACCGCTGCGCAGATCGCGATGCTCGACGAAGTGTCGAAGCCCGCGCTCAACTTCCCCGCGGACATCAACGCTCACCTTTCGCCGAATTTTATCTTCGCCGGCGCCACGGTCGACGGACAGGTGACGCAAGCATTGCCCCTGGTCACCGCAAGCAACGTTCGGTACTGACGCGGAAGGACAATCGAAGAAGCGAACAGGGCGACGGTAGCGGCGGTTTTGCGTCGGGAGAGCATGTCAGAGTCCTTTCATGAAAGGGACGATCCGGGTGCAGGCCAGGACGCCATGGCGGGCAGCCCGCGGTGAGCATGGCTGCATTGGAACGCCCGTTCATATCTGACTTGTGTCGCCGGGGCGGCGTGGGTGCAATGTTTTGTGTCCGTGGAATACCCAGATACATTGCGATACAAAGCGTCGCGCGTACTGGGCTATAAAGCAGCCATGCCTACCGCGGAGCACCCCATGAGCACCGAACTGCTGCAAGGATCCTGTCATTGCGGGACCGTGAAATTTGAAGTCCGTACCGACGTCCTGCCGGCTGCGCGTTGCAATTGCAGCCTGTGCCGGCGCAAGGGCGCACTGATGACGCCACCGTTTGCCGCGAGCGAACTGAAGATCCTGCAAGGCGAGGAAGCGCTGACGCTCTACCAGTTCAATACGCGCACGGCAAAGCATTACTTCTGCAAGCATTGCGGCATTTATCCGTTCCACCAGACGCGTAGGGATCCACAGTTGTGGCGGGTCAACATCGGTTGCCTGGAGGGCGTCGACCCGTATACGCTGGAGGCCACTGTTGCCAATGGCGCCAGCCTGTCCATCGTGGAGGACGCATGAGACGGTTCATGGCGATTCTCGCCTTCCTGGCGGGCGGCTTGGCAGCGGAACTGGCGCACCCCGTGCACTGTTCGCTGGTCAACGTGAACCGGGTGCGCGTCAATCGTCGAAAGGATTGATCCATTGATGGAAAACACCGACCACGTGCTGATCGTCGACGACGATCGCGGCATCCGCGAATTGCTCGCAACCTATCTCGAGAAGAACGGGATGCGCGTTTCGCTGGCCGCCAATGGCCGGCAGATGCGCACGGTCCTCGAACAGGGTGCGCCGGATCTGATCGTCCTTGACCTGATGCTGCCCGGCGAAGACGGGCTCGTGCTGTGCCGGGAGCTGCGTGCCGGCAAATTCCGTTCGGTGCCGGTATTGATGCTGACCGCCCGCAGCGAAGAGGCGGATCGCATTGTCGGGCTGGAGATGGGTGCGGACGATTACTTGTCCAAGCCGTTTGCGGTGCGCGAACTGCTGGCGCGCATCCGCTCCGTGTTGCGCCGCGCGCGCATGCTGCCGCCCGGTATGCAGGTGACGGAAACCGCGCCGATAATCGGCTTCGGCGACTGGCGGCTCGACACCACCGCGCGCCATCTGCTCGACGCCGAAGGCACCATGGTGGCCCTGAGCGGCGCGGAGTACCGCTTGCTGCGCGTGTTTCTCGATCATCCACAGCGCGTGCTCACGCGGGATCAATTGCTCAATCTGACTCAGGGCCGCCAGGCCGATCCGTTCGACCGCTCGATCGATCTGCTGGTCAGCCGCTTGCGGCAGCGCCTGCAGGACGTGGCGCGCGAGCCGCGTTACATCAAGACGCTGCGCAGCGAAGGTTATGTATTTTCGGCGGCCGTAACCATGATCGAAGGCAATCCGTGAAGCTGAATGCCTTGCTGCGTTGGCCGCGCACGTTGTTCGCGCGGCTTGCGCTGATTCTCTTTGTCAGCCTTGCGCTGGTGCAAACGCTGTCGGTCTGGCTCACCATGACGGAACGGGACCAGACCATGACGAACGTGATGATGGGTTACATCGAACGCGAGGTCACCAGTTCCGTCGCGCTGCTGGATCATTTGCCCGCTAACGAACGCGCCGAATGGCTGCCGAGATTGGCGCGGCGCACCTATACCTTCAATCTGGGGCCCGGCGTTGCCGGCGCACCGCCCGATGCGAAGCTCTCAGAGAGGGTGGCTCAATCAATCGCTGACGGCATTGGCAAACGCTATCCGCTAACGGCTAACGCCGTCCCAGGTGACCCGGACCGTCTGCAGGTCCATCTGCAATTGAGTGACGGCACACCGCTGACGATTGACTACCACCCGATGCCTGGCGCGCCGCTGTCGCCGTGGTTGTCGTGGGTGCTGGTGCTGCAACTGGTGGTGCTGGCCGCATGCTGCTGGCTGGCGGTACGGCTGGCAACGCGCCCGCTGAGCGTGTTGGCGCGAGCGGCCGATACTTTAGGCCCCGACCTGAAAGCGGAGCGCCTGCCCGAAGACGGACCGGACGAAGTGGCGCGGGCGGCGCGCGCGTTCAACGCCATGCAGGACCGTATCAGGCTGTACATGACCGAGCGCCTGCAGATCCTCGCGGCGATTTCGCACGACCTGCAAACGCCGATTACCCGCATGCGTTTGCGCCTCGACGTGATGGACGAAAGCGCGCAGGGGACCAAGCTGCAGCAGGACCTGCAGGAAATGGAAACGATGGTCAAGGAGGGCGTCACGTACGCGCGCACCATGCACGGCGCCAGTGAGGCACCCCTGCGTATCGATCCGGATGCGCTGTTCGACAGCCTCGTGTTCGACTATGTCGATGCCGGCAAGGATGTTTCGCTGCAAGGTCGAATCGACGCCGCGCTGGTAACGCGTCCGCAGGCGTTGCGCCGGATCGTGGGCAATCTTGTCGATAACGCGCTGAAGTTCGGTGGGGCGGCCGAGATTAAGGTCGCCGCTTCGCAGGAAGGGCACGTGATGGTGTCCGTGCTCGATCGTGGGCCGGGTATACCGGCTGAGTCGCTGGAGGCGGTGTTTGAACCATTCCATCGGCTGGAAGGATCGCGCAACCGCGGAACCGGCGGTACCGGGCTGGGCCTCGCGATTGCGCGGCAACTCGCATTGGCGATGGATGCGGCGCTGTCGTTGCATAACCGGCCGGATGGCGGCCTGGAAGCCAGGCTTGTGTTGAAAGGCGGCGGCCTGATTCCAGTCGCTCGCTGATTGCGCTGTATGCCGCAGCTTTTCGTCAACGAGCTTGAATGCTCGCCTCGCCGTCTTTGTATCTCAATGTATCTCTCCCGCCGATAAATACATAACGTTTCACTGGCGCTCCGCGCAGACACATGGCAGATACGTCCACGGGTTTTAATACTTCCAGGCCAGATTGTCTGGCTTCGCAAGCGAGGCAAGCCCTGCGCTTATGTGGCTAATCTTTGTGGAGAATCAGTGATGCCGGATCAGATCAATACTCGACGTCGTCGTTTGCTTGGGACGACAGTTGCTGGTATCAGTTTGATGGAGCTGGGTTTGAGCAGCCTCGCGCAAGCGCAGTCGAACGGCACGCCAGCCGATACGAAAGCGGCAACGCGTGTTGCTTCGTTCGACAATCTTCGCCAGGTCGATGCCGCAACGCTCAGCATGGGTTATGCGGAAGCGGGTCCGCAGAATGGACCGGTGGTCATCCTGTTGCACGGCTGGCCCTACGATATCTACAGCTTCGCCGAAGTCACACCATTGCTTGCCGCTGCGGGCTATCGGGTCATCGTGCCGTATCTGCGCGGCTATGGGTCAACACGGTTTCTGTCCGCGGATACGCCGCGCAACGGGCAGCAGGCCGTGGTTGCCGTCGACATCATTGCATTGATGGATGCATTGAAGATCGACAGGGCGATCTTCGGCGGTTTCGACTGGGGCGCGCGCACGGCGAATATCATTGCCGCGCTGTGGCCGCAACGATGCAAGGCGATGGTGGCGGTAAGCGGTTATCTGATCGGTAGCCAGGAAGCCAACAGGGCGCCGCTGCCGCCGAAGGCCGAGCTGGCCTGGTGGTATCAGTTCTATTTCGCCACGGAGCGTGGCCATGCGGGGTATGAAGCGAACCGCCACGATTTCAACAAGCTGATCTGGCGTCTCGCTTCGCCTGAATGGAATTTCGACGATCCGACGTACGACCGCTCGGCTGAGTCGTTTAACAATCCGGATCACGTCGCGGTGGTGATTCACAACTACCGCTGGCGTCTGGGCATCGTCAAGGGCGAGCCGCAATACGACGCGCTCGAAGCGCGTCTGGCGAAGGCGCCGACTATCTCCGTTCCGACCATCACGATGGAGGGCGACGCCAACGGCGCCCCGCATCCCGAGCCGGCAGCCTACGCGAAGAAGTTCACCGGCAAATATCTGCACCGGAACATCGACGGCGGCATCGGACATAACCTGCCACAAGAAGCACCGAAGGCATTTGTCGATGCCATCGTCGATGTCGCACGCCTTTAAGTGGACGGAGGCAAGCACAGCAGTTCAGGGATGAACGCGCGGTGTCGATCGACGTCGCCGCGCGGGCGTCTGATCAGGGGCTTTCTTGCGTGCGCCGATGCGGTGCTGGAAGGCGAGCGCAAGTAACCGCGAGCCATCGCCGGGCGAGTGTGCCGCGCGTACGTGCGGACTCGCGGCTCGTCAGCGCCGTCGAACCGTGTTCGCGTTCATCCGGCCATTCCACATTGGTGATTTAATCTTTGTCATGCTGATCGGATATTCTTATAGTCGCGATGGCCGCGGTGGAGTCGAGATGCCCTCACTAGAGCGAGCACTTGACATGACGCCTACGGCCACGTGCCGCGAATTTCTGGACCAGCCATGCTACGCCACCACACATCGAGTCTCCGACACGCTCTTGCCGGCATCACGTTGGCTTCCATTTGCACCTTGCTCACCGGCTGTAGCGACGAAATAGCAGACGCTGATGTCGCATTCGTGATCGCCGCGACGCCGCCCCAATTCGAATCGCTACGGATGTACGGCGCCGCCCCGGAAAGCGTCGGCACGGGCAGCCGCAACACGCATACGCCTGGCAAGCTTCATCAGGGATGCCTTGCGATCATCCGCGCCGAGGGCCGCGAGGTGCGCGAGACGGTGATTCTCGAAGACGAGGGCACCCCCTTCGATCTGGATGTCAGCCGCACGTCCGACGGATGGAACGTTACTTCGAATGGACTCACACCGCCGAGCATCGATCCCGTTGCTTTCCGCACGCGGTTCACCAGCTGCGTGAACGCAATCCGGGACAAATATGCGGCAGATCCGGAAAAGGCGCCCTTTAGTTGAGCTTCGGCATACGACACAAGAACAGTTTTTCTAAAGAAATGCACACCTCCGCCGTAATCAGGAAAATGAGTCGTGAATTGGCGGACGGAGGCAGTGTTGAAGCTATGGATAAAGGTGTGCATCGGTTTCACTTGCTTGGCGCTCAGTGGCTGCGCGACCCGGCAGATTATTGCGACGCCGTTGCCCGAATCGCGGGTCGGGGTGAAAAGTTACGCCGAGATGTCCTATCAGGCACTGCCTCTGAACGAAGCGAAAACCATCGCCTTCGACGCGGATAAGTCAGCGGTCGCCCGATTTCCAGATGGGCTCGGCGTGTATGCAGCATTCTCCATAGAGCCGCAGCCAACAGCAACTGCATTGCGCGTGCGCACATGGTTTTCGAGTTCGTGGCTGCCACTGGCAACGGTGCTAAAGCCGTTTGTCATCTTCCTCGATGCCGACAAGCACCTGGTCAGCAGTGTCGAATCATTCAACGGCACAACCGGATCGACGTTCATCGAAGGCGGGTACAAGCAAGGTTACTTTCCTGTTCCAGCGACCGCGCGATACTTCATTGTGTATTCGGCTACCTCGGAGTCCGATCGCATCGTCATGCCGGCGCAAACCGGGAAGGCGTGGGCGATTCCCAATTCTTATAGCGGCACGATCGACGTCAAGCAGGAGTTGTTGCCGTGATGAAAGCAAAAATGAAAATCAAAAATGTTTTAGGCCGTTTGACGGTGCTCGCCATCTGTAGCCTTGTGACTGGATGTGCCGTCTCGACGAACTACGCGCCACCAGCGGGCACGCCGACGGCAAACATACGGTTTCGCGAGATTAACGTCGGGGGATTCCATTTGTATCAACCCCCCGCGTTGCCGGCGTGCTATGTCCCGAGTGATCCGAAGGGTGGTGATCCAATCGGCTTTGCTGACATTCCACCCGCTAACGACAGCACGATCATTCTGATTCCATCGCATCGAAAGCAGCCTCGATTGGGAATGCCGATTGATGGGACTTACATCGACAGGAGCTATTTCGAGCTCAGAATGCAAGCGAACCATATGCTCACCTTGCGAGTGAGTTCCCCAGGCTACGATCAGTTCGATACCGCATTTCGTTTTACCCCGCGCGAGGGGGAGAACTATGAAGTAACCGTCAATTTCTCCATACCGTTTGAGGTCCAGGTATATCGCATCGACTCGCATGATGGACGTTATTCCGAAGAACCAGTTAAGGATGCTGAGATCATTCGGCGATGTTTGTAATCGTTGATCATCTGACCGGACTTGGGCAGGGGCGGCTGCTAAGGCGCAACTGCTAAACTCGTCCTGATTCCCGACTTAAGCGCGTCTTTGAATAAACCAATCATGAAGAGTAGCCCCAAAGGCGGCCTTGTCTATTCCACCGAAGGCGGGCGGATGTGTCCCGAATGCAGGCAGACGCTCGCGGAATGTGTCTGCAAGACGGTTGCCAGGACACTACCGGCAGGCGATGGCGTAGTGCGGGTGAGTCGCGAGACCAAAGGCCGGGGCGGGAAGAGCGTGACGCTCGTTAAAGGGCTGGCGCTCGATCCGCTTGAGTTAGCGTTGCTAGGCAAACAGTTGCGCGCGGCCTGCGGCTCTGGTGGAACACTCAAGGATGGCGTGATTGAAGTGCAGGGTGACCATTGCGAGCGGGTCATCGAAGCGCTCAGGAAGTACGGCCACAACGCGAAGCGAGCCGGGGGCTAATCGCTTCAATTAGCGGTAGCGCGATGAGTTCAATGGACCACGTGCGACCAGTGCCGGTCGGTGAGGACAAAGAACACGCGGCACGGTGCTTGCTGAACTTATGGTCAAGCAGGCGGCGACCGTCTGTGTCTATATTCTAGTCCAACCCAGGAGGGACAGATCATGAGCAAGGCAACCAGCACATTAATCGCGGCCCTCGCCGCACTCACCTTGTCGGGCGGCGCGTATGCACAGACGGCCGGAGGCTCAAACGGCAGCGGTACGGCCGGCAGTACGGCTAGCCCGGCGAACCAGACGAACCAGACGAACCAGGTGAACGGTGCAACGGGCGGCTACGGCACGCCAGGCACCACCAACTCGGACAGCGGCATGGCCCTTAAGTCGCCGAACTCCGGCCTGCCGAATGGCACGAACAGCAGCTCGACGTCTGGCACCAGCGCTCCCAAGAGCAACAACACGCTGGCGACCCCGAGCGTATTGTCGCCGGCCGCCGGCCAATAAGCGTTGGTAAAGATGACAACTAGCCGCGAATAAGCACGAAGCGAACAAGCGCTTCAGGCGCATGGGGCGCAAGAGTAGTTACGGCTGGCGCCCTGGTTTCGCGGCTAGCAGGCGCTAGTTAATACGACCCAATGTTGAATGACCGCTACGCGGAAGAGCGAAGGATCGCGTTGGGTCGATCTGAACCAAAGGTCGTCGGACCCAGTTCGGCGACACGCTTTCCTCAATGTTCGATTTGGCAAACCTCCGCTGATGGGCGGCAAGTCGCCAATCGACGAAGCGATGGTGGTCAACGATTCGCCCTCGCGCCACATCCTCCAGATATCGTTCTTCCGCTCAGCACTCAGCCAATACTTTCTCTGCCGTTCCATATTGCTCCACTCTCAGATTCCGTATTGGAACAGAGGTGTTGCAACGACCGGTTGAATCCGCCGTTGTTAGATGGCCTTTCTACTCATCGCGATCTTTTTCGATAAAAGACTTGACCTTCCCCCAATGGGAAGGTCAATCATGCAGGCAATAACCAAACCATGAGCGAAAAAGGCCGCCAATCAGATTGAAATGGCTGCGCTATACTTGCTGCGATGAAAATTCTGCGGACACTTCTCGTCTTGCTGCTGTGTGCGGTGCTGCCCCTAAGTGGGCTGGCAGCGAGCGGCACGACTGGAGCGTGCCCGATGGAATCCACCATGGCCGGCGACACGGCGGCCATGTCGGCTCAGATGCCCGGCTGCGATTCGATGAATCCACCATCCGGCGAACAGGGCAAGTCGAAGGTATCGCTGTGCAAGGTGAGTGCCCAGTGTCAGATGGGTAGCCTCTATCACCCCGTTTCTTCTCCTACCGTGACTCGACCCGCCGGGTCGTTTGTCCCCGTCAGCTTCCATTACGCACAGTCGCTCTCCATCCGCGAGCCGGATGGCCTCTGGCGTCCACCGCAGTCCCTCTAACTCCATCGTTCTGGTTCACCGTTTTTGCGCGGTGATGTCGTCCCGTTTCGGGACGTGAGTTCGTGTGTCCGCTCGCTCGGCGATACACGGCTCGACCATTCGAGGTTAGAACATGCTTTCCATCATCGGCACGTCGGCGTCCCGGCGCGCCTGGGCTCGCTCGTGTGCCCTCTTTTTCGCGTTCGGCCTGTCGGCTGGCCGTGCGGCGCACGCCCAGGACGTGGGCTTGACGCTCGACGAGGCGCTGCAAATTGCCACCAGCCGCTCGTCCTTGATCCAGGCTGCGCAAGCCTCGGTTCGAGGAAGTTCGGACGTGGTTGTCAAAGCCGGGCAACTGCCCAACCCGACGCTGAATCTGAGTGTCCAGGACTTACCCGTCAATGGGGCCAATGCGTTCACCATCGGGCAAGACAATTTCACGATGCGCGGCATCGGCATCCAGCAGGAATGGGTGTCTCCGAAAAAGCGCCAACTGCAGACGACGCTCGCCAATCGTGCCGTAGAGCGCGACAAATCAACGTACCTTGAAAAAGTGGCCGAGGTCCGTCAGCAGGCGGCTATGGCCTGGCTGAACGCTCTCTATGCAAAAAAAGCCGTCGCTCTGAACCAGGCTCTGGTGGACCATCTGAGCGAGGAACTGACGGCAAGGCAGGCGTCCTACCGTGGCGCAAAGGGGACGGCGGTCGATGTCGCTCAGGCCAACCTGACGCTTGGGAATGCGCGTGACGAACTGATCAATGCGCGGCAAGACGAGAAGACCGCGTTGATTGCGTTGTCGCGTTGGACGGCGGCGGGCAACGTGCTCGAAGTGGCTGGCACTCCGCCGGAACTTGAGTCACACGTATCCCGTTTAAGCGTCGAGCAACTCGCTCAGGTTCAGCCGTCGTTGATCGTAGCCCGCGCAGCGATCTCGCTCGCCGACGCCGACACGGACGTTACCCGAAGCAACAGAAACCCGAACTGGACCTGGGGGCTGACCTACTTCAAGAGCGGCGGGAAATTCCCGGATTACGTCTCGGTCGGTGTTTCCATCCCTTTGCCGATCCACCGCAGGAACGTCGAAGACCGCGACGTCGAGCAGAAGTCCGAGACGGGTACGCAGGCGCGGCTCACTTATGAAGACACCGAGCGGCAGGTGGTGGCTGATATCCAGAGTCTGACGGCGAAGCTTGCCAGTGGCCGGGAACGTTTAACCAACGCGAAACAAACGGTTCTTCCCGCGGCTGAACAAAAAGTGCAGTTGGCCAATGCCGCTTACCGGTCGGGTGCAGGGACGCTTGCCGATGCGTTGGATGCGAGACACACACAGCTCGAAGCGGACCTTCAGGTGTTGAACCTTGAACACGACGTTTCCCTCGTCTGGGCGCAACTGGAATACCAGGTTCTGCCGCCCGATCTGACCTCCGGCCAGTAAAGAGAAAAACATGAACCAGAAACTGATCGTACGCGCGGTGGCAGCCGTGTTCGCTGCGGCCGTGCTGCTAGGCGCCGGCTATATGATCGGCACGCATCGTGCAGCAACGGATGCACCCATGGCGTCAGCCGCGGCCGCGACGCCATCCGCACCCAGCGATAAGGTCGATCCAAACACGGGTCGCAAAGTGCTCTATTGGCACGATCCGATGGTGCCCAACCAGCACTTTGACAAACCCGGCAAATCGCCCTTCATGAATATGGCGCTTCAGCCCGTCTTCGCGGACGAAGGCGGTTCAAACGGGATCAAGGTCGACTCCACGCTTCAACAGAATCTTGGCATTCGATACGCGACGGTGGTCCTGCAAGACACCGCTGAAGGTTTCGACGCGATCGGAACCACCCAGTTCGACGAGTCGATGGCAGATGTCGTTCAGTCGAGGGTGACGGGCTATATCGACCGCCTGTACGCCAGCGCTCCGATGCAACGTGTTGCGAAGGGGGCGCCGATTGCGTCGCTGTTCGTTCCCGACTGGCTGGCGCCACAGGAAGAATACCTTGCGCTCAAGCGCGGGGGCATGGATACCGGCCTGCTTGCCGCAGCCCGTGCGCGCATGCAGGCGCTGTCGATTCCGGACGGCCTTATTGCGAGCCTCGAGCGAACCGGAAAGGCGCAGACCCACGTCACGTTATTCGCCCAGGACGCCGGCGTGTTGACGGAACTCAATGTCCGCGATGGTGCGATGGTGGCGCCGGGACAAACGCTCGCCAAGATCGCGGGTCTTTCAAAGCTGTGGCTGATCGTTGAGATACCTGAGTCGCTCGCACTGCGAGTGCAGCCGGGCATGATGGTCGACGCGACGTTCGCTGGCGACGCGTCGCAACACTTTAGCGGCCGTATCCGTGAAATCCTGCCGGGCATCAGTACGGACAGCCGGACGCTGCAGGCGCGCCTCGAAATCGATAACGCCGGGCTGAAGCTGACGCCCGGCATGCTGATGCGCGCACGGGTCAGCGGAGCGAAGCCGGTCTCGCGGCTGCTTGTGCCGTCTGAAGCGGTTATCACCACCGGCAAGCGCTCGATCGTCATCGTCAGGAATGGCGATGGCCGGCTGCAGCCTGTTCAGGTCACAGTCGGTAACGATAGCGGCGACAACACTGAAGTGACGAGCGGGCTGGCTGAGGGTCAGCAGGTCGTCGCATCGGGCCAGTTCCTGATCGACTCGGAAGCGAGCCTGACGTCCGTGCTGCCGAAACTCGAAGGAGGCGTGGCATCTGGTGTGCCGGCATCCGCACCTTCTTCTGCATCCACATCCGCTGCGGCGCAAACCTACGAAACAACCGGCAAGGTTGAAAAAGTCACCGCCGGCGATATCACGTTCTCGCACCAGCCTGTGCCGGCGCTGGGCTGGGGCGCGATGACCATGACCTTCGGCAAGCCGTCTCCGACGGCCTTTCCTGACGTCAAGGTGGGCGAGTCCGTGCATTTCGTCTTCAAGCCGTCCGATGACGGCTACCAGTTGACGCAGGTCGAACCGGTCGGAGGCTCGAAATGATTGCACGCATCATTCGCTGGTCGATTTACAACCGCTTCCTCGTGCTGCTCGCGACGGTGCTCGTCACCGCGTGGGGCGTGTATTCGCTGACGCAGACGCCGCTCGACGCGCTGCCGGACCTGTCCGACACCCAGGTCATCATCAAGGCATCGTATCCGGGCAAGGCGCCCTTGGTCGTCGAAGACCAGGTGACCTATCCGCTTACGACGACACTGCTGGGCGTACCAGGCGCCACCACTATCCGCGCTTATTCGTCGTTCGGGGATGCATTCGTCTACGTGCTATTCGATGACAAGACGGACCAGTACTGGGCCCGCTCTCGCGTGCTCGAATACCTGAACCAGGTGCAGAGCCGTTTGCCCCCCGGGGCGACTGTCTCACTGGGGCCAGACGCGACGGGTGTCGGCTGGGTCTACGAATATGCATTGGTCGACCGCACGGGCAAGCACGATCTTGGGCAGCTTCGGGCCTTGAACGACTGGTTTCTGAAGTTCGAGCTCAAGTCGGTGCCGGACGTTTCGGAGGTGGCCAGCATCGGCGGCATGGTGCAGCAATACCAGGTCGTTCTGGATCCGGACAAGCTGCGCGCCTACGGCATCACCCAGGCTGCCGTCGCAGATGCCATCGGCAAGGCGAACCAGGAATCGGGCGGTTCAGTGGTCGAACTGGCCGAGTCCGAATACATGGTCCGGTCATCGGGCTATCTGCACTCGCTCGGTGATTTCCGCAACATCGTGCTGCGTACCAACAATGCGGGTACCCCGGTATTGCTTGGCGACGTCGCCCGCATCCAGATCGGACCTGAAATGCGCCGCGGCATTGCCGAACTGAATGGTGAAGGCGAAGTGGCTGGCGGTGTGATCGTGATGCGCTCGGGAAAGAACGCGCTGACGACCATCGAAGCAGTCAAGGCGAAGCTCGCCGATCTGAAGAAGTCTCTGCCGCCGGGCGTCGAGATCGTGACCACCTATGACCGCTCGCAACTCATCGAACGCGCAGTCGACAACCTCAAGGACAAACTCATCGAGGAGTTCATCATCGTCGGATTAGTCTGTGCGGTGTTCCTGTTGCACCTGCGCAGCGCGTTCGTCGCGATCCTGTCGCTGCCACTCGGTGTGCTGGCCGCATTCATCGTGATGCGTTATCAGGGCGTCAATGCAAACCTGATGTCATTGGGCGGTATTGCAATCGCGATCGGCGCGATGATCGATGCAGCCATTGTGATGATCGAGAACGCTCACAAGCATCTGGAAGCGTACGACCACAAGCACCCCGATACGCCGATCACGACCGCCCAGCGATGGGAACTGATCGCGCAGTCTGCCGCCGAGGTCGGTCCGGCGCTGTTCTTTTCACTGCTGATCATCACGCTGTCGTTTATCCCGGTGTTCTCGCTCGAAGGCCAGGAAGGGAAGTTGTTTGCGCCCCTCGCGTTCACCAAGACCTACACGATCGCCGCTGCCGCCGGCTTATCCGTCACGCTCGTGCCGGTTCTGATGGGCTATCTGATCCGCGGCCGGATTCCGCATGAGAATGCGAATCCAATCAACCGGGTGCTGATCCGGATTTACCGTCCGTTGCTCGAAGCGACACTGCGCCGGCCGTGGGTGGCAATCGGGCTGGCAGTACTAGCGCTCGCCATCACGGTGATTCCCGTGTCGCGGCTCGGGGGCGAATTCATGCCGCCGCTCGACGAAGGCGACCTGCTTTACATGCCGACGGCGTTACCCGGCATCTCCGCGGATAAAGCCGCCGAACTGCTGCAGCAGACAGATCGCCTCATCAAGACGGTTCCGGAAGTGAAGACCGTGTTCGGCAAGTCGGGACGTGCCGATACCGCGACCGATCCCGCGCCGTTCGAGATGTTTGAAACTACCATCCAGTTCAAGCCGCGCAGCGAATGGCGGCCGGGCATGACGCCGGAGAAGCTGGTGGACGAACTGGACGCGCGGGTAAAGATTCCGGGCCTGTCGAACGTCTGGGTGCCGCCGATCCGCAATCGTCTGGACATGCTGTCGACCGGGATCAAGACGCCCGTCGGGGTGAAAATCTCCGGCGCGGACCTCGGGCAGATCGACAGGATCGCCACGCAGGTCGAGTCCGTTCTGAAGAACGTTCCAGGCGTCACGTCGGCACTGGCGGAGCGCCTGAACGGCGGTCACTACATCGACGTCGACATCGACCGCCTCGCGGCCGCTCGCTATGGCCTGTCGGTGAACGACATTCAGTCCGTCGTATCGACTGCGGTGGGTGGCGATAACGTCGGCGAGGTGATCGCCGGTAGGGAGCGCTTTCCGATCAACATCCGCTATCCACGCGAGGTCCGCGACTCGGTCGACAACATACGTCAGTTGCCGGTTGTAACGGACCGCGGCGCGCAGATCACGCTAGGAGACGTCGCCACGATCAGGATCTCCGATGGGCCGCCGATGATCCGTAGCGAAAACGCCAGGCTATCCGGCTACGTCTACGTCGACATTCGCGACACCGACTTGCAATCGGCCGTGAAGGCAATGCAGATCGCTGTTGCGCAGCATGTCGTATTGCCACCTGGCTATTCCATCGCGTGGTCGGGTCAGTTCGAGTATCTCGAGCGCGCGGCTGCGAAGCTGCGAACTGTGATTCCTGTGACGCTCGTCGTCATTTTTGTCTTGCTCTTCCTGACCTTCAACTCGGCGGCCGACGCGCTATTGCTGATGTCGACGGTGCCATTTGCCCTCGTGGGAGGGTTCTGGTTGATCTGGATCCTTGGGCATGCGGTGTCCGTTGCCACAGCAGTCGGATTCATCGCGTTGTCGGGCGTGGCGGCCGAGTTCGGTGTCGTGATGCTGCTGTATCTGAAGGGTGCGCTTAACCGTCGGCTTGAAGAAGGGGCGCCGTTTACTGAAGAGACGCTTCTCGATGCCATCCGCGAAGGCGCGGTTCTGCGAGTGAGACCCAAGGCGATGACGGTCGCGGTTGTCCTGGCGGGCCTCATCCCGATCATGCTCGGGCATGGTTCCGGCTCCGAAGTCATGCAGCGCATCGCCGCGCCGATGGTTGGCGGCATGGTGACCGCGCCGCTCCTGTCCATGCTCATCATTCCGGCGGCCTGGCTGTTGCTGCAACGCCGCCGCGTTGTGCCGATGAAAGCAAACACGCAAGAAGCACTTCAACCTCGTGTAGTACCCCATGGCACGCTTGTGCCGCAAACTCACTCTGGAGAAAACCAATGAAGAAGTTGATCACCCTGACGGCTGCGGTCTGTACCGGTCTTACGTTCGCCGGCGCGGCGATAGCGGCGGACGACATGGCCGGCATGAAGATGAATGGCAGCGCAACGGATGCCGGGGCGCAGAACAATGCCGCGCTCACCGATGCGGTCGTCAAGAAGGTGAACCCGTCGACCGGGATGGTGACGCTTCAGCACGGTGAGCTGAAGAACATCGGGATGTCGGCAATGACGATGGCCTACAAGGCCAAGGATGCGTCGATGGTTAAAGAGGTGAAGGAGGGCGAAAAGGTCAAGGTTCGAGTCGAAAATGTGGATGGAACGCTGACCATTGTGAAGCTGCTGAAACAGTAACGATCCGTGCTTGCACAGCGATGCGTCGGCGCCTTTCTACCGCTCACGCATTGCTGTGTCAGCGCTGTCCTGTCTCGAGAAAAAGAGACGTAATCTCGAACTATCTTCCGCACACGGTCCGATGGCATGATGTTAACCTCGCTCTCTAATCCACCAGCCTTCGCCCAACATGTCCAACCTGATCGTACATGGCGGCCTGCCGTTACGCGGCCAGATCGTGCCGTCCGCCAACAAGAATGCTGTCCTGCCCGTCCTTTGTGCCACGCTGCTTACCGATCAGCCGCTACGTCTCATCGGTGTACCTGAAATCACCGACGTCAAGAAAATCCTTGAGATCTTTCGCATGCTCGGCAGCTCCGTGTCGATGGATTTTGCCGCCGGCATTCTCGATCTGCATCACCACGCGACGGCGTTCGATCCCGTCACGCACAGATTGCCTGAGGAGATGCGCTCTTCGATCATGCTGGTACCACCGTTACTGGCCCGTTTCGGCGTTGCACGTCTGGAAAACGACGTAAAGGGCTGTACGCTAGGCGTACGCGAGATCGATCCGCACGTCGAGGTATTCGAGCGTTTCGGCGCATGCATCGAGCGCACTGCCGACTCGCTTATCGTGCGCGCAGCCACGCAATTGACTGCGAATCAGCATTGGCTGGACTATGCATCGGTCACCACCACCGAGAACTTCGTGCTATGCGCGGCGTCGGCCCATGGCACGTCGACATTGGTCAATGCAGCGTCGGAACCTCACATGCAGGAGTTTTGCCGTTTTCTGGCAAAGCTGGGTGTCCCGATCGAGGGTATTGGCACATCGCGCCTGAGCGTAGAAGGCGGCCACAAACTCAGGGGCGGCGAATTCCGTTTCAGCGAGGATTTCCACGAGATCGCAACTTTTCTCGCGCTTGGCGCAATCACCGGGGGCGACATCGCGGTCAAAAACACCGCGCCCGAGCAGTTCCCGCTTATCGACCGAACCTTCGCGAAGTTCGGGGTGGAGGTGGTGCACCGCGATGGCTGGTCGCACGCCGTTCGGGAAGGTCCGCTGCGAGTGCGCCGGCCTTTTACCCAGAATATTCTCACCAAGGTGGAAGCGGCGCCGTGGCCGTATCTACCCGTCGATCTGCTGCCCATTTTCATTGCGCTTGGCGTCAAGGCCGAAGGCAGCGCGATGTTCTGGAACAAGGTATATGACGGGGCAATGGGCTGGTCTGTTGAACTCTCCAAGTTCGGCGCGCATGTGTTCCTGTCGGACCCTCATCGTCTGATTACTTTCGGCGGACTTCCGTTGAGCGCCGCGAAAGTCGAGAGTCCGTACATCATTCGTGTGGCAATCGCGCTGCTCATGGTTGCCGCGAGTATCGAGGGGCGTTCGGAAATCATGAATGCGCTGCCGATCCGCCGTGCACACCCAAATTTTGTGGAAAATTTGCGTTCGGTCGGTGCAAACGTGGAGTGGACCAGCAGCGAATGATTGTTTAAGAGGATCGATGTGGGTTTGATGCAGTGGAGGGTGCGGGGCGCGCATTCATTTAATCAAAATCTTTCCCCGCAAGCGAAGTTAGCGCGATCGGACCGGACATTCTCCATGACGATTCCGGTTCGGACGGTGCAGGAGCACCATCCGAACCGACAGATCGTAATTTGCTGGCGAACACCTTGCCGATTTCTTCTTTGTGTTTTCCGTGACTTCATTCCCTTAGGATCTGATGTCTCAGGAAACCACTGCCGGGTTCACGCCTACGTTCCCGAGTTGCTCAAGATTGCAAGGCTTGGGCAATAATGCGTTGCGCTCAAGTAAGGCGCTTGCTGTGAGCGATCTCCAGCAGCATTAGACGTGGGTGGATCGATAAAAACTGACGCGTTGTTTGATCCCGCGGGAGCGGTGAGGGTCATCGTCACTTTCCACCACTTGCCCGATTTCACCGCGCTCAGCGCGGTAGCCTGTCCGCCACCCCATGTCCCTCGCACTACAGCGCCCGTATTCGTATTGAGGACCCACGCAAATTCGGCGCCGTTCGGGCCATCGGTCTGGATTGATCCGCCAGGAAAGACCGTCGCGTTGGTGGTAGCGAGAACGTAGTCAGTGAAACTATACGATTGGCCGCCCTGAACCCTGATGATTTCGCGGACATTCGAGACTGACGAGCCGTTCGTGCTGGTAACCGTTGCGGCACCTCTGTTTGCTCCCGAGATATCGGTCGCAGGCACGGCGGTGCCGCCATTTTGCTGGGACCATGCATCTGGTGTGGCGAGACTCAGCGGCGAGTTGACCAGATTGTTTGCATAGCACGCGGCCATGGCCTTATCCGCCGGCGGTCCATAAAAGCTTGCAATGCTTGCCTGGATTGCGTTGTCGGTCGTGTCGGATGTCGTCTTGGTGATCACCGCGCCTTCGAAGAACTGGATGGGAGCAGCGCTACCATCGCCGCCTTCGCCAAGCGAGAGACCACCTTGCCATTGCCCGTTAAATGCATGACCCGCGTCGTTGCCAAAGATCAAGGCTTCTGGGGGCGCCTGGTCATAGACTGCCGTGAGTACGCTCTGCGAGGCAGAGCCGCCTTTGACAGCGAAAAGATTTGATGCGGTCACCGGCGAGTACTTGGACAGTACCGTGACGAACTTTTCTTTCGGAGGCTGTTGCGGGCCGTAGAGATAAACGCCTGCCTCCGCGTCGACACCCGGCCAGTTAATATCGAGTGCGTTGCATACGGGGTCCTTTACGTTGGGTGCCTGGTTCGAATCACCATCACAGTAGCCAAAAACAGCTGCGTTGCCGTTTGAGAACGCCAGCGCGAACATTTCACCTTCGACTTCTCCGTGTGCATAGGTGCCCGGGTTGGCACTGCTTTCCATATTTCCATAAGTCCCGCAGCACGTGGATGACTGGCTATAGTGCGCTCCCGCCACCATATACTCGGCGATTTCGCTATCACCGATTGACTGGTTCACCGTGCCGAACCTGTTGCGGTACGCTTGCCCCGCCAACGTGCCCAGAGCCGGAATCTGGTCGCCTTGCCGCGGCACGAAGCCTAGCTTTGCCGGCGTGCCGGAGAGCGCCGGCAGATCGTTCCCGATCGATAACTGGAGGGTCGGTGACTGGGTGGTCAGCGCGGTGGGGGGCTGGAGCAGTTGAACGGTCAGCGCGCCTGCGGTTCCCGGAAGCGTGATCGTCGCAAAGCCGTTGATGACCGGAACAGTCGTCGTTTTTTGCGACCCTGTGCTATTCGGAACGGTCAATGACTCTGTTCCGTCCTGGTTGAGTGTGAGGGTGGCCGGCACATTGCCAAACGCACCTCCCTTGAGGGGTGCAACCAGGTCGATCTGATCGTAAATGTACGTGACGGAACAGCTTGTATTGTTGCAGAACGCGTTTGCGCTTTTGACATTGGTTGAGCCAATCAGCGTGTGGTCAGCGCCGTTCGGCAAGTTACCCGATGTATAGGGATAGATGTCCTGCGTTGCATTGTCAGACGCCCGTTGAACCCGGAATAGCGGACCCTTGTACTTCCTTGTTAGTAAGCGTGTCACGCTGTGTGCCGCGGAGCACGGTGTGCTGGCCGTTGCGGCGGCGTCGCAGGGTAGAGGAATCGCCGTAGCTTCTTCCGTTGTTGTACTGTCATTTGCGTGGGCTGACTGGGCTGCAGCATCCGTCGGTGACGAACTCGCGTTCGACACGCCTGTCGCTTGAGATGCGGACGTACCGCTGCTATCTCCATTACATGCGGCAAGCCCGACGGTCATCGCTAACAAAACAGCAATTAATCCAATTCCTCTGGACATCATGACCTCCTCCTATGGAACCACGCTTCTGATTAGGTTCGTATAATTTAGCTATACGAACTGATTTGCCGGGAATCGTTACTTGTCAAGAGTTGCGTCAATTGCTTGCCCAGCCGGACAGCCTTCGATGACGCACGGCGGCGCGGCAGCCTTGTCAGGTAATAATATTAGTCAATAATATCAATTAGTCGTCTCAGTGTAATCCCTTATGTAGGCATGAGAGACAGTCTGGCGGCTGCTCGTGAGTGCTGGGCAGGTGCGTTTTCTGCTCGGCATCTGGTTAATACTATTGCTAATATTTGGGTTCATAAATCGATTGGTCACTCATCGAGCGTTCGTCTGTCAAGGCGATTAGATATGCTTGGCAAATGAAGCATGCCTAACGAATAGGGCGCCCTGGTCGTCCGGCTCGCTGATCGCGTGCGTTTTTGCGGTCAGCGCCGTTTACGTGGTCACCTCACGGCAGGACGCTACGCCGCAAAGATTGACCTGTGTATTTCGGAAGCTGCCGTCTGCCGTAGTGGATGACGAACGGCAGAGAAGGGCCGGCCTGGACCAGCCGTCGTCCGACTCCACACGCCCAACACGGGACGTTCGACCACACTGGACGAATCGGCGACAATAGCCGGACTAACGCAAATTTCGGATCGTGATTTCAATGGCGCAAAGAGATATATGGAATCCTTGCCGTACGATTGCGGGGCAGGTGATTGCGGTTGCTGTCACGGGCGGCTGTGCCCAACTTCAAACGAATAATGCTGGCAATTCGTCAATGCATAAGCAGGTAAAGCAAGATGATGCCAACAGCCAGGTGATGCGCAGGCTCCTATATGTGATCGGTCCATCCAAGGACTTCGCCCAGGCGGCTGTCTGGCTCCGTAAAGCGGCTGAACAGGGACGACCCGACGCGGAGTTCATGCTCGCGCTCGATTATGAACAGGGCAGGGGTGTTCCCAGTGATGATTCTCAGAGCATTGTCTGGTACCGCAAGGCGGCCGATCAGGGATACCCCGCGGCTATGATTTTTCTTGGACTGCAGGCTTCTATTGCGCATATGACTGGGCACAAAGATCCGCTAGGTGATCCGGCGCTCGCACAAAAGTTTACCGACTTGGGCGTCGAACACGCTCCGGACCTAACGCGAGATTTACTGCCGAATTTGTGGGCCAGTCGAGCTCAGCACGAAAGGGAGCGACAAATGCAGAGGCAGTGCGGGCGCACTTTTACGCCGAGGTTGAAAGCAATGGGAATAGACGGTCAGTGACGCCGACGACATCATGACTCCCTCTCCCGAAATCGCGTCTCATGTGGTTCAAGCGTTCTGGCGTCTCATGGCGACGAACAATTTTCACGCCGTCGCGGCGGTTCTCGCGCAGGACTTTGTCCTTGAGTGGCCTCAATCGAAAGAGCGGATCCGGGGCGCTGTCAATTTTGCTCGACTCAACACAGAATACCCGGCGCAAGGTCCTTGGGTTTTCACGATCAATCGTATCGTCGGGAGTGAAAAAGAGGCTGTGTCGGATGTGTCTGTCACCGACGGCGTCCAGCACGCAAGAGCAATCTCTTTCTTTACGGTCGAACATGGCAAAATCACCCGCATGGTCGAATTCTGGCCGGATCCCTACGAGGCGCCATTTGATCGCGCGCAATTTGTCGAGCGAACTGAATGAGCGACGCGTCGATGCTGATGGGTGATTGCGTCATCGAAGCAGGCAGCAAAAATCTCGCAACGGCCAGAGGGGGAAATGAGTTCACATGAGACGCGCGACGAAAATTCTTGTTGCCATCGTATTAGTCGGGTCCGTTGCTTGCATTGTGACCGGGGTATGGCTATTCAACTGGCAAGGCGTAAATTATGAGTTCGCTCCAAAGGACACCGTCACGCCATCATGGCCGCCCTGAGCGGTGCAACGCGATCTTGGCTATCCTTTGCGGGAAAAGTAGTTTGCCGTGTCCCGCCGTTGAACAGACATTCGCGCGTACCGCGCGGGATGTTCGTGATGGGGCGAACCGGGCCGATGCGCCTGGAATGGTTTTCTCGGCCATCGTGTTTTACTGCGACAAAACCCCTGCTGGTTGCATCCTCCACTCAACTTCGATAATGTCCAACCTTCAGGGATAACCGAAGGTCACGCCTCGAAACCCAACTGACTGACGATGACGCATCAGGCATGTTCGCCGCGTCATCCATCACATCGGAAGGGATTTCATGGACACGCGTGTGTACTTGCTGGCAGCAACGGTATTTCTGGCCGGCATCGACGAAAACATCTGCATTGGCATCCTGCCGTCAATCGCAACGGACCTTCATGTCTCGCTTGCGTCTGCTGGGCAACTCACCACCATCTTTTCCTGCGTCTTCGCACTGACTGCGTTCTGCGTGTCCGCGTGGTTATCGCATCGAGAGCGCAAACGTCTGCTGCTGTGCGCCCTGGGCGCTTTCGCGCTCAGCAATCTGCTGGCAGCCATGAGTCCGGGTTACGGCGTCCTGTTCGCCGCGCGAGTCTTGATGGCTGCCAGCTGCGCAACAGTGATTCTGCTGGCCACGACGCTTGCCACCGAACTCACGCCTCCCGCCCGTCGCGGACGGGCTATCGGGATTGTTTTCATGGGCATCAGCGGCTCGCTGGTGCTGGGCGTGCCAGTAGGCATGGTCATCAATAACTGGGCTGGCTGGCGAGCGGTATTCGCCTGTATCGCTATTCTGGCATTGCCGCTCACGGGCTATCTCGCGTGCCGGCTGCCGCTGTCTGCATCGCGCAAATCAATGTCCGTTCGCGCGTACTGGACCCAGCTCACGCATCCGCGAATGCTCACCGGGCAACTGGTATCGGTTGCGATGATCGGCGGCCACTTTACGCTGTTCGCCTATCTGACACCGTATGTGCAGGCCGTTTATTCGCCGGGCGCGGCCACGTTGACTCTGCTCTATGTCGCGTTCGGCGTGGCAGGCGTCATAGGCGCGTGGCTGGGCGGCTGGTTTTCCGATCGGGCAGGCGCGGCGCGTGCGCTGACCTGTTGCCCTGCGGTCTTTCTGTTGACAATGGTTGCACTCCCCGCGACAAGCCGCGCGCCCCTCCTCTTCCTGCCCGCCATGATGCTGTGGGGATGCCTGAGCTGGTCCATTTCACCGATCGTCCAGAACTACCTGATACGCAGCGCGCCGGATCAGGCCGACATCAGCATCGGCATCAACGTTTCCGCCATGCATCTTGGCGTGGCCCTGGGCGCGGGCCTTGGAGGACTTCTGGTGGACAATGGCGCGCTGCTCAGTACGCCGTGGGCAGGCGCTGGCGTGGTCGCGATTGCTTTATGCCTTGCATGGATATCGACGAGGACCGCGTCGGCGACCCTTGGCGAGGAGCCGATGCACAGTGTGAAGGTTGGCGAATAGCAAGCGCCACGTTGCGTGTTCGAACTGTCCTAAATGGAGCTTGCGTGCCGGCCCGCACTCGACCGGGCACCGGTCCGGCGAAGCCGGCAGCTCGCGCATATCTCCGCAGTCTTGACGTGCTCTGTGCTTTTAATCACTATCTTCGCCGAATACTCGAATTGAGCATCGGGCAATGTCGACGACGCCTGAAGGGGTGCTTTGAACCGCCGGAATGTTTGAGCACGGGGAGTTTCGGCGGCCGGCTATGTAAGTGGGACGGATTGGATGGAAGTATCGACAATGCAAATGCCTAAACCCTTGGCCTCTCATCGGGTTGATCCTCTGATCGTCGAAGCGTGGGTAACAGGCTGGGCGCTGTCGCGAAGAACGGCCGCCCCGACAGTCTTACCAATGGGTTTTCGGGTCGACGTCGGATTACCTCAACACAACGCTCGCTATGTGCTGCCGGCATTCCAGCCAGAAGTCGTCACAGACCTGGCTTCCCGTATCGATGCCCCATGGACTTTCATCAAGGTTTGCGCCGAGCCGCGGACCGTGGCTGAAGTCCTTCCGAAGACCTGGACCGTGGAAGCTCCGGTGTTCATGATGACGGCAGCGTTGGCCGACAATGAATGTTCGCAAGGCGAGCGCATCCTTCCGAACGGGTATGCCGCACGCGTATTTGACGAGGGGCCAATTCTCCGGGTCCAAGTCGAGGATGCCGCGGGTGAGATAGCTGCGGGCGGTCAGTGCGCCCAATTCGGCGAGTCGTGCATATTTGACCAGATCGTCACGCATGAATCACACCGCAGACGTGGCCTGGGAAGCGCAATCATGAAGTTATTGAGCGGCGAGGCAGTTGCGCGGGGAAAGAAGCAAGGCATTCTGGTGGCGACGGCCGACGGCCTTGCGCTGTACAGTGCCATCGGATGGACGGTCCATTCGCCGGTCGCCTCTGCCGTGATCATTCCCGCTGAGGGGAGCGTAGCCGGGCGCGAAGACGCTGCCGGCCGCTGAAGCCTCGATTAATGCCATGTCGGCAGCCGTTACGCGGGGGGCTGATCAAAATCTCGACGTGCCTTCTCTACAGCATCCAGATTGTTGGCCGCCCATATTGATTACGGGCGGGACAAGCGGGATAGCATGGAGTTGGCACGGCAGCTGGTCGCTCAGGGTAATACGGTGATAGTCACCGGACGGGATCTCGACAGGCTGGAGCTTGCACAGCAAACCGTGCCGGGACTCCATGCTTTTCAACGCGACGTTAGCGATCCGATGAGTGCCGAAAGGTCCTGGCGCAGGTCCAGCCCGATCGACGCTGCTAAAACCGGCCCACCCTGAACGGCCGGGGATCCACAAGCGTTTCCTCGCCGGTCATCATCTCGGCGATCAACCGGCCAGTCACGGGACCGAGCGTCAGCCCGTGGTGCGCATGACCAAACGCGAACCACAAATCCTTATGATTTCCTGCCGGCCCGATGATCGGCATCATGTCGGGTGTGCAGGGGCGCCGGCCCATCCATGGCTCGGCGTCCAGACGCTCGGCCAACGGGAACAGCCTGCGTGCCACCGGTTCGACCGCGGCGAGCTGGTTGGGCGTTTTCGGCGCGTCGTGCCGCGCGATTTCGGCACCTGTCGTGAGGCGAATACCTTTTGTCATCGGCGCCAGCAAGAAACCGCCTTCGACATCGAGGACCGGATGATTCAGACGTGCTCCTGGCTGCGAGCCATAGTGCATGTGATACCCGCGCTTGGCAGCCAGCGGCAGGCGATAACCCAGCCGCGAACTCAGCTGATCGGACCATGGGCCCAGCGCGACCACCGCCGACGACGCCGCGATCGTGCCCGCGTTCGTATCGACCTGCCAATGATCGCGCAACGTATTCGCGTCGCCGATGAAAAAACGTCCACCGAGCTGTTCGAAGTATTTTGCGTAAGCCGTAACCAGCGCATTCGGATCGCTCACGGAATCGGATGCCGTGTAACGCAGGCCGCCGATCAGGCTGCTCTCGAGATCGGGCTCAAGCTGTTGCAGACGCGCCGGGTCGAGCGACTCGAACTCGACGCCATATTCCTGATGCCACTGCCCCGCAATCCGCGTTTCCTTGTCGCGGACCGCTTCGGTGCGGAATATCTTCATCCAGCCGATCGGGCGCAATAACGCGCTCGCGCCGGCGTCGGCGGCCAGCGCGCGATGCTCGGTCACACAATGTTCGATCAGCGTCGAGTAGGACCGTGCGATCGCCGCATGCTTTGCCGGATGAGAATTGCGCCAGTATTGCCACAGAAACGGCATCGCCTCGAGCATCGCGTTGGCGTGGTACCGAACGTCAGGCGACTGGTTGCGTGCGTATCGAAGCAAGGTACCGAGGTCGCGCGGAAACGCGTACGGGTAGACGCCTTCACGCTGGATCAGTCCGGCGTTGCCAAACGACGTCTCATTGCCGGGCAGCTTGCGGTCGACCAATGCAACCTGACGGCCGCGTTTCTGAAGATGGACGGCGACGCTTACCCCGACGATGCCCGCACCGAGTACGACAGTATCGAATTTCATTGTGCTCATGAGTTCACCGGCTGACGACAACGCCGACAGTTTCGTCCGACATGGATTCAGACCGTCGACATGCTTTCCGCGCGTTTGGCGGCTTCTCTCGCGGCCGGAAAATCCGTCGCCGTGATCGCGTTGACAGCGGGATTGATCGCCTCGATTCGCGCCATACAGGCGTCGAGCAGCTCGACGGGGGAAATCTCTTTGGCGCCGATCATCCGGCGCAATTCGACCGCACCGCGGCCAACCAATTCGTTATCGTGACTCATTGCATCCTCGATGGTTCAGGCGAGCGCTTCGCCGGTTCGGTCGCGCAGCCAGATTACCGGAACCAGCGAAATGGCGCACGCGGCGGCGACATACCAGGCGGGCGCGAGCGGATTACCGGTTTGCTCGACCAGCCAGGTCGCGATAAACGGCGAGAACCCGCCGAAGAACGAAGCGCTGACCACGAAGAGGAACTGCCCGATACGCGTCGCCGTCGTGTCCGGGTCTTCCATCACCGTGCGATACGAGACGGTCAGTGCCAGGTCCGCTGGGATCTCGTCGAAGAATTCGATGACCGCGCCTACGTATTGCTCCCACACGCTTATCCCCTCTTCGACAGATCCGATCCAATGCTTGTGCAGCAGCGAACCTGACGCGGCCATGACCTTCCTGACCAGGCGCACGCATTGACAGTCAATCGACAGGAATGTCAATTGCTTGGAGTGAGTTCTTCACCGTGCGTAAATGTCAGCCGCCTGCGGAGCTCATAGCCGACTCGACACTGTCGTCGTGAGAGGTTTTTTAATAGCCCGCATACACCCGCAATTCAGATGTCACTGTCGCTGAATCAGGTGCCCGCTGCTTTTGACAGACTGAAGAGGAGGGGCAAATGGGAAATCATCCTCATACCACGGGGAATGGGCTACTGGGCCTTCTCCGCAAAGCGGAATTGCGGCGTCTGAAAATGCAACGGACGCTGGCCGGGATGAAGCCGCGATGGGTAATGTACGAGGCTGACGAGCACGTTGACGACACCCGACTACGGCCCGGTCGAAGAAGCAAGCTTCGAACGATTCTGTTTCTGGTCCTGGCGTGCTGCCTGAGTACGGCGCTTCCGGCGCAAAAGCCGACGTCCACCGACGCCGGGCAGGCGAGCCCGAAGGCAGTTCACCATGCTGGACTTGACCGCTCCGGCAAGACGCGCAAGGGCAAGGCCTCTTACTACGGGCGGCAGTTCTACACAAAGAAGATGGCCGACGGTACGCGCATGGATCCGCAATCCAATGCCGCCGCGAGTAAGACTCTGCCGCTTGGCACCACGGCCCGCGTCACGAATCTGGAAAACGGCAGTAGCGAGGTGGTCGAAATCAGGGATCGCGGCCCCTACGTCAAGAATCGAATCGTCGATGTGTCGCCCAAGACTGCCGATAAGCTCGGGTTGAAAAAAGATGGCACCGCCCCCGTCGAAGTCAAACCAATGGAAGTTCCGCAGCCCGACGGTAGTGTGAAGCCGGGCGCGGGCGTAGCGGAAACGCGGCGTGGCAAGCCGTCGGTCGGCGCTCCAGATTTTTGATCGACGGCATCGCAGCCCGGCCACGCGTATCGTTGCTGTTTCTGCGGCAGGCGCAAGCGCCATGGTCGAATCATGGCGTGCGGGGCGAGCGATCGAACATGAAAATGTCGAAACCATTGCCGACGGGATCGCAACGAAGTCGCCCATTCCAGAGGCACTTCAAGATATGCACGGTTTGGTTGACGATGCATTGCTCGTGAGTGACGCGGCAATGATTCGAGGTATGAAAATGCTCCACGTGCATGCGGGTGTGGTTGCTGAGCCGTCTGCAGCGGCTGGCGTTGCCGCCATTCTGGAGAATCGCGAAGCCTTTGCAGGACTGAGCGCCGGCCTGGTTGTCTGCGGCGGTAACCTGACCGAAGCACAAATGAGGACGTGGCTTTGACTTAGCTCGGCGATGGCTATGTCTGTATGCGTGCCGGGGGAGGCGGCATGAAGCGCGGCCCACTCCTGACCACGGTCCGCGATCGCGTTTCTTCCCGGTACGGGACCGTACCGACATCCCCGCAGGTTGTATATATCGTGCAGATAGGCGCCAGCCGTCGATCCGGATACGCTCGAGGTCGCTTCTACAAGAAGGTCAATGTGTTTATCGCTTCGCTTGCATTTCTCTCGCACGGCCTGCTTTCCCTTTTGTGGTGGCAGATTCTCCTCGCGACGCTGGTATTGACCCACGTGACGATTGTCAGCGTGACGGTCTACCTCCATCGTTGCCAGGCACACCGCGCGCTTGATCTGCATCCCGCCGCCAGCCACTTCTTCCGTTTCTGGTTATGGATGACGACGGGCGTGCTGACTGGACCATGGGCTGCGATTCACCGAAAGCACCACGCGAAATGCGAGACTGATGAGGATCCTCACAGTCCGCAGATCCGTGGCATCTGGGCGGTACTGATGGGGGGCGCAGAACTCTACCGCGCCGAAGCGAAGAACGAAGAAACGCTGCGCAAGTTCGGTCACGGCACGCCGAACGACTGGATAGAACGAAACCTCTATGCGAAGTACCCGGACCTCGGCATCAGCCTGCTCATGGTGATTGATGTTGCGCTCTTCGGTGTTGCCGGCATATCGGTCTGGGCTGTTCAGATGATGTGGATCCCGTTCTGGGCAGGGGGCGTTGTTAACGGTGTCGGACATTTTCTGGGTTATCGCAACTTCGGGTCTACCGATGCGAGCACGAATATCATTCCCTTGGGCCTTGTGATTGGCGGGGAGGAACTTCACAACAACCACCATGCTTACGCGACATCCGCCAGACTGTCGAACAAGTGGTATGAGCTTGATATTGGCTGGATGTACATTTGCATTCTTGCTGCGCTGGGATTGGCGCAGGTAAAGAAAGTGGCGCCGACGCCGCGTCTTGTCAAAGGCAAGATGGTGCTTGACGACGATACGGTGCAAGCGGTACTTCGCAACCGCTACGAGGTGATGCGGAACTATGCGAGGACGGCCGAACGCGCATGCCGGCAGGAGCTGAAGCATATGGAAAACATCAGCCGCCATGAAAGGTTGCTGCTGATGCGCGATGTCAGGCAACGGTTCCGCGGCACATACGCGGTGAAAAGTAATCGTCGTCAATGGCAGCTGACAACACTATGCGACCGCAACCAGAAGCTGCGCACTTACATCGAGTTGCGTGACGGCCTGTCAGCAATATGGGAACGGTCGAATAAATCGCATGAGCAGTTGCTTTCCCAGTTGCAGGACTGGTGCCGCCGTGCCGAACATAGCGGGATCAATGCGCTCGAGGCGTTTTCGCTGCGCCTTCGCCAGTACGCCTGATCGACAGCAAAGCCCTTGCCGTTACCCCACCTGAGGCGTTGCCGCCGGACGATCACGTGTTCTATCTGATGTCCTCCAGTTGCAGTTGTCATAGCGCGGTAAATACACGCCGGAAAAATGGGCGTATCACCATGGGCGCAAGCTCAGCCACAACCGGCCTGCGGCTGTCATATTGATGACGCCGCCGCTACGCGATTCGTATGCAAGCCCCAGCGTCAATAGTTCGTCGGCCATGGAGCGCGGCATCTCCGCTCCAGAATCCGGAACTCGATCGAGCGATTTAAGGGCCTCGGCGGCCTCTGTGGAGAGTTGGATGGACATGGTGGACTCCTGCATCTGAGATCATCATGTCCCGGATGAAATTCTCCCGTCTGTACGGTGGCGACTACTTGGCCGCGCCACGCGGCCAGGCGTCATCCCCCATGGTGCGCAATCACACTATAATTTAAAGAGGGCTCAGTCAGACTCGGAGTTCAGAGCAAGCTGCCGCGCAGCGGCGGCTTTGCCAATTTGTCTGACTTGTCTGACGCTTTCGCCCAACTGCCGTCGAAACTTGGCATTGTCAGGAACGGATCGTCGAAGACGGAGACGACACATGCAAAACCAATCTGGTTTCAAAGAAAATCACCTGCTCTCGGTGTTGCCCGAGGCGGAATCGCTTCGCCTGGCTCCTCATCTTGTGCCGGTTGAAATGCCCTTGGGGCATGTCGTGTACGAGTCGGGCGATCACCTCCACGACGTGTATTTTCCGACCACGTCCATCGTCTCGCTGCTATACGTCATGGAAGACGGTTCATCCGCTGAAATTGCGATCGTGGGCAACGAAGGGCTCATCGGCATTGCGCTTTTTATGGGTGGGGAAACCACACCAAGCAGGGCGATCGTGCAAAGCGCAGGCGCGGCGTATCGGCTGGACGCAGCGATTCTGAAAGAGGAATTCCATCGAGCCGGCCCGGTGCAGCGGCTGTTGCTGCGCTATACCCAGGCACTGATTACGCAGATGGCCCAGACCGCCGTTTGCAACCGGCATCATTCGATCGATCAGCAACTATGCCGCTGGCTGTTGCTCAGCATGGACCGCCTGCCGTCGAATGAGCTGAAGATGACGCAGGAGCTAATCGCCAACATGCTTGGCGTGCGGCGATCCGGTGTGACGGAGGCGGCGCAGAAACTGCAGGACGCGGGTCTGATCCGCTACAGTCATGGCCATATCGAGGTGCTGGATAGACCGGGGCTGGAACAACGCGTGTGTGAATGTTATGGCGTGGTGCGAAGGGAATTCGACCGGTTGCTGCCTGATCTGAAGGCGTTATAAGAGGCGCATCCTGCGTTGACGAGGACGGGCGGAGCCGACCCAGTCGATCAGATCGATCCATCGCGTTGCGACCAGCACCTGTTCGCAACGTGCTTCCTGATAGGCGGTTTCAGCTCAGTGGAGATGTCCCCCGAACAGCCCGAGCAACCCGATCACGATCAGGTAGATCGCAACGATGTAATTCAACAGGCGAGGCACCGCGAGAATCAGAATGCCGGCGATCAGCGAAACCAATGGGCCTGCGTTCGTGAGAATGTGCATACTCCCTCCTGAAGATTGAAGCCGATAGATAGACACAAACCTGCCCGGCCTACGTTGCTCATTATAGTGACTTGAGGCGGGTGATCTTCGTGCCTTCGAGCGTCACACCGGCCATCAATCCGCCGTTCGTGAGTACGAACGCTTCGACGGGCGCCGTCGCGGTGGTGGTATCGATGTTGCCGTTCGCGCCGACTCACCGATTCAGAACTTTACCGCAAGGCTACCGCGAGCGCCGCATTCACTCCTCGCATTTCACGTCCTGCTTTCGCACAACGATAATCACCGGGTAGGTCCCGTGCTCGAGTTCCACGCGCGCGACCACGGCCATCGTCTCGCTGTCGACGTCGTCATACACGCTGACCTTTTCATGCCGAAGGTTCGTGACGCCGGTACAGGCAGACGCGCGACCCTCGTCGGAGACCTTGCATTGGATCGGATTGTCGGCGATGTAGCGGTACTTATCCCTGTCGGAGGCCGCAAGGTACTCGCGAAAACTCTGCGCCGCTCCACCGACGCCAGTGACATAACCAATGGCGCACTGCAGCGTCGGTGTATTGCTGTTCCCGGCTGTTTGGGCTGTCGCAGCCGTGCTTGCGGCCGCGACGAGCGCCGCGAGGGTCGATGCAAGGAGATATCTCATGGCCCAAATCACCGTCGTCAGATCGAAGTGCTGGATTGTAATGGCATCTTGCCTGCAGCTCATTCCACCGTTGCACGACGATTCCCCCGCGACCTTACTTCGCGAACAGCATATCGAGGTTCGCGAACGACTTGAATTCGAGCGCGTTGCCGCTCGGGTCCAGAAAGAACATCGTGGCCTGCTCGCCCGGCTCACCCTTAAAGCGGATGTACGGCTCGATCACAAATTCCACGCCGACCGCCTTGAGCTTGTCCGCGAGCGCCGTCCATTGCGGCATTGTCAGGAGCGCGCCGAAATGGCGCACAGGGACACCGTGTCCATCGACGGCATTGGTCGAGCTCACGCCCGTTTCGCCCGGCGCGAGATGCGCGACGATCTGGTGGCCGTAGAAGTTGAAGTCGACCCAGTCGGGCGCGCTACGGCCTTCGGGACAACCGAGCAGGTCGCCGTAGAACGCACGTGCCGCCTCGATGCTGTGGACCGGAAATGCAATGTGGAACGGGAGGAGTGGGGTATTCATCGCAATGGGGCTTTCAGAAGTTGAAGGAATGTGCGCTTCATTGAGCGTTCAGCCAACATATTAAACATAACGTGTTTTAATGAATAACGATATATTTCAGATCTGAGAACCAAATTTATCGATGAATTGAATCATGCTACGAGAACTCAAAACGTTCCTCGCCGTCGTGCGCCATGGCACGTTCGCGCGTGCCGGCGCACAGACCGGATTGACGCAGTCGGCGGTGAGCGCGCAGATCCAGCGTCTGGAGGACGAACTCGGCTTCGCCCTGTTCGATCGCACCGGCCGGTCCGCCAGCCTCAATGCCGCGGGCAAGCGGACAGTGGAAGTCGCGCAGGAATTACTCGCCGTGTACGCGCGCCTCGCACTGCAGGGCGCAGCCGGCGAGAACGCGGGGCTCTTGCGGATCGGCGCGATTGCGTCGGTACAGACTTCGTTGCTGGTCGGCGCGATCCAGCAGTTTCGCACGACGTCGCCAGGCTGGCGGATTCGCGTATTGCCGGGGGTATCGCTGAATCTGCTCACGCAGGTCGACTCGGGCGAACTGGATCTCGCGGTGATTATCAAACCGCCATTCGCGTTGCCGCCCGAGTTGAAATGGCATTTGCTCGTTAGCGAGCCATTTGTGCTGCTGGTGCCGCGTAAGCATGCGAAGGAATCGTGGCGCGTGCTGCTCGCCCGTGAGCCGCTGATCCGCTACGACCGCAATTCGTTTGGCGGGCGGCTCGTGGACCGCTTCCTGAAACGTGTGCGGATCAACGTGGACGATGTGGTGGAGTTGGACGAGTTGCAGGGAATCGTTGGGCTGGTGGCGGCGGGCGTGGGCGTCGCCATCGTCCCGCAGGCGGCGGCGTTACACTTCCCGCCGAGCGTGCGTCCGCTGACGCTCGGCGACGACACGTTCTACCGCGACGTCGGGATTGTCGAGCGCGCGACGGCCGATCAGCAGAGCGCCGCTTATGATTTCGCCGCGCGCTTGCGTGCGGTGGCTAGCCCCGAATAGTCAACGGACGAAGCATCGACGCATCCTCCCATGACATTTTTAAAAAATCCCTTCTGTTGTTACCGCGCGTTGCCTTGGCTTTGCTGATCTTTCCGCCGCTGGTGGGGCCATCATGAGTGGTATGGGCGGCGCCATTGGTAGGGCACCGCCTCGCGTTATGGTCTCACGGCGGTGACTGTACGATCACGCCGTACCACCCCAAGCCGCGATAGCTCTCGTAGCCTGGGGTGGCGGCGAACGATAAGGTGCGGCCGTCGGCCAGTTGATAAAAGCCTGCTGGACGGCCGCCTGTATTCAGACGGAACTGTTCGTCCAGCACGCCCTTATCATCCGAACTCGCAATCACGCGATGCGATGCGTTGACGATCATGCAGCGCGTGCGTCGCCATTCCTCTTCCGTGAGCCGCACGCCTTTAACGACCGCCGACGCTTGTGGCGCCCAATCGAAGAAGATCACCAGCGCACCGAGCGGCTTGCCGTCCACTGCGCCGTTTTCGCGGATTGCCGTCGCATAGGTCGCAACGTGCGCGTGCTTCAGAAGCGGCAGCGCCTCGATATCGCCCGCAATAAAGTCCGCGCCTGAAGGCGTTTTCATCGCGTCGCGAAACCACCGGGCTTCAGCGACATTGCGGTCATGCACCGCGTACACGTCCGGCCGGCCATTTGCGACTACATTGCCGGCCGCGTCGATGATCCATAAATCGCGGTACACGGTGTAGCTGTCGAGAATCACCGACAGACGGCGCGACGCATACGCCCGCGTCTCAGCACTCGTGTGGGCGAGGCAGTCGACTACCGCGGAATCGGTCGCCCACCAGCGCACGTCGCATGAGCGCTCGTACAGATTGCGGTCGATCACATCGATCATGTTCAGCGCGAGATCGGCGCAACGTTGACCCTCATGTGAGCGCAGCCGTTCGATCATGCTGTCGCCGAGATCGGTCAACCTGGTCAGCGAGCCGGCGAGTTCGCGATTGAGCACCGTCGTGATTTCGCCGATTCGCGCGGACACATGCTTGACCTGATTCGCCACGACCGCGAAGCCGCGGCCCGCATTGCCGGCGCGCGCCGCTTCGATCAAGGCGTTGAGGGCGAGGAAGGTGGTCTCGCGATTGATGTCGTTGATATCGGAGATCTTCCCCGTTGCCAGCTTCCTGACGTGATGCGTCAGTTCGACGATTTCGAGCGGATTCGACATGGCTTGGCCCCGGTAGCGTAGAAATGTTGTGCCTGCATAAAAGCAAGCATCGGGCCGGGTCGATGCCACGGGCATTGCGGTGGTTGCCGTGCACGCCGCAAACGTTTGGTGAAGCATGTCATGGTGCGATGATGACTGGCGATGAACGGCGACGCACCGGGTACGTGCATCGCCAGGCGCCGTAATCGCGACTGCGCGGCGTTTGCCGGCAATCCCGCCGGTCTGAGGGGCCGGTACCGCCCCCTGCCAATGCACGATACAAACCCCTATTTTTGCTCGGCAATGCACTAGGACAATTATTTCTGTGCCGTGTTTGGCCTCACTATTGAGGTGGAGTGGACCAGGGTGAGCGTCGACGAGAACGGAGGGCAGCGGTGATCGAGCAGTGGCGGGAAGCCGTGCGCGCGGTACACGGCGTGGAATCGAAATATAAACGGCTGGTCAAGGCGATCGCGGGCGACATCGAAAGCGAGTCGTTGCCGGCGGGTGCGCGCCTGCCGCCGCAGCGCGACGTCGCCTCGGAACTGGCGATCAGCGTGCAAACGGTGACCAATGCCTACAAGGAACTGGAGCGGCAAGGGCTGATCCGCTGCGAGGTGGGGCGCGGCAGTTTCGTGGCGGCGCGCGTCACGGAAACCATGTCGAGCTATATGCTCGACACGGCCGAGCGTTCCGTGGTCGACTTTTCGATCGCGCGCATCATCCATACGCCGGAGCACGATGCCATGTGGCGCAAGGTCTGCGCGACGCTCTCGACGCTCGATGACCAGCCGTGGATTCGCGCGTTCCGGCCTATTGCGGGCTTCGAGCATCATCGGCAGGCGGGGATCGCATGGCTCGCGTCGCTGGGCATGCCGGCTTCGGCGGATACGCTGCTCGTTACGAATGGTGCGGCGCACGGTATCTTTCTGGCGCTGGCTTCGCTTGTGGGCCCGGGCGACACAGTGCTGTGCGAAAGCCTCACGGATCATGGCGTGATCGGCTCGGCCAATGTGCTGGGCTTTACGCTGAAGGGCCTCGAGATCGACGAGTACGGCATTCACCCCGAACACTTCGAGGAGATGTGCGATAGCGAGCGCATCACGGCCCTTGTCTGCACGCCCACGCTGAACAATCCTACCGTCGCGCTCATGCCCGATTCGCGGCGCCGCGCGATTGCGAAAATCGCCGAACGCTATGGCGTTTACGTGATCGAGGACGATGTCTATGGTCCTTTGCCGACGAAGCATGGCACGCCGATTTCGAGTCTGATTCCCGATTTGTCCTTCTACTGCACGAGCCTGACGAAGTCGGTGATGGCCGGTTTGCGGATCGGCTACCTCGCCACGCCGCGACGGCTCGCGCTACGCGCTGAAAGTGTGTTGCGTGTGAGCAGCTGGATGGCGACTTCGCCGATGGCCGAAGTCGCGACGCGCTGGATCGTCGACGGGACCGCCGGACGGCTCGTGGAAATACAGCGCGAACTTCTGGGACGGCGTCAGGCGCAACTGCAGCAAACGCTGGGTAAATACGTGCTTGGCGCGCATCCACAGGCACTGTCCGCCTGGCTGCGCGTGCCTGACCACTGGCATACCGACCGTCTGGTGAGGGAGCTGCGCAACCGCGATATCGCCGTGACGTCGCCTGATCCATTTCTGGTGCGCGACGCGGACCGGCCGAATGCGGTGCGTATCTGCGTCGGCGCCGAGGTCGGCGAAGAAACCTATAAAGCCGCGCTGGAAACGATGCGCGACGTGTTCGAGCAGTACCCACAGGTGCACGATTTCACCTGATCTCGCGCGGTTTGTGCGCTGCTCGCATGAAATGAACTAGGACAATGGAAATCGTTTTTTAGAACATTAGACTGGACTGCATTGAAAACGATGCGGCCGCAAATCAGCGTGAGAACGCAGGCGCGACAGCATCGGAATTGAACCCTTTCGTGCAGGGCCGAGTTCATGTCCGTTCTGTCGTTAGCCGATGTCTACCGTGCGCGTCGCCGTATCGCGGGGCGCGTCTGTCATACGCCGCTCGTCGAATCGCAGAGTTTGTCGGAGAAGGCGGGCACACCGGTCTTTCTGAAGCTGGAAACCGTGCAGCCGACCGGCAGCTTCAAGCTGCGCGGCGCCACCAATGCACTCGCCCGTCTCGCCGAACAGGGTTGCCGGAAAGTCGTGACCGCCTCGACGGGCAATCACGGCCGCGCGGTTGCGCATGCGGCCCGTGCGCTGGGTATCGACGCGACCGTCTGCCTGTCCGCGCTCGTGCCGGCGAATAAAGTCGATGCCGTGCGCGCACTCGGCGCGCAGGCGCGGATTGTCGGCAAAAGTCAGGATGAGGCCGAACACGAAGCGTTGAGACTGGTACGCGACGAAGGTTTCGCCTACGTCCCACCATTCGACGATCTGCATGTGATCGCCGGTCAGGCGACCATTGGACTGGAAATCGTCGAGGCGTTGCCGGATGTCGCGAACATCGTCGTGCCGCTATCCGGTGGCGGCCTGTTTGCGGGCATTGCGTTCGCGGCTAAAAGCGCGAATCGCGCGATCGGCCTGACCGGCGTGACGATGGTGCGTGGTGCCGCGATGCATGCGAGTCTCGCGGCCGGCCAGCCGGTGCTGGTCGAAGAAGTCGAAACCCTGGCCGATTCGCTCGGCGGCGGCATTGGACTCGAAAACCGTTATACGTATGCGCTCACGCGCGATCTGATCGACGAGACCGTGCTGCTTGGCGAGGCGTCAATTGCACGCGGCATTGCGCATGCATACCGTCATGAACGGCTCGTCGTGGAAGGCGCGGCGGCTGTAGGCATCGCCGCCTTGCTCGATGACGAACTGGCCGCCGAGCGCGTCAGGCGCGGGCCGCTCGTGCTTATCGTGACGGGCGCCAACATCGATATGGACCTGCATCGCCGAATCGTGGATGCCGAGTCGATCCAACCCGCCTCACACACCACTCTATGACCTCGATCACGCTCCTTGGCGAAGCGGAGCTTCGCGAACTCGTGCCGCTCGATCTTGCCGCCGTCGACCAGGTGGAAGCAGCCTTTCTCGCACTCGCCACCGAAGCCGTTGCGATGCCCCCTATCCTGCGTCTCGATCTGCCCGAACACAACGGCGAAGTCGACGTCAAGACAGCGTGGCTGCCGAGCTTCGACAGTTTCGCTATCAAGGTGAGTCCAGGGTTCTTCAACAACCCGTCGCTCGGTTTGCCGAGTTTGAATGGGCTGATGCTGGTATTGTCCGCAAAGACAGGCCTGACCGAAGCAGTACTACTCGACAACGGGTATCTGACGGCTGTGCGCACGGCCGCCGCCGGTGCGGTCGCGGCGCGTTGGCTGGCGAAACAGCGCACGCCGCAAGTTACCGTGCTTGGCGCCGGCGAACAGGCACGTTTGCAATTGCGGGCGTTGATGCTGGTGCGTCGCGTCGAACACGTGCGCGTATGGGCGCGCGATCCGGCCAAGGCGCAGTGTTTCGCTGCGGAGATGAGCGCCTCGCTCGGCGTGCAATGCGATGTAGCACGCGATGTCCATCATGCGCTCGCCGAAGCGGATATCGCGATCACCACCACGCCAAGCCGCACACCGCTGATCGACGTCGCAGACCTGCATCCGGGCTTGCACATCACGGCGATGGGTTCGGACGCTGAGCACAAGAATGAAATCGCGCCGGCAGCGCTCGCCGCGGCACGCTATGTGTGCGACCGCGCGCAACAAACTCGCGTGCTGGGCGAGTTGCATCACGCGTTGAATGCCGGCGTGATGCATGCCGGCGCGGCGATAGCGGAGCTGGGTCAGGTGATTGCCGAACAGGCCGTGGGTCGCGCCAATGAAACCGACGTGACGATCTGCGACCTGACCGGCACCGGCGCGCAGGACACCGCGATTGCCTCGCTGGCATTGAAGCGAGCGCATGCCGCAGGGGCAGGGACGATCTTTCGCAATGACGTGAAGCGCTGAGCGTGGCCTATGTCGGAAGCAATACGAGCGGAACAGGGCACGCGCATAGCTGTTCCGGCAGCGAAACGTTCTACACCACGCCGCACAAGCTGTTCATGAGGGAGTAATGCATATGCGGGCATCACCTATTCAGCCGACGGTCGATTTCAACGCCGACGGCGAACAACACGGCTTTCTGAAGTTGCCCCATTCGCACGACACGTCCGCATGGGGCGCGGAGATGATTCCGGTCACGGTGGTTCGAAACGGCGAGGGTCCGACGGCGCTCCTCACCGGCGGCAATCATGGCGACGAGTACGAAGGCCCGATCGCGTTGTCGAAGCTGGCCGTATCGTTGAAAGCCAGGGATGTGAAAGGGCGCGTGATCATCGTGCCATTCATGAATTTTCCCGCGTTCCGCGCGGGCAGCCGGACGTCGCCGATCGATCGCGGCAATCTGAATCGCAGCTTCCCCGGCAAGCCGGATGGCACGATCACCGAGAAGATCGCTGATTATTTTCAGCGCTATCTGTTGCCGCTCGCCGATTACGTGCTCGATCTGCACGCCGGCGGCCGCACGCTCGACTTCGTGCCGCTCGCTGCGATTCACCTGCTGCCGGATGCGAATCAGCAGACCCGGTGCGAAGCGGCGATGCGCGCGTTCGGCGCGCCGTATTCGATGCGGATGCTAGAACTCGATAGCGTCGGCCTGTACGACACAGCGGTCGAAGAAGCGGGCAAGGTGTTTGTATCGACCGAACTCGGCGGTGGCGGCACGGCGACGGTGCAAAGCGTAGCGGTGGCGGAGCGCGGCGTGCAGGGCTTCCTGCAGTATGCCGGCATCCTCGGGCGAGACGAAGTTGGACGTCAATCAGGGCACTCGACCGCGCGTACCACGACGCTGCTCGATATGCCCGATGGCACCTGTTTTACGACGAGCGAACACGACGGTCTGCTGGAGTTGTGCAAGGACCTCGGCGAGATGATTGAAAGCGGCGAAGTAATCGCGCGCATTTATGACGCGTCGCGCACGGGCGGCGCGCCCGTCGAATATCGCGCGCGCCGCGGCGGCCTGCTCACGGCGCGGCATTTTCCGGGCCTCGTACGGATCGGCGATACGGTGGCGGTGGTGGCCGATGTCGTCGAGCGCGGCATACCGGTGGGAGTCTGAGCGCACGATGAAACTCGACCGTTTCGACCTGGCGATTTTGCGCATCCTCGCGCGTGACGGACGCATCACCAAGTCGCGTCTCGCCGAGGAGATCAATCTGTCGATCTCGCCGGCGTGGGAGCGCGTCAAGCGTCTGGAGGAGGGCAGTGTGATTCGCGGCTATCGCGCGGATATCGACTGGGTGCGCGCCTTCAAGGGCAGCCGCGTCGTGGTCGAGGTCACGCTGGCACGTCACACCGCGCAGGACATGCGGCGCTTTGAAGAGCGGATCGCCGCCGCACCGGAGGTTGTGCAATGCCACGCAACGGGCGGCGGCGTTGACTATGTGATGCACGTGATGTCGCGCGACATCGACCACTATCAGCGGTTTATCGATTCGCTCCTGACCGACGAACTGGGCATCGAAAAGTACTTTACCTACATCGTCACGAAGGTGGTGAAGAGCAGCGCGGAAGGGTTGCCGGATTGGGCAGAACAAACGATCGGCGACGACAGTTGAAGCGAAGGGCGAATCGCGCCAGAAAATCGCCACCCGTCGCGGCGAAATCCAGAAAAAACACTGACTTTGCGACGCCTCAACCAAAAAAACCCCATCGCTGCCGGTCGTACAGTAACAGACATACATCGCACACAGGAGGTCGTCATGTTGCTGGGTCATCCGGTCCTATTCAAATCGCTGTGCTACGTCGACGGACGCTGGATACACAGCGCGAGCGCCGCGAGTATCGCCGTGCAGAATCCCGCCGACCAGCAAATACTCGGCCACGCGCCCATGCTCGATGCCTCGCAGATCACCGAAGCAGTCGACGCGGCTCAGCGTGCGTTCTCTACGTGGCGCTGGCTGCCGGTCGCCAAACGCACTGCACTGCTGTTGCGCTGGCATGAGTTGATCCTGCGCCATCAACACGACCTGGCTGCGATTCTGTCGCTTGAACAGGGCAAGCCTCTTGCCGAAGCACGCGGCGAAATCGCCTACGGTGCGAGTTTCGTCGAATGGTTTGCGCATGAAGTACGACGCCTGAATGGCCGCACGATTCCCACGCATATTGATGGCGCGCACCTGGGCACGGTCATCGAACCCGTCGGCGTGGCCGCGCTGATCACGCCATGGAATTTCCCCTGCGCGATGATCACGCGCAAGGCCGCCGCCGCGCTCGCCGCCGGTTGTACTGTGGTGGTGAAGCCCGCGCATGAAACGCCGTTCTCCGCACTCGCCCTCGCACAACTCGCGGAAGAAGCGGGTTTTCCCGCGGGCGTATTCAATGTCGTGCTCGGCGAGCCGCAAATGGCGATGGAAACGCTGGTACGCGATACCCGGGTGCGCTCGGTGAGCTTCACCGGTTCAACGCGCGTCGGAGCATTGGTCATGCAGACCGCGGCCCAGGCCGGCATCAAGAAGACGGCACTGGAACTCGGTGGCAACGCGCCGTTCATCGTGACCGAAGATGCCGACCTCGATCAGGCCGTACGCGTGGCGATTGCGGCGAAGTTTCAGACTTCGGGGCAGGACTGCTGCGCGGCGAATCGCATCTTCGTTGCCCGGCCGCTGTACGAAGCGTTCGTTGCGCAATATAGCGAAGCCGTCAAAGCGCTGAGGGTAGGTGCCGCATTCGAAGCGGACGTGGATGTCGGCCCGCTGATGCACCAGGCCGCATTCGACACCACGGCGCAGCGCGTCGCCGAGGCGAAAGCGAAGGGCGCGCGCATTACCACTGGCGGCGCGGCCCATGAACGCGGCGGCTGGTTCTTTGAGCCGACCGTGGTCGCGGACGCTGCGCCCGGCATGCGCATCTACGACGAAGAAAATTTTGCGCCAATTTCAGCGGTCTCGCCATTCGATTCGCTCGACGAAGTCATTGAGCGCGCGAACGACACCGAATACGGCCTCGTCGCCTATGTCTGCGCGAAAGACCTCAACACGGTGTTTCAACTGATCCGCCGTCTCGACTTCGCCATGGTGTCCGTGAACGGCGCGAAATTCACTGGTGCGCCGATTCCATTCGGTGGCATCAAATCGTCCGGACTCGGCCGCGAAGGCGGGGTTGAGGGTTTTGAGCCATTTGTCGAAACCCGCTATTTCTGCCTCGGCCAGCTCGGCTTGCCGGTGACTGACAGCCTTCCCGCTCACCGCCTGGCTGCTGCAACGGCAGCTGCCGCGACGGCTGACGCGGCGGCCTGAGTCAACCCAACCCATCCAACGATCACACGAAGGAGCTTCCGATGACCCAACTCGACCAACTCTTCGACGCCGACCGCGCGCACTTCATGCATCCTTCGACGCACGCTCACGACCATGCGAGCGGGGCTCTCCCCGGCCGTATCGTGACCGGCGCGAAAGGCATCCGCATCGAAGATCATCTAGGCAAGTCGTATATCGACGCCTTCGCGGGCCTGTATTGCGTGAATATCGGCTATGGCCGCACCGAGGTCGCCGAGGCGATCTACGAGCAGGCAAAGAAGCTTGCTTACTACCACACGTATGTTGGCCACTCGACGGATACGATTATCGAATTGTCGTCGCGCATTATCGACTGGGCGCCGCAGGGCATGAAGAAGGTGTACTACGGCATGTCCGGTTCGGATGCGAACGAAACGCAGATCAAGCTCGTCTGGTATTACAACAACGTGAAGGGTCGGCCGAACAAGAAAAAGATCATTTCGCGCCAGCGCGGGTATCACGGTTCGGGGATCGTCACCGGCAGCCTGACTGGCTTGCCAAGTTTCCATCAGTGTTTCGATTTGCCGATCGAGCGTGTCAAACATACGGTGTGTCCACACTGGTATCGGCATGCGCCGGCCGGCATGAACGAGGCGCAATTTGTCGCGTACTGTGTGGAAGAACTGGAAAAGCTCATTGCACAGGAAGGCGCCGATACGATCGCTGCCTTCATTGCTGAACCGGTGATGGGCACGGGCGGCATCCTGCCGCCGCCTGCAGGTTACTGGTCCGCGATCCAGCAAGTGCTGAAGAAGCACGACATCCTGATGATCTGCGACGAAGTGGTGTGCGGTTTCGGCCGCCTCGGCTCGAAGATGGGCGCGCAACACTACGGCATCACGCCGGATCTGATCACCGTGGCGAAGGGTTTGACCAGTGCATATGCGCCGCTGTCGGGCGTGATCGTCAGCGAAGGCGTGTGGGACGTGATCGACAAGGCGTCGCAGGAATTCGGCGCGATGGGGCATGGCTGGACCTATTCAGGTCACCCGATCTGCGCCGCGGCCGCACTCGCGAACCTCGATATTCTCGAGCGCGAAAACCTCACGCAGAACGCGGCGCAAACCGGTGCGTATCTGCTCGAACAGTTGCATGCGGCGTTCGATTCGCATCCGCTGGTTGGCGAAGTGCGCGGTGCCGGCATGCTGGCCGCGCTCGAATTCATGGCCGACAAGGATGGCCGTCAACCATTCGATGCCGCGCTGAAGGTCGGTCCGCGCGTCTCCGCTGCTGCGTTGCAACGTGGGTTGATCGCTCGCGCCATGCCGCACGGCGACATTCTCGGCTTCGCGCCGCCGTTGGTCACGTCACGCAACGACGTTGACGAGATCGTGAAGCTGGCACGTGAGGCGGTGGACGAAGTTGCGTCGCAGGTTTTTGCGCCGGCGGTTTCCGCGTGATAAAAAACAGCCGGAACAGCGGATGATCGCTGTTCCGGCTGCCTGTCATGCGGACCCGTTGTTCAAGCCTGTTTTGCTGCCGGTGTGTAATGCCGATCCGGAATCACGACGATGTTGCCGACGAATTGCTTGGCCATGAATTGCGTTTGCGCTTCATGAAACTTCGACAAAGGATAGGTCGCGGCTAGAATCGGCTTGATCGTACCAGCCTGGATATAGCCGAGCACGCGTTTGAAGGCCGCGCGTGTTCCTTGCGAAGACCCATTCAGCTGTAACTGCTTCAAATACATCGTGCGCAAGTCCAGCTGGACTACGGGTCCGGCAATAGCGCCCGCCGTGGTGTAGCGGCCTTGCGGCCTTAGCACGTTCAGCAGCTTGCCGAACAGTGCGCCGCCGACCAAGTCGGCCACGACGTCGACCGGCCGGCCGCCGGTCATCCGCTCGACATCCGTGACGAAAGTCGCGCTGTCGCGAAGCATCGCACCTTCTGCGCCGAGCTTGAGCACCGCATCTTCCTTGCCCTTGCTGACCACTGCATACGGGATCGCACCCCGTGCGCGGCAAAGCTGGATGATTCCCGAGCCGACACCGCCGGAAGCGCCCGTAATCAGCACCGTTTCGCCGCTTTTGACGGCGGCGCGTTCGATCATCTGCTCGCCGGTGTGATACGCACACCAGAACGTCGCCAGCTCGGCATCGGAGTAAGTGGAATCGACGCGATGGGCGTTCTCCGCAGGTACTGCGGTGTATTCGGCGTAACCACCATCGCGGCCGTGGCCGATGTAGTCGATATCGGCGAGGCTGTCGTCGTCGCGGTTATAGATCGATGCGTCGACGATCACGCGTTCGCCGAGGCGCGCATCGCTGACGCCGCTGCCCACCGCCACCACGTATCCGACAATATCCGCGCCCTGAATGCGCGGGAACGACAGCGTCGAGCGACCGCGCCGCCAGGTGGAGACGGCTTGCGGGTCGTCATCCGTGCCATACGCGCCTTCGCGAACCCAGACGTCGGTATTGTTCAACCCGCAGGCGGTGACTTCGAGCAACACTTCGCCCGCTTTGCAGGCGGGAACCGGCACGTCGGCGCGATAGACGAGTGTGTCGAGGCCGCCGTGGGCCGTCAGCACGACGGCCTTCATGGTTTTCGGAAGCATGTTTCCCCTTTGACCTATTCCTGTGCGCGTCGCGGTCACGGCGGCACAGGAGTTGACGGGTTTATGGTTTGACGAACAGTTTGCGCGGCGTGTTGCAGAAGGTCTCGACGCCGGTTTCGGTAATCAGGATGCTTTCGGTAATTTCGAGGCCCCAGTCGTCGAGCCACAGGCCGGGCATGAAGTGAAACGTCATGCCCGGTTCGAGGACGGTCTTGTCCCGCGGCCGCAGGCTCATCGTGCGTTCGCCCCAGTCCGGCGGATAGCTTGCACCGATCGGATAGCCGCAGCGACTGTTCTTCTCGATGCCGTATTTGTGCAGCACCGCGAAGAACGCGTTGGCGATGTCCTCGCACGTATTGCCGGGTTTGGCCGCAGCGAGACCCGCTTCAATGCCTTCCACCACCGCGCGTTCGCCGTCGATGAAATGCTTCGGCGGTTTGCCGAGATACACGGTGCGTGACTGCGGGCAGTGATAGCGCTTGAAGCAGCCGGCGATTTCGAAGAACGTACCGGCATCTTTGGCGAAGGGCGTGTCGTCCCAGGTTAGATGCGGGGCGGCGGCATCGGCGCCGGTGGGTAATAGCGGCACGATTGCTGGATAGTCACCACCGTAACCGTCGACGCCGGTAATGCCTGCCGAGTAGATCTCGGCAACCAGGTCGTTTTTGCGCATGCCGGGTTCGATCCGCTCGACGATATGCGCATGCATCTTTTCGACAATACGCGCGGCTACGCGCATGTATTCGATTTCACGCGGCGATTTAACGGCGCGCTGCCAGTTCACGAGACCGGTCGCGTCCTGCCATTTCGCCTTGGGAAGATGCGCGACGAGCGAGCGATAGGCCGCGGCGCTGAAATAGTAGTTGTCCATTTCCACGCCGATCTTCAGCGCGCCCCAGCCGCGTGCCTCGATCACCTCACGGGCGAGGTAATCCATGGGATGTCGCTCGGAAGACTGCACATAATGATCCGGATAACCGACGATCTGCTCGTGCTCCATAAAGACGGTGCGCCTGGCACCATTCGCGTCCTGGCCACGGCCGAACCAGACCGGTTCGCCGTCCAGCGCGAGCAGCACGCACTGATGCACGTAGAACGACCAACCGTCATAGCCGGTGAGCCAGGCCATGTTGGTCGGATCGGACACGATCAGGAGTTCGACCCCTGCTGCCTGCATCGCTTGACGCGTTTTACCGATCCGGGCGGCGTATTCGGCACGTTCAAACGGCAGGCGTACGACGGGCGCCGTGGTTCGTGGTTCCTGTTGCGTTGTATCTGACATCTTCCCCTCTCTCTGGCGTGACGTCGTTGCGGAAAGTGGTGACCCATGGACGCAATGAGACACCTGTAGGCGTTTCTGGCCGCAGTCTAATGCTGCGAAAAGCCGCTTTTAATGTGCTAGTTCAATCTTCATCGCTGGTCTGAATGGGCGGCACGGAACTCGGCGGTATCGCCGAGATTGGCTTCGCGCTGTGCTTATAGGTGTTGTCCCTGACTCGCACGCCGGTTTCTTGCCCGTCGCCCTTTGGCCTCATAGCGCGGTCCGGTTCTCCATGGAAAAAGAATTGTTCTAGGGCAATCGGAACGCAAATATGGCTTTGTATTCTGGTTTGCATAGCTCTTTGCCCAGAATCGCCGCCGCATCACCTTCCATCGAGCCAGGTATGACGAACGGGAACCGAATCGATATGAAAACCGCGCGAGTCGCCGACATGCTGAGCGCTTCAGCCATCGCCCCGGTGACACTTCCGTCGGCCTCTGCCGGCACCTTTCAGCCGCGCCGGGAGGCGCCGATGATAAAGCCGTTGATCAGCATCGATCGCATCACGAAGCGTTATGGCGCGCTGACCGTGCTCGACGAACTCTCGCTCGATGTAATGCCGGGCGAGAAGCTCGCGCTGATCGGCCCGTCGGGTTCCGGCAAGACCACGATCCTGCGCATCCTGATGACGCTCGAATCGATCGACGGCGGCCACATCGAATTGGACGGCGAACAACTGTTTCATATGCCGCACGGCGGCCAGATGGTGCCCGCGAACGAGCGCCACCTGCAGAAGATGCGCGAGAAGATCGGCATGGTCTTCCAGCACTTCAATCTGTTTCCGCACAAGAGCGTGCTCGATAACGTGACGCTCGCGCCCATGCTGACCAAAGGCGAGAGCCGCGAGTCGGCGGAAAAGCGCGCGCTGGAACTACTCGACATGGTCGGCATGGCCGACAAGGCGAGGAGCCGCCCGGCGCAACTCTCCGGCGGGCAGAAGCAACGCGTGGCGATTGCGCGGGCGCTGGCCCTCGCACCCAAGATCATGCTTTTCGACGAAGTGACTTCCGCGCTCGACCCCGAGCTCGTTGAAGAAGTGCTGAACGTGATGCAGCGGCTCGCCAAAGAAACCGATATGACGATGCTGCTCGTCACGCATGAAATGGGTTTTGCCCACGATTTTGCGGACCGTGTGCTGTTTTTCGATCGCGGCAGGATCGTGGAGGAAGGCAAGCCGGAAGATATCTTCAGTCATCCAGAGCATGAGCGAACCCAGGCGTTTCTTCGCAAGATCATCGCTGCGGGACATCGGATCTGATCTACCCGCGCTACACCACCACGCACCCTTAACGTTGCACGCCACCACGCTTTAGGAGCCAAAAATCATGAAATTGAAGGGGATTCTGATCACGGGAACGTTGTCGCTGCTGACCTTGACCGGTCTCGCAGTCGCGGCACAGGACAAACTCGCGCAACTCAGGGAGCAGGGCTTTGCGCGCATCGCGATCGCCAACGAACCGCCGTTTACCGCGGTCGGCGCCGACGGCAAGGTGACGGGTGCCGCGCCTGATGTAGCGCGAGCGGTCTTCAAGAAGCTGGGCGTCAACGATATCGTCGCGTCGATCTCCGAGTATGGCGCAATGATTCCAGGTCTCGCCGTGGGGCGGCATGATGCGATCGCAGCCGGTCTCTTCATGACCCCGCAGCGTTGCGCTGCGGTTGCTTACTCGGAGCCGGTGCTGTGCGCGGTGGAGGCGTTTGCAGTCAAGAAGGGCAACACCAAAAGTATCAAGACCTACGAGGAAATCGCCAAGGATCCTAAAGCTGTGATCGGCGTCGAAGGCGGCACGACCGAACAGAAACTCGCGACCGCCGCGCAGATTCCGACCGAACGCGTCGTCATCGTGCCGGACGGTCAGAGCGGCCTGAAGATGCTCCAGGACGGGCGCATCGACGCGTTCGCGCTGCCGCTGCTGTCGATCAGCGACCTGCTCTCGAAAGCGAAAGACGCCAACCTCGAATCGATCGCACCGGTGCAAGGCACACCCGTGCAATGCGACGGCGTGGCCTTCCGCAAGCAGGACACCGCGCTGCGTGATGCCTTCGACGTCGAGTTGAAGAAGATGAAGGAATCCGGCCAGTTCGCGAAGATCGTCGAGCCGTACGGGTTCTCGGCAAAAGCCGCGATGTCAACGAGCCGTGAAAAGCTGTGCGCGGCGAAAAACTGAATCTGCCCGGGCCGTTTGGCACGCTACGTCGTAGCACGCTAAACGGCCATTCCGTTGTCTGCGAGGTGCGCTGATGAACGACTGGTCCGGCTATCTGGTACTGATTCTGAAAGGCGCCGAGGCAACCGTTGAACTGACGGTGATGGGCACCGTGCTGGCGCTCGTGATGGCGTTCGTCGCCGGACTCGGGCGGCTGTCGCGATTCTTTGCGGTGCGCGCGCTCGCCACGTCGTATATCGAGTTTTTCCGTGGGACGTCGGTATTTGTCCAGTTGTTCTGGGCGTATTTCGTGTTGCCGATGGTCGGGCTCACCCTCACGCCGCTGCAGGCCGGTGTGCTCGCACTCGGTTTGAATGTGGGGGCGTACGGTGCGGAAGTGGTACGTGGCGCGGTCGTCGCGATCGGTCAGGAGCAAAGGAGTGCATGCATTGCGTTGAATCTGTCCACGTATCAACGCATGCGTCACGTGATCTTGCCGCAAGCCTTGCCGCTGATGCTGCCCACCTTCGGGAACAACGCAATCGAGTTGCTCAAAGGCACAGCAGTCGTATCGTTGATTTCGCTCGGCGATATGACATTCCAGGCGCAGGTCGTCCGCTCGCAAACCGGCAATACGTTGATACCGTTCGCGACGATTCTCGCGTTGTACTTCGCAATGGCCTGCCTGATTTCGTTCGGCGTGCGCAAGCTCGAACGCCGGATGACCTTTGGTCTCGACGGGATGAGGAGATAACCGTATGGAATGGGACTGGAGTTTCGCGCGCGGGATTATGCCGATCTTGCTGCAAGGTCTGAGGATCACCGTGCTTGCGACCTTGCTCGGCGCCGTGGTGGCGGCTGTGGTCGGCATGGCGTTCGCGATCTTGCGGCTTTCGCCGAATCGCGCGGTATCGCGGACCACGACGGCCGTGGCGAGCTTTATTCGCGGCACACCGTTGCTCGTGCAGCTTTACTTTGTTTTCTATGTGCTGCCCGATATCGGCATCCGGATGCCGGCGCTCGCCGCTGGTGTGCTCGCACTGGGCATTCACTATGCGACGTATACCGCCGAGGTCTATCGGACCGGCATCGAAAACGTACCGCGCGGGCAATGGGAAGCCGCCAAGGCGTGCAACCTGAGCCCGGCGCAGATGTGGCAGCACATCATCTTGCCCGAAGCGGTCCCGCCGATGCTGCCCGCGCTCGCGAACTATCTGATTTCGATGTTCAAGGAAACGCCGTTGCTGTCGGCGATTACGGTCCTCGAATTGATGAACGAGGCGAAGATCGTCGCGAACACGGACTATCGTTACCTCGAGCCTATGACGCTCGTCGGCGTGCTGTTTCTGTGTATCAGTCTTATTGCGGTGGTCGGCGTAAGGCTGCTCGAAAAACGCTTTCCCAACCTCGGGCACTAAGCGATGCTGACTTTCATCCATCTGCCAAGCCGGGTGCCGCGTCTGGACGATCGCGCCTTGGCCAAACGTATCGGCCTTGTGATCCTCGCAACCGATCACACCACGGAGCCGGACTTTGCGAGGCTCGTCGCGAATGAGCGTATCGGCGTCTACGTGAATCGCGTGCCATACGCAAATCCGGTGACGCCGGAGAATCTGCTCGCCATGCAGCCGTCGTTGACTGCCGGTGCTGCGTTGATCTTGCCCGACGAAACGCTCGACGTGGTGATGTATTCGTGCACGTCGGCGTCCGTCGTGATCGGAGAGGCGGAGATCGAGCAGGCTATCCATGCGGCGAAACCCGAGGCACAGGTCGTCACGCCTACCGCCGCGGCGGTCACCGCGCTCAAAGCGCTCGGCGCGCGCCGCATTAGCGTGCTGACGCCCTATACCGTTGAAACCAGTCAGCCGATGGCCGCGTACTTCACCGCGCAAGGTTTCATCATCGACCGCTTTACGTGCCTCGGTTTGACCGACGATCGGGAGATGGCGCGGATTTCGTACGACGATATCGTTGCTTTCGCGCGTGACGCGATGACGGAAGAATCCGATGCGCTCTTTATCTCCTGCACGGCGGTGCGGGCAACGGCGGTTATCACGCGTATTGAGGCCGCAATCGGCAAGGCGGTTGTGAGCAGCAATTTGGCCACGGCCTGGATGTGTCTGCGTCTTTGCGGCGACACCACCGCCAAGCCTGCGCAGGGACGATTGATGACGCTGCCGCTGTCTGTTCATTGAGGCGAATGGTTTAGCGCCGGTAGCCGGATGTTATGGAAAACCCCAACGATTGCATCGTCCTAGAACATCTTTCAAATATCGCCTCGGCGGTATTGTGGACTCGGGGCGGTGCTGAATGTGTCGGATCGCTCGAAATTCTGGAGGAACGATGAGCTACGTACATCCATTGAACAGCGAGGCCCTGCGACCCCAATCGCCGAGCCTGTTGCGCCGCGCCATCGCTGCTTCGGCTCTGGGCAACGCCACGGAGTGGTTCGACTATGGAATCTATGCCTATGGTCTGACCTACATATCGGCTGCGCTTTTCCCCGGCAGCACGGCGCAGGCCACCTTATTCGCACTCGCCACCTTTGCCATTTCGTTCCTGGTTCGTCCGCTTGGCGGCCTGTTCTGGGGGCCGCTCGGTGACCGGCTGGGGCGCAAACACGTGCTGGCGCTGACAATCATCATGATGTCAGTGGCAACGCTGCTGGTGGGGCTCGTGCCGACTTACGCGCGCATCGGATGGTGGGCGCCGGCGCTGCTGATCGTTTTGCGGATGATTCAGGGTTTTTCGACTGGCGGGGAGTATGGCGGCGCGGCGACGTTCATGGCCGAATATGCTCCCGACAGGAAGCGCGGTTTTTGCGGGAGTTTCCTTGAATTCGCCACCCTTGCAGGTTTCTCGCTCGGCGCGTTCCTGATGCTCGGTTGTTCCGTCGTGTTGGGAAGCACAGCCATGCATGCGTGGGGCTGGCGACTGCCGTTTCTGATCGCGGCGCCGCTTGGTCTGATTGGTTTCTATCTGCGCTCGAAACTGGAAGACACGCCGGTCTTCCTCGAACTGGAACAATCCGTCCACAAGGAACAGCGTACCTTCGTGCCGCTGAAAGCCTTGCTGACCGAATACTGGAAACCGCTGCTGTTGCTAGGCGGCCTGGTGGTGGCCTTGAACGTCGTCAATTACGTGTTGTTGGCTTATATGCCGACTTTCATGCAGAAACAGCTCGGCATGAGTGACAACATGTCCTTGCTCGTCCCGCTAATCGGTATGTTAGCGATGATGGTCTTTCTTCCTGTTGCCGGGACGTTCTCGGATCGGGTTGGCCGCAAGAACGTCTGGTGGTTTTCGCTGGTTGGCCTCTTTGTCGCGGCCATTCCGATGTTCCTCCTGATGAAGCACGGCGTGCCCGGCGCAATCGTAGGTTTCTCCCTGCTTGGCTTGTTGTATGTCCCGCAACTCGCCAGTATCTCGGCCATGTTCCCGGCGATGTTCCCCACGCAGGTGCGTTATGCCGGAATGGCGATCGCCTATAACATCTCAACGTCGATCTTCGGTGGAACAGCACCGATGGTGAACGAATGGCTCATCGCACATACCGGCAATACGCTTATGCCCGCGTACTACATGATGGGCGCTTGCGCGATTGGCGCGTTCGCGCTGATCTTCGTCACGGAGACATCGGGCTGTTCGATACGCGGGCGGGAGATACCCGGCAGGAAGTAGGGAATAGTCAACGCGCCAGTAATCAGGCCTTCAATGGCAGCCAGATTTCGAGCCCACCCATGCCGCTGACCGGGTCGAACTGCTCGCTATAGCGCTCGAAATTCGGCGCGTCCGCCGGCACACGTCCCGACGCCGGCAGCCATTGATTCCATATCGTGTTGACGGTGCGCCGGATCGACGAGATGTGCTCGCGGTGGCTGAATACCGCATAGCGCTGCGCCGCAATGCGTACGCGGCTCAACTCGGCGGGCAGCGCCGAGAAGTCGCTGACCTCGACGCCACACAGGTAGTCGAAATTGCCCGCGTCGTCGGCGTTGTAGCAAACGCCGTAGGCCACGCCGCCTACTTGCCCCGGCACCTTGCCGAAGTGATCCCCAAAGCGCTGCCATTGCGACGGAATGGCGGTGCTGGTGTCGCAGGTGTAGCGTTCGCTCAGGCCCGCGATGAGAAATGGTTTGCCGTCTTCGAAACGCGGCGGTTCCAGCTGGGTGAGAAGGGTTTCGTCCATTTTGATCGGCTCCACGATGGCAATGCTGTCGAGGTGACCACGCGCGCGCAGCGCTTCGGGTGTGAGTCCGAATTGCTCGCGAAACGCACGCGTGAATGCTTCATGAGAACCGTAGCCGGCGTTGACGGCGACCGTCAGGATGTCGGGCGCACCGTCGGCGAGACGCCGTGCCGCTTCGCTCAGGCGGCGCGCGCGAACATAGCGCATCACCGAAAGCCCGGTGGCCGCTTCGAAAGCACGCGCCAGGTGAAAGCGCGATACGCATCCGCAATTGGCGATGTCGTCGAGCGTCAGCTCGCGGGCAAAATGGCTTTCGATAAACCAGAGCGCTTTTCCAACGGGGTTCATATCCGCTCTCATGTCTGCATGAAGCCAGCATAGCCAGGCCCGATGCGGCGCATTTGATCGCGCTTGCGGTTTTGCAGCGGTCCGCTTGCAGGCGTGGTGAGCGGCGCGCGTTCAGGTAGGCGAAACGTTTTCGGCCAGTGAGCCGGAATACACCGCAGGTTAGTAGTTTTCCGTCGCGGCTTCATTGCCGGTGGAGCGAGACTGTTCCGATGCGGACGCGCCTTGAGCGTCCGCTTGAGCGCCGCCAGCTTGCCCCGGACGCAACAGCAAACCGCCCAGCACACCCGCCGCCGCGGCGAAGATCGCACCGAACAGAAACGCCACGTGATAGCCGCTGTTGAGCGCCGTCACCGCGTTTTCGGAAGCCTGCATCGCGTCGCTGCGCGCGGCCGCGAGACTCGCGAGCACCGCGAGGCCGAGTGCGCCACCCATCATGAACGACGTATTGACGATGCCGGACGCCAGGCCCGAATCGCTCGGACCGACGTCGCTCATGGCAGCGAGCAGCAGGGGATTGAATGCGATGCCCGCGCCGAAGCCGAGCAGCATCATGCCGGGCAGCACATCGAGCACGAAGCTGCCGTTGACCGGCGCGCGCGCAAACAGCGCGAGGCCACACGCCGCGACCAGCAACCCAACGGCAAGCGGAAGGCGCAGACCGAAGCGCATCACCACGCGCGCCGACAGGCCCAACGAAAAGAACGCCATGATCAGATTGGCAGGCAAAAACGCGAGCCCGACCTGCAATGGCCGGTAACCGAGCACACGCTGCAGATACAGCGCGGAGATGAAGAACCACGCGAACATGGCGGCCGCCCACAGTACACCGACCACATTCGCCGTCGCGACATTGCGCAAGCGGAACAGACCGAGCGGCATCAACGGATGCTGCACGCGCGCTTCGATCACGAGAAACACGGCCAGCAGGACGAGCGCGGCGAACAGCATGCCCAGCGTCTGCACCGAAGTCCAGCCGGCTTCATTGCCGTTCACGACCGCGTACACGGCCAGCATCAGCGAAGCAGTCACCGTGACCGCGCCGGCCACGTCGAGCCGTTCGCCATGGGCGTGACCGCGTGCCGACGGCAGGAGCGCGAGGCACAGTGCGTAGACGGCGATGCCAATTGGCAGATTGACGAGAAAGATCCAGTGCCAGCTCAGCAGGTTAGTCAGCAGGCCGCCGAGCAAGACGCCGATGCTGCCGCCACCCGCGCAGACGAAGCCATATACGCCCATTGCTTTAGCCCGTTCACCGGTTTCGGAGAACAGATTCATGATCAGCGACAGCGAGACAGCGGAGACGACCGCGCCGCCCAAACCCTGCACGGCACGTGCGCACACCAGCAGCACTTGCGAATTCGCCATGCCGCATGCGAGCGATGCCAGCGTGAACAACGTGATGCCGCCGAGAAACAGCTTGCGATGGCCGTACAGATCGCCGAGCCGTCCGCCAAGCAGCAGGCAGCCGCCGAAAGTGAGCATGTACGCATTGACCACCCACACCAGTGAGGTCTCGGTAAAGCCGAGGTCCGCGGCGATAGACGGCAATGCAACGTTCACGATCGTCGTATCGAGCACAATCATGAGCACGCCGAGGCACAGAACGATCAGCGCCAGCCAGCGTTTGTTGCCGTGGATGGAATGGGTCATGCGGGGACTCCTTTGCCGTGGTCAAGCGGGTGCAAGCGGATGCCGGACGTGCCGCCGCTCGGCACGAAGTCGGAAACCCGGTCGGCAACCGTTGATGGCAATGAGGAATTTGAGTCTAGCACCCGCGACTTTCGACCCACAACTACGAATTCCTGGGCGACGCTTGCCGTCAATCGCCACCCAGCAGTTCGTACTTGCCGCCGCGCTCCAACGCCCGCTGATAAGCCGGCCGCGCGTGAATGCGCTTCAGGAAATCGACTACCGCGGGAATCTGTCCCTCCATGCCGCCGCGTGCGGTAGCGGCTTCGAGCGGGAAACTCATCTGAACGTCAGCCGCCGTGAAATCGTTGCCGACGAACCAGCCGGTCGCGCTCAATTCCTGATTGATGTAGCCGAGGTGCAGCTTCAACTGCGGATCGACGAAGCTCGATTGCAGTGTCGACGCGATCTTGCGGGCAATCGGCTTGGCGAAGAAGGGCATCGGCGCGCCGGCAATGCGCAGGGCGATCAGTTTGAGCAGCAACGGCGGCATCGCCGAGCCTTCCGCGTAATGCAGCCAGTAGGTGTAACGCAGCCGATCGGGCGTCCCTGCCGCGGGCGCAAAGCGGCCCTGACCGTACTTGTCCACCAGATACTCGATGATCGCGCCGGATTCGGCGAGGGTCTGGCCGTCGTCGGTAATGACGGGCGACTTGCCGAGCGGATGCACCGCGCGCAACTCGGGCGGCGCCAGCATCGTTTTCGGGTCGCGCTCGTAGCGCTTGATCTCGTACGGAACGCCGAGTTCTTCGAGCAGCCACAACACGCGTTGCGAGCGGGAGTTGTTCAGATGATGGACGATCAGCATGGGTCGAGGACGGTGGGCTGTGGAGAGTCACATCATAGGGAGGTTGTGCCGAGGAGTGGCTCTAGTTGCGCGCCCCTGGTTAAGCCTCACACCCGCGCGTCACACCCGCGACTTCGCGCCCATTAACTGATTCGACGGCAATGTCTCATCAAGCAGCTTGCGCGCGCTTTCGATGCCGGCCACCGGCAGTCCCTCGGGATTGAGCAAGCCGACCTGCACCAGCACCGATGCCTGATCCCAATAGATGTGCTCGTTGTACAGCTTGTCGCCGCGAAAGCACACCACCGCCAGCATGGGTACTTCGAAATATTTGCCGGTCGGCGCGACGCCCGGCAGCAACCAGTCGATTTCGCAGCTATGCGTGCAACTGAAAATGAACTCGTCGACGATGCGATCCGCGCCGATCGTACGCGAAATTGGAATCAGCTTCGTATCGGCGGGATTCGAATTGACGAAGTGATGCGTGTAGAAACGCTTGAGCTTGTCATGCCCTACGCCGCCCGTCATGGTGGGGACGTGATTGACATAGGGTTGCGCGACCATGGTCGGCATGACCGCATCGACGTCGCGCGTGGCGAACTCGTAGTAGCAATGTGCTTCCCACAACGTGTTCAGATCGTAGACCGGGCCGAGCACTTTGCGCAGCAGCGCGAGCGTGCGCGAATAGGCCATCATCGCGGCGGGTTTGTCGTACTGCGGGCGCGATGGCGCGGCGAAGGCGTGATCGCAGCCCGGGTACACGTATTGCTCGATCTGCGGACGCGTGCGCAATGCGGCGCTGATTCGCTCGCGCGTTTCGGGCGGACAGTGTGCGTCGTTTTCGGGGAAATGAAACACCATTGGGCAGCGCACGGCCGGTACCTCATCCAGGTACGCTTCAAGGCCAACGCCGTAGTAGCTGACCGCGCAGTCCACGTCAGTGCGCGCCGCACTCAGGAACGCGAGTTTGCCGCCGAGACAGTAACCGACTGTGCCCACCTTGCCGGCCTGTTCGGGCAAGGTGCGCAATGCCGCGACCGTTGCCGCGATATCGTCGACAGCGAGATCGACATCGAAGCGCCCGAGATAATCGAGCGCCTGCTTCATATCAGCTTCGCCATAGCCGAGTGAGATGCCCGGCTTGATCCGCCAGAACAGATCCGGCACCAGTACCACATAACCTTCTTCTGCGAATCGGTCGGCCATCGACTTCATCGTGTCATTGATGCCGAAAATCTCCTGCAGCAAGACGAGCCCTGGGCCCGAGCCTTGCGCCGGACGCGCGACGTAGGCATTGAAACGGCCGCCATCCTGGGCGACGACTTCGACGAAAGAAGCGGCCATGCGGTATGTCTCCTGTGCAAAATAGTTGCCGCGGAAAGAGGGGCGACGCGAGGGGCTACACGAGTGTACGCAACTCAAACCGTTTGAGCTTGCCGGTTTCGGTGCGTGGCAGCGAGCCGACGAAAGCGATGACGCGTGGGTATTTATACGGCGCTACGCAATTTTTCACGAAATCCTGCAGTTGCGCGACCAGTTTGTCATCCGGCGCATAACCTGGATTCAGCACCACGAAGGCTTTGACGATCTGCCCGCGCGTCTCATCCGCCACGCCGATTACGCCGCATTCGGCCACTGCGTCGTGTTGCAGCAGCACACTTTCTACTTCCGGGCCGGAGATGTTGTAGCCGGCGGAGACGATCATGTCGTCGGCGCGGGCTTGATAAAACACATAGCCGTCTTCGTCGAGATAGACTGAGTCGCCGGGAAGGTTCCAGCCGTCGCGGACAAACTTCGTTTGCCGTTCGTCGGCCAGATAGCGGCAGCCAGTCGGCCCGCGCACCGCGAGTTTGCCGATGGTGCCGGGCGCAACGGGTTGCATGGCGTCGTCCACGGCTTGCACGACGTAACCTGGCACCGCGCGGCCAATGGCATGCGGACGAATCTCGTCGCCTTGCGCCGAGATGAAAATATGGATCAGTTCGGTGCCGCCGATCCCGTCGATCATTTCAATGCCGCTTGCGTCGTGCCAGAGACGGCGCGTCGAATCCGGCAAGGCTTCTCCCGCCGACACCGTTTTCTTCAGGCTTGAAACGTCGTGATGCGCAACGAGCGGGGCCATTTGCCGATAGAACGTCGGCGCGGTGAACATGATCGTCGCGTGAAAGCGTTCGACTGTTTGAAGCAAGGTCTCGGGCGTGAGCCGTTCGATCAGCACCGTCGACGCACCCACTCGCAGCGGAAAGCACAGCAGGCCGCCCAGGCCGAATGTGAAAGCGAGCGGTGGCGTGCCGCAAAAAATATCGCTCGATGAAGGTTTTAAAACATGACGCGGAAACAGATCGCACATCGCCAGCACGTCGCGATGAAAATGCATGCAGCCCTTCGGCGCGCCCGTCGTGCCACTGGTGAAGGCGATCAGGCAGACGTCGTCCGCGGCGGTGTCGCAGGCGGTGAAGTGATCCGGTTTGTTGATCGCGAGGGTGTCGAGCGAATCGGCGGAATCATCATGAAACAGGCGCGTCTGTTTCAGGCCCGCGCAGTAGAACTCGTCCTGAGGATTGTTGCAGCGCGCAAGTTCATCGATCAGGCGCGCGTCGCATAGCGCTGCGCTGACCTGTGCCTTCTCGATGATCTGCTTGAGTTCCTTCGCACGCAGCAGCGGCATGGTGGGCACCACCACGAGGCCGGCCTTCAGCGCAGCGAGTGCCGTTACCGCCATGTGCAGCGTATTCGGTCCACGCAGCAGCACGCGGTTGCCCGGCTGCAAACCCATTTCGTCGACCAGCACGTGCGCGCTGCGATTCACGAGCGCAAGCAGCTCGCCATAAGTGGTTGCCTGCGGCTTCCCCTCTACGTCCGACCAGATCGCCGGATGATCGCGATGGCCGGCTTCAATGGTCGTGTCGAGCAATTCCGTCGCGCAATTGAAGCGCGCCGGGTAGGCAACGGCTGGGTTGTCGAACAGAAAGACAGGCCATTGATCCTGCGGCGGAAGACTATCGCGCGCGAAGGTATCGACGTGTGCTGACGGTTCCATCATGGTCTCCCGGGCGTTGAGCCGGCTGAGTGCGCTTCGGTTGGCTTGGTGGGTTTCGTGTTTCGTGCGCTTACTGGGGAATCACTGCCGTGGCTTCGATTTCGACCTTGGCTTCGTCTTCGATCAACGCGACGACCTGTACCGCGCTCATCGCAATGTCGTAGTCGCCGATCAATTCGCGAAACGCTCGGCCGATGTCTTTCAATGCGGCGAGGTACTCGCGCTTGTCTGTGACGTACCACGTCATGCGGACCAGATGCTCGGGCGTGCCACCTGCTTCGTGCAGTACGGCGACTACGTTCTTGAGCGCCAGGATGGCTTGCTGCGCGAAGTCGGTAGTCTGGAAACGCGCCTGTTCGTCCCAGCCGATCTGGCCGGCGATGAACACTTGCGTACCGCTTGCCGCGACGCCGTTCGCGTAGCCGCGCGGCTTGATCCAACCAGTGGGGAGGAGGGCTTTTTTCATGAGCGATGCGCCTCGATAGATTCGGGCTGTGGGGCGAACATCGCGAGCGCGCTCGCGATGTCGTCGGGAATGTCGATCGATGTGCCGCTTTCGAGCGATGTCGTGACCAGTACCTGTTTCGCGCTGAAGCGTATTTCGCCGCCGTGCTGGCCGACGATCTCGATGCTGATAGAGCGGCGTCCCACCTTCGTGACGTTGAGTGCCAGCGTGATCGTTTCGCCCATCTGGCTCGGCCGCGAAAACTCGCAATCGAGTTTGACGATCGGCAAGCCGATGCGGCGTTGCGCGATCATCTGCGCATAGTCGATATGCAGGGCTTCGTTGAACCAGTCTTCGACCAGCGCGTTGGTCATCACCAGATACTGCGGAAAGAACACGATGCCGGCGGGATCGCAGTGCTGGAAGCGGATGCGGACCGGTCTTTCGAAGGTGGTGGTCATTTCGCTGCGTCCCTGGTGGCTTGCGCAGCGTAAGCCTTCAAAAGGTCGCGGCCGATAATCAACTGCTGCACTTCAGTCGCGCCTTCATAGATCCGCAGCGCACGAATCTCGCGGTACAGCATCTCGACGGCAGTGCCGCTTTGCACGCCCATGCCGCCAAAGAGTTGCACGGCGGCGTCGATCACCTGTTGCGCGCCTTCGCTTGCGTGCCACTTGGCCATCGCGGCTTCACGCGTAACGTTTTCGCCCTGATCACGCAGCCAGGCCGCGCGATAGACCAGTAATGCGCTACTGTCGATCGTCAATGCCATCTGTGCAAGCTTGGCTTGCGTCAGTTGAAAATCGCCGAGTGTCTGTCCGAACATCTTGCGCGACGACGCACGCGAGAGACCTTCAGCCATGGCATGCCGTGCGAAGCCCAACGATGCAGCCGCCACCGACGTGCGGAAAATATCCAGCGTACGCATCGCGAGCTTGAACCCCTCGCCGGGTGCGCCGAGCATCTGACTGCGCGGCACGCGTGCGCCGGCAAAGTGCAATCGCGCCAGGGGATGCGGCGCGATTACGTCGATGCGTTCGGCGATTTCCAGACCCGGCGTGTCGGCATCCACGATGAATGCCGTGATGCCGCGTGCGCCCGGCGCTTCACCGGTTCTGGCGAACACCACGTAGAAATCGGCGATGCCGCCATTGGAGATCCACGTCTTGTCGCCGTCGAGAATGTAGGCGTCGCCGTCTTCGCGTGCACTCAATGCCATTGCCGCGACGTCCGATCCCGCTTCCGGTTCCGACAAGGCGAATGCGGCGAGAGCCGTACCGTTCGCCACGCGCGGCAAATAACGCGCCTTTTGCTCATGCGTGCCGCCGAGCGAGATTGCGCCTGAGCCGAGACCTTGCATCGCCAATGCGAAATCCGCGAGGCCGGAATGTTTCGCGAGCGTTTCGCGCAGCAGACACACGGCGCGTGTTTCGATGGTGTCACCGTGGCCGCCATAAGCAACGCCGCCAACGCCGTATTTCAGCCAGCCCGCCGAACCGAGTTCGCGGACCAGATGGCGGCAGGTCGCATCGACGTCGTCGTGCGCTACATGCGAGAGATTCGCGCGGCACCATGCTTCGATACCCGCAGCCAGTTCGCGATGACGTGGTTCGAAGAACGGCCAGGCCAGCGCGCTGTGCAGATCCATATCGCTGTTATCGCTGTGAGTGCTCAATTCAATCTCCCTCGAACACCGGGCGGGACTTCGCGGCAAACGCGCTATACGCACGTTCAAAATCACGCGTGCTCATGCAGATTGCCTGTGCTTGCGCTTCGGATTCGATCGCTTCGTCGATGCTCATGCTCCATTCCTGATGCAGCATCTTCTTCGTGATGCCGTGCGCGAAAGTCGGACCGGCGACGAGATCGGCGGCAAGCTTTTGCGCCTCCGCGAGGAGGGCTGCCGGTTCGCACAGGCGGTTGTAGAAACCCCAGGCGTGACCTTCGTCACCACTCGCCGAGCGGCCGGTGAACAGCAATTCGGCGGCGCGTCCCTGGCCGATGATGCGCGGCAGGATCGCGCAAGCGCCCATATCGCAACCCGCGAGACCGACACGCGAGAACAGGAACGCGAGCTTGCTGCGCGCGGTGCCCAGGCGCATGTCGGACGACATCGCCAGAATTGCGCCGGCGCCGGCGCATACGCCGTCGACCGCGGCAATGATGGGCTGCGGACAATGGCGCATTGCCTTGACCAGATCGCCGGTCATGCGCGTGAACAACAGCAGTTCCGGCATGGGCAGATCGATCAGCGGCGCGATGATGTCGTGCACATCGCCGCCGGAGCAGAAGTTCTCGCCTGCGCCGTGAATCACTATGGCCTTGACGTCGGTCGCGTAGGCGAGTTGGCGGAACAGATCGCGCAATTCCGCATACGATTCGAACGTCAGCGGGTTTTTGCGTTCGGGGCGGTTCAGCGTGATAGTCGCGACTTTGTCGGCGACCGACCAGCCGAAGTGCCGCGCCTCGTAACCGGCGAGCGTCAGGCGGTTGCCGGCCAGCAGGGCGTCGGCGTTGGATCGTGTCATGAGTCTCTCCTGTCGATCAGAATTGACGCTTTAGCGTGTCGTCCAGAGTTGGCGCTTTAGCAGCCTTCTCGGGTCATATGCAAAGCCAGGTTCGATGAGGATCAGTCTTTCAGACTGTCCAGCAGATGGTTCTTAAGCTTGCCGAGACGCTGATGGGTGCGCGATTTTTCATCGAGACTCAAGCCGCCAAACAGTTCGACGACCCATTGCTCATGCGCGATGGCCATCTTGTCGAACGTCTTTCGACCCGTGGGCGTGAGGCACACGCTGATCGAACGGCGATCGTTCGGATCGGTATCACGCGACACCAGGCCTTCTTTTTCGAGCTGATCCGTGATGCCGGTCACGTTGCCGCCCGTCACCATCAAACGGCGCGACAGCTCGGTCATCTTCAGGCCTTCCGGATGACGTTCAAGCTGCGCCATCAAATCGAATCGCGGCAGCGTGGTGTCGAATTCGTTGCGCAGGCGCTTGCGCAGCTCGGCTTGCACGAGATTGGTCGTGGTCAGCATGCGCAGCCACAAACGCAGGCCCATATGACTATCGGCGCCGGTGCTCATTTCCAGATCCACGACGTTCTCCGCTGGTTTGGCAACGCCTTTGCGCGGCGGCTTGACTTCGAGCGATGAGGGCTTCTTGATGTTCGGCGACTTGGTCACATTACTTCTCCACCGGAGATGGAAATGGATTGGCCCGTGATCGCGTCCGAACCCGGTTGGCAGAGCCAAAGCACCGCATTAGCGACCTGTTCCGGGCTCACGAAACGATGTTGCGGATTCGAGCGAAGCAAGGTTTCGCGCGCCTGCTGTTCGGTGCGCGAAGTCTTGCTGGTGATCTGCTCGAGCGATGCGTGAAGCAGTTCGGTCTCCGTGTAGCCGGGACACACGGCATTGACGGTGACGCCTTTCGTCGCGACTTCCAGTGCGAGTGAGCGCGTCAGGCCGATTACACCGTGTTTCGCCGCGCAGTACGCCGCGACGTAGGCATAGCCGATTTGCCCTGCGGTGCTCGCAACATTGACGATGCGTCCGTGGCCGCGTTCGAGCATGCCAGGCAATACGGCGCGCGTGCCGAGGAACACGCCCGTGAGGTTCACGTCGAGCATGCGCTGCCAGAGCGCCATGTCGGTGTGAGTGAAGGGTGCCGCTTGAGCCTGACCGGCGTTGTTGACGAGGATGTCGATTGCCCCGACCTGTGCGAATGCCTTCTCGACCGAATCTTCGCTAGCGACGTCGACGCTGATGCAGGCGACCTCGCCGAGTCCGTTGAAATTTTCCCGCTGTGCATCAAGACGTTGTGCATTGCGTCCCATCAAGGTGACGCGAGCACCGGCACGCAAGAGCGCTTCGGCCACTGCCGCGCCAATGCCGCTGCCACCGCCTGTGACGACAGCATGCTGTCCTGCGAGCGTTCTGGTGGGCGTATTCACGTGGTTCCCTCCGCACGTTGCGCGCGCTCTTGTGGCGACAGGCCGGCATTCGCCGCAACCTGTGCACGCTCACGTTCGAGATTGCGTTCGAGTTGCGACTTGGCCGCTGTGTAAGGCTTCGGCCACATCACATCGAAATAGCCGATTTTTGCGGCTTCATTCAGCGTCCACGACGGATTCGCCAGATGTGGTCGCGCAATCGCGCAGAGATCCGCGCGCCCCGCGGCGATGATGCTGTTCACGTGATCCGCTTCCGAGATGGCACCAACAGCGATCGTTGCGATGCCGGCTTCGTTGCGTACACGGTCGGCGAATGGCGTCTGGAACATGCGGCCATAAACGGGCTTTTCCTGCTTGCTGACCTGGCCCGACGAGACGTCGATCATGTCGGCGCCTGCCGCTTTGAAGGCGCTCGCGATTTGCACGGCGTCGTCAGGCGTGGTGCCGCCTTCGACCCAGTCGTTAGCGGAAATACGCACGGAGATCGGTTTGTCTTGCGGCCAGACTGCGCGGATCGCCTTGAAGACCTGCAGTGGGTAGCGCAGGCGATTTTCCAGCGATCCGCCGTATTCGTCGGTGCGCTGGTTGGTCAGCGGTGACAGGAAGCTCGACAGAAAGTAGCCGTGTGCGCAGTGCAGTTCGAGCCAATCGAAGCCCGCTTCTGCGGACATTTGCGTGGCACGTACGAATTGCGCTTCGATTTCTTGCAGTTCGTCGCGCGAGGCTTCGTGCGAGTACTGACTGACGCCGCTCAAGTATTGCTGCGGCGATGCGGACACGAGCGGCCAGTTATCTTCGTCAAGCGGCTGGTCGATGCCTTCCCATGCGACGCGTGTCGATCCTTTCGCACCGGAATGCCCCAGCTGAATGCCGATTTTCGCGTCCGACTGACTGTGCACGAGGTCAACGATCCGCTTCCACGCCCTGAGATGTTCTGGCGCGTACATGCCGGGACAGGCGGGCGTGATGCGCGCTTCGGGCGACACGCAGGTCATTTCCGTCATCACGAGCCCGGCGCCGCCCATCGCGCGAGCACCGAGATGCATCAGGTGATAGTCACCGGCAATGCCGTCGACGGCGGAGTATTGCGCCATCGGCGAGACGACCACGCGATTTTTCAGCGTGATGCCACGCAGCGTGAAGGGCGTGAACATCGGCGGAACGGAGTGTTTTTCGGGCGCGCGGTCAACACCGGAGCGGTGCGCGAGCCAGTCTTCGAACGTCGAAAGATAGCCCGCGTCACGCTCACGCAAATTCTCGTGCGAAATGCGCTGCGAGCGCGTGAGCAGCGAATAGGCGAACTGTTCCGGTTCGAACGACGTATAGCGATCGACATGTTCGAACCACTCCGTCGAATTGCGCGCGGCGTTCTGGATACGCAAGACGTCGATACTGCGGACGTCCGTGTAGTGCTGCAACGCGGCGGCCAAATCACCCGGATGCGCGCCGATGCTGTTGGCGAGTTCAATCGAATCTTCGAGCGCGAGCTTGGTGCCCGAGCCGATGGAGAAATGTGCGGTGTGCGCTGCGTCGCCCATCAGCACGATCGGCGTTTGTGTGCCGTCGGCATTGCCGCGCCAATGCACCCATTCTTCATTGACAACGCGCGGAAAGCGAATCCATTGCGATGAGCCGCGCAAATGCGCAGCGTTTGATAGCAACGCATTGCCATCCAGATACTTGGCAAACAGCTTCTCGCAGAACGCGATGCTGTCTTCCTTGCTCATTTCGTCGAGACCGGCGGCGCGCCACACGCGCTCCGGTGTTTCCACAATGAAAGTGGAGGTTTGATCGTCGAAGCGATAGGCGTGAGCCTGAAACCAGCCGAACTCGGTTTCTTCGAAGGCGAAGGTGAACGCGTCGAAGAGTTTTTTGGTGCCGAGCCAGACGAAGCGGCAATCGCGCATGTCGATGGCGGGCTTGTAGGTGGCGGTGTGCTTCTGGCGGATTGCGCTGTTGGCGCCATCACAGGCGACGATCAGGTCGGCTTCGTAGGTGGTGTCGTCCGTGACCTGGGTTTCGAAAACCAGCTTGACGCCCAGTTCTTCGCAGCGCGCCTGCAGGATATTCAGCAGACGTTTGCGGCCGATGCCACAAAAGCCATGGCCCGACGAGCGAATCTGCCTGCCGCGGAAATTGATCTCGATGTCGTCCCAGTGATTGAAGGCGTCGAGGATTGCGTCCGCGCTTGGAGCGTCGGCGGCGCGCAGGTTGCCGAGCGTCTGGTCGGAGAATACGACCCCCCATCCGAAGGTGTCATACGGGCGATTGCGTTCGACCACCGTGACGTCATACGCCGGGTTCCGGCCCTTCATTAACAAACCGAAGTACAACCCGGCCGGGCCGCCGCCGATACAGACGATGCGCATGCTGACTCTCCCACGTGGACTTTGCTCTGGAGGGTAATTTAGGCTTCGATAGTTTAGATGTCAAGTAAATGGTGGGCGGAGCGGGCGTGCGGGGCATTGCTGATCAGATGAAATGAAGCCGGTCGGAGGCTGGCGGTGTGCGGGATAAGGTCTGTCATGAGTTTTCACTATCTGGACTCAATGACAGACCTCAGAGCGCAGCCCGGACGCTCTTTGAAGAGCCGTCTGGCGAAAAGCGAACGCCTTGGCGCGTCAGCTTTCAGAAATTCTATTGACGCGCGACCGGCGTGAACCCGTAACGTGTGAGGACGTCCTGTGCCTCCGGGCTCATCAGGTACAAAGCAAGCCGGTAAGCGGCGTTTCGCGTGATAGCGGTCTGCTGCCGTTCCACAACCGTCATCCCATAGTCCGCGAAGATGCTGAGGTTGGCCGGGAGTTCGACCTGCACAAGAGTCGGATCGGGCTTTGTTTCGTGAGAGCTGCAATAGCCGATGAAGACGTCGACACGCCGCGTCGCCATAAAGTATTTCACGGGATTCTGCCCCACTGGAACCTTGGGCGCTGCTGAACCACCAACCAGTTGCTGCGCTTTCGTCTCCAGAGTCTGCCCCGCTCCGGGGCGCACTGAGTCGGCCTTCGCGAACAACTCCCATGCATAGTCACCGCCCGGGTCTGCCTTCGGTGTTGAAGTGCCGATCTTTATATTCGGATCCAGCAGTTTGTCGAGCAGATTGTCCGTTGTAAGGCCGACGTCCGGACGGGCCTGAACACAAAGCCGGTTCCTCGCGAAGACAACGGTGGGCGCAGCTTTTCCTTCTGTCGTGAGGCGCTGCGGATGCGCCATATTGGCGGAAACAAAAATATCTGCCTTGGCGGAATTCTCGATCTTGTTCAGTAGAAGACCTGCCGGTCCTGTAACGAGATCAATCTTCTGGCCCGACTCCGCGGTGTATTGCTGCGTGATCGTGGCGAGTGCGCCGCCCATGCTTCCGGCAGCATAGATCGTGACAACTGCCGTGGCAGGCGCTTGCTGTGCCGACGCGATGCCCACGGTGCTACCGAGAACGACGCTAAAAAGGGTGCGAAGTACCATACGTGGGTCCTTGTTCAGAGATTGATTTGTAACGAAGCGCGGACGGTACGAGGGGCACCCAGCGTGCCAGTACCATTGTCGGAGCCGCTGTAGCCGTTTTGTCCACTGGGCGTGATGTTGGCCCAGTACTGGCGGTTGGTGATATTGTCGACAGCAATGCGCAGCGTCACTGATTTGCCGGCAATTTTTGTTCTGTAGCGTGCACCGAGATCAAAGACGGAATAACCGTTCACATAGTCTGTGTTCGTATAATTGCCTGGCCGGCGGCTTGCGTAATTCATGTTGACGTTGAACCCGAGACCGGCGATGGCCGGCACGGAGTAGTCAAGTAGCGCATTGAATACGACGCGCGACAGCCCGAGGATCTGTTTATCACTGGTCGACGCCGAGCCAGTGTCGGACAGGCGGGGATCGAGTAGCGAGATCCCCGTGAAGATGTTGAGATCTCGTGTAACCGCGCCTGTCGCAGTCAGTTCGAGTCCACGATTAACTTGTTGACCTTGTTCAGCAAAAACGTTGTTCGCGCCGACATACGCGTACGGTCGCTCGATGCGGTAAAGAGCGGCGCCGAGCGTAACTCGGCTCACATCGACTTTGTAGCCCAGTTCCCATTCTTTGCTTCGGTACGGAGCGAGGCTATCTCCCGCATTTGCTGATCCGGCCGGGGCATTGTCCCCCTGTTGAAGACTGTCAGCGTACGTCAGATACGCCGTCATATTATCTAGCGGCTTAAACATCAGACTGGCTGTCGGGCTGATGCCGCTCGCGTTGTATTTGCTGGTTGTCGCTCCCTGCTTGCTGTAGTTCTCTGTGTGTATCCAGCTCTGGCTTGCGGCCAGTAGCGTTGACCAGTATTTGTTGAATCCGATCGTGTCCCCGACGCTAATCGACTGCTGGACCGTATTGGAGGACAAATACCGATTGGAGAAATCGGGCAGAGGAGGTTTCGCAAAAGACAGGGGGTCGTCGATGCTTGCGCTGCCGAGCGTAATCGCTCCCGTCTGATACGGCGTGTATCGATGCCAGAAGAAACCGGTGTTCGACACGAAGATGTCGTGTGACAGGCCCGCAAGCTCGGTGTGGCCATTCAGCGCGACGGTGTTGCTGACAATCGTGTCCAGACTGTACGTGGTCGTCGCGGTGGTCGTCGTATAGGCGCCTGTCTTGCTGGTGATGGTGTTGGTCGGGACTGTCGACGCACGGTCGTTCGTCTCTCTCAACACGCCGGCGCTTAGATGCCAGTCTTTGTTGAAGTCGTGCTTCAAGGTCGCACTGAACATGTTGGTGACGTTGTCATCACCCGCCCACGATTGGCCGTAGCCCGGACGTGCAGGGTCGGGCGCACTGGGAAAGGGCACGTTACGCGCTAAAGCGAACGTGCCCGGGAATCCGGTCGACAGGTAGTGGTACGTGCTGAAATTGGTCTCAAGCGTCGTGTCCGGGGAGAAACGAACGTCGAACGCGAGGCTTGCCAGTTGTCTGCGCAGGCGACTGCCCTCCACATACCCCTCACCGTTCTGGTTGAGCAAATTCAGCCGATACCCGAAGCGGTCGTCGTTGCCGAAGTGTCCTCCAAGGTCCAGATGTTCAGTCAAGGACTCGCGTGACGCGTAGCCGAACGTGAACTCGCGTAACGGTTCGGCGGTAGGCCGTTTAAGCACATAGTTGAAGGTGCCGGCAGGACTGGCGGGTCCGTACAGCGCACCGGCCAGGCCATTTAGAACTTCGATCTGCTCGAATTGCTCGATCGGATAGTCTGTTGTCGCGGCGATACTCAGGCCATCAATCCGGGTGTTCTGGACCACCCCGGCTTGCAGCCCTCGAGTCTGAGGGCGAATATTTTCCCCTTGAACCGTGGGGATGAAGCGAAATGCTTCCCGCACGCTCTGGAGTTGCTGATTCTCCGCGAGCGATGAGGGAACGACGCTGATCGAGTACGGCGTATCAAGAAGCTCCTTCTCGCCTAGCGGTCCTACTTTCGTTCGGTCGATCTGATACGACGGGTATGCGGCGGGAGATATCCCGGTGATGACTACAGGTGTCAGCTGGATTCCGTCGTCCTGAGCATGGACTGAGAATGTCACGCCCATCCCCGCTGATACGAGTGTGAGCGCCTGAAAGACGTTGATTGAGCGAGTCATGGACCTTGATGTATCTATTTCTGTATCGTTGTATCGGACTATATATAACGCAATGCATGTGCCTTCAACAAGTAGCGGCTGGTAATAGATGGAATTCATCGACACGAACCCTGGTTTATCTATTACGTCAGGGCGTTCGCGAGAAACCTGGCGTGCTGCTACCGCGTGAATGGTTCGTGCAATCGATCAGGAATTGAGGGGGAGCGGGTACCGCTCGCCGCGAGTGGGCGAACTTCACCCACTGATTGTGCGCGTAACGTCGACAACGGACAGGCGGATTGCATCGATCAACGCTCGTGCAGCGGGCGACGGATTGCCAGTCGAGCGCATGGTCAACCCGATGTCGCGCCGGGTATTGTGCAACTTGACGTCGAGGACAGCCAACTGTCCAGATTCAATCTCCAGATGTAACTGATGGGCCGACAGTGCAGCGATCATGTCCGTATCGGATAGCAACCCGCGGATCACGGCAAGGTCCGCTGTCTCGACGGTCGGCATGGGCGGCTTCACTTTTATCCGCTTGAACTGCGCTTCGAAGAGGGCACGAGCCGGCGCATTGCTCCGCGGCAGCACCCATTGCGCTCCGCGCAAATCCACAATCGTGAGATTGTCCATGTGCGCGAGCGGATGATCGCGGCGCACCAGTAGCGCCATATCTGACGACATCAGCCGCTCGTTTTTCAAGCCACTGGAGGCGTCATTGTCTCGCAGGGCGCCGAGGATAAAGTCGATATCGCCCGCCCGCAGGTCGGCGACCAGTGCCTCGTAGGCGCTTTCATTCGTGACGGTACGCACGCCAGGATTCTCTTTGGTCATCCGCGCAATCGCTCTGGGCAGGATCAGCGTGCGTCCGAGCGGCAGCGCGCCGACCGTCACCGTGCCCTGGATCTTGCCGTGCGTTGCCGCGATATCGTCAGGTACATGCCTTAACTCGTTCAACGCACGGCGCACGCGCAGCAGAAACGTTTCGCCTTCGGTTGTGAGGAGGATGCCGCGTGGGCTGCGGTGAAACAGAGTCAGACCGGCACCACTTTCCAGCACGCGAATCGCCGTGCTCACCGCCGGCTGGCTGATACCGAAGGTCTTGGCTGCGCTCGGCATGTGCCGATGACGGGCGAGCGCGGTAAACAACTGAAGCCGCCGTGTATTGAGCAGATAGGCGGGCAACGCGCCCTCCGCTGCAGGCCGGCGACGTGCCTGCTTTGCCGAGCACCACTGCGCGAGTTCTTCCAGCTCGGCAAAGATTCGCTCGCAACGCTTCAGGACAGCGCGGCCAACGGGGGTCGGAAGCATGCCCGAGGGGCTGCGGTCGAAAAGCGGCTCGCCGAGTGCCGCTTCCAACTCCTGCACTGAACGTGTGACAGCAGACTGGGCGCGAAAGAGCATGGCGGCTGCGCGCGTCGCGCTGCCCGTATTGGCGACAAGCCGGAACGCGCGCAGTTGCGACAGGTTGAGAAGTTCGTTGTTGCTCATGAATGGCGGGGCTTACTCATTTGTCGATATCAGTATAGCGACGCACTATCGCTGCCACTACGTATGCAAACCGGATTGCGATTTAGTTTATGAGCCATCTGTTCTATTTATTGGCTATGGACAAATGTGGGCAGGTGTCCTGGATGGCTCGAGCCCACTTGGGATCCCAAATATACCTGATGCGAACTATTCGGCGTTCGCGCTGGGCGTGGGGCCCGAGTGGCATGTTGCTGACGAGGGAGGCGGCGCGCGGGACCTGCCGCCTATCAAAGGGCATCCCGCTTTGGCCGCGCACATCGGCACCTCCCTCATGACCGATGAGTTCGACATGTCCTTCTTTCAGAACAAGGCGCTCGATCACGGCTGCTTTTCCCCGCTATCCATGCTTTGCCCCCACACGCCCGAATGGCCGGTGAAACTCGTACCGCTGCAGATGGGTGTGCTGCAACTGCCGGTTCCGAGTGCGCGGCGATTTTATAAGCTCGGGCAAGCGCTGAGACGCGCGATCGAGAGTTACCCGGAGGATCTCAAAGTCGCGATCGTCGCAACGGGTGGGCTTTCGCACCAGGTGCATGGAGAGCGCGCGGGTTTCAACAACACGGAATGGGACCAGCGTTTTCTCGATCTTTTCGAGCACGATCCCGAGCAACTGGCCGAGATGACGATTGCCGAATATGCGGAGCTGGGCGGGTTCGAGGGCGCGGAAGTGATCATGTGGCTCACGATGCGAGGCGCGTTGTCGTCCAACGTCGTATGCAAGCATCGTAGTTACTACTTGCCGTCGATGGCTGGCATCGCGACCGCGATCTACGAAGGCGAAGAGAGTGAGGCGAAGCCTTCCATCGCAGAGCGCCACCGGCAGAGAATGGCGACGCAGCTCGCCGATGTTGAGAAGCTTGAGGGCACGTATCCGTTCACGATCGAAGTCGCCGTGAGGGCCTATCGGATCAACGATTACCTTCACCGGATGGTGGAGCCCGTTCATCGTGAAGCCTTCATGAGCGATCCAGAGGCGAGTTTCGAAGCAGCGGGCTTGACTGAGGAAGAGCGGGACCTGATCCGCCGTCGAGATTGGCGCGGCCTGCTGCACTGCGGCGTCATTTTCTTCATGCTCGAGAAGCTAGGCGCAGTGACGGGCGTGTCGAATCTTCACATCTACGCCGCAATGCGCGGAGAAACGCTCGAGGCCTTCCAACGCACCCGCAATGCGCCTGGTGCTCTGTACTCGGTGGCGGGAAAGAGTGCCGGTAAACTCGACTGGGACAGTGCGAAAAAAGGAAAGAGTTGAGAGACGGATTGGAGCGGCACGATACCAACGCCCTGCCTCTCGTCACTGACCACTTTGCCAAGTGCTACAGCATTCCATCTGTTTTGTTTATCGAGTCTGAGTAACTCGCCTCATGGTGAGGACGTGCATTCGTCGCGGAGGCTCACAGGCAGACGGCTGAGTCCTTTCCCGAAACTACGGAAAATCTCATATTTTTCAAGAGCTTGTGAGGGCGAGTGTTGATGTCGTACCAGGAGTAAGAGTGCGGGGTAAGCAAAAACCCTTACATCGAAACAGCTGCTCGGCACGTTCTTTCTGCCCTGTCCAGTATGCGTAGACCTATTTGGAAAGCTGGGTGAGGTGACTATATTGACCCGATGTCACTGTTTCGTGTCGCAACCCGGTCAGGTCTGTTTCGTCAGGTCTAAGTGCGTTTCCAGCTTTGCTTCAGATAGGGAAGTGGTTAAGTTTTCACGAAATTAGTAAAACTAACCATGACGTAAGAATTTGTGAAGAAGACCAAAAAATCAACCTGACGATTGCGCGAGCAGGTATTCACCCCCGCTTGTGAAAGACGCGGCTGCAGACCAGATCGCGATCGGCGCGTTACGTCAAAGCGGGCGGCAAGGAGACAGGAGAAACAAATGACGACCGGAAAGACAATTGATATCAAGGCCTTTATCGACGAGCGACCCATCTCGCCTTACCAGTGGCTACTGGTAGCGCTGTGTTTTCTCATCGTGACTGCCGATGGCATGGACGTGGCCATCATGGGCTTTGTGGCACCTTCGATCATCCATGACTGGGGGATTTCGCGCCCCGCATTCGGTCTGGTGATGACCGCGGCGCCGCTGGGTCTCGTGATCGGCGGCACATTGACGAAGTAAAGGGGCGATGCCACTCGTCAAGCGTGACATCGCGGTAACATCAAATCAGCTACTTGGAACAACGATGGTCATCGATATCCACGGCCACTACACGACAGCGCCAAAAGCGTTGGAGATGTGGCGCAACCGACAAATCGCAGGTATCAACAATCCGTCGGACATGCCGAAGGCGTCCGAATTGCATATCGGCGACGACGAGTTGCGGGAGTCGATCGAAAGCAACCAGTTGCGGCTGATGCGCGAACGCAGGCTCGATCTGACCATTTTTAGTCCGCGCGCGAGCTTCATGGCGCATCACATCGGCGACTTTGAAGTGTCGAGCACGTGGGCGGCGATCTGTAATGAACTCTGCTACCGCGTGAGTGAACTCTTTCCAGACCATTTCATTCCGGCTGCGATGCTTCCTCAGAGCCCGGGTGTGGACATTGCCACCTGCATTCCCGAACTGGTGAAATGTGTCGAGCAATACGGCAACGTAGCGATCAATCTCAATCCGGACCCGTCGGGCGGGCACTGGACCAGCCCGCCATTGTCCGACCGCTACTGGTACCCGATCTACGAGAAGATGGTCGAGTACGACATCCCCGCGATGATTCACGTGAGCACGAGCTGTAACGCGTGTTTCCATACTACCGGTGCGCACTACCTGAACGCCGATACGACCGCCTTCATGCAGTGCCTGGCATCGGACCTGTTCCATGATTTCCCCACGCTGCGTTTCGTAATTCCGCATGGCGGCGGCGCAGTGCCCTATCACTGGGGACGTTTTCGCGGTCTCGCGCAGGAGATGAAAAAGCCGCCATTGGAGGACCATCTGCTGAACAACGTCTTCTTCGATACCTGTGTGTATCACCAGCCCGGCATCAATCTGCTAACCGAAGTGATTCCCGTCGACAACATCCTGTTCGCGAGCGAGATGATTGGCGCGGTCCGCGGTATCGATCCGTACACGCAGCATTATTTCGACGACACGAAGCGATATATCGAGGCGGCACATATCGATGCAGATGAACGCTACAAGATTTACGAAGGTAACGCGCGGCGGGTCTACCCGCGTCTGGACGCAAGATTGAAAGCGAAGGGGTATTGATCATGTATGAACTTGGAGTCGTGTATCGCAACATTCAGCGGGCGGACGGCGACGTCGCTGCGAAGCTCGGTGCGCTCGGGACTGCCACGGTGCACGAGGCAATGGGACGTACCGGGCTGATGAAACCGTACATGCGGCCGATTCATGCGGGCACGCAGGCTAGCGGCACCGCCGTCACCGTCCTGTTGCAACCCGGCGACAACTGGATGTTGCATGTCGCGGCGGAGCAGATTCAGCCTGGCGATATCGTCATTGCCGCGATCACGACGGATTGCACGGACGGCTATTTCGGCGACCTGCTGGCGACGAGCTTCCAGGCTCGCGGAGCACGGGGGCTTGTCATCGATGGTGGCGTACGTGACGTACGCGTGCTGGCCGACATGAAGTTCCCGGTATGGAGCAAGGCGATCTCGGCGAAAGGAACGGTCAAGGCGACGCTTGGTTCGGTGAACATACCCGTGATATGCGCAGGTGCGCTGGTGAACCCCGGCGATGTCGTCGTGGCCGATGACGACGGTGTGGTCGTGGTGCCTGCAGCGTCGGCGCAAAAGGTTCTCGACAAAGCGGCGGCACGCGAAGCCAACGAAGGCGAGAAACGCGCGAAGCTGGCCAGCGGCGTGCTCGGTCTGGATATGTACAACATGCGCGAGCCGTTGCAGCAGGCCGGACTGCGCTACATCGACTGAAAGGGACGTGAGCATGGTCTTCGATCCAACCTTGAGCCAGGCGATCACCGGCATCTCCTCGATGGCTACCCGCAATGTGCTGGCCGATCTCGTCGAACAGTACACGCGACATTCGCGGCAACGGGTCGCGGTCGAATCGGTCGGTGGTGTCGAGGCGGCCCGGCGCGTTCTGGACGGTGAGCCGTTCGATATGGTCGTGCTGGCGGCCGGCGCGATCGACCGGCTCGCCGCGGCTGGCCGGGTCGTTGCGGGCACTCGGGCAGATCTGGCACGCTCGGGCGTGGCGATTGCCGTGGCGGCTGGGGCGACGCAACCCGACATCACTAGTGACGCAGCTGTTCGCAACGCTATTCTGGCTGCGCGTAGCATCGGCTACTCAACGGGTCCTAGCGGTTCGCACCTGGTTCGTTTATTCGAGCGCTGGGGCATCGCTGAGACGATCGCGCCGCGCATCGTGCAAGCCCCGCCCGGCGTTCCGGTGGGCTCCCTTGTCGCGAGTGGAGATATCGAGCTCGGTTTCCAGCAATTGAGCGAGCTGATGCATTTGCCCGGCATCGATGTTGTCGGGACATTGCCGTCCGATATCCAGGTTGTCACTGTTTTTTCGGCTGCGGTCTGTACGGCGTCTGAACAGGTGGCCGAAGCGCAGGCACTCATCGCGTTCCTTGCCTCGCCTCAAGCGGCTTCGGCCAAGCTTGCGCATGGAATGGAGCCTGCGTGAGCGAAACGCGCGGTATCGACGTAAGGCGTGCCGGCTGCCCACTTCCAGATACAGAACGCGGTGCATCGCGGCAGGAGAAATTATGGTGCTACTACGCGGGGACGCATCTCAAGGGCGTTGAACCGTCCCGGTATGGGGCGGTTCTGTCGCCGAAGGGGCATTGAAGTAGACCGATAACCGGTCAGGAGAATCGACAAATAAACCCAAAAAATCAAAACAATACAGTAACAAAAACTGGTTGAGGCTAGATACGATAGTGGGAAAACCTGCCTGCCGGCGGTAGCGCCGGCTTTTAGCAACGGGCATCCATTCCTTCTAAACAAGTCCCCAACACCTCCCATGCCACGCCCGATCGTTGCCCAGATTCATCCTGGCGCAGTCAGCCACAATCTCTCCCTCGTCAAGCAGCGCGCGTCTCGATCGCGGGCCTGGGCCGTAGTTAAAGCCAACGCATATGGGCACGGAATCGACCGCGTTTTCCCGGCGCTCGCGAACGCCGACGGTATCGCGTTGCTCGATCTCGATGAAGCAGTCCGCGTGCGTGAGCTGGGTTGGACCAAACCGATTCTTCTTCTGGAAGGTGTTTTCAGGCCAGGCGACGTGCATATCGCCCAGCAATTCGATCTTTCCATGGCCGTGCATTGTCGTGAGCAACTCGATCTGTTGCGCCTGTCTTCGTCACGTCAGCGCGTCAACGTGCACCTGAAGATGAACTCCGGGATGAATCGCCTCGGTTTTCGGCCCGACGCCTACCGTGCCGCGTGGGAAGAAGCCCGATCGATTCCGGCCATTGCCGACATCACGTTGATGAGCCATTTCGCGAATGCTGACGACGGCGACGTGGCATGGCAGATGGACCGTTTCGATGCAGTGACTCACGACATACCGGGTCAACGAAGTCTCGCGAATTCAGCGGCCGTTCTGTGGCATCCCCAGGCGCATCGTGACTGGGTGCGCCCGGGTGTCGTGCTATACGGCGGTTCGCCCACCGGTCAGTCGCGCCACATTGACGACGTGGGCTTGCGTGCTTCGATGACGCTCAGGAGCGAAGTGATCGGTGTGCAATCATTGTCGGCGCAGGAAACGGTCGGTTATGGTCGTGCCTTCGCTGCGAATCGTGAGATGCGCATTGGCGTGGTGGCATGCGGATATGCGGACGGATACCCGCGGCACGCATCGACGGGTACGCCAATCGCTGTCGACGGATTCATGACGCAAGTGGTGGGCCGCGTTTCGATGGACATGCTCACGATCGACCTCACGTCATGTCCGCGTGCGCAGATCGGTTCAAAGGTCGAGTTGTGGGGCGAGCAGGTCAAGATCGATGACGTGGCTCACGCTTCGGGGACCATCGGGTACGAACTGATGTGCGCGCTGGCAAAGCGGGTGCCGGTAGAAGTCGCCTGATCCATCCTTTTTTCTCGCCGAAGCGTGATGCAATACGCAAGGAATAATCGCGCCTTCGACCAGGATGCAGCACAACATTTCGGGTATATACCGGCGTGATAGCGTCCAAAACAGCGCGGTAGCGTTGCTTTGGACATTTTGTTTTGTGTTTACGTAATAATCGCGAGGCGCCTCCGATTCGATTCAATAATCCGTGGAAATGTGCAGGTTATGGCTTTCAGCGAACCAAGGTCTCCATTTTTCAAGTGGGTGGTGTCCTCCGCTCAGGACCTGAGTGCCGACAACCGGCAGGTATTGCTTGCCAACCTGTTCACGCGAACCGCATCGATCGTGTTTGCGTCGATCTGCGAAATAAGTGTCTGCGCGACTGCCTACTACCTGTACCCAAGACCCCTTTACGCAGGGTGGAGCAGCGCCGTGGTCGCGTTGCTGGTTGCGCGTCTGGCGTTGATCTGGCTGTGCTGCAGGCGCAGCGCCCAGAATCTGCCGACCCCTACCTCAGCCTTCCTCTTTGCGAGCCTTCTCTGGGCCGTCTTATTCGGGTTCGGCAGTTTCTTGTGCAATACCAGCGGAAACCAGACGCTGTTTCTGCTCGGTAACGTTTGCGCTGTGGGCGTGATCGGCGGGTTAGCCGGACGCAATGCCGGTACACCCCGGCTCGTGCTTCTGCAGATTTCGCTTATTCTCGGGCTTCTGGGTTGGGGGGCGGCGCTTTCTCCCGGCTCCGGCAAACTCGTGCTGCTGTTTCAGGCGCCGTTTTGTGCCGCGGGTTTCTTCACCGTGGCATTGCGCAGTAATCGCGACACCGTTGCATTACTGTTGGCACGTGAAAGCAGTCACCGGCTCGCTCACCAGGACAGTCTCACGGGTCTGCCCAACCGGGCTCGCATTACCGAACTTCTGTTGGAGCGCACGGCGGCAGGCTCATTACGGTGGGATCATTTATTCGCGGTGCTACTGATCGACCTCGACGGCTTCAAGGCAATCAATGACAGCCTGGGCCATGCCGCCGGAGATCAGATCCTTCAGGAGGCGGCGGCTCGATTGCGTGACGTGCTGCCTGCGGGCGATCTTGTCGGGCGTCTGGCCGGCGACGAGTTCGTTGCCATTTCCGACGGCACGGCGTCCACGCCCGATGTTCGTGTGCTGGCCGAACGCATCGTCAAAACGCTGGCACGTCCTTTCGTGTTGAGCGAAGCGTTGGTACATATCGGTGCGAGCGTGGGCATCTCACTCTATCCGGAGCACGCCAATACCGGGCCGCAATTGCTGATTTGCGCGGACCGCGCGTTGTACGCGGTCAAACGCAGCGGCAAAAGCGCGTTCGCTATCTTCGATGCAGCCACGCACGCATCCGACGAAAGTCTGAGTCTCCTGCGCAGCGATCTGGAAGGTGCAATGCAGTCTTACAGCGATTTGCGCATGGAGTACCAGCCGATCGTCGATCTCAGCGACGACACGATTTCCGGTCGTGAAGCACTGCTTCGCTGGACACACCCGACTCGCGGTGAGCTTTCTCCCTCCGCATTTATTCCTACCGCCGAGCGTACGGGGCTCATTCTCGGCCTCGGCGAGTGGGTCTTGCTGCAATCATGCACGGAAGCCGCCACCTGGCGTGATGCAGTGAGCGTCGCCGTGAATGTTTCGCCGGTGCAATTGCGGGAGGAGTCGTTCGCGTCGACGGTCGCTGCGATACTCAGCAAGACGGGATTGCCGCCGGCCCGTCTGAATATCGAAGTCACGGAAACGGTGTTGTTGAGCGACGATGTCATCACCCGGCACAACATCGAAAAGCTCCGCGCATTGGGAATCGGTCTGGCGCTCGATGACTTCGGCACCGGTTTTTCCACCATGTCGACGCTCGTGCGCTTCTCATTCGACAAGCTCAAGATCGACAGTTCGTTCGTGAAGGAATCGGTGTATCGGCGCGAATCCGCGGCCATGGTTCGTGGGATTGTGGCTTTGGCGCGAGAAATCGGTATGCCGACTACGGCCGAAGGCATCGAGACGCAGGAGCAGCTGAATTTTGTGCGCGTCTGCGGATGCACGCATGCTCAGGGTTTTCTTCTCGGCAAGCCGGTCCGAAGCGAGGAGATCCCGCACTTCGAAAAAGGACTGGCCGCGCATTCCGTGGATAAGGACTGAGCAGCAGCATTGAAACGCCGATGCGTCTGCGGCGTTAGCCCGCCGCTGATGGGGCAAGGTGGCGTGATCCCCGGCGCGCGCCACTCGTAACTGGTTTGTCACGCCCAAGATAGGCATCGCGCAACGCATCGAGTTCCAGCAATGTGTCTGCCTTCCCATGCGCAACCACGCGGCCGCCTTCGAGCACATACCCAGACTGCGCATACCGCAACGCGATCGCCGCATTCTGCTCCGCCAGCAGAAAGCTGACGCCATCGTCGCGATTGAGCGCAGCCACGGTCTCGAAGATTTCTTCGACGACTTGCGGAGCCAGTCCCATAGAAGGTTCATCGAGCAACACCAGCGAGGGCCGTGCCATCAACGCGCGGCCGATCGCCACCATTTGCTGTTCTCCGCCGGACGTATAGCCCGCAAGTGTCTTACGGCGCTCCTTGAGCCGCGGAAAGATCCCGTAGATACGTTCGAGATCCGCCTCGAGTTCAGCGCGTCGAGGCCGGCGTACAAAGGCGCCGAGCCGCAGATTTTCTTCGACGGACAAATGAGCAAAACAACGCCGCCCCTCCAGCACCTGGACGAGCCCACGTTCGGCGAGCGTCCACGGATCCACATGAGTCGTCGCGTCGCCGCGATACGCGATGCGGCCTGACGTCAGCTCGCCCCGTTCGGCACGAATCAGGTTCGAAATGGCCTTCAGCGTGGTCGTCTTGCCGGCGCCATTGCCGCCCAGCAGTGCGACGATGGCGCCGGACGGTACCGTCAGGGAAACACCGCGCAATGCCGGAATGAGTTGGCTATACGTCACGGCAATGTCCTCGACCTGCAGGATCGGGGCGGCGCTCATGCTCAGAGATCCTTGCTGCAATCGCGCGGCGTAATACCCTTTTCCCTGGCGTACGCGTTTGCCGACTTCTCGATGATCGGGCGCAGCAGGGCGCGATCCGCCTGGACCCAGCCGCTGATCACCTTCCACTGTTGGCCGTCCCATTGCTGGAAGCGTACGGCGCCACCGCCCTCGTGATCGGAGCACGACAACTTCAGCGGTTGAACCAGGCCGTACGCGCCCAACTGCTTAAGACGCGCGTCGTCGAGATTCAAATGCTCGAACCCCCAGCGCACCTGTTCGCCCGTAAGCGGCTTGTTGCCGTACTTCGCCTGAGCCACGCGCAACGCTTCGACATTGAGAATGCCGTTGACGACGCCCAGGTTGTAGTACACCGTGCCGAAGCGCGCCGGGTCCTTCAGGTTGCCGTTGCCGGGTTTGATCACGTACTGATTGATTGCCTGAAGCACCGGGAACTCGGTGCCCGACGGATGCGTAGTGATCGAAATGAAACCCTTCGCAGCGTCGCCCGCCGGACGTGCATCCTCCTCCGAATTACTCCAGATGTTGCCGATAATGTGATTCGCGGGAAAGCCCACTTTCTGCGCCGACTTCAACGCGACCGGGTTCATCACGCCCCAGCCACGCAGAATCACCCAGTCCGGATTGATCCGGTGGATGGTGAGCCACTGCGATCCCTGCTCGTTACCAGGGTGCGGGACTTCGATCTGCGTGAGTTCGAAGCCATACTTTTTAGCGAGCGCATCGAGCACGGGAATCGTCTCGCGGCCATAAGGCGAACCGTGGTAGAGCACCACGATCTTCTTGCCCTTGAGCTGATTCAGGCCGCCTGACTGCTGACCGATGTAATTGATGATCGCCGAGACTTCGCTGTACGGATTGAGTTGAAGCGGAAACACGTACGGAAACACCGCCCCGTCGGTGGAATCCGTGCGACCGTGATTGATCGTGACCAGAGGGATCTTGTCGGCGGTTGAGCGGTCGAGTGTCGCATAGGCGATCCCGACCGAAAGGGGATTGGTCGCCGCAGCCGGTGCGCCGTTCAGACCACCCTTGAGCCGCTCATAGCATTCCACGCCCTTTTCCACGACGTATTCGGTTTCGCATTCGCTCCACGTTAGCTTGACCCCATTGACGCCACCATCGCGCTTGTTGATGAGGTTCATATAGTCGATGAAGCCGCCGAAGAAACCGCTGCCGCCTGCCGCATACGGCCCGACGCGGTAGCTTTGCAGCGGGAAGTATTCTTCGCCAGCGGCCTGTGCATTGGACGCAAATGCGGCGGCGAGGGCAAGCATCAGGCTTGCGGCAGCAGCAACGCGCGAAGCCGTCCCACGCCTCTTGAAGGAGTCGATGAAATTCATACTGAATGGACCTTGAATGGATAAACGATGGTTAAAGAGCGATGAATGAAACCGGAGTCACGCGCGCAGCGGCCAGTCGCGCAGACGATTCCGCGCGGTCTGAACCAGTCTTGCGAGCCCGTCCGGCTCCTTGATGAGAAAAACGATAATCAACGTGCCGAAGAGGATCTTCTGCAGGTTCTGCAACTGACCGGCTTCGATGCCGACGCTGGCGAGCGCACCGGCCGCATTCGAGAGAAGGATTGGCAGCAGCACGATGAACGCCGCACCCAGAAAATTCCCGCCGATGCTCCCCATGCCGCCAATGATGATGATGAACAACACCTGAAACGACAGATTGAGATCGAAGCCGTGCGGCTCGACCGTGCCCAGATAAGCAAACGCCCACAACGCGCCCGCAATGCCGATCACGAACGAACTCAGCGCGAATGCGAGTAGCTTGGTGCGGCCGATCGGAATGCCGATCACGCGCGCAGCGGTGTCCATGTCGCGCACGGCCATCCAGCGTCGACCGAGTTCGCTGCGTACGAGGCGGGTCGCCAGCATGAACAGGACGGTGGTGACGCCAAGTACGAGCAGATACCGTGCGGCCGGCGTGTCGATTTTCCAGCCGAATGCTGCGAGCCGCGGCGCGCTAAGTACGCCCGAGGTGTCGTCGTTGGAAAACCAGCTGACGCGCGTAAAGATCCATTCGACAAAGAACTGCGCGGCCAGTGTCGAGACGATCAGGTAGAACCCTTTTATGCGCAGGCTCGGCAAGCCGAACACGGCGCCGACCACGGCCGTGATCAATCCGCCGAGGAAGAGATCCACAACCAGCGGCAAGCCTGGCACTCTCACCATCAGGTTGTAGGTGGCATAGGCGCCGACCGACATGAACGCCGCGGAGCCGAGCGAGAGTTGGCCCGCGTAGCCCGTGACCAGGTTCAGGCCGAGTCCTGCGAGAGACAACACGAGAAATGGAATCAGAATCGCATTGAGCCAGTAGTCGTTGCCGACTAACGGCACGGCGATGAACGCGATCAACACAAGAATCGCCGTGAGCCATAACTTCAACACTGGCAATTGCAGCGGGTACGGTTTGAACTTGCGCGGCGCGTCGGCGGTGGCGTGAGGCGTTGACATAGCTCGCCTCACACGCGTTCGACGGCGGGTTCGCCGAACAGACCCACAGGCCGCGCGAGCAGGAACAGCATGGCGAGCAGATAGGGAAACCAGTTTTCGATGCCGCCGCCGACCAGGCTGCCGACATAGACCTCGGCAAGCTTCTCCGATGCACCGATCAGCAATCCGCCGACAATCGCCCCGCCAATCGACGAAAATCCGCCGATGATCAGCACCGGCAGCGCCTTCAGCACGACCAGCGACAACGAGAACTGCACTCCGAGGCGCGCGCCCCACAGGAGCCCTGCCACGAGGCTGACAAAGCCTGCCAGCGCCCATACGATCGCCCACACGCGCGGCAGCCGTATGCCGATAGCGAGCGCCGCGAGTGGATCGTCGGCAACGGCACGCAGCGACAAGCCGAGTCGCGTGCGATTGGTCAGAAGCGACAGGCCGATCACCAGCACGCCGGCGCTCGCCGCGGCAAAGAGATCGAACTGGCTGATCATGACGCCGGCCACGTTCAGCGGTTTGTCGTCGATACCGAGATCCAGGCCGTGCACCTGGGCACCCCAGAATAATTGCGCGGCGCCTTCAAGAATGAAGCTCAAACCGAGCGTCGCCATGAACAGGACAATGGGCGGCCGATTCACCAGCGGCCGCAATACGAGGCGGCCGATCAGCAACGCAATCAACACCAGTGCCGCTAGCGCCAAACCGAATGCAAGCACGGGATTGACATGCCGCTCGACCAGACTCATATACGTGAGCGCACCGAATAGCACCATCGAACCCTGCGCGAAGTTGAATACGCCCGACGCTTTGTAAATCAGCACGAAGCCGATCGCTACCATCGAATACATCACGCCCGCCAGCAAGCCGCCGACGAGTACCTCAAGGAAGAATCCCATGTCGTTCAATCTCTCAGTGACGGGTGCCGAGATAAGCGGCCAGCACGTCCGGGTTGGTGCGCACATCGGCTGGGGCGCCGTCTGCGATCTTCTTGCCGTAGTCGAGCACCACGACGTGATCCGACAGGTCCATCACTACGCCAATGTCGTGCTCGATGAGTACGACGGTCACGCCGAATTGCGCGTTGGCGTCGAGCACATAGCCGGCCATTGCACGTTTTTCGTCGGCATTCATGCCGGCCATCGGTTCGTCGAGCAGTAAGAGACGGGGCTCGGCGGCGAGGGCGCGGGCCAGTTCAATGCGTTTTTGAACGCCGTACGGCAAGGTGCCGACGGTGGTATGCCGATAGCGCTGCAAGTCGAGTGCTTCGATCACGACTTCCGCATGGCGGCGTTGCGCCGTTTCATCGTTACGCGCGCGGCCGATGCCAAAAGTCTGTTCGAACCACGTGCTGCGCCGATGCAGATTGCGGCCTGTGAGCACGTTGTCGAGCACGCTCATCCGGCGAAAGAGCGCGATGTTCTGGAACGTGCGGGCAATACCGCGGTGTGCCGCGTGATACGGATTCATGCGCCCGTAGGCGTGGCCGTCGAAATGCACGCTGCCTTGCTGCGGTTGATAGACGCCGTTGATCACGTTGAGCAATGAGCTTTTGCCCGCGCCGTTCGGACCGATCAGCGCGCAGATTTCCCCCGTATGCACAGCGAAGCTGATATCCGTGACCGCTTTCACGCCTTTGAACGACAGCGAGATATGGTCGAGCGAGAGTAGCGGGTTTGAGGACGAAGTCATTGGACGTTGGGTCATGCATTAATAATCAATAGGCCGGTTGTTCGGACGCGCCGTCTGCCGCATAGCGTTGCGGTGCAGTTGCAGTTGCAGTTGCAGTTGCAGTTGCCTGACGGTTATGTTCGACACGTTGCCAGTCGCCGGTATCGGGCCACGCGCGCACGTCGACACGTAATGCCTCGAATAGCGCAGCGGTTTTGTCGTCGAGCGCCGGCCCGATGACGAGCGCCGCATGGGTGCGCGAAAAACCGATCACGTCGCGTAACGGCCGGGTGATGAGCCACCAGGTCAGCGCACGGACAAGCGGACCGCTTTGCCTGCGCTCCGCACGGCTGATCAGGCGGCGCCGCCACGAGCGTGCGCCGGGAAAACGGTCGTCGACGAGCTGTGCGACGCGGGCATAAGTTTCACGCGTGCCCGCAACCAGTGTCGGTGCGAGTTCGCGGCGATCGTTGTCGCGGGTCGCGAGCGACTCCGGGAAATTGAGGCGGAAACCGTTCAGTAGCCAGGGTGCGATCAGATAGCGGGCCTGAGAGGCGGCGGCGAATGCGCGTGCGGCAAATGCTTCGTCGTCTGCGTTCAGATTCTCGGTGGCGACGAGTTGCTGTGCTTCACGCACCAGCGTCGCGTGCGAGAAACGTTGTTGAACAAGTTGCCCATCGGCATCGTGGCGCACGAAAGCGAATGCGTCGTCATGGGGGCGGGCAGCGGATGGAAAGCTGTCTTCGTTGTGGATCGACAACGCGCGATAGTCCGTCACGGCGGGGTGCGGATGAGGCGTCAGATTGCGCGGGTTGGCGTCAATCACGCGCAATCCCGCCTGCGTCAGCAGACGATCTATCTGACTGTCATCTTCGGCGAACACGAAGCGTGGGGCGAGATGCGTGAGCACCGAGCGCAACGCGTCATCAGCGAGATGCGGGTCGAGCGGTATCGCGACGCCACCGCTCCACTGCGCCGCCAGCGACAGGAGCAGCGCCTCCTCGCGCGGATGACTGACGAGCAGCAGCGCGTCGCCCGCGGCAAAGCCACGTTGTGCAAGCGCCGCGGCCAGTTGCTCGACCGCCGTTGCGATGTCTTGCCACGACAGCGCGTGCCATGTGCCCAGCCGTTTGTGGCGCAATGCGATGGCGTGCGGTCGGTGCCGCGCCTGATGGCGCAGCCAGTCCGGTAGCGTCGACGGCGGTGCCTGAGTCATGTTCAAGCGGCCTTGGCCTGCTGCTTGAGCTCGAGTTCGCGCACGAGCGGCAGAACCCGTTTACCGAAATACTCCACCTCTTCGATGAAATGGAGAAAACCTGTCAGCACGAGATCCACACCGATCGACTTCAACTCGACAATGCGCTCGGCGATCTGCTGAGGCGTACCGATGAGATTGGTGCGGAAACCGTCGTTGTATTGCACGAGGTCTTCGAAACTCGACTTGGCCCAGTTGCCTTCCCCTTCCGGTGAAGCCTGGCCCGCCTGTTTGACGGCATCGCCGAAAGCATGCACGGCTTCGACGTGCGCATGCTTGATGATGTCGGCGAGCACGGCCTTGGCCTCTTCTTCGGTATCGCGCGCGATCACGAAGGCATTCACGCCAATGCGCACCTTGTGATTGTTCTTCGCCGCCTTGGTCTGAATATCGTCGATCTGCGCTTTCAGATTCTCCGGCGTATTGCCATTGGTGAAGTACCAGTCGGAGACGCTGGCAGCGTTATCGCGGGCGGCGCGTGAACTGCCGCCCTGAAAGATTTCCGGATGCGGTTTTTGTACCGGCTTGGGACTCAGCGTGTAATCGTTGAAGCGGTAGAAATCACCCTTGAAGGTGAAATTGTCCTGCGTCCAGATGCCCTTGAGCGCCTGAATGAATTCTTTCGAGCGGCGATAGCGTTCGTCGTGTTCGAGCCACGGCTCGCCGAGCGCGGTGAATTCGCCTTTGAACCAGCCACTCACGACGTTGATGGCAATGCGGCCATTCGAAATATGGTCGATCGTGGCCAGTTGCTTGGCGACGACAGCGGGGTGCCACGGGCCTGGCAGAATCGCAGCCAGCACCTTGAGTTTGGTTGTCGCGTGCAACAGGGCCTGGCTGAACGAAACCGATTCGTGCTGATATTCCGCACCGTAACCGGCGGTAAAGCGGATCTGGCTCAGCGCGTATTCGAAGCCCGCCTTCTCCGCGGTTTGTGCGAGTTTCTGGTTGTATTCGAGACTCCAGTCCGTGCGCTGCTCGATCGTGCTGACGACCAAACCGCCGCTGACATTGGGCACCCAGTAGGCGAACTTGACGGCGTCGTCGTGAGAGGGGTTCTGGCTCATGATGTTCCTGATAATGGGGTGAGGGTCTATGCAGCCAGCGTGGCGGCTTGCGGGAGCGAAGCAGGGATACGGCCGGCATGCAGCCATGGGAGCGCGCGCGTCACAGCGAGCGCAATGCGCTCTTCCAGTGCCGGGTTCGAAATCGCATAGCCGCTGAAATCCGCTTCCGACGCATACACGCCAACCGGTAGCGTGCGAGCCTGAAAGAAGCTGAACAGCGGACGGAGTTGATGATCGATGACGAGCGCGTGACGGTCACTACCGCCTGTTGCGGCCAGCAGAACCGGCACGTCGAATAGCGCCTCGTGATGCACGAGATCGAACAGATGCTTGAAAAGTCCCGCATACGACGCGCGATAAACCGGGCTTGCGACGACCAGCAGGTCCGCCGATTCAATCGCCTTGATGTGCGTTTCCACGTCAGCCGGGACCTGCGAGCGTTGAACCGCGCCGGCGAGGCGTGAGGCGATCTGCCCCAATTCGACGAGATGCGTGTCGATCGGCAGCGCGTCGCCAAGCGAGGCAAGCAGACGTTCAACTACGACGAGCGTGCGCGACGGCCGTTGCAATCCGCCGGAGACGGCGACCACTTTCAATCTCTTGGTCATTCGAACGATCCTTACAGGCGAAATCGAATTAATCGGGACTACAGCTTATTTAGCGAATACCGTGCCATCCGGTGTTGCGCGGACAGGACGGGCATGGAGGGAATCTGCGGACCAACGTTGATCGCGCGCCAAGTCAAATGGCATAACCGTTTGAGGTTTTTTGCCTCCGCGCATATCGCGGTGGCATAGAACGATTGCAGGCTGACGTATGAAGCTGACGAAGCAACATGGTCTCAATGCTGCTGCTGGAGCAGCAGTGCTGTGTTCCGGCGATGGACGTGCAGGCTTTCAGAATTCCAGTAGATCTGCTGCCTGGGAGGCGTCGAGTGGGGGTGATGCTGATGCAGAGGCAGCATCCATAACGATGCTGCTGCGTAAGCAGCAATTCGACTTTGGTTACCACAACAAAATGCATCGGAAGTCGCGGTAGATGGTCAGAATATGTTTCTCAGGAAGCAATCCTGATCGACGCCATTTAACACCCGCCAACTGAAAAATAACGGTCCACGCCCGCACGTAGCGGGGTGAGTGCCCTTTTGCCTATATGAATTCGACCTACGTACTGTCGGACGCACTGGCTTCCGTGCTACCGGACGCGGCCACAGCGTCGGCAACTGAAACGCCTCTGCAGATCGCGCAGCGGCTCGCGACCGCATTTTCGGTAACCGCCGCCGAGCGCGACGCGCGGGGCGGCACGCCGAAAGCGGAGCGGGATGCGTTGCGCGCCAGCGGTCTTCTTGCGATGAGCATTCCCGAGGCGCAGGGCGGGCTCGGCGCCGACTGGCGGCAGACGTTGGATGTGGTGCGTACGCTCGGCCGGGCGGACAGTTCGCTTGGCCATGTGTTCGGTTTTCATCATCTGATGCTGGCGACCGTGCGTCTGTTCGGTGCGCCGGCGCAGTGGCGCGCCTGGTTCGAACAGACTGCCCGCCGCCAATGGTTCTGGGGCAATGCGTTAAACCCACTCGATGAGCGGGCTGTCAGCCATTCGCACGCGGATTGGCGGGAGTTCAGCGGGCAGAAGAGTTTCTGTTCCGGCGCCCTCGACTCCGAAATGCTGATTGCTTCCGCGCGAGACGCCGGCACCGGAACCTTACTGGTCGCGGCCATACCGACCGGACGTTCGGGCATTTCCGTTGCGGAAGATTGGAACAACATCGGCCAGCGCCAAACGGACAGCGGCACCGTGACGCTGGAAAAGGTGCGTGTGGAGAATCATGAGGTTCTGACCGACCCCGGGCCATTGTCGACGCCGTTTGCCTGTCTGCGTCCTTTGCTTGCTCAGCTGATTCTGACGAATGTCTATCTCAGCATCGGCGAAAGCGCGTTTAACGACGCCCGTCATTACACGCTTCATGAAGCGCGCCCGTGGCATACGTCCGGCGTGACAACCACCGCGGCGGATCCCTATATCCTCGGCCAGTATGGCGAGTTCTGGACGGGTCTCGAGGCGGCGCGGCTGTTGACCGACCGCGCGGCAGACCGTTTCGATGCGGCCTGGAATAGAGCGGATGCGCTGACCGACGCCGAGCGTGGCGAAGTGGCGCTGGCGGTCGCCACGGCCAAAGTGGCCGCCACAGAAATCGGGCTCACCATCTGTACCCGTATGTTCGATGTGGCCGGCGCGCGTGCGACGCATGGCGCGCTGCGACTGGACCGCCACTGGCGCAATCTGCGCACACATACGCTTCACGATCCGCTTGCCTATAAGCTTCGAGAAATCGGCGAATGGGCCCTGACGCAACGATATCCGACGCCGAGCTTCTACTCATGAACTATTCGCTCAATCACGTGTTACCGGACCGGCCAGCCGTCGCGCGAACGGAAGTGCCGCCTGTGCTGACGATGCCCGACAAGCGCACGCTGACCACCTCCATTCGCGCGACTGCCCAGATCTTCTCCGACCCGCAATCGCTGGCGTTGCTCGAACGTATTCGCATGGTGGCGCCGAGCGACGCTAACGTGCTCGTGATCGGCGAGACAGGAACGGGTAAAGAGCTGGTCGCACGCCATGTGCATAACCTGAGTGCTCGCAAGGACGGCCCTTTTGTCGCGGTCAACTGCGGGGCGTTCTCCGAATCGCTGGTGGAGAGCGAGTTGTTCGGCCACGAGAAAGGCGCGTTCACCGGCGCGTTTTGCGCCAAACCCGGCTGGTTCGAAGCGGCCAATGGCGGGACGCTGTTTCTGGACGAGATCGGCGATCTGCCGCTGTCGATGCAGGTCAAGCTACTGCGCGTATTGCAGGAGCGAGAGATCGTGCGGCTCGGTTCGCGCAGGAGTATTCCCATCGACGTGCGCGTGCTGGCGGCCACGAACGTGCATTTGCAGGACGCGGTGGCGGCGGGCCATTTCCGTGAGGACCTGTTTTATCGACTAAACGTCGTACATCTGGCCGTGCCGACACTGCGCGATCGGCCCGGCGATATCCTGCCGCTGGCCCGTTACTTCATTGAAGAATATCGGAACCGGCTGGGCTACGGCCCCGTCGGCATCGAACCGCGCGCGGAGCGAAAGCTGCTGGAACATAGTTGGCCCGGCAATATTCGTGAACTCGAGAACGTCATCCACTATGCGTTGCTGGTGTGCCGCAGCGATTCGCTAGGCGAGGGCGATCTGCAGATGTCGTCGTTCGGAGTTCACGCGGCGCGACGCGCGGCGATCGAACCTGTTGCGTCTACACCGCTGGAAGGGTTGGAAGGGGCCTTGCGTCATCTTTTCGATAATGCGGAAGGCAATCTATTCGAGCAGATCGAAGACACGGTGATGCGCGTGGCGTTCGACTTCTGCTACCGGAATCAGATTCAGGCTGCGAGGCTGCTCGGCATTAGTCGCAACGTGTTACGCGCGCGTTTGATCCGCGCCAAACAGATTTCCGCACAGAAGTAGATACGATCCGGCGATGCCGGATGCGCACTAGCCCTCTCCATGCGGCGAGCCTTAACGTGGGCCGGTTGCGAAATCGGCCCACGCTCAATGCAGCGCATACGGCGCAAGCGGATTACTCTACCGATCTGCTGTTGCCGATCTGCCAGACAAACGGAGGTTGTGTGCCATTGATTTCCCAATCACCTACGATCCGCTCCTTGTAGATCAGCGGGTTGTGTGACGCAGCGGTGCGCGCGTTTCGCCAGTGACGGTCTAGAAGTTTGTTTTCGCTAATGCCCGAGGCGCCGAGCGCATTGAACAGATCGGTGGTGGCCTGCAGAATCAAGCTGGCCACGGCGACTTGCGCCTTTGCCGATTCAATTTCGGCCGCCACGTTCGCCGCGTGTTCAGCATCGCGGTCCGCGCCGAAGCGCGTTTCGTACGCCCTTTGTGACGGCTCCGCGGCTCGCACGGCGGCGGCCTCTGCCGCGTATACGCGTGCCGCTATTTGCCCGACCACCTGCTGCACCTGGGCATCTTCGCTGACGCGTGGCGCGTTACCGTGGCTGTAAACCCGGGTACGTTTGCGCACTTCATGCGAAATGTCACGCAGCGCGGCGCGCCCCGTACCTGCGATCACGGCGATCAACACGAGTTGATAGAACGCGGTCTGGTATTTGAAGCGCGTGGAGAAATCGATAATGTTCTCTTCCTCGACGACGGCGTTGTCGAACACAGACGTCCCGCTTCCGGTGGTGCGTTGGCCGAAACCGTCCCAGTCGTCGCTTTGTTTGACACCTGACTGATGCGTGCTCACCGCCGCGATGACGTCGGCGCCGTTGTCGTCGCGCTGCGCGTAGACGTCGATCCAGTCGGCGAAGATGCTGCCCGTGCTGTAGTACTTTGTTCCGTTGACGACCCACTGGTTGTCGCTGCGCGATACACGCGTGATCACGTCGCCGATCTTGACCGCACCGACTTCGGTCCACGCATTGCCGACGATTTCACCCGCCACGAAGCGTTGCAGCCATTTTTCCCGTCCAGCGCCGGGCACTGCATTGATCCTGTCCTCGACGAAGGCGAAGTGGCCGCGTAACGCTTGCGGCAAACTCGAATCGGCCTCGGCCAGTTCGATCAGGAGCTGCACGAGTTGCGGAAGTGACGCGCCGGCACCGCCGTATTCGCGTGGCACTCTGACCGCGCCGAATCCGGCTTCCTTCAACCAGACAATCTGCTCGTAGGGAAGCGAGCGAGTGCGCTCGCGCTCGAGCGCGCCTTCCGCGATTCGGGCGAAGATCGGCCTGAACCTGGCGGCCAACTGTTCATAGTCGGTGCCGTATGAAAGTGGCAATTCTTCACGCTGATTTTTTGATGTCATGCGCCTGCTCTTGAGTCGGTAGGTGGAGTAAGCCAGAGCGGCCAGGCTCTTGACCCTGTGGACTACAAAGCACGAGCTATGCCATCGGGGCGAGTGCGTCGTCTTGCTGGTCCACGGGTGGGAAAGGGGCTTCTTGCTGCTGGGTTGAAAGCAGTGTGCTGATGAGCTGCTTGCCTGAAAGCAGCTTGGGGCGGATGCGTTCACGTGCGGTTACGTTGACCGTGCTACCTTCTCTTATGTCCGCGAGCGAGCGCTCGTGATTCGATACCGAGGTAGACATGGAACCCGCATGGCAATTCCAGCTAAGAATCGCCGTCTCGCCTGAACTTGCAAGCGATCTGCGCGCAGAACCGGCGAGCGCTTCGCATGCCGCGCTTCGTGATGTTTTGAGCAGGCACAACGCGACCGTGAAATGCCAATTCGACGCTTTCGCCGACTACGTGCGTGAAGCGGAAAAGCGGGGTCCGGAAAACTATCCGCTTTATCAATGGACCCGGCAGACGATCGAGAACCCGGAGAAGAAAGCGAAGTACTTGCAGTCGTTCACTGTCTATGTGAATGGCGACGAGATATACGGCAAGGAAATCGCCGACGTGATGGAAGCCGAACTGTGGGCACTCGTCGGCGACGACGGCATTGGAAGCGTCGCCAGGTTCGATACCAATCCGGCGAGTAACCCGCAGCCACCCAGGCGCTAGCGGTTAGAGGCAGTCCACCTGCTTTCCAGCACGACACGCGAGTGTCACAAACGGCGATTCGATGCCATCAAGCTGCAGCCCTTCAACTGGACCATGTACTCCGAACGGCTATAAACGGGCCACGCGAGCATTGCCGGTCCGGCTGCATCCGCGCCAGTGACGCAGGCGATTTAAGCGTGCGTATGAGCGATTTCTTTCAATGTCATTTCGGGCTGGGCGCAAACTGGTAAGTCAATTTTACATTTGACGACAAGGCGTCGAGTTCGTGAGAGGATGGCATTTCACTTTTTCTCGCGGAGGGCGAAATGGGACTCTTGGACGAAGTAGGCAAGATCGCTGGCGCAGTAGCGGCCGTTGAAGCAGCAGAAAAAGTCGATCCGGATGCAGGCCTGCTCACAAAGGGCGTTGCGGCGGTTGCGGGCTTTGAAGGCGCCGGCGCATTGGAGTCGTTGGTCCAGAAGAAAGACGGCGAGAAGCAGGACGACGCCGACAATGCTCAAACCACAGACGACGCGAATCCTCAGACCTGATTTTTGGCGCCGTGAGCGGGCCAGCCCTACGCAGGGCTGGCCCTTTTTTTATGTTGAGCCAGGACCGGCGCCCGCCGCAACGCAAGCATGGAAACCAGTCGGCCGGATGTCGGATAGCTGCGCGCTATGCCTGACCTTTGCCATCCATCGCGTGGTCCTCGTGAGCGAATTGACTTTGAGGACGATTCATTGACCATCTCTGCAACACGCCGGAGCCTGACGCTCGGGTTGCCCATCCTCCTCGGCCTTGGCGCCATACCCACGCTGGCCGCAAATACATCTTCGCTAGCCGATATCGAACGCCGCAATGGCGGGCGCCTCGGCGTGTTCGCTGTCGATACCGGTTCAGGCCGAACCTGGACGCATCGCGCTGACGAGCGCTTTCTGATGTGCAGCACCTTCAAGGGATTGCTCGCCGCACAGGTGCTATCCCGCGTCGACGCCGGCAAGGAGGATCTTGCCCGCCTTGTGCCATACACCGGGAAAGACCTGATCTTCACGTCGCCCGTGACGAAGGCACACGTGGCAGACGGCGCGATGTCGGTCGGCGCGCTGTGCCAGGCTATCGTCGAAGTGAGCGACAACACGGCGGCAGTGTTGTTGATGAAAAGTGCTGGCGGTCCCGCGGGTTTGACGCAATTCGTTCGTGGTCTCGGCGATACCGTTACCCGCTCCGACCGGTATGAACCCGAGTCGAATAAATACAGCGGGGTGTTCGACACCACCACACCTCGATCGATCACGACGTCGGCGAGCAAAATTCTGCTGGGGAACGTCCTGCGTCCCCAATCGCGTGCGCAACTGGAAAACTGGATGATCGCCTGCAAGCCGGGTTTGAACCGGCTTCGCGCGGCTTTTCCGCCGGACTGGATAGCGGGTGACAGACCCGGAACAAGCGTAGAAGAAGAAACCAATGACTATGCGATCGTGCGCCCACCGCGACGCGCGCCGCTTCTCATCGCCGCCTATTACGATGCGCCGGCGCTTGGCATGCCCGCTCGGGAGGCCGTCTTGCGGGAGGTCGGTGCTGCATTCGTGAAGTGGGCTTCGGATCGGACATGATGACGGTTGGCCAGCGCAACTCGCGGATCGATGTGATCCGCGGCGTCTCGATTCTTCTTGTTCTGTTTCACCACTTCAACATCGCGTACCGTCTGAACGACACATGGCTGGCGAAAACATTCGGCTGGGAAGCGGTGCGCGCTGTCGCTCGAAACGGTAATTATGGCGTGACGATGTTTTTCGTCATCTCGGGCTATCTGATTACGTCGAACGCGGATCGTCGTTGGTCCGGTCTCAGCGGCATCAATGCGCGGGCATTTTATCGATTGCGTGTCGCGCGGATCATTCCGTGTCTGCTGTTGTTGCTGGGTGCGGTCAATCTGCTCGCGCTGGCGGGTGTCGCCATCTTCCAGAATCACGCGCCGGCCGGCACACCGGTCTCTTTCTGGCTCGTCAATCTGGCGTCGCTGAGCTTCTGGATGAATGTGCTCGTGGGCTTGCACGGGTGGGTCAACTACCCGTTGGGTGTGTTGTGGTCTTTGTCGGTGGAGGAGGTGTTTTACCTGTTCTTCCCGATTCTGTGCCTCGTCCTGAAGCGGGAGTCGCGCCTGCTTGTCTTCTGGGCGGCGATCATCGTCATCGGCCCGTTTTATCGCCTTGCCCATCAGGGTGACGAAGGCGGCTTTCTCTACGCTTATTTTGCTTCGTTCGACGGCATCGCTATTGGTTGCTGCACGGCCGTGCTCGCGAAACGGATCGCGCTGCGCGGTCGCGCGGCAACGCTCCTGCAATGCGTCGCGGTGGTTGCCATGACAGTCCTGTACCTGGTTGGGCCGATTGCAGAAACCAATGTCTTCGGTGTGACGGGAATGGCATTGGGCACTGCCGTGTTACTGCTGGGCGCGTACTGTCGACCGGCCGCGCCTGACGTTGGAGACGTCCGGGTTCTGCTGGGCTTCGAGTGGTTTGGTCGGATTAGCTATGAGCTTTACCTGTTCCATCTCATCGTGCTTGGGGCGATGCGAACAATGTGGCCGCCGCGCGTTGTGGACGGTGATACAAAACTGCTGCTATTGGCTGGGTTTTTGGTGCTGTCGGCAGCGTTGAGTGCCGGCATCGCACGGCTTTATTCCGAGCCGTTAAACCGCAGGATCAGACATTGGCGCACCGCTGCGTAGATGCCGCTGGCATCGTCAGTCCATTGCCAACTCGCATGCGGCCGACAAACGAAGTGGCGCGGTTTTATCCTGCAGTCATCGCACCCTGAACGATCAATGTTCTAACTGCTCGCACATGCCAAGTTCGACGAAAACCTTCGACATCATCCCGGAGCGTCGCCATTCCAGCCATTTGATGTAACAGGTTTGCGACGGTGGAAAGCTTGCGGGGAGACGCTGCCACTTTTCGTCATTGCGAACGATCCACAGGATGGCGTTCACGATCTCGCGCGGATCTCGCCGTGGCCGGCCGACTCTCGGTGTGGCGTCATGGTGGAACAGGTGGGCAATGCGTTGCCAATCTTCGTCGGACAGCAGGGATTCGAACATTTTCAGGTTTTAACCAGATAGTACAATCTAATTATCCCAAATAGAAGTCTGCGTCTAAATCGCGATATCGGGCGTGAAAACGGCCTAGACCGAAAGATCGGTTTTGGTCTGACTGTGATGGCCCAAGCTTCGGTTGATCCGTCCCCACGGCGTTAGCGCGGTTTGCTCCGGGCACTTTTTCTGGCGCTTGTGGTGCGAGGCGCGTCTTTAGCCGACAACGCGCCGCCGCCGTTCATCTGCTCCATCCACGACAAGGCGTCGACGTACGACAGGAACTGCTGGAGATACCCAGGCGACAGTTCGCGCATCAGTGAGAGCGACCGATGGACGAGGCTGCTCGAGTTGAGCGGGCCGGCATTACCCGGCGCTTTCTTCAACGACTGCCGCAACTGTTTCTCGGACCGGACCTTGGCCCAGGTCTCCCTGAAGTAATCGAGTGCTTCCAGTTCGGGATAAGTGGGGCGGCGGGATGCGGCGTTGCCTGCTGCGGGGTTGTTTCCGCCGGCCGGCGCATGGGCGATGTAGTCGATCAGTTCGGCCAGCGTTCCGCGAGCGGATTCGGTAGAGGATGCCGCGGTGCCCGCATCGGCACCCTCGGACGCAGCACGTTCGAGATCGCCGGCATAAGCCTCGATCAGTTTGGACAGCCTGTCGTCCAGGATGCGTCGCGTCTCGCCGCTGTGGCCGGCTGCCCGCCGATCCAGCGCCGCGATGAAACGAAAACGGATGGGGTCGAGGCGATCGGCGCCGCACTCGCGCCATGCATCGAGCGTTGCCCGGGCGCCGCTTGCCAACTCGCTAGCGTCAGCGTTCGCACTACCCACGCTAGTCACATTACTCACCGGGCTTCACCGTTGCGGTCGAAGGCCTCGGGACCGGCGCTATTTCCACGCGCCGGTTTTTGGCCCGCCCCTGGTCGTCGGCATTCGAGCTGACGGGCTGCTGCGAACCGAACGCGGCCGCAAATACGGACGAGGACGGAACGCCTTGATCGATCAACGTACGGGTCACCGTCAGCGCGCGCTGGGCCGATAGTTCCCAGTTGTCGGCAAAGCGACGGTTAGCTTCCCGCACTTGCCGGTCATCGGTGAAGCCGCTCACCATCAGGATCTCGTCGTTGGCCCGAAGATACGCGGACAGCGGCCCCGCGAGACTCTTCAAAACATCCCGGCCTTCAGGCTGCAATTGATCGGAGTTCAGTGCGAAGAGCACGCTGCCGTTGATGCCGATGCGCCCGTTGACCAGCGTCACCCGGCCCGCTGCCAGCGGTCCTGCCAATGCCTGCTCCAGGGTCTTGCGGCGCTGCGTTTCCATCTGACGCTGCTTGACCTCCTGCTCCAGCCGGGTCGAAAGCTCCAGTTGCACGCCGATGACGCCCACCAGGATCAGCACGAAGGCGCCCAGCAGCACCGACATCAGGTCGCCGAAGACGGGCCATATAGGCGCCACCGTCTCCACGCCGCCGTCGATTTCCTCGCTCATGCCGCTTCAGCTCCCGCGGCCGCCCGCTTGCCCGCGAGCTGTTGCAGATCTTCGACGATCTGCTTCTGCGACATCATGCTCAGGTCAATCACTTCTCTCGCCTGCGCCACGTAATAGGCCAGTTGTTCGTCGCTGCGCGCGAGGGACTTGTCGAGCGCTGCTTCGATACGCTGCAGATGCGCGACCAGCGTGGTGTTCGACTCGCCGAACACCTGGACGGCCGCGCCGAATGCTTCGCCGAGACTCGCGACTTCGACGGCGCTGCCGGTGACCTGGGCGGCGACCGCGCCCAGCTTCCCGGTTTCGAGCTCGACCTTATCGGTGAACCGCGTGCCGACACGATCCAGCAGATCGGCCGACGTGGCGACCAGCGCGTCGACGGCTGAGCGTTGCTCGGTGGAGGCGTGGTTCACGGCGTCGAGCAGGGTTTCGAGCGTCGCCAGCAGGCGGCTGCGTTCCTCCAGCATGGCGGTGTCGCGAACCATGCTGTCGGAGAGTTTCTGACGCAGTTCGGCGACGACTTCGGCAGCGGCCTTGGGGGCTTCTGACGCGGCTTGCACGAGTTGGGCGATCTCGGCGATCGTGCTGCTCGCGTGCGCTTGTGTCTGGGCTGCGATGTCGCGTGCGGTTTGCGCCAGCGTGTCGCAGATCTCCTGCTGCCGGTTCGCGGTACGCGTACCCGCCTGCTCCCACTGCTGGCTCAATGTCGCGGCCATGGAACCGAGCGTCTCGGTCCAGGCCGCCAGGCGTTGCTCGTCTCGCGCGGCCAGTTCCGTCTGCAAGTCGGTATGCGACTGTCCCACGGTGCGTAACAGCGACGCCGAGTGCTGCTCGAAGGTCGCCGCGGCCGCAACCAGCGCCTGCTGATTGTGGTCAGCCAGCTTCTCGCCGGCTTGCGCCTGCTGTGACAGCGCCTCGTTCCAGGCTGCCGACACACGGCCCGCCGTCGCGTCCAGGCGCGCGGAGACGCCATCCAGCAAACCGGCCGAGCGTTGTTCGAAGGTCTCGGTGAATCGATCGAGCGACGTGCCCAGATGCTGGGTGAGGGCCTCGCTTGACCGCTGGTGTCCCTCAAGTGCCTTGTTCCAGATGTCCGCGACGGCGGCGGTGGTGGTCTCGAATCCAGTCGAGAGCCCGTCCAGTTGCCGCTGCACGGCGTGCGTGACGGTGTCGTGCATCGAGGCCGTCTCGCGCGCGAGGCCCGCCATCGTGGCCGCCATGACCGGCTGCAGCGCCGCGCTGGCGGCGCGCGTGCTTTCGGCGACGCTCTCCTTCAACGACTGCTCCACGGAGGAAGCGAGGCGCGTGTAGGCGGCCTCGGCTTTGCCGTGGAAGGCGTCCTGGCTGGCGATCTGCCGCTCGTTCAAGGCGAGACTCTGTTGCTCGATGGCCGCCATCATCGTCTGCAGACGATCGACCAGGGTGGGCATCATCTCGGCCTGCCGCTGCAGGAGCCTGAAGCTCTCCTCACGCTGATGGGTCTGCGAGTAGATGCGCAAGGTCGTCGCGATCTTCACGTCGAGCGTCTGTGCGGCATCGATCCGCTCGCGACGGCACAGCGCCGAAAGCAACCCCAGCATCGCGGATGTGGCCACGCCCGCAATCGAGGTGCCGAAGGCAAAGCCCAGCCCCTTGACCGGCGCGGCGAGCGACGCACGGATAGCCTGCAGGTCCGTCGCGCTTTCCAGCGCCATGCCGGTGCCACGCAGGGTCGCGACCATGCCGAGGAGCGTGCCGAGCATGCCCAGCAGCACGAGCAGGCCGACCAGATACGGCGTCAGCGCTGGGCCCGGCAAGGCCACACGCTCACCCTCGACGCGCAGGCGCGCCGCATTGCGCAGGCTGGGATGCAACGCGTCAAGCCAGGCGCCGAGGCTGGGCGGTGGCGCGGACAGGCTCGCGACCGCACGCGCCAGCGTGGACGTGGCCTGGCTGTAGCGTCGCAGCTCGAGCGCACCCGCCACGTAGCAGGCGCCAATCAACATCGTGACCGCGAACGCCAGCGGATTCGAGCCGACGTAGCCGGCACCGATCCAGCACACCGCGGCCAGACCTACCAGAAAAACAACGAGATTGAGATATCTGGACATAGTGTCCCAGTTAGCGGGTGCGAAGGGCCGCGAGCAACCCTTCGACCGGTTGTAAACGAATTTCCAGTTCGGCCAGCAACACGCTCTGCATATCCTTGCGGAACGCGTCCAGCCAGGCGCCGGGCGTGGCGGTTGCGGCGGGTGCGGCGTCTTCCGGGGCTTCGGCGTCGGCCAGCGTCTGTTGCTCCGCCTGGCGCAAACGCTCGAAGTGCCCCGCCAGCAGCCCGGGCACGGCGGCCAGCAAGCTCCGCTCGCGCTCACTGAGCGCGCGCTCCATCACGGCGTCCACCACCGCGAGCCGGGCCATGGCGGGCGTTCTGGCGGCCAGCATGGCCCGCAGGCGAGCACGCAGATTGCCGACGCCCGTCTCCATCGACTGCTGCATGGAGAGGTAGCGCTGACGAAAAACCGCGTAGTCGACCGGCGCATCCGCGGACGCTCCCTGGGGCTGCGCCGACGCCGTGGACCCACGACGCCTCGCGGCGGCAAACACGCTATCGCCGACGATGGCACTCGCCAGGGACGCGCGCGCACGGGCGCACTCGCTCTCTTCAGTGTCGCCGAAGGCTCGCGCGCCGGCGGCCGCCGCAGGCGGACTGTTGGTCAGCGCCGAGGACAACGCGATCGCGTCGGTCCAGCCTAGCCACTGGCTTAGCCGGTCCGAGAGCGATTGGCTGGATTCGGGAACGTCGACGTCCGTCAGGCGCGCAAGTAAACGAATGAGCGCCGGGCCACTGAAAGCTGTGCGCTGTGGGGCTTGCACCATACCACCAGAGTCAAAAAAGTCAGCAGTTTACACGGCGAAGGGGTGAGGGATGCAGCCCCTTAATGAATGGGGCTGCCGGGCATGGGATTTCGGCGTGACTGGCAAGCCAATCGCGATGCCTCGATTCGGAGTGCCATGCCGGGGTTTTCTATGCCGTGTGCGCGGCTTTTGCGCCATCCGTCGATCGACCGGTCAGGGCGGTCGGGCGGTGCGATGTGCGGCAGTGGGGTCAAACGGTCGCTCCTGAGAAAGCAGGACACCATCTTCTCACGTCCGGTCATTTCATCTGGCTGTCATAGCTTCACGACTAGGATGCCCTGTTACTTCTGTCGCGCCCTGGTCCGGCGTGGCCCTCGCGGCCCACATAGCACCGTGCGCCCGCCGTCCGCGTTGACGACCTTCCACCCCCATACAAAAACACCAGACATGTCGAACAAAAAAAACGTTAAAGATTTGCCGGCCGATCCGGGCGCTAGCATCGTCTCGCGCCGCGGGTTTCTGAAGTTTGCCGGCGCGTCGAGCCTGGCAACGGCTGCGGGTACGCTCGCCTCGGCGGCGCGGGCCGCGAACAGTGCGCCCGACGGCACGCCGGAGCAGGTCCACCTGACCTGGGGCAACGATCCGACGAGTGAGGTCACTGTGTCGTGGGCCTCGCCGGCGCCGGCGGTCAATCCGAAGGTGCGCTTCGGCGGTGCGGGCGCGACGAAAGACACGGTGCACGGCGTCCAAAGCACGTATACCGATGGCATCAACGGCGAGGTCGTGTTCACCTACCACGCGCGTCTGCGTGGCCTGAAAGCTGACACGAGCTACGAGTACGAAGTGAGCGCCGACAACGACAGCAATGCGGCCCAGCCCTTTACCGCGAGCTTCCGCACAGCGCCCCGTGGCCGCGCGCCATTTCGCTGGACGAGCTACGGCGATCTCGCGACGCCCAACACCGGCTGGGTCCTGTCGTCGCCGCAAAGCCGTTTCGCGGTTCAGGCTGTCGAGCGATTTCAGCCGCTGTTCCACCTGCTCAACGGCGATCTCTGCTATGCCAATCTGAATCCGACGCACCAGCCGGACGTGTGGCGCGATTTCGGCAACAACTGCCAGACCTCGGCGTCGAACCGGCCGTGGATGCCTTGCCCGGGCAATCACGAGCTCGAATTTCACAACGGCGAACAAGGCCTCGCGTCGTATCTCTCGCGTTACACGCTGCCCGAGAATCACACGCGCTTCCAGGGGCGCTGGTACAGCTTCCGCGTGAGCTCGGTGCTCTTCATTTCGCTCGATGCGGACGACGTGGTCTATCAGGATGCGGCCGCGTTCGTTGCCGGCCCGAGTCCGCTCGTGCCGGTGGCGAGCACCGGCAATCCGCCGATTCAGCCGGGCACGTCGCTCTATGTGCGTGGCTATAGCGACGGCGAGCAGACCCGCTGGCTCGAGCGGACATTGCGCCGCGCGGCGGAAGACGACGAAGTCGACTGGATCATCGTGCAGATGCATCAGGACGCGCTGAGCTCATCGAAAACCGGCAACGGTTCTGACAAAGGCATTCGCGAAGCCTGGCTGCCGCTGTTCGACCGCTACGGCGTCGACCTGGTGCTGTGCGGGCATGACCATGATTACGAGCGCAGCTATCCCGTGCGCGGCTGTCATCACAACAAGGGCACCGATATCGCCACGGGACGGGTGGTCGATACGTTGCAGCCGCGGCCGGTGATGTCGGCGGTGTCGTCGGGTGCGTCGACGTTCGATACGAGCCACGGCACCATTCACCTGATTCTCGGCGGTGGCGGCACGAGCGCGCCGCTCGATGTGTATGGCGTGGATATCGGTACCGGCCTGCCGCAGGCGCGCATTTTCACACGGCCCAATCGTCCGGTTGCCGGGACGGCTGCGGGTACTTTTGTGCGTGCCAGCGCGGATGCCGTTGAAGATGCGGTCTGGTCAGCACAACGGGACACCGGGACGGGCTACGGTATCGCGGTGTTCGATCATGACCCGGGACAGCCGGGAGGCGAGACCACGATTACGATGAACTACTATCATGCGCCGGGGGCGGACCAGACCCCGACGCAGAACTATGAGTTGTTCGAAACGATCGAGCTGAAGAAGAAACGGCGAGCGTAACCAGCGCTTCGCTACGGTTCGACGCGCCAGCGACTTACTTTTCGGGGTGTCAAACCGTTTCTCTGCCGGTGATTATCTCGACGTTATTTCACGCGTCGCGATTTGAAGCCCGGCAGCGTCCTGGCGTCGGGGCTCGACGCCAGGTGGACAGCCTGCTCGACGGCCGCCTTGAATTGTGAATCGCTCGTCCACAGCGGAATGCGTGTGCGGAAAAAATCCGCCCACTGAAATTCGGCAAAAGGTTCGGGCGTCTTTAGATAGCCCCCTGCGTCGCGCACGAACGCGGCGATGCTGCGGTACGGGTCGTCCGTGAGGGCGGAGACCGCATCGGGAATCGCGGAAATGGCTCGCAGGATGCCGCGTTCGTCGTAGGGATGCACCCAGCGTTTTTCAATCACGGTGTCCCAGAACTTGACGTCCGACAGCCGGGACAGGTCGTCCACGACCACGGCAAACGCCTTTTTGATGCCACCGTCCCACAGCGCACGCGCGAGGTGGTGATGGTCGATGACGTAGTGCCTGTCACGCTTGCCCATGACGGTTGGTATCGGCGCCCCTTTCAGGAAGTCTTTCAAGGACTTTGCGTCCATGGCCAGAAGGCGCTTTCGTTTTGCATCGACTTCCAGCATGCCGACCGTTGCCTGCAGCGGGCGCAGTTGTTCAATGCCGATACTCGTTATCGTTGCCATAGGGTGACCCTCCGTATCTGGAAGCATTCTACTGCCGCGCCTACGCTGGAACGTTGCAAAGACACCTTCGGAGAAGTGATGGGGGCCAACATCGGCAACAGGTTTGCGGCGTAGCGCACACCTTGGAGACATCGGACAGTCGATCATGCCTTTCCACGACGGCCCAGGCTGGACGCCCACGAACAGAAGCGGTAGGCTGTGAGTGCTGGTGACTCTGTTTGGCTATGCTGGTCTTGATCGACAACGTGGAGCCCGCACATGGACGTGAGCACGGAAACGCTGGTGGAACTGCTACGGGAAGTCGAAGCCGACGACCCGATCGATTACGCGGACCTTCCATTTGGAGAGCAGGAGCTCAGGCGCCTTGTCATGAGTTCACTCGTCGAGCGTCACCACATGGTCGAAGCCGGCAACATGTCGATTTCCGACATCCACGCCCTGTATCTGCTGAGCACCGCCAAGCTTGTTCTCGAGAACACGGTGCTTCACGCGAGACTGCTTCTGCTCCAGGGGCAACAGGTCGACGTACAGTCACTGTTGGCGCCGTTTACCCTCAAAGGCAAACCCTAAAGGCCGGTAGCCTGCGGGGTCTGCGGCAGCGCATCCGCGCCGGCCTGGGCGACCTGCGCGTCCTGATCGGAACGCATTCCCGACACACCTATCGCGCCGACCACCGCGCCGTCGCGAATCAGCGGAATGCCCCCATCCAGCGGGACGAGATTATTCATGCCGAGCAGGCGCAGGTGGAGACCGCCTTGCGCGATTGCGTCTTCAAAAACGCGCGTGGGACGCCGGAATCGAACCGCTGTTTCGGCCTTCTGTCTCGCGACGTCGTTACTGCCGAGTTGCGCGCCATCGAGCCGCTGCTGAAGCACCAGGTGCCCGCCGCTATCCACGACCGCTATCACCATAGGCCAGCCCTGGCGCACGGCTTCCTCTTCGGCCGCGCGCGCGACCTCGCGCGCATCGGCGAGATGAAACCGGTCGCTGTATTTCATGGGCATAACGTTCTCGTTTTGTTGAGTCATGTGTCACCTCCTGTGGAACCTGCTGGATATCAACAGGGCTAGAATGTAAGGCGACGATCGGTTCCCGCATAGCTGGGCGAGCCGTCAGATATTCTTCCAGAAAACGAGAGAATCACGTGCATGAACAAAGACGAATACGAAGTGCTATTAGCGATTCTCGACGAAGGAAGCCTGACAGCCGCGGCGCGATCGCTGGGCCGAACGTTGCAGTCGGTGAGCCGCGCCATTGCAGCGCTCGAGCGTGAGTTGAACGTAACTTTGTTCCACCGAACGACGCGTCGTGTGCAACCCACTGCGGCATGCCTGAAATTCGCCGCGCGAATTCGACCCGCGCTGGGGGAAATCAACGCAGCACGTGACGAACTCGTCGACCTGGTCACGCAGTTGCGCGGCGGTATTCGCGTGGGTGCGCCAACGGCATTCGGCGCTGAATTCGTCTCGCCGATTCTGGCGAAGTTTTTGGCGATTCACGAGTATGTCAGGGCGGAACTCGTGCTTGCCGAGCAGCATCTCGACCTTGCGAAAGCCGACATCGATCTCGCGGTCCGCCTCGGGCGTCTGCCGGATTCGAACTTACGTGCGAAACAGGTGGGTACGTTGCGGCGGGTGGTGTTCGGCACACCGGACTATTTCGCCGCGCGCGGTCACCCGGCCCATCCGTCCGAACTTGCCGCGCACGACTGCATCCTGCGTCAGCACGGTCAGCGTGAGACGTGGACATTCAATCGGGCAGGGGGCGCTGTTGAAGTCACAGGGCGATTCCGCTCCACAAGCGCGCTAGCGTGCAACGCGGCAGCTGCGGCCGGAGCGGGCATCGGTCGGGCACCGATTTTTCAGGTGCAGACACTGCTCGATGCCGGGCAAGTGGTGACGGTGCTGGATGCGTTCGAGCCTGAGCCCGTACCTGTGCATCTGGTGTGGACGGCGGCGCGCACGGTTCCACGGCGCGTTCGCGCGTTGATCGACTTTCTGGCCAGTCGGCTTGTTTCTGGATCAGCGGAAGACGTTATCTGAATGTCCGGCGAGGATGGATGGCGCCTGCGCTGTTCGCCCGAAAGCGGTCATAGCAGTTTGTTTCCTGCTGGGCAGCGCGGAGGCTGGTTTCTACTGATAGCCTGCCGACGTCGCTATCAGCCAGATGGCCGCCGCCCGCACATCACTTCTCGAGTTCCGCAAACAGCCAATCCTGGAAGCTGCGCAGCTTCGGCAACTCGGCGCGAGATTTCAGCAGGTTCAGCGTATAGCCGTGCACCGGGAGCCCTTCGAAACCGAATGGCGCCACCAGCCGGCCCGTTTCCAGTTCGCGTTGCGCCAGCAGCAGACTTTCGAGGCAGACGCCCAAGCCGTCGACCGCGGCGCTGATCGCCATGAACGATCGATCGAAACGCGGACCGCGTCCGATATCGAGTCGCGTCTTGCGATAGAGGCGCATCCAGTCTCGCCACCCCACCAGACACCCCTCGCTATGAATCAGCGCATGGTGCTGCAAATCCGCGACGCTGCGCAGCGGGTGCTCTCCCGTCATGAGCGTGGGTGAGCACAGCGGCACGATCGTCTCGGGTGGCAGTTCGAGCACCATCGTGCCGGCCGGCTGCAGTTTTCTCGGACCGTAGCGAATATCGATATCGACCGTTTCCGAAATCAGATTTACCGGCTCCGACGATGCATTCAAGCGCACATCGATATCCGGATGCGCCGCACTGAAACGCGCGATGCGCGGCATCAGCCACTGGGTCGCAAAGCTCGGCGTGCAGTGGATCGTGAGGATGTCGCTCTTGGCGGCGCGCCCGATCTCGCGGGTGGCTGAGTCGATCCGCGCGAATGCCGCGGTGATTTCTTCAGCGTATTGCCTCCCGTAGTCCGTCAGGATCACCGTGCGATGGAGCCGATGGAACAGACGAATGCTCAATTGCTCTTCCAGCAGCTTGATCTGATGGCTGACAGCCGACGGTGTGACAAACAGCTCGTCTGCTGCGAGCGCGAACGACGAGAGCCGCGCGGCGGCCTCGAATGCCTGTATCGACTTGAAAGTGACGCGATTGTGCATGGCAGCATCAAGGTGAATTGAATTCATCCATCCGCCCATCTTAATTCGTTTGAGCGCGTGTGAGCACGAGATTACGCTTGAGTCACTGGGAACGGCATCACAGCGGTCCCTGCAAAGAGAGCCACGAGGAGACAAACAGTGAACACCAGCGAAACCGCGCCGTACACCGAACTTGCGGCGCACGCCTACCAGATTCGCCGCAACGCGCTGCGCATGGGCGAAGTGCAGGGGCAGGGTTATATCGGCCAGGCGCTCGACATCGCCGATGTTCTGGCCGTCGCCTACTTCCGCGCTATGCGCTATCGCGCCGACGATCCTGAATGGGAAGGCCGCGACCGCTTTCTGCTATCGAACGGTCACTACGCGATTGCGCTGTACGCGGCGCTGATCGAGGCCCGCATCATCGCCGACGAAGAACTGGAAACCTACGGCAGCGACGACAGCCGTCTGCCGATGTCCGGCATGGCGAGCTATACGCCCGGCATGGAGATGTCCGGCGGCTCGCTCGGGCAGGGGCTGACGATTGCGGTGGGCCGCTGCCTGGGTCTGAAGCGCAAAGGCTCGGACGCCCGCGTCTACACGCTGTTCTCCGACGGCGAACTCGATGAAGGCGCGATCTGGGAAGGCCTGATGTCCGCGGCCCACTGGAAGCTGGACAACCTGATCGCGATGGTCGACGTCAACAATCAGCAGGCCGACGGCCCGTCGTCGAGCGTCATGGCGTTTGAGCCGCTGGTCGACAAGCTTCTGGCGTTTGGCTGGTTCGTGCAACGCGTGGACGGCAATGATCTCGCGGCCGTTGTCGCCGCGTTCGATGCGGCGCACGCGCATCCTGAAGCGCAACCGCGAATCATCGTCTGCGATACGCGGATGGGTTGCGGTGTGCCGTTCCTCGAAGCGCGTGAGAAAAACCACTTTATCCGCGTCGATGCGCACGAGTGGCAACTCGCGCTGCAGGCGCTGGAAGCCGGGAGAACCGTATGAGCGCCGCCGTACCGAAACCGCGTCTGAAGACTTCGGCGATGATCGCCTCGATTGCGGGCGAAGGGCAACTCACGCGCTCCGCGCCGTTCGGCCACGCACTGGTCGAACTGGCGCGCAACCGGCCCGAAGTGGTCGGCATGACCGCCGACCTCGGCAAATACACCGACCTGCATCTGTTCGCGAAGGAATATCCCGAACGCTACTACCAGATGGGCATGGCCGAACAACTGCTGATGGGGGCCGCGGCCGGCATGGCGCACGAAGGCGCGCAGCCGTTCGTCACCACGTACGCCGTGTTCGCCGCGCGCCGCGCCTATGACTTCATCCATCAGGCCATTGCCGAGGACAACCTCGACGTCAAAATCGTCTGCGCGTTGCCCGGCCTCACGACCGGCTACGGCCCGAGCCATCAGGCGGCGGAAGATCTCGCCCTGTTCCGCGCGATGCCGAATCTCACCGTGATCGACCCATGCGACGCCATCGAAATCGAACAGATGGTGCCGGCCATCGCCGACCATCGTGGGCCGGTGTATGCGCGGCTGTTGCGCGGCAACGTGCCGGTCGTGCTCGACGAGTATGACTATCAGTTCGAGCTCGGCAAAGCGAAGCTGCTACGCGACGGCGCCGAGGTGCTGATCATCTCGTCCGGGATCATGACGATGCGCGCGCTGGAAACGGCCAAGGCGCTGGCCGCCGATCGCGTCGATGTGGGCGTGCTGCATGTGCCGACCATCAAGCCGCTGGATACCGTCACGCTGTTGCGCGAAGCGCGCCGCTCAGGCCGTCTCGTGGTGGTGGCGGAGAACCATACGGTGATCGGCGGCTTGGGTGAGGCAGTGGCCACCGTGTTGCTGACCAACGGCGTCACGCCGCCGTTTCGTCAGATCGGCCTGCCCGATGCGTTTCTCGACGCGGGTGCGCTGCCGACCCTGCATGACCGCTACGGCATTTCCACCGAGGCGATGTGCGACACGATCAAAGGCTGGCTGCGATAAAGCTTCATAAGCGTCGATCAGCGCAGCGCCATACGCGCGTAGTTACCGATAGCAAACAACTTGGCAAACCATAAGCTTCATATTCAGGAGATCAGTATCATGTCAGAGTCACGTCTACTCGACGGCAAGGTCGCCGTCATTTCCGGCGGCGCGTCGCCGCGTGGCATCGGTATGGCGACCGCCCGCATGTTCGCGGCGCATGGCGCGCGCATCGCCATCTTCGATCTGGACGAAAACGCCGCGGTCGAAGCCGCCGCGTCGATCGGGCCCGAACATCGCGGCTATGTGTGCAATGTGACCGACCGTGGCGCCTGCCAGGCTGCCGTCGAACGCACCGTCGCCGATTTTGGTTCGATCGATATCCTGATCAACAACGCCGGTATTACCCAGGCCGCCAAGCTGCTCGAGATCGATCCGGAAAGCTGGGACCGTATCCTCGACGTCAACCTGCGCGGCGTGCTGTATCTGTCGCAAGCGGTTGTTCCGCAGATGAAGAAGCAGAAAAGCGGCTCGATCGGCTGCATGTCGTCGGTCTCGGCGCAGCGCGGGGGCGGCATTCTCGGCGGCCCGCATTACTCGGCGGCGAAGGCGGGTGTGCTGGGTCTCGCCAAGGCGATGGCGCGCGAACTCGGCAACGACGGCATCCGTGTGAATTGCGTGACGCCAGGCCTGATCCAGACCGACATCAACGCAGGCAAGATCAGCGACGACAAACGCGGCGAAATTCTCGCGGGCATTCCGCTTAACCGTCTGGGCGTACCCGACGATGTGGCCGGTGCCTTCCTGTTCCTCGCGTCGAACCTGTCGTCGTATATCACCGGCGCGGTGATCGATGTGAACGGCGGCATGCTGATTCACGGCTGATCCCGGTCCGGCAGGACGGGCCGTCTGGCGGGAGACCGGCGGTGGCGATGGAGGCCCTGTAGTAGAGAACAGACGATCGCGGTGAGCATTACGTGCAGCCGCCGCGGTTCAGCTTCGCAAACTATAACGACACGCGATCCTGATTTGGAGGAAGACACCATGACTACCCGTTCTAACGCCCCCCAGGGCATCAGCCGTCGCACCTTTCTGAAGGCCGGTGCGGCCATGTCCGCCGCCGCGCCGCTCTGGAGCATCTCGCGACGCGCAATGGCGGCCCCCGAGTTTTCGTACAAGCTCGCGACCGGCCAGGACCCGACGCATCCGGTCAATATTCGCGCTCAGGAGGCGATCAATCACATTCGCGAAGCGACCAACGGCCGCCTCGATATCAAGCTGTTTCCGCAGAATCAGCTCGGCTCCGACACCGATCTGCTGTCGCAGGTGCGCAATGGCGGCGTCGAGTTCTTCAATCAGGCTTCGTCGATTCTGGCGACGCTGACGCCCGCCGCAGGCATCGTCAACACCGGCTTCGCATTCAAGGACTACGACGCGGTCTGGAAGGCAATGGACGGCGATCTCGGCAACTACATCCGCGCGCAGATCGGCAAGTCGGGCATCGTCTCGGTGAGCAAGGTGTGGGACAACGGCTTCCGGCAGATCAGTTCATCGACCCGGGCGTTGCGTGCGCCGGCTGATCTGAAAGGCTTCAAGATTCGCGTGCCGCAAGCGCCGATGCTGACCTCGCTGTTCAAGGCGCTCGATGCCGGCCCCGCGCCGATCAACTTCAACGAGCTGTATTCGGCGCTGCAAACCGGCGTGGTGGAAGGCCAGGAAAATCCGCTGCCGATCATCGCCACGGCCAAGCTCTATGAAGTGCAGAAGTACATCAGCCTGACATCGCACGTGTGGGACGGTTACTGGATTCTTGGCAACCGCGCCGCGTGGGAGCGCTTGCCCGCCGACATCCGTACGATCGTCACGCGCGAATTCGAAAAGGCCGCGATGCTGCAACGCGCGGATATCGCCAAGCTCAGCCTGTCGTTACGCGACGACCTGAAAAAGAAGGGCATTACCTTTATCGATGTCGACCGCGAGGCTTTCCGTGCCGCGCTGGCCAAGACGAGTTTCTATCACGACTGGAAAGCCAAATACGGCGACGAGGCGTGGGGGTTGATGGAGAAATCCGTCGGAAAACTGGGGTAATGTGATGATCTCGATCTCCTATTCGCACGAGCGGCAGCATCGGTTCGCCTGTGCGCTCGACTCCGCCCTCGGCCATCTGGTGGAGATTCCCGCCGCCTTGCTGGTACTCGCGGAAATTGTCGTGTTGCTGGCCGGCGTGACGAGCCGCTATCTGCTGCACGCGCCGCTCGTCTGGTCCGATGAACTCGCCTCCATGCTGTTTTTGTGGCTCGCCATGCTCGGCGCCGTGATCGCCTTGCGGCGCGGCGAGCATATGCGGATGACGGCGCTGGTCGGCATGGCGTCGCCGGGTGTCCGCGCCTTTCTCGATGTGGTGGCGATCGCCGCGCCGATCGCGTTCCTCGCGATGGTGATCGGCCCGGCGATCAGCTTCGCGCAGGACGAATCGTTCATCACCACGCCGGCACTCGAACTGTCGAACTCGTGGCGCGCCGCTGCATTGCCGGTTGGTTCGGCGCTGATGCTGCTGGTCGCCGTGGTGCGGCTCGCCCGCGTGGGGAACTGGCGTATGACGCTCGCCGCGATTGCAGCGGTCGGCGCGCTGGTCGGCATTTTCATGGCGCTGGGACCGCTGTTGCGCGATCTCGGCAACATCAACCTGTTGATCTTCTTTGTCGGGCTGGTGGCGCTCGGGGTGCTGAGCGGCGTGCCGATTGCTTTTTCGTTCGGACTTGCCACCTTCGGCTATCTTGCACTGACGACGAATACGCCGATGCCGGTGGTGGTCGGCCGGATGGATGAGGGCATGTCGCATCTGATCCTGCTCTCGGTGCCGCTGTTCGTCTTTCTCGGCCAGCTGATCGAGATGACCGGCATGGCTGCCGCGATGATCGCGTTCCTCGCGAGTCTGTTGGGACACGTGCGTGGCGGGCTGTCGTACGTGCTGGTCGGCGCGATGTACCTGGTGTCGGGTATCTCAGGCTCGAAGGCCGCGGACATGGCGGCGGTCGCACCGGTGCTGTTTCCGGAGATGAAAGCGCGCGGGGCGAAACCTGGCGATCTGGTCGCGCTGCTGGCCGCAACCGGCGCGCAGACGGAGACGATTCCGCCGAGCCTTGTACTGATCACGCTTGGCTCGGTAACCGGCATATCGATCTCGGCGCTCTTCACGGGCGGCATGCTACCGGGCATCGTACTGGCTATCACGCTGTGCGCGGTGGTGCAGTGGCGCTACCGGCGCGAAGATCTGTCCGGTGTCAAACGTGCGACCCGTGGCGAGATTCTGCGCAAGCTGGTGATCGCGGTGCCGGCGCTCGCGTTGCCATTCGTGATTCGCGCGGCGGTGGTCGAAGGAATTGCAACGGCGACGGAAGTCTCGACCATCGGCATTGCGTATGCCGTGCTGGCGGGGTTGCTGATCTATCGCCGTTTCGAGTGGAAGCGCCTCAAGCCGATGCTGATCGATACGGCGAGTTTGTCCGGTGCGATTCTGCTGATCATCGGTGCGGCGACGAGCATGGCGTGGGCGTTGACGCAATCAGGCTTCTCAGGGCAGCTTGCGCAGACGCTCGGCGGTTTGCCAGGGGGCGCGGCGATGTTCATGGCCGCCTCCATCTGCGTGTTCGTGATTCTCGGCAGCGTACTCGAAGGTATTCCGGCAATCGTGCTGTTCGGCCCGCTGATGTTCCCGATCGCACGGCAGCTGGGGATTCACGATGTGCACTACGCCATGGTGGTGATCCTGTCGATGGGCGTGGGGCTGTTCGCGCCGCCATTTGGCGTCGGCTACTACTCGGCGTGCGCGGTGAGCCGCATTCATCCGGACGAAGGCATGAAGCCGATTCTTGGCTACATCGCCGCGTTGATGGTCGGCTTGATCATCGTCGCCGCGGTGCCGTGGATTTCGACCGGCTTCCTGCATTGATCCGCTGACGGATGAGGCTGCGCTGCGCAGCCGCTTTTACGACGTTCGTCCGCCCTATTCGATCCGTTTTGATTGCCGCCGCTCTGCATGCCGGAGCGGCGTAGAGGAGCCTTTTGTCATGTCCACTACAGAAGCGCAGCTTGCTGCGCCGAATGCTTCGATTGTTTCGCACGCAACGGCGGCGCAAGCGGCGCAATTGCCGTCGTTACCGCTCGCGGACGCGATTCGCTTCCTCTCTATCGATGCGATCCTGCAAGCCGGCGAGGGCCATCAGGGTGTGCCGCTCGGCATGGCCGAAATCGCAACTGCGCTGTTCACCCAGCACCTGAAATTCAATCCCGCCGATCCAACCTGGCCCGATCGCGACCGCTTCGTGCTGTCCAACGGACACGGTTCGCTGCTGCTGTATTCGCTGCTCTATCTGACCGGCTATGCGGCGATCGGCCTCGACCAGCTGAAGACCTTCCGCGAACTCGGCTCGCATTGTGCGGGACATCCCGAGTACGAACCGGCGCATGGTATCGAAGCGACTACCGGCCCGCTCGGACAGGGCATCGCCAACGCGTTCGGCATGGCCATTGCCGAAGCGTATCTCGCGGCGAAATTCGGCAGCGAGCTGGTCGATCACTACACGTATGCGTTCGTCGGCGACGGCTGTCTGCAGGAGGGCATCGGTCAGGAAATGATCTCGCTGGCGGGCCATCTGAGGCTTGGCAAGCTGATCCTCTGTTGGGACGACAACCAGATCACCGACGACGGCAGCACCTCGCTTTCGATCAGCGAAGACGTCTGCGCGCGATTTCGCGTTGCGGGCTGGCATGTGATCGACGTCGATGGTCACGATCTCGACGCGGTCAGTGCGGCGCTGACCATCGCGCGTAAAGACCCGCGACCGTCGATGCTCGCGTGCAAGACGGTCATCGGCTGCGGCATTGCGCGCTTGCAAGGCCAGCGCGGTGGTCATAGCGGCAAGCTGTTTCAGGCGGATGCCGACGCGGCGCGCGCCGAACTCGGCTGGCCGCATACACCGTTCAACGTGCCCGCTGACGTTCTGAGCGCGTGGCGCGAGGCGGGACGACGGAGCAGTGAAGAGTACAACGCCTGGCACGCACGCCTCGCCGCGTTGCCGGACGCACAGTGCGCCGAATTCGAGCGGGTCCTGGCAGGCGGCTTGCCGCAAGGCTGGGACGATGTGCTCGACGCTTACCGCAAACGCGCTGTCGAGCGCGATGAGCCGCAGTCAGGCATCACCGTGTCAGGCGAGATCAGCGATCTGTTCGCACGGCTGCTGCCTGAACGCATGGTGGGTTGTGCGGATCTCGAAGCGCCCACGGGTCACAAGCGCCAGTTGCACGCCTTCACCGCCGATGACCGCAGCGGTGCATACGTGCACTGCGGCGTGCGCGAACATCTGATGGGCGCGATGGCCAATGGCATGGCCGCGCACGGCGGCATCGTCGCGACCAGCGTCACCTACCTGGCATTTTCCGACTATCAGCGCCCGGCGATGCGCATGGCTGCGCTGATGGGCTTGCCGGTGCATTACGTGTACAGCCACGACTCGATCGGCGTCGGCAAGAACGGGCCGACGCATCAACCCGTCGAGATACTGGCCTCATTGCGCGCGATGCCGAACATGCGCGTGCTGCGTCCCGCCGACGCAGTGGAAGCGGCCGAGTGCTGGGCGCTTGCGCTCGAGCATCGGCGCGGGCCGAGCACGCTGGTGTTCGCTCGCCAGGCGTTGCCGCTGGTGCGCCGCGAACATAGCGCCGAGTCGTTGTCGCGTCGCGGTGCTTACGTGCTGGCCGAAGCGGAGGGCGGCGCGCGTGTCGTGACCTTGCTTGCCACCGGCTCTGAGGTCGCGCTGGCGTTGCAGGCGCGCCACCAGTTGCAGGAAGAGGGCATTGCGACCGCCGTGGTGTCGATGCCGTGTTGGGAAATCTTCGATGAACAGGACGCCCACTATCGCGCCGCGGTGTTGGGTTCCAACACGGTGCGCGTCGGTATCGAGGCGGCGCTGCGTTTCGGTTGGGACCGATATCTGGGTGAACGCGGTGGGTTTGTCGGGATGACCGGCTTCGGTGCTTCGGCTTCCGCGGAGACGTTGTACGAGCACTTCGGTATTACCGCACAGCATGTCGTGGCCGAGGCAAAGCGACATCTGTAAATCAAAAAAGGACACGAACATGTACAAGATCGCTTTTCTCGACCGCGCCACGCTCGCACCGCAAATCGTGTTGCGCGAACCGCGCTTCGATCATCAGTTGATCGAGTATGAAAACACGGCGCCTGAGCAGGTGTTGCAGCGGCTCACCGGCGTGTCGATCGCGATCATCAACAAGGTGGCGCTGACGCAGGAAATCCTTAATCAATTACCTGATCTGAAGCTCGTCGCCGTCGCTGCAACGGGCACCGATTGCGTCGACAAAGCGGCCTGCCAGCGGCTCGGCATTGCAGTGTGCAATATTCGCGGCTATGCGATCAACACGGTGCCCGAGCATACCTTCGCGCTGATTCTCGCGCTACGGCGCAATCTGATCGCGTATCGCGATGACGTGCTCGCCGGCGAGTGGCAGAAGTCCGGGCAATTCTGCTTCTTCACGCACGCGATTCACGATCTGGCCGGCGCGCGCCTTGGCATCATCGGTGAAGGGGTGCTCGGGCAGCGCGTCGCGGAAATCGGCAAAGCCTTCGGTATGCAGCCGATGTTCGCCGCGCACAAGGGGCGTGACGGCCTGGGTCCGCTTTACACGCCGTGGGACGAAGTGCTCGCGACGAGCGACATCATTACCGTGCACAGTCCGCTCACGCCGCACACGCGGAATATGCTGGCCATGCCCGAGTTCCGCGCGATGAAACGGAAGCCGTTGATCATCAATACAGCGCGCGGCGGGCTGGTCGACGAAGATGCACTCGTGCAGGCGCTCGACGAAGGTTTGATCAGCGGCGCGGGTTTCGATGTGACCGCAAGCGAGCCACCTCCCGAGGACAATCCACTGATGCGTGCGGCGGCTCGCCCGAACGTCATTCTGACGCCACATGTTGCATGGGCATCGGATGAGGCGCAGCAACGTCTCGCCGATCAATTAATGGACAACATCGAGAATTTCGTCAACGGCGCGCCGACCCATCTGGTGCAAGGGGCGTATTGATTGCCAGAGGACGCGGGCCCACTGCGCCTGGATCGTCGGACGATTCGATGCCCCGTGTCGATCGCAAAGAGAACTAGCTCGTTGCCGACAAAAAGCTGACACATCCGGACGAGAAAATTGCCTTTCCGAGGCGGATGTTCCATCACATCGCGCTGTAATCCCCCATGGCCGCGGGCGCAGAGAAAGCCCGCGGCGTTCGAACGATCGCGCCCGGATTTTGTGGCCATTCAGCACAGATTGTTTTTTCGCATTAGCATATGAAGGTGCCCAGTGCCGTCCGGCGGAGTGAATCCCCGGACCATTGCCGCTGGACGATCAACGTGTGCGGACCAAGCAGTCATCCCCACATCAACCTATCGCAGGCTCAGACTGCGAACCTGCCGTTCGACGTATTCTCCGGGCGAACGGCTGTCATCAATCCAATCATCTCGATTGAACGAATCGTTGGTTAATATGAGGAATGTACGCACATCATTGATCGTCGGAGTGCTTTTCGTCGAGTTGGTATTCGGCGCTTTTTTGTTGTTACAGAAAAGCCATCGCTCGACGGCCGACAGCGACGTCGCCACAAACGGTTCAGTGGAATTGGCCTCGGCCTCCCCGCAATCGGGTGACACCCATGTGACCGCGGGCACTGTGGTCGGCGCCGCGCCTCTCTCCGGCAACGCGGCGATGGGTTCCGGGCAGTCTACGAGCGGGGCCGTGGTGACGGCAGCCGACTCGCCAGTTATCGGTGTCGAACAGGCGCCGCGGCCGGCCGTGCGGCCACGCGAACCGGTCGCCGTTCATGGTTACGTTGAATCGAAGGCCGACCCAACCCCGCGAACCGAAAGCAGGGGCGACAGTCTGCATCGTCATGGCTTGAATCCGGCCGCCTCCGCGATGACGGATGAGCTGGTCAAAGCGTCCGCCGGACTCGATCCGGCATTGCCGCCTCCGCCGGTCCAGCCCAGCCGTAACGACGCGTACCATCAGGGCTTGAATCCGGTTGCGGCTGCCATGACTGATCAGCTAGTCAAAGAGTCGGCGAAACTCGATCCGGGACTGCCGCCACCGAACCAGCCCAACATGAAGTAAGTGCACGACATGAAGCGTGGGCGGCTACCGGTAGAACACGTAGTCCGCGAGATAGGGCGAGCTGCCGGCTTCATGTTCCGTCGAACACGGTGCCGTTGGCGCTAACCCGCCGACGGTATGCACACGCTGCACATATCGCACCGCTGAAAGCGTGCCGCTGCCGGATGTGCTATGCGTTTCGAGCAGTAGCTGCGGGATGCTCGCCCGGGTTTCGCTGGGCTGCTGCGCAAGCACGCGGCCTACGATCCGGCTACCGTCTTCCGCTTCCCAGGACGGCCCTGCGCCATGCCGGACCGCCGCGTGGCCGCTCGCGTCGTAGAGCGTCGCGAGCGGACTCTTGAACACCCATCCCAGACGATGCTGTGCGTCGAATTCACACGAATAGTTCTGCACGCCAGACGCTGCAAGTGTCATCACGCGCTCGGCCTGGGGTGGCTCGATGGATGCACCCGGCGGACTCGCGGGTGGCATTGCACACGCGGTGAGCATTGATACGGCGATGGTTGCGAAGCTGGCTTGCGAAACATACCTGAGCATGGATATCACCTCGAGTGAAGCGCGGCGCGTGGCGGTTGCGGCCGTTGAGCACGGCCGGTGAACCGGATAGTCGGGATAGTACGCGTGATCTGATGCGTGCCGGGAATCTGCGTGTGCCTCTGCCTGTACCTGGTTAGCCCGAAGCCGATCCTCCACACCCACTCGGTGTATCCTCCCGCGTGTAAGACCTACTGCGCCTGTTATTCGGACATGCCGTATACATCGGCGCGAAAACCGACAACGTCGCTGTCCTGCACAGCGAGCGAAAGGGAGGCAAGCCAATGAACGACCAGCAGTCGTACGCCTGTCTGTGCTGCAGCGATTCCCAAAGCGCTGTTTTAAGTCGGCGCCGCTTCCTTACCCTGGCGGCCGAAGGCGCTGCGGCGCTTGCTCTCTACCCGGGCCTCGCCTACGCGGAGTCTGTCCCGAGCATCGCTTACGAGTCGGTTCCCAATCTGCTGCGTCTCCCAAACGACGTCTATTTCGGCGAATGTTCCGGCGTGAGCTTCAACTCGAAGGGGCATATTTTTGTGCTCTCGCGCAGCAACTCGATCGGCCCGGCCTACGGCGCGGCCGCGGCCCAGCTTCTCGAGTTCGCGCCGGATGGTCGCTTCGTCCGCGAAATCGGCCACAACCTGTACGCCTGGTCGTTCGCCCACTCGGTCAAGGTCGACCGGCACGACAATATCTGGGTGAGCGACAAGGGCTCCGACATGGTGATCAAGTTCACTCCGGAGGGACGCGTAGCCATGGTTTTTGGCCGCAAGCAGGAGGCGGCGGACGAGGAAACCGGTCCGCTCAAGCATCCGAATCCGCCTTTGCCGTCGGAGCCGGGTCGTTTCAGGCAAGTCACCGACGTCGCGTGGGACAGCGCGGACAACACCTATATCAGTGACGGATACATCAACTCCCGTGTGGCGAAAGTCGACAAGGACGGTAACTGGCTCAAATCGTGGGGTGACCGTGGGACCGGTCCGGGTCAGTTCCATACGCCACACAGCATCGCCGTCGATGCCAAAGGTCTCGTCTATGTCGCCGATCGCAGCAACCGTCGTATTCAGGTTTTTGACGGCGAGGGCAATTTCCAGCGGCAGTTCACTATCGACGTACCGGTACCGCCCGGCGCTCAACCCGCAATCGGTAACGTGCCGGACGAAGCCATACTAGCCGCCGGCACTTTTGCACCCGGCTCCCCCTGGGCGATCTGCATTTCTCCGGGTCCGAATCAGGTGCTCTACAGTTCCGATGCGTTTCCGGGACGTATCTACAAACTGACGCTCGACGGAAAACTGCTTGGCGTGCTGGGGCAATCCGGCAAGCAACTGAAGCAGTTCGGCTGGATTCACCAAATGGCCTGTCCGTCTGAGAACGTGTTGTATGTCGCCGAGCTTCTTAACTGGCGCGTACAGAAGCTCATGCTGCGCCCTTCATAGCCTGGGTAAGCTGAGCAACCTGACTGACGCCGCGCCCGGCTTTCGTCTCTACAGGCCTGTGCCGATAACGTAAACGCTATCGGCCCATCCGGTTTCCTCATTGGAGTCGGTGCATGGCCGTCCGTACACTTGTCGCTCGGTGCGTGCAAGCGAGCATCGCATTGCGCAGTGCTAAAAGACGCCACCGACAATGATGAATGGCCACCTAAGGCCATCTGGACGGAGACACGATTTGGACAAAGACATCATTCCCGTATCGGCCGCCGCGGCGCAGTCCGCTCGCTTCAACTATCGCTGGCACGTTCTGATCTGGCTGATGATCGGCGGGATCATCAACTACATGGACCGCGCAAGTCTTTCGATCGCCGCGCCCGGCATGATTCACGAGCTTGGTCTGACACGCACGCAGATTGGTCTGCTCGGGAGCGTGTTCGCGTGGACCTATGCGGTGATGCAATTACCTGCAGGTTGGTTGATCGACCGTTTCGGCGCGAAGCGCGCGTATGCGCTCGGCATGATCTGGTGGAGTGTTGCGACCTGGCTGACGGGCGTAGTGGGTTCGATCTCCGGCTTGCTCGTGATGCGCGCGTTGCTCGCGGTGGGCGAGGCACCGTGCTGGCCCACCTCGGCGAAAATCACCGCGGCGTGGTTTCCGGCCAAGGAACGCGGCTTCGCGACAGGCGTGTGGGATTCGTCATCCAAGTGGGGACCGGCACTCGCGCCCGCCATGCTGGTTGCGTTGATGCTTGCGTTCGGTTGGCGCTCGCTATTTCATGTCACCGGCGCAGTTGGGATCGCGTTCGCACTCCTGTTTCTGTTGCTGTATCGCAATCCGGTCGACAGCAAACGTCTGTCGAAGGACGAGTTCGCCTACATCGAAGCGGGCGGCGGCGGTCACGAACGGTCGCTCGCGACCTCCTCACTCAAATGGCGTTCGCTGTTCGGCCGCCGCAGCGTGTGGGGCATGATCCTCGGCTACTTTTGCACGATCTGGCTCTGGAACATTTTCCTGGTGTTCTTGCCGCTCTATCTGCTCGATCGTTTTCATATCTCGTTCGCGCAACTTGGCATGGTCGCGGGAATTCCTTGGGCCGGCGGCGCGCTGGGTGAAATCGCAGTCGGCTATCTGGCGAAGAAAATGGTCGATCGTCATCTCGCGTCGGCGATCGATGCGAAGCGGTTATTGATCGCGTGCTGCTCGGCAGGCGCGGCAGTGTGCGCGATCGCGTTGCCGTTCACCCATGCATTCAGCGTGACGCTCGTGCTGTTCACCGTCGGCCTCGCCTTCATTGCGGCCGTGGTGGGCTCGGCATGGGCGCTCGCGGCGGATATCGCACCGTCGTCGATGATTGCGTCGGTGAGCGCGATCCAGAATTTTGGCGGCTACTTCGGTGGGGCGTTTTCGCCCGTCGTCGCGGGTTTTATCGTCGACCGCACCGGCTCCTATGCGCTCGCATTCATCTCCGGCGGCATTATTGCCGGATGTGCGGCGCTGTTCTACTGGTTCATGGCCCGCCAACCAATCGTCGACGATGCCGCCGCGCCAGCGGGTTGATGTTGGTCCGCGCATGAGGGCGCTGTGCTTGCTCAGTTCGCAGTCAGCGCGCCGCGTGGCTTCGCTGAGCCAGGACCCTCCTATGCGTATGCGCCCGACCTGAAGGCACACCCTCACTGCGCCGCTATTGCTCCCTTGCCACGCGGGAAATTCGATCCCGGACTACGCCAATTGCCTGTTTGAGCGCGTAGACGTCCTGGAAATAACGCTGCGGCATCCGGATCTGATTGGCATGCGCGTCGATGTGCTCGATCTCGTCCCGCCATTGCGCAATCTGGTCCGGGGTGGGATGACTGTTTTTCCATATCTCATCTTCGAGCGCTTTGATCTCGCGATACCAGACCACCAGGCGCTTTTTTATCCGCGCCGCCGCCATGCGCGGCAGCGCCTGTACCAGCCCCAGCAGCAAAGCCATGAAGGGCAGCAGGATCAGCAGACGTCGTTCGATAAAGCTGGCTAGCCAGAATGGCAAGTAGCGCTGCAGGAAGGGGCGCCCGGTTTTGAAGTAACGCTCGCTCTCTTCGGAAAGCGGAAATTCCTCGGTGTTCAGATTTGGAAAAACACCAAGTGGCGTGAAGTAATCTTCGCCGCCATGGACGGTTTTGGCCGCGTCCAGCAACAGGTAGACCAGTGCGGGGTGCAGGGTGTCTTTGGCGACGAGCAAAGCGGTGGCCGCGAGTAGCGTGACGTCGGTTTGCGGCAGGTCGTTGGCGATGCTGGTCGCGGCGCGCGGGAAAATAACCTTGGATAGCGACGGGAATTTCTGCACCAGCGCATCGGCCTGCGCAAAACTCATCAGTTTGAGATCGCTGTTCAGCAGCGTGGTTTGCATGGGCGCATCGGGCCTGCCGATAAAGAAAGCGGCATCCAGTTGCCCGTTTTCGAGCGCCTTGTAGGACTGGGTCGCGTCCATTTCGAGCAACGCCGTATTGTCCCGCGTGATGCCGCTGTACCCGAGCAATACTTGCGAGACGTTCAGCAGGCCGCTGCCAGGAACACCGATTGAAACTTTCTTGCCGCGCAGTTGCGCCAGCTGGTTGATGGTGGACTCGCCACGGTAGAACACCCAGATCGGTTCATAGGAGACGGCGGCGATCGTCTTCAGATGGTCGGATTCTTTCGGGTGGGTGGTGCCGGACTGAATAAAGCCCACTTCGTATTCGCTGTTCGGATCCTTCAAGCGTTGATAGTTTTCGCTCGAACCCGATGAACTGCGGATATCGAGCTTGATGCCGTCACGCTTCAGGATGGGCGCATAGCGATCGGCAAAGCCGCGATAGATTCCGTTGTCTGCGCCGGTCGTGATGACGATCGTGTGCCGGAAGGCGGGTTCGAGTATCACGGCCATGCCCCACCCTAGCAGCGCCATCAGCAGTATCGCGCCGGCAATGAGAAGCCGCCGGCGAGCCGGCGTCATGGCGGGTTTTTCGTTGCGATGAAGCGCTGGGTTGTGCCTGGGCATTGTTCGCCTCTCTAACAGCCAGCATGGATAATGCAGCGCCTTGAACGCCTTGTCCACATCCGCTCAAGGGTGCGCGCCGTCAGGTACGAATACGTAACCGTGGCTGCGGACTGTCTGGATGAACCGCGGAGAGGAGGGGTTCGTCTCGAGGATTCTGCGCAACCGCCACACCTGAACGTCGACGCCTCGGTCGGTATGATCGTCCTCCGGACCATGCAGTAACTCGAGCAAGCGCTCACGGGTCAGTGTGCGCATCGGATTATTGACGAAGACCTTAAGCAGCGCGAATTCTCCCCCCGATAGAATGACCCGTTTGTTCTCCATGTTGAGCGTGCGCAACTGAAGGTCCAGCGTGAATGGGCCGATTCCGACGACTTCGGGTTCGGCCCGCGCGGCGGCCGACGCGGACAGGGTTCGTCGCCGCAAAACGGCCCGCATGCGCGCAAGGAGTTCGCGAGGATTGAATGGTTTGCCGATGCAGTCGTCGGCGCCCATTTCGAGTCCTACGATCCGGTCCATGTCGTCGGGCCCCGAGGCCAGAATCACGGGGACCGTGTTGCCGGCAGCGCGGAGTGTGCTCAGCGCTGCGAGGCCGTTCACACCGTGCATGATCTGATCGAGGACAATCAGATCCGGCGGCTCCCGCTTGATCTGTTCCCCGAGCGATCGCATCTCATGCAAAACGGATACCGCCATCCCTTCGCGTCCGAGAAAGTCGGCCAGCGAGCCGAGTAGTTCGACATCGTCGTCAACGACCAGTATTTGAGTTGTCATAGTAAGGAAATTGAACGCATAGGCCGGCAAACAGGGTTTGCAGTAACGTTGGTTGCCCTATCACGGTTGCCGGGTTTGCCACGCCAGCTTTCAGCGCTGTCAGGCTGCTGGTGATTCGCGAACGTTGTGCTCCAGCTTCTTTAACGGAACGACCCGCAGTAATCCGTCGCTTCAACCGTTAATTAATCCCACGACATGACGGCTGCCGCCGATCACGTTTTCTGGTCAATGCGTACATCGCCTTTCTGCGGTTGCTGGTCCGCTTATGGGTTTTCACTTGCGTGTGCAACGCGCGGCGATTCCCGGCGTGACAATGCGGGATAACCTTGAGTTTCCTATCCTGGCTGGGTCGCCGTGGGGCTTGCGGCCCTGCTCGGCGCCCTGAACCTTCTGACAACCCTACCCGTGGATCTGCGCTGGAGCGCGTTGCTGGCGAGCGCATGCCTGAACGTGTTCGTTGTCACGATATGGCAGGCGGCAATGACACGCAGGCCACGTGATCCGGCAGAGGAGTCGGGCTGGAAGCGGGGCGTAAGCTTCGTCAGGCAACTTGTCCGGCAAGATGCCGAGACGCGGCCACCGAGCCTCGCCTGGCGAGCTTTCCACTGGCAACCGTGGGGCGTGGCCATGTGCGGCTGTCTTTCCGTGGCGATCGCCGCGACGGCGTTGCAGCCTCTTTCGCCCGCCGCGCTGGTTCACGCGATGGTCTCGTCCACGCTTGTGAGCTTGCTCGCGTGGTCGGGATTTGCCGACGCACTGCGTGCGGAAGCAAAGGACGCGTTAGCGGAGTTGCGGGAGCTCGGGCTGACGCGCCAGACGCTGTTGACCGGCGACCGCGAGCCAGTGGCGCGCAAACTGGCCGCGGACACCGGCATTGCCATCGTCGTCGCGCAGGCGCGGCCGCACGACAAGCTCGATTACGTCGTGCGGGAAATGGCGGCGGGCTATCATCCGCTCGTCGTGGGCGACGGCCTGAACGATGTGCTTGCCATCAAGGCCGGCCCGACCAGCATTGCGATGGGCGAACGAGGTATCGACATTGCGGTGGCGTCGGCGGACGTCGTGATGCTTGGCGACGATTTGCGCCGTATCCCGACGTGTGTCCGCCTCGGGCGACGCTGCCTGCATACCGCGGCGATCAATGCCGCGATCGGCCTGGCGTGGACGGTCGCTGTGATCGCGCTGGCCGCAATAGGTGTGCTCAGCGCTGTCTGGGTCGCGCTTTTGCACAACCTGGGGCACCTTCATTGTGATCGCGAATGCGGGGCGCCTGCTGCGCATGGACGAAGGGGCTCATCTGCCCCAATCGGCACGAGACGCCGCCGGCATGCTCCGGCGGGACCACTCAGATTCAACTTTCAACTACTCGCTCGTAGACTCGGCCTCGGCGGCAATCCCGGCGTCTGGCCTCGCGCGACGTACGGCTCTCACCTTCCCGCTGGTTCCGCCGCCGCAGAAGAACTGATCGTGGCCATCGGATTCGAGCCCTGACACGTACACGCCGGTCGGCATCTCGAGGCTCTCCAGGACTTCTCCCGTACGAGGATCGATTCGCCTCAATTCGCTCTCGTCCTCTTCCCAGGTGCCGTGCCAGAGCTCCCCGTCGTTCCAGGTGACCCCGGTGACAAAGCGGTTGGACTCGATGGTGCGAAGAATTGCCCCGGTTTGAGGATCGACCTGATGGATCTGCCGGTCGCGATACCGTCCCACCCAGAGCGTTCCTTCGGCCCACGCGAGCCCTGAGTTGCCGCCGCCGCCAGGTGCCGGGATCGTGGCGAGCACATGGCCGGTATCGGGATCGATCTTCTGGATGCGGTCGCCGGCGATCTGGAACAGGTGCTGGCCGTCGAAGGCCGTGCCTGCCTGCGCGGTGATATCGATCGAGCGCAGCGTTTCTCCGCTCGCCGGATCGAAGGCGTTCAGCTTGTCCCCGGTAGCAATCCAGACGTGCTGACCGTCGTACGTGACGCCATGCACACTGTCGACACCCGGAAACGGTCCATATTCACGTACGATTTTGGCGGCTGATCGGTTCATGGATCCATCCTAATCACTCGAGAGGGGAGCGGGGAGTAACAAAGTCGTCGTGAATCCGGGCATGGGCGGCGTCATCCAGCGCCGCGCCCGCCCGCGACCGAACGACTGCACCTTGCCGGCCGTCGCCAGCGAATCGAGTGCCCGCTGCATGGTGCGCTGGCTGGCGTCCAGCGCAATCGCGAGCGCGGAGCTCGACCACGATTCACCATCGGCGAGGAAGGCGAGCACCATCGCATGCGGTTCTTCGACCGGGCGCGCGAGCACGACAACCTCGCGCGCGCCGTGCGGCACGAGCGCAAAGCCGCGCTTCGTCGCGCTCACGCCGGCTAACGGCCCAAGCAATGCGCGAAGCCGTCCGATTTCGACTCGCAGCCGCGCGCGATGCGAGTCATCGGCGTGCTTCGTCCTGAATGCCCGTGCGATGAGTACGTTCCTCGAGACGTCTTCGGGCCACGCTTCGGCCAGTGCGCGTGCGAGCGCGAACAGCACCGGACGCCGCGCGAGCGGCACCACGATGTTGGTTTCACGTACGACATAACGGCACGCATCCACGACGAGCGCCTTCGACGCCAGTAACGCTTCAACTTCCTCGAGCAGGAGGGGCCGCGCCTCGCCACGCGCAATCAGACGCGCCGCGGGTGTGTTCAGCAGAAGGCGTGCGCTTTCGACTTCCGCCGTCAGCGACGGGATGCCGGCATGACGCGCGGCGCGCTCGGCCCTTGCCAGCGCAGCGCGAGCCGTCTTCGTGTCGAGGCGGCGCATGGCGATGCCCGCGACGGCCAGTTCGTGGGCGGCTCTCGACGCGGGCGGGAACGGCGTGGGGTCGAGTCTGGCGAGCAGGCGCTCGGCCTCGTCGAGGCGTCCGATCAGGAGCAGGCGCCGGACTTCGAGATACCGCGCATGTGCGGCGTTCAGCCGGTCGCCGTGGGCTTCCAGCGTTGCCCGTGCGGCATCGAGCGCCTTGGCGGGCCAGCCCAGATCGCGCGAGGCGAGCGCGATTTCGGCCTCGGCGACCACGCATCTCGCGCGGGCTACGGGCTCTTTTGGACCGAAGGCGCGTGCTGCACTTCGCACAAGCGCCTTCGCCCGAACGAGATCGCCGAGCTGGGCCATGGCGATGCCTCGCAGAGCGAGCGCAGGGGCGTCGTCGCGCAAGGCAACCCGGTTCAGTGCGCCGAGCGGGTCCCCGGCCGCGAGTGCCCGCGCCGCGGCCGTTACCCGCGCGTCCATGGTCGATTCGAATCCCGCCACACTTGTCACTCCCACCGTTCGGTGTCCGTGACTAATCTAGCACGACCACCAACCCGTTCGTCGTATCTGCAATTGCACGAACGACGAAGGACTCCCAAGGAGGGAAGCATGACCACGACACATACGACCGGGACACGTGACGAGTGGCTGGCGGCGCGGCTCGATCTGCTTAAGGCGGAAAAGGCGCTTACGCGGCAGAGCGACGAACTGGTGCGGCAGCGGCAGGCGCTGCCCTGGGTACGCGTCGACAAGACGTACCGGTTCGAAACCGAGGCGGGAAGCGCCACGCTGGCCGACCTGTTCAAGGGACGTTCGCAGCTCCTCGTGTACCACTTCATGTTCGGGCCGGACTACAAGGCGGGCTGCCCGTCGTGCTCCGCGATCGCGGATGGGTTCGACGGCCTCGTCGTTCATCTGGCGAATCACGACGTCACGCTTTCGGCCGTGTCGCGGGCACCGCTCGAGAAGCTGAAGACCTACCAGCGCCGGATGGGATGGACGTTTCCCTGGGCGTCCTCGTCCGGAAGCGACTTCAACTTCGACTTCAACATCGCGTTCACCGAGGCGCAGCAGCGTGAAGGAAGTATCGAGTACAACTACGAGCGCGGCGGCCACGCGATGGACGAGACGACACAGGTCCCGGCGCCCGTCGCCCAGTTCGCGGCCACCTGTGGCACCGACGCGGCGACCTACACGCGCGACCGGCCGGGCTTAAGCGCGTTCGTACTCGAGGACGGCGTTGTCTATCACACGTATTCCACCTATGCGCGCGGCGTGGACGGCATCTGGGGCATGTACCAGTGGCTCGACCGTGCTCCCAAGGGGCGCAACGAGACGGGCGTCTGGTGGAAGCGGCACGACGAGTACGAGAAGCGCTGAGCCCGGCCATGGGACACGTTAGCGCAACCGGCGGACGGGAGATGTCGGGACGCCTGGTCGAAGCGCGAGTTTCGCAGCGGGCGTTCTTCGGCGTCTCGGCGCTGCTCTTCGCTGTTAGCGCGGCGGTGACGATAATCGGCGCCGCGTCCATGTCGGCGATGGGCGAGATGCCGATGCCGGGCGGCTGGACGATGTCGGCGGCATGGATGCGGATGTGCGGACAGACATGGCCCGGCGTCGCGGCGTTGTTCCTCGGCATGTGGATAGTGATGATGGTCGCGATGATGCTGCCCTCTCTTGTACCCATGCTGTGGCGTTACCGGCAGGCCGTCGGCGGGATAGGCGAGACCCGTTTGGGCTGGCTGACGGCGTGGGTGGGCGCCGGGTATTTCTTTGTGTGGACCGTATTCGGCGTGGCCGCATTTCCGCTGGGCGCCGCGCTGGCGGCACTTGAGATAGCGCTGCCAGCGCTGGCACGCGCGGTTCCGCTCGCGGTCGGTGTGGTGGTGCTTCTCGCCGGGGCGCTGCAGTTCACGGCATGGAAGGCGCGGCACCTGGCCTGCTGCCGCGAGACGCCTGGGCGCTGCCTGATGTTGGCTGGGGTGGCCGCGTTGCCCAGCTCACCCGCATTACCCGCGGACGCCGCCACGGCATGGCGACATGGCCTGCGCCTCGGTCTCCACTGCAGCTACTGCTGTGCAGGCTTGACGATGGTCCTTCTCGTGGGCGGGGTCATGGATTGGCGGGTGATGACCGTCGTGGCGGCGGCTATCACCGTCGAACGTCTTGCACCGCGTGGTGAGCGCGTGGCGCGCGTCATTGGGGCCTGCATCGTTGGCGCAGGGGTGTGGCTGATCGCGCGAGCGGTGGGGTTGGGATGAGGTCCCCGCTAGTCGCTAACCGCTCGTTTTCGCTGGGTGGCCTTCACGGTGGCAGCCGGGCCTTCAGTCGCGATCTACGATCTGGCGAGCGGGCCGCGATGGGAGCCGCGCCCGCTCCACGACAATGACAATCAGTCCGTCACGCTGCCGTAATTGCGTTGCCCCCGCAGCCGCATGGCGATGCGGCCGAATGCGCGCCATTGCTGTGCGATCAAACCCTCGCCATAGGAGCGCCCCGCGCCGTGCGGTGCCGGCAACTGGTCGCGAATGCCGGTCGGCTCGACGGCACGATCCCACGACGCGGTCCTGAACATCATGTCCCACCACGGAAACAGCACGCCGAAGTTACAGCCGTAGCGCGTGCCTTCATGGCCGTAACCGACCGCGTGATGACGCCGGTGAAAAATCGGGCTCACGATCGTGCGTTCGAGCAGCCATCCATATGGCAACCGCGCATTCACGTGCTGCACGCTTTGCATGAAGTTGCCGACCGCGACCAGCACGACGAACTGCGTCGGCTGCACGCCAATGAACAGCGAAATCGCGGCAAAGAACGCGGCCTGAATGATGTCGTCGAGAAAGTGATTGCGGTCGTCGGCCCACAACGACATCTGCTGCTGGCTGTGGTGCACCGCGTGCAGTTCCCACCACACGCCGAAGCGGTGCTGCCAGCGGTGATACCAGTACCCGAAGAAATCGAGCACGATCAGATAGATGAGGAACGACACAACCGGCTGATCGGTGACACCGGGCCACACGCCGTCGATGTCGATGTTCGGCACGTTGTAGATCGCCATCAAGCTCTGCCAGTGATTGAACAGCGGCTGCAGCATGAAGAAGAACGCGATATTGAGGATGCCGAGCTTGGCGATCCACGTGTAGATCACATCGGCGCGCAGCGCTTTTCGATCGGACCACGCCTCGATGGGCCGCAGCGCTTCCAGCGGCCGCAAGGCGATATACGTGACCAGGATTTGCAGCACGCCGACGATCACCCAATAGAGTGCATCGTAGGTGTCCTCGTCATATCCCATCAGGCCGAAGCGATAGAAAAACGGCTGCACCACGTCGACGTACAGGAGTGTCTGCAGCGTCGAGATGCCATTGTCGAGTTGCGCGATGATTTCGTGGATCATCGAAAGCCTCTTGGGATTGCGGGTTCTGTCATCGAAACGAAAGCCTGTTCAGTCTGGATTGGGCGCATACACGGGAGCTCGGTTGGCAAAATACAAACCGTGCGGTGAACGTCCGACCGCGATCGTGTCGATAAGTTTATGCGTCGTCAGATCAATGATGCCGACATGCCGCGAAAAACGGAAAGTGACCCACAGGTAGCGGCGATCGGCGGACAGTTCCATGTCGTCAGGGCCGGGCATGAGTCCGGTGATGTCGGCGGTTTTCGTCAGCGTGTTGTAATCGAGAATGCTGATCGTGCTTTCCACGCGGTTCGTTAGCGCCACGTGCTGGCCGTCGTCGAGGTTGCGGAAATTGTGCGCGCCGCGACCCGTCTGGATTCTTTTCACGACTTGCTGTTTCTGCCAGTCGACCACGGCGACGTCGTCTTCGCCCGTCATGCCGATCAGCAGATAGCGGTCGCCCGGCGTCATCCAGAGGCCGGCGGGCGTATTGCCGACATGCAGTTTCCAGAGCACCGTCTGCGTCGCCAGATCGATCGCGGCCACTTCGCCCGTGTCTTGCAGCGTGACGAACACAGTCTTGCTATCGGACGAGAACGTCATGTGGCTCGGCGTCTTCGAGAGCGGGACACGTTTGGCGAGCGTCATATTCTGGCCGTCGTAGTGATACACGTCGACGCGATCGAGCCGCAGGCCAGCGGTGACAAACCATTTGTGATCGGGCGAGAAACCGAGCTGATAGGGGTCTTCAATATCTTCGACCTTGCGCTGCACCTTACCGGTGTGCGGATCGAGAAACATGAGGTTGTTCGAGATCGAATCCGCCACGATGAGCGAGTGGCCGTCGGGCGTAATCATCAGATGATGCGGTTCTTTACCGGTCGGCTCGGTGCCGATGACCTTGTGCGTGACGGGGTCGATCAGCGTCAGTTGCGCCTCGCCGGAGTCGAGCACGATCACGTTGTCGGCTGCCCGTGCCGGCATCGCCATAGTTAGCGTGCAGTAAATTAGCGCGGCAAGGGCGCCGGTTTTTTTAATTGAAACGAGGGAAATTGGCATCTGAACGATAGACGGGCGCGAAAAGATTTGGGGGAACATCACGGCGGCGGGTGCAAGGGGATTCAGTGCGTAGGTCACGCTTAATCTGCTTAACCCGTTAACGCTTTAACGCGCCAGTTCACTCTATCGATGACACGCGACACTTTGTTATTTATATGAAGGGTTCGACGATGGCATGAGGCCATGTCGGAGGGGCAAGTAAAAGGGCGCGGCTGACAACAGCGCGCGCCCTTGATTTGATACTGGCTGCCGGGTTCTTCTACTCGCGGACACGTTCAGTCGAAATCGAACATGTCGAACCGCGCTTTTCGGACGCGCCCGTAACCTGGGCGCTTATTGACTCGCAGCAACCGTGCGCTTCGATTTCGCCCGGCGCGCGAGCATGTTCAGTGCTTCGACAAACGCGGAGAACGCCATGGCCGCGTAGATGTAGGCCTTCGGGATGTGCGAACCGAAACCCTCTGCGATTAGTGTCATGCCGATCACGAGCAGGAAGCCGAGCGCGAGCATGACGATGGTCGGATTACGCTCGATGAAGCGCGACAGCGGGCCGGCGGCGAACAGCATCACCGTGACCGCGGCAATCACGGCAATGAACATGATCGGCATGTGCTCGGTCATTCCGACCGCGGTGATGATGCTGTCGACCGAAAACACGATGTCGAGCACCAGGATCTGTCCAATCGCAGCCATGGCAGTCAACTGCACGATCGTGCCCGCCTGGTCGCGTGCCTCGTCAACCTGGACGACGTGGTGGCGAATCTCACTGGTCGCCTTCCAGACGAGGAACAGGCCGCCGCCGAGCAGGATCAGGTCGCGCCATGAAAACGCGTGGCCGAAGAGCGTCACGGCGGGCGCGGTCAGTTGCGCAATCCACGCGACGGTGCCAAGCAGGCCGAGCCGCAACACGAGCGCGAGCATGATGCCGAGGCGCTGTATCCGCGCGCGTTGTGCTTCCGGCAGCTTGTTGCTGAGAATCGAGATGAAGATCAGGTTGTCGATGCCGAGCACGATTTCCATCACGACCAGCGTGAGAAGCGCAGCCCATACGGCGGGGTCGGCAGCGAGGATGAGTAGAGAGTCCATGAGGTCCGTGAGCAAAGGGTGACGGGCAACGTCGGTATGTCGTCATCATCGCCGTCTTCATGGTTCGGATAAATCAGTGATAATCTGAGCGATATATCGTTTTTTTCGAAGTGTCCACAGCATGCTCAACTACCGTCACCTCTACTATTTCTGGATCGTCGTGAAGGAGGGCGGCTTCGCGCGCGCGGCCGAGCGTCTCGACATGGCCGTTCAGACGATCAGCGCGCAGGTGCGTGAGCTGGAGAAATCGATCGGGCGTCAATTGCTGAAACCGGCAGGGCGCGGCGTCACCATGACGGAAGCCGGCGAGACGGCATTCAATCGCGCGGAGCAGATTTTTCAGATCGGCGAGGCGCTGCTCGACGAGATGCGCGAGACCGGCGGCGAACGGGTTGCGCGGCTCGCGGTGGGTCTCTCCGACGGCATTTCCAAGCTCGCCGCACACGCGCTGCTCGCGCCGGTGCTGGATACGCCGTCGCTCAGACTGCTATGTCATGAGGGCGAACATGCGCAGTTGTTGTCCGAACTCGCGCTCCATCGGCTCGATCTCGTTCTGGCGTGCCAGCCTGCGCCGCACAATGCGGACCTGCGCGTCGTGAGCCAGCGTCTCGTCGGCTCGCCGGTCGACTGGTATGGGCCGGCGGAGATCATCCGCAAGGCCGCCCGTGCCGGTTTTCCGCAGTGCCTCGCCGATCTGCCCGTCCTGCTGCCCACCGGGCACAGTGCATTGCGCGCGCGGCTCGACCGCTGGTTCGAAGCCGAAGATATCCGGCCGCGGATCGTCGGGGAATTCGAAGACAGCGCGCTGATGGCCGTGTTCGCCGCGCGCGGTCTCGGCGTGTTTCCGCTCGCGGAACTGGGCGCTGAAGACGTGGCACTGCTGCGCGGGCTGCGCTGGCTCGGTCGAGCGGAAGGCGTGGTGGAAGAGATCCACGCGATCCGCTCGCGGCGCGGGCAACATCATGCGCTCGCTTCTCAGGTGATCGCGGCCGTACGTGCGTGAGCGTGTAGTGTGCCCGGCAGCGGGATGTGCCGGCTAGCGCTCTGGTTGGGCTTGGGCCCCCACGCGTTGAACACCGCAGCGAGTAGGGTGATTTCGCCGTCCGCCAGATAGTTGTCCGCGATCGTCACGGCGATACACAACCGAATCACCTTGCGGCGCAACGCGGGGTCGTCGATCTCGTCGATCAGCGTGACGAGCAGGGCCGCGTCGACCTGGCCGACCGGCGGCGTGAACGGCGTGTTCGCGAGCGACTGATCCTCACAGAGCGCCTGCACGATCTGCGCGAATTGCGCGGGTGCGAGGCCGAGTTCACCGGCAATATCGAGGCTTTCGAGCGCGCGCTCTTCCGCGCTGCTGACGTGTCCGTCGGAAGTGAGGGCCAGCGCGACGATACGTGCTGCGGCCTGAGGACTGTTGCGCGGGTAGGTTCGCATGTTCGGGCTCCTGTCGCGGACAATGTCCGCCGTGGTAATGAGCCTGAGTATGCAGCAGGTTATGAATCGGATAAATCTGCTAATCCGGGAGCGAAAGTTCGTAAAAACCGAACCATCCGCAACAGACTGCACGAAGCGTCATCGCCGGGTGCGATGCAAAACACCCTATCGGATAAGATACGGCTCGCCGCCATTTTTAGAATTGAAGGAGTGTTTTCAGTGATTCAACCGAGCAACGTGTTTAAGGATAACCTCGCCCAACTGCCTGCCATTGACGGTATCGAACGTATCGATCTGATCGACGGCAAGGGCGCCGTGGTGGCAAGCATCGAGAACAAGCCGGGCAAGCAGGGCTCGTTGGCGGTGTACCACTATCTGCAGCAGGCCTTCGGCACGCTGGACGCCAAAGCGGCTGAACACGGCCTCGCGGTGTTCGCGGAGCATACGGCCGACGCACGCAACCGCCCGGGTGCCCATCCGAACGTCGACCATTTGCTCGCGATTGTGGCCGGTGGGGAAGCGTTGCGGATCGAGGTTGTTGTCAGAACTCGATGAGTACGCCATGCCGTGACCCGCACCGGTTCACGTTGGCGTTCCGTGCTGCGGATGAATGCTCGATTCGTCAGCGGCAAGAATAAAGTCAACGAACGCCCGAAGCGGCGCCGGCATATGCGTGCGGCTCGGGTAGTACAAAAACGGTCCAGTGAAGGATTGGCACCACTCATCGAGTACCGGTACGAGCTCGCCGCGCTCGATGGCCGGCCGCAGAAACTCGTCAAACGAATAGACGATCCCCAGCCCGTCGATAGCCGCCCTTCTTTGCAGGTCGATCAGGGAGGCGATCATCGGCCCGTTTGGCTCGATCGGTACGATGTCGTCTCCCCGCTCGAATTGCCATGTCGCAAGCACGCCGCTGTCGAAGCGGTGGCCGATACACGCGTGGTTTAGCAGCTCACCTGGATGCTGCGGTATGCCGCGAGCCGCGAGATAGGACGGCGAGGCCGCCGCGACGAAATGTTGAACGCGCGGGCCGATCGGCACGGCGATCATGTCGCGCTCGAGCCGTTCGTCGTAACGGATGCCGGCGTCGAAGCCCGCCGCAAGGATATCGATGAACGTGTCGTTGGTCCCGACGTCCACCGTAATGCCCGGGTGAGCGGCCAGGAAACGGGAGAGGAGAGCGGGCAGGATTTCTCTTGCCGCGATCGACGGAACGTTCAACCTTAGCGTTCCGGTGGGACTTTCGCGAAAGAGGTTCACCGCATCCAGTGCGATGGCGATTTCCCCGAATGCCGGCGCCAGCCGCTCGAAAAGCCGCTGCCCTGCTTCCGTTGGCGTGACGCTGCGCGTCGTGCGATTGAGCAGCCTGACGCCGAGCTGCTGTTCGAGCCGGCGAACCGCTTCGCTCAGCGATGAAGCCGACACGCCGCCCGTTAGCGCAGCATGGCGGAAGCCGCGTGCCCGCGTAACAGCGACGAATGCTTTCAGATCGGAAAGATCGGGTTCCTGCATTGTTCGCATTTCCGCACGGGTCATCCAGATTGAGGGGGATTATCGCACGCTGAAATTCGGCCGATACTTCAGGTCAAGCGCCTTTCTTGCGGCGCAACCACCAAGGAACATGATGAAACATCTTCAACTGGGTAAGACGGGTCCGCAAAGCTCCGCCATCGGTCTTGGATGCATGGGTATGTCTGGGATGTATGGTCCATCAGACCGCGCTGAAAGCATCGCGACGATCCACGCCGCACTCGAAGCCGGCATCACGTTACTCGATACCGGCGATTTCTACGGCTCCGGCCACAACGAAATCCTGATCGGCGAGGCCCTGAAAAGCGCACCGCCGTCACGCCGCGACGCGGCGATCATCAGTGTGAAATTCGGGGCGATGCGCGACCCCGCAGGCGGTTGGTCGCTTAACGATGCGCGGCCCGCGGCGGTCAAGAATTTTCTCGCCTACTCGCTGCAGCGGCTGGGTGTCGATCATATCGACATCTACCGTCCTGCGCGGCTCGATCCCAACGTGCCGATCGAGGACACGGTCGGGGCGATTGCCGACATGATCAAAGCCGGCTATGTGCGGTACGTCGGCTTGTCCGAAGTGGGCGCCACGACCATTCGCCGTGCGGCGGCGGTACATCCGGTGAGCGATCTGCAGATCGAGTACTCGCTGATCTCGCGCGGCATTGAAGACGAGATACTGCCGACGTGCCGTGAGCTCGGGATTGGCGTGACGGCGTATGGCGTGTTATCGCGTGGCCTGATCAGCGGTCACTGGAGCAAAGACTCGGCGGGGAAGGGCGACTTCCGCGCCATGAGTCCGCGCTTTCAGGGAGACAATGTCGATCGCAATCTCGCGCTCGTGGATGCGCTTCGCAAGGTGGCCGAAGCGAAGGGCGTCTCCGTGGCGCAGATCGCGATTGCGTGGGTTGCCGCTCAAGGCAGCGATATCGTGCCGCTCGTCGGCGCGCGCCGGCGCGATCGTCTTGCCGAAGCGCTCGGTGCGCTTGACGTGACGCTCACGGCGGAGGATCTGGCTGCGATCGCGCAGGCAGTACCGAACGGGGCTGCCGCAGGTGAACGTTACGCGGCGGCGCAGATGGCGCATCTCGACAGCGAAAAGGGCGGTCAGGGGCACGCTGGTTGAAAGGTTGACTCACAAAACGTCTCACGTACCGCTCGTTTCCCTCAGCTTGTTCATCTCAGATAGCGTTGTGGTGTTTCGCCCATCGTCCGCCTGAACATGGTGATGAACGCACTCGAGTTGGTATAGCCGAGTTGCGTGGCAATGGTCGCGTCAGCAGCGGCCGACGGGCGGCACGATACACCTCGCGGGCCAGCGGCTGGCCGATTGGGACAGCCGCGAACTCGCGCGCAAAATTGCCTACTTGCCGTAGCAGCTACCGGCAGCGGACTGCATGACGGTGCGAGAACTGGTCGCGCTGGGCCGCTATACGTGGCATGGCGCGCTGGGCCGTTTTTCGGCGCAAGACTCGGACAAGGTGCGCGAGGCGATGGAGCTGACCGAGGTGACCGGTTTTGCCGATCGCACGGTCGACAGTCTCTCCGGCGGTGAGCGTCAGCGCGTGTGGCTGGCGATGCTCGTTGCACAGGATAGCGAGTGGCTTCTGCTCGACGAGCCGATCTCGGCACTCGACATCGCGCATCAGGTTGAAGTGCTCGGGCTTGTACGCAAACTCAGCGAAGAGCGGGGCCTCGGCGTCGTGGTGGTACTGCATGACGTCAATATGGCAGGCCGATTTTGCGACGATCTGATCGCGCTGAAAGGCGGCCACCTGCTGGCGAGCGGCGGCGCTGCCGAGATGATGCGCGCCGACACGCTGAGTGCGATCTACGGCATCACGATGGGCACCGTGCCGCATCCGCACAGCGGTATGCCGATCAGCTTTGCGCACTGAGTGCGTCGTGCCTCGAGAGACCCTGCCTCCGCGGTAGAGGATCGTAGAAATCCGTGTCACGTGACTTGAGTCAACGAAGCAACCACGCGCGGTTTTGGCGAACAGGCGTTCTTATGACATTATTTGCCAGCGCAGACGTTGCGGACGTTGATGAATGAACCACGTCGCATAGGCGGCCGATCAACACGCAGCTGGCGCGTCACTACAGATACACCTTCGAACACCACACTGTTATCGCATTCTCTGGGAGGCAAAGTCATGAAATCGACATTCGTCGCACCGCTGTTGATCATGTCGTTACTCGGCGCGCCTGTTGCCGCTTTCGCGCAGCAACACGACGACAATCACGACAATCACGGCAACGGCCAGCCTTCGCACGGCAGACCCAATCCGGGACACGGCGATCAGCATGGATATGGCCGTGGGCCCGGGCCGCGCGATGCGTCTTTGGGTGGGCCGGGCGGTCCCGTTCCTCACAACGATTGGCACAAGGGAGAGCGGCTGCCGACGGAGTACCGCGATCGTAACTACGTTGTCGACAACTGGCACGAGCATGGCCTGCAAGCGCCGCCGCGCGGGTATCAGTGGGTCGGTGTGAACGGTGACTATGTGCTCGCAGCGATCGCAACGGGTGTCATCGCAAACGTTCTGCTTTCCGGGCATTAAGCAACCGGAGCGGAATCGATCGATTTCCATACCTGGAAACGATCTTTCATTCCATGCATCGTGAGCGTGGTGGCCCGTCATGACGGGCCACCCTTTCTTCCGCTTCGTGAATTGGCTTCCACGCCGTCGCGATGGATGGTCTCAGTGCTGGGCAGAAGCCAGCTATTCCCCCAAGACAGGTGCGAACTTACCGCGACGAAAGGTTCGTGTAATAAAGCTCGCGCATCGCATGCTGTCGGACATGGTGTTCAATTCCTTCTATACGCACCGGCCAATGGTGTATTTTGAATGAGTGGCACGCTGACTTTCAGATAAAAGTATTAAGCCGTTCCGCACGCAACCGTCTGGCCCGTGTGTTGCACTGCGAGAGCGCTAACTGGAGCGAGACATGAGCCAGTCAGTATCCGCCGTGCCCGATGCGGGGCATCCCGGCGGGCGTGGGCATCAGCGTCCGGCGATGCCTGCACTCGCGCTTGCTGCGCTGGGCATCGTGTATGGCGACATCGGCACCAGCCCCTTGTATACGCTGCAGACTGTGTTCGATTCGGGCAATGGCCTGTCGCTCAATGCGCTGAACATAGTCGGCATCGTGTCGCTGATCGTCTGGTCGCTGATTGTCGTCGTCTCGCTCAAGTACGTCACGCTGATTCTCCGCGCGAATAATCATGGCGAGGGCGGCATCATGGCCTTGCTGGCGCTGGCCGCGTCGTCGGTCGCTACGCGGCCGCGATTGCGCCGTACGCTGCTGGCTGTCGGCATCATGGGGGCGGCGCTCTTCTACGGCGACAGTGTCATTACGCCGGCAATCTCGGTGCTGAGCGCGGTCGAAGGTCTGGAGGTCGCGGCGCCGTTTCTCAAGACCTGTGTGATTCCGGTGACGCTGATTGCGCTGGTTACCCTGTTCCTGATGCAGAAGCGCGGCACGTCCGGGATCGGTATCGTGTTCGGACCGGTGATGGTGCTCTGGTTCATCGTGCTTGCCGTGGTGGGCGTCGTCAACGTGATGCGGGCGCCCGCGATTCTGTTTGCGCTCAATCCAATCACGGGGCTGGCATTTTGCCTCCATCACCGCGTGCTGGCGTTCGTTGCGCTGGGCGCGGTCGTTTTGTCGTTGACGGGCGCGGAAGCGCTGTATGCCGACATGGGACATTTCGGCGCGAGGCCGATCCGGCTGACGTGGTTCGGCCTGGTGTTTCCCGCGCTCGCCCTGAACTATCTGGGGCAGGGCGCCTTGCTGCTTGCCGAGCCGGGGGCGTTGCAGAATCCGTTCTACAAGCTGTTCCCGCAATGGGCGCTGTTTCCGATGATCGCGCTGTCGACGGTCGCGACCGTCATCGCGTCCCAAGCCGTTATTTCGGGTACGTATTCGATGACCAAGCAGGCGATGCAACTCGGCTTCCTGCCGCGCATGAACGTCGTCTACACGTCGGAAAGGGAAATGGGGCAAATCTACGTGCCAGGAATCAACTGGACGTTACTGGCTGCCGTCGTGGCTGCTGTGATCGGCTTCGGTTCCTCTACCGCGCTCGGCTCCGCGTACGGTATCGCTGTCACCGGCACGATGCTGATCACGACGATCCTGACGTTCTTCGTCATTCGTTACGCGTGGCATTACAACTGGTTCCTCTGCGTATTTGCGACCGTATTTTTCTTCATCATCGACGCGGCGTTCTTCTCCGCCAACTTGCTGAAGATCGTGGAGGGCGGCTGGTTCCCGCTTCTGGTCGGGCTGATCATCTACACGATCATGGCGACATGGGGACGAGGCTGGGAGATGATGCGGGCCGAAGCACGCGTGAGAGCCGGGACGATGCCGCTCAAATCCTATCTGACGACGCTGCTGGCCCGTTCACCGACCCGGGTCGACGGTACGGCAATCTTTCTGTCGCCTGATGCGGATGGCGTGCCGCATTCGTTGATCAACAATCTGATGCATAACCACGTGCTCCACAAACGCGTCGTTTTCGCGACGGTGAACAATGAGGAGATACCATGGGTTCCCGCGAGTCAGCGCGTGAGCGTGCACCCGCTCGATTCGGGCTGTTACCAGATCACGATCACGTATGGCTTCATGGACGTCGTCGATCTGCCTTGCGCGCTTAAAGTTTGTGGGGCGTATGGCCTGACCTTCGAACCCGCGGAGACGTCCTATTTCCTCAGCCGCGCGACCTTGGTGCCCACGCGTGATAGCAGCATGGCGATGTGGCGCGAGCGGTTGTTCTCGGTCATGCTGCACAACGTCGGTAACGTCGCGGCTTATCTCAAGCTACCAGCCAATCGGGTGATCGAGCTGGGCGCGCGCGTGGAAATCTGACCACGCAGGAAGGCGGGCGGCAGCGATCTCTTATGTCTTCGGCAAGGTGGATTTGCCGCCACGTTTGCGCGGCTTCGGCTCGACGCCCACGCGCGGATCGCGTGCGAGCACGAGGGCCGTCATCCTTTCCACGATGGTTTCAAACGCCGGATCATCTTGCGGGACATAAAGCCATTTGCCGAGCACCGGATGCGGCCGCAAGGCGGGCATTTCATCGATGAGCGCGGCGTGGCGCTCTTGCGATGTGCATATCAGCAAACCATTCCACGGCTTGTCGCGATCGGCGGCAACCAGACACAACAGGCCGTCGATATACGCGGCATCGCAGCCGAACATCCGTTTGCTGATAAAGGTTGAATCGCGCTCGAATGCATCGAAGATCCAGACGAGCGAGTTGCGGATGGAAGAGGGCATTGACGTGAAGTCCCTGGCGACAAAGGCGAAGCTAAGCTTACACGCCTGCGCCGCCGCACGCGCGCGAAGTGGCGTGCACATTGCCGGGCACGATGTGCCCGGCCGTCTTTACATTTACAGATAGCTGCAGATGTAGTCGAGTGTTTCGATTACGTCGATATCGAAGCGGCTCTTGCCGGGCACCGAGAATGACTCGCCCGCGCCGTACGTCTTCCACTCATCACCGCCTTCGAGACGGATGCGGCATTGGCCGGCCTGCACTTCCATGAGTTCCGGTGCGTCAGTGCCGAAGTTGAGCGCGCCGGGCAAGATCACGCCCAGCGTCTTGCGCGAGCCGTCGCCGAAGAGAACGGTGTGCGAGACACACTTGCCGTCGAAGTAGACGTTGGCGCGTTTGATAACGGAAACCTGATCGAATTGCGTTGTGGCCGTCATGGCGGTCTTCCTTAGGGTTGTCGTGAATGGATACGGTGGCGTAGCGTAGGCAGCGGGCGGTGCGCGATCTGTGTGAACCGCCCGCGCGGGTTGTCGCTGGGCGCAAACCCGCAATCATACAGGCGGCGAGTGGCGTCAGTCAGTGACCCTGACGATGATTAGTCAACCCGGCACCAACGACCAGACTCCGGGCACACAATGACCGGATCGCCGTTCAGGCAGACTTGCTCTGTATCCGGTTGCAACGAGGCCGCAGGGGCGACGTCGAAGGCAACCTTCAGTGCGTGCGCGACATGGGCATCTTCGATAGGAAGCTCCCACGTCAGGAATATCTGCACGCAATCCCGGTCCGGCGCGAAGTCGGCGGCATCAAAACCGCTGCTGCCGCGCTGAATGACGCCGTGAGGCTGGCCTGTATCGAATATCACCGCCGTTCCCCGGGTCAGCGGAATGCGATGATCCAAAGCGGGAAAATGCAAGTCCAGCCCCCTATCCTCGCTCATGAAGAGATTGCAAAAGGCCGCACCGCCATATTGCGCACCGTCATGGTGGTATCTCGCGCCGCGACTGGCCATGAGGGCGACGTCGCTGGCGGCAAGCACCGCGGGGAGTCCGAGCGCGCCCGTCCAATCGGACATTGCCTGCACGCAGCGCGTGTAGTCCGGCCAGCGCGCCCGCGCTCGCGGCAAAGGCATGGGTTCGACGTCACCGGGCTCCAGAACCATACGCGACGATATCTCCCTTTCCCAATCTGCAAGCAGACGTACGGGGGGCGCCGGCACGTCGACGATGCCCGATAGCACGATGTCGCTCACGCGCCGACTGCGGATAGCGTCGCCGCTCCAGAAATAGGAGGTCAGCATGTCTGACATTCGATGCTGTTGAGAGGGGGATTCATGCGGGCCATTGTAACGATTCCGAGGGATCGTCTCGGCGCAAAGCGGTTGACGAGCGAAGAGCCGGCAGTGAGGACGGTCGCGTTCGGCAAGCCGTCGTGACACCTAAGGGCAAGGCGATGACTGACGCGGTGGATGCAGCGTGCGACCGGCTGGGCCGCGCGTTGTTCATCCGATGGGAGCAGAAAGAAATCGATGACCTCGTGCGCTTGCTGCAGAGGTTTGCCGAGGACATCGAGGATCATGCTTCCGGAATCGGGACGTGATTCCGGAATGGGTTTGGATTCCTCGATATTCGCGGCAAGTAGGCGTTTACGTGCGCGTAATCGATGCGCCGCCATCGACTAGCGAAGCGGTGCCGGTCACGAAGGACGAGTCATCGGACGCCAGATAAAGCACCGAGGGATCGGGATGACGGAGATTGAACGGGCATTGCGCTGGCTCTGACTGGAAGGCCCATCAACTACATTCAGCCTTTACAGCCTTTCCCGGCATACGTTTAGCACCAGTTGCCGGAGCCAACGATGAACAGGATCGACCTCTAAGCGAGGATGCCACATCTGCGATACCGTGATTTCGCCGGTCGTCACGGGAAGCTCGAAGGCGTAGTGCGCGGCGGCGGATGCGGGCAATGCCTGCTGTTCAGACCGCTTGCCTAGAAGCGAAGCCGGCACAAGCGCGATCAAGTCGGAGGCTCGCGCCACTGCGAGCGCGGCGGGAAAACTCGGAACGACGGCGACGATTGTTCGTTCCAGGCCTAAAGCGGCGAGTGCCTCATCAACCGGTCCGCTTGTGCGGCCGCGCCGTGAAGCGACGACGTGGCCGAACGCGGTGTACCGTTCGGCCGTCACCTCGCGCTCCGCGGCGAGTGGATGGCCCTGTCTGACCACGCCAAGAAAGCGGTCCCGGAATAATGCCTGCAGGCGAACTTCCGGACCCATTTCGCCCAGCACACCGATCTCAAGATCAGCGGAGCCATCGCGCAAATAAGCCGCTGTTTTTTCAAGCTTGGGCGCAAAACGCAAACGCACGAGCGGCGCGGCCGCGGTCGCCGCGGCGATCAGTGAAGCGCCGATCGCTTCCACAAAACCGTCGTTGGCACGAATGGTAAAGGTGCGCTGCAGCGTTGAAAAATCCGGTTCAGACGTTGAGGGACGCAGTACGGCGCGTGCCTCGTGAACCGCATTGGGCGTGCGTTGACGCAGGGCCTCCGCATGCGGCGTCAACACCATACGACGTCCCGCCCGAACCAGTAACGGGTCGCCGGTTGCCTCGCGAAGCCGGGTGAGGGTTCGGCTCATTGCGGAGGCACTCAACCCCAGTCGACGCGCAGCCCCGGCCACGCTGCCATCGGCAAGCAATGCGTCGAGCGCAATGAGTAAATTCAGATCGGGTTCGGGCATGCCTGATCGTAGCATCATCCATCGAGACATGGCGTTTGGTGCAGGTTATAAGTGCAACTGCTGCGTCTTCCGCCATGTCTCGCTCGTCGATATATTCCATGTATCGACTCGTGCCCGGACGCGTGGTATTTCAGAGCCACGTTCTATCGGTCTTGCCCGGGTCTCACTACAGGGAGCTATCAATGAACGACAAATCTCCGCAGAAAACGGTCCTTCTCATCGGCGCATCGCGCGGCCTCGGATTTGCCATGGTCGAGGAATACCTGAAGCGTGGCTGGCGAGTGATCGCCACCGGGCGGGAAGGCTCAACAGAAAAGCTGCGCCAACTCTCGGACAGCACTCAAGGTGTGCTGGAAGTTGAAGCAGTCGATATCACGATTCCCGACCAGGTCACCGCTTTACACGGTCGTCTTAAGGATCGTCGACTGGATGTGCTGTTCGTGAATGCCGGCGTAAAAAACGACGATGGTGAAACGATCGCCGATGTTTCGACCGATGAATTTGTGCGCGTCATGGTGACGAACGCGTTGAGCCCGATGAGAGTGATCGAGGCGTTTCAGTATCTTGTGCGGTCGACCGGAACGATTGGTGTCATGTCGTCCGGGCAAGGTAGCCTCACCAACAACACTAACGGCAATTACGAGGTCTACCGGGGCAGTAAGGCGGCACTCAACATGCTCATGCGCAGCTTTGCGGCGCGCCACCAAAACGATGCGAAAACCTTGCTATTAATGGCGCCTGGATGGGTCAAGACGGACATGGGCGGCCCTGACGCGCGTCTGACGATCGAGGAAAGTATCCCGAACCTGCTGAGCACAATCGAGGCTTATGAAGGGCGCTCCGGGTTGCATTACCTGGACTACCTGGGAAGAGTTGTTCCCTGGTGAGCGGAGCGGCGGCATAAATGTCTATGCCGGTAGGAGGCCCGCCACGCGATAGCTGTCGATTGACGCGTCATAGAGCGAGATATCCGCGCGACTTCTTGCGAAGCGTTGGACACCTGCGATGGCGGCGCATTGGCCGCCTCCGGTTTTGTTTGTCTCGCGCTCCGCTCGGTCACTTGTTGACGCGGCACGTTGGCTGCGATTGGGGGTTAGTGGTGCACGGGAACTGGTTGATGGGCCGCGTCTTCTTCTACGCTTGCTGCTGCTTTGGCTGATGCTCGTTTGCTCGGGCTAGGCTTCGTGGTTTTGGGCGTTTCTGCCACCATCTGTGACGCGTCTTCAAGAAGGCGCGCTGCACGGCTCGCGGTGATGCGGCTTTGAGGGACGCCCTTAGCATTGAGTGCGATCACCTGATATAGCTCACGGTCACACTCGGGAGCGTGCTGATATTGTTCTACCGTGTCGATGAGAAATTCAAGCATGGTTTTCTGACGTCGTCTTTCCTCACTCGTGATGGAAGGATTGCCATCATATTCACGGCGGTTCTGGCGACCGGTGAAGTGGTTGCTGCCAAAGATAAAGTCAAAGAGGCCGCTAGGCAGGGAAGCATCATTGCAGGCGGCATGATTGGGGGAAGTCTGGCTGGGCTCGCCGTCTCATTTGTCTGCGGTCCGGCAGAACCTGCATGTGCAGTTGCTCTCGTGTTTATCGGCAGTAACCTAGGTGGAATGGCGGCTGGCGCTGCGAACGACACGTATCAGGAAGAACTACCCGTCTTCATGCGTTGGATGAATGACTAAGCGGAGCATAGGGACATAGATGTCAACGTCAATATTCGTGATTTTGCTCGTGCTGTTTGTCGGCTCAGCCGGGCTGATTATCGTCAATATCACGGGAGATCCAGGCATTGACTATTGGGACCTCGACGGTGAAAGTGACCCCCCCGTGTCCACGCTGGATGTGTTGCGAAACAAACTGGTGTTCTACAGCGCGGGTGTTGTACTGATTGGCACTTTCATTGCCTATCTATTTCTGCGGCAGTAGATCGAAAGGTTGCCGGCCCTGCGAGATTTCCTGATTCAGGTGCTTGCTTCGACTTCGCGCAACATGACCAGATTGCGTTGCGTATCGATTGGGATGCTAGCGCGCGTCTCATGCCTCGACGCCGTGGCGTCATGCCACAGCGTCGAGCGTTGCAGAGTGATCCGTTCGTTAATTCGGCAGGCGCCTCGGAAGATCCGTGATGCGCGGCCCACAGAATTGGGCGTGCCCGAGACACGATGCAAGCGCCTGCTCGCCGAACCATTTCTGTGTGTCCAGGTTGTAGTGCACGCTGCCGTCTCCGCCGCCTAACGTGCCGCCCTGGAAAATACCGAAGCCGGGCGGCTGTCCATTCCAGTCCGGCGACTGCGATGCATCGGCGAAACTGAAGATGCGAGGATTCGCGTCGACGAAGCCGCCGAACACGTTCTGCATCGACGCAAGCGCGGCGGGATTATAAGGCGCGACCGCGTTGGTGACGTTGTCGTAAGCGGTCGACAACGGCTTCACGATCAGCACCGGGAAGGTCGAACCCACCGCAGCAAAGAAACTGCTGAAGAGGTAAGCGTAATTCTGCGGCGCGCGATGAATCGTCGTTGCGTTGCCGGCAGAATTCAGCGGTGCAGCTTCTGCCTCCCACTGGTTCCACTCCAGGCCGAGGATACGGGGCTTCTTGCCAGTCGCCAGAATCTGCTTCAGTCCCAGATACATCATGCGGCGCGCGAACGGTGCAAGCGCATACGTCGGCGTCTTGCTGGCATCTAGCAGGGGTTGCCAGAGATTAACGCCATGCACCGTCCAGCCGCAGCAGCCGCTGAACGCATCGTCGGCGACGTCCACGCCCTGACTGCCCCAGCCGATATGAATGATGTACAGATCGGGCAGCGGCTCGCCTGCATTGATCGCCGACTGCCACGCATACGCGGCGAAATTGGCGGCATTTCCGCTGCCGCCGTAGTAGCCGAGATTCATGTCGGACGACGTGCTGTCCGACCAGTTGACCCACGACACGTGATCGATCGCGGATATCGGCTGGGTAAATGGCGCACCCGGCCCGTCGGCGTTACCGGCGATGTTTCCCCAGCCGTCGTTGCGGATGCCCCATACATTGGGTGCCGGCATCCCGCCGGTGCTCGCACCTGCACCCGAGGCTCCCGTCAACGTCAGATCCGCGGGCAGGCCGTTAAGACCGGCGCTGTTGCTCTGCCCCATCACGAACAGGACCGCCACTTCGTCGTGCCGGAAGCGCGCTCCTTTGTTCCACGATTCCGCCGCTGCGGCATTCGGTTGGGCCGTCACGTCGGCGGCAATGGACACCTGCACCCCACTCGCAGCCAATACCAACGGCAGCGCAATCCGTATCAAGAAGTTCTTCATGCCTGTCTCCAAGGATCGCCGGTTCACTGTTTGACCGGCTGGATGACTGCCTGGCCCAAGCCGTCGATGTCGGGACCATAATTGCCGGAAATCACCGAGAACTTGACGGTGTTGGCCGCACCGGCTTTCAGAGGGACCATGACCTGAACACTCGACAGGATCGGAAAGTCCCAGGTGCCTTCGCCAGGAAACTGCACGGGAACCGGTGGGCCGTTGTTAACGCTCACGCTCATTGCACGAGGCGAACCGCCGCCGTCGTCCGCGCTGATATACACCACGGGGACCGCATACTCGCCATCGGCAGGCGCCACGATTCCGTTGAACTGGATGCTCGAATCCGAGTTCACAAAATTGCCGACCTTTTCGTGGCCGCTGCATATGTTGCATGCCTGGACTGCTGCATCCTGAATGATGTTGGTGGCGCTTTCTGCTTCATAGGCAACGGGCGGCAATGCGGGTTGCGGAGCGGCGATCAGCGTCACCTTGCCGATCGACGGCGCGTGGTGGCCCTTGTCCGGAAGAGCGAAACTCAGCGTGTTGCTTCCCGGCACGAACGGCATGTATAGCGTGACGGTGCCCTGAGCATGTCCGGTGGTAACGGGCAACTCGATCGTCGTGAGTACGCTGTCGTTGAGCGTCAACGGCACCTTCAGCGAAGACTTTCCTTCGTTCCGGTACGTCACCTCAATGTAGCCGCCCGTGGTCGCATTCACCGTATAGCGTGCTGCGCCGTCTTCATGTCTGCCCGGTTTGGCTGGGTGGATTTTCGATGCATCGTCCACGCCGGCGATGGTCAGCATGACGGAGCCGCCAGCCGGAACAGCGGACACCGTGTACCCGGACGTGTGCGAACCAAGATCCTTGTGCGCCCAGATATCCCGCACGCTGGCCGAAGCAGCGGGATCCAGCCCGAGATCCTTCCAGTTCACCGTGATCGGAGCGGCCGACCCGGTCGTGTTGAGCAAAACTACCGCGCGACTACCTTGACCGGCGAGCAGCTTGGCCCACACGCCCAGACCGTTCTGCGGCACCGCCACCCGGATCGCCTGAAGGCCACGCGGGTCCTGATCGACGGCGAGCACCTCCGGATTGGTCAGCGTCGCCATCGTTGCCGGGCTGACCGGCGTCGTGAGATCGAGACCCAGGATAAGCGGCGCACCGGAAATGGCCCACAGGCTCATGTGCGTCTGATCCTGCGCGGCGGTCAGACCGAAACCGGCAAGCATCATGTCCGCATCGTTATAGACACCCGTATGTTGGGCTTCCGGAAACAGATTGCCGTAGAAATTCTGGTTCACGATTCTGGAAAAATCAGGCGTGCTTTGATGGCCCGGCGTGCCGGTGTCATACGTGATGTCCTCGGTCGTTCTCCACAGATCCGCGACTTGCCCCCAGTCGTACGATCTGCCCGTCTTGTCGGTGTGAAAACTGTTCGGATTGATGCTGTAGACGATCTGTCGATTCACGGCGGCACCCGCACTATTCAGCGCGTCGCGCATCTTCTGGAAACCGGCCACCTGATCGTCGACGGTGCCATCTGGCGTGCACCAGTCGTACTTCACGTAGTCGACGCCCCATGCCGCGAATGTATTGGCATCCTGAACTTCGTGCCCAAGACTGCCCATCGGATTGGTGTGTCCAGGGTACAGATTGTTACGCTGTGCACAGGTTTCGGCAGCGGGCACTTCATACATGCCGAACTTCAGACCTCTGGCGTGAACGTAGTCGGCCAGCGCTTTGATGCCGCTGGGAAACTTCACGGGGTCGGCGACCAGGTTGCCTTGCGCATCGCGGGATGGCGCGAACCAGCAGTCGTCGACGTTGATATAGCTGTAGCCCGCTTTCATCAACGGCCCATCTTTCTTCAGGCCGTCGGAGATAACGTCCGCGGCCGTTTTCACCAGATCCTCGGTGATGTTGCAGCCGTACGCATTCCACGAGGCCCAACCCATAGGCGGTAGTGCAATCGACCCTCGGGCCCGAGTTTGCGATGACGCGTCTTGTGCGGAAACGTTTGCGGAGTTGGCCGCGACCTGCGCGACGCTCGCGGCGTTGGAGGAACCTTGCTGGTCGCCTCCGCAGCCGGACAAAACGAAAGCCATCACGATGCTCGCGAAGAACAGATACACCTGTGTGCGACCCAGGGTCTTCATGATTTTCCTTTGCTGAAAAATGAAACTGGGACTTCCGGGTAGGTGCTCATCCCTGTCGTCGTGTCGGCCAGATTGACATCGTTCTTGCTGACCGAGCGCAACGTGATTTCGTTTAGATAGAGCGCCTTAGGTTTGCTCGCGCCGAATTTAATTTGCCTGCGGCGAAGCGTTGGCTGAATCGAAAGTGTTAGGTGGAACTGAAGATGGATTGCTGGTCGCGTCGGGCAAGGAAGGTTGCGGCGACGGCACGTGCTGCAACCGGGGGATGACAGCAGCACTGCCTGACTTCAGCAGCTTGTGACGCTTTTGACTGATGGAAATCTTCACCGTGTCTCCTGCCGGGTATTTATGTTGAATCCACTAATGAATACTTAGTTCAAATATGCACGCGTAAGGATTTGTCAGACATTAGGTTTTTCCCCTGGTATCGTGTTGCAAATGGTGGGATGGGGAGGCGGGGGAATTGATGTTGCTGTGCGGTGTATGTGGATTGGAATTTTGCAAAGGTTAGGAAACCGTATTTTTTATTGCATGCGAACAACGAACGCTGTGATCCCCTCGTCCATGCTGACAATTCCGCTCTGTTTCCGCGAGAGCCGTCCGTCGTGTGGTGGCAGACGTGGGGCAAAAATCCGCCCCCAGACGAAACAGGCCTTATGGACATGCATCCATGAGGCCTTGATTTGTTCGGTCGGGGCGAGAGGATTTGAACTTCCGACCACCTGCACCTCACGCAGCGTCGCGCTAGACTGCAATCCAACGCCAGTAAAGGGTTTACTGGCTTCTGCGGGCGTGATCAACTGACTTTGGTAGCATGCGCAAATCGCTACGGATGAAACGGGTGCTTTTATGCCTGCTGCATGTACATTCAGTTTGAATGCTCAAAAAACATCGGTGCTATCGTGCCCCGGTGTGGGGTTATTCAGCGCATTTTCAGGTACGTCCACCGGGCGCGATAATCCCAAGGCCGTCGCACAGTCAGATATCGGGCCGTTGCCACCTGGCAGGTATTACATCGTTGATCGACAAAGCGGCGGACGTGCTGGATGGATTCGCGATCTGGCGGCAGCGGTGTATGGCGCTGATCGCCGCCACTGGTTCATGCTGTGGCGTGAAGGCACGGGAGACACGACGCTAATCAACGGCATTAAACGCGGTGCTTTCCGTCTGCATCCCATGGGGCCGCGCGGGTTATCAGAGGGATGTATAACGATCGTCAATCCCGACCAGTTCAACGTACTAGCCGACTATCTGCATAAGCAGGGCGCTACGCTGCCGATTCCCGGCAGCACGCTGAAGGCCTATGGTTACGTGGACGTACAGTAATGAAACTTGCCCGTTATATTTCAAACGTCGCAGTCACGCTGTTGCTGGGCGTACTACTCGCCCGGTACGTGGCTAACCTGCCCGTCGAATGGCCGTGGCTGACCGGCTCAATACGGTTCGTGCTGCACCTGTTCGGCATTCGCAGTTACGACAACGCTGACGATATGTTCGATCTTGCCGGGGTGGTGATTTTCTTCGCCTGCCTGCTCGTCGCCGCACTGGCTGTGTGGCTGGTCAACATCGGCGCACGACGCTATCGGCGAACGGCCCATCGATGAATCACAGGACAATTAGAAGCTAGACATGTGGACTTCGAAAATTGTCGCTGGCGCACTTGCTTTAGCGGCTGCCGGATCGGGCGCACGCGCTGCATGGCTGTTGCTCAACACGACGGACTCAACGCGGCCAATTTTGGACGTTCGACATCGCGCCATAAATCGTCGACGCTTACAATAAGTGAGCTATTCGGCCGGACGACCCCTTCACTTCGTTGAAGATGCCGTTTAAAACTGATTGGGTATGCTCAGGTATTCGCCCAGATTGGATTGTACTGGCGAGCAACCTCGTTTCATATTGTGACGGGAGCCGCCCATCGCGGGGTACTGCCCGCACAACTGTGCATCGCCTGGATATCGATAATGAAGCCGGAACCAGTGAACGTGGAAAAATTGTCAGGTGGTCCGGCGTTTCAACTCACCTTGGAACTTGGATTTGGACGTGATCATCGGAGGATGGAACGGGCGCTTTCGTCCTTCTGGGAGTGTCGTCGTGTCACCGGGCCGTGGCTCGAATCCTCGTCTTTTGGTGACATTGAACACACGAGTTTTCCGATGCGTCCAGAACTTCTAGACAAGACGCAGTTCGGTATATTGACCATTAGCAGCGACAGTGCGCCACTTCCGTTTGCTCTCTTTCCCATCACTGAAGAGGGAGTGCTGACAGTGGAAAAAGGCACGCTGGTTCCATACATACAAGATCGAGTGCCGGAGAATTCTGCGTGGCTTACTCTGAATCTTACTTCGGCCCAACTGGCGAAGCAGTTCCATGTCGACGACAGCTGGACAATGCGATCGCAACCGTGGCTTGCATTGCTTTGCGACGTTTTTGCCGAGATTGTAGATGCTGTCCACGCACGAGTTCCATTAAAGTCAGCGGCTATAGGGGAGGAGATCTCGGGATGCTTCCGAAGGCCAACCCAGAATCGGTTGGTGCACGACTGCCAAGGCTATCCTCCCTTGGCAGTCGTTTCGACGAACATCATCGAGAATCGCGGTGGGCTCTTCGTAGATAGAGTGTTGTGGGATCAGCTCAATCCTAAAATGGATGCAGTCATCCTTCCATCTGGGCTTTATTACGTTAAACCGCAGTTGGATGCAGCATTGTTGGGTGCATGAGTAGCATTTGAATATTTCGTTTTTAGACTGACTGATGTCGGTTTTCATGCATCCAGGCACTAAACATTCTTGAGATGCGAGTTGTAGCCGTGAACGACCGCTTTCTGAGCCAACGACTGACCGCTCCGGGTCGACTTCAGTCCTCCGCGTTTTCTAAGAGCAGTCATTCGACGCCTGCTCTCAGATGGAAGACCAACGATTGCAAAGGCCGATGACTTGCTGCTGGGAATTCCGCGCCGTATCGGCTATGGCCTACGGTAATGGCATCCTTTCGACCCGAGCCAAATTTCCACGGTGTGGTGTTTGCCGGTTGGTGTGGATCAAGCGATCGATCCACAGCGCGAGGCGCTCCAGCGACAGCGCGTATGCCTGAGCTTTAGCGCCGGTGGCCGGTCGGCTTTGCTCGCGCCGCAGCGTAGTCAAGTGCTGCGATTCGTGCGTAGCTGAGCTTCGGTCCATCAACGCCGACGGGCGAATGACGGGCTCGGCGGAAGACATTCCACCCTCGTCCTATCTCTCCTTATCCGTTCGGCCAAATCAAACATTTAGCCTACAAGATTGAAGGCAATCCGCATCGCCTGATTTATAATTACCACGTCGTCGGGAAACACTTGGCGACCAGGTTTGACAGCCTGATTGTTCTAACCGCACACCCGCTCACGCGGGAGTGCGTCTGCTGCTGCACGTCTATATTCCAATGGGCGGGCCGTGGTAGGGGAGCCGCAAGGCTCGCCGGCTCGTTAGAACACCGGTCTGTCAACCCTACTTCGTGCCCGCTCACCCACGTTTCCAGCGAGTGTCGGGCGATCCAGGAAGTAACAGGGAGATCGCACCATGAGCAAGTCCACCAAAACTCAACCCGCTTCACGTCCGTCTGTCGACGCAATCCAGTACGAAAAGCTTGCCCTGTCCGCTTTCGATTTATGCGACCGGCACTTGGCTCAACTGGACACCTTGATCACACTTGCATCCTCGATATGTAGGAATCCTTCCATCACGCTTGAGGAAAGACGACGTCGTCAGACGCTTCTTGAATTGCTGGTGGACACGGCTGAGCGATATCAGCAGGAACTCGAATGCGACCGCGAGTTGTACAAGGTGATTGCGCTCGATGCGAAGGGCGTTCCGCAAAGCCGCATCACGGCACGCCACGCAGCGAACCTGCTTGCAGAGGAGGTGGCTCAACGAGCAGGAGAACCGACAGCCACCGCAAATGTACCGCAACGCCAGACCCCGGCAGAAAAAACTGCCGCAACGTTAAGAACCGACGCTGCGCAGCAACCGGTCGTCGCGCAACACTAGGCGATCGAGAAGGGCCATCGGCTGACAAGGCGGTACAGCCGAGGAATCGTTCGGAAGCCACCCACACTGAGACGGCCGTCGTCCGTCTCAGTGCTGTCACATGACCCTGACCATCAGCAAGCCTTGTCACACGGCGCAACCTCACACGCATATGAGAACGCCTACCTGGAACATGTCATATTAATCCGCCAATAGAGCGCTTAAAGTAGGAGAAGCACCTCCATCCCGGTTGCCGGTCCGAGTTGACCCGATTACTATGCCTGTTAGCTTTGGCATCAACGTTTCGAGACCTCATGTCGCAGAACGTGAACAGAAAAGGCGGCGTAAGGCGTCGATCATCCTGGCACACAAAGGAGTCTTGAATGTCGATTGAAAAAGTCTTGTATCGTGCTCACGCGCACGTCACCGGCGGTCGCGACGGACGCGCGACGATTCCCGAAAGCAACCTCGATCTCAAGCTGACCACGCCGAAGGAGCTCGGCGGCGGAGGCGGCGACGGAACGAACCCCGAGCAACTCTTCGCGGCGGGATATAGCGCATGCTTCATCGGGGCGTTGAGGGCCGTTAGCGCGCGCGAAAAGATTACCTTGCCAAAGGACGTCGCCATCGATGGCAGCGTCGGCATCGGACAGATCCCCAATGGCTTCGGCATCGAAGTCGAACTGAAAATCTCGCTGCCGGGCATGGACCGCGCGGAGGCGGAAGTGCTGATCGCCAAGGCGCACGTCGTCTGTCCTTATTCAAACGCGACCCGCAACAACATCGACGTCAAGCTGACGCTGGTCTAAGCCGCGCGTCATCATGCGCTATTTCGAGTGCAAGCAGCGGATGCCGTGCCGCACAAGCGGCGCGCCATTCTGGTGATGCTGCTGATACTTTTCCTCGTCTTGTTGGCTGCGCATCTGATCGGGCGGCGCGAAGCGCAGTAGCCGACCACAACGAATATGTCATACCCGGTAGTCGATCCGTCTCCTAATATGTGTAGTTAGCGTTCTGATATGCTTTTTACCGTGCGCCGGCATGCGAATTCGATGTCGGTACCACTGGCAGGCGGTATCCACTCAAGAGGGTAGAGATCATCATGACCAGTCAATCGAATTCGCGGGGCGCGATCGGCGTCATCACCTTGCTCTTTACGGTGCTGACCGCGCTCTATCTCTTGATCGGTGGCGTATGGCTGCTGGCCGTCGGCGGCTCGGCGTACTACGTCATCACAGGCATCCTGCTGTTGGGCGTGGCCTGGCTGCTTTGGCGGCGCAGTCCCGCCGCGCTCCTGCTTTATGCACTCGTGCTTATCGGCACGGCGATCTGGGCGCTCTACGAGTCGGGTCCGGACTTCTGGGCGCTCGCGCCGCGCTCCGGTGTCCTCGTCATCTTCGGCGTGTGGTTGCTGCTGCTCGTAAGCTGGCGGCTGGAGGGCGAGCGCAAGCTGGGTGTCGCATCGCTCGTCATCGCGCTCGTGGCATGGGCGGGCATACTCGTGTACGCGAACTTCAACGATCCGCAACAGGTCAACGGCACACTGAACGCTTCCGCGCCCGCGAGCGTCGCCAGCACCGGGATCGACCCCTCCGACTGGCCCGCCTATGGGCGCACCCAGGAAGGCACGCGCTATTCGCCATTGCAGCAGATCACGCCTGACAATGCGAAGAATCTCCAGGTGGCCTGGACCTTCCGCACCGGTGACACGAAGGGGCCCAACGATCCTGTCGAGATTACCAACGAAGTCACGCCGATCAAGATCGGTGACCTGCTTTATCTATGCTCGCCGCATCAGATCCTGTTCGCGCTCGACGCGAAGACGGGCACGCTCAAGTGGAAGTTCGATCCGCGACTGAAGAATGACCCGTCGTTCCAGCACGTGACGTGCCGTGGCGTGTCGTATGTCGATCTGTCGGCCAGTGCCACGGCGGCCGCACCCGCGGCGGCGCCGGCGAGCGATGCCGCCGCAGCCACGGACGCCTCGGGCGCTGCTGCAACGGCTGCCACCGCTGCCTCGGGCGTCGCAGTCGCGGACGCCTCAGGCCCCGCTACGGCTGCCTGTACGCGCCGCATCTACCTGCCAGTCAATGACGGCCACCTCTACGCCCTCGACGCGCTGACGGGCCAACGTTGCGCGGGCTTCGGCAACAACGGCGACCTCGACCTTCAACACGCCCAGCCTGTCACAACGCCGGGCATGTACGAGCCCACCTCGCCGTCGATCATCACCAGCAAGGTGATCGTCGTGGCGGGCGCCGTGGAGGACAATTTCTCGAACCGCGAGCCTTCGGGTGTGATCCGCGGCTTCGACGTGCGCACGGGCGAATTGCTCTGGGCGTTCGATCCGGGCGCGAAGGACCCGAATCACATTCCGGGTCCGGGCGAGCATTACACGTGGAATTCGCCCAACTCGTGGGCGCCCGCCGCCTACGACGCGAAGCTCGACATTGTCTATCTGCCGATGGGTGTGAAGACGCCGGATATCTGGGGCGGCGACCGCACGCCGGAGCTGGAGCAATACGCCACCGGGCTGCTTGCACTCAACGCCTCGACGGGCAAGCTTGCCTGGTTCTACCAGAGCGTGCACCACGATCTGTGGGACATGGACCAGCCGTCGCAGCCCACGATCGCCGACATCACCGACAAGGATGGTAAGACCGTGCCGGTCGTGTACGCGCCGGCCAAGACCGGCAACCTGTTCGTGCTCGACCGCCGCACCGGTGCGCTAGTCGTGCCGGCGCCCGAAACGCCCGTGCCGCAGGGCGCAGCCCCCGGCGACCATGTTGCGCCGACACAGCCGTTCTCACAGCTTACGTATCGTCCGTCGAAGAACCTGACCGACGCCGACATGTGGGGCGCGACGATGTTCGACCAGCTTGTGTGCCGCGTGATGTTCCACCAGCTGAGGTACGAGGGCACGTTCACGCCGCCGTCGCTACAGGGCACACTCGTGTTCCCGGGCAACCTGGGCGTGTTCGAGTGGGGCGGTCTTGCGGTCGACACCGACCGCCAGATTGCTGTCGCGAACCCGATCGGCTTGCCGTTCGTCTCGCGCCTGATTCCGCGCGGGCCGGGCAACCCGCTGGAACCGGTGGAGGGCGCCAAGGGCAGCGGCACGGAATCAGGCGTCCAGCCGCAGTACGGCGTGCCGTACGGCGTGACGATCAATCCGTTCCTCTCGCCGCTGGGCCTGCCATGCAAGCAACCGGCATGGGGCTACATCTCCGCGATCGATCTCAAGACCAATGAGATTGTGTGGAAGAAGCGCATCGGCACTGTGCGCGACAGTTCGCCGATTCCTCTGCCGTTCAAGATGGGCATGCCGATGCTGGGCGGTCCGATCGTCACGGCGGGCGGTGTCGCGTTCATTGGCGCGACGGCTGATAACTACATCCGCGCGTTCAACGTGAACAACGGCGAGCAGGTCTGGGAGGCCCGCCTTCCCGCAGGCGGGCAGGCCACGCCGATGAGCTATTCGATCAACGGCCGTCAGTACGTTGTGATCGCGGCGGGCGGGCATGGCTCGTTCGGCACAAAGCTCGGCGACTATGTGATTGCCTACGCGTTACCGCCGCAGTAAGCGGCACACGCCGCGCATGCGGTTTTTCTTGTCCCTTACGCGGCGCATTCAATGCGCCGCTTTCTATATTGTCGAATGAACCATTCACGCTTTGCGCCGCGAGCCTGTGTCGTGCTGGCCTCGATCGCGATGCACGCCACGCTTGCGCATGCGCAAAGTTCCGTCACGCTCTACGGCGCACTCGACACGAGCATTGAAGTTACCAATCCGGGCGCGGGCTACGTTGCTCGCATGGATTCCGGCGCTTATCGGGGATCGCGCGTCGGCCTGCGCGGCGTCGAGGACATCGGCGATGGCGTCAAGATCCTGTTCACTCTGGAGAACGGCTTCGGTTCCACCGACGGCACCTTCGCCGTCGCGAACACGATCTTCAACCGCCAGGCCTGGATCGGATTGGATACGCTTTACGGCACGGTGCGTGTCGGCCGTCAGTACTCGCCGATCTATATCCCGTTCAAGGGCGGGCTCGATGCGTTCGACGCAGGCACGATCGCTTCCGGTCTCGACAATCTCTCCAAGATCACGCCCTACGAGAGCAATGCGATTACCTATCTTTCGCCGGAATTCCACGGATTTTCCACGACCATCATGGCAGCGCTGCGTGACGGCGACGCCAGCAATGATGGCAACGGGCTCGCCGGTCACATCGAAACCTTCGCATGGCGCGAGGGACCGTTCCGCATCTCGTACGCGCATCAACAGACTCACGGCGACGGCGCGATGCGCGCTAACCTGGGCGGTGTCTCGTACGTTTTTGGCCCCGTCACGGGCTTTCTATCGTTCTTCAACGGCGATGGCGGTACGCCGCGATATCACAACGACGGTGTATCCGTCTCCGCGCGCTATGCCGTGAGTGCGCGCTTTCGTGCCTCACTCGGCTACACCTATCTGCGTGATCGCTCGGGTGGTGACAACAACGCCGACCAGTTCAGCGCGGCGTGCGAGTACGACCTCTCGAAACGCGCCTTGCTTTATGCAAGCGCCGGGTGGTTGCGCAATCGTGGGCAGGGCGAGTTCACGTTGCGCGGGGTGAACGTGACGGGGCTCACGCCGTCGTGGCCAGGGGCCTCCGTGCGGGGTGTGCAGTTCGGCATGATCGAGCGTTTCTAACGTTGCGCTGTGGGCGCCCGTCGGTCCACGCCTGCACGAACGGGGTGAGCGTACGCTCGCTGCCTCACCGGACTACAATCAGTTATGTGACCCTAATCATTCATTGGCTGCGCGCCGGCTTCAAACCGATCAAACGGGTTTGCAGCTGAGTAGCGGTTTAAGCAGACCTGATCGCAGTCAGCCACAAGTGGCGTCCCGGCAAAGGAGGGGCGATGCATTGGCAACCAAGCTCCGGCATGAACGTCAGACGCATCGCGATGATGGTTGCGGTTGTCGTGGGCGCCGTGATTGTCGCCGGGCGCCTCACTGGCGTCGTGGTCGACTGGCTGTGGTTTGCTTCAATCGGTTACGTCGATGTTTTCTGGACGACTGTCTCCGCCAAGGCGCTCCTCTTTGCCGCCGCGTTCGTAGCGTCGGCGAGCGTGATAGCCGCATCAGGGTTTCTTGCGCATCGTTACGCGCGGCGTCCCGGTAACTGGCAAGTCGAAACGGCCCGTCTGGCAGGTACGCCGGAGTTCATCAGTGAACTGGCGGAGCAACTCGCACCGCGCATTCCCTGGCGCGCCAGCGTTGCGGGCAGCGCTATTGTCCTGGCACTGTTCATCGCTGGCGGCGAAATTTCCAACTGGGATCTGGTGCTGCGCTTCCTGCATCAGGTGCCCTATGGCGACCGTGATCCTGTTTTCGGGCGGGACATCAGCTTCTATCTGTTCTCGTTGCCCGCCTATCTTGCGTTCAAGAACTGGCTGCTGCAGCTGATCTTCTGCAGTGCGCTCGTTGCAGCCGCGGTGTACGGGGTTCGCGGCGACATCACGTTCGAGCGGGCGCCGCGCGTACTCTCTGTCGCCGCCGCCGCTCATGCTTCAGCGCTGCTCGGTGCGTTCTTTCTCCTGAAAGCCTGGTCCTACACACTCGACCGCTTCCTGCTGCTTTACGGCGATAACGGCGTCGTGGTCGGCGCCGGTTATACCGACATCCACGTCGAGCTCCCGGTCTTATGGGTGCTCGTCGGCCTTGCTGCTGTTGCAGCCGTCGCGTGCTGGGTCAATATGCGCCGGCAGGACTATCGAATTCCTGTCGCCTCGGTGTTGCTGGTGTTCGGCACATCGTTCGTGTTCGCCTTGATCTATCCGGCGCTGTTCGAGCGCCTCTATGTCAAGCCGAGCGAACTGCAACTGGAGATGCCCTATATCAAACACAATATCGCGCTAACGCGAATGGCCTACGGCCTCAACCAGGTCGCGGTAAAGCCGTTTCCAGCCGAGCAGGAATTGAATCTTGCCTCGCTCGAGGCCAATCGCGCGACCATCGACAATATTCGGCTGTGGGATGTGCAGCCGCTGATGGATACCTATGCGCAGTTGCAGGAGATCAGGACGTACTACAAATTTTTCTCCGTCGACATCGATCGTTACCGGCTCGACGCCGGTTATCGGCAGGTGATGTTGTCGGCCCGCGAACTGGAGCCTTCGATGCTCCCCGCGAACGCCCAGACCTGGGTGAACCTGCACCTCCTGTTCACGCATGGTAACGGCGTGGTGATGTCGCCCGTTACCGAAAAATCGACGGAAGGTTTGCCGTCCTTCTATCTGCAGGACATTCCGCCCGTCGCCCATGGCGGGCCTGCCATTCGAGAGCCGCGTCTGTATTTCGGCGAAGGGGGTGAGGGCTACGTCATCGTAAAAGGCAGCGTTCCCGAATTCGACTACCCCAAGGGCAAGGACAATGTCTACACCGCTTACAGCGGGAGCGATGGCATTGGCATCGGGAGCACCGCGCGCCGCAGCCTCTTCGCCTGGCAGTTCAACGATCCGAACATCCTGCTAACCGATTACATCACGAACGGTAGCCGCATTCTGTTGCACCGTAACATTCAGGATCGCGTGCGCACGATCGCCCCGTTCCTCAGGCTCGATCATGATCCCTACCTCGTCACAAGCAACGGACGCCTTTTCTGGATGCAGGACGCGTATACGACAAGCAGCTGGTTCCCCTACGCACAGCCGGGCTTCGACGATGGCGGAAACTACATCCGCAACGCAGTCAAGGTTGTGGTCGACGCATATAACGGTACGGTCGATTTCTACGTCAGTAATCCTAACGATCCGATCATGCGGACGTATCAGCGCATCTTCCCGAGTCTGTTCAAGCCGCTCGCAGCGATGCCACAAGATCTGCAGCAACATATCCGCTACCCGGAAGAGCTGTTCCAGATTCAGGCGCAACTTTATCGGGTCTATCACATGGATGCGCCGGAGGTTTTCTACAATCGCGAGGATCTTTGGCAGGTCCCGCGGGAATTGATTGGCATTGATGGTGGGAATAGTCCCGGCACACCGATGACGCCTTACTACATGATCATGCGGCTGCCTGAGGAACCGCGCGAGGAGTTCGTCCTGATGCTGCCGATGGTGCCCAGCCAGCGCGACAATATGATCGCGTGGCTCGCTGCGCGTTGCGATCCGCCCAACTACGGCAAGCTTGTCGTCTACGCGTTCCCGAAAGATAAGCTCGTCTATGGGCCGTTCCAGATCGAGGCGCGCATCCAGCAGAACACTGAGATTTCGCAGCAGATTTCGCTGTGGAACCAGATGGGCTCGCGTGTCATTCGCGGCCATCTTCTTGTCGTGCCGATTGAGAACTCGATCCTTTACATCTCGCCGCTGTACTTGCGTGCGGAGTCGGGGCAGTTACCTGAGTTGAAGCGGGTGATCGCTGCGTATGGGGATCGGGTGGTGATGGGGGAAACTTTGGGTGAAGCGTTGGCGGCGCTTTTCAAGGAAAGCGCCCCGCTCGGAGCGCAGCCTCAGGGTACGGCGGATGCGCGTGCTCGCGAGGCACTTGCACATTATGACCGTGCAATCGAGCGATTGAAGGCGGGGGACTGGAGTGGGTTCGGTGTGGAGCTGGATGCGCTGCGGCCGCTGCTTGAGGCGCTGGGTGGAGGGCGGTCGGAGGGGAAGAAGTGATTCAACCGAAAATCTCGAGACCGTTCTTCGGTGAATTCATCGATTTGTCGTTTGGCCACCGCCAGCGCGCCGCTCGACAAAAACTCCGTGTTGGTTCCGAAAGTGCCAACGCACGCGCTACGTCCCGGTACGTCAACCCTTGCATTGCGAACTACCGACCAACATCGCGAATGGCCAGTCCAGATCAGCGGCCGCGCGCCGACTCGATCCCGCGAAGCATGAGATCAATTCCGGCGAGAAAATCGACACGGTCGTCGTGAGAGCGCAACTGTCCGGCTACGCTGCGGGTGAACGGATACTCATCCGGATCGAACTGAGACCACACGCTCGACACTTCGTCCAGAAAGTTGGAGCGATCGAGACCTTGCTCCCGAGCGAAATGCGTGTTCGCCGCGTTCTGCCCACCGACGCCAAGGATGTAGCTCAGCAACGCCGACACCGTTGCCCACTCCGCTTTGGCCGGCACACCAAGCGCGCGTAACTGCTGGCCGATGCGTTCGAGAATGCGCACCAACGGCAGCTGTCCGGGAGCACGTGTCAGCGCTGAGCCAACCCACGGATGCTCGTCGATTGCATCGAACATGGCCAGCGCGAGCGCGCGAATGCTTGCTTTCGGCGTCGAACCGTCAACCGGCGCGTTCAGCGTGCGAGCGACGATGGCGTCGCACGCAGCGGTCAGCAGATCGCTCTTGCTGGAGATGTGCCAGTAAATAGCACCAGGACCAGTGGCGAGCCGCTCGGACAGGGCGCGGAACGTCAGCCCTTTCTCGCCTCCGCAATCGAGGAGCTCAATCGATGCCTCAATGATTTGATCGGGCGAGAGCGATTCCTCCCGACGTTGAGCGCTACGTGCTTTTTTTGCCATGCCTCGTCTTGACACTTATGGAATGTTGTTCCAATATTACTATGGAATGACGTTCCATAGTCTGTCCAAAGTATGGACTCGTGGCGATCTCCGATCTTCAGGGAAACAGGATGAATATTTCAGTTGCGATCATCGGCGCAGGGCTCGGCGGGTTGACTCTTGCCCGGGTGCTTCACGTCCATGGCATCGCCGCGACGGTCTACGAAGCGGAAGCCTCGGTAAACGCGCGAGCGCAGGGAGGCATGCTGGATATCCACGAAAACAACGGCCAGCTCGCGCTTAAGGCAGCGGGACTCTTCGATCAATTCCTCGAGATCATTCACGCCGGCGGTCAGGCAACGCGGGTACTCGACAAGGATGGCAACGTCCTGTTCGAAGATTTCGACGATGGTACAGGCGGTCGACCTGAGGTACCCCGAGGAGAGCTTCGCCGGATTCTGCTTGACTCACTGCCTGTCGGCACGGTGCGCTGGGGACACAAAGTCACCGCGGTGTCTCCGCTCGGCGGTGGACGGCACGCGTTGACCTTTGCTAACGGCGCAGCGGTGACGACCGATCTTCTTGTTGGGGCCGATGGTGCCTGGTCGAGAGTTCGTCCACTTCTTTCCAACGCGAAGCCAGAGTATGTCGGCACGTCATTCATCGAGACATACCTGTTTGACAGCGACACCCGTCACAAGGCGAGCGCGGGAGCGGTTGGCAATGGCGCGCTGTTTGCGCTGACGCCGGGAAAAGGCATCGCCGCCCACCGCGAGCCCCATGGAGTGCTGCACACGTACGTGGAATTGAACAAGCCCAAGGACTGGATTGACACCATCGACTTCTCCGACCCGGCGACTGCCTTGGCCTACGTTGCCGAGGAATTCGACGATTGGGCGCCGGAACTGACAGCGCTCATCACTGACAGTGAGACGGACCCCGTGCCTCGCGCTATTCATGCGCTCCCGGTCGAGCACAGATGGGATCGCGTGCCCGGGGTGACGCTGCTCGGCGATGCCGCACATCTGATGGCCCCGTCTGGCGAAGGGGCCAACCTCGCAATGTTCGACGGCGCTGAACTCGGGAAGGCCATCGCCGCCAACCCGGGGAACGTTGAAGCCGCACTCATTGCGTATGAAAGGGACCTCTTTCCCCGCAGCGAGTCCGAAGCCGCGGAGTCGGAAAGAATCCTCAAGGTATGTCTCGGCCCCGACGCGCCTCAGAGCCTCGTTGATTTCTTCACCAACAATTAGCCCGTCAAAGTAGCTGTCCTGCCGGCGCGATCGTTTCCGTCGGCGGATACCGGAAGGCAACACGACACATGCGATTGATCAGACGGCGGTCATCGAGAGCGACAATCTAAAATTCATCAGATTGGTGGCTTGCTCGACTATGCTTTTTCAAAGCGCACAGACGTATACACCGAACTTGCCTATCAACACACAGGCGGCGGAGCTTTATTCGCAAACGCGTCAGGATCGCCGGTCGCTAACATATACTTGCTCACGGCCTCATCGACACAAAACCATGCAATCCTAAGAGTTGGCATGCGGCACAAGTTTTGACACGCTCCTGCGTAGCTTGACGAGCTGCGGTTCCAGCCCGATTCGCGTCTCAGGCAGCCGCCGCCCTCTCGAGCGCGGGATTGATCTCGTTATGCGTCAGGCCAAATCGTGCCATGCGAGCAAGATGGTTTGGTGAGCCGAGATACAAACGAAGTTGCGTGTTGACTGCATTGCGCAGATCGCTGTTTCTTCTGTTAAAGGAGAATGCTCCGAATGGGAGTTTTTGTTGTTTGCCATTCGTTCCCAGTTGGTGCTCAACAGCTTCTAGCACCGAACCGCCGATTCGATCCGCCAATATGCGATTTCCCAGGGCGGTGCTTGCATACGCATCGATCTCCCCCGAGCGAACCGCTTCGATAGCTTCGGCCTGGTCCGCGAAAATGGAAATCTGGTGCTCACCTATGCCTGACGCTTTTGCTGAGTCATGCTGCACCTGCCCGGCAATGACGCCGAGGCGCGCATCGTGTTGTTCGGCCAATGACGCATAACTGTCGAGCGCTCTCGGGTTTCCAGCGCGAACCAGAAACCCGTCTCCTATCGCCCACACGGGCACGCTGAACGCAACCAGGTTAGCGCGTTCAGGCGTAACGAAGAGCGGAACATTCATATCCCACCGGCCGGCTTCGACTCCGGACAGCAGTTCACTGAACGTCGTCCGGTTATGCTCGATCTGGGTGACACCGATCGCGCGAAGAATCGCGTCGGCAAGATCAATGTCGGCGCCGGTAGCCATACCTCCCGCGTCCGTCCAGCCGAACGGCGGCTCCTCAATATAAGCAATTGCTACCTTCATCGGTATACCTCGCGAAATTGGAAGGGCCATCGGGCGTGTTCAGCCGATTGTTGACGATTCTACTTGCATGCGTGAACGTCGCATGTTGGCCGGGTGATGCCTCATGCAAATTGCATGCACTGTTTCGAGGGGGCGGAGGGCACTCGCGACTCTCAACCGAAAGCGCTACCAATTCCACGCGTCAATTGGCTTGAGCGATTTCACATCTATCAGCAAGGGTGATCGGTGGTGACCTGTCAGAGGTTCAAGCCGGTCGCCTACGATTTGCACTCTGTGACCAATCGCCTTTTCTGCCGCAGCCCGTTCGGGATCATGAACAACGACTTGAACGAAATACGTCCTCTGTGCGTCGGGGCCAAGCGTGGCCAATGCTGCAGAATCGGAAAGCTGTGTGGTAAGCGTAGCGGGCAACTGCAGATACAGCGAATGTTCGACGCGGTCGCTACTTGGCTTCTCGCCGTAGTTGGGCGGCCCATAAAACTCTCCGATCTCCAAGGTTCCCTCGAGTGTGATCGAAGGTGAAGGCTCGGCTGCCGTACCAACTCCTACCATGCAGAATAAAGCCGAAGCGAAGGCCAGACGGGTAGCTTTCATAAACGCCAGGAATGTTGCAGCGTCGACGTCTGCCCCCGTGGCTAACGAACGCTCAAACTTCGCGCTCACGTCGAGCACGAGAATTGTCGACGATCTTCACATGATTGTCGAAGGTCCGCTTGTGGCCGGACAGCGACCGTTACCGTCCGGCCTGACCGTAGCTCAAACCTCGGTCTGCTCTGCCATCTCGAGTGCACCGTCGACTTCGATGCCAAGGTATCGAACTGTGCTTTCCAGTTTCGTGTGACCGAGCAGCAACTGTACCGCCCGCAGGTTCTTCGTGCGGCGGTAAATTAGCGACGCCTTGGTTCGACGCATTGTGTGCGTTCCGTATGCGGTATCGTCAAGGCCGATCGACCCTATCCAGCGGTGCACCAGACGGGCGTATTGGCACGTGGACAGGTGCGGCGACCCGTGAATGCGGCTCGGGAATAGAAAGTCGGGCGCCACTAGCTTCGCCAGCTTGATCCAGGCCTCCACACTATCGCGGGTCTGCTCGGTGATTTCAAACTGGACCGGACGTTGAGTCTTCTGCTGCATGATCATCGCTCGTGACGCTACACGCTGGCCGAGGCAGACATCGCGCACGCGTAGCCTGGTCAGATCGCATGCCCTCAGCTTGCTGTCGATGGCCAGGTTAAACATCGCAAGGTCGCGGGTTCTCGCGGCCAGTTGCAGACGAATCCGTATCGCCCAGATCTCTTTCAGTTTTAGCGGGGGCTTCTGCCCAGTAAGCTTGCCTTTGTTCCAAGGCACCCGTGCCGGGCTGGCGACGGTATTAGCTTCCATGACGATCTCCTTTCCAAGTGAAGGGAGTTCCAGTCTGCGCGAACCACCGGAGGCGACAAACGGGCAGAGAGCGACGGACGCGCAGCGAGCGCGAGTGTCTCTCTTCGTCACGCTTTCAGCATTCGCACCGTCAGCGAATAGAGGCCGCCTCACATGGTCGATGCAAATTTGATTGGCGCCAAATTGGCATCGATTTAATGCAAAGGGCATTATCCACGCCTGCAATTCGGTACCGACAAAACTTGGCTTCTATCTCCCTCCTGGAGCAGTGCTGGGAAAAAGCTTTTGAGCGGCACATAGAAAATTCATGTATTTGAATAGCATATGCGAGTCCGATGATTGATATATTTTAATAAATAATTGGAAATTAGCCTTAACATGAGTGCCGCTGTCCGAATCTCATCCGCAACTCATTCCGCTAAAAAATATGAAAACAAAAGCCTTGTTCTTGAGCGTGCTCATTGGTACGGCGATTTATATGCCGCAACTCAGTTGGGCCGAAACTATTAATGCACAGTCCCACACTTCGGGAATTAGCGTCAACGACGACACACCTGCCATCGCCCGCCTAAAGTCCGCAGCTGCGAAACCTATCACCGTAAGGCCATGGAGTCTTCCAACTACCCGCTTCCAATCGCTGCGAACAACGCGTGATACCACATTTACCGCTGCGACGGTAGCGCCGCCTGTTACGGGCTGTGCGGACATTCAAGTTGGTGCGGCGTACAACGCAAGTACAGCGCCTTCCGGGCAAACAGATTGTTTTGAGTTCGTTGCAGCTGATGTAACCAAGACAGTGGCCTATGTCGTTAATCTCCCATTTAATGAAGAACACGACGCCCACCTGGTCCAGGTCAATTCGGATGGTTCTTTCACGTATCTGGATGACGAACGCGATTCGTCGCAGAACAAAATCGTCGAAGGCATACCCGGCGGTCCTGTCCGACTTTTATTGCTCGTAGACTCACAACAGGGAGCAGGTGGTGCGACGTTCCAGTTTCAAGTGACTGGCACGACCGGCTACGATACGTACGAACCGAACGACTCAATTCTCCACCCGACACAGCTGCCGGGCAATCAACTAATCAACGCGAATCTGGATACTGTAAGCGACGTTGACTATTACGCGATTCAGACATCAAGCACACAAACCGCCAATCTGATTACCTTCACAGGATCTGCGACCCAAACCGCCCAGTTGGAGACAGCACCAAACACTTGGGCCTCTCTCACGTCAGGAACAACGTACAACGTTACATCGTCCGCCGGCGCTACATTGCTGATGCGCGCTTACGACACGGGGACATCCGCCCCTGCAGGACAGACATACGCGCTGCGCGTTTCAGATGGCGGCGGCACTGCCGGGTTCTATCAGTTCACGGATACCGAAAACATTACGCATCTTGCCCCCGGACACGAAAATGTGGCGCGCACGATAACTCCGGGCGTGATCGCCTGGGACCACACCGGCAATGTTCGACTGCCGCCGGGTGAGCATGTCACCATTCAAGCGTATGACCGCAGTACGACAGGTGCGCTGACGCTGTTGACCACTACCTCGGGCTATACGGGATCCACGGGCACACTTGTTACTCCATTGAACGTAGGAGTCTGCCAAGGGCAAGGGACCAGTACCGGGACTTTTCAAACACTGTCCACGCCGGCTGATCATTGGCAGATCACGTACAACCCCAATTCCTTCGCGGTCGCCTATACGGACAGTCAGGCGCTGAGCGCCAGCTCGTCGTACGCGTACTTCACTCACATCTGCACAGAAACCTACCTCGGCCGATACTAAATAATTCGGCCCGGTGATACCGGGCCGAATCACCGTGCTTACGTCTTGGAATCAGGCTTTCTCCTTAAATCCTAGTGACTGAGTGTCCGATGGCGGAAAGAAGTTCGGCATCGCTGAACTATTCATTTCGAAAATATTCATCTGAAGAACTGCGTGCAAGGACTGCCCCGAAGAGGTCGCGAAAGTGGCAGTGCCGTTCTTCGCAGATTGCACGCTTTGCATAAAACTCAAGAATCCCTTCGCGCTGCCGGGATCTTGAGCGAGATTCAGCGGTGCTCCGCCTGAGGTGCTGTAAGTGCCATCTCTCATCAGCGAAGATTGAGCCCCGGCGCCGAGGTTCTTGAACAGGTCCATAAAGCTCGTCAAATTATCTGCCTGTTTGCTTATGGAGTCGGTCTCGGACTGTGAAAGTGGCTTGCCATCCGCCTTCGCCCAAGTCGTATAACCGGCGACTGCGTCATCATGAAATGATTTCACAGCCTGGACGAGGGATGTATTGCTATTTAGCTTTCCCTGAAGCCAGGTTTTGTCACTGTTACTCATTGTTGTCGAAGAGACAGCAATGGCACCATTGTCCGCCGCGAAGTCGAATTGCGCATTTGCAAGATCCGGCCGTTCTTTTATGACGGACTGCATTGTCGGCACTAGCGCATCAGCAATGCTTTGAGCATCGACTCCCATTTTCAATGGTGCATTCAGTGCATCCAGGTATTTGTCAATACGGGTATGGTCCTGGGTGTCAACGGCACTGACGGTAATCGATGAAGGAGTGGTCTGCGAAGCTGAAACGCCCGGCGTTGGCGCTGCGGAGTTGAGTGCCGAGTCGGATACAGATAGCGTCGTGGAGTTCGCGGAATTTATCGAAATGCTCATGCCATCCTCATTTTTAAGGTTGTGATCGTATTACGGCGGAGTACGGAGAAACTTGAATTGATTTTCTGGATAAATAAGTATTCCGACGGCCGGCGTGTTAGGCAGCTCACAGTTGCCAATCGAGAAGCATGTTGCCCACCAGATTTTAGAGTGGCGCGCCGACTACAGAGGGCAGCCTCATTCGGATATGTAGTGCCGGTGAACCTTGGTGAAATTGGCCATTGATTTTCGAAAATATCCAAATCGCATAGTTAAGAATGGATATTTATCGATTATCTTTTTTTCCTGTAGGCCGAATTCAACGACTTCTGCCGCTTGGTTTCTGCTTTGCGGCACCCGCGGTCGGCGATGTAGAGCAGTTTGGCAGCAACGGCCGCGGGCCTGCTTCCGGGCCACTTTCGGTCGTAAGTGAGAAACCGTTAAGGGGCCGCTCAGGGTCGCACTGAGACAAATGACCTCCGCCCCACGACGCTGGCCACCGACCAACGCTGAACTTCCGTAGCCGACCCTGAAGAGACCTTCGGAATTCCCGGAAACGGTCACTCAACCGACGATCCCGCGACGGACATCGCCCCCCGCCAGCGTTACCGCGGCCTCACCTGAAACTTCTCTCTCGCCCACGATGTGTATAGGTTTTCCGATGTTTCGCGCCGCATCCTGGATGACTCTTTCGCATCTTCGCCCACGACGTAACGTAGCTGCCCCGCCTCGTCTGTCGCCGCATCAAGGATGGCTTGCGCCACGTCGTTTTCAGATGCCAATTGCAGCTTTGACGATTGCATGTACATGTTCATAGTCTGGTCAACGAGCGTTTGATAGGCGACCGGTACTGAGATCGTCGCTGCCTGCTCGACCGTCTTGCGCACCAGACTCGTTCCTGGCACAAAGCCTGGTTCTATCAACTTGACCAGGATGTTTTGCGACTGCAATTCATACTGCAGCGATTCCGTCAGTCCCTCGACCGCGCACTTGCTCGCGCTGTACGCCGACATCAGTGGTTCGGGCAGGATTGCGGATCCAGAACTGACATTTATGATTCTCCCCTGGCCGAGACCCCGGAAATGCGGGATGACGGCTTGCATTGTCTGCATGTAGCCGAAGACATTCGTTTCGAACAAGTCACGAACAACGTCCATCGGCGTGGCTTCAAACACGGAAAACAACGCGAGTCCCGCATTATTGACAAGGCAGTCGATGCGGCCGAAGTGCTCGATCGCACGGCTGATCGCCGACGCGATCGTTGCGACGCGTCGCACATCGAGCGGGACGACCAAAAGGTTTGAAGAGGTCTCCTGACCCAGCCAGCAGGAAGGGTCAGGCATTGTCGCGACGACGTTCCAGCCGGCTGTCAGAAATGCTTGCACCGTCGCTTTGCCAAACCCGGATGAGCAACCCGTTATTAAAACTGTCTGCGCCATATTATTTCCCGTTCTCTGTGTTAATCAATTGCCACATTGGGACTGTAGACGGCACCAATTGGACGGTCTATAAGTAAGGCTCCATAGTTTTTTAGTTATCGTCCAGAATGGAACCCCTTACACAACTGATCACCCTTCTGCGACCGGAAGCGCTTGGCCTAAAACATTTCGAGGGAGGGGGAGATTGGGCACTTCGCTTCCCGGCGGACAGCCACGTCGTATTCGGTCTCTTCATATCGGGCACTTGCCGGTTTGAAGCAAAAGGGTTTCCGTCTGCGCTTATGGAAGCAGGTGACTTCCTGTTGATGCCCGCCCCTCCCGCGTGGATGCTGACTAAAGGCGAAACTGGGACGCCCGTCGAATTTGATGCACTTCGGCATTCGTCGGATTCACTGGTGTCGTTTGGATGCGGTGTGGAGACGACCCGGATCATCGGAGGTCACTTTTCCTTTGCCACGGCCAACGCGGATTTGCTGAACGGGCTCATGTCACCGGTCATACACATCGGTCATGCCAACACCTCGGCTTCCACTTTGCGCGGCATCGTCGAACTGATCGACCGGGAAGCATCATGCTCGCGCCCAGGACGCACGTTTATCCTCAGCCGTCTTCTGGAAATCATGCTTGTAGAAGCGCTGCGATCCCAGAGTGCCGTCCTTGATGGAGAGGGAACCACAAAGCCCGGTTTGCTGGCCGGCCTTGCCGATGAACAGCTTGCGATTGCATTGCGCGAAGTTCATGCGGACAGTGGGAGGCAATGGACCGTTGCATTGTTGGCTGCGTCCGCCGGAATGTCGCGTTCCGCCTTCGCTGATCGATTTACGCGAGTGGTTGGAACAACACCTATCGACTATGTGTTGAACTGGAGAATGGCATTGGCAAAAGACGCGTTGCGCTTCACCAATCGTCCATTAGTCGAAATTGCTACGGCGATCGGCTATGGATCGACAAGCGCATTCAGTACAGCCTTCAGTCGCATCGTCGGATGTTCGCCTGCACGATATGCCGAAAGGCGTCGCACACCCGCAGGGGGACGGCGGCCTTAAGCAGCAACCAGCGATCGTCAACCATCTGATGACGTGAGCCGACCGTCCGCTCTTGGCCGAACTCTGCCTGATGCGATTGGCTCAGTTCGACCCAATGCAGCCGCTGGGGTTCGTGAAACATTAATGGCCGCTTCCAGGACCGTTTCGGACATCGGCCCCGCTATTCGCTGCATCTCGTAGCCGGTGGCGTGTGCACATCGTTCGTGCGATGTGACAGGGCGCGCTTGCCGTCTTGCTCATTCCTTGCTCTCAGGAAACATACATCCACCATTGCGGACTAACGCCTTCACCTCTTCGCTCACCTGTATGGGGCTTTGACTTAATCGAGCAACGAATTCCTTGCGGCGCCGCACGTACGACTTCGAATCGTACTTCGCACTCCAAAGGACAATGTTAAGCACGACAGGGATGAGGTCCAGCCCCTTCTCGGTCAGCGTGTAGAAGTCACGGCGCCCGTCGTCGGGGCTGGGTGCCCTCGAGAGAATTCCTTGCTGCTCAAGAAACACGAGGCGGGAAGCAAGGACATTGGTCGCGATTCCCTCTTCCGATTTCAGGAACTCGCCATACGTCTTCTTGCCAACAAAAACGATGTCGCGAATGATCAAGAGCGACCACCGGTCGCCGAAGATCTCCACGCCGTAGTTCACTGCGCAATGAGACCGAATGTCTTCCTTAGCTGTCGTCTTCATGGCTAGATATTAACATCGCTTGCATGACGCAAGTAAAATCTCATGTTTACTTGTTTTTTGAAAGTAATGTGAATAGGATGGTTGCTAGTGGTTACGAGCACCACCCAACTCACAGGAGACAGCACATGAGCACTATCAGCATCATCGGCGCAGGTGGCATGGCCGCAGCGATCGGCGGCCTTGCCGCCAAGGCCGGACACACCGTCGAGGTGACGAGCCGCGACGCCGCCAAGGCGCGGGCGCTGGCCGAGAAGGTCGGAACCGGCGCGACGACAGGAACGTTCGGCGCCGCCCCAGCCGGGGACATTGTCATCCTGGCGGTTCCGTACTCCGCCGTTCTTGACGTGGTGAAGCAGTACGGCGAAGCGCTGGCAGGCAAGGTTCTTGTCGACATCACCAACCCCGTCGCCGCCGACCACACGAGCTTTGTGACCCCCGGCGACAGTTTCGGCGCCCAGGAGATCGCCAAGGCCGCCCCTGCCGATGCGGAAGTCGTCAAGGCGTTCAACACCCAGTTCTCCCACGTCCTGGCTGCCGGTCCCGCAGAGGGCCACCCGTTGGACGTGTTCATCGCCGGGGACGACGCGCAGGCGAAGGCACGCGTCTCGGCGTTTATCGAGAGCCTCGGGCTACGCCCGATGGATACCGGGCCGCTGCCCATGGCGAGGACGCTGGAGCACGCCTGCCTGCTGTCGCTGGGTCTCCTCATCCACTCCGTCAAGCACACCAATTTTTCAATCGGCGTCAGCCTTCTCGGCTAAGCGCCGGTACCACCCCTTCTCGCATCACATCACTCATAAGGAACACTAACATGCACGTTTTCGTCACTGGCGGGACCGGCCATATCGGTTCGTACATCATCTCCGAGCTCATCGCCGCCGGCCACGAGGTAACCGGCTTGGCCAGGTCGGACAAGTCCGTGGCGGCGGTGTCCGCGCTCGGCGCCAAGGTGCGTCGCGGGGATATCTCCGACCTCGATGGACTCAAGGCGGCGGCTGCGGAGTCCGACGGCGTCATCCACGTCGCACACAGGCAAGACCTGCTGCCCTCCGGTGGGCTTGACGCCGTGGCCGCTGCGAAGCTCCAGATCATGCTCGCGTATGGCGAGGCACTAGCCGGCACCGGAAAGCCGCTGGTCGTGTCGGCGAGCCTTGGCTCGCCCGGGTGGGAAGGCCTGGGCCGGCCAGCCACCGAGGAGGACCCGGCCCTTCCCGGCGGCGATGCGTACAGGGGTACCCTGCGGGTTCGCAACGTCGTGGAGCTCACCGTTGTCGGCCTCGCTGAGCGGGGCGTGCGGTCTTCGGTCGTGCGGATTCCGCCCATCGCGCACAGCACGACCGATAGTGCCGGCTTCCTCCCGCTGCTAATCGGGCTCGCGAATGAGAAGGGCGCCATCGGCTACCCCGGAGACGGCGCGAACCTGTGGCCGGCCGTGCACAGCCGTGACCTCGCGTCCTTGTTCCGCCTGGCGCTGGAGAAGGGTCCCGCTGGCAAAAGTTGGCACGGGATTGAAGGCGAGGGCATCCGGTTCCGCGAGATCGCTGAGGCCATTGGCAGCCGTCTGGGCCTACCGGCCGTGAGCATTCCCGTGGACGTACTGATGCTGCCGGGATATTTTGGATTCCTCGCGAATCTGGTTACGCTGGACCTGCCGGCGTCCAACCTCATCACCCGCCAGACCCTCGGCTGGGAGCCTGCTCAGCCCGGCCTGCTCAAGGACCTCGACAACGGCCACTACTTCCCTGCCGTCTGAATTGAGCTGAGGCAGGAAGCCGAGTCCCAACGAAGCCCGACGGACAGCAATGTCGCGACGCCGTGATTCATCGGTGCAAAGACGCTGTCGACCCGGGGATGGCATAAGGGATGGCCCACGCTGCTCGGCACACACGAAACATTTAGCGGGGGATGCTCCGTTTAGAAAGTACTGAGCACCACTTAACTCACCAGGAGACTGCACATGAGCACTATCAGCATCATCGGCGCAGGTGGCATGGCCACGGCGATCGGCGGCCGAACCGCCAAGGCCGCCCCCGCCGGCGCGCAAGAATTCGACCTGCCGCCCTCCCACGAATGCGAAGGGTCATCCGACTCAGCGGTTCTCCAGCATCGTGCTAAAGCAAGCTGTCGCGCTCGGCGAGAAGGCTCACCATTTCTGCCATGTTCTCGGTTCCCCAGGTGCACAGCGGGACAATCTTGTCGGCCAGACTGCGGCCGAGCGGGGTCAGCGCGTAGTCCACGCGCGGTGGCACCTCCTTGTAGTCGGTCCGCGCCAGCACGTGATCGGCCTCCAGTTCCTTCAATTGCTGGATCAGCACCTTGGCGCTGACGCCATGGACGTTGCGCTTGAGCTCGCCGTAGCGCTTCGGGCCGTCGAGCAGGAAGTACAGGATCAGCGGCTTCCACTTGCCCGAGATGATGCTGAGCGTGGCGGCGAGCCCGTAGGAGTAGCGGCCACCGCAATTTTTATTTTGAGTACAGTCAGTCATTTTTCATGGTTACCAAAAGGTGCATACTTGTCCCTAGGTTATCAGAACTGCATACTTGTCTCAAGCAAGCAGTTCCCTGCTTCCGTACAACTCCAAGGAAGGATGCACGTGATGACCAGACTGAATGGAAAGACCGCCGTGATCACCGGCGGCGCTACCGGCATCGGCCGCGCCGCAGCAAAGCGCTTCATCGAAGAGGGAGCCTTCGTCTTCATTTTCGGCCGCCGGCAGGAAACGATCGACGCCGCTGTGGCCGAGCTCGGGCCCAATGCCCGCGCGGTGAAGGGCTCGGTCTCGGATGAGGCCGACCTCGACCGACTCTACGCGGCGGTGAAGGCCGAGCGCGGAACCCTCGACATCGTCTTCGCCAATGCCGGGGCGGGAAGCCAGGCTGCGCTCGGCAAGATCACCGCCGAGCACATTGACGAACACTTCGACACCAATGTGAAGGGTACGATCTTCACAGTCCAGAAGGCGCTGCCGCTGATGGGCGAGGGCGGTTCGATCATCCTGACCGGATCGAGCGCCGGCACCACGGGCGCCCCGGGAATGAGCGCCTACAGCGCTAGCAAGGCGGCAGTGCGCAACCTCGCGCGGACCTGGGCGGAGGACCTGAAGGGCACCGGCATCCGCGTAAACGTGCTGTCGCCCGGGGCGACGGCGACCGAACTTGCGAAGGCAGCGCTCGGCGAGGAGGGCCAGAAGGTCTATGCCGCGATGACTCCGCTCCAGCGCATGGCCGATCCGTCGGAGATCGGGGCCGTGGCCGCCTTTCTCGCGTCGTCGGACAGCAGCTTCATGACCGCCAGCGAGGTTGCCGTCGACGGCGGCCTTGCGCAACTCTGACGCTACGCCCGGCCGGGCGCTCCATTTCGATATTCGGAGCCCGTAGGGCGTGGTAAACCTAAGGAGAACATATGAGCTACGCAATTATCGGCTTCGGCAATATTGGCCAGGCCCTGGCCAAGGCGTTTGCCCGCAAGGGCATCGAAGTGTCCGTTGCAACCACTCGCGACCCGGAAAGCTTTGCATCCGCTGCGGCTGCGATCGGACCCGAGATCATTCCCAAAAAACTGGCGGAAGCGGTCAAGGCGGACATCATCTTTTTGGCTGTCCGTTTCGAGGCGCACCGGGATGTCGCTAAGGCGCTGCCCAATTGGAAGGGCAAGACCATCATCGATGTGACCAATGCCTACGGCGTGTCCCCTGAGGAACTGGGAGGTCAGCCTTCTTCCAAGGTCGTTGCGCAGGCCTTCACTGGTGCAAGACTGGTTAGGGGTTTTAACCATTTGGGCGCTGCCGTCCTTGACCAGGATCCGGCCGTACACGGTGGCAGGAGAGTCGTTTTCCTGTCGAGCGATGATGACGGCGCAGCAGCGGAGATTGGCGCACTTGCGGAAAATCTCGGTTTCTCGCCGATCAAACTTGGCGGGCTTTCCGAAGGTGGACTGCTTGTGCAGGCGCGCGGAAATAGCTGGGGTCAACTGATCTTCAAGGACTTGGTCAAGTTCGACTGATGAATCGTGATCGCAAATTTTGATGCGATCCTGCCTCGCAGACCCTCTTGGACAAACGGCAGCCACAGTTTGATTGAAGGGAGGGCGACGCCGGCAGGAAGCCGCGCTCTGATCATCTGGCGTGCGCTCGCTTATGGGTCTGCTTGACGCCTTCCAGCTCGGGGAGGCGTCGCGCTTGCCGTTCCTGTAGAGAGGGAGAGATTTCGATGAGCACGCAAGAGAATGTCCAGATTGTGAAGGATTTTTTTGCAGCAATGGGCCGCGGCGATAAGCAAGGTCTGCTGACGATTTCTGCCGAAGACATTGAGTGGATCATTCCGGGCGAGTGGCCGCTGGCCGGCACGCACCGCAGACACGCGGGATTGGCGGATTTGCTTCAGAAGGCTTCGGAAATGGTGGAAACGTCATACCCAGAGCCCCCCGAATTCGTAGCGCAGGGCGACCGGGTTCTGGTCGTCGGCTCCGCCACGGGCAGAGTCAAAGCCACGAATAGGACGTTCGAGGACGATTGGGTCTTCGCTTTCATTGATGCCCTTATTGGTCACCTTGATACGGTCAAGCTAACGTCGCTCGCGCGACTAGCAACTGTCGTCCGCCAGGCGAGCGCCACGGCATCGATAACGGCAATTGACCCGACGAACAAAATCATGGCCTGAACGTCGCTTAGCTGCGTGCAGCAGACCTTCGAATCAACTGACAAACAAACTGGCAGAGATCGTATTACACCAATGGAGCAGCAAGCCCTTCCGTTTTGATCACGCGCTGGATCGCAGGTCGCGCTAGCATCCGTTGCAAATACTGACCGAGCAGTGGCCATACGCGCGCGGGTTTCGTGAAGCCCCTTGTCCACCGGCAGAGCATGAACGCGTAGGGATCAAGGATCGTGTATTGCTCCCCCAGCAACCAGGGACCATCGCTCGATTGAAGTTGCGACTCCAACTGGTCAAGCAAGATGCTGATCTTTGATTCGGCATGAGCTTGCACTTGGGTCGCGCCCAGCGCGTTGTCGGCATCCACCCGGTCCGGGCGAAGTTCAACATCCCGTAGTACCCGAGGTATGCGCTCTGAAAAGCGCCTGCGACGATCTCGTTAATGTTTACGACGCCGACAACTCTATTCGATGCTATTTCCCGCGCAACGAAACCGACGTTCGATCCGGTGAGGCCGCGTGCGAACCAATTATCGAATCCCGCCTGATCGGTAAAGGATGTGGCCCACGGCAGGTGGTAGTCCTGACTTGCTAAGTTCGCGGCGATCAACTCAGCGGCGTCAGCGCGGATCACGCGGTGTATCTGAATGACACTCATGACAATCCACCTGATAAGCGTGTGTGGGGCCTGGATTGTCGCCGATCTAGCTGAGCCGAATCAAGGTCCGGATTGGTCGAACAGGGTCCGACAGGCTCCTCAATCGTGTAGCTCAATGCGGTAGCGAAGAGACTCCGCACATCCATAGGCCACCGCCTTTTTGAAGCGTTCGATCAAGACACCATTGCATGCTGCGATCACCCGCTGCGAAGCTATATTTTCGGGATCAACCGTTAGCTCGACGTAGGACAAACCTTGCCGCCTCGCTTCGCCCAACATCAGATTGAGCGCCTGCTTGGCGTAGCCGTTGCCTCGCTTCCACGGGACGACTGAGAAGCCGATATGTCCGAGTACATATGGCGGCAACTCGGCAGTTCCAGCTTGCCGACGAAATCCGATTGCGCCGCTAACTGTCGAGATTCACTTAACTTTGAACTTTCTGGCGCGCATCCAAAACTATAACGCTCAAGGGCCGATATCGGCATATTAGTCCTGAGTGGCCACATCGGTAGCGTCGGCCTGTACCAGTGCGCGTACAAGCAGGTACACGGCTGGCAGGTTGTCGTCGTCACGTCGCCAGTCGACGGGTTCGTCGAGATCCATTCCGGACACACGACTGTCCTCAAACCGGACAAACGTCGAGCGTACTGTCTCGCTGTGCCTCGATCGGAAGCCCCGATTTTCAAAGACCTGTTCGTCGATTGTCAGCAGCGTGCGCCAGGTCGGCAATCGCGCGTCACTTGAGTAACGGCGACGGCCACTGTCGAGATAACGACCCGCGACCGTGGCAATGATCTGCTGGAGGTCGAGCGACGCGCTGCGGAGTGCGCGTTCGGGGGCGACAGGATTGATGTCGTGGGCATCCATATCAAGAGCAGAGTCGTTAATCATGCTGTTATGTTCCTGAAGGCTTGCGGTAACTCGCGGCATCAAAGTTGATGCTTCAACAGCACTTGGTTTCGTTGTGCCAACAACTGGCGGATCTGGGCAAGATAGTTATCGCCGACCGTGCAGTCTTCAACAGGCCGGCTGGGCTGATGAAGCGTTGGTGGACGTACGCCGAGATAGCGGCACACGGCGGACACGTACGGTTTGCCGTTGCCTCCCTGATGTCGTGCAGCAGCAGCCACGCGAGCGTCTCCGACATGCTTGCGCAACCAAACAAGCGTTTCGCGATCACCGTCGTTCAAGATGCGGATGAGCTGATTCATAACCGATCCTGTATATAAAAACAGTACTGTAAATTTATACAGTATTTGATCAGAATGCAAGTCAATTCATAAGATGTTGGACTCGGCGGAAAGAGAAGATGGCGATCAAAGTAGATGCGCAGTTGGTCGTCGAGCACGCAGAGGAGGCTGCCGGTTGTGACGGTCTTGTTTCGCAATCCTGCGAATCTTTGGCGTTGGACGTGGCGAACCGCTGGTCATTATCCGGCGGAGCGCGGCCAGGAGCGGACAGTCGACCCTAAGGCGAGGATCGTCGACAATCGTGTCACCGTGGACCAACCGGTCGGCGCGATTAAGGCAACTCTGGGTGGCTATTTTTGAGTGGAAATACACGTACGAATGCAGGCACATTCAACTTGGGCTGTCGTCTACTCCGGGAAGGAGCCGATGGTTTGGCCCTTCCCGAGGCCGCGTTGAGCGAGTGAACAAGCGGGCGCCCTATGCAATTGTCCGAACGACACCACCGTCGACACGCAATGAAGTGCCTGTTGTCGCCGACGCCTGCTCCGAGCAGACATAGACGACTAGGTTTGCGACTTCTTCGGTTGTGGCGAAGCGATTGAGGAGCGTGGTCGGGCGATTCGTTTTCAGGAACTGCTGCTCGGCTTCCTCACGCGTAATGCCTTGCGCATCTGCGTTCGCCTGCGCCCAACCACCCATGATCTCCGAATTCGTCGGACCAGGGAGAACCGAATTAACGGTGACCCCCGTTCCGCCGACCACCTCGGCCAAGCCCCTTGCAATGGCAAGCTGAGCGGTCTTGGTCGTGGCGTAGTCGATCATGTCCTTGGGGATGGCAAGCGCGGACTCGCTACTGATGAAGACGACGCGCCCCCAGCCGCGCTTCGTCATGTTTGGCACATAGTGGCGGGAGGCGCGAATGCCGCTCATGACGTTAAGTTCGAAGAGATCGATCCACTCGCTGTCCTCAATTTCGAAGAAGGACTTCGGACGCCCAGTACCCACGTTGTTGACGAGAATGTCCGCATCCGGCGCCTGCGCGAACAGGTCCGCCGCGCCTTTCGGGGTCGAAAGATCTGCGATGACGCCGGTAAACTCCGCCTTCGGCAAGAGTTCGCGAAGCTCCCGAAGCGCCGTGGAGACGCGCTTCTCTGTGCGGCCGTTGATCACGACCGCGGCGCCCGCGCGCCCCAGCCCTTCTGCAATGGCTCGTCCGATACCTGCCGTGGACCCAGTAACGACGGCCTTGCGGCCAGTGAGATCGATATTCATGACACCATTCCTTCAGCTGTGGAGAGAGCTGGATTGTGAGTGATGTCGGAACCAATGATAATAGCTTAATTTGCCATAACATTAATTCCCAGGGGGAATGGAAGTGGATCGATTCCACGAATTAAACGCCTTCATAGCCGTGGTTGAAGCAGGCGGTTTTACAGCTGCCGCGCGTCGAACCGGCGATTCACAGTCGGCAATCAGTAAGGCTATCGGCGCGCTCGAGAGGCGCCTCGGCGTGGTGTTATTTAACCGAAGTACGCGCAGCGTGACCCTGACGGATCAGGGGCAGAGATACTACGATCGGGCAAAACCGCTGCTTGACGAGATGGATGACGCCGACAGCGAGCTGACCAGCAGTACGCATAATGTCTCGGGTTTGATCAGGATTGCTGCATCAGGTACTTTTGGCCGTCTTCATATTTTGCCGCTTATTCCCGACCTGCTATCACTCAATCCTGGCCTTCAGGTGGATCTCATTCTCTCGGACTTCGTGCGAGATATGGTGGAAGATGGGATTGATCTGGCGATCCGAGTGGGGCCCGTGAACGATCCTGACGCGATCGTCAGGCGCGTGGCCAGCACTCCTCTCGTCTGCGTCGGATCCCGTCGCTACTTCGAGCAACGCGGAATGCCAAAGACTCCTGTCGAGCTCGTTGATCACAATTGCCTTTTATATCGCGGCTTGACGGAGTCAGCGCATTGGCCCTTCGTAGGGCCAGAAGGTCGATTTAGCGTGTCCGTGCGCGGAAATCTCACGTCCAACAGTATCGAAACGATCCGGGCTGGTGTTCTAGCCGGTGTGGGAATCGGCCTGTTTGCGAAGATCTCTCTTGCCGATGATCTCCGACATCCGGACGTCATCACCGTTCTCGACGAATTTATAGGCGACGCCAGAGACATAAGCCTCATCTGGCCAAGACGCCGGTTTGTACCGGCGCGTGTGCGACAAGTCACCGATTTTTTCGCAGAGGCTATACCTCGCCGTATTTAGTCACCCGAACTTAGGAAAAATTGTCAGCGATGGCGGAGGGGGCCTTCGGATCAGTCAAGTGGACTTCCTATTGATCGCGCGAGCCATGAAAGCTCAAGCAGCAGAGCACGAACACGGTCCAGTCCCCTGAAACAGGGTTGGTATCGCTTGCTCGAACACCTCACATTCCATTCTTGCCGAAGGTTTCGTCGCACAGCCAGACGCCATACGTTCTTCCTTCTGGATAGGATGGAGGATGAGTTACTCATGATTGAGCAAGTCTGCCGTTTGCCGGCAAGATGTGCCTTATTGGTACCTGCGGACTCGCCATCAATGGGGCCTTCCGGTCGGCGAGCATCGGTTTCGAGTTGGAGAGACGCTTTTGGGGACAAGGTCTCATGCGCAAAGCTCTTAGCTCAATTGTCGACCATGCCTACGATCGCTGGGACATCAATCGAATTCAGGCAACGACCGACCTCGACAATCACGCGTCTATAGGGCTTCTGCGCGGCTTGGGATTTATAGAGGAAGGCATCATGCGACAGTGGGGTACTGGAAAGACGCATTTCACGACGTTCGTCTTTTTTCCTTGATCAAGGCTGAACGACCCATCTCTCCCACAGCGTAGGTTCTGGCGCTTGATCAACGATCCGCTATCGCGAAAATCGACGGTCCCTTCAGGGTCGAACTGAGTCGCTCGTCATCCGGCTGAGTTCGGAAACGTGGTTCCGCGCGGGAAACGATCTGGTATGGCACAGTGTCTTTCCAGAGAAGTATTCGGGACCATTAGCGGGCACAACAGCAACGGCTAATCGGAGCGTTTCGGACCCATGGACGTACCCACGAACTCAGTCATTTAGCATGATGCCAACGGTCAACGAAATCCTTACGCTTGACTTGCTCACTCTGCGCGAACACACCGAGCGCGCTGGCGACGTCTTCGATGCCGATCAGCATCGTGTTCGCTTACAAGCATCGCTGGAAGACTGCGAAGTATGTTCAGTGCGAAGAGCGGGTGAACTTGTTGCATACGCCATGCTCCGTCGGGAATCGGAAACCTGTTGGTTCGTGAGTGGATTGAGCACGCATCCGCTGCATCGAACGCCGGCGGTAATGTCCGAACTGCTTTCCAAACTGGCCGAGCTCGCGGGCAGAACGGGAATAGTCGAACTGCGAAGCAACGTCTACAAGACGAACCGGCTATCGATGGCTTTCCATAGAAAGCTCGGGTTTCACATCACGCGTGAGAACGAGAAAGCTGTCGAATTCTTCGCGTCGGTCTCGACAATCAGCAGGCGTCCATCGATTCAACGCGCTGCCGGCAAGCGCGGCATCTCGGCAGGTCCACAAAGCGAAAATTAAGCGCTGAGTTGATGAAATAAGACACGCTCATCATGAAATGCTGAACGGCAGCTTCGGAGAAAATCGACAGGCTGCTGTGGGTCGGCTACGGAAGTTCGGCGCAGGTCGGTGGCCAGCGTCGTGGGCGGTGGTTATTTGTCTCAGTGCGACCCACAACGGTCGGCCGATAACCTCTAAAACGGTCGCTCACGCTGGGTCAGTAGGCTCACCGCATAAAACCCGATCGTTTATTATTTTTCTCGGAACACGGCTTCGATGTTGTTGCCGTCGGGATCGATTAGGAAAGCCGCATAGTACCCCTTCGGGTATCCACCAGACCGAAGGCCGGGCCCTCCATTGTCCTCTCCGCCAGCTATCAAACCTTCGCGATGAAAAGCTTCGACTTGTTCCCGGCTAACAGCTCGAAATGCGGTATGTTGCTTAAGGTTGTGTGGGTGAAAAACATCAATCCAGAAGATTGGGTAATCGTAGCCAAAACCTACGCCGGCTAGGTCCGCGTCGCCTTCTCCCGCCGGACTGAAGTCACGCGTAATGCGCGCTACCACTGCGGCACCGATCGGTTTCAGTGCTGCCTCGTAGAACTTCGCCGACCGGTAAATGTCGGAGACCCCGATGCCGGTATGATCGATCAACCAGTTACATGTCTCAGCCACGCCGTCCTCCCTCGCTAAACAGATTTTTATCATAGGCCGCATCGGAAAGCCGACCGTCGCTTTTCTTCTATGCGAGCGTTGCCTATGTTACCCGCGCCGAAAGCTTCCACCAAACAAGTGCAGGAATTTGCTGAATCATTCTCTGACTGGTCCGTGCCGTTTGCGTCAAGCAACACATGCGAAGGGACGCCACTTTGTCGACGATTTCGGGGACGATGTCGAACGTCTCAAACTGGCCGGTCACTGCCTTGTGCGATCGGCATATGCCGCGCCACTAGCCAGCTAAGGTTTTGGGAAACGGACTCTAGACGAACCTCGTCGCCTGACCTCGGATGCGTCCTAAGCCCACGGACAGGAGGTCTCGAGTTGCATCAAGGGGTTCGGAAGCATCGTGTCCATCCACGAATGGACGGACACTGGGACACTATTGTTAAAGCTGTACCGAGAAGCCACGGTCACGCAAGATTCCACCTGTCATGCGTTCATCTGCGGCGATCAGGCCGCGCCCCCGGGTTTTGGGAGAACCTGGCCAATATCGCTGATTTGGATTTTGGCTTTGTCCGGCGGTTCATCGGCCATAGCTGACGTTGGAGCGGGCTCGGTTCTACGTCAGCTATGTAGCCTATCGCGACACAGCCACCCTGGCTAACTGCCCTGATAGATATCGCACGACAGGCCCACCACGCACGGTTGACCGTCTCGGGTTTTGCCGTAACCATTGCGTCCGCCCGGTTGGGCTCCGTAGTCCCACGTACTATCGCCGTCCATCGGCATCGCCCGCTGCGATGAATTTATCGGCTGCTGACTGGACGAGTGGCTAGCGACGTCTGACGGTTGCATTTCCTGAGAGTCGGCCGCGCCGGCTACGGTGAGCAGGAATAGCGCGATGATTACAGCCGAGAGCTGCACTTTCATTTCTTCACCTTTTCGTCATCAACAGGTTGCATGGCTCGCGCGCCGTCAGATCTTTGTTAGCTCCCGCCGAAAAAAACGTTGCATTGCGGATCCATCCGGCACGGTCTGACATTTTTTGTACCGCCTTGTACCTGTGTGTCGGGCGTACCGCCGTATGCTTCCATCCCCGCACTCGGGTCAGAGGCCTGCGTTGCGGCGTTTTCTTGCGGGGCGGGTTGAGAGGCTTGCGGCGCGCCTTGCGAATGCGCAACACCGGCCACGACAAACAGCACGACAGCGGATGCGACTATCAGAGGTGATTTCATGTTGGTTCCTTTAACTACGTTGAGTTTTCCACTCATGCGATTCGCTATTCGCGTTTCGCACGAGCCAAGGCCGGTTCAGCTCATCACGACGACCCACCGCTGAGGGAGCACTCGACGAATGCCCCCTCAGCGTTGCTGTCATATTCATTCTTGGTCAGGCGAAACGCCGTCGCAACGCACATGCGTAGGTGGTGGACAGCAATCGTCGACGAAAGATGTATGCACTGTCATCGTCCGATTCCGGTGACATGGGCGGATACTCGCGTCCCAACGGCGCCTTCCTGAACTGCTCAGGTACGGGGCGAGCGCATGTCACATCGCTGATACATTTGTGTATCGAAGGCGATCGATCGAAAGCACGCTAGCTGAAGTCAGTGAGTTGGGTGCCCGCCGGTATTCGGCAGGTTTCGGTCAAGCGCCGGATCCGTGACCGGCGGGACGCCGAGCTTGATCCCTTTATTCGCCAGCATGACGATGAGTTCCGTACGGCGCCGCAGATTGAAATGCGCAAGCAGATGACTGACGTATTTCCGTACCGTAATGTCCTCGAGCCCCATTCTCAGGGCAATGGCCTTGGACGGAAGTCCGCGCGCCAGCCACGCCAACGTTTCGAACTCCCTCGGTGTGAGTCCCAGCTCGGATGCATTGCTCGTTTCCGATTTAACGCGCGGCTGTCTATCCTCAGGGCCATTTTCCCGAGCCTTGTCAGTGTCCATATCACGACTGAGGCTAGCGATGCTGGAGGCTGGTAGGAACACGCCCCCCGCAAGCACTGCGCTTATAGCCGCACGAAGCGCTTCAGGCGGCGACGATTTGGGCACGTATCCCATGGCGCGAAGTTGGATGCATCGACTGATGGTTTCCACTCGCTCATCGGCCGATATCACGATCACCGGTAAAGACGGCCGCGACTCCTTCAATTCGGCAAGCGCGTTGCAACCGTTGCCATCGGGCAGGTCGAGATCGAGAAATACGATGTTCAGGAGCTCGCAAAGCGCATGATTCACCCCTTGCGACAATGTGCTCGCGTGCAGCAACTCGATGTTCGGAAAGAGCTCCGTTAGTAGAAGCGCCAATCCGGCTCTGAAGAGTTCATGGTCGTCGACGATCAGTACGCGCATTCAATCGTCTCCCAGAACTGTCTTCGAGTCGGGCTGCGATTAGACATCGGAGGATGGCTAAATCGGTAGTGATCGTCCGATGTCTTCAGGTCTGATAGTACACAGTGGCGGCTGATCTATACGGTGTCGCCTGAAAAGTGGCGGTTTTCGCCCATCATTAGACGAATGATGGCGTACCGAAAGGACCACCGTGCTCGGGACGCGTTCAGTCACTGATCGTTTGCGAGATCGAATTTCATCTTCCGCTGAGCGGCCACGTACCGGCTGATCTCGGCCAGCAGGTCTTTGGGGGCGGAGGACTTGCGCAATAGCACGAACGGTTCGGGGAAGTCGCGAAGGACGTGATCGGACAGCAGCTCGCCGGTGATAAATGCGACGGGAATAACGCCCGCCCATGCGAAATGACGCCTGATCCGATCAGCCACCTCCTTGCCGGTGGCTCCTTCGCGTAGACGGATGTCCGCGACGATGAGATCGGGAATGCGGCTGTCATCGGCAAGGATGGCTTCGAATCCGGCCATCGACTCAGCGGCGTACACGAGCGCGCCCGCGCTTGAGAAAAGACGCCTCAGGCCTTCGAGGACGGTAGGTTCATCGTCGCACAGGAGCATGAACGTGCCAGTGAGATCGGACGTGTAGACGTCGCCATCCTGAGCATGTGCCCCGACGGTCGGGGTTGATGCCGAAACCGTCGCGTAAAGGGAAAATCGCGATCCGCGCCCTTCCACGGAGGCGAAACGCATGCTGTGTCCCGGCAGAATGTGGATCGCACGATGCACAATCGACAGCCCCAGTCCCAGCCCTTTCGAACGGTCGCGCCCTGGATTGTTGATCTGATAGTACTCGGAGAAGATCGCGTCTCGATGGGCGGGCGCAATGCCGATGCCGGTGTCCCATACATCGACGCGCAGCCGTTCATTCAGTTGCACCCAGCCGAGCACAACGCCACCCGATGACGTGTTCTTGATCGCGTTCGAGACGAGATTCGACACAGACCGCTTGAAGAGCGATCGGTCGGTCTCGATGGACGGCGGGTACGCTCGCCGCCCCGCGATTCTCAGATCGATGCCACGCAATCGGGCCATCTCCTGGTATTGCTCGAAGACCTCGGTCAATAGCGCGTGGGTATCGACCGGTACTACATGGGGAACATATGAACCCAGCTCGCTGTAGTCCTGAATGTCCTTGAACATGTCGAGGATGTCGGACGCGGTCTCCTCGATGACATCAAGCTCGCGATCCACTGCGCGGCCGCCCCTGATCCTCGTCCGGGCGCTTCGGATGAAAAGGTTGATTGCGGCGAGAGGCTGCTGGATGTCGTGATACGCCGATGAAAAGAACCGCTCTTTCTCCCTGACGAGCTCTTGCATGCGTCTGTTCTGCTCGTTGACCACGCGCGACGCCGCTTCGACGCGCGCCTTGGCCGCGCGCAAGGTGCGTCTGTACATGAATTCGCGCCTCGCGGCACGTTCCAGCGGGATGCTGAGCAGCACGCCGACGATAGACATTAGCGGCAGCATCGTGGCGTGCGCAGCCACCGACTCCACGCGCAGTTCGACACTCCCGCCGACGGGTTTGAAATAAAGCATGATCAGATAGCTGACGATGCATATCCCGATTAGCCAAGCCGCCGTTATGACCCGAAGCCGAAAGGCCATGAATATCACGAAAAGGCAAAGCATCAGCACCGGATAGATTTCCCGCCAGCCAAGGTCGCCTGGATAAAACTGCAGCATTCTCAGGGTGGTGAACCAGCAACTGATCGTCCAGACACTGAGCAGCCCGACGGCCCAACGCTCATCGAGTGCGCGCGGGGTCCAGAACAGCACGGGAATCGCCATGCCGATCGCTCCGGCGACTCGCAGGAGAATGAGCTCGTTGTGGTGCAGATGGGCGGGATCGAGTACGTTTAACCGGGGGAAGTCGCGGATGGAAAATACGACCCACAACGCGGTGAAGATTGCGATGGCGAGTCTGCGCTGTCCGGAGAAGCGTCGCGCGTAGTCCATCCGGAACGCGCGTTCCTGAGCCGCCGAGCTGAACCTGCGCACCCTGAGGCCTGACGATCTCATGACGACGCTCGATCAGGAAATTCGCTGCCCGCGGATAGGGCAGCGTGCAATTCAAACAGGATAGCAGGGCGCTATCCAAAGTTATACCTACAAATGTAGTGGTCTAGATGCGGCTGGCAGAGCAGGAGCGGCTACGTCTTTCCGGATTCGATCGATGGCGGACGCCTGATGGTGTTTAGGTTTATACGACGCCTGCCCACATCTGCTTGTGGCGCTCGCTCAGGCTTGTGACTGAGGGCAGGCATCCTGCAAATCTGAACGACTGAAGTCGCTCACCTTCGCGATGGTTAGTGCTGGGTGGGAGCAGGCTGTTGGGCCGCGTCTGCTTCTTCGTTTGTCGTGGGTTTGGCTGACGTTTGTTTGCTCGGGCTCGGCTTCGTGGCTGTCGGTGTTTCCGTCGCCGCTTTTTGTGACGCCTCTGCGAGAAGGCGCGCTGCACGGCTCGCGGTGATGCGGCTTTGTGGAACACCCTTCGCGTCGAGCGCGATCACTTGATACAGCTCACGGTCACACTCGAGCTCTCGCTGATATTGCTCTGCTGTGTCGACTAGCAATTCAAGCATCGTCTGTTGACGTCGTCTTTCGTCGCTCGTGATGGCAGGATTCCTACATATTGAAGACGCAAGTGTGATCAGCGTGTTGAGTTGGCTCAACTGCCGGTTGCATAGATCGAAGGTCTGCAATGCAAGTTTTTCGTACTGGAGCGCGTCGACAGGCGGGCGTGAAACGGGTTGAGATTGTTTTGTAGGTTTGCTGCTCATGGTGCGACCTCCCTGGTACATCTTGGATCGCCCGACACTCGCTTGGGGAAGTGGGTGAGCGGGCACGTGGCGGGTTTGGAAGACCGGCGCTAAACCAAACCGGCGAGCCTTGCGGCTCCCCCACCACGACCCGCCCATTGGAATATAGACGTGCAGAGGTAGACGCACGACCCGCCTGAGCGGGTGTGCGGGTTTAGCTAGCAGGCTTCCAAACCTGACCGCCGGGTGTTTCCCGATGGCTTGATGATTATAAATCAAGGCAGCGGCGTAGCGTTCAACCAGGCTGGCTAAGTGTTTGCGTTTGGCCGATTGGATAAGGCTTCGGCGGAGGTTAGCGTGTTGTCGCGAATTCGGAGGCCGCAGAGGGCGCGCGGTTAGTCGTCTCTACGCCGACAGTCAGCGCGCAGGTGTATCTGGGCTTTGCAAATGTTCGAACTTGGCGATGGATGGCGGTTCATCGGCCTTTGCTGACGTTGAGGCCGGCTTGGTTCTACGTCAGCAATGTGACGGATTGCTGACGGTCAGGGCACCACACAGCGGAACGGCAGCTTTCTCCATCGGCGAACTCACATTTCCGACCCACAAGGGACAGTTGGTCTCAGCTAAAGCGGACATTCAAATAGCTCTTATAGGCTATTCGACCGCGGCAGGCCGGAACAGCAACGCGCGCTTACTCTGCCGTTGCGGCTGTTGCGGCGCTTCGTCGACCCGCTCAGTGCTCAGAAAGTCGAGATGTCGCTCACGGTGCGCGCCCTTGATATTCACGCGGGTTGAACGTCCGCAACTTCGGTTGCGCGGTTCTGCTCGAACCATCCGTTTGTCTTTTGCAGGAACCAGTACATCAACGCGAATGGCAGCGCGCCTTT
>NZ_JAQQCH010000003.1:0-397795 GCF_046030555.1 Paraburkholderia sediminicola | reverse complement strand
GTCCCAGTCCCAGTCCCAGTCCCAGTCCCAGTCCCAGTCCCAGTCCCAGCCCCAGTCCCAGATGCCGCGTGCCGTGCCGTGCCGTGCCGTGCCGTGCCGTGCCGTGCCGTGCCGTGCCGTGCCGACAAGATCATGCATCGAACTGCTCGGTAAACGCACCGCCGACGACGACCCGATCAGGGAGTAGTGCCGAAGGGTTTATGCGCATAAAGTCACCGACTCGAAGTGGCTCACGGCACGAGCCTGACAGGCATATACCTCTGCCGCCAACAATCTCGCGATGCCGAAGCTAGCCGGTTAACCGAGGTAGCCTTGAATCCGCCAGGACTGGCGCCCCCGGTTATATCCGAGGACATCGCCCGCGTCGCGCGCGATACATCATCACCGACCGCTTCATACCTGTCGCCAACTCATTGCGCCTCATGTCTCTCGAACGCTGTCCGCGCTACCGCTGATAGCGAGCGTTTCACCGCTATTACGCAGCAGACCACCCAGCCCGCCTCCTTTATGCGCATAAACCTATCCCCAACGGCTATTTCTTCTCGCGTTTACACAAAAACGATTGAAATGCGAATTCATCCAGGTAAAATCCATTTGCGTCTAAAACGAAGAGGTGAAGATTGGCAGCAGAAATCATCGCGGTAACTCAGCAAAAGGGTGGGGTCGGGAAGAGCACAATCGCGATGCACCTCGGCGCTGCGTTCCATGAGAAAGGCAAGCGCGTCCTCGTCGTAGACGCAGATGGTCAAAACACACTGATCCACTGGGCCAGTGCAGCATCAGACGGCGATAACGGCATCCCCTTTCCGGTCGTCAACCTCTCTGAAGCCGGCAGCCAGATCCATCGCGAGATCAAGAAATTCGTAGCTGACTACGACATCATCGTCGTCGACTGCCCGCCCTCCATCACCGAGAAAGTGTCCGGCGTCGTGTTGCTCGCGGCGAGCGTCGCGATTATGCCAACGTCGTCGTCGCCCGCTGACTATTGGTCGAGCGTCGGACTGGTCAAGCTCGTGCAGCAAGCTCAAGTGATGAACGAGGACCTGCGCGCAGTCTTTCTGCTGAATAAGACCGAAGAGAAACGGATGCTGACGCGTGAACTGAAGCGCGCGTTGGAAGAACTCGGTTTCCCACTGCTCAAGACCCAGATCCCGACGCGCGAAGCCTATAAGCAGGCAATGGCGTTAGGACAGACAGTGCTTCAGATGAACGATCGCGGCGCCAAACTCGCCGCCATCGAAGTACGGGCGTGCGCCAACGAGATCGCCGCTCTGCTCCCCTGAATTTATGCGCATAAAGGACCCTGAATGAAACCCTCCCAATTCGCCAAAGGCTTTCAAGCACGTCCTGATACGACCAGCAGCGAAAAGCGAACCGCGCTCGACCGCCTGAATGCGATCGACGGTTTGGTCAAGAATGGCGCCAAGACTGCCGATGTCCCGAGCCGCACCATCCAGTCAGTTATGTCGCAGGACATCTCGGAGGCGGACGCCGCCGAGATCGCCAATGAGTCGGCGAACTACCGCGCGTGGCGGATCGAACACGCCTATCGGCCAGGTCAGGTCGTCGAACTCGCGCTCAAAACGATCAAGCCGAGTCCGTTCAATCCGCGCCATTTCTATCTGAAGCCGTCGATTGCCGACCTTGCAGTCAATCTGGCCAAGCAGGGCCAGCAGCAGGCAATCCACGTCATTCCCGATTATGACAATCCCGGCACCTACTTCGTCAGCGACGGTGGCCGGCGCGTTCGGGCGCTTAAAGAAGCGAACAAGGAATCGGTTAAGGCGATCGTCATCGATCTGCCCATCGGCATACAGAGCTATAAGCTCGGCTACGACCTCAACGTCCAGCGCGATTCGCAAACGGTGTTCGACAACGCCGTCGTCTGGAGACGCTTTCTCGACGAGCAACATTTCCAGAGCCAGAAGGAGCTCGCCGAGCATCTCGGACTGGACGAGTCGACCGTCGCGGTCGCCTTGTCGATTGCGAAGCTTCCCGAGGCGGTAATGCATGAGATGGTCGCTCGGCCTGACCGCTTCGGCTCAAACATGGCCTATCAGGTAGGCCGTTATCACTCTGCCCGCGGCGCCGACGCTACGCTGCGCCTGATCAACAAAATCCTCTCGGACGACCTGAGCACGCGACAAGTCGCGGACATCGTGAAGGGCAGGGCGAGCGCACAGGAAAGCACCAAGCCAGCAGGTCGGCAGCGCTATGCGCAGCGTCTGGAAATCAAGCTCGGCGGTGTCGCGGTCGGCGATCTGAAATCATATGGGGACGATCGAATCGAACTGCGCCTGAAGGGTCTCACGCGTGAGAAGCGCGACGACATTCTTCGTCAGATCGAAAAGATGTTGAAGTAACAGCGGGGAAAGTATTTGCAGGAAAAGAAAAACGGCGGCACACGAGAGTGGCCGCCGTTTTTTCTTGATGCGATCTTGATGGCTATGCCGCGCGCGATTGGCTCAGCGTGAAGGCGAGCAGGTCGCCGTCGGTAGGTTGACCCCACGTTTTGCGAGCCAGCCAATCGAAGAATGCCGTTTCGACGATCTTCGAATCCAGTCCACGACGGCGCCAGTCATCCCGCATGTGAGTGCCGAGGTCCGGCAACTCGTCGTCCTCAAACGACTTCCGCGCGATCTCCCGCTCGGACTCACCTTGCTCCTCGTAAAGCTCGCGTGCTTCCTTGCGCCGAACCGCTGAGTACTCGCCAAGCAGACGCGCTTTCAGGTCGTCCGCCGGCACGGCCACCGCGGCTTTGCCGCCGCTACCGGACGGCAGCACTTCGACTGGCGGCGCATAGCCTTTCTTCAACGCATCCTTGAACAGAGCCGGTGCGCTACGCACAGCGGGTAAGGACGTGCTGCGCATGCGCTGTTCGGTCATCTGCAGAGCCGCACGAATCCGGTTTTCTTCGCTATCGGCGTACAGCGTTTGCGCTTCTTTCAGCGGAATACCGATCTTCACCATCCGGTCGACCAGGGTGCTATCGAACACATTCGGGTGTTCATCGAGTGCGAGCATGGGCTGCTTGCGCTCGGTCACCCGGAACTGGATCTCGGCGACACGCCGCCCTTCCCGGTGCTCGATCAATTCGACAAAGATGTTGGTGACCGCATTCACTTCGGCGATGGCCGGGCGCAGGTAATCACGCTTGAAGTACTTGTACTCGCGCTTCGCCTCGTCGCCCGCCTCCGTGTCGGGTGTACCGGAGAGGATAGGGCGCCACCATTCCCATGATTCGCGCATCGTCAGATGGCTCGGGTTGGTCAGGTAGCGAACGCAGATCTCGTAAAGTGCGAGACCCGCGCTACTGCGCAACTGGCTCTGGAATTGCAGACTCAGCCGCGCATACTGGACCGGATCGAGCAGCTTCTTCTTGATCTTCGGTGCGAACGAGAATTCCACCCAAACGCGGCGGGTGGTGGGGTCTTCAAGAATTTCCGCGTCGGCAATCAGCGTGGAAATACCCCATTTCCGGCCTGGCTTCTGGCTGGACGTGCCAGTACTCCATTCAACCTGCACCGACACCATGCGCCGCAGGTGCTCTTTCACGAGCGCGGTGTCATTCGAGTCGAATGCCGAATTGGCGACGATGTCGGACAGCAAGGCCCGATAAGTGTCGCCAGACTCGTCAGCTTGCTGAGCGACGGCGAGGAGCACGTTGAACAGCTTGCGGGTGAGGAGCGTGATCTTGCCGCTCTTGGGCTGGATGGCGATCGCCTCGACGGCCTTGCGCAATTCGGCCGAACTCGGGCTGACTACGTCTGTCTTCTTCGCGCGCTTAGTGGCCATGCGTCTGGTCGAGGAGGGATTTGGCGTGAGCATACCGGCTGTGGTGATACACGTCTATAGCACGGGGCTCACCATTCCCGGTGAAGTGAGTTTACGAGGCGCAACTCACCTCGAGCTACTCCCGAAAACCCTCACCTCACCCGTTTCGCGCCAGGTTCAGGGCATCCTTACAGGTTGCGGCCTCCCGAAATACCGACCGATTTCCGACCTGCCGCGAACGGGAGCGATTTGATCCCGAATCTTCTCACCTCAAAAAATTCTCATGAATTTTTACCGGAGGCATATTGCGAGCGGATCGCACTCGCACTGAATCGGCGACGCCGACGCGCTTCGCCCCCTCTCCGCGGATAGGGTAGGGCACCCCGAGAAAAACTGTGGCGACCGCAATCGCCTTCATAAGCCCTGTAGAAAGCGCATCCTCAACCGGGCAGGCGCTACGATGAAGCTCGCCTGAATGCCCCATCCGGCACACCCATCGATTATCACCGTAGGGCCTGTGCCGCGCAGATACAGGCAGCAATCGCCACATGCTCACTCGAGCCAAGGTTGCCAAATCCGGCAGACAGACACCTCGTTCACGCGAGCGTGAGATCCGAGTCGCGACAAACTCTCCCGAAAAAGCTCACCTTAATGCCTGCTGAGCGCTCGGAACGACGCGGCCTCCAGACCTGGAGACATGAAAAAACACCGATAAATACTCCCGAAAAGCCTCACCGATGGGTCCGGAAGGGGCTTGGACAGGGCACAAAAAAGCGCCCCCGAAAAACCTCACCTTTGCGCGCTGCACAAAAATTATCCAATAGTTTCATTGAGTTAGAAAATCTTCGCGAGCCGGGTTACGAGTACAAGCCCCCGTATATCCTCACCTTAAGCAGCTTTCCCATGAATCTGGACGTTTCCGGCTGCCGCCCGAAGGCCCCCGAAAAACCTCACCTTAAGAATTCAGCGGCCGCAAAATCGGAACGACTCTGACAGCGTCCGTAGGGCCTTTCCGGCCTATCACGGCGATTTTGGTCCTGTATTTCCTCACCTTAACGATCACAAGTGCCCAAAAAGACTCCCGAAAAACCTCACCTTTGGGTCAAAACAGGCAATTTGGCGAGCCGGCGACCGTCTCGATCCATGTCTCCCGAATTCGCTCACCTTTCCTCAAGGGCAACCGAAGACCCCGTCGCAATTTCGGTTGAAATCCAGCCCCGCTCCCGCAAACACTCACCTTAAGCGCCCGGATGCCCAGAATTGAGGCAAAAATGACGCCTCGGCCCCGGAAAGTCTCACCTTCGGTTCGCGTTTTCTCCTGTCTTGACTCACCAATGGGGTTTACAAGGCCGAAATAAGGTCAAAAATTGGGGTCCTCAGTGGTCCCGAAAGCGCTCACCTTCAGGCCAGTCGCACCCGGAACCGACTTTTGAGCGCTGCCGGGCGATCCGGGACGCTCAGGTCCCGCAAAACCTCACCTTTAGCTAAACCCCGTTTTTAGAGTGGCTCCTGAACCCGCTCACGTTCTGTCCCGCAGCCACTCACCGAGGCCCCCGAACCTCATCACTCAACACTCCCGCAAGACCTCACCACCTCTCCCGTAAAGCTTCACCTTCCCGGGCTAGAATCCCCGCCTGGTAAGGGATTGCCATGGCGTTAACGTTTTTAACATGGATTCAAAGGTGTTTACTTTTATTACTCTCTAGACTTTCCCCGCGCGTCCTTCGGACAAGATCTTTCCACCACCACAGCACTTATCACACGATCGTGAAACAGTGAGCTATCAGAAAGAAACCAATGAAACCTCTTTATTTACAAAGGCTTATTGGCTAATCTTCGTTTTGTTTCACGGAAAAACGCAGCCTGCTCCGATCTCATGACCTACCGGTAGCGCTAAAACACGACAACCCGCCAAATAACACTCGCCTCACATAAATACGTAGCAAATAGTACGTAAATTGTTATGATTCATCCAATTCGAGCGACATCGAGGTATACATGAATCTGGACCAGGAACGACAAACCATCCGTCACGAGCTTGAATCGTTGAGGGCTAGCGGGGCACGGCGGCAAGAATTGTCACTGCATGCTTGCAAGCGGCTTTTTTTCGATTTGGGGATTCGCCCGTCCATGGCAGCTGTTCGCGACCTGACCCAAACCGGCAGCGCAAGCGACATCCCAAAGGACATCGACCACTTCTGGGAACGCATCAGAACAGTGTCACGCGTGAAAGTCGGTGCCGGGGCTATCCCGAAAGCACTGGAAGATCGCGCCGGAGAATTGTTAGGCGCTCTTTTTGAAGAAGCCGTCGTCCATGCCCGCTCGACCCTCGACAGCGAACGCGAGGAAATTCAAGCTCAAGTCGCCGCCGCCAACCAGTGCGTACGAGAAGCGGAAATTCGCCTCGGCGCGTCGGAAGAAGCGATCAAGCGCAGCGAACTAAGAGCAGAAGCCGCATGGGAGCGCGTTCGCGCACTCGAGGCTGAGCTTTCCAGCACCACAACACATGGAACCGCTCATCAGGAAGGCTTGCAGGCAACGGTCCGTCGACTCGACAGCGAAAATGAAACACTGCGTCAACGCCTCGATACGGAACAGGCGACCAACGCGGCGCTCCGTGACCGGATCGATGCACTCCATGTCGAATTGCGCCAAAGCACTGAACACTATGCGCAACAGATTAAGGACGCTATCGCCGAAGCCGAGCGGCGCGTGAAGCCGATGCTGGTCGAACTCGATTCGCTACGCAATATGGCGGCCACCTATCAGTCGGGGGTGCGTGACGCAAGCCGCAAGGAATTCGAGTTTATCCAGCAGATTGCCGCCGCCAAGGCGCGCGGCGACCGGCTCGACGCGCAACTGCGCGAGCAATCGGACGAAGTGGACGGTTTGACGAAAGAAGTCGCCGCGTTGCGCGGCCAGCAGGGCATCGACCCCTCGATCGCGAGTCTGCTGTGTTCGCTGGTCGAAGCGGGCAGGCTCACGACCGACGAGCTGACAGCGATCGGCACCGCGGCGGACGGCCATGTCGCGTTGCCGTTGCGTTGCCCGAAATGTGAGGAAGGTGAGCCCGAACTGTCGCAAGTGGATCACCGCTTCGAGTTGCAGTGTCCAGAATGCGATCACTCGTCAGGCCCCGGTGAATCAAGGCTGGAGGCGGTTAGCCGGTTTTTATCAAGTGGCTCGATGGCGGCGTCGGCCTGACCGGCCGATGCGATCGCGATAGCGGATAAATCGCCAAAGGTGAGGAAATTCGGGACCCTAAGGGTGAGTATTTTCAGGGCTCGCCCGATCACCCTTTCCTCGTTAAACGCCCGTCCTGTCTGGGCGTGGGCAATGGCGGAGCGGCTGGATCCGGCTCATCAACAACCGGCGAATCCTGCTGATCCATCCATCTTTGCCACGCCCGATACAGACGGTTGGCAGAGACTGCCTGTACAAATCCCAGCCATTGCCCGACCAGCTCTGCCTCAACTCCGGTCTCGAACAGATCTGCCGCAAAGGTGTTGCGCAAGGTTTGCGGACTGGCGCGTGAGGCTCGCAACGCGGCAATGCCGGCCGCGTCGATCAACGCGTCGACGGCGCGCAGCATCGTCGCCTTGTGCATCGGGCGTCCGGAAGGCGAAGCGGGAAAGACCAGATTGCCGGCCAGTTCGGAAAGACGCCGTTCGGCAAGCCATGCGTCAAGAATGGCCGCCGCGAAGGGTGCGAGCCGGGTACGCCGTGTCAGCATCGGATTCGCGGACTCGATCGTGACCCAGGGCGAGCCGACATTCACGCAACTAACCGTAAGCACGGCGGCCTCGCCCGTCTTGAGTCCACCGCCGAGAAACACAGCAATCAATGCACGGTCGCGCCGCTCTCTCCAGCGCTGCGCCATGGACACAATCGGCAAGGGTGAAAACAGATGCGCAATAAGCGCGGCTCGTTCGGCATGGTTGAGAAAGCCGGTCGGCTCGTTATCGCGTGCATCTCGCCATGCTGCTTCGCCATCCTGAGCAATGAAGCGTGCAGGATTGGTCGACGCTGATTCGATTTCGCGCACATGGTCCAGTACTCGCTCGATGAGCCGCAAATACCTGACGCGTTGCGGTTTTCGGATCGCCAGGCCGCCCACGAATTCAGCGATGGCGTGCGTATCGACCGTGACCAGACTCTTTTGGCGAATGGCAAGCCAGTCGAGGAAAAGTCCCCACTGCGCTTGATAGACTTCAGCAGACGAGCGCCTGAAATGCTGCTTGGCGAGCCATGCGTCGAAAGCGATTTGCGGATCGCGGCGCCAGTCTTCGCGTTCCTGATCGAAGAGATCGGTTGACGGTGCAGGACGTGTGACCGGGTCGGACAGATGAGGAGGTGACATACGCTATCTTTCCGTTAGTTGCGCACATTGTAGGTGGCAACCGCTGAAAGTACAGCGCCCAAGTCAGTCGCCCCACGCCCGTGCGTGCTTCTGCGGGGCGCCTTCAGACGCAGGTCGCGTGGCGCGGCGTGCCGCCTCTTCATAGGCCGATACGGCAAACGCAAAGACCGCCGGCAACGCGGTGGACGTGCCGAAATCCACCGCCTCGTCCGTTTCCGGATAAGGCAACTCGGACGGCCGTTGGAACAGGCCGAGCATGATCGCGTCATGCCGGCTGGCAAACCCGAGATCCGCCAGCGCTTCAGCTTCGATTGCATGTAGTAGGCGCCACGAGAGCGGCACCTGCTGGACGATGTAACGTGCGGCGATATTGCGCACGATATGTTCAAGATCGCGCGCCGCGGTTTGATAGCGCAGCGCGGCCAGCGCATGCTCGGCTTGTGCGGTCGTCAGGTCGTTCATGATCGGCTCCAGTCGATACCCTGTACTGTACAAATATACAGTGTCTCGCGCAACCTCACCGAACGGACAATTCCGCCTGAGTCAGCCCCGACTCAACCCATAACCAGCAGCGGTGCGCCCGCACCTCAGCCGTGAATCACCACCAGCAGCGCTTTCGCCTCGCCCTTTCCTGCATTGCGGATCGCGTGCGGCTCGTCGGCGACGTAGCGCGCGGTGTCTGCGGCCTTGAGCCGCTTCGTCGCGCCTGCCGCCTCGATCTCGATCGAGCCTTGCAGCACAGTCAGATGCTCACGCGTGCCGGGTTCGTGCGCGTTAGACACCAACGCCCCGCCCGCTTGCAATGTCAGCTCGTACCACTCGAATTTGCCGGCCAATTCGATCGGCCCCCAGACCCGCAGCTGATACTTGGCCTCATGGCCGCTCAAAGTCGGGATGTCGTGCGGACCGGAGACGGCAATCGCCTCCGGCGCCTTTTGCGGCGCGAACAGCGAATCGAGACTGACGCCGAGCGCGTTCGTCAGACGCCAGGCGACCGCGATCGTCGGATTGGCCTTGTCGCGTTCGATTTCCGAGAGCATCGATTTCGACACGCCCGCCGCGCGCGACAGGTCATCAAGCGTCATGCGCCGCTCGGCGCGCAGGCGCTGAATCTGCTCGCCGACACGAGGCGGCGCAGCGATCGCCGGGACCGTGTTCGCGCCAGGAGTGGGTGCCGCGTTGGCTGCCGCGCGGCGGATTCCCGAACTTGCCATTTACTGACCTATCGTTTAGAGTTGTTCGACATACCGGATTTTAGTTCGGAAAAACGAAAATATCCGATAAAACTGACAGCCGACTATAACAGGCCGCCCCAACGTCGAACATGCCGACCATGCCGCAAGTGCCGAACATGTCGCACATAGGCGCACCACCTTTTCAGGAGTCTGGTTCATGCGTGACCTTTATCTCGCCCATCTGCGCGGTACCCTCGAGCAGATTCGCGCTGACGGTTTCTACAAGAACGAGCGCGTGATCGCCAGTCCGCAGTCGGCCGATGTGCGCCTCGCGAACGGCACTGAAGTGCTGAATTTCTGCGCGAACAACTACCTCGGTCTTGCCAATGACGAACGGCTGATCGAGGCCGCCAAGCTTGGTCTGGATAATGACGGCTTTGGCATGGCGTCGGTACGCTTCATTTGCGGCACGCAAACCGTGCATAAAGACCTCGAAAAAGCGTTGGCCGCCTTCCTGCAAACCGACGACTGCATCCTCTATTCCAGCTGTTTCGACGCGAACGGCGGTCTGTTCGAAACCCTGCTCGACGACAACGACGCCATCATCAGCGACGAACTGAACCACGCGAGCATCATCGACGGCGTGCGGCTTTCGAAGGCGAAGCGCTTTCGCTACAAGAACAACGATCTCGCCGATCTCGAAGCCAGACTGAAAGAAGCCGATGCCGCCGGCGCGCGCTTCAAGCTGATCGCCACCGACGGCGTGTTTTCGATGGACGGCACCATCGCCAATCTCGCGGGCATTTGCGATCTGGCCGACCGCTACGGCGCACTGGTGATGGTCGACGATTCGCACGCGGTCGGTTTCGTCGGCGAACATGGGCGCGGTACGCCGGAACATTGCGGCGTGCTGTCACGTGTCGACATCATCACCGGCACGCTCGGCAAAGCACTGGGCGGCGCCTCGGGCGGTTACGTCGCCGCGCGACAGGAAGTGGTCGATCTACTGCGTCAACGTTCGCGTCCGTATCTGTTCTCGAACACACTGACGCCTAGCATTGCGGCCGCCTCGCTGAAGGTACTCGAGTTGCTGGCAAGCGACGAAGGTGCGCAACTGCGCGCGCGCGTGCGTGAAAACGGCGTGCATTTCCGCCGTGCGATGAGCGCGCTCGGCTTCGCGCTCGTGCCCGGCGAACATCCGATCATTCCAGTCATGCTTGGCGACGCGCAACTCGCATCGAACATGGCCGACGCATTGTTAAAGGAAGGCGTGTACGTGATCGGCTTCTCGTTCCCTGTGGTGCCCAAAGGTCGTGCGCGAATCCGCACGCAAATGAGTGCGGCGCACACGCCAGAACAAATCGATCGAGCCGTCGACGCCTTCGCGCGCGTCGGCCGTCAACTCGGCATTATCTGAAGCGGAGGCGCACATGAAAGCATTGGCAAAACTCGAGCGCGCACCGGGCCTCACGCTGACGGATGTGAAGAAACCCGAAGTCGGTCACAACGACGTGATGATCCGCATCACGCGTACCGCGATTTGCGGCACCGATATCCATATCTGGAAATGGGACGACTGGGCACAAAAAACGATTCCGGTGCCGATGCATGTCGGCCATGAATACGTCGGTGAAATTGTTGAAATGGGTCAGGAAGTGCGCGGCTTTGCGATCGGCGATCGCGTGTCGGGCGAAGGGCATATCACGTGCGGTTTCTGTCGCAACTGTCGTGCGGGGCGTCGACACTTATGCCGCAATACGGTGGGCGTTGGCGTGAACCGTGAAGGCGCATTCGCCGAATACCTCGTGATTCCCGCATTCAACGCGTTCAAGATTCCGCCCGAAATCTCCGACGATCTCGCCGCGATCTTCGATCCGTTCGGCAACGCCACACATACGGCGCTGTCGTTCAACCTGGTCGGCGAAGACGTGTTGATTACCGGCGCTGGCCCGATCGGCATCATGGCGGTGGCGATTGCGAAACACGTTGGCGCACGCAATGTGGTGATTACCGACGTCAACGACTATCGCCTCGAACTCGCGCGCAAGATGGGCGCGACGCGCGCGGTGAATGTCTCGCGTGAATCGTTGCGTGACGTCATGGCTGATTTGCACATGGCCGAGGGTTTCGACGTCGGTCTGGAAATGTCAGGTGTGCCGAGCGCTTTCACCAGCATGCTCGAAGCGATGAATCACGGTGGCAAGATTGCGCTGCTCGGCATTCCGCCCGCGCAGACCGCGATCGACTGGACCCAGGTGATCTTCAAAGGCCTTGAAATCAAGGGCATTTACGGTCGCGAGATGTTCGAGACCTGGTACAAGATGGTGGCGATGTTGCAAAGCGGTTTGGACCTGTCGCCGATCCTCACGCACCACTTCAAGGTCGACGATTATCAGGAGGCGTTCGCCACCATGCTCTCAGGCGAGAGCGGCAAGGTGATTCTCGACTGGACTGCCGCGTGAGTTGAACGAGCAGCGCATTCAAGCGCAACTGCTGAAACAAAACGCCCGCACCGCGCTCACGCGCCTGCGGGTGTTTTCTCGAACTCAGCCTGAATACGCACATGAATATCGTCGCCGACTGCCGGGTACCACGTCGACAAACCGAACTTCGCGCGGCTGAAATGCCCGTCCGCGGAAAAGCCGAGCGTGTCTTTTTTCGTGAGTGGATCGGGGGCGAAACCGTTGAATGTCACGTCGAGCGTCACGGGTTGCGTGACGCCGTGAATTGTCAGATCGCCGGTCAACGTGCCGCGCGATTCCCCGGTGCGCTCAAAGTGCGTACTGGTGAAGCGCGCCTCCGGATAGCGCGCGACGTCGAGCATGCTGTCGCTTTTCACCATCTTGTCGAGTAGCGGCACATTTGTATCGATGCTCGCGGCGTCGATCGTGATCGCCACGCTACTCTTGTCCATCCCGCCTTCGTTCCAGTCGAGTTGCCCCTGCCTGCGATCGAAGCGCATCGTAAAGCGCGAGTACTTGAAGTGATCGATGTCGAAGGTGATGCTGCAATGGTCCCGATCGAGATCGTAGCGGCCAGGCGGCACGCGCGCTTCGTTCTGGCTGACCGTATGGGTGAGCACTTGCAAAGGCGTGCAGGCCATCAAAGTTAGCAGCGCGGCGCTGAGCAACGCGCGTACCAAGGTGACGCGGACAACAGGGAAGCTCATGGAATTCGTCCGGTTGGTCGATCAGCACCACGATAACAGCAAGCGCAGCAATCCGCCGAAGCGTACAAAAACTTGACGAAGGAGAATGATCGTTCTACTCTTCGCATATGGCTACTCAAACCCCAACTGAATCGGTCGCGTCCGGCAGCGCGCGTGAAAGGCTGCTCGACGCCGCGGAAGCGTTGATCTACGCCGGCGGTATTCATGCAACCGGCGTCGACGCGATCGTCAAGCAGTCCGGCACCGCGCGCAAAAGCTTTTACACGCACTTCGAATCGAAAGACACGTTGGTCGCTGCCGCGCTGGAGCGGCGCGACGAACGCTGGATGAACTGGTTTATCGCGGGCACGCTGCGACATGGCAAGACTGCGCGCAAACACCTGCTCGGCATGTTTGACGTGTTGCGCGAATGGTTTGCGTCAGAGGACTTCCATGGTTGCGCGTTTCTGAACGCGGCCGGTGAAATCGCCTCCGCGGATGATCCGATCCGGATCGTCGCGCGTGAGCACAAGGAACGCCTGCTCGCCTTCGTGCGAACTCAGTGCGATGAGTATGCGGCCGAATCGGGCATGGAGGTCCGCCGCGCCGCGCGCCTGTCGCGCCAATGGCTGATCTTGCTCGACGGCGCCATTGCCGTGGCGCTGGTGAGCGGCGAAGCCGACGCCGCGCTCGATGCACGAGCCGCCGCGGAAGCCTTGCTCAATGCCGAGTCCGCAAGCGAATCGAACCCACCTGCAGGTAAATCCGCGAGCAGGTCCCCAAGTAAAGCCCCAAGCAAACGACCGCCATCCCGGCGTACCGAGACTTGACTGAGGAGCCACCATGGCCGACCCGATCGAAACCCGCCCGCCCCTACCGCCGTTCACACGCGAAACCGCGATCCAGAAGGTGCGCGCCGCGGAAGACGGCTGGAATACCCGTGACCCCGAGCGCGTGTCGCTTGCGTACACGCCGGATAGCGTCTGGCGCAACCGTGCCGAATTCACGCATGGACGCGCGGAGATCGTCGGACTGTTGCGCCGCAAATGGGCAAAGGAACTCGACTACCGCCTGATCAAGGAACTGTGGGCATTTACGGGTAACCGTATCGCCGTGCGCTTTGCCTACGAATGGCACGACGACTCGAACAACTGGTTCCGTTCATATGGCAACGAGAATTGGGAGTTCGACGAGCACGGGCTGATGGCGCGCCGTCATGCCAGCATCAACGATCTGCCGATTCGCGAGGCCGACCGCCTTTATCATTGGCCGATCGGCCGCCGTCCCGATGATCATCCGGGCCTGTCCGACCTCGGCCTTTAGACCTGTCCATGACGTTGAAAGTGGACACCTGCCAGGTGTTCACCGCTTTGCCATCGGTTCTCCGTTATGGTTTCATCTGCGCTGTGGGGCACGTCCTGTGCCCGCGCGCCCGAGCGTGTCCTCCACATCGCCAGTGCGGGTTGAGGTACAGTGCGCGACGGACGGCAAGCAGAAATACCTCGAACATAGACGACACCGGCGCTCGACCGGTGACGGAGACATCATGCATTTTCGGCAGATAAAGAAGCAGATTCGGCACACGACCGTGGCGCTTGTCGCGAGTCTGGCCGCGGCGTCCACGGCGCATGCGGCCAACTGGTGCGAGAGCGGCGTATGGGTCGACGCAATGCTCGGCTCGTATCACATCAACCCGGACCCGAACACGCATTTCGAACAGTTCAATCCGGGCCTTGGTGTCGAATGCTGGCTCAACAATCAATGGGCCTTGACTGCCGGCGGCTTTCGCAATTCGCTGCGGCGCCCTTCTTATTATGGCGGCGGCGTCTGGGCGCCGGAATTCGCGCACTGGGGCATCGTGCGGATCGCGGCGATGGGCGGGATCATCTCGGGCTATAACTATGGCAACTGGGGTCTGGGACGTAACCATACGATCGGGCCGGTAATCGCGCCGATCGTGATGGTTGAGTACAAACGCGTCGGGGCTAACTTCATCGTGATTCCGCCAATCCCCTCGGACGATCTTCCGTTCACGATCGGGTTTCAGTTGAAGGTGAAGTTTTAGTAGAAGGTTTGGTTTCTATTTGTGGGTTTGGGCTTTCGACTGATTCCAGCGCTTGAGGTTTTGCGGCAGCGTTGACGAAGGTGAGGTTTTTCGGGAGAGCTATTGCCGAAGGTTCGAAGGGCGCGGCCGATGCGGGTTTCAGCTCCTGGAAGTCCTCACCATCCTGGAAACGCTCACCTCGAGACGCGATTCGACGACACCAGGTGCTTTCCCGCTCGAGTTCATCGAGCAGTGAAGAATGGTGAGGAATTCCAGGAGACGGCGCTATCCCGACCAATGGTGAGGAATTCCAGGAGACGGCATCATCTCCGTCAAAGGTGAGTCGTTCCATGCGCTGAACAGCACCTTGGAAACATGCAAAGACACACTAAGGTGAGAAATTCCAGGAGATGGTCTGCAAAGGTGAGTGATTCCAGGAGGTGAGCAATCGCCTTGATGAGTGCGCACCTTAATAAGGTGAGGATTTCCAGGGAGTCCTCCTCATAGCCGCGCCGGTGATGTGGCGAGCGCTCCAAACCTCACCCTGATGCGCGCTGGTGGACGACCGATACCGCCAATCTTCTTACATCCTCTTTCGTATGCAAACAAAGCGGGTGCGCGATACCGTGCGCTGACTACGCGCGCGACTTACGTCGATCAGGTGGAGGCGGATCGCGAATATGTGACGTCGTCGCAGCGGTATTACACGCTTGCCCAGGCGCGTTACAAGGCGGGCACGGATAGCTTCCTCACGTTCCTCGACGCGCAGCGCACGCTCTACACCGCGCAGCAGTAACTCGCGACGGATAGTCTGTCGCGGCAAGCCAATCTCGTGACCTTGTACAAGGTGTTAGGTGGCGGTTGGGGGGGCGCTAGAAACCGATAGGTGAGGAGATTCGGGAGTCGGCGCGGTGAGAATAGTGCTACCTGTCCGCGCACTTCATGTCTAAAGGTGAGGATATTCGGGAGCATGCGACAAGGCGTTCATGCCCGGGCGCGCATCGAATGACGAACCCTTTCGGAGCACTTGCCTCGCGTGATCAAATCGGCGATTGTAACGTGATAGAAGACCCGACCGGCATCCACCGGATGCACGCGGTCTCAATCGAGCGAACATTACGCCATGACACCCAACGCTTTCCGCAAAGAAATCAAGGCCGCGCTCGCCCCGCACGCCGAGGCACAGCGCGCTGTCGCCATGCGCGCGTATATGCGAGACAACTTTGACTTCATCGGTGTGCCGACACCGTTGCGGCGGCAGGCGGTCTTGCCAGTGTTCAAGCGCTTACCGGTGGAAAATGCCGAGCACCTGCTCGCGTGTGCCAACGTCCTGTGGTCCATGCCGCAACGCGAGTATCACTACGTGGCCGCTGACCTGTTAGCACGCAAATGGAAGGCGCTGGCGATTGCAGACATCGCGCATCTGCTCACGCTCGCCCAGCGCAACGCCTGGTGGGATTCGATCGATCCGCTGGCGGGCGTGGTGGGCGATGTGCTGAAAGCCGCGCGAGCGCAGACGCCGCAGGCGCAGGCTTCGATGGATGCGGCGCTTCAGCATGAATCGCTGTGGGTTCGGCGCATTGCGATGATTCATCAGCTCGGCTGGCGTGATCAAACCGATGAAACGCGCTTGTTCGGTTATGCGTGTTCGCTTGCCGGGGAAAGCGACTTCTTCATTCGCAAAGCGATCGGTTGGGCGTTGCGCGACTATGCATGGCACGCGCCTCAAGCGGTGAGTCGCTTTCTATCCGGATCACGGGACATCTTGTCGCCGCTCACCTTGCGTGAGGCGGCGAAACATCTGCCGCCGATCGGCTGACGCGTCGAGCACTCATCGTCTTCGAACCAAGTCCACGCCATGCGCCGACGATCGGACGGCATTCCAGTCTTGGCGCGCAATGTGTTGGAATGGCGACAGCACACAAAATTAATGGGCCTTGATTAACGGCGTTAAAACTAAAAAACTTTAGAAATATATTTAACGTCTTCTGCGCTACTCAAAATAGTGTAGTCATCGCTTAGTAACATGACTCAGCAATACTCAGCAAAGCTGCAAGCACGACCAGGCTGCAGGTATCACCCAACACTTTGCAAAAAACGCGCTGCCCCGATCGAGGGCCGACGCAAAAGGCCATCCGCGGGGGTTTCACATGACTATCCGTCATCGCATTACGCTATTGGTTGTCTTGATGTTTGTCGCCTTATTGGCGATTGGCGGTTACGCCGTCTATCAGACGCGCGGCAGCGCAGCCGAAGTGCGCAAAGTGACCGAGGGTGTTGTGCCTAGCGCGCTTGCTTCGGCTGACCTCGTTTCGCAGGTCAAAGACGTGCAACTCGCCACCATGACGCTCGTCTACGCGCCAGACGCCAATATGGTCGCGCAGGCACAAGACGAACTGAAGAAGAAAAAGGCCTCCTTGCAGCAGGCCCTCGCGCTGCAGGGTAAAGACGCCGCGAGCCACGCCCAGCAAGGTCTCGTTTCCCAGGCCAACGACAGCCTCGAGAACTACTTCGCAGCTATCGCCGAGACAGCGAAAATGAAGGCCGACGGCAAGAACGAACTCGCGCAAGCGTATCTGTTCGCCAACGTCGCGCAATATCGCGACGAGCTCGAAGGTATTGTCGAAACGCTCCGCGTCGAGAAGAACCGCCAGAAGGACGAGGCGATCACCGCACTGAACGCCACGCTCGCCACCATCACGACGGCTATCGCTGTCGTCACCGGTATCGCGATTATTCTGCTGACCTTGATCGGATCGCTGCTTTACCGTCAGATCACCCGCCCGCTCAGCCGCATGCAAGCCATGATGAGCGAGATCGCGTCGAGCCAGGATTTCACGCGCCGTGTGCCGGTGGGCCGGTTAGATGAGATCGGCCATTCGATCGTCGCCTTCAACGGCATGATCGAAAAGATCCAGGAAAGCTCGGCGCAACTCAAGCAGAAAACCGCCGACATTCAGGCGATGTTGCAGAACATGCAGCAGGGTATTTTGACGGTGATCGACGGTGCAGTGGTCCACTCAGAGTACTCGGCGTATCTGGAAGACATCTTCGAAACGAAAGACATCGCCGGGCGCGGCCTGATGGATCTGGCTTTCTCGGATACCGATCTCGGCTCGGACGTGCTCTCGCAAGTCGATGCGGCCGCGCATGCGTGCCTCGGCGAAGACTGCATCAACTTCGCGTTCAATCAGCATCTGCTGGTCGGCGAAATTTCGAAGCGCATGGCCGATGGCCGCGTGAAGATTCTCGACCTCAGCTGGTCGGCGATCACGGACGAAAACGACGTCATCGTGCGTTTGATGCTGTGCGTGCGCGACGTCACTGAATTGCGCAAGCTCGCTGCGGAAGCCAGTGAACAGCGCCGCCGTCTCGACATGATCGGCGAGATTCTTGCAGTGAGCGAAGAGAAGTTCCATCACTTTATCGAAAGCTCCGCGGGCTTTGTCAGTGAGAACGAGCGCATTATCCGTAAGCATTCGGAAGCGGACCATGCGGCGATCGCCGAGCTGTTCCGCAACATGCACACCATCAAGGGCAATGCGCGCACCTATAACCTGGCGCATCTGACCAACGTCGTCCATGAAACCGAGCAGAGCTATCACAAGCTGCGCCAACCGGATGCGGACCGTTCGTGGGATCAGGAACATCTGATGCGGGAACTGACGCGCGTGCGCGAGGCAATCGAGAGCTACGCGAAAATCAACGAACATAGCCTTGGCCGTAAGGGCAACGCTGGAGCGAACAGCGCTGGCAACACTTACCGCTACGTGATGGTCGAGAAAGACCAGATTCAGCAGACGCTGAGCATGCTGGACAAGACGAACGCCAGCGAACTCCACGAATTGCAATCGATGCGCGATGCGATGCGCCAAACTCTGCGCGCGCTCGGCAACGAAAGCGTGCGCGAGGCGCTGTCCGGCGTGCTGGACTCGCTGCCTTCGCTCGCGAAAGAACTGGGCAAACCGGCGCCGATCGTGCGCATCGACGACAACGGCTACCGTCTGCGCGGTCAGGCAGGCGGCACGCTGAACAACGTGTTCATGCATCTGTTACGCAACTCAATGGATCACGGTATCGAAACCGCCGAGGTGCGCAGCGCACACGGTAAGACGCCGGCCGGCACGATCGATATCGAAGTGGGTGTGGACAAGCGGGCACTGCGGATCACGCTCAGCGACGACGGTCACGGCCTCGCGCTCGAACGGATCCGCGGCATTGCCGTCGAGCGCGGCTGGATCGGCAGCGACGAACAATTGAGCGACGAAGCCATCGCCGAGTTCATTTTCCGGCCGGGTTTCTCAACCGCTGCAACGGTCACGGAAGTGTCGGGCCGTGGCGTGGGGATGGACGCCGTGCGCGACTTCCTCAGGCGCGAGAACGGCCACATCGAACTGCGTTTTACCGACGATCACAGGGGCGCCGCGTTCCGCCAGTTCCAGACCATCGTCTGCCTGCCGGATAGCGTCGCCGTCGATATGCTGGGTATCGAAGCGCGTGGCGATGCCGGCGAACTGCAACTTCACGCGATGACAGATTGAACGGTGGTCGAACGCTGATTGACGCGCTTCGCGACAGACTTCGGAAGGATAGGTTGTGATTCAACAGTATGTATTGGCGGCAGTGGCAGGCAGCGCGGTAACCGCGCTGCTGGCATGTGTCGCGCACAAGTTGCAAAGCACGAGGCTGACGGCACGGCTGCGCGCCGAAGCGAACGCACAGATCAAAGCGTTGTCGGCGGAATACGCGGAACATGGTGAAGCGATCCGCAAACACGAGCAGGCCGCGCAAGAGATGGAAGCACTGGCCGCACAGTTGCGCGACGAGCTGATGCAGCAATCGGCCAGCGTCGAAGCGCTGCGTGCAACGCTGAAAGCAGCGACAGACGAACAAGACCAGTGGGCGCAGCAGGCGCGACAGATTGTCGGCGAGGCCGCGCGTCTGAAGAGCCTCGGCGCAACCTTCGAGCGGTGGCACGAGCAGATGATCTCGCTGATGACGCAGAACCATGACATGCACGCGAAGAATCAGGAGCTGTCGTCGATCGTCCGGCACGTGGTGATCGTTTCGCTAAATGCCTCGATCGAAGCCGCGCGCGCGGGTCCGGCGGGACGCGGCTTCGCGGTGGTGGCCAGCGAAGTGCGGGCGCTCGCGGCGCGTTCCGAGGAGTTGTCGAAGAGCTATCGCGACAGTTTGCATCGCAACGACCTGACCACCACCTCCACGTTCCAGGACATCCAGGCGGGCGGCAAAATGATCGCGGCGTCGCTCTCCAGCGTCGAGTCGCTCGCCAATCAGTTCCACGCGAAGCTGCATCAGGTGTCGATGTGATCACAGGCAACGCGAAGGATAGCTTCGAGCGCATTTTTCGCAAGGCGGCGCAGACGCGCTTGCCGCAGGATGCCGGCGATACGTGCGAGATTGTGCCGTTCGCCGAGGCCGGCACGGGCGCGACGAAGGACACACAGGTGGTCGTGCTGACCATCTCGTCGATCGTGTTCAGACTGCTGCTGATCCTGCACTTCGACGAAAACGGCAGCACCCGCGACTACTACCTGAAAGAAATCGATGAGCGGCCGTTTCAGGAAGTCTTTCTGGAAATCTGCAATCTGTGCTGCGGCGCGATGAATCAGGAACTGCTGCGTTATTTCCCGGACCTCGGCATGTCGACGCCTTATGTATTGAGCGCGCGTTGTCTGGGGCATCTGTCCGGATTGAAGCCGGGTTTGCTGTCGTCATATTCGATCACGCTTAACGGTTCCGCGCAGCTTGCCGCGACGGTATGCGTGTGCGCGCATGCGCCGATCGACTTCGTGGCGGACACGGACGCAATCGAAGAAACCAGCGGTGAGCTTGAGTTGTTCTGAAAGTTGTCATAGGAAAAAACATGTCGAAAATTCTGGTGGTGGATGATTCGAGCACGGTGCGCGACGAAGTGGCCGGCTTTCTGAAGAAGAACGGTCTGGACGTCGACACAGCGGTGGACGGCAAGGACGGCCTCGCGAAACTGAAGGCCAGCCCCGGCATCAAGCTGGTGATCAGCGACGTCAACATGCCGAACATGGACGGCCTGACGATGGTCGAGAAGATTCGCGGCGAACTCGCGAACACGACCGTCAACGTTATCATGCTGACGACCGAGAGCAGTCCGGCGATGAAAGAGCGCGGCAAGGCGGCAGGGGTGAAAGGCTGGATCGTCAAACCGTTCAAGGGCGACGCAGTGCTGGAAACGTTCCGCAAGCTGGCGAGCTAGACGCTGCATGCATGGCGGATCGGCCAAAGGTGAGGGTTTTCGGGAGCCCGCGCGCCGGTGATTTGCAAAGCATGATTCGCTATAACGGCGGTGATTGAAACACGCTAGTCTCCCAGTGAATGTGAACGACTGGGATGACACGTGATGGCCGCGAAAACTTCAAAAAGCGCTGGCGCCGCAACCGCGGATGTCGTCACGTTCCCGCACGTTCCGGCGCAATGGGCATAGGGCGGCCGCGGATATGTGCCAATTGCTCGCCCTCAGCTGCGCCGAACCCACTGACGTCAGTTTCTCGCTGACAGGCTTTGCCGCACGCGGCGGCCTCACCGACCATCATGTCGACGGCTGGGGCGTGGCCTTCTATGAAGATCGCGCGTGCCGCGTGTTCGTCGATGAAAAGCCCGCGTATCAGTCGCCGGTAGCGGAGTTTCTGAAGAGCTATCCGATCAAGTCGCGCAATGTCGTCGCGCATATTCGCAAGGCGACGCAAGGCGGCGCAAGCGTGGAAAACTGCCACCCGTTCATGCGCACGTTGCGCGGCCAGCAATGGGTGTTCGCGCATAACGGCGACCTGCAACCGCTTGGTGAGTCAGAGCAAGGTCCGTATGCGCCGGTCGGCACGACCGATAGCGAAGCGGCGTTCTGCTTCATCATGAATCGCCTTTACGCGCATTTCGCCACTTACGCAGACACGGATGTGGACCCGGACACGGATGACATCGACGCCGTGTTCCAGGTGATAGAGCAGGCGACACGCACACTAAACCCGTATGGCATTTTCAACTTCGTGCTTTCGAACGGCACGGCACAATTCGCATATTGCTCGACGCGTCTGTCGTACGTGATACGTCACTGGCCGTTTTCGAGCGCGCGTCTCGTCGACGGCGATCTGACAGTGGATTTCGCCGAGCGTGGCACGCCGGCCGATCGCACGGCGGTGATCGCCACCACACCGCTTACCGATGAAGTATGGACCGCCTGCAAACCGGGCGATCTGCTGATGTTCCGCAGCGGCGCGCTGGTGCAGCGCGCGCATGTCCCTGTTCCCGCAGAAGTCCTCGCGACCTCGAAATACGCACTCTCCGAATTGTCCGCCGTCCCGGCGTGACGTCACGCCAATAAGCACGCCAATAAGCACGCCGATGATCACGCCAATACGTGGCCTTAGAAGCAGCCACGCGACTGTCGCTTTCATATTCATCGAAGAATTAGTTCGTTTGCCGACGCAAATTCCTCTCGTATCGTTTCGCCAGATTTAAACAAATAGAACATTGATACGGGAACTCAAGAAATGAAACGTCTTTCTCTCCTAGCATTGCCTGCTGGTCTTCTGTTTGCTGCCGGCGCTCAGGCGCAAAGCAGCGTCACGCTGTATGGCATCGTCGATGCCGGTATCGCTTATGTGCATAACGCACAAGGCGCGAACGGCCAGAATCAGTCGTCGCTCGTGAAGTTCAGCAGCGGCAACCTGTCCGGCAGCCGCTGGGGCCTCAAGGGTACTGAAGACCTGGGCGGCGGTCTCGCCACGGTGTTCCAGCTCGAGAACGGCTTCAACGTCGGCACGGGTGCACTCGGCCAAGGTGGGCGCGAATTCGGCCGCAAGGCGGTGGTCGGCTTGTCGAGCGGCACGTGGGGTGCGGTCACGCTGGGGCGTCAATACGACCCAATCGTCGATCTGGTTCAAGGCCTCACGGAAGACAACTACTTCGGCGGCGTGTTCGCCACGCCCGGCGACCTCGACAATTACGACAACAGTCTGCGCGTGAGCAACTCGGTCAAGTATGTGAGCCCGGTGTTCGCCGGCTTCCAGGCGGAAGCGTTGTACGGTGTGGGCGGTGTGGCCGGCGCGACCGGCAACGGTCAGACGTACAGCTTCGGCGCGGGCTATGCGAATGGTCCGCTGTCGCTCGGCGCGGGCTACTTCTACGCGAATGGCGGCAACACGACCACGGCGAATGTGCGCACGTGGACCAGCAGTTCCGATTCACTGTTCAACACGGTGATCAATGCGGGCTTTGCGAGTGCGAAGTCGATTCAGATCGTACGCGTCGGCGGACAGTACGTAGTCGGCGCGGCAACCATCGGCGCGGCTTACTCGAACACGCAGTACGCAAACGATGCGTTCTCCGCGTTCCGCGACACGGCCAAGTTCAACAACGGTTCGTTGTTCTTCAACTATCAGATCACCCCGGCCCTGCGCGCCGGCGTGGGCTATAACTACACGTCGCTCACCGGCCCGAGCTCGGCGCACTACAACCAGGTCAACCTCGGTGCGGATTACGCGCTGTCGAAGCGCACCGAACTGTACGCGCTGGCGGGCTACCAGAAGGCGAGCGGCAACACACTGAACGCGAGCGGCAAGGTGGTGAGCGCGCAAGCCTCGATCGGTAGTTACGGCGTGAATTCAGGGACGGACAGCCAGGAATTGGCGATCGTGGGCATTCGCCACAAGTTCTGATTGCCTGGTTGAACGAGCCGGTTGCCGTGATGGCGGCCGGCTTTCCGAATGCCTTCAAAAAGTTCAAAGGTGAGAACATTCGGGAGCCGACGGGTAATCAGCGACACGTGAGCCCACACGCATCATTCCGCCTCACCATCCAGCAATTCCGACGACGATTCCCGCAAGCACTCGCTGAACAGATCCGCCGCCGGCGCGGAGGTGTCCGCGCGCCACACCAGTACCACTTCACCTAACGGTTCGAGCGGTGCGAGCGGCAGCACGCGCATGCGTCCACGACTCACGTGATGCCGCGCGATCGATAGCGGCAGGATCGACACGAAGTCCCCCCCAATCAGCAGCGACAGATTCAATGTCAATGAACTCGATTCGACCGCGCCGCGATCGAGCGGGATGCCTTGTCCCGCGAGCGTCTCGGCCAAGGTAGCGAAAGCGGGTGAACCTCTCAGCGGCGTAATCCAGCGCGCCGAGCGCAGATCGTTCCAGCTCACCGGCATATCCACCTTGCCGAGTGGATGGCTTGCGCCCACTACGAACACAAAGGGCTCGCGATGCAACGTCTGCTGACGCAACAAGCCCTGGTTGTCGGCGAGCCGGTTACGGCCCAAGGCGAGATCGAGCTCGCCTTCGTCGAGCATCTTGATCAGCTTGTCGAGCGTCGCTTCTACAAACGACAGTGTCGCCGACGGCGCGCGCCGCATGAACAGTTCGACCGCATGCGCGATCAGCGGCTGCGGAATCGTTACGACGGCGCCGAAGCGCACGTGACCGGCGGTGCCGGTGGTCAGCGCGCTGACATCGCGGCGCGCCAGTTCGATGTGTCGCAGGACTTCCCGGCCGCGTGCGGCCATCACCTTGCCGATGCTCGTCAACTCGACCGCGTTGCCGACCCGTCGGGCGACCGGCACGCCGAGCGCTTCCTCGATTTCACCGATCTGCTTCGAAATGGCCGGCTGTGTGACGTGGAAGGCGGTCGCAACCCGCGTCACCTGGCCGAGCTCCGCGAGGCTCACCAGGATACGCAGATGCGGCAGCTTCAGTCCGCTGCGGAAGAAGCGATCGATTGCGTCGTTTTCGGTGGTTGCCATGTGTGTTTTACCCGGCAGACATAACTGAATGGTAATGACTTTCGCCAAAACAGTGATTTGCGGTGCGACGCTCAATCCGGCTAATCTCCAATATCGGCTGGACGGTAGAGCGTGAAGCAAGTGGGTCGAGCATAGCAGCCAGGCTTCGATCGCATGACTCAGGGTATAACCGGAGTCCCTCCACGCGCCGCATCGCCGCGACCACAGCGCGCATTCAAGCGCGCGGAAGGAGACAAGCATGAGCACCCCTCTATACGGCGGCGCCGAACGGCCCGCTGTGCCCAATAAACCAGCGGAACCCGCGGAATCCGCAGAACGCATGGCGCTGTATCGCAAGCTCGCCTGGCGCATCGTGCCGTTTCTGTTTCTCGCGTTCATCGTCGCGTATATCGATCGTGTGAACGTGAGTTTCGCCAAGTTGCAGATGCTCACGGATCTTTCGTTGAGCGAGACCGTGTACGGCGCGGGCGCGGGTATCTTCTTTCTTGGCTATTTCATCTTTGAAGTGCCGAGCAATCTCATCTTGCATCGCGTCGGCGCACGCGTCTGGATCGCACGGATCATGGTCACGTGGTCGATCGTCTCGTGTCTGACGATGTTCGCGAGCGGCGCGACCTCGTTTTACGTGCTGCGCTTTCTGCTCGGCGTTGCCGAGGCGGGTTTCTTTCCCGGCATCGTGCTGTATCTGTCGACGTGGTTTCCGTCGAACCGGCGCTCGCAGATCATCGCGCTGTTCATGGCGGCGATTCCGGTGTCGGGGGCGATCGGCGGCCCGGTGTCGGGCTGGATCATGCAGCAACTGGCCGGCGTGCATGGGCTAGCCGGCTGGAAGTGGCTGTTCCTGATCGAGGGGATCGCCTCGCTGGTGGTGGGCATCGCCGCGTTTTTCGTCTTGCACGATCGCATCGAGTCGGTGAGCTGGCTGAACAAAGAGGAAAAGGCACTGCTCGCGTGCGACCTCGAAGCCGACGCGCAAACGCGTGCTCATCAAACGGTGCGGGGCGCGTTCACCAATCCGAAAGTCTGGTTGCTCGGCCTGCTGTACTTCTGCATCGCGATGGGCAACTACGGCCTGGTCTTCTGGCTGCCGACCATGATCCGCGCGAGCGGTGTGGTGAGCGTGGCGAATATCGGCTTGCTGTCGGCGGTGCCGTCGCTGATCAGTGCGGTCGCGATGATCCTGATCGCGCGTCACGCCGACAAGCACGACGAGCGGCGCAAGCACGTGGCCGTGTGTGCGGTGCTGGGTGCCATAGGCATGCTGGCTTCGGTACTGCTCGGTCAACACGTATGGCTCTCGATGGCGGCGCTGGTGGTCGCGGCGATCGGCATCAATTCGATTGCGCCGGTGTTCTGGGGCATCCCGACCGCGCTGATGGGTGGCGTGGGCGCCGCGGCGGCCATCGCGGTGATCAATTGCACCGGCAATCTGGCGGGTTTCGTGAGCCCCTACGTGATCGGTTTTCTGAAAGACGCGACCGGCACCTTGCTGCCCGGCATGATCGTGCTTGCCTGCGCGCTGGTGCTGGCCGCCGTGATCGTGCTGGCGATGCCGGCCGCGCGCAAAACAGCATAAGGAGAGCAGGATGACGCAGCAGGTCTGTATGGTTACCGGCGCGGCCACCGGCATCGGCGCGGCCACCGCGTTGCGCTTTGCGGGCGCCGGTTGGGCGGTGGCGATCGGTAACTTCGACGACAGCACGCGCGAAGCGGCGTTGACAGTCGAAGCGCAATGCAAACAACTCGGCGCCGAGACGCTGGTGTTCGACGTCGACGTCGGTTCCGACGCCGCGTGCGTGAAAGCGGTCGATGCGGTGGCCTCGAAGTGGCAGCGCATCGACGCGCTGATCAACTGCGCCGGCACGACGCGCTTCATCCCGCACGGCGATCTGGCCGCCGTCGACGACATGGAGTTCGAGCGCGTGTATCGCGTGAATCTGATCGGCATGTTTCAGATGACGCGCGCCGCGGTGCCCGTGCTGCGCGATTCATCGACTGCTTCGCACAGCACGGCGGTGATCAATATCTCGTCGCTGGCCTCACTGAACGGCACGGGCTCCTCCATTGCGTATGCGGCTTCGAAGGGCGCGGTCAATACGCTGACCCTCTCGCTTGCCCGCAATCTCGCGCCGCATATCCGCGTGAATGCGCTGGCGCCCGGCATGGTGGATGATGGCTTGCCGCGTCGCGTGCTGGGCGAAGAGGCGTACGCGAAGATCGTCGACAGCATGACGAGTGTCGCGCCGCTCAAGCGTGTGTCGCAGCCCGGCGAGATCGCCGACCTTGCCTGGTTCATCGTCGCGCATGCGCCTTCGATGACCGGTCAGGTGATCGCCGCTGAGAACGGCATGTTGCTGAACGGCTGAACGCACGGCATCTGGATACGTATAGGAAAAAACCATGAGCAATCTCCACAAACACCGCTCGCGCACCGTCACCGAAGGCATCACACGCACGCCGCATCGCGCGTTCCTGCGGGCGACCGGCATGGACGACGCGGCGATCGAAAAGCCCTTCGTTGCGATTGTCGATACGTTTGGCGAAAACACGCCGTGCTCGATGTCGCTTGCGGCCGTGTCCGACAACGTGCGCCTCGGCGTCGCGGCGGGCGGCGGCGTGCCGATTCGTGGCTCGGCGATTTCGGTGTCGGACGGCACCTCGATGAATCATTCAGGCATGCGTTTTAGTCTCGTGTCGCGCGAGATCATCGCGGACAGCGTCGAGGTTTTCGTGCGCGCGCATTGCTACGACGCGTTCGTCGGCGTGGCCGGTTGCGACAAAACGCTGCCCGGCATTCTGATGGGCATGGTGCGGGTGAACGTGCCGGGCGTATTTCTGTTCGGCGGCGCGATGCTGCCGGGCATTGCGCCGGACGGCACGCAGGCGACGATTCTGACCGCGATCGAAGCGGTCGGCGCGGCGCAACGCGGCGACATGTCGCTTGAAACCTTGCGTGGGATCGAAAAGCGTTGCACACCGGGTGCGGGTTCTTGCCCTGGACAATTCACGGCGAACACGATGGCGATGGTCGCCGAAACGCTCGGTCTCGCGCCGCTCGGCTCGGCGATGGTGCCTGCCGTCTACAGCGAGCGCATTGCAATTGCGCGCCGTGCCGGCGAAACGGTCATGAATACGCTGAAAAACGGCGGCCCGCTGCCGCGCGATCTGGTCACGCGCAAGAGCCTGGAAAATGCGTGCGCCGCCGTGGCCGCCACCGGCGGTTCGACCAACGCGGCGCTCCACATTCCAGCGATCGCGCACGAAGCGGGCATCCGCTTTACGTTGGACGATGTGTCCGAGGTGCTGGCCCGCACGCCGTTGATCGGCGATCTGCAGCCGGGCGGCAAGTATCTCGCGCTGGATCTGTATCACGTGGGCGGCGTGCCGGCGGTCCTGAATGCGCTGCTCGCAGGTGGTTTCCTGCATGGCGATACGTTGACGCAAACCGGCGAAACGCTCGAGACCGCGTTGAAGGCGTTCGCGGGCCCGGATGGCCGTGTCGTCCGTGCGCATAACGAGCCGCTAAGCGAGAACGCGGGGTTGGTCGTGTTGCGCGGCAATCTCGCACCGGATGGCGCGTGTCTGAAAACCGCCGGCTTGAAGTCCCTGGTCTTCAGTGGTACGGCGCGCGTGTTCGAAACCGAAGAGGCGTGCATGTCGGTCGTGTCGAAGCGCACCTATCAGGAAGGGGACGTGCTCGTGATCCGCAACGAAGGGCCGAAGGGCGGCCCCGGCATGCGCGAGATGCTGAGCGTGACCGCGGCGATCTACGGTCAGGGGATGGGCGAAAAAGTCGCGCTGCTGACCGATGGACGCTTCTCAGGCGCGACGCGCGGCATGTGTATCGGCTACGTCGGACCGGAAGCGGCGGCAGGCGGTCCGATTCGTTTGCTGAGAGACGGTGACCGGATTCATATCGACGCGCACAAAGGCACGCTCGATGTCGAACTGAGCGATGAGGAACTCGCGCGGCGCGCCAGCGAGGCCGTGCCGTTCACACGGGGTCGCCTGGGCGGCGTACTGGAGAAATACGAAGCGCTGGTGCGGCCGGCGAATCTCGGCGCGGTGACCCACTCGGGCGCCGTGGAGTGGCCATATGAAGCGTCGATCGGTGAGGATGAGGCATGAGCGCCGGCGTCGCGCCGGATGCGCCGCGTGTCGGTTTTTGCGGCATCGGCAAGATGGGCGAGCCGATGGCCTGGCGGTTGCTCGCGGCCGGACACGCACTGCGGGTGTGGAATCGATCGTCGGTGAAACTGGCGGCGCTGGCAGCAGAGGGCGGTATCGTCAGCGACTCGCCTAGGCAACTGGCGGAGGCAAGCGATGTTGTGATGCTGTGTCTCGGCGATGGCCACGCCGTTGAAGAAGTCGTCTTCGGTGAACAGGGGCTTGCGCATGCGGCCGCCGCACCGCGCTTTCTGATCGACCATTCGACCATCGCCCCCACCGAGACCCGGCGCCTCGCCCGGCGTTGGCACGAACTGACCGGTGGCGCGTGGATCGACGCGCCCGTGTCCGGCGGTACGGCAGGCGCGGCGGCAGGCACGCTCGCGATCATGTGCGGCGGCAGCGCGAACGATATCGCCGGGGTCGAGCCGCTGCTGCGCGCCTATGCTTCGCGTGTCACGCGCATGGGCGCCACCGGTGCGGGGCAAGCGACCAAGCTCGCGAACCAGGCGATTGTCGTGACGACCATCGCGGGTATTGCTGAAGCCTGCGTTCTTGCTCAGCGCGCCGGCATCGACGCCGCTGCGATACCGGCCGCCTTGCAAGGCGGCTGGGCCGATTCGGTGCTGCTGCAAACCTTGATGCCACGCATGCTGACGCCGCCGTCGAGTCCGTCGGGCACGATCAGAACGATGCTGAAGGACCTCGACGCAGTGGCGGAGTTGGCGCACGAGGCTAACGCGCCGCTGCGCGCCGTCGGCGAAGTGCGCAAGCTGTTGCAGGAAGCTGTCGAACAGGGACTCGGTGATGAAGACGTCTCGCAGATCGTTAAGGTTCTGCTCGATCAGCGCATGACGCATGAGTCGTGAGTCAGCAACGAGCACTACGCAGGAGACAACCATGTCCAGTCTTGAATCCGCCAGATTTTCGGAAGGTGCCCCGGCGCGGCTTACGCGCTCGCAGTGGCGCATGATCATCCTCGCGAGTCTTGGCGGCGCGCTCGAGTTTTACGATTTCGTCGTCTACGGCATCTTCGCGCAGTTTATCGGCCGTGCGTTCTTTCCAATGCACGATCCGATTGTCGGCTTGATGCTGTCATTCGCCGTGTTTGCGATCGGCTATCTCTCGCGACCGGTGGGCGGCATCGTGCTCAGCTATTTCGGCGACAGGTATGGACGCCGGCGCGTGTTTATCGTGTCGGTGATCGTCGTGTCGATGTGCACTATCGGCATGGGTATCGTGCCGACCTATGCGACGTGGGGTATCAGCGCCACGCTGTTGATGATCCTGCTGCGTCTTCTGCAAGGCTTCTGCCTCGGCGGAGAGTTGCCCGGTTCGATTACCTACGTGGTCGAAACCGTGCCGCGGCGCGCGGGACTCGTGTGCGGCATCGTGTTCTTTTGCGTCAACTCCGGTGTGTTGCTGGCGGCGGCCGTCAATCTCTCGGTGCACAGTTTTTTGAGTGGCGACGATGTCGCGACGTACGGCTGGCGCATTGCGTTTCTGTTCGGTGGCGCAATCGGCTTGCTGAGTTTCTGGCTGCGCCGCAAGCTCGAAGAAACGCCTGCGTTCGCAGAGATGAAGCATCTCGCCGCGAAGCATCCGCTGGCAGAGCTGTTGCGCGAGCACTGGCGGCCTGTGCTGCTCGGCATCGGCACGACAGCGGTGGTTGCCGCATTCAACGGCTTGCTGTTCGCGCACATGCCGGCTTACCTGGATCGCGTGTTGCACTACGACCCGCGCCGTGTGGCGATCGGGCAGAACGTCGGTCTCGCGGTGGTGTCGACGGGCATTCTGCTATCCGGCTGGCTCGGCGACAAACTGCCGAGGCGCTTTGTGCTGCGTTTCGGCTCACTGCTCCTGATGGTGCTGAGCTATCCGTTCTATCTGGCAGCAAGCCGCCATACGATCGATGTCGTGCTGCTGCTCGCATTGGCCGGTGTGGCCGCGTGTCTCGCTAATGGCACGTTCGCCTGCATCATCGCCGACATGTTTCCGACGCGCGTGCGTTTCAGCGGCGTCGCGTTGACGTTCAATGTCAGCTTCACGGTGTTTAGCGGCACCGCGCCATTGATCGCCACGTGGCTGATTTCGTCGACGGGGAATGTCGCCGCGCCTGCGTATTTCATGGCGGTGTGCGCGGCGCTTTCGTTGGTCGCGAGCTTTGGATTGAAGGCGGTGAGCGGCAAGATCGATTCGCACTCGACAGACTGATGCCGTGCAACGGAGGATGGTGCCGTTGTTCGGCACCATCGCCTTTGCGCCAATTTGCACAACCGCCCTAAAGTACACGGCTCACCGCCGCGCACAGTGCCTGACACGCTCCGCCTCTTACCTGGGTATGCAGATTACTCGACCTGCTCCAAAGGTGAGGGTTTGCGGGAGTAGCCTGTTCGGGAACACCGGTGCCCCGCCCAGCATGCCTTTGCGGCCTGTCCCCACACTCTTGAGGTGAGCTTTTTCGGGAGTGGCCCGATGGGCACTTTGCGCCGGGCCCCAATCGCTCCGTGTCAAAGGTGAGACTTTTCGGGAGCCGATCCGCGCATTGCACCGCGACTTTGCGAGCCGTCCCTTATCACGTTCCGCGTTGAAAGAGTTGGGAAGAAATTGCCAACCTTGGGGGCTGTTCCCCGTTTTGAGAACACCTGCATACGGGGAAGATGGCGACGCGGACGACAAGCGGTCAGCGGATTAGCTATTCCCGCAAGCCATCGCCTGTCTCTGAAAACCGATCGTCTCCTGGAATCAGTTGGATGAGTCAGCACATTCTTTTTGTGGGCGCCGACGCCGGCTTAACGGCCTTAGTGGGCGAATCTTTACGCGGGCAGGGCTGCGGTGTGTCCGCACGTCCGCATTGCGCCGGACTGAAGCACGTGGTCGAGATGGAACGGCCGGCGTTGCTGGTGCTCGACATCTCAGCGCCACATGGTGACGGCGTTGCCGTATTGCGCGACTTGCGGATGAGCGGCAACGACGTGCCGGTAATTTTGCTGTCGGCGAGCAGCAAGGCGATCGATCGAGTGATCGGTCTTGAGCTCGGTGCCGACGATTTTATGAGTAAGCCCGCCGACCCAGCCGAGCTGCTTGCCCGCATTCGCGTGTTGCTGCGTCGGCGCGGCACGTTCGCACCAGGTGCGCCGGAAACGCGGCCGTCGTATCGCTTCGGACGTTGCGAGCTGAACTTCTCCGCACGCGAATTGCGCCGCGATAGCGAGCATTTTGCGCTGCGCAGCTCCGAGTTCGCGTTGCTGAAAATCTTCGTCAATCACGCGATGACCGTACTCACGCGTGTGCAACTCAACGAGAAATTACGCGGCAATAGCGTGCTGCATCAAGGGCGCAGCCTCGACGTGTCGATCTGGCGGCTGCGGCGGTTGATCGAAATCGATCCGTCCGAGCCGCGTTATGTTCAGACGGTGTGGGGACGCGGCTATGTGTTCGTGCCGCACGGCGAGATTGGAGCGGCCGAGCGCGGCGCGATGGTCGCGCCCGGCGTGTGAGTATCAGCGTATCAGCCGAAAGGTGAGGTTTTACGGGAGCGTGGCGCTCGCGAGTCAGACCTGTTTCGCCACCTCGCGAATATCGGCCACCGGCGTTTGTCCGAATGCATCGCTGAGCGCGTAGTCGAGCAACTGGGTCGCGCACTGCTCAGGTGTCGAAAGTTGGCCGTTGCGTTTGAGGTCTTCGAATTTTTCGCGCATCGGGAACTGCTCGGTGCCGCTGCCGCGAATTTCGGCCTGCATATTCGTATCGATGACGCCTGGCGCCAGGCTGCAAATACGCAGTGCGCGATTCGCGTCGAGTGCAACGGCGCGTGCGTGATGATCGAGCGCGGCCTTGGTCGCGCAGTAGATGCTCCAGCCGGGATACGCATTGCGCGCTGCGCCGCTGGAAATATGCACGATACGCCGATCGGTTGCGTCGACGCTGGCTGCGGCGAGTGCGCTCGCCAGCATCAGGGGCGTGGCCACGTTCAGACTCACGGCGGTCGCGATGTCCGTGGCGTCCTGGCCTTCGATCGGACCGATGGGCTGAACCATGCCCGCATTGTTGATCAGCAGTACGCTTTGCGCGCCGCAGACGAAGCTGCGCAGCGCATCGGTTGCGACCCATTGGGCGACGCGCGAGGGATCGGCAAGCTCAAGTTCGATTTCTTCGAGCAGCGCCGGGAAGCGCTCTTTAAGCGTGGCATGACGCGAGCGGGACAAGCCGAGTACCGCGACGCCGCGCGCCAGCAGTTGTTCAGCAAGGGATGCGCCGAGGCCACGAGTGTGGCCGGTAACGATCGCGCGGATCGGAGAAGAAGTGGACATGTCGTTCCTTGTGATCGTTGGCTTGAGAGGACCGTCATTTTCTCACGCTATATCTGATGTTTGCAGCGGCGCCGTGCTTCACACCGTATGCCGGCGGTATTCGAATCTCTTTCGTGCCGCGCGCTGATGCCGCCATCGCCGCCTTCACGCAGAGCGAAAGCGCTCGCGATATTGCATCGGTGTTACGCCGATCCGTTTCGTGAAGACAATGCGCATCCGGTCGGCAGTGCCGAAACCGCAGTCGTAGGCAATCGTCTTGAGTGCCGCGCCGCTGCTTTCCAGCAACGTGCGCGCCGCATCCACGCGTGCACGTTCGACGAATTCGTGCGGCGTCACCTTGGTCTCCTGCACGAACACGCGGGCGAAATTCCGTGCGCTCATTCCCGCGACATCCGCCAGTTGTTTGACCGTGAAGCTTTCGCGAATTCGCTCCATCACGTGCGCCTGCACTTTGGCGACCGGAGAGTTCTCGTCGGCTGACGCGGTCAGGTAGGGGCTGAACTGCGATTGGCCGCCTTGTCGCTGCGCAAACACCACCAATCGCTTGGCAACCGCGAGCGCCGTGTGCGGCCCGTGATCCTCGGCGACCAACGCAAGCGACAGATCGATGCCCGCCGTCACGCCCGCTGACGTGACCAGGTTGCCGTCGCGCAGATAGATCCGGTCGAAATCGACACGTGCCTGCGGAAATTGCTCGGCGAGTTGCGCCGCGTGCTGCCAGTGCGTGGTGACATTGCGCGCGTCGAGCAGTCCCGCGTGGCCGAGTGCGAATGCGCCGGTGCAGATCGAGCCATAACGCTCGCATTGTGTGGCGACTTGCGACAACCACTCCAGCAAACGTGTGTCGGGCGCGGCGTCGCCGGGAAGCGCGGGGCCGCCCGCCACTAGCGCAAGGTCGAACGGGCGGCGCGTTTTTTCGAAAGTGGCATCGGCGGTGAGCGTCATGCCGTTGGATGCACGCAGCGAACCCGGCTCCGCGCTGAGTAGCGTGACCTCATAGCGATCCTGTGGCGCGACGAACCGATTGGCTTCGGAGAACACGTCGACCGGACCGGCGACGTCGAGCGCCTGTACGCCAGGAAAGATCGCGATCGCGACGGTAGGCATCGAATGATTTCCTTTGACGATGGACGGAGCCCGCGGGCCGCGGCAGTCAACGTGGTGCGTTTGGCAGTGTTCGACGGTGCACGGCGATTGTCCACGACAGCGCGCTGACCAATACTGAGCTTCATGAGATGCGCTGCTTGGTCAGTCAGAAACACGGTCAGAAAGCGCATCGCGGACCAGCATACCAAACGCGCTAGCGACTCACAAAGACCGCGCGTCCGGTTCACTCAAGTCTTTCATGGAGCACTTCACATGACCACGATCGCAGGCATCCAGATTCCCGACAGCATGATGGCGCGCGAAGCGACGCAACTCGTGCGCGATACCGAAACCGAACTGTTGTATCACCATTCGCGCCGGGTGTTCCTGTTCGGTTCTCTGGCCGGCGCGCGCAAGCAACTCAAATACGATGCAGAACTGCTGTACATCGGCGCGATGTTTCACGACATGGGGCTCGTCGCACCGCATAGCAGCGAGCATGATCGCTTCGAAGTGGATGGCGCGAACGCGGCGCGGGATTTTCTGCGGCGCCACGGTATCGGTGAAGACGATATCGAGCAGGTGTGGAATTCGATCGCGCTGCACACCACGCCTGGTATTCCGCAGTATATGAAGCCGGTAGTCGCCCTGGTCACGGCGGGTGTTGAGATGGACGTGCTCGGCCTCGCTTACGATGAGTTCACCGAGCAGCAACGTCATGAGGTGATTCACGCGCATCCGCGCGGTGCGCATTTCAAGGAAGGCATCATCGATGCATTCGCGCACGGCACGATCCACAAGCCGGAGACGACCTTCGGTAACGTGAAGGCGGACGTGCTGGCGCTGAAAGACCCGCATTACCATCGCGAGAATTTCTGCACGATGATTCTGGGGTCGGCTTGGAAGGAGTAATCAGTCGGCGTGCAGCGGCGAAAATGACAGCCGCGCAGAAGAAAAATCGTCGGCACAATTTTCATCCAGCATGTCATTTCCAGTCAGCGTTCGCGACTAAGCCCATGAAACACCCGGTCGATCGTGTGCAGCGGTCAGCCCCGGGTGTTGCATCCTCAGACCCGGCATGTGCAACGGATTCATCGCGGCGAGCCAGTCTGAGCACCTGAATGTCGCTTATGCAGCCCTCCTTGAAGCCGGGTTGCTCACGTAAGACTGGAGATGAAATGAAATCGATCCGAGCCGTACTGATGTGCGGATTAATGCCGCTCGCGCTTGTAGCGGGTTCTGTGCAAGCACAGGGAATAGGACGCGCCGGCACCTATCTGATGCCGCCCGAGTACAGCATGATGATGGACAAGTTGACTCCTGAACAGCGCGCTCAGGCCATCGGCATCCAGCAAAAAATGATGCAGATGGACATGGAGTATCAGGACACGATGGCGCAGATGGAGATGAAGCACGCGCACGAGATGATGCAGATGCAAAATCAACTGCTGGATATTTTCAAAGGCCATTGACGCTCACCGCGGTTCGACCGGTTCGCGTGTGAACTCATGTCAGACGCGGCCCGGTCATCCTCTGCCATGCAATGCGGCGATTTCCTGCAAATCGAGATCCCGCTCCAGTTCGGTTAGCAGTTCATCATGAATCATCCCTGACCGATGCATCCGCAACAACTCGCTGCGACCGGCCGCCACGGCGGCGAGCACAACGTCGTAATGCGCGACGCGAACGTCGGCGGGATATTCCGTCACATCCTGGTAGGTTTCCGTCATCTGCGCTCGATAGCTGTATTGCTCCAGCAGGCGCGGATGAATCACTTGTCCCCCGGCGTCGTGCACAAGTGGTTGGATGGCGGCGAGTTGTGCCGCTTCGAGCCTCGCCCACGCCTGAGGCTCGGTCAAATGCTGCTCGTTGCGCTCCTTCACGCTATCCAGTTTGACCCAGCGAATCAGCGCGCCGATTGTGGTCCCTTGCCCGAGCACGGTCACGAGAATCACCGCAAACGACGCGACCAGAATCAGATCGCGTCCCGGCATCGCCTCAGGCAACGAGAGCGCGATCGCCAGCGTCACCACGCCACGCATGCCGGCCCAACTCGTCACCGTCGACGAGCGCCAGTCGAGCGCAATGTTTGCGCGCCGCGTCAGCTTGCACACGAGTCCCTTCAACCATTCGACGGCAAACACCCACACGAAGCGCGACAGTACGACGGCTGCGATCACTGCGCCGACAGCGGGTCCAAATGCGGTCAACGCGTCGCCGACACCGCCCAGCCGCACGATCACGCCGCGCAGCGACAGCCCGATGAGAAGGAACACGAGCGCTTCCATCAGGAAGATCAGGACTTGCCAGAAAGCCGTGCCGCGCATGCGCACCGAGGCTGAGAACACTTCATGCTGATGCCAGCCGAGCACCATCCCGCAACTGACGGTCGCGATAACGCCTGAGACGTCCAGCATGTCGCCGGCGATGTAGCTGAGCCACGGGGAAAGTGCGGATGCGGTGATGATGAGGTAGACGTCGTCGAGGTAGCGCAGCAGCCTGACGACCACGAAGCCGATCGCGATGCCCACTGCCACGCCACCCAGGCCGAGCACTGCAAACCGCTCGACCGCGTGTTGAGCGTTGCACGTGCCGGTCAGCGCGGCCGCGACGGCGAAGCGGAACAGCACGATGCCGGCGGCGTCGTTGAGCAGGCTTTCGCCTTCGAGGAGCACCATCAAGCGACGCGGCAGCGCGACGCGTTCTAGCACGGCCTTCGCGGCGATGGCGTCAGGCGGCGAGACGACTGCGCCCAGCGCGAAGCACGCGCTCCACGGTAAGGACGGCACGACCCAATGCACGACCAGACCGACCGCGAGGGTCGTGAAGGCGACGGCGCCGATCGCTAGCAGCAGGATGCCGCCGAGATTGCGTTTGAATTCGTCCCATACGGAGAAGTACGCGCCGTCCATGAGGAGCGGCGGCAGGAACACGACCAGGACCAGCTCGGGATCGAGGTTGATGCGAGGGAGTCCAGGCACGAAGGCCATCGCGGCGCCACCGACCAGGAGCGCCGCGGCCGGTGGGAGTCGCAGACGTTTCGCGAGCAGTTGGAGACCGATCATCGCGCCGAGCGACAGCAGGACGAGTTTGAAGCCCATGACGGAGGACATGCGGGGGCCTCGACGAGTGGCAAAGGGTTGGGGGTTCTTTTTATCACATGGCGAGGCTTCTGCCTGCGGCTGAGCCGGTGGGAGATACGCCTATGGCATCAAGGACTTGGCAGGGATGTGCGCGAGTTGTCCACAGGCTTGCGAACAAAAACTGGGGATAACTCTTTGGGCGTCCCCCGTGGACGGTTAGCCCGTACGGGGTCGTCCGTCTTTTCTTCCGTGCGCGAGAGTCCGCTGGAGGTTGTCTGAGCGCATTTCCCCTGCTCGCCCGCTTTTCCTGTTATCGCCGACGGCAAGTGTTGACGGCTGACAGGGACTTGCATGGTCTCCTACAGGTCGTTATGAACATTACCGAGAGCATTGGTTGTGCAAATCCAAGGTATTCGTAATTTTAGGAATTGTCGGATAGCGGGGGTGGAAAGCTCCTTATAGGGTGCTTGGGCTTCAAACAAGTACAACCAATAAGGATGACTATGAAAAACAACAGAGTTACTCGGAGTGCAGCGGGCATGAGGGCTCGCCTGCTGACTGCATTCATGCTGCTCATGGTCGCGTTTGGCGCCAACGCGGCTGACTGCAATGCGCTCTATGCGGCTACCGGTGCAGTACCAGGTTCACCAACCTGCCGGTGGGATGTTTATGGCCGTGTTCCCGGCGGCATGGCCAATTACGCCTGTGTCAACACGTGGAGCCTGATCGACGCGTGGTGCGCGACACCCACTACGGAAGAACCAGAAGCGAGCTGTCCCGTCGCTGACCCGGTGTACCCGGGCAATGGTGCTGTCACCTTGACCGAAGCGGACTTTGTCAGCGGCGACGACATTCCGATGCAGTTCACACGCACCTACCGATCCAGGTCGCTTGGCAATTCCGCCACGACGATGGGACCGGTCTGGTTTCATAGCTGGCAACGCAACCTGGGACTCGCGAATGCCAACAGCGGCAGCTCGTCCAAAGTGCTTGCGTATCGCGAGAACGGGGAGCCCATCACATTCAACTGGTCAGCCGGCACCTGGCGCACAGGGGGCTTTACCGGCCTTGCGCTCACACAGAACGGCTCCGGATGGACGTTGACCGATCTCAAGACCGATACCGTCGAATCATATTCGGCCCAAGGCGTGCTGCTTTCCGAGAGCACGAAGACAGGATTTGTCCGAACGCTGACCTATGACGGCTCAGGGTTGCTGACCACGATCACGCAGCATGCAGCAGGCACGGACGCGAACAACGACATTACGCTTCGCCTCGATTATGACGACAAGAACCGTCTATCACGCCTGAACGACCCCTTGGGCCGCATGACGCAGTACGGGTATGACGCGAATGGCAATCTTGTCTCGGTCACCTGGCCTGATGGCTATGCCCACCGATATGTCTACGACGACAGTCGTTTCAAGAATGCGCTGACGGGCGAAATCGATGAGGCGGCCAACCGCGTTGCGACGTGGAGCTACGACCCCCAAGGGCGCGCCACGGCGGTCAACCATCCCGACTCGTCTCGAAACGTGCAGTTCGCTTACGGTACAGGCGCAACCTCCGTCACTGATAGCAAGCGCACGACGACACTGAATTTCTCTTCAGTCGGTGGCATGCTGCGACCCACTTCCAGTGGTTCTGCTGATGGCGTCAACAGCCTCGCCTGGGACGGGTCGGGCAATCTGCTGAAAGATACCGACGAGAGCGGTTCTACCGCGTACAGCTACGACGACGCCGGACGGCCAGTTCGGGTCACCGCCGACAATGCGTCTGGTACTTCGATAACTACAATTCGCTACGCCGATGCCACGAGCCTGCATCCGGCGACCATTGCGTCGCCCGGTGTGCTCCAGTCGTTTGTCTACGACGCGCAGGGCAATACTACCGGCATGAGCGAAATGCCTACTGCGGATAACACGGGGGCAAGCGGATTCGACGCGGCTAAATCGGACGGTACAACGCGTGCCTACGGCATGGTGTACGACGTCTTCAACCGGCTTTCGTTCGTGCAGACGTCTGGGGCAGGGAAGCTGGTTGGGCAGTACAAAGTTACTCGTGATGCAACGGGGAATGTCTTTGCGATCATCGCGCAGCAGGAGTTTCCGGAAGCCACGGAAATGATCTCGCGCGACGCCGCTCATCGGATTCTGTACGGCTATAACCCGACCGGTGATTTTTATCTTCGCTATGACCGGCGCGGGCGCATTGATGTCTTCAAATTCAATGAATACGCGAGCCCGGCGAACGGTGACATTCGGCGCGTTCTGAAGGTTAGATTTGGTTATTCACCGGAAGGGCGGGTCGTGTCCCGTACAGGCACGGTCGCGAAGAACGGCAGCGTTCTTGACCTGAATGACGGGACGGATATCGCGATCTCCAGCGGCGAGATTGACCAGTGGATTGACAACTATAACTTCGGTGAATCCCCGATAGGACCGCCAGCCAATCTTCAGGGCGCAAGGCGATTGCTAGGCGATAACTTCCTTGGCACTTCGACTGTGTGCAGTGGTTGCCATTTCTCGGCTGGTCTGCCCGACGGCATACTGCGCGGCATCGTGTTTGTGTGGCGGCTGGTGCAGAATCCGGCAGTCCGCTATGGCATCGGGCAGGGTGTGCAAAAGGCACGTGACGCAATCGAGCGCATCAAGGAGCAATGCAAGCCGGTTGTTAAGGACACTTCGGAAGTTAACTTTGGCAGGAATGACAACCAGATCTACCATACATTTCGTTATCTGGATAAAGAAGGTATCCCGCGTCAGCCAGTCATAGACGCGATTCGCAAAGATATTGCGGAGAACAGCGGCGTCAAATTGGCGGTCGGCGACGGAGAGTCCTTCTATGTTGCTGTCAATGGAAAGTTAATTGAATACTCTTCGCACCGATTGTCGCCCACTGAGGTTAGAGTTGGCTCAATTCGGATACCGCGCAATTAATCGGAGCACCGTTTTATGAATATTATGCAACGGCCATTAGCAAGCCACGAACGTCTGCTTCTGCAGTTTCTTCTAACAGCGAACGAATCTTTTTATGGTGCTCACGTAATAAGGTGGAAACATCAGATTGAACGATGCACGGTCCGTGAGGTCAATGTACCCTACTGTCTGGCCATCAGTCACGATGAAATCAGACTTTCAGGTGGCGGCTTCATTACGCTCGCGCGCGAGCTGGTTTGCGTTGACGAGGGCGTGCCAGTGCTGATTTATGCTTGCGCGGTGGAGACGCAGTCAGGTTATGTCCTCGACTCGTTCGACATCGATCGTCTCGATGGAGAGCCTCTTGCGGCCTATCCCGAGCCAGGCGATGGCCTCATGGTCATGGAAGCGGGTAAACGCATAGGTGGGGCAGATTTGCGACACGTGTACAAGGAGTCGGATCTGCCGCCGCGCTTTAAGCTTCCCTGAGCCGCTATTGGTCGGGCCACGCGGTGTAGTAGTGGCCTGATCCACGACTACATTAAATATGACGACCGTGTAATCAATGGCATTGCGTTCGAGCCGTCAAGCAACCTCAATACGAGTGGGCTCGATTCGCCCAAAATGAGGAGGCTGCGAATGTCAAGGCCACTTTCCCTGAAGGAGCATGCGCTGCTCAAGTTTCTGATTGAGGCAAATGAGCCACTGTACGGTAACCGAACTATTCAGTGGAAGGCACAGGTTGAAACGTGTCTGGTACGCGAGATCGGTTTTCCTTATCACCTTGCAGTGATTCACGATGAAAGAATCGAAAAGGTAGGATGCGACGCAATCACACTCGGCTACGAACTCGTGGGTGCCGACCACGGTGTGCCGGTTCTATCTATGCGGTGGCAATGAAAACCCCCTCAGACTGTCTCATTGATGTCTTCAATGTGGACCGGTTGGATGGAGAACCGCTTGTTGATTATCCTGAGGCAGGCGACGGGCTAATGATTGTCGAGCGGAACAAGAGGGTCGGTGGGGCAGACTCGCGCCATCTGTATGGCGGATCGGGTTCATAGCTTGCCCTATCACGTGGCCTGTCAGGCTAACACCTGACTGTCGCGCAGTTCGCTTTAAACCGTCGGACAGCGCCCCGGTTCTCTTGGACCGACGGCGCTGATTCCGTTCAAGCAACGAGCGTTCTATTTCAGCGTGTGAACCGTTATGGCCGTGTCATGGGCTGCAATGAGCGCAGTTGAATCAAGACAAGCGCACTGCGGACTACCTCGATGCTGGTTCGCGTCAGCAATCTTCAACGTCCTCTCAAATAGACGATGAGTAGCATAGATTCTATCCGCGACCGCGACCGCGACCGCGACCGCGACCGCGACCGCGACCGCGAAACGTTCACGTCGCTTTGGCAGCGTGCGTGTGCGTGTGCGCAAAAAGTGGCAGTGACTCCAGCATCGGACTTGCTTCACTTTGATCCTTCGAACATTTGCACCGGGGTTTTCCAAGGGCTTATTCGAGATGTCGCGAACTTCAAGGGAACGGGTGAATTTGCTGTGATCGTTCTGAACCCAGATCCGTTGAACTACTTTCACTATCACTTTGGTAAGTATCCGGGCTTCGTTCACGGCCGAGAAAACACCGACGAAGAGTTTTTCCATTTCCTGATGCAGGACCCAGGCGACAGTCCAGCCGATGCGCTTGGAGTAAATCATGAACACTATGTACTCTTACCGGTTGATGGTGACTGGATCGCGTTTGGTGACAGGTCGTGGGAGGTCGGTGTGTTCTATGGCCCTCCGGACATCATGCAATGTGCGAGGGATTTCTATCCGTTCTTCAGATCCCCACCGAAGCGTTTCAAAGTAGAACCGTAGTCGATATGTCGGTGTAATCGGACTCTTTTTTCCTTGCGCCCGATCACCCGGTGCAAGGGGTTAAAGGCCAGCCGGCCAAGTAGCACCTTAATTTAGATATCGGAGCCGGCGCTTGCATGAGGAATCAGACTCGCGTCCGCGCGGTAAGCTTCAAACCATGAATACAATTGACTTCATACACGAACGGTCCAAGTTTGTGCCGCTTTGGGAGCGTGCGACCACGGGCGTCCGGATGCTTCGCGACAGGTCGTCAACGGAGATGCTTTATTTCGACAGTATCGATCTTCAGACTCAAAAGTTTTTTGAACTTATTAAAGAGCTGCTCGCCCTCAAGGGTACGACCGACTTCGCCACTCTGGTCTTGAAGCCTGACCCGTTTGATTACTTTAATTGTCATTTTGGAAAATATCCGGGCTTCATGCATCGGGTAGAAAATACAGATGAGGAATTCTTTGAATTTCTGTTGGAGGACCCGGGCGGTAGCCTTGCCGATTCCCTGGGAACCAATTCCGAACACTATGTTGTGATGCCCGTGCCCGGCGAGTGGATCGTCTTTGGTGATAGGTCATGGGGCACGGGGGTGCTGTACGGGGCGCCGGACATCATGGAATGCGCGAGGAATTTTTACCCGTTCTTCATCGTACCTCCGAATGGCTTCCGGATTGACCCGTAGTCGATGGCTCCGAAATGGTTGACTAGGTAGGGCTGAAGGAGGCTTCCACCTGATACGGAAAAGGCGCAACTGGTCGTGCCTTTTCCGTCTACCCAACAAGCGCTCTATTCGGGTGTGTATAGAAGGTGGCTTCATCCGGCCGCCAAGCAGGCTGACGGATGCATCGACCTGGCAGAGTGCATTTGCATCAATGGCTTGACGCTGTTGTGGGGGCGTTATCCACAGCCTTGATCACAAATTATGTGGACAACTAGGGGTTGGGGGGCGCGCCTGCGGCGGCGGGCTCGCTATTCTGGTTTTTTGCGTGGCCCGCGGCGCGGTGATGAGTGATGCTTACTCATCAACCGCGACTGGATATTTCTATTGCTTCAACGACTTGGCTGGGATGTGCGAAGGTTGTCCACAGCCTTGCCAACATTTTATGGGGACAAGTTTTTTGCCCGCAGCGCCACTGTTCTTTACGCCTACGAGGGTGGAAAACAAAAGGAAGCCAATGCCGCAAGCGCGCAACCCATGCCGCCGCCGAAGGCAAAAGACCGCCTAAGCTTTCAGCGTCGAAGCCGCCACCTCTTCCCGCGACTGCACCTGCAAAACCGCATCCCGCTTATCCAGCAAATGCTGCCGAAGAATCGCGCTCAACTTCTTCCCATCCCGCGCCTCGAGCGCCTTCAACATCTCATCGTGATCGTGAATCGCGCTATCCCACTTAGGGATCTGAAAATTCGACCGGAACCGCAACGCCTGCAGGCGTCGATTAACAGCCACATAAGTTTGCCGCAGTGCTGAATTCCTCGCCGCCTCATTGATCTTGTCGTGAATCGCCTGGTTGCGACTGTAGTACCCGGCCAGATCATTCTGCGTCCGGCAAGCCAGCATCGCGTAGTGCAGCGCCTTGATCTCGGCAAGCTCCGCAGCCGTCATCCGCTCCGCCGCCAACTCACCGGAAAAAGCTTCCAGACCACTCATCAATTCAAAGGTCTCGCGCAACTCCGCTTCCGACATCTTCGACACCGACGCGCCCCGGTTCGGCGAGATCTCGATCAGCCCTTCGGCGGCCAGCACCTTCAGCGCCTCCCGCAACGGCGTGCGCGAAATCCCAAGCGTCTCGCATAACTCGCGCTCGTTCAGTTTCTTGCCCGGTTCAAGCACCCCTTCGACGATAAAGCGGCGAATGTGCTCCACCACCGTGTCGTGCAAGCGCTGACGCTCGACCTTCGGCATCAGTGGGGAAGCGGCCACACCCGCATCGAAATTCGAATTTTGCATACAAAAGCCCTCAACTTCATGTTAGCGAGATTCTATCGGAAGCTCGAAGATTAGTTAAGAGCGCGGGTAAACACTGGTGTCAGCAAGCAATTTTCATCTTGGGGACGTCATAGTTCCTCTGATATAGTTTTTTGAATGCAAAATTCAATCGGAGGAGCCCAATGCTCAAGTTAGACTTTCACCCCGCTGGCCGTCACTTCCTGCAGATCCCGGGTCCGAGCCCGGTGCCCGATCGCATTCTCCGTGCGATGAGTTACCCAACCATCGACCACCGCGGCCCCGAGTTCGGCGAACTCGGTCTGAAGGTGCTCGAAGGCATCAAGAAAATCTTCAAGACGCAACAACCGGTGGTGATCTATCCGGCCTCCGGCACCGGCGCGTGGGAAGCGGCGCTGTCGAACACGCTGAGCCCCGGCGACAACGTGCTGATGTTCGAAACCGGTCACTTCGCGACGTTGTGGAAAAAGATGGCGGAAAGTCTCGGGCTGAAGCCTGAGTTCCTTGGCCTGCCCGGCATCGAGGGCTGGCGGCGTGGGGTTCAGCCGCAAATGATCGAGGAGCGTCTGCGCGCCGACACGCAGCACGCGATCAAGGCGGTGTGCGTCGTTCACAACGAAACTTCCACGGGCGTCACCTCGGATATCGCTGCCGTGCGCCGCGCGATCGACGCCGCCGGCCACCCGGCACTGCTGCTGGTCGACACGATCTCGGGCCTCGCCTGTGCTGACTATCGTCACGACGAATGGGGCGTCGACGTTACCGTCTCGGGCTCGCAAAAGGGTTTGATGCTGCCGCCGGGTATCAGCTTCAACGCGATCTCGCCGAAGGCGTTCGCCGCCAGCAAGCAGGCCAGGCTGCCGCGCAGCTTCTGGGACTGGACCGACATCGTCGAGATGAACAAGACCGGCTACTGGCCGTACACGCCGAACACGAACCTGCTGTACGGGCTCAATGAGGCGCTGGAGATGATTCTCGGCGAAGGGCTCGACAACGTGTTTGCCCGTCACGAGCGTCTTGCTGAAGCCACCCGCCGTGCGGTCCGCGCGTGGGGTCTGGAGATTCAGTGCGCGGATCCCGCTGTGTATAGCCCGGTGCTGACCGGCGTGATGATGCCCGAAGGCATCGATGCCGATGCCGTGCGCAAAGTCATCTACGAACGCTTCGACATGTCGCTCGGCACCGGCCTCGGCAAGATGAAAGGCCGCATGTTCCGCATCGGCCACCTCGGCGACTGCAATGACCTGATGCTGCTGGCGACGCTGGCCGGTTGCGAAATGGGCCTGCGGCTCGCGGGCGTGCCGCTCAAGGAAAGTGGCCTGCCTGCCGCTATGGAGTGGTTGAGCCAGCCGACCAACGCGTCGGGGCTGAAAGCAGCGGCTTGAGCGACGGGGTGCCACGCGCATCGGTGTTCACCGCATCGGTGCGTCAGCGCCTCTGCCTGACAGGCAGCAAGCAGCAGGCAGCAAACAATAGGCATCTCGCAGTAAGGGAAGTCGGGAGTACTTCCCTCAAGAGGCCGCGCATAGAACGCGGCTCATGAACAACATGCGATGTTCCCGCGGCATATGTCGCCGGGCGACGACGCAGCGCGCCATTCCAGGCGCGCCGTCGATAGACTGCAATGGAGAGAGACGATGAAGCGGTTTCGTATCAGCAGTGCGACCAGTATCGTTCTAGTGATGCTATGCGTCATGTACTTCATCACTTACCTGGACCGCGTCAATGTCAGTACCGCGGCCGCGGGATTCGGCAAGGAGTTCGGACTCTCGCATACGGAAGTCGGGCTGGTGTTCTCCGCCTTCGCCTATCCGTATCTGATTTTTCAGATCATCGGTGGCTGGGTCAGTGATCGCTTCGGTGCGAAACGCACACTGATTTTCTGCGGCGCTATCTGGGGCGTGGCGACATTGCTGACCGGTTTAGCCGGTGGGCTGGTTTCGTTGCTGGCCGCGCGCGTGTTGCTCGGTTTCGGCGAAGGCGCCACGTTTCCTGCCGCCACATCCGCGATGGCGCGCTGGGTCGCGAAAGAAAAGCGCGGCTTCGCGCAGGGCATCACACACGCGGCATCGCGTATCGGCAATGCGATTGCGCCCGGCTTGATCGTGCTGGTGATGGCGACCTGGGGCTGGCGCGAATCGTTCTATATCTGCGGCGTGTTCAGTTTGCTGTGGGTCGCGGTGTGGTCGTTCACGTTCACCGAACATCCGAAAGATCACCCGCGTATCACGACCGAGGAACTTGGAGTCTTGCCCGCGCCGAAGGCGAAAGTGGCCGGTGTGCCGTGGGGAAAACTGTTTCGCCGTATGTGGCCGGTCACGATCGTGTACTTCTGCTATGGCTGGACGTTGTGGCTGTTCCTGAGCTGGATTCCGCAGTACTTCCTGCACAGCTATCACCTGCAACTGCAAAAGTCGGCGATCTTCGCCTCGGTCGTGTTCTTTGCCGGCGTACTCGGCGACACGCTCGGCGGTATCGTCACCGACTGGATCTTCACGCGCACCCGCAGCCTGAAGCGTGCGCGAAGCTGGATGGTGTCGGTGTGCATGCTGTTCTGTCTGCTGTCGCTCATTCCGCTGATGTTCACACACGACTTGTATCTGTCGATGGCGTGTCTCGCCTCGGGCTTCTTCTTCGCCGAAATGACGATCGGCCCGATGTGGGCGATCCCGATGGATATCGCGCCGGAATACTCGGGCACCGCGAGCGGCATGATGAACACCGGTTCGGCGTTGGCCGCGATCATCTCGCCGGTGGTCGGCGGATTTCTGATCGACTACTTCGGTAGCTGGGAGTTGCCGTTCGTCGGCAGCATGCTGTTGATGGCGATCGGCGTGGTGCTCGCGTTCCGCATGCAGCCGGAAAGCAAGTTCGAGCTCGGCGCGGCCGATAAAGCGCACGCCACCACGAGCGTGGGTGCATAAGCCGACTGCGCACCGTTTCCTCTCTTCGCCTTTAATGCAATGACAACACCACTGAGTCAACGTCTCGCCGACGCACGCCACGATCATCTGACGCTCGATGCGTTGCCACCCGAGCAAACGCCCGCCGACAGCGCCGCCGCCTACGCGATCCAGCACGAGATCCTGCGCATCCTGGATGCGCCGATCGGCGGCTGGAAGATTGGCGCGAAGTCCAACAGCGGCCCGATCCAGGGCGCACCGTTGCCTGCGAGCGATTTGCACGCCGACGGTGCACGCTTGCCGCGCGAAGCCTTTACGCCGTTGGGACTCGAACTGGAGATCGCATTCCGCTTTGGCCGCCGCTTCGAACCGTCGGCAACACCTTATAGCGAAGCCGACGTGCACGCGGGCATCGGCTCGATCGGTGCGACCATCGAAATCGTGTCGAGCCGTTATGCAGCGTGGCCCACAGTCGACAAGCTCGCTCAACTTGCGGATTTGCAGAATCACGGTGCGCTGATCGTCGGCGAGTTCACGCCGTATCGCGATGACTTTCCGTTCGTGGCACCGTCGTTGCAATTCAGTTTCGAGGGGCAGGATGTAGTCAAGGCAACGCCCGCCAATCCGGCGGGCGATCCGCGACGCCTGCTGACATGGCTCGTCAATCACGCCACGTCGCGCGGCATCGCGATCACGCCGGAGATGGTCGTCACCGCCGGCTCCTACACCGGAATGTTTTTTCCCCAGAGCGCGGGCACGGCGAGCGGGCGCATTGAAGGACTCGCACCGATTAGCCTGACGCTGTACTAGCCCGTTTTCTTATAGGCCGACGATATGTCGAACCCCACTTCCGCTTTACTCGTCAAGCCGATCCATCTTGTTCCGTCCGCCGCGCGCCTGACGACACCGCTCGCGCAGCATCTGCGCAAGTCGTTGCGCGGCGACGTGCTGTTCGATGCGGCGAGCCGCGGCCGTTATTCAACCGATGCGTCGATCTATCAGATCACGCCGATCGGCGTGGTGGTGCCACGCGATCAGGACGATCTGCGCATTGCACTGGAAATTTCACGAAGCGAAAAGGTACCGTTGCTCGCGCGCGGCGCGGGCACGAGCCAATGCGGCCAGACTGTTGGCGAGGCGCTGGTGATCGACACCAGCAAGTGGCTGAACAACATCGTCGCGTTCGATGCCGACGCGCTCACGGTGACGGTCGAACCAGGCGTCGTGCTGGACCATCTGAATGCATGGTTGAAGCCGCACGGCCTTTGGTTTCCGGTCGATGTCTCGACGGCGGCGCAATGCACGATCGGCGGCATGGCGGGCAATAACTCGTGCGGTTCGCGCTCGATCGAATACGGCAATATGGTGCACAACGTCGAGGCGATCGACGCGATTCTCGCCGATGGCAGCGAAGCACGTTTTGCCTCGTTACGCGAGACGCCGCAAGGCGCGCGCTTGCAGCAGATAGTGGAAGGCGTCAAGCGGATCGCCGAGCGGGAGCATGATGAAATCGTCGAACGCATACCCAAGGTGCTGCGGCGCGTAGCGGGCTACAACATAGACGTGTTCGATTGCCAGAACCCGCGCGCTTATACCGACGACGGCATCGCTAATCTCGCGCATCTGCTGGTCGGTTCGGAAGGCACGCTTGCGTTCAGCCGGCAACTGACGCTGAAGCTCGCACCGCTGCCCACGCATAAGACGCTTGGCGTGGTCAACTTCCCGACCTTCTGGCAGTCGATGGATCTCACGCAGCACATCGTCAAGCTGAAGCCGGTGGCCGTGGAACTGGTCGATCGCACCATGATCGATCTGGCGATGAGCAATCCCGCGTTCCGGCCGGTGATCGAGAAGGCGCTGGTCGGCGAGCCGCAAGCGATCCTGCTGGTGGAATTCGCGGGCGATGACCGTGACGGGCAACTTGCGTCGCTCAAACAGCTCACTGAGTTGATGGCCGATCTGGGTTTGCCCGATTCGGTCGTCGAGATGCCTGCCGCGAACGAACAGAAAGCGCTGTGGGAAGTCCGCAAAGCCGGGCTGAACATTATGATGAGCATGAAGGGCGACGGCAAGCCGGTCTCCTTCATCGAAGATTGCGCGGTGCCGCTCGAACATCTGGCGGAATACACGAGCCGTCTGACCGACGTCTTCCACCGCAATGGCACCGAGGGCACCTGGTACGCGCATGCGAGTGTCGGTACGCTGCATGTGCGGCCGATTCTCGATATGCGGCGTGACGGCGCGGTGAAAATGCGCGCCATCGCCGAAGAAGCGGCGGCGTTGGTGCGCGAATACAAGGGCGCGTATTCGGGCGAGCACGGCGACGGTTTGTGCCGGGGCGAATGGGTTGCGTGGCAATACGGGCCGCGCCTGAACCAGGCGTTCACCGAGATCAAGGCGCTGTTCGATCCGGACAACCGCTTCAATCCCGACAAGATTGTGCGTCCGCCGAAGATGGACGACGCGCGCAATTTCCGCTTCGCGTCGGGCTACGAAGTGCATCGTATCGAGACCGCGCTCGACTGGTCAGCATGGAACGTCGAGCGCGATCCGCTGACGGGGCAGGAGACGCCGCCTGGCAGCGGCAACGATCTGTCGGGCGGTCTCGCGAAGGCCGTCGAGATGTGCAACAACAACGGCCATTGCCGCAAGTTCGACGCGGGCACCATGTGTCCGAGTTATCGCGTAACGAAGGATGAGCAACATGTGACGCGGGGACGCGCGAACACGTTGCGTTTGGCAATCTCCGGGCAACTTGGCGAAGCAGGACTCGCCAGCGACGACGTCAAGGATACGCTCGACCTGTGCGTGTCGTGCAAGGGCTGCAAGCGCGATTGCCCGACGGGCGTCGATATGGCGAAGTTCAAGATCGAGGCGCGGGCGGCGCGCGTTAAACGGCATGGGCTGCGTCTGCGTGACAGGTTGGTGGCCTTCATGCCGCGCTATGCGGCAACGGCAAGCCGCGTGCCGGGCTTGATGGCGATGGCCGACAACGTGCCGGTGCTGTCGGCGTGGCTCAAGCGTTCAATGGGTTTTGCGCCCGAACGCGCGTTGCCGCGCTTCAAGAAATCGTTTCTGTCGAATGCCGTGGCGGCCAGGCCGGCCCACGGTGTCGCGCTGAAAGAAGTGCTGTTGTTCGTCGATACGTTCAACAACAACATGGAACCTGAAAACGCGCGCGCCGCGCAGCAGGTGCTGGAGGCTGCCGGTTACACGGTGCACTTCAATACGCGTCAGGGCGAGCGCCCGGTGTGTTGTGGCCGCACCTTCCTCGCGGCCGGATTGGTCGATGAAGCGAAGCAGGAAGCGCGGCGCATGCTCGATCTGTTCAAGCCGTTTGTGGAGCGTGGTGTGCCGATCGTCGGCTTGGAGCCGTCGTGTTTGCTGTCGTTGCGCGACGAGTTTTTGCACTATGGATTCGGCGAAGAAGCACAGCGGCTTTCGAAGCAGGCGTTTCTGTTCGAAGAGTTTCTGGTGCGAGAGGAAAAGGCCGGGCGCTTGCAGCTTGCATTGAAGCCGTTGGCCAAGGAGCAGGCGCTCGTTCACGGGCACTGCCATCAAAAGGCCTTCGACGCGTTCACACCGGTGCAAACCGTGCTGAACTGGATTCCTGATCTGAAGGTGTCGACGGTGGAATCGTCGTGCTGCGGGATGGCGGGCAGCTTTGGCTACGAAGCCGAGCACTACGCCACATCGCAAGCGATGGCGGAGCTGTCATTGCTGCCCGCGGTGCGCAAGATCGATGGCAATACGGTAATGGTCGCGGACGGCACGAGCTGCCGGCATCAGATCTACGACGGCGCGGGCATCGACGCAATCCATGTGGCGCGTGTGCTGGCGATGGCGTTGCAGTGAGGTCGGGTGAGGTCCATGTCGGCGTGGGCGTCGACGCGATCCATCTGGCGCGTGTGTTGGCGATGGTTTTCAGCACGCCAGCCGCTATTGCGCGCTGACCACCTGCCGATACGCCGTCGGCGCCACGCCGACGCTCTCACGGAAACGATGGCTGAAATGGCTGGCGTTGGCATAGCCGCATTGTTCGGCGACTTGCGCGAGCGGCAGTCTCGTGGTGCGCAACAGCGTGCGAGCACGTTCGAGCCGTTGCTGCGCGATCCACGCAGCGGGTGGCAGTCCGAACGAGGTGCGGAACATGCGCGCCAGATGAAATTCCGACAACGCCGCTACACCGGCAAGTTCACCGAGTGTGAGCGTTTGTGCCAGATGGCTCTCGATGTAGTCGCGCAAGCGCCGCCGCGTTGCGACCGACAGCCCACCCTTGAGCGATGTATCCGTGCGGCGCACGCCTTGTGCGCGCAGCAGCAGACTCAACACCTGATGCGCGGTTTCATTGGTTCGCAGCAGGCCATCAGGGCCCTGCCAATCCTCATTGGCAAGCGATTGGCACACGCTCGCGATGCGCGCGTCTTCGAAATAGGTGCGATCGGCCAGCGTCAGTTCGCGCGGCTCGCGATCAAGTTCCTGCACGGCGCGCTGGGTGAAATGTTCGGGCAGGAAATAAAGATGCATGAAATGCATGTGGCCGCGTACCCACCAGCGCGATTCATGCTCGCCGGGCAACGCGCAGAGCCGCGACGGCGCGCCGTAGCGCCCGGGCATCTTCTGACGCTCCGTGCGATAGCCGCCATCCAGATAGCACGACAGCGTGTGATGGCCGGGCCGATCATAAACGGTCTCGGCCTCCTCGGTATCGCGGGTCCAGACGGCAATGGCGAGCCGGTCGCCGAGCCACGCGAAGCGTTCGAGATTCGCATTGGCGCTGCGCAACGTGTGACAGACCGACTGAAGGCCGAACGGCGTTTCGGTGGATTCGATCACGGGGGCGGGCGGTCTGGCGTTCACGGAACGAGCGGGATGCTTCCGATGACAGGGTAAGCCTCAGTATACGGCGGGTGATCCCCGGCGGCGCGCCCGTCCGAAAAAGTGCGCAATCCTGGACAAGTGCGGCAGCGGGCGCGGCAGCATAGTTGAGCTTCCGCTTTTGCTGCTACAGGCTTCGTCATGAATCTTTCGCTCTATGCCGTCACCGTCCTGATCTGGGGCACCACGTGGATCGCGATCAAATGGCAATTGGGCGCGGTGCCGCCGCCCGTGTCGATTGCGTGGCGCTTCTGGATCGCGGCGCTGATCCTGTTCGCGCTGCTGCGCATCATGCGCCGGCCCATCTGGCCGCCGCGCGCCGCATGGCGTTTCCTGGCCGCGCAAGGCCTGGCGCTCTTCTGTCTTAACTTTCTGTGCTTCTACTACGCCGAACAGGTGGTGCCGAGTGGCCTCGTCGCGGTGGTGTTTTCCACCGCGCCGCTGCTGAATTCGATCAACGGCCGGCTCTTCATGGGGCGTCCGTTGCAACCGTCGGCGATTGCCGGTGCCGCGTTGGGGCTCGTTGGCATCGTCTGCCTGTTCGTCCAGCAGATGGCAGGACACATCGGCGACCACACGGTGTGGTTGGGACTCGCTATCGCGTTCCTTGGCACCCTGTGCTTTTCAGCCGGCAATCTGCTGTCGAGCCGGATGCAATCGATGGGCCTGCACCCGTTCGCTACCAATAGCTGGGCGATGCTGATCGGCGCCGGCGTCTTGACGGTGGGCAGCGCACTGGCCGGCTTTTCATTCTCCATCGAGCCTGACGCGCGCTATCTCGGCGCGCTCGTTTATCTGGCCGTGTTTGGCTCGGTGATCGGCTTTACCGCATACCTGATGCTGGTCGGGCGCATCGGGCCGGAACGGGCCGCCTACTGCACCGTGCTGTTTCCGATTGTGGCGCTCGCGGCATCGACAGTATTCGAAGGCTACCGATGGTCCGCGTTGGCGGTGCTCGGGCTCCTGCTGGTGGTGGCGGGGAATCTGGTGGCGTTCGATCTCATGCGGCGACTCTTTGTGCGGCCGGTGAAGCCTTCCTGAAGGCCGCCTTGGGTGCGACGCCAATCCCAGGGGATGACATCCTGAATAACGGCGCTTTGGCGAGGTGCATTGGCGGAGGCGTTTTCAAGCGGCGCTGTCCCTAATCCGCCGCTGTCCACTCCGGCCGCTTTCCCAGGCTGTCGAATAGTTCGAGTATCGTCGCCTTGACCTTCTGCACGGCATTGCTCAGTAATGCCGTGTCGTGCCAGCAGAGCGACAGGTCGCGCGAGAACAGCCGGTGATCGACCTTGGCAAGTTTGAGCTTGTGTTCATCGAGTTCGACGTGCGCGGCCGTCCACGGCAGGATCGTCACGCCTAACTTCGCCATCACTGCCGCGAATAACAATGCGGTCGAACTAGCCTCGAACAGGATCTCGCACGGCAGCCCGGCCTCGCGCAGGGCCCACTCGACGCGGCTGCGAATCGTATTCGGTGCGCTCGGCAGGATCAGCGGCATGCGCGCGAGTTCGGCGATCGACACCGGCTCGCATGGCATCTGAAATTCCGGCCACGCAATCAGATAGAGCGCCTCGGTGAGCAATCTTTGCGCGGCGACCCCGCGCGTTTCGACCGCGTCCACCACGACAGCCAGCTCCACCCGTCCACTACCGATCAGACTGCCGAGCTCCGCGCTCGGTGCTTCGACCAATTCCAGCGCGATGCCGGGGTAACGGTCGCGAATCGTGCGTGCGAGCGGGATCGCCATCATCCGCGCGGTGCTCGACGGCATGGCGACCGACACTCTGCCCTGCGGAAGCTCGGCGTCCTGCCGCAGTAGTTCGCGCGTGCTGTCGGCCTGGCGCAGCAATTCGACTGCATGCCGGTAAAGCGTTTGCCCGGCTGCGGTGGGCGCCACGCCTTGTACGCTGCGCTCGAGCAACTGCATCCCCAGATCGCGCTCCAGATTGCGCATCTGTTGGCTGATCGCGGGCTGCGCGATATGCAGCGCTTCGCTCGCGCGGGTGACGTTGCCGCACTCCACCACTTTGACGAAATACCGCAGTTGCCGAAGGTCCATGTGCGCCGCTCGCTCCCTCATTCCATAACGAAATCCGATCGAGCTAGAGAAATATCATATTTTTCGATTATCGAGCGCGTTCTTATACTCAATCCACAAAAAACCGAAGCGTGCCCAGCCTGAGCTGTCTGGCGCTGCTTCAAAACGGCCGGCGCCTGCCGGTCAGGAGACAAGAATGTCCAAAGCGATCGCTGCATCGACGCCCGGGCTCAAGCCGCGGCGCACGCCCCTCACCCGCGAGCAAATTGGCGGCTTCTGGGCGGTTTACTCGGGATGGGTGCTGGATGGCGTGGATTCGGTGATCTACGCGCTGGTGCTGATTCCGGCGCTGACCGAATTGCTGCCTGTTTCGGGCATTGCCGCGACACCTGGCAATCTCGGCATGTACGGCTCGATCCTGTTTGCGCTGTTTCTGATCGGCTGGGGGTTGTCGTTCATCTGGGGACCCCTCGCCGATCGTTTCGGTCGGGTCAAGACGCTGGCCGCGAGCATTCTTATCTATTCGGTGTTCACCGGCGCTGCGGCGTTCGCGCACAACGTCTGGGAGCTGGCCGCGTTCCGGCTGATTGCCGGCATCGGCGTGGGCGGCGAATGGGCGTTGGCGGGTACTTATGTCGCCGAGAGCTGGCCGGAGGATCGCCGCAAGATGGGCGCGGGCTATCTCCAAACCGGTTATTACGTTGGATTCTTCCTTGCTGCTTTGCTGAACTATACGGTCGGCGCGACGTACGGCTGGCGCGCGATGTTCCTGTGCGGTCTCGCCCCGGCGTTGCTCGCGATTTTCACGGCGCTCAAGGTGAAAGAGCCGGGTCAATGGCGCAAGGCCGCGCATGGCGTTGGCCGGACGAACGTCGCGGCTCTGCCCAAGCGCCGGCCGCTGATGGAGATATTCGCGCCGGCTTATCGGCGTCGTACGTTGACGAGTGCGAGCCTCGTGGGCGTCGCGATCATCGGACTGTGGGCGGGTTCGGTCTATGAAGCGAGCGCGGTTGTGACGCTGGCGACGCGTGCCGGCATCGACCGCGTCGGTGCCGTACATCTGGCGTCGATCGGGGCGGCGGTGCTGTCGGTCGGGACGATTCTCGGTTGTCTTGTGGCGCCGTGGCTGGCGGAACGGTTGGGGCGACGGGGTGCGCTTGGCGTGTACTTCGCCGGCATGGCGGTGTCGATTGTGTTCGCCTTCGGCTGGGTTTTCTATCTGCCGAACGGACTCAATCTATTCATGGTGTCACTGCTGTTTCTCGGCTTTTTCGGCGGCAATTTCGCGATCTTTTCGCTGTGGCTGCCCGAGCAATACCCGACCCGGATACGCGCTACCGCATTTGCCTTCAATGCGTCCGTGGGCCGCCTGCTTGGCGCCGGCGTGAACTTCCTGCTGGCTGCCGCGATTCATTGGCAAGGTTCGCTCGGATTGCCGGTCGCGTGGACAGCGGTGGCCTTTGCGATCGGTCTGCTGATTTTGCCGTTTGCTGTGGAGACCCGTCATCAGACGTTGCCGGAATAGCGCGTAGGCGGGCGCATCGCTCGAGCTATCCGCCCCCGTCATCAATTCGTTGGAGAACTGAATGCAAGCGTTACAAGGAATCAAGGTTGTCGAACTGAGCCGCGCGCTGTCGGGGCCGTTCTGCTCGATGGTACTGGCCGATCTCGGCGCGGACGTCATCAAGGTCGAACCAGGCCCGGGCGGCGACATGAGCCGGACCTGGGGGCCGTTCGACCGGGGTGTGAGCACCTACTATCTATCTTGCAACCGCAACAAGCGTGGCGTGTGTATCGACTTTCGCAACCCGGACGGACTGGCCGCGATTCACCGGCTGATCGACGATGCCGACGTCGTGATCGAGAACTTCAAGCCTGGCACCATCGACAGCATGGGGCTTGGCTATGACGTGCTGAGCGCGCGCAATCCGCGCCTCGTGATGGGCAGCATCAACGCGTTCGGCGCCGATGGTCCGATGAGCGGCTGGCCCGGTTTCGACCAGATCGCGCAAGGCTATTCCGGGCTGATGAGCCTGACCGGTTTCGCCGATGGCGACCCCACGCGCATCGGCACCGCGATCGGCGATCTGAGTTCGGGCATGTGGCTCGCGATGGCGATATTGTCCGCGTTATTGGAGCGTGAGCGAACGGGGCGTGGCCAGCATGTGAGCACGTCGCTGCTCGCGAGTCTGGTTGGGTTGCTGAGCGTGCACGGACAGCGCTACCTGAGCCTTGGCGACATTCCGCGCCGCACCGGCAACGCGCACGCGGTGATCGCGCCTTATGGGGTGTTCGAAACCGCCGACGGCCCGCTCAACATCGCGCCGATCACGTCGGACATGTGGCTGCGCTTGTGCCAGTTGCTCGATTTGCCGGCATTGCCGGACGATCCGCGCTTCGCGACCAACGAAGCCCGCGTTGCGCATCGCGATGAGTTGAAGGCCGCATTGGAAGCGCGGTTGAAGACGCGCAGCAAAAGGGAGTGGACTGAACTTTTCATCGGTGTGGGGTTGCCCGCCGGTCCGATCAATACGTTAGACGAAGTGTTTGACGACCCGCAGGTGCAGCATTGCCGGCTAGTGGAAACGGTCGAGCATCCGACGCTTGGGGCGCTGCGGCAGGTCGTGACGCCGGTATCGAGTTCCGCGGTAACGGGCGATGCTTCGCGTCACATCAGCCGGCATGCGCCGCCGGGCCTTGGCGAACATACGGTCGATGTATTGCGCGAAGCGGGTTTCGATGAGGTTTCGATTGAGGCGTTGCTTGCTGCCAAAGCAGTGCATCAACAGGGCGAATATTCGCGGCCGGAGAAGGCTTTGGAACGCGCGGCGGGAATGACGCAATGAGCGGGCTGAAAACCTTTGGACATACCGCAGAGGTCACGCAATGAACACACCGAACACATTACCGTATGCGGTAACGGTCGATATCGTAGATGAACGGATCGCACGCTTGACGTTCAGCCATCCTACGCGCAGGAACGCCCTCAGCGCGGAATTGTTGCAAGCGCTCGATTCGCACCTCTGCGAGCTCGCTGCACAGCGCATACCGGTCGTGATACTTGGCAGCGGCGTCGGGCAGGACGTCTGGAGCGCGGGCCACGACCTTGGAGAGTTGGTGCACGACCGCGACCCGATTGCCTACGGCAAGCCATTGGAGCAGGTGTTGCGCCGAGTGCGTGCTTACCCGGGCGTGGTGATCGCAATGGTGTCGGGCTCTGCGTGGGGTGGCGCTGTCGATCTTGCGATGAGTTGCGACCTCGTTGTCGCCGACGCCAGCGCGCGTTTTGCGATGACGCCGGCGAACATTGGCCTGCCTTATACGACGAGCGGCTTGCTGCGTTTCTTCAACAACGTGCCGATTCACGTATTGAAGGAGATGTTCTTCAGCGCGCAGCCACTCGACGCTTCGCGCGCGGAGCGTTTCGGTGTAATCAACCGCTTGGTCGACAGCGACAAACTGGAAGCAACGGCGCTTGAACTGGCGCGTGGAATAGCAAGCAAAGCGCCGCTGGCGATCCAGGCGGTGAAGGAACAACTTCGGATTCTTGAAGATTTGCAGCCTATGCCTGTTCAGGCGATGGAGCAGATTGCCGAACTGCGTCGACAGACATGCGAAAGCGCGGACTTTAGCGAAGGATTGGCGGCGTTTTCAGAGAGACGGCCACCGGTGTTTAAGGGTAAGTGAACGAGACGCCGGAGCCGACGACGATGTGTGAGGAGAGCGGTTCAAGGCCGGTGATGCCCTGAACGACCGGCGTGCGCCGACATCATTAAAGGTGAGTCTTTCCGGGAGCAAAAAAAATGGGGGAAGACATCACTGTTGAGCTTTTCCGGGAGCAAGAAAAGCGCGAAGCGGCAATCGCAAGTGCTTTACAGGGCAGCCAGTGTGAACTGAAAGGGCTGCCGGGCGGTTCAATGAAACGCGCTTCGGCGCGCGCCGCGCCGCCGGAAGAATGACGCCCTTGTCATCAAGGCTGAATGTGCGAGGGCACAGATTCCAGATGCACCACTACCGCAACTGCGCGGGGGACCCGCTTAAGAATTAGCGGTGTGAGCGGCGGATTCAACCGGTCGTTGCAACACCTTTGGTCCAATAAGAAATCAAGGAAAGGCCACCGCAATCAAGCAAAGGCCACCACCGCAGACATGCAAAAACAAACGCCGCGCAGGCAAAACAAACCAGCAAAAGCCCACCGCCGCAGGCACCCAACCCAACAACCCCAAACCCTATGAATTAACCGCATGGGTAGACGAACCCACCCAACGGCCGTATAATCCCCTCACCCTAGCCGTGAAATCCCAGCTACATAGCCTAAGTTAGACGGGGTTGAATGCAGATTAGCAGAAAACCGCATCCAGCCCACCGCAGGTGAAGAACCCGCACCCAAGGGGCCCCAAACCCCAGTAAAACCGGACAAGCGGCCCAGCGCAGCTATCCACATCATCGATGGATCTGGCACCAGCCGGTTGCTAACAACGAACCGGCAAGCCACCGAAGGCGGAAGCAAAACCCCCGCCATCGCGCCGAGGAAAAACAAACTCCCCGGCACCACTCGGTTCAATTCGCGGCACTAGCCGCGTCCCGAACTTCCCATTCGCAGCGTCGTCACGACGCCTGTGCGGCGTGGCTATTTCCGCGCGTCGCTCGAACAAGGAGGCGCATCTTCATGATTCAACGTCCTGCCAGACTGATCGGCAGTCTTGTCGCCGTCGGCATTGTCGTCGCGTTGCTGTGCCGTGCGATCGACCCCAGCGCACTGCGCCAGTACATGCCCGATCTCGTCTACTACACGAAACGGCACTTGCTGCTGGTCGGCTATTCGATGGCCCTCGCACTCATTGTCGGCATCCCCTGTGGCGTGCTGCTCAGCCGCCCGTCGTTCGCGCGTCACGCCGAACGCTTCATGCAAATCTTCAACATCGGCAACACGATTCCATCATTGGCCGTGCTGGCGATCGCGCTTGGCATCTTCGGCATCGGCGATATTCCTGCGCTGGTCGCGCTGTTTCTTGCATCGTTGCTGCCGATCACGCGTAACGCTTACGAAGGCATGAAAAGTGTGTCACCCGCCTTGCGTGAAGCGGCCCGCGGTCTCGGCATGACCGGCTGGCAATCACTTGTGCGTGTGGAATTGCCTAACGCGATGCCGATCATCATCGGCGGCGTGCGGACGGCGCTTGCGATCAACGTGGGCAGCGCACCGCTCGCGTATCTCATCGGCGCGGACAGCCTCGGCACGCTGATCTTCCCAGGCATCTATCTGAACAATCAGCAGCAGCTTTTGCTCGGCGCCGCGGCTACCGCGATTCTCGCGCTGGTGCTCGACGGCATCGTCTCGGCCGGCAGCCGCTACCTGCTCGCACGACGCGGGGTGACGGCATGATGAATCTGTTCAAACGCGGCCGCTGGATCGCAGCCGGCGCCCTGCTCATCACCAGCCTTCACGCAAGCGCGGCGACTTTGGTGCTCGGCGGCAAGAACTTCACCGAACAATATGTTCTGACCGAAATCACCTCGCAGTACCTGCGCTCGAAGGGCTACACGATCGACGCCCGCACGGGTCTCGGCAGCACGCTGCTGCGCAGTGCGCAGGAGAACGGCCAGGTCGATATCACGTGGGAATACACCGGCACCGCCGCGATCGTCTACAACAAGATCACGGAGAAGCTCGATCCGAAGACGATGTACGAACGCGTGAAAATGCTCGATGCAAAACGTGGCCTCGTCTGGCTCGACTGCTCGCCGCTGAACAACACGTATGCGCTCGGGTTGCCGCAGAAGGTGGCGCAGCAAACCGGCATCCGCACGATCTCGCAACTCGCCGCGAAGCTGAACGCGGAGCCAAAGAAGAAACACGTGTTCGCGATGGACGCGGAGTTCGCCAATCGTCCGGACGGTTTGAAGCCGCTCGAAGCCGCGTACGGCATGAATTTCAGCCGCGCGGAAACGCGTCAGATGGACCCGGGCCTCGTCTACACCGCATTGCATAACAACCAGGTGTCGATCGGTCTGATCTATACGACGGACGGCCGCGTGAAAGGCTTCAACATCATGCCGCTCGAAGACGACCGCCATTACTTCCCCGCATATAACGCCACGCCGGTGGTGCGCAAACCGATCCTCGACCAGAACCCGCAACTCGCCACGCAGTTGAACGCGCTGTCCGATGCGCTGAACAACGACGCCATGCTGGAGATGAACAAGCAGGTCGACATTGACGGCAAGCCGGTGCATGAAGTCGCGGCGGAATTCCTGCGCACGCACAAGCTGCCCTGAGCGGAGACCTTGATATGAATGTATTCGACTATTTATCAGCCAACTGGCCGGAACTGCTGCAACTTACCGCGCAGCACGTGTGGTTGGTGGGCATCGCCGTGGGCTGCGCGATTCTCGTCGGCGTGCCCCTGGGTATCCTGATCAATCGACATGAATGGCTTGCCGCGCCGTTGCTGAGCGTTGCAACCGTGGTGCTGACCTTGCCGTCGATCGCACTGTTCGGCCTGATGATTCCCGTATTTTCGCGCTTTGGCCAGGGCATCGGCGCAGTACCAGCGATCACCGCCGTGTTCCTCTACTCGCTGCTGCCGATCATGCGCAACACCTACCTCGCACTGCGCAACGTGGACGCCGGCATCAAGGAAGCCGGTATCGGCATCGGCATGACGGACTGGCAACGACTGCGCCTCGTCGATCTGCCGCTCGCGGTGCCGGTGATTCTCGGCGGCGTGCGCACGGCAGTGGTGATGAACATCGGCGTGATGACGATTGCTGCCGTGATCGGCGCAGGCGGCCTCGGCACGCTGATCATCCGCGCGATCGGGCAAAGCAACATGATGAAACTACTGGTGGGCGCGGTGCTCGTGAGCGTGCTCGCGATCGTCGCCGACTTGCTGCTGCAAGCGCTGCAACGCTTGCTGACACCGAAGGGAGTACAAAAGACATGATCGAACTCGATAAACTGACCAAGACGTTTACGCAGAAAGACGGCCAGCAGGTACGTGCCGTCGACTCGGTGAGCCTCACTGTCGGCGAAGGAGAAATCTGCGTGTTTCTCGGACCGTCGGGCTGCGGCAAGACCACCACGCTGAAGATGATCAACCGTCTGATCGCGCCGACCTCGGGCCGCGTGCTGATCAACGGCGAAGACACCTCGGGCCTGAACGAAGTCGAATTGCGCCGCCACATCGGCTACGTGATCCAGCAGATCGGCCTGTTTCCGAACATGACGATCGAAGAAAACATCACGGTTGTGCCGCGTTTGCTCGGCTGGGACAAGAAGCGCTGCCGCGAACGCGCGACGGAATTGATGTCGATGGTCGCGCTCGATCCGAAGCAGTATCTGAAGCGCTATCCGCGCGAGCTATCGGGTGGGCAGCAGCAGCGGATCGGCGTGATTCGCGCGTTGGCGGCAGATCCGCCGGTGCTGCTGATGGACGAGCCGTTCGGCGCGGTCGACCCGATCAACCGCGAGTCGATCCAGAACGAGTTCTTCCAGATGCAGCGTCAGTTGAACAAGACGGTGATCATGGTGAGTCACGATATCGACGAAGCGATCAAGCTCGGTGATCGCGTCGCCGTGTTCCGCCGCGGGCAACTCGTGCAATACGATCACCCGGATACGCTGCTGGCGCATCCGCGCGATGAGTTCGTCGGCGCGTTTGTCGGCCAGGACAGCACGTTGAAGCGTCTGCTGCTGGTCAAGGCCGGTGACGCCGCGACGCAGCCGGAAACCGCACGCGCCGATACGCCGGTCGCACGCGCGTTCCAGATGATGGACGATAGCGATAACCGCTACCTGACCATCGTCGACGACAACCAGCAGGCGCTCGGTTATGTGACGCGCCGTGCGGCGCGCGCGGGACAGGGCGTGTGCGGCGAGCATCTGAGCGAGTTCAAGGCGACGGTGAGCGCCGACGAGCATCTGCGCATCGTGCTGTCGAAGATGTATCAGTTCAACTCGTCATGGATGCCGGTGCTGGATAGCGACGGCCGTTACATCGGCGAAGTCACGCAGGATTCGATCGCCGACTATCTGAGCTCGGGCCGTTCGCGCCGGCAGACTGGTCAGGCGGCGATCATATCGCCCGCTGTGGCCGCGGCGGAAGCGGCTGCTGCTCAAGCTGCGGCGTCAGAACACACTTGAGGCCTGGAACGGCCGCTGGTTGATCGGGCGGCGCGTGACCCAAGCTTACGACCGGCCGAAAGCAATGGTGCGGCAGCACCCGGCCGCGCCAGCCGAGCAAAAAACTTAGGCTGGCCGCCGGCCTTCGCTCCATGCCGGCGCGAAGGCCGCGAACGCAGCAAGGACCGCTGCGCTCGCATACGCCACCAGGCCCATTCCGGCAACGCACCACAACGCCGTCGACACATGCGACGCCAGAATCGTCGCCGCACCCGCCATCGCGACGCCGACGAGGCCACCCGCCTGCCGCAACGCATTCAGCACGCCCGAGGCCACACCTGCCAACTCGCCGGGCACCTGTTCCAGCACGGTCGAAATCATCGGCGGCACCGACAACGCCGTACCGCCGCCGAACATCACCATTGCTGCATACGTAACGACCCACGGCGCGCGCCATTCCAGACTCATTGCCATCGCCGGTACTGCGATGGCGGCCAGCACAAGTCCTGTCGTCATGAATTGCGTCGCCGTGAAGCGGCCATGCAACTTGCCGGCCAGTACATTGCCGAGCGACAGGCTGCCGGCGAGCGGCAAAAGCGTAAGACCGATCTGCCGCGCGTTGAAACCGAACTCGCCGTGCAGATACAGGCTCAACTCAAACAACAATCCGAAGTAGCCGACGTAGACGAGCGTGCCCATCGCATTCATCGTCACGAACATGCGGTTGCTGAACCACTCGACCGGCACCATTGGATGGTGTGCGCAGCGCTCGACGGCGACGAGCGTCAGCGTCGCCAGCACGGCGAGCAGTGCCGCGCCCCACACCTCGCGGGCAGCGATCCCGCGCGACGGCAATTCGATCGCCGCATAGCAGAGCGCCCCGAGCGCGACGATGCTCGCTAATTGCCCACTCCAGTCGAAACGGCGGCCGACGCTGCGCGTCGAATGGCGCACGACGACCCACGCACCCATGAACGCAAGCAGCCCGGTCGGCACGTTGATCAGAAACGCGCTGCGCCAGCCGAAGCCTTGCACGAGGAGCCCACCCAGCACCGGCCCGATTGCCGCCGCGACCGAGGCAAGCCCTGCCCACGCCGCGATGGCGCGGCCGCGCTCGACAGGATCGTCGAACGTGCTGCGCACGATGGCGAGCGACGCCGGCAGGAATAGCGCCGCGCCGCTGCCTTGAACGAAGCGCGCGACCACCAGTGCGCCGACGTTCGGCGCCAGCCCGCAAGCCGCAGAAGCGGCGACGAACAACGCAAGTCCCCACAGGTACACCGCCTTCGCGCCGAACCGGTCGGACGCGACGCCGCCCGCGAGGATCAGCGCGGCGAAGCTCAGAGTGTACGCGTCGACGATCCAGGCGAGACCGCCCACGGACGCGCCCAGGCTGGTGTGCATCGCGGGCAGGGCGACGTTGACGATGGTGGTGTCGAGCACGGCCATGAACATGCCGCTCGCCACCAACGCCAATGTCAGGCGCGGACGTTTGGCCTGCCGCGCCGTGGCGGCGAGCGCGGCGGGCAGCGGTTGTTCAGCGGTGCATTCGGTCATCGCACGTTCCTTGGACTAGATCTGCAATTGGGTCGATCGACGAAGTCTAGTCACCTACGCGAATGCAATAAAGCAGTGAATTTGCATGTGTATGATGCAAAAATGCATCACGGATAACTTAGCCAATGATCAACTGGGACAACGCACGATTTTTTCTCGCCGTGGCGCGCACGGGGACGTTGCGCGGCGCGGCGGCGCAGCTCAAGGTCGATCAGGCGACGGTCGGCCGGCGGATCGCCGCGCTCGAAGAAACGCTTTCGACAACGCTGTTTCTGCGCACCCCCGCCTTGTTCGTCCTGACGCCTGCCGGCGAAGCATTGCTCGGGGCGGCTGAGACGATGGAGCAGGCCGCCTTGTCGATCGAACGGCGGATTGCCGGACTCGACGATCAACTGGCCGGCACGATTCGCGTCGCCACCACCGATTCGCTCGGCAAACGCTTCGTGGTGCCGGCCATTGCCAAAGTACGGCGCGCGCATCCGGGCATCGAGATCGTCTGTGTGACGTCCGCGCAGATCACCAATCTGACGCGGCGCGAAGCCGACGTGGCGATCCGCACGCTGCGGCCCGATGCGCCGGACCTGATCGCGCGTAAGCTCGCGCAGCTGGAGGTCGGTATTTACGCGTCGCGCGACTACGTTGCCGCACGCGGCGAGCCGCGCGAAGGCGAGGCGTTCGACGGTCACGATCTGGTGATGTATCAACAGCCGGTTTCGCCATCGATGTGGGCGCCGCTGTGCGGCGAGCCGACTTCACGTGGGCGTCTCGTGTTCCAGACGCAATCTACTGCGATGCTGTTCGAAGCGGCCATTGCCGGTTTCGGTATTGCCGAGCTGCCGCGTTTTCGCGCCGATTTCGAACCGGAACTGGTGCGCGTCATGCCGCATCGAGGGGAGCCGTTCGATGTCTGGGTCGTCGCGCACACCGACCTGTACAAGACCGCGCGGATGCAGGTGCTGATTGCGGCGGTGGCAGAGGAATTTGCTCAGGCGCGTTGAGACGCGTCAGTGCACCTCGGCACCTCGATGCGCCCTGGCGCGTCGGTGCGCTTAGTGCGATGTCGTACCGCCTTCCTGTAACCGCTGCGCATCGAGCACCGGCCACGGCGGTGGATCGGCCAGCCGTGGCACTGCCTTAACCATTCCCGGGGTGTTTTCGAACACTTCGGCGAGCCAGTCGACGAAGGCGCGCACGCGCGGTGAAATCTGCCGGCTTTTCACATACGTCACGGAGATGGCGATGGGTGTCGGCTTGCACTTCGGCAAGACCTCGACCAACTGCCCGGATGCAAGATACGGCGCAGCGGCGGCACGTCCAGGCTGAATCATCCCCAGTCCTTCGAGCCCGCACGCGAGGTACGTGTGTTCGTCGTTCACCTGAATGAAACCGTCCACTTTCACCTTGCTCGCCCGCGCCGCCACGTTGAAGTCGAAGTCCATGCGCCGGCCGGTTTGCGTCGACAGCCAGTTCACCGCGGCGTGATCCGAGAGATCGTCCAGGTGACGCGGCTCGCCGAACCGCGCGAGATAAGCCGGGCTCGCGCAGGTGACGCGTTCGAGCAGCCCGAGGCGGCGTGCAAGCAACCGGGAGTCGGGCAACTCGCCCAACTCGATGCTGCAATCCACGCTCTCACCGACCAGATCGAGCGTGCGATGACTCACGCCGAGCACCAGCTCGACTTGCGGATGCAGCGCACGAAACGAGGCCAGGGCGGGTACTACGATCGATGCGGCGATCATGCCCGGCATCGCGATGCGCAAGCGGCCGCGCAGATTCTCCGGGCTGTTGAACAGGCCCGACTCGACTTCTTCGATTGCGGCGAGAATTTGTGCGCAGCGTTCGTAGTAGGCGGCGCCTTCCGCGGTCAACGTGACCTTGCGCGTGGTGCGCACCAGCAACTGCACGCCGAGCAGGGATTCGAGCGCCTGCACGGTGGTCGTCGCGGTGGCGCGCGGAATGTCGAGCGACTCGGCGGCGCGCGTGAAGCTGCTGGCATCGACGATCCGCACAAAGACCCGCATGGCTTGTACTCGATCTATCACAATGCTTCTCCAGTGAGGCGCGGCGTGCGGCGGGTCAGCCCGGCAGCGAGCAGGGGCGCGAGCGCGAACGTCGCGAACAGCCAGAGCGCGGTGTGTTGTGCGCCTGGCAGCGGGGCGAGGGTCGTCAGACCGGCACCGTTTGCGATGAGGCCCGCGAGCGCCGAGCCGAACGCCATCGCGAACAGTTGAATGGTGGTGATCGAGAGTGACGCGAGGTTTTCTTCGCCCGGTTGCGCGGCGGTAAAGACACGCGTGAGCAGATGCGGCCAGCCGATCCCGACACCCAGCCCAACGCTCGCGAGCGCCGCGCAGAATGCGACCGTGCCCAGCAAGCCATCGAACAATCCTGCTTTCGGCATCAGCCATGCAAGTGCGGCGAGTCCGAGTGCCGCGACCACTGGGCCGGCGCGGCTCAAGCGCTGCGCGGCGGTGGCGGAGCGGCCGGCGCTGAACATCGAGCCGACCGACCAGCCGGCCGCCATCAATGCGGTCAGATAACCGGCGGCCAGTGGCGAGCGTCCGTGGATCGTCTGCAAGAAATACGGCACGAAGATTTCACTGGTCACGCCGATACCGAGCAGGCTCATGCAGGCGTAGATGCTGCCGATCCGCGTGTGAATCGAGAACGACCCGCTCGGCAACAAGCGCGTGCGGGTGTCGCTGCGTTCGAGTCTTGCGAGCAGCCAGACGAAGCCGAGACCGGCGATGACGCCGAGCGCGTTCCAGCGCATGTCATCGGTTAATGCGGCGAGCGAGATCACCAGTACTGAAGCGCCGAGCAAGCTGACCTTGAGTAACGGGATTGGCTGAGCCGCTTCACCGTGGGCGCGCGTGTCGTCGACCTCGCGATGCACGATCACGGCGAGCAGCAGCACGACTGGCAGCAACACCCAGAACGCCAGCCGCCAATCGCCGAGCTGCGCGAAGATGCCGCCGACCGCGGGTCCGCATAACGTCGCAACGCCCCACATACCCGACACCAGTCCCATCGCGCGCGGCCACAGGCGCTCTTCGAACACCACACGAATCAGCGCGTAACTGAGGGCGAGCAGAATGCCGCCGCCGAGACCTTGCAGCGTGCGGCCGGCGAGCATCCACAGCATCGACGGTGCAGTTGCGCATACCACGGTGCCCAGTGCGAACACCGCCAGCGCGCTGAAGTACGCGGAGCGCGCGCCGAGCACCGCGAGCAGGCGCACCGACAGCACCGAGCCGAGAATCGACGCGACTACGAACAGCGTCGTGTTCCACGCGTACAGTTCGAGGCCGCCAATGTCATGCACGACCGACGGCAGGATCGTCGTCGCCACATACACATTGGTGGCATGCAGCGCGACGCCGCCCGCGAGGCCCAAGGCTCGCCAGCCGTTACTGCCGCTGAGCAGATCGCTCCAGGCCGGACCATCCGATTGCAGATTTTTCATGTCATGGACAGCCGTGCGAGGCTGGCTTATTATGCAAGTATTGGCTTGGATAATAATGTGCTCCGATGAGATATGCAAATGAAAGCTTGGAAAATTCGCCAGTGATCCCGCGAGCCGCGTCGACTGCTGCGCCGGTGGATCGCATCCTGAATCTGTTGAAGACACAGGGGCCTTTGTCGACGGCGTCGATTGCGGGCGAACTCGGCATCACGGTCGAAGCCGCGCGGCAACAGATCCAGAAGCTGCTAACAAACGGCTTGATCGAAGGGCGCCAGGCGTCGCAGGCGGGGCCGGGGCGGCCGGGTCAAAGCTGGGGTTTGACAGAAGCGGGCAACGCACGCTTTCCAGATATGCATCCGCAATTGACGGTGCAATTGCTCGGCTCGATCCGCCATTTATTCGGCGAAGAGGGGCTCGACAAATTGATCGATCAGCGAGCGATAGAAACGCGCTCGAACTATCTCGCGGTGCTCAAGCCGATCAAGGGTCTCAAGGCACGGCTCACCCGACTCGCGGAACTGCGCAGCACCGAAGGCTATATGGCCGAGTTGCAGAAAGACGGGCGCGACTGGCTGCTGCTCGAGAACCACTGTCCGATCTGCGCGGCGGCACGCACCTGCCAGGGCTTTTGCCGCACGGAGTTGCAACTATTCGCGGAGATCGTTGGCGAGGAAGGTTCGATTGAGCGCGAGGAGCATGTGCTTGCCGGCGCGCGACGATGTGCCTATCGCGTGAGGCTTAAAGGCAAATAACGGCGCATTGTCGCGTGAGGTTATGCGCTTCGACGTGTGCGCAGAAATCCTCGTGTATCGACGGACGCCTTAACGTGGATCACGTGGATCGCGCTGAGTTCGATCACGAATAGACGCCAGCGCACGATCGGTATATAACAACGTGAAAGGATGGATTTGTTCACCGATGCATGGGACCGGAGTAAGCGCTGAAGCGCCAACTCCGGATCGACCGCTTTGCATGGGACCGGAGTAAGCGCTGAAGCGCCAACTCCGGATCGACCGCTTTGCATGGGACCGGAGTAAGCGCTGAAGCGCTAACTCCGGATCGACATAGGAGAGAAGTTTCATTATGACGCAAGACGTAACGCCTAAGCCGCCCACGGGCGATCGGCCCGACCTGGAACACCTCGATGCCGCGCTCAGTCACGTGGATCAGCAGGTCTCGTCCGGCAGCATTGCTTCAGGTGCCGCAAAGGGCATTCTGTATAGTCTGATCGAAACCCTCGGCGCGTTCGTCGGCGATCCCGATCTGCCTGAGCACGCACGGTCAGGTTATGAGGGATTGCTGGAAGCGGCTCGCGAATTGCGCGCGAAACTCGACCACTGAAGGCAGTCGTGCGCCGCCTGCGGACGGCGTGGTTCGCATCGTAATCGCCCCCGCATTTCGGCGGCGCGGCTCTCTGTGATAAAAAGGCGCATTGTTTCCACCATTGCGCCTTTTTTATGCTTTCCTCGTCTGCGATTGCGTTGCTGGCTGTCGGCATCATCGTGGTGCTGATTACGCCGGGTCCGACCAATACGCTGCTTGCGGCCGCTGGTTTGCGTCAGGGCGTGCGACTTTCTTTGCCGCTGATCGCCGCTGAACTGGCCGGCTATCTCGTGTCGATTTCAGTGTGGGGGCATTTTCTCGCGCAAGCCGCGCACGCGTTGCCGTGGTTGCCTTCACTGTTGCGCGTGGCGGCCGGTGTGTACATCGCGTATCTCGCCGTCGATATGTGGCGCGCGGCGGTGGCCCTGCCCGATTCGACGCAGCGGGCGAGCGGCATGCGTACGCTATTCGTCGCGACGCTGCTGAACCCGAAAGGCCTGTTGTTCGCGGGCACGATCTTTCCTTCCATTGCGTTCACGCATGTGCCCGCCTATGCGATGGCGATGCTGATATTCGTCTGCCTGGTGGTGCCGATCGCGCTGGCGTGGATCGCGTTCGGCGCGGCGCTTGGCAGCGGCAAACTCACCTGGATGAATCCGGTGAAGATGCAGCGCGGCGCGTCGATTGTGCTGGGCGTGTTTTCCTTGTCGCTCGCGTGGGCGGCGTTGCATTAAGAACGCGTCTTGTGCCGCATGGTCACGCTTCCAGACTGGTGTCCACGCTCATCGCCTCAAGCCATTCCGGCGGCGCGGACGTGATCTCCAGCTGCGGTGTGCCGTGCCAGTCCGCACAGCGCTGCAATGCGCGGCGCAGATCGCCCGCAAGCCTCGCACTGAGCCGCACGCCGGGTTCGATGTGCAGCGATTTCAGTTCGAACACGCCATGGGTCCGATGCGCTTTCGCATCCACGCGACCGACCAGGCGCCCCCGGCTCAAGAGCGGCAGCACGAAGTAGCCATATTTGCGCTTCGCAGCCGGTGTATAGCATTCGATCGCATAGTCGAAGCCGAAGAGCGCGGCGGCGCGCTTGCGGTCCCACACCACCGGATCGAACGGCGACAGCACCGTGGTGACGGTTGATGCGAGCTTGCCGGTTGCCGCGTCGTCGATCATCGGCGCGAATTCATGATGAACGAACGTGTCTTGCTTCCAGCCTTCCACTTGCACCGGGATCAGCTCACCCCGATCGGCGAGCGCACGCAGTTCGTCGCGATAGGGACGGCGCGGCAGCCGGTAGTAATCGGCGACCCAATCGGCGCGCGCGACGCCGAGCGCGCGGCAGGTTCGGCGCAACGCTTCTTCCGTGACGGTTTCCCGCGGCGGCAGGTCGCGCGCGTCGTCCCAGTCCGGTAACACGCGTTCGGTCAGATCGTAGACACGATGAAAATTGCGCCGCTCGGCCACCATCAATTGCCCGATTGCGAACAGCACTTCCAGATGACGCTTCTCCGGTTTCCAGTCCCACCAGCCATTACCCTTGCCCGCCTCACGGGCGAAGTCGGCTGAACGCACGGGACCCGTCGCGCGGATATGCGCAAGCAGTTTGTCGATGTCCTTGCGGTACTTCTTGTGCCACTCGGCCGCGTACTTCCAGCCCATGTCGCTCGGGTCGAGCATGCGGTGGCGCAGCAGGCCGTAGTCTTCGGTCGGCACGAAACAGGCTTCATGCGACCAGTATTCGAACAGCTTGCCTTCGGCGAGATGCTCGTCGAGCCATTGCTGCGGATACGCGCCGAGCCTGCTGAACAGCACGAGATAGGGACTGCGCGCAACGACGTGGATCGTGTCGATCTGCAATTGCGCCATGCGGCGGATCGCGTCGAGCACGTCGGCTTTGACCGCCTTGCGGCGGGGCGGCGTCAACAAACCTTGCGCGGCCAGATGCAGGGTGCGCGCGGCGGATAGCGGAAGAGTCTTCACGCGGGCGTCGGTCACGGGCTTTGATCAATAAGTGACTGCGATGGAAGCGGACGCAAGGTCCGGCCTGGATCAGCAGTCGCTACTGTAGCGTGAATACGGCAGACGAATCGGCGTGCGGGACGACGCTAGCGCAGGCGAAAAAGGCATGGCATAAGAAGGCGCAACCCAAGCGGAGCCTGGTGCACGGCACGTCATGAACCGACGTTACCGGCCGTGCCCATGATGGCGATCCCAGCCGCGGTGGCGGCCGTGGTCACGGTGCCCGTGCCCGTGATACCCACGGTAGTAATCGCCGCGATACCCATAGCCATATGCCGGTTGCGGTGCATAAACGACCGGCGGCGGCGCGTACATCACCGGCGGCGGGGCATAGATGGGGCCGGGAGTGTTGACGAACACGCCGACGTCCACGCGGGCCGAGGCGGCGGTTGATACGCAGGCGGCGGCAAGGCCGAAGGCGGCGAAAACGATCGCGCGTTGGATCATGCTTGTCTCCTGTGTCGACCAGAGTTAGCGCTTTAGCGCTTACTCTGGTCCCATGCAAGGCTGTCGACCAGAGTTAGCGCTTTAGCGCTTACTCTGGTCCCATGCAAGGTTATCGACCAGAGTGAGTGCAACGCACTGACGCTGGTCCCATGCAAAATTGCGGTCGAAAGAGCTTGCCATTCGCTGTCGAATGGCTGACGGCAATATTACGAGACAGAAAGCAAGACAGGTGCAACCAGTTGAAGGCGTGTGTAACAGCAGATTACCCGCCAGCGCCATTCCGGCGCCGGCGGGGCGTTTCAGACGATTCAGCCGCGTCAGGCGCCCAAAGCCACGGCTTCGCCAGCCGACACCGCCAGCAGTTGGTGAATCTGCGCGACCACCGCCGCGCCTTCCCCGACCGCCGCCGCGACGCGTTTCGTCGACCCGGCGCGCGCGTCACCAATCGCATACACGCCCTCGACAGTCGTAGCGAGATCGCAGACCGCACCGTCCACGCTGGTGCCGGTCAGCACGAAGCCTTTGTCGTCCAGTTCCACGCCGCAGGTGCGCAGCCAGTCGGTATTCGGATCCGCGCCGGTGAAAAGGAACAGATGCCGCGTATCGAAGCTTTGGGTGCCGTCCGGCAGCGGCTTTTTTAACGAGACCGACGCTAGCCCGATTTCGTCCGCCTCGAGCCGGCCGACCTCCGAATGCGGATGCACGAACACATTCGGCAGCGAACGGATGCGGTCGATCAGGTAGCGCGACATGGTGGCTTCAAAGCCGCTTCGGCGGATGAGCACGTGAACCTTGGCCGCGTGCGTCGCCAGATAGACGATCGCCTGGCCCGCCGAATTACCGCCGCCCACCAGCACGATCTCCTGGCGCTTGCACAGCTTGGCCTCGACCGGCGACGCCCAGTAATAAACACCACGCCCATCGAAGCGGTCGAGTCCTTCGAGTGCCGGGCGCCGATAGACCGCACCGCTTGCGATCACAATCGCGCGGGAGGTGATCTGGCCGCCGCACTTGAGCTCCAGCCGATACGGCGACTCCGCGCAATTCAGCGCCTTCACATGGACCGGAATCGCGACGTGCGCGCCGAATTTCTGCGCCTGCACGAACGCACGGCCCGCCAGCGCCTGACCGGAGATGCCGGTCGGAAAGCCGAGATAGTTTTCGATCCGCGCACTGGCGCCCGCCTGGCCGCCCGGCGCGCGGCTGTCGAGCACGATGACCGAGAGGCCCTCGGACGCCGCGTACACGGCCGTGGCGAGGCCGGCCGGCCCCGCGCCGACGATCGCGACGTCGTACACATGCGAATTGTCGAGATCGGGCAGCAAGCCGAGGCAGGTGGCGAGTTCCGGCATGCTCGGGTGACGCAGCACCGAGCCGTCCGGGCAGATCACCAGCGGCATGTCTTCTTTCTGCGCGGCGAATTGCTCGATCAGACGCAGCGCGTCTTCGTCGCGCTCGTCGATGACTGAGTGAGGATGGCCGTTGCGCGACAGGAAGCCTTGCAACATCACGAGCCTGGCGTCACTGCTGTTGCCGATCAGGATCGGGCCGCCCGCACCCTTTTCGATCAGCGAGACGCGCCGCAGGATCAGTGCGCGCATGATGCGCTCGCCCAGTTCGGCCTCGGCGACAATCAATGCGCGCAGTTTGGCCGGCGGAATCAGCAATGCGTCGACCGCGTTAACGGCCATGCCGTTGACCAGCGCGGGCCGTCCGGACAACTGGCCAACTTCGGCGAGAAAATGCCCGGCGCCATGCTCCGCAATCACGACTTCGCGCCCGATGCCATCGCGTTGATAAACCTTCACGCGCCCATTCAACATCACGAACATACCCGGGCCAGTGTGGCCGGTCTCGAACAGCAGCTCACCGGCTTCCCAGTGACCCACTTCGCCAAACCGGCGCAGACGATCGATCTCTGCACACGTGAGTTCGGGGAACATCTGATGCATGCGCGTCGCGAGCGACGAAAACGGTGCGTCGGCGACGACGGTTTGTTGCCCTTCAGCTTCTTGAGTCGACAGCATTGAACCGCTCCTTCTGTGTTCGTCCTGATTGATCGACACGGGGGGCGAAGCGGCGCGGGCGCGCGAGGGCGCCGATATGAATGCGCTGCTGCGCTACACGGCCTTCGGCGCGATATCGTCGACCGCCACGTCGGGCGGCGGCATACCGGGGAGTGCGTCCACCGTCTTGCCCGAGTCGCGCCAGGCTTCCATGCCCCCGCGCAACGGCAGCACGTCGGCGAAACCGGCTTCGTTCATCTGCTTGGCCATCCATGCCGCGGATATTTCATTCGGGCATGAACAGTAGATCACCACCTTCTGATCGTGTGGGTAGGTTGCGACGATCTGGTCGAGTTGCCGTTCGTCGGCGAATTGCGAGCCCGGAATCACGAATGGGTCGAGCGCGCGCTTTTCCTGCGAGCGGATATCGAACAGTACCGGCGTTTTGCCGGCCGCGACCAACGCCGCCAGCTCCTCGACTTCGATCCGCTGGGTCGCGAGCCTGGAAATCAGCTGACGCCGCCGAATCCAGCGATAGGTTGCATACAGGAGCAGCAACGCGACGACCACCAGCGCGGCCGTGCGCCCGAGGCGTCCGGCCATGGCGAACAGCATGTCGATTTGCCGGGCGAACAGCGCACCGATGATCAAACCGGTACCCGACCACAAGGCGGCGCCGACGCCGTCGTAAGTGAGGAACGTGCGATAGCGCGTGCCCATTGCGCCGGCCATTGGAATCGACACGATCGACAGACCCGGCACGAACTTCGCCACTGCCAGCACGCGCACGCCCCAGCGGCCGAAAAAGCGTTCGGTCTTTTTTACACAGGTGTCGCGTGACAGCGAAAGACGGCAGATCGTTTTCAGCGTATTGCCGCCGTATAGACGACCGGCGAGATACCAGGCGCTGTCGCCGATCAGCGTGGCGAAGATCGACAGGATGAGAACCGGCAACAATTGCGTGCCCACCGAACCGGGATGCATGGCCGCCATCGCCCCGAACAGCACGAGCGACGGCATCGCCGGCACCGGCAGCCCGAGCGAGGCGGCCAGCACGTTCGCGAAAACGAGCGCCGGTCCATACTGCTCGACGAGATCATGTAGCATCGGCTTACATCCGCAGCCCTTTCGGGAGCGTCGCAGGTAGGCAAAGCAAAGGAGAATGCAAGGATTATGGACGCATTTTCAGGACGTGCAAACGCCCGGAAAACAGGCCCGCTATTCGGATGTTAAAAGCGCGGCCGCGGCATGCCTGGCGGATTAACAGCGCGGATTAGAGACACGCGCGGAACAAAGTGAAATTGATTGAAGTGCTCGCGGCAAGCGGGCGGCGAATCGCGTCCTACGGACGTCCGCAGGACTTTCTACGGGTCGCAAACCAGAGCTGGCGGGGCAGAAGCGGCGCACGGTATTCGCGCTTGAACGCAATACCGTGCGCGGCGGCTTTACTGACGGTGATTGTGTTGTTCGCCCGGCAACTCCGCGCCATGCGCACGAATCGCCGCAATCAGCTCGGCAGGCGTGATTTCGTAGCGCACTTCGCGGTGAATGCCTGGCTTGCGCTCATCGAGCTCGATCAGAAGAATGCCTTTGCCGTCTTCTGTCGATTCGAGGCGCAGCGAGCGGAGTTCGCGCGCCGTTGCGTCGTCGTATTCGGTGAGGAGGGCCATTGACCCGGAGGACCCGGTAGTGCGCATCGAGTTTGTCCTTGTTCCGTTGTTAATCGAACCATTGTACGGGCCTACTGCCAGGTTCGCGCGCCACCTGTCGTGCCGCGCTCACACCCGGGGAATCTGCCCGTCCACCTATCTGCTTGCCGTGGCGCCGCGCGGTATTGGCCAATAGCTGGCGCGGCCCACCGGGCAGCGCGCGCCGTGGCGCCCGACTGTGACAACCAGTTTAACGCGACTCCCCGCAACGACGGTTGCATTTTTCGTGCCCCTTGGCGGTGCAATCCTTCTCCCTGACTGTCATGGTGCTGACGCGCGCGTCGGTTAGGGCCGGGCTTAACGCGAGAAACAACTGGGAAAAAAATAGCCCGTCCTTGAAGGGACGGGCTGCTAAACGCCGTTGTTACTTGGGTCAGCCGGCCCTTGCAACCAATTGGGCGCTGACACTTCCATCCTGATGCGCCAATTCCACGCTGTCGAGGTGGGGGTAACGCCGATCTATCAGATCAATGTGGATTCTTCCTGCTCGACCTCGTGCGTGATTCCGTGCGCGGCGTCGCGCCTGAATTGGGGCGTCGGCGTGTGTGCCGCATGTAACGCTGCCTGATGCGTGGGTATCTGCCGCGGCGGCTGCGCTGCACGCGGCGCGGGCGTTGCATCGGCGACGGTGAAAAGACGCACCGCTTCGTCCAGCACGTCGGCCTGTTCCGCGAGACGTTGCGCCGTGGCTGCCGCCTGCTCGACCAGCGCGGCGTTCTGCTGCGTGGCGCCGTCGAGATGCGAGACCGCCTGATTGACCTGGCGAATCCCTTCAGCCTGCTCGCTGCTGGCATTCGCCACTTCGACGATGATCGACGACACGCGGCTCACCGCTTCATCAATGACGCGCATCTGTGAGGTCGTGCGTGCAACCCGTTCGGTGCCGAGCGCCACTTCGGTTGCACTCGCTTCGACCACCGATTTGATTTCCTTCGACGACGCCGCGCAACGTTGCGCCAGCATCCGCACTTCGCCCGCGACGACCGCGAATGAGCGGCCCGCTTCGCCCGCGCGCGCCGCTTCGACGGCAGCATTCAGCGCCAGGATGTTGGTCTGGAAGGCGATGCCGTCGATGACGCCCGTGATGTCCGCAATACGCTTCGAGGCCGCTGTGATGCCGGCCATGGTCTGCTCGACCTGACCCGCGATCTTGCCGCCGACGGCTGCCGCCGCTTGCGCGTCTTTCGCCAGATCGAGCGCCCGCACGCTGGCATCGGCGTTGGCCTGCACGGTGGTTGTCAATTGTTCCATCGTGGCGGCGGTTTCTTCGAGCGACGCCGCCTGCAATTCAGTGCGGCGCGCGAGGTCGACATTGCCGCTGGAGATGTCGCGCGCGTTGTCGAGTATGCCGGTGATCTGCGCGCGCACGTCGTAGACGATCGCCGCGAGATTCGCTTTCAGTTGATTCAATGCTTGCAGCACGTCGCCGAGATCGTCGTGACGCGCGATCACCAGATCGGCGGTCAGATCGCCCGCGGCGAGGCGAGTCGCGAAACCGGACATGTCGCGAATCGGTTCGGCGAGCTGCCTTGTCAACACGCGCCAGGAGACGAGGCTGAATGCGGCGGTGACGCCGAACGCAATCCAGAACGGCACGGGCGGTGCGCCGTTCCATGCAGCGAGGCTGGTCAGCAGCAAAGCCAACGGCGTGATCGCATAGCCGATTGCCGCACGCGTCGCGACCGGCAGGCGCATCAGCGATTGCAAACGCCCGAGCATGCCGGTGCGTACCACGACGCCACGATGCAGCTTGAACGCACGCGATTCGCCGGCGCTGATTCGCGCGTACAACGCGTCGGCGGCGCGCACTGCGTCGCGTTCCGGTTTCACGCGTACGCTCAGATAGCCGACCGTCGCGCCTTTGTCGACCACCGGCGTGACGTTCGCGTGCACCCAGTAATGGTCACCGTTCTTGCGGCGGTTCTTGACGAGTGCGGTCCACGGGCGACCGTCGCGGATTGTCGCCCACATGTCGACGAAGGCTTCGCGCGGCATATCCGGATGACGGATCAGATTGTGCGGCTGGCCGATCAGCTCTTCGCGCGTGTAGCCCGAGACAGCGATGAAGGCGGGGTTGCAATACTGGATGCGGCCGGTCAGGTCGGTCGCGGAGACAAGCATCTGTGACGCAGAGAATTCGTACTCGTGCCCGGTGACAGGCTGGTTGTTGCGCATGGCTTTCCTTGCAGGTGCGGACGCGCGGTCGCGCGGTCCTTACAGCTATGCAAGGCATAACGGCATTAACCCCGCGCTCTTTAGGGTTTCCCAGTAAACCACTCAGGTTTATGACGCGCCAAGCCGTTATTGCAGGGTTGTTTGATGCGCGCCGGATGGCCGTGGAAAACGGTGCCGGATGCGTTTCGCCGCGCCTTCAAAAGCGTTACACTGCGCTGTTATAAGGCCTGCAGACGTATCTTGTCGCCTCGACATCCGCAGCGGTCTGCCTGCGCGAATCCGCTACTCAAGCGAGATGATGCAGAAGATCCTCGACCGCACTCAGGAGTCACTGGCCCAGGCGTTCGCTTCGCTCGCGCAAAGCGCGAAGCGTCAACAGCGCTTGTACCTCGCGACGATCGGATCGTTGATGCTGATCGTGGTGGTCTTTGCGGTGGCGCTGGCTGTACTAGCCGCGAACAAGCAACTCGACTACCGGCATGCCTTCGCCACGCAAAACGCTGCTGATATCTCGCTGCTCCTGCATCGGGAAGAGTCATTTCTACGGCGTGCGGAATTCACACTCGACTTTTATGGCGACACCACTGACCCCCAGCGCGTGCCGGATAGCGTCGAGCAATCGGTCCTGCTGACTGGCGTCGCGCGTGGCACGGTCGGGCGGGTCAATGCGCAATTCGACTTGCTGGTTGGCGAAGCAACGCGCAAGGCCTGGGGGCCAGAATTCGGCGCGAAACTATGGCGCTTGTACGAGGCTGCGCAGTCGACGCTAGTGACCCAACAGGCCTTCGAACTAAAACAACACTCAATGCTCCTCGGACTGAACGAGGACTATGCCGCGATTCTGCCGTCGCTCGCTCAAACGGAGACGGGTGCTGGAGCCGCGGCAACGCTGTCGCTGCAACCGGCGGCTGTGAGCACGCTGCGCGAAACGCTCGAACACGAATTGGAAACGCAAACTGGCAGGCGCGTACCGGGCAAGGGGGAGCACCTCTGGCTCGGTCCATATCTGGACCCGCTGCAGGGCGTTCTGGTGATTTCAGCGGTCGCGGCCCATTACATCGGCGATATACCGGTCACGCTGATTACGATGAGTATTCCTGTCGACGCACTTGCGGGCCGCCTCTCCAGACCCACGAGCGAGGGCTCGTTGTTGCTGCTGACAGTCGACCGCCGGGTGATCGTGTCGTCGCCGCCAGTGGACGGACCGACGGCGAAGATGCTGCAGAACGTGCTTGCGCATTCGTCGCCGGATGCTTATCGCTACACCCGTGACGGCGTCATACTCAGCGAGCCGCTCGCGCCCGGCTTCGGCTCGCTGGTCGGCTATGTGTCGTGGCGTGGGTTGATTGCTGCACTCGGTTGGGAGTTGACGGCGCTCGCGTGCCTCACGCTGCTGGTTCTGTCGGCGATCATACTGATGGCGCGTTTTTGGGGGCTGCGCCTGTTGCAAAACTCCTTTGCGGAAACTTCACGCGCGCTGGAAAGCGAAACCATCAATCACATTCTCGTCAGCGCTACGCCAATCGGTTTATGTATCGTTCGGCAAAGCGATTTTTCGATCCTCACGGCCAACGCGCTAGCCGGCGAGTTACTGTGTATCGAACCGGGCGCCAGCCGCTTGCCGCCGCACATCGTCGGCGAGTTCTCGGCGCAGGCGCCGGACAAGCCTTCGGTGACGGCGTTTGCGAAGGTCGCCGCTTTTGTCGCGCCTGCGCGGCCCTTTCCGTCGCAGTTGCATCTATCGCAACCGGTAACGCAACCACAGTCAGACGAAGGCGAAGCGGCGCCCGCGCAATTCCTGCAATTCACCTACGCCGCCGCGCGTTATGCCGACGAGGACGTGCTGTTCTGCGCGATTCTCGACGTGACCGCACAGCATGCGCTCGAACAGCAACTGCGGCTCGCGCAGCAGAGTTCCGAGAGCATGATGCGGGCGCGTTCGAATTTCTTCGCGTCGATGAGCCACGAAATCCGCACGCCGTTGAACGCGCTGCTCGGCAATCTCGAACTATTCGCACGCACGCCCGGCCTTGAAGCCCATAAGCAGCGGCTTGCCACACTGGGTGTGGCGGCGGACGCGTTACGCCGCATCGTCAATGACATTCTCGACTTTTCGAAAATCGATGCCGGCGAGATGAGGCTCATGATTGAATCGTTCCGGCCGATCGACGACTTCGAAAATATCGCGCTTTCCTACGCGCCGATGACGGCGGATCGCGCGATCCGCTTCTATTCGCACCTGTCGCCGACGCTCGATCAGGTCCTGCATGGCGATCGCACGCGCATCGCGCAGATCGTCAACAACCTGTTGAGCAATGCGTTCAAGTTCACGTCGTGCGGCAAGATCACGTTGAATGCCGAAGTGACGGACGACCTGCAAGGCCACCCGATTCTGACCTGCCGGGTTTGCGATTCGGGCATCGGCATGGACCAGGCGCTGGTGGCGCGCATCTTCAATCCGTTCGAGCAGGGCGAGGCCAGCACCTCGAGCCGCTATGGCGGCACGGGTTTGGGTCTGTCGATCTGCGCGCGGCTGTGCGAATTGATGGGTGGGCACATCTCTGTCGAGAGCGTGCTCGGGGTGGGTAGTGCGTTCAGCGCTTCGATACCGCTTGCGTTACCGCCCGATGAATTGCGTGTGCCGGCCGTCGAACCGGCGCGCCGCGGAAGCGTGTTAGTGCTGTGTCAGGAGCGTGAGTCAGGACTATTGCTCGACAGCTGGTTGCAGCGTGCGGGCTGGTCGGCACACGTGGTGACTTCGACGCGTAGTGCGCAGGCCTGGTTACGCGTGAACCGGCCGCAGGCGATGTTGATCACCGGTGAGTACAGTCTCGACGTCATCGCCGGGTTGCGTGCGGTCCAGCCGGTCGGCGCCGCGTGGATTACGCGCACCGGGCCGCATCGTCCCGCAGCGTGTGGCGACGGCGTGCTCGAAGCCACTGAATTCAGCCGGACGGCGATCCTGTCCGCAGTCGAACTCGCGGCCGAGGGCGGGGTGGCTGCCGACAATACTGAGGCGCTCGCCGGCGACGCCGCCGTGGCGCCGCAGCCGACGGTCGATCCGGCGCTGCACGGTCTGACGGTTCTGGTCGCCGAAGACAACCCGCTGATTCAGACCTTGATCGTCGAGCAACTCGATGCACTCGGCTGCTTGCCGACGATCGCCGGCGACGGGCGGCAAGCGTTGGCGGCGTTCGAACAGGGACACTTCGAGGTCGTGCTGACCGATATTCACATGCCGGTCATGGACGGTTACGGATTGCTCGCGGCGTTGCGCCAGGCGCATGCGGACGTGCCGGTGTTGGCCTTTAGCGCGGTCACTGACAATCAGCAGCAGGAAGGCTGGCGCGAGCGCGGCTTTACCGGCTATGTCGCGAAGCCGGCGTCGCTGGGTGAGTTGGAGGCGGCGTTGCTCGCGGCGACGGCGGCGGGGTCGGCAGGTTCGCAGCCGGCGTCGCCAGGTGCGCAGACACCGGTGGCGCCGGCGACCCCGGATGCCGCCAGCGCAACCGCTAATCCGGACGCCACGCTCAGCGCGGACGACAAGACACGTTATACGGCCATGCTCAAGGAGCACTTGCAAAACGATCTGCCGAGGCTGCTGGCGATTGTCGAGCGGGAAGACCGGGAGGCATAGGCGGCTGGGCGCATAGCGCCGGCGGCGCGTTTCTCGTCGTGCAGGAGCGGCAGTTCGCGCAGCAATGCCGTGAGCTGCAGCGGCTATCTGAGAACAGCGAGAGCTGGACGACCGAGATGGACGAACGCGCGATCTCATTGCATGAGGCGGTCTGCGATCGCTTCGGGCTGGATGAAGCGTCGATGCATTGACTCCGGCGGTGGCTACCGGTGCCGCTGTCGCGTTAGCCGCACGGGATCAATCGGGCCGTTTCGCGATGAAGTCGATTTCAACCAGCGCATCGCGTGCGAGCGCGGTCACGCCGATGCAGGTCCTCGCCGGCAGCCTGTCCGCGGGAAAGTAGGCGCGGTAGGTCTCGTTCATCGCCGCATAGTCGCGCTTGAACTCCGTCAGAAAGATGCGTACGGCGACCACGTGTTGCAGTCCCAAGCCGATGCCTTCCAACACGAGCACGAGGTTGTCCATCACGCGTTGCGTCTGCGCGACGACGCCTTCCGGCAGCGGTGCGCTGTCGTCGGTGGGTGAGGTCGGCATCTGGCCGGTGAGGAACACCCAGCCGTCGGCTTCGGTGGCATGGGAGAACGGGCCGACCGGCGTAGGGGCGGACGGGATCATCCAGAAGGCAGGGCTTGAGTTCATGGGGCAGTCGCTTGGCGGACTTCGAGTGTCAAAGCCCTAAACTAACTGACCAAAATTTCGGACGTGAAGTGTCGTCCACGGAATGCCGCTGTAGCGCAATCCGGGCATGAGCCGCGTCGGCTAGGGCGACCCGACCGCACCGTCGGCGTGTGATGAAGGCACGAGGGCGGTTTGCTTCAGTGGGACAATCGGCGCGACGAATTGCTCGAAATGCGGCAACCAGATCGGAATCGCGCGGTCCACCGCGAACATGCCGTGGCCGTCCCGGCCAAACGGTGGCTCGACAACGAGTTCGCCATGTCCTCCTGCCGCCTGGAACGCGCTGAACCAGGTTTTGACGACATCCGGTGCGAAGTACTGATCGTTTTCGACGTAGTGCCATAGCACGGGGACCTGTGTGGTCGAAGCGAACTGGGCCATGGTCTTCGTCATCTGTTCCGGCGCGCAGGGCTGGCCCGGATGCCTGCCTGGGTCCCCGCCTCGACCACCGGAGAAGTTGACCACCGCGACGAGCCCTTTGGGGGCATAGCTCGCGGCCGCTAATGACGCGAAGCCGCCGGCGGATTGCCCAACGAGTATGACGTTGTTGCGATCGACTTGCGGCAGCGTGTCCGCAAACGCAATGGTGGCGAGCAGGTCTTGAGCGGCTTCCCGTCCGGCACTTTCGAAATCCGGGTTCTGACACGAACCGGTGTTTTCCGCATACGAGCCACCGGTTGCGCCATAGCCGCGCCGAATCGGAACGATGACCGCAAAGCCCAGTTGAACAAACTCGCGAATCTGCGCGAGCTTGCGGTAGCGGCCGACCTTGAAGCGATCGCGAGCGTTCGGCGGATTGCCATGGCTCAGGACGATCAGCGGAAACGGACCCGCACCGTCGGGCATATAGGTGGTGGCGACGATGTCTCGCGTGTGCTCGCCGAGCAAGCCGCGCTCGGTCATTGGAACCTGAACGACGGTCTCGTGCAGATCGGTGGCAATCGGATCGCGTTCATCCGCGATTGCGGGCGCCGCAGAACTGGCGAGCGCGACGAGGGCGAAAAGCCCGTGCGCGGTGACCTTATTGATCATTTATATGCCCCGGTTTTGGGTCGCTATTTCACGTGTTTTTATTTCACGCGTCTATAGACAAGCGCCCAAATCAAAACACCGGAATGCGCCGGGGTCAAGCACACTGCAGTCGAGTGTGAAATTGAAATTGAATGGTAAGCGATGCGCAAGCGTTGCGCTTGAAAGTGTGGGGCGCACCGATGTGTCGGCGCGCCCGTTTTGAATCAGCCGACTGTCAAAGCGATAAAGTTAAACCAAGCCGGTCATGTAATAAACCGAGATCACAAAGAAAACCGCCAGGGTCTTGATTACCGTTACTGCAAAGATATCGCGGTACGACTGGCGGTGCGTCAGCCCCGTCACGGCCAGCAGCGTGATCACCGCGCCGTTATGCGGCAGCGTATCCATCCCGCCGCTCGCCATCGCGACGACCCGATGCAACACTTCCATCGGAATATGTGCGGCTTCCGCACCCTTGATGAACGTGTCGGACATGGCCGCAAGCGCGATGCTCATACCGCCCGATGCCGAACCCGTGATCCCCGCAAGCGAGCTCACCGAAACCGCGGCATTGACGAGTGGATTTGGAATGCTCTTCAGCGCGTCGCTGACCACGAGGAAACCCGGCAACGCCGCGATCACGCCGCCAAATCCATACTCCGACGCCGTATTCAACGAAGCCAGCAGCGCGCCCGCCACCGCCGCCTTGGTGCCGACCGCGAAGCGTTCGCGCACACGGCCGAACGCCGTCACCACGACCATCACGATACCGAGCAGCAGCGCGCCTTCAACGGCCCAGATCGCGACGACGCTTTTGATCGTTGTCGTGACTGGCGCATGGATGCCCGGCAGGATGTCCGGTGCAATGGTGTAAGACGCGCCGTACCAGTTCGGAATCCAGCGGGTCAGCAGGAAGTTCGCCACGCCGACTAGCACCAGCGGTGCGACCGCGAGCAACGGATGCGGCAGTTGCTTCGATTCGACGCGCTCCGGCTCGTTGACGAGATCGGTGCCGTAGCCTTCGCCGGTCGCCATCGCCGCGCGGCGGCGCCATTCCAGATACGTGAGGCCAACCACGATGATGAACAGCGAGCCGATTACGCCAAGCGTGGGCGCGGCCCAGGACGTCGTCTTGAAGAAGGTGGTCGGGATGATGTTCTGGATCTGCGGCGTGCCCGGCAACGAATCCATCGTGAACGAGAACGCGCCGAGCGCGATCGCGCCAGGCATCAGGCGTTTCGGAATATTGCTCTGGCGGTACAACTCGGCGGCGAACGGATACACCGCGAACACCACCACGAACAGCGACACGCCGCCATAGGTGAGCAGCGCGCACACCGCGACGATCACCGCATTGGCGCGTGAGCGGCCAATGTAGCGGATGGCCGCGGCCACGATCGACTCCGAAAAGCCAGAGAGTTCGATGACCTTACCGAACACCGCGCCCAGCAGAAACACGGGGAAGTAGAGCTTCACGAAGCCGACCATCTTCTCCATGAAGATGCCGGAGAATACTGGCGCAACCGCGCCAGGGTCGGTCAACAGCACCGCGCCGAGGGCGGCGATCGGCGCGAACAGAATGACGCTGTAGCCGCGATATGCGGCAAACATCAGAAACGCCAGCGCGGCGAGGACGATAACAAAGGACATTGAGTCTCCGAAGCTTGGTTGTTCTACGTGTACGCCGTCTCGATGAATGCAACGGCCCGGCGCCCGCAAATGCAGATTCCGTGCCACGCGCGCCGCAGCGGGCTGGCCATTGATTTCACAGGCAGAAGTTCGAAACGTGATGCGGCCGATTGTACCCAAATGTCTCTAAAACGGGACGTAGATCCTCTGAACATAGGTTGTATTGAGGTTAAACCATTATGTGTAAAGCTTCTTGCTGATCTCGTCGATGAGATAAGCTTGTCTACGAAATGAGACAAACATAAATACAACGATAGCCGGAGACAGCGACACCATGATGAACGACTGGGCAGGCCTGCCTGCCACCTACGGCGACGTGCTCCGCCGGGCGATGGATTCGCTCTTCCGTACGTTCGAGAATTTCAGCGAAGGCACGTTCATCGTCGACGCCGAGGCGCGCGTCGTGTGGATCAACAAGCGCTACGCGGCGCGCTTCGGCTTTTCGGACCCGGAGCAGGCGATTGGCCGGGACTGCGAGGCGGTGATTCCCAACAGCCTGATGCGCGAGGTCGTGAACACCGGCAAACCGATTCTGCTCGACATCCTCGAAACGGACCGCGAGCCGCTTGTCGTGACGCGGCTACCGCTGAAAGACGATGCGGGCGAAACGGTGGGCGCGGTGGGGTTCGCGTTGTTCGATGAGCTGAAGGCGCTCACGCCGCTTTTTTCCCACTACTCGCGCGTGCAGGAGGAACTGATCGCGACGCGTCAGTCGCTCGCACAGGCAAGACGGGCGAAGTACACGTTCGGCAGTTTTGTCGGCACGAGCGCGGCCAGTCTCGAAGTGAAGCGCCAGGCGCGCCGGGCCGCGCAACTCGAGTCACCGGTGTTGTTGCTCGGCGAAACAGGCACGGGCAAGGAACTGCTGGCGCATGCCATTCACGGCGGGTCGGCGCGGGCGAATCAGCCGCTCGTGACAGTCAACGTTGCGGCGATTCCGGACACCCTGCTCGAAGTCGAATTCTTCGGCGCCGCGCCCGGCGCCTATACCGGCGCGGACCGGAAGGGACGTGTCGGCAAGTTCGAACTCGCGAATGGCGGCACGCTGTTTCTCGACGAAATCGGCGACATGCCGCTGCCTTTGCAGGGCAAGCTGTTGCGCGTGTTGCAGGACAAGGAGTTCGAGCCGCTTGGCTCGAACCGGATTGTGCGCGCGGACGTGCGGATCATCGCCGCGACCTCGGCCGATTTGCCGGCACTGGTCGCGGCAGGACGTTTCCGTGCGGACCTGTTTTACCGGCTGAACGTGTTGACGATTCAGGCGCCGGCGCTTCGCGAGCGTTCGTCCGATATCGAAGCGCTGGCCTACGCCATGCTCGAGGATCTGTCGACGCAGGCGCGCGGCGCCAGTCACTTCGAATTGCAGGACGACGCATTGCGGCTGCTGTGTTCGTATGGATGGCCCGGCAATGTGCGCGAGTTGCACAATACGCTGGAACGGGCGGTGATGCTCTCGGACAGCGAGCGGATCGATGCACGTGCGCTGGCGCCGTTCATCGGTTCGGCACATGGGGGCGGTCATCGTCCACACGCGTCCAGTACAGTCCCTGCGGCGCCCGCGTCAGACGCGGCTGCAGAGGCGCCCGAAGCGACGTCGTGGAGCGACGCCATGGCTGCGTTCGAAAAGCGCTACCTGGGCGACGCCTTGCGCGCCAACGGCGGTCGCGTGATCGAGACGGCAATGCAGATCGGTATGGGCCGTGCGACGCTCTATAAGAAGATCGCGGCATACGGTATCGAGGTGTGACAAAGTCCGGCGCCATCGCGCGACGCAGTGTAATTGCCGCGTGGCACAATCGCGTGATCGAAAAACAAGCTGTGATCGGGGTTTCAAATGAAACGCAATCTCTCCTCTTTCGCGCGCCGGGCCTGTGCCGCGCTGGCGCTTCCCGCAATTGCCCTGCTGAGCGGTTGCAGCAGCAGCGCGCCGCTGTTTCTGTCGGACGGCCGCCCGACTACGCTGGTTCAATGCCGGGAAGGCTCCGACTCCTGCTCGCAGCAGGCAAGCGCAGCTTGCGGCGGCGCGTTCGACGTCGTGCGCCAATTCAGCGACAACGGCACGTTCAGTCTGATATACGCCTGCCGGGCGAAATGACGTTGCGCCGGCCAACGGCTGGCGTAACGGATTGACTATTTTCTTCCTTTATTTCGCCGCCCGGCTATGACGGCGGCGTTTCTCCCTCAGCGCGGGTCCCGTTTGAACGGGCCAAACCTGGCCATGACGTCGCGCAATATGCATATGGCCGTCATAAATATCTGCCTCTAATACGCGTTGCCGAAAAGGTTATGATGCCCATTGGATATTTATCTAGCTATTCCCAGACTATTGCTTATACCGTTTGCGCCACCAACAAAGCGCTCCGGTTTCTCCATTAAGCTGAGTCGGTGCGGCACCTAACGGAACGCGAACAATCTTCGCAGTATCCTTAACTGGCCGGCTCAAAGACAAACATATACGCAGATTTTGCCGGATCGCGACGGGCCAGATTAACGACTTAAGAAAGATGTTCCGCTTGAGTGACTGGATGCGGTAATTGCGGCACGTTTTATGCTTTTTAAACGGGTTCAATGAGTAATTCCGGGGAAAACAATGAATCACCGCCAACTCGAAAAAGATATCGAGCATCTTGAACATGTAATCTCGCATATCTCCGCTGAAGACCGTATCCCTCTGTCCTATTGGCGCAATCGCATCGCTTCGGTGTCCGGGGCGGGATTGGTGCCGGCGCAGGCCAGCCGCGTCAAACGGCTCAATGCAGCCCTTTCGGCTTTGGAGAACCGACAGAAAGCGTGATTTGTCCGCGGGGGCGGATGATGACGTGTACCGTCTGATCGGGTAACGTTTTCTGCAAGAATAAGGGAACGTAACGCCCAGAGACTCAGGAGGATCATGCACCCAGCAGGACTATCGGCGACCCGTCTGACGGCGCTCACGAACGCCATGCAAGGCTATGTGGACCGCGGCGAGGTGGCGGGCGTCGTTTCGCTGGTCTGGCGGCGCGGTGAAATCGGCTATTTCGAGTCGCTCGGCTTGCGCGATGAAGCCGCGCAATTGCCCATGGAGCGCGAGACGCTGTTTCGTATCGCGTCGATGACCAAACCGGTTACGAGTGCGGCGATCCTGATGTTGATTGAAGAGGATCGGCTCGCACTCGACACACCGATCTCCTCGTGGCTGCCGGAGCTGGCTGCTCCGGTCGTGCTGCGCGACCCCACCGGCCCGCTCGACGAAACCGACCCGGTCAGAACGCCGCTTACCGTACTCGATCTGCTCACCCATCGCGCCGGTTTTGCTTATCATTTCACCGCTGCCGGTCCGTTGGCGGAGGCATACGCGGCGGCCTTCAACGGCATTGAAGCGCGTGGCGACGCCAGCGCGTGGCTGGGGCGGATCGCGGGCTTGCCGTTGATGTTTCAGCCCGGTTCGCGCTGGCACTACGGTATCGCGACTGACGTCCTCGGCGTGCTGATCGAGCGCGTAAGCGGCATGCGGCTCGGCGACTTCTTCCGGACGCGGATCTTCGAACCGCTCAGCATGCGCGACACGGCGTTCTGGGTGCCCGAGGCGCAGCTCACGCGTTTGGCGACGGCTTATGGCGTCGAGCCGGGCAGTCGGCGGCGCGTGGTCGAAGATCATCCGTCGGCGAGCCGCTGGGCGAATCCCGAGCGGTTCCAGAGCGGCGGTGGCGGCCTTGTCTCGACGGCACAGGACTATCTGCAGTTCGCGCAACTGTTGTTAGGGCGTGGACGCGTCGGTTCGACACGCTTGCTGTCGCATCGCTCGGTCGATTTGATGCGTTCGAATTTTCTGACCCGCGACCAACGCCGCGTGCCGGCGTTCGGTCATGTGCTGTGGGCGGGCCAGGGCTTTGGCCTCGGCTTGTCCGTCGTCGACGATCCTGCGCAGCAGTTGCCGCTGGGTTATCGCTCGCTGGGGTCGTTCGGCTGGCCGGGTGCGTATGGCACAAGCTGGTTCGCCGACCCGGTGGAGGACCTGATCGGTCTTATGCTGATTCAGCGGCGTGCTGTCGAACCATTCCCAATGTCGCTCGATTTCGAACGCCGCGTGTACGATGCGATTGACGATTGAGTGCGTTGGCGTTGGCGTTGGCGTTGGCGTTGGCGTTGGCAGGTGAGCGGGTAACCCGTGGACCGTCGACCGTGGACGGCGGTTAGTCGCAGGCCGTTCCATGCAGGTCGGGTCGCCCTACGCGGGCGCATCCTGGGTGGGCACCCCGTGCCGGTCGCCGCGTGCGGGCCGCCCTGTGCGGGCCACCCTGCGCGGGCCGCTCTATCCGGCACTTTATTCGTCTGATAGTGTGCGCGCACGGAGGCTTCCTCCGGAGCGTCCGCACTGCAGTTCGTCAAAATCGATCGGAGTACCCGCCATGGCCTCATACAAACAGTTGACTGCCCAGCTCGAAAAGCTCCACAAGGAAGTCGCGGTGGCGCGCGAAAAAGAAATCGCACAGGCGATCGCTGAGATCAAGCAGAAGGTCGCCGAATACGACCTCACGGCGGAAGAGCTGGGTTTCACGAGCAAACGTATAACGGCACGCAAAACGGCTTCAGTAGCCAAGTACCGTAACCCGAAAACCGGCGAGACCTGGAGCGGCCGCGGCCGCTCGCCTGGCTGGCTCGCTGGCAAGAATCGCGAGCGCTTTCTGATCGAAGTCTGAAGCCCTTTCGTGCATGGCGCTTGCACTCGCAACGCGCCGGGTTTTCCGAAGTGAAGTTGCGCCGGGTTTTTCTCGCACCGCTGAGCGGGTCCCGAAAACGCTCACCTTTCGCGTGAGCCTGCAACGCGCGTTGTGGATTTCTCGAACTGCCTCAAGCCAGGATTCGTTGTTTCGGTGAGCCTGGTTTTGTCGGATGACGCACCTTGCTGCGTGGCCACCTCTGCAGTCTCTCGCGGCCGCACGACCTTTCTTGAAACCCGCGCCCGCCTTTGCTGGCGGGCGTTCCCAGGCTATCCGAAGAATCGCGGAATCCGTCGGCCGGTTCTCACGCTGTCTTCTTCACAGACTTTGTCTGGCGGCTGAACGGCGCGCCGCGGGTGCGTGATCGGCCGTCGGGGTGGTCGCCTTTCACCACGATTCGAGCGACGCAATCGCGGGTCCCGAAAAGCCTCACCTTTGCGCCCGCCTGAATGCGTGACGCGATGCGCTACCTGATCGCCATCTAATCGTCACCTGAGCGCCGCGTAAGGCGCCCCGGGGGCAAACCCGGAGATGAGTTCGCCTCATACCCCGGATCAAAACTCATCGATACATGGTCGCGAAGACCGGACAGCACAATCGGTCATCCACTCACCCCCGACGGAAAGACCATGAGCGTATCGACGGACAAACAACTCTTTATCGGCGAAGGATTCGAAGGCCCCGGCGTCAACCTCGCGCACATCAACGTCCTCGTCGGCCCGCGCAACGGGCCAGCGGGTCAGGCCTTCGCCACTGCATTGGCGACGCCTTCCGCGGGACATGCGCCGTTCGTCGTGATCGCGCGGCCGGGTGTGCCGACCAAGCCGCTCACGCTGTACGTGAACAAGGCGCAGATCGGTAGCGACTTCCACGGCAACGCAACATGGGGCGCATCGCAGGCCGGCATCGCCAAGGCAGTGGCCGAGTCGCTCGAGAACGGCACGCTGCCCCCTGAAGCGGAAAACGATTGGGTGGTGGTGTCGGCGAACTGGGTCAATCCGGCCACCGACGATCTCGACGCCGTCTTCCAGAACAACTACCGCGCGTGCAAGAACGCGATCCTCGCGGCGATGAAGGGTCTGCCGCATCGCGATGAAGTGTTCGCCGCCGCGCGCGACGTATCGAATCCGTTCTACACCCCGAAACAACGTTAATCACGCGCAACGCGGTTCGCGCGCCATCGGGCCGGCGCAGCCGCTTGCTCAACTGGATACGATCAGGAAGGAGCCAAGCACTATGGAATACATTCGCCTCGGCCAATCGGGTCTGAAGGTTTCACGTCTGTGCCTCGGCACGATGAATATGGGCACGCCGCAATGGAAGCCGTGGATTTTCGACGAAGCGCAAAGCGAGCCGATTGTGCGTCACGCGCTGGAAGCCGGCGTCAATTTCATCGACCTCGCTGATTTCTATTCGACCGGCGTGGGTGAAGAAGTGGTGGGCCGTATTCTGAAACGCATCGCGCGCCGCGAGGAGATTGTCGTGACGACCAAGGTCGGCTACGACATGGGTGCATATCAGAACGCCGGCGGCCATTCACGCAAGCACATCATGGATGGCATCGACGCATCGCTCACACGGCTGGGGATGGATTACGTCGATATCTACATGCTGCATTTCTTCGACGTGAACACGCCGGTTGAGGAAACCATGGGCGTGCTGAACGATATCGTGTGCGCCGGCAAGGCTCGCTATATCGGCGTATCGACGATGTACACGTGGCAGTTCGCGAAGATCATGCAAGTGTGCGAACGCAACGGCTGGCATAAGCCGATCAACATGCAGTTGCAACTCAACCTTGCGTACCGCGAGGAGGAGCGCGAAATGATTCCGTACTGCCAGGATCGGGGTGTGGGCGTTTCCGTGTTCAGTCCGCTCGCTCGCGGGTTACTAACCTGCGATCAGAACTCGACGCGCAACCAGACCGATTTCTTCACCGCGCAAATGTACGGCGATATGGCATCGCACGAGATTGCCGCGTCGGTAGCACGCGTGGCAGCGCGGCGCGGCGTGTCGGCTGCGCAGATCGCGCAAGCTTGGGTGCTCAATCACGGTGGTGTCGCCAGCATGCTGGTCGGCGCGGACACGCCCGCGCAATTCGATAGCGCGCTCGCCGCACTCGGCACGAAGCTCAGCGCCGACGAGCTCTTCGAACTCGAGCGCAACTACACGCCGTGCGATCTGATCAACGACTACACCGCGGGCAAACGTATCGCACGCGAAGGGCGGCTCGCGCAAGGCACGTTCGTCGAGCACCTGGAGAAAGCGGCATGAATGCATTCCTCCGAACTGGACACTATATCGCCGGCGAATGGTACGAAAGCGCGAGTACATATCCCGTTCTGAATCCCGCGACAGGCGAGGTCATCGCCCGGGTCGCGAAGGGCGGCGCGGGGGAAACGACGCAAGCCGTTGCCGCCGCCGAGCGGGCTTTTCCGGCATGGCGCCGGTTGACCGCGAAGGAGCGCGGCGCACGCGTGAAGCGCTGGGGCGAGTTGATGCTGGAGAACCGCGACGCGCTTGCCGAGTTGCTGACCCTCGAACAAGGCAAGCCGTTGGCGGAAGCACGTGGCGAAGTCGGCTATGCGGCGAGCTTCTTCGAATGGTTCGCCGAGGAGGCCAAACGCAGTTATGGCGACGTGATCCCCAGCCCGAATCCGAATGCGAAGATCATCGTCACACGCGAACCGGTCGGCGTGGTCGCTGCCATCACGCCGTGGAATTTTCCGCTCGCGATGATCACGCGCAAGGCCGGTCCCGCGCTCGCGGCAGGCTGCACGATGGTGCTCAAGCCGTCGGAAGAAACACCGCTGTCCGCTTTTGCTTTGGCTGTGCTGGCGGAGAAGGCCGGCATTCCACCGGGCGTCTTCAACATCGTCTCCGGCGATGCTGTGGCGATCGGCGGCGCGCTGACAGAATCGGATGTGGTGCGCAAACTCTCGTTCACCGGATCGACGCGCGTCGGCAAGCTGCTCGCGAAGCAGTCGGCGCATACGTTGAAGAAGCTGTCGCTGGAGCTTGGCGGTAACGCGCCGTTTATCGTCTTCGATGACGCCGACATTGACGCCGCCGTGCAAGGCGCGATGGCGTCGAAGTTTCGCAACACCGGGCAGACCTGCGTGTGCGTGAACCGTTTCTACGTGCAGGACGGTGTCTATGATGCGTTCACCCTGGCACTGACCCGAGCCGTGCAAAAAATGCGGATTGGCAATGCATTGCAAGGTGAGGTCGAGCAAGGTCCGTTGATTAACCAGGCGGCGTTGAAGAAGGTCGAGACACACGTGGCCGATGCGTTGCAAAAAGGCGCGAAGGTGCTGACCGGAGGAAAACCGCATGCGCTCGGCGGCACGTTCTATGAGCCGACCGTGCTGGTTGATGCCTCGAAGTCGATGCTGATAGCGGAGGAAGAAACCTTCGGCCCGGTGGCGGCGTGTTTCCGCTTCAAGACTGAAGACGAAGCGATTGCCGCCGCCAACGACACACCGTTCGGTCTGTCCGCATATTTCTATACCCGCGATCTCGCCCGCGCATGGCGCGTCGCCGAAGCGCTCGAAAGCGGCATGGTCGGCATCAACGAAGGAATCTTGTCGACGGAAGTCGCGCCGTTCGGCGGTGTCAAACAATCGGGTCTCGGCCGCGAAGGCTCGAAGTACGGACTCGATGAATACACCGAGCTCAAGTACATGATGATGGGCGGCCTCGGCCGCTAGTCTTCACATCGAACGTTTATGCATCCGCCTCGCGCTGCACGGGCAAGAGGCGGACGAAGCAGCCCTGCATATCTAAAGCCGGCCGCCAGTCGGACGCGCATCGAATAGTCCGCACGTCGGTCACGCAGTGGCTGCCCACACAACGAAGGAGACAGCGTGAGCAATCAGGATATCCAGGCCGCCACTCTCGGCCTCGCCCCCACTTTGCCGTCCACCGCCGCGGCGGCTATGCGCGGCCCCATTTCTCTCGACGACGTTCCGCTGAACGCCTTTCACGTCAAGATCGCCGGGCTGACATTCGGCGCGCACTTTACGGAAGGTTTTGCGCTCGGCACGATCGGCTATGCACTTGCGTCGCTCAATCGCCAGATGCCACTCGACGCGTTCTGGATGGGCATGATCGGTAGCTCTGCGTTGATGGGTATCTTTATCGGCAGCCTCGTGTTCGGCTGGTTGTCCGACCGCTTGGGACGGCAAAAGATCTTTCTGATGAGCTTCCTCATCATCACCGCAGCCGCGTTTGCGCAGTTCTATGTGAGTTCACCGTTCGAGTTGTGTCTGCTGCGGGTGTTGATCGGCTTCGGTATGGGCGGTGATTTCGCTGTCGGACATGCGATCCTCGCTGAATTTTCCCCGCGCAAACATCGAGGGACATTGCTCGGGTCGTTCAGCGTGGTGTGGACCATTGGCTATGTGGTGGCGAACGTGCTCGGCATGCAATACGCCGATGCGTCGCCAGATGCATGGCGGTGGCTGCTTGCATCGGCGGGCGTTCCGGCGTTGATCGTGCTGGTGCTGCGCATGGGCACGCCTGAATCGCCGCGTTGGCTGCATGGCAAAGGACGCATCGCCGAAGCCAAGGCGATCGTGCTCAGGCATTTCGGTCCCGACGTAACACTGGATGGCGGTGACGGTGAACACGCTGCCCATGGGCATGCCGGCTTTGCACGCCTTTTCAGAAAGGACCTGCTTCGCAGGACGATCTTCAACTGCGCATTTTTTGTGTGCCTCGTGATTCCCTACTTCGCGATCTACACGTTCCTGCCCACGATTCTCAAGGCGATTCATCTGAACGACGGCTCGGGTGCGGACTTCCTGCTGAACGGCTTCCTTGTGCTCGGTGCGTTGATCGGCATCTGGCTCACGATCAAATTATCGCGCCGTGTGTTTCTGATCGGTTCGTTCGCGGTGACGTGCATGTCGCTGGTTGCGCTGAGTGTGCTGCCAGAATCGGCAACGCTCGCGATGATCGTCGCTTTCGCGATCTTCACGCTGACGATGTCGGCATTTTCGAACCTTGTCGGCGTGTTCCCACCCGAGTGCTTTCCGACCGAGGTGCGCGCATGCGGTGTAGGACTTGCCATTGCGTGTAGCCGTCTTGGTTCGGCTGTCGGCACGTTCCTGCTGCCGCTAGGTATCGTCCATCTAGGCTTCCACGCGACGATGATGGTGCTCGCAGCCGTCCTGCTGATCGGCATGGTGGTATCGATCGCCTGGGCGCCTGAAACGAAACACCTGACCTTGAACGAAGCGAGCGGCGCCTAAACCGCGCGAACGCTGCAAAGAAACCCGCCGCATCGGTAACGATGCGGCGGGTTTTTCAATTGTGGCGCGGAATCTCAGTCGAACCGCCTTCGCTCACGAATCTTTAGGAAAAGTCCTAATGACTTGCTCGCATGGGCGCGCGGCTGTCAGATTCTTGCTCATTTTATGCAGGACGACTCCTATCTAAATAGGAGTTGTCTGAGGTACTCCCGAATCTCGAAAACCTAACATTGGTTTGCGCCTGAACGAAAGGCCAATAGTTCGAAGCAAGACCGCCATTTTCCCGGCGTAGAACTTTGGAGCGCCCAGGGGCAAATGGCGGATCTCACTCAATATCGATTCGCCGTTGATTCAACAAATTTCCTAATTAACTGGAGCAGCAAACATGAAATCAATCCTCCCCGCAATCGCGATCGCAACCAGCGGTCTGTTGGGTCTCGCATCGTTCGGCGCCCACGCTGCGGACGGCACGATCTCGATCACCGGCACGTTGTCGAACACCACCTGCTCGATCAACGGCAAGGCATCGGGCACGGCTGCCGATATGTCAGTCACGTTGCCGACGGTTTCGGCTGGCGCGCTCTCGACGGCAGGCGCAGTTGCTGGTACGTCGGGCCCGACCGGTATCACGATGGCACTGACCGGCTGCACGGGCGCCGCAACCAAGGCAGTTGCCACCTTCGAAAACGGCTCGACGGTCGACCAGACCAACGGCTATCTGACGAACCAGGCTCTTTCGTCCCCCGCCACCAAAGTCGAAGTTCGCCTCCTTAACGCGTCGATGCAACCTATCAATATCGTGACCGGTTTGAACAACGATATCGCTGGCAACGGCGCGACGATCACCACCGGCAGCGCGAACCTGAACTATTTCGCGCAGTACTACGCAACGGGTAAAGCTACGGCTGGCCCCGTCAGCACGTCGGTTCAATACACGATGCAGTATCAGTAAGCGTTTGGCTGAGGCGTTCGCTCAGGCGAACGCCTTTTTTACGGCCTTATTTCAAGATTATTTTTAGAGGTGATGTGATGAAGTTGCTCGGAAAAATGACGATGGGAATCGGTTTTGCATGTGCGCTGCTTGCAGGCAGCGCACATGCAAGCGTGACGATCGGCGGTACGCGAGTGGTGTATCCGCTCGAGCAGCGCGAAGTCACGGTCAAGCTCGATAACGATAGCCACACGCCGTCGCTGGTACAGGTATGGATGGACGACGGCAACGCGAATGCAAAACCTGGCGAAGTCAAGGTGCCGTTTGTGATTACACCGCCGATCTTTCGTATGGACGCTTCGAAATCGCAGACCCTGCGCGTGATGTATAGCGGCGAAGCGCTGCCGCAGGATCGCGAATCGATCTACTGGCTCAACGTGCTGGATATCCCGCCGAAGGCCAACGCAGCGGCTGACGTCAGTTCGCTGCAAATGGCCTACCGCACCCGTATCAAGGTGTTCGTGCGTCCGGCGAAATTACCTGGCAAACCTGAAGACGCGCCGGCGCAGTTGACCTGGAAGGTTGCAGCGTCGAAGGATGGTAAAGGTCAGGCGGTGAGCGTATCGAATCCGACGCCGTACTACGTGTCGTTTAGCGAAGTCGATGTTCAAAGCGGTGGTCACACCTTCAAGAACGAAGAGGGCGGCATGGTCGCGCCGCGTGCGTCGGTGGTTTTGCCGGTCACAAAAATGAATGGTGTACCGGCAGGTGCAAAAGTCCACTACATCGCGATTAGCGATTACGGCGGCGCCATTGACGGCGACGCGACGCTCGGTCAATAGACCTCAGCAGCTTTCCGGTCGGGCGGCCGCCTTCCGCCCATTGCTCAACCTTCTCGACCACGGCGTGCGTTGCACAGGCAACGCACAAGGACAACGCACGCCTGTCGCAGACATTGGAAGTCAGTTAGATCATGAAACTTTCACCTCGTCATCAGTCGCATGCTCGCGCCAGTGAATTCTCTGGTTCGTTCGGCCTGAGCCCCGTGGCCGCAGTCGTCGTGTCGGCTTTCGCGGTGCTCGGCGGCGTCCAGTCGGCGAGCGTGAATGCAGCAGAAGCCGGCGACACCAGCGCAGCTGTCCAGTTCGACACAACGTTTCTGCGCACGGACCCGAAGCAAACCGTGGACGTCTCGCGCTTCGCTCGCGGCAACATGGTGCAGCCGGGTGTGTACTCCGTCGACCTCTGGGTCAACGACGTTCGTGTGGCGCGCCAGGATGTGCGCTTCGTGGCGACTCGCGACGGACAAAGCGCGCGTGCTTGCTTTAGTCGCCAAACGTTGGAAACACTCGGTGTCGATTTCGCCAAGGTTGGCGCGGCTATCGGCGCGAAGCTGCCGGAACATGCGGCTGCGGATGGAGCTGCAGTCAAAGACGCGCATGCCGCCCCGGCTTTAAGCGCTGACGCGACCGTCAGCAAGCAGTCCGGCGAAGCCGCCGGCGCTGCGGGCAACGCTGACGAATGCGTCGACCTTGCCGTGATGGTGCCGGGCGCGACCGTCGACTTCGACTTCTCCGAACAGAAGCTCACGCTGAGCGTGCCGCAGATCTACATGCGCAACGCCGCGCGCGGTTACGTGCCGCCTGACATGTGGCAAAACGGCGTGAACGCGGGCTTCGTGAGCTACAACGCGAATACCTATCACACGGCCGGCTCGGGCACGCAGTCGACGCAAAGCTATTTGGGCCTGAATGCCGGCGTGAACATTGGCGCGTGGCATTTCCGCCATCAATCGTCGGTGTCGCAGCAGACCGGGCAGGGCACGCATTTCGACAATATCGCGACCTATGTGCAGCACGACGTTGCCGCGCTGAAATCCCAGGTGACCGTGGGCGACGGGTCCACCACGGGCGACGTGCTCGACAGCGTGCAGTTCCGCGGCGCACAGATCGCCACCGACGACCGCATGTTGCCGGAATCGCTGCGCGGCTATGCGCCGGTGGTGCGCGGCACAGCGGAATCGAACGCGCGTGTCACGGTCCGTCAGAACAACCAGGTGATCTATGAAACCAGCGTGTCGCCGGGTCCGTTCGAAATCAACGATCTGTACGCGACCGGTTACGGTGGCAACCTCGACGTGACGGTGACCGAAGCGGACGGCCGCACCAAGTCATTTACGGTGCCGTTTGCTTCGGTTGCACAATCGCTGCGCCCCGGTACGACGCGGTTCTCGGTGACTGCCGGGCAATTGCGTAACGACTCGCTTGAAACGAAGCCGAACTTTGCGCAGTTCACGTTGCAACGCGGTCTCACGAATCTGGTGACGGCTTATGGCGGCGCTGTGACGGCGAATGGCTACGTTGCCGCTGATGTGGGCGCCGCGCTGAACACGAAATTCGGCGCGTTCTCCGCAGATGTGACCGCGGCACAAACCCAGGTGCCGAGCCAGAGCACGATGCGCGGCACGAGTTTGCGTATCGGCTATAGCAAGTTCATCGACTCGACTGACACCAATATTGCGGTTGCGGCCTACCGTTATTCGACCGCCGGCTTTCTGAGCCTCTCGGACGCGGCATCCGTGCGCGATCTGGCTATGCATGGCGGCGATACGAGTTCCGTTTATCGCCAGCGCAATCGCTTCCAGGTCACGGTCAACCAGAATCTGAAGGGTCATGGAACCGTGTTTCTGAGCGCGTCGTCGCAGCAGTACTGGAACCACGGTAGCGACACGTTCTATCAGGCCGGCTATACGAATAGCTTCAAGTACGGCACGTACAGCATTACCGCTGGACGAACCCGCAATGCGGACAACTCGATGTCCAACCAGTTCATGCTCAGCACGACGCTTCCGCTTGGCCACAGCCAGCATGCGCCGTTGATGTCGACCAATCTGACGAGCTCGGGTGGCAGCACCAACTTGCAAGCCAACATCAGCGGCTCACTTGGCGACGCGAACCAGTATTCGTACAACGCGTACGGCACGTATGGCAGCGCCAGTAGCGGCAGCTCCGCCAACACGGGCGTGAGCGGCGCCTGGCGCGCGCCTTATGCGCAGATGACGGCCTCGGCAAGCGGGGGCTCGGGTTCGAGCCAGGTGTCGGCGGGTATCAGTGGGACGGTCGTGGCCCATCCGGGCGGCGTGACGTTCTCGCAGACGGTTGGCGATACGTTCGGCATTGTCGAAGCACCGGGTGCAGCGGGCGCAAGCGTGAGCAGCGCGCCGGGCGTCAAGCTCAATAGCCGCGGCTATGCGGTGGTGCCTTACCTGACGCCTTACGGCATGAACACGGTCGACATCGACCCGAAGGGCACGTCGACCGACGTCGAATTCGAGTCGACTTCAGAGCAGGCGGTGCCGCGTCTCGGCTCGGTGGTGATGATCAAGTACAAGACGGTGAGCGGACGTGCGGCGCTGATTCGTGCGCCGCAGCTGGGCGACAAGGCGCTGCCGTTCGGCGCGGATGTGGTTGATGGCAATGGCCACAACGTTGGTGTCGTCGCACAGGACAGCCGGATTTTTGCGCGCGGGCTGGAGGATAAGGGCTCGTTGTTTGTGAAGTGGGGCGAGGCAGCTTCGCAAGAGTGCCGGATTGATTATGTGTTGCCGAAGTCGACAGGGAAGGCGGGAGCGGCGTATCTGTCAGTTGAAGGGCACTGCGTGGGTGGCTCAGAAGGTTCTAACTAAATAGCGTTCAACTGGAATTGGACGCTTTGCCGCAGGCGTGTTAAGCCGGCGCAATCTGTTAGCTCGGGTTTTAAAGAGGGAAGGAATTTTTCTCTGATGCGGTTCTGCGCACGCTCGATATTTGTGTTTTTCGCTGGTCTGATTTCGATGCCCGCGCATGCAAACTTGTCGTGTAATCCCGGACCACTCAATATGGTGTTGAGTGCCGGAACCATCTCCGTGCCTGTGAATGCCGCGGGGGGCTCAACGATAAAAACGGCGGCACCCGATGCATTCCAGTTCCTTTGCTTTATGCCTGGCAGCGGAGGCGTCCCGGCGTCCGCAACGTTGTATGGCGATTTGACAGTCACGGCAGCGCTGGCGCCAGGCTTCACCGATGTCTACCAAACCAATATTGCGGGTCTTGGCATCCGCTTCACGTTCAATTCAACGGACTGCGGGATCAGCAATCAGGTTCTCGCCAACGGTTCGACACGCTTGAACTGCCCATTTACCGGACCACTTGGGGGCCCGGCTACGCCTCTCAATCTCACGGTGACTTCCACGCTGATCGTCACTGGGACGATTTCTCCAGGTGCTTCGAATCTGTCGACAATCCCTGCTATTGGACTGACATTCAGGACGTCGGACGGCGGCAGCAGTTCTTGGGGCAAATCCCCGATCTATTCCGGCAGCGCGACAGGCACGCTCACCCACGCGACTTGTTCGGTCAGCCAGGCCGACATTCGCGTTCCGCTCGCCACCGCCGACACCCGGGCATTTGCTGGCGGCGCCGGGACCGTCTTTGCGCCGACGCCGTTTTCCTTGACCTTCGCCTGTAGCGCAGGCGCCAAGGTTCCCGTCACGCTGACTGACAACGTCAACCCTGCTAATCGCTCGAACACCTTGCAGATCACCGCCGACTCGTCGGCAACGGGCGTAGGGATTCAGGTGCTCAACGGTGCCGGCCCAGTTTCGTTTGGCGCCGATTCCGCGACACCGGGCAACGCCAATCAGTGGCTGATCGTTGACTCGCCGAACGGTCAACGGCAAGTTCCGCTGATTGCACGTTACATCAGCACGGGGCCGGTTACGGCGGGAACGGTCAAGGCACTTGCCACATTCACCATGTCCTATCAGTAACGCCGGAAAGGGAGGCGAGCCGCCGCCCTCCGTGCCTGCGCTGGTTCCGCCGGTCCGTCCCGCGCCCCAAGCCGGAAGCGGTTTTCCTTCGCCCACCCCCATGACGTGTATCATTCGTTCCCTGCGCTGTTCTGCGCTGGCGATTCCCGTATTGTCGAACGCTCGTTCGTAACCTGGTTCCGACGCGGTCGAGTTGCCATTGTGACGAGGGTTCCTGACCCGACTCCCGCAGCTCGACGCCGCCGCGCAAGGCGTGGCAGACCGGCAGCGACAAGCAGCCGAACACCGCCCGAACCCCTATCCGTGACCGCCAGACCCGATGTCAGTCTCTGAACTTAAACGCCGCCGCACGTTCGCGGTCATTTCCCACCCGGACGCGGGCAAGACTACGCTTACTGAAAAGCTGCTGCTGTTCTCGGGCGCGATCCAGATCGCCGGCACCGTGAAGGGCCGCAAGAGCAACCGCTACGCGACGTCCGACTGGATGGAGATCGAAAAGCAGCGTGGCATTTCCGTCGCCAGCTCGGTCATGCAGTTCGAATACGGCGACGCCGTGATCAACCTGCTCGACACCCCGGGCCACGAAGACTTCTCCGAAGATACCTATCGTGTACTGACCGCGGTCGATGCCGCCGTGATGGTGATCGACGGCGCGAACGGCGTCGAAGCGCAAACGCTGAAGCTGCTCGAGGTCTGCCGTAGCCGCAAGACACCGATCGTCACCTTCATCAACAAGCTCGACCGCGAAGTGCGCGAGCCGCTCGAACTGCTCGACGAGATCGAACAGCACCTTGGCGTGGCCGCTGTGCCATTCACGTGGCCTATCGGTATGGGCAAGGATTTCCAGGGCGTGTATGACATCCAGCGCGACCAGGTGCGCCTGTTCCGCGCCGGGCAGGATAAGGCGGGCGGCGAGGTCGAAACCATACATGCACTCAGCGACGAAGAAGGCGAGCGCCGCTTCGGGCATGCCTGGGTCAAGGCGAAAGAAGAGATCGATCTGATCACCGGTGCGTCGCCGGATTTCGATCGCGAGCAATTCCTTGCCGGTCAGCAATCGCCGGTATTGTTCGGCTCGGCGATCAACAACTTCGGCGTGAAGGAAATTCTCGACGCGCTGGTCGATCTGGCGCCGCCGCCGTCTATGCGCATGACCGTTCAACGTCCCGTGCTGCCGGACGAGCCGAAGTTCACCGGCGTCGTGTTCAAGGTGCAGGCGAACATGGACCTGGCGCACCGCGACCGCGTGGCATTCATTCGCGTGTGTTCGGGGCATTTCGAACGCGGCATGGCCGTGAAGGTGACGCGCACGAACAAGACGTTCCGCGCGAATAACGTGGTGACGTTCCTGTCGCAGCGCCGCGAGACGGTTAGCGAAGCGTATCCGGGCGACATCATCGGTATCCCGAATCACGGCACCTTGAGTCTCGGCGATACGCTGACTGAAGGCGAGCAGCTGCAGTTCGTCGGCTTGCCGTTCTTCGCGCCGGAAATTTTCCAGACCGTGGAAGTGGTCGATCCGATGCGCGCGAAGCAACTCGGCGAAGCGCTGAAGCAGCTCGGCGAGGAAGGTGCGATTCAGGTGTTCCGTCCGGAAGTCGGCGGCTTGATGATTCTTGGCGCAGTGGGGCAGCTGCAGTTCGAGGTGGTGTCACATCGCTTGTCGACGGAATATAAGGTCGACGTGCGGATGGCGCCAGCGCGCTATCGGATGTCACGCTGGGTGACGTGTGATGATGCTGCCGAATTGCGCCGTTTCACCGATTCGTACGCCGCGCGGATCGCGCTCGATGCATCGGATGCGCCGACATATCTGGCGTCGCACGTGTCAGAGATTGAAGTTGCGCAGAAGGCGTGGCCGAAGATCGTCTTTAACGAACTGCGTGAGCATTCGGGCGCGCCGTTCAAGAAATCGATGTAATCAGGTATCCGCGCCAGCACGCCAAGGCTGACCGTTCACGTAAGAAGGCCCCGTCGATGAGTGACGGGGCTTTTTTATGTGCGGGGTTATCGTGCCCGCGTACCGTTGTGCCATGTGAGCGACGGTCCTATTGATACGACATCGTGAAAGTAGCCAATCCTTTCACGGTGCCGCCAGCCAATGGGCCTGCTGCCCGTACGTACTGGGCGGTAAGCGGGATATTCATCGAACCGCCGGCCGCCGTGCCAGCCAACCATTGGTTCGTGTTACCCGCGGCCGCAGAATCGGGTCCATAGGCGATCGGTGTCGAGCCGTTAAGGATCTGCAGAGCCACGCCTGTCGCAGTCGAATCTGGCGCGAGACTCAGCGTGGTCGATCTATTGGAAATATCCGATGCGTCGGTGAGCGTCACATTGACTTTGGCACCCTTCGGACACGTAACGCCAAGGTTGAACGGGGTCGCGCCAGTTGAGCCCGAGTTCAGTTTGCCCACATATGCAGGCGGTAGTTTCACGGCGACGGAGGACGTCGTTACGCTGCAGGACTGAGAAGCCATTGTCGCCGTCACCGCGAGATTGGCTGCGGGTAGCGTACTCGTGCCATCCTCCGTCGCAACTGTCAACCAAGGTCCCACGTTATAGACCAATGAGCCGCTGTCGCCGATCGGGCCAGTTGCCACGAGTTCGACCTTCACTTGCAAAGAGCCCGTTCCGTAGTTGGCTCCAGAGCCTCCCGGGACGGTAAAGGTCCATGAATTCGGCGTTAGGGTCGGCGTCGTGGGCGTGGTGTAATAGATGCCACTGGACCATATATATACGCGAATGCCGATGCCGGAAATATTGGTTGGGTAAATGCTTGCCGTTCCGACACCTGACATCGCGAAAGACATAGTGCTGGCCACATTGCTTCCGCACATAAAGCCTTGGTGCCCGACGATGCTGTCGTACGTCCCTTGCCTTGTGGCAATCACGGTTCCGGGCGCGACATTTGCGGGCACCGTGACGCCACCCAAATTAATAGATGCTGTCCCGAAGCTCCCACCGGAGAACGAACAGGCCGCGTTAGCTGAACCTATCGTACACGCACCAAGTACACACGCGACGATTGTCAGAATGCGTCGTACGCTCGCTGGACTTTTCCAGCTTCTAAATATGTCGAAAAACGTTTCTGAGCGAAATATATTGAATAACCTGTTCATGATGAATCACCTTGGACGCCGCCCCGCGAAGGATGGCGAGCTTTTGGGATTGGACGTGTCGTCATGGATCCGTTGAGTGGGTTGCCGTGCGGAATTAGCCCTTCAAGCTATCGCGGATAGAGAGAACACCGCTAACGGTGGTGACGACTATCGGACCGCATTGGCACTGTTCATATGTTCGCTGAACGGCATCTCATAAAAAATCGGAATATTCTTAAATGCGTCGGAATATTCCTACGCGCGCGGCGTGAGAACCGGATGCGAGGGCGCCGCGTTGTTACTGTGGATTGCGTTTCGGAAGGGCAACATGCAGACAGAATACTTTTCGCAAACGCGGGTAGCGGCGCGTTCCCAGGTATGCGGGCAAGGCGTTGCGTGCGAAGCCCGTATCTTTGATGCGGATCGCGTCGAGTCACTCCATCTTCAAAACCTCTTCCCGCATCCAGCTAGCAAACGCTTGCACATGCTCAAGCGCCGCGTGGCGTTGCGCCACGTCGAGCCAGTAACCGAAGGGCCCGGTTACTTCGATATCGGAAAACTGCGCAAGACTCTCGTCCGCGAGTTCCTCGACGATCATGTTCCGATCGACCACCGCCAACCCCGCGCCCTTACGTGCAGCGCGGATCGCTTGCTCCAAAGTCGAGAACTCAATGCCGTTTTCCGCGTAACGCGCGGGCAGGCCTGCCCGCGCCAGCCAGTTCGGCCACAGGTCGAGCCGGGCGTCGTCGTGTAGCACGTGCAGCGCGGGCATATGCTCAAGCAGCATGTCGAGCGGTTCGCCGAGCAGACGCGGCGCACCGACCAGCACATGGCGCTCGATCATCAGTAATTCGGAATGCGCGTCCGGCAGTGCGCCACGGCCGAAGCGGATGTTGCAGTGACAGTCTTCCGTGACTGAGGTACGAACGGAAAGCTCGACGTCGGGTAATTCATCAGCCAGCGAGCCGAGCCGCGGCGAGAACCATTGCGAGGCGAACGTGGGCGGCACGGCGAGCATGAGGCGTCGCCGGCCTTTGGCAGCAGTGATTTGACGGAAGCCGCGTTCGATGGTGTCGAATGCATCGGAGAGGCAAGGCAGGAATTGCAGACCTGCAGGCGTCAAACGAATACCCTTGTGATCGCGCTCGAACAGCTTCTCGCCGAGCGATTCCTCGAGCAACTTGATCTGCCGGCTCACCGCGCCTTGCGTCACGCACAGCGCGATGGCGGCGCGATTGAAACTCATGTGACGGGCCGTCTCTTCGAAGAAGCGCAACGCGATCAGCGATGGCAAGCGCCGCATAAATCACCTTCTCTCTCTTTGGGTCATCCGCACAGGTCGGCTGGTGTCGGGCCAGCGTCGCAACGGAGTGTATGTTCGTGCCGCGCGTTGTCTCCGACGCGCTCTGCAGGCTTTCAACTAGCCAGTGAATTTCCGTGCAGATGGTGCCGTTCGGCATCCCAAGGATTGTCGCATTTCGGCGTGGTTTTTTGCTTGAGTGCGCTAAAAAAATTCCGGTGCGCGCTGGTGCCGATCCAGTGCAATCTCACGCATGTGACATCGGCCAATCGTCCGCAAGGTCCGCGCAAGCCCTCGACTTCGCCTATCCTGACGAGGACGCGCGCCTCGCTGTCGCGGTGCGCCTTTCCAATCTGCGGAGCGCCCGTGACCGTTCGCAATCTCGACGCCTTGTTCCGACCCAAATCCGTCGCCGTGATTGGCGCTTCTGAGCGGCCGGGCAGCACCGGCGCGATGGTGTGGGCGCGCGTGCTGGAAGGCGGCTTCAACGGGCCTGTCTGGCCGGTCAATCCTAAATACGAAACGCTCGGTGGCTACGCGGTGATTCGCGATGCCGGCGATCTGCCGGAGGCGCCTACTGTGGCGGTGATCTGCACGCCGCCGGATACCTGGCCTGGCATTATTCATAAACTGGGTGGCTTGGGCACGCGCGCGGCGATCATCGTTGGCGAAGTGCGTAGCGATGAGGACCGGCTTGCGTTGCGGCATGCGTTGTCGGCGGCGCGGCCGCATCTGCTGCGCATTGTCGGGCCGGGCAGTCTGGGTGTCGTGTCGCCAGCGCTGCACGCGCATTTCGGCGCGCCGTCGTGCACGGTGAAGGCTGGCGGCGTGGCGTGGGTGTCGCAGTCGAATGCGCTGACGAACGCGGTGCTCGGTTGGGCGCATGCGCGCGGTCTCGGCTTTTCGCACGCGGTAGCACTGGGCGGCGAGGCTGACGTCGATGCTGGCGACGTGCTCGACTATCTGGCAAGTGACCCCGGCACGCGCGCGATCCTGCTCGAACTGGATACGGTGCGCGCGGCGCGCAAGTTCATGTCGGCGGCGCGGGCAGCGGCACGTAACAAACCGGTGCTGGCGTTGCGCTCGGGTCGCGCCGATCCTGCCGACGGGCTTTACACCGCCGCGTTCCGTCGCGCGGGCATGGTGCGCGTGGATGCGCTCGACGATCTGCTCGATGAAATCGAAACGCTCGGCGTAGGTCGCGTCGCGGCGGGCGCGACGGCGACGCTGATCACCAGCGACCGCGGCCTCGCCACGCTCGCCTGCGACGCCTTCGCCGCGGCCGGCGACACCCTTGCGCCGTGGCCCGCCGAAGCCGACGCAGCGCTAACCGAAGCATTGCCGCACGCGGTCGGCGGCAACCCGCTGCAACTCGGCGACGACGCCCGTCCCGAGCATTTCGGCACCGCGCTCAAGATACTCGCCGAGCATCGCAGCACCGGCACGGCCTTCGTGGTCCATGCGTCGACGCATGGCGCGCCGGTCGGCGAGGTGGCGCAGGCGTTGATCGCGAATCAGCGCTTCGCGTATCGCGGTCTGCTCGCGTGTTTCTTCGGCGGCGTGGATGCGGCGACGCGCGACGCACTGCACGCGCAGGGCATTCCGGTTCACCCGACGCCGCAGCGGCTCGCGCGCGCCTTCGCCCGCCTGGTCGACTACCGGATGGGACGTGAATTGCTGATGCAGACGCCGGAAGGTTTGCCGGCGCAGATCCCCGAAGCGATCGACGCGGCCCAGGCGCAAGCGCGCGCCGCACTGGCTGCAGGTGAGCACCAACTAACTGGCGAAGCGGCAGCGCGGTTTCTTGAGCGTTTTGGGCTGCGTGTCGAGCCGCAAGCGCCTCAAAAACCCGTCGTCGACATCGCCGTCGAGCTTCACGACGACGACAACTTCGGCCCTGTCTTCCGCTTCATCGCGCCGTCGGCGGATGGCGTGTCCGATCCACTACGTGTCTACGGTCTGCCGCCGCTCAATCCGATGCTCGCGCGCGACATCGTCACGCGCTCGCGGTATGCGCGGCTGATCGAGCCGGAGCCGGCGCTGGCCGCACTGACGGCGTTGTCGCAGGCCGTCTGCGACGTCAAGGAAATCGTCGGTCTCACGCTGACGCTGCGGGTGTTCAGCGATCACGTGGTGGTGGTCGAGCCGACCCTCAAAGTCGCATCGACGCGCAGCCGTCTCGCGATCGTGCCCTATCCGCGCCGCTTCGAAGAGACGCTCGACTGGCAGGGCCTACGTGTGACGGTCCGGCCGATCCGCCCGGAAGACGAAGCCGCGCATCACGATTTCGTCGAAGCGATGACGCCGGAAGATTTACGCCTGCGGTTTTTTGGTGCGGTCGGCAGCTTCGACCACTCGCAACTCGCGCGGATGACGCAGATCGACTACGACCGCGAAATGGCGCTGATCGCGACGGTAACGAGCGAAGAGGGTTTTACGCGCACCCTCGGTGTGGTGCGCGCGGTGGCGGATCCGGACAACGAGACGGCCGAATTTGCGGTCGCGATTCGCTCGGACCAGAAAGGCCGGCACCTCGGACAATTGCTGATGGACCGGATCATCAAATACGCGCGGGCGCGCGGCATCCATTGGCTGGTCGGCGAGGCGTTGCGCGAAAACACCCCGATGATCGGGCTGGCCAGATCTTGCGGCTTCACCATTACGCCGACGGAAGATCCGGGCGTGGTCGGCTTCAGGATGGCGCTGGATGATTCGACGCAAGAAAGCGCGGAGGCGGTGACAGGAAGGAAATGAGGACAACAGGAATGACGCAACGCCCGCCGCTGCTGGTCTGAGCGGTGGCCGTTGATACAAAGGCCACCGCGAGGGAAAAGCGGTGGCTTTTTTATGCAAGCGCTGTCGCGCTTAAGCCGGCAGCTTGGCCAAAGCCTCGTCGACTTGTGTACGGGTGACGGCCAGTTCGTCCAGCAACGCTTCAGCGTAGACAGCGCCGGTCTCGCGTTCCAGACGCGCAATCGTGGCTGCGCAACGGTTTGTGTCCTTCAGCGTCGCGATGAACGGCTTCACCGACTCGCCCGCCTTGAAGGCGTCGAACAGCGGCACGCGGATGTCGTCCGGCAGCGGACGCGCCGTCCATTGATACGGCTTGCCGTTGAACGTGAACTGCGGCGGCAGCACGCGCTCTTTCTTCGCCGCCGGAATCAGGCCGAAGGTGCGTGCGGCGTCGCCGATCTGCTCGGCCGAAAACAGCTCGTCCGGGCTGATGTCGAATTGCTGAATGAAGGTCTCGATGCTTTGCATCGCCGCGGCGCGGTCGTCGCGGCGCTTTTGCGCATGAGCGACGATGTCGCGCAGTTCGTCGGCTTCTTCAGGCGTAATCGTGAAGCTCGACTGCTTCTGCTGGAGTTCGGAAAAACGCAGGAATTCGGAATCGGTCAGAAGTTTCGCCATTGCTTTTCGATGGGCGCGCATGAGGGGTCCCATGCGGCGTGATTTTTGAAAGGGTCGCCATTCTAAACCATGCGCGTTAAACGGCCTCTTCCCGAAACATCGATAGCGCCTGCACCGTCTCGCGCAGCAGCGCCGTCGCCGCCCCCAACGTCGGCGCAACGTATTCATCGATACGTTTCAAGTAAGGGCAAGTAAGCACCGCGATCGCCTGGCCTGACGGCCCCTGAATTGGGAACGTGACGTCGGTCACGCCGAACGTCTGCTGACTGTCCTTCTGTGAAAAACCCGCCGCGCGAATCCGCTCGCACGCCTGTTCCAGCGCATCGCGATCGATCGTGACTTCGCCCTTCACCTTGGTGTGTTCGGCCAGCATCTGGTCACGCTGCTCGACGCTCTGAAACGCGAGCATCACGCGGCCCGAACCCGTATCGATCAGGCCGACCCGCGACCCGAGCCGTACCGACATCCCCCACGTGCCCGGGCCGTCCACCTGCGCGATCACCAGCAGATTGCCGCGGTCGTACACCACGAGGTGACACGATTGCTCGGCCGCGTCGGCAAAGCGCTGCATCAGCGGCAGCGCTTCGGAGATCAGACGGTTCATCGGCGGATGACGGTGCGCGAGCGCATACAGCTTCAGGCTCAGCGAATACCGGTCGCCCGCCGCCGAGCGCACCACGTATTGCCGCGCGACCAGTCGTTCCAGCATCCGGTACATCTCGCTCGCGTTGCGTCCCAGCAGCTTGGTGATTTCGGCGCGCGTCAGCCCGTCTTTCTGCTCGGCGAGCAGTTCGAGGATGTCGAGGCCCTTGTCCAGCGCGGGGGCGCGGTAACGGTCAGCGTCGTCTTTGTCTTCTGCGTCCATCGTGAGCGAGGTTCCGTGTGCTTTTCTCATTATCTGGCGAGTGAGTGTACGTGTAGGACGATTCTCGTGCGAGGCGACGCGGGTCCAGGGGAAACACTGACGCATGGTGCAGTGCACATTGCTTGACTTCAAAAAGTCCGTATATGAATAATACGTTCATTGGTGAATGAACGCACGCCAATACTTCATAAGAAAGCGCAGGACGAAGTGCTCGCCACTCATGGCCGGTTCACGCAGTTCAACAACGCAATACTTTGTATGGGGCCGGACTAAGCGCTAAAGCGCTAACTCCGGACCGACATAGGAGACAACCCATGACGTTCGCAAAAGGGCCGCACGCGGCTCGCCGTATGTTCCGGAGTTCGTTGTTCGCCGTCGCGGCGACAACTTGTGTAGCCGGCCTCGCTGTCAGCGGTACCGCCCAAGCCGCCGACGCCGGCAAGATCGGTCTCGATTTGCCGCTGCTCACGTCGCCGTTCTGGCAGTCGTACAACAACTATCTGCCCAAGTACGCGAAGGACATGGGACTGGATATCCTCGCGCCGGTCAATTCGAACGGCGACCCCGTCCAGCAGATTACCGACATGAATAACCTGCTGAACCTCGGCTCCAAGGGCATCGTGGTCGGCCCGCTGGATTCGGCGGCGATCAGCCGCGCGCTGGATGCGGCCGCGGCGAAGAACGTGCCGGTAGTCGCCGTCGACGTCGCACCGACGCAAGGCAAGGTGGCGATGGTGGTGCGCGCCGACAATCGCGCGTACGGCGAGAAGGCGTGCAAGTACATTGGCGATCACGTGAAGTCGGGCAAGGTTGTGCAGATCATGGGCGACCTCGCCTCGGTGAATGGGCGCGACCGGTCCGAAGCGTTCCGCTCGTGCATGAAGGGCTATCCGGGTTTGTCGGTGCTGGAGATTCCGGCGGGCTGGAAGGGCGATGTCGCGGCCACCGCGCTTGATAGTCTGCTCACCGCCAATCCCGACGTGAAGGGCATCTACATGCAGGCGGGCGGCGTTTATCTGTCGCCGACGCTGCAAACGCTGCGCCGCAAGCAGATGCTGTTTCCGGCCGGCAATGCGAAGCATGTCGTGATCGTCAGCAACGATGGCATTCCGCAGGAATTCGAGGCGATCCGTCGCGGCGATATCGATGCGACCGTCTCGCAACCCGCTGATTCGTACGCGAAATACGGCCTGTTCTATATCAAGGCGGCGCTCGCCGGACAAACCTTCAAACCGGGCCCGACCGATCACGGCAGCAACATCATCCAGCTCGCACCTGGCCTGCTTGAAGACCAACTGCCCGCACCGCTCGTGACGAAGGCGAATGTCGACGACAAAGCGTTGTGGGGAAACACGGTTAAATGAGCGAGCCGACGCCCTCCGTACCGGTCGTCGAAGCGCTTGAGGTTACCAAGCGCTTCGGCTCGACGGCCGCGCTGAAAGACGTGAGTATCCGCGTGATGCCTGGCGAGTCACATGCGCTCGTCGGGCGCAACGGTGCGGGAAAATCGACGCTGGTGTCGATCCTCACCGGCCTGCGCAAGGCCGATACCGGCGAGGTGCGTTTCAGCGGCGCGGCCGCGCCGTCGATCGCGGATCGCGACGCGTGGCGCGAGCGCGTCGCCTGCGTTTATCAGCATTCCACGATCATCCGCGATCTCTCCGTCGCGGAGAATCTGTTCATCAACCGGCAGCCGTCACGCGGCGGCGTGATCGATTGGCGCGCCATGCGCCGTGACGCACGTGCCTTGCTCGATCATTGGAAGATCGACGTACGCGAAGACGCGCGCGCCGGCGATCTGAGCGTGGAAGCACGGCAACTCGTGGAGATTGCACGGGCGCTGTCGTACGGCGCACGCTTCATCATCCTCGATGAACCGACCGCGCAGCTCGATGGCGACGAGATCAAGCGCCTGTTCCGCCGCATCAGCGAGTTGCAGCGCGAAGGCGTGACGTTCCTCTTTATTTCTCATCACCTGCAGGAAGTCTATGAAATCTGCCAGGCGGTGACGGTGCTGCGCGACGCGCGGCATATCATCAGCGCGCCGGTTTCCGCGTTACCACGCGAGCAACTGATCGAAGCGATGACCGGCGAGCGCGGTGGTCTTGCCGTCGCCGATGCGGCGGCGCGCGATGCGTTGTCCGCGGACACTGCCATCGCACTGGAAGTCAAAGATCTGGCCGGTTCCGATTACGAAGGCGTGTCGTTTACGGTGAAGCGCGGCGAAGTGGTCGGGCTGACCGGCGCGACGAGTAGCGGCCGCACGAGCGTGGCCGAAGCGATTGCCGGTTTGCGCGCGGCGAAGAGCGGCGCGGTCAGCGTGGACGGCGTGAAGCTGCCCCCAGGTGACGTGCCGGCGGCGCTGGCGCACGGCATTGGCTGCGTGCCGAAGGATCGCCATCATGAAGGACTGGTGCTGACGCAGTCCGTTGCCGAAAACGCCTCGATGACGATCACGCGCCTGCTCGGCAAATTCGGCATTGCACCACCGGCGAAGAAAAATGCCTTCGGCCAGAAGATGATCGACGCGCTCGGCATCGTTGCGCAAGGTCCCGAGCACATTGTTTCGGGACTGTCGGGTGGCAATCAGCAGAAGGTCGTGATGGCGCGCGCGCTCGCCACCGACCCCAACGTGCTCGTGCTGATCGATCCTACGGCGGGCGTCGACGTGAAATCGAAAGAAGCGTTGCTGTCGGTTGTGGATCGTGTGCGTGAAGACGGCAAAGCCGTGCTGGTCGTATCCGGCGAACTCGACGATCTGCGCACCTGTGACCGCGTGCTGGTCATGTTCCGTGGCCGTGTCGCGGCCGAATTTCCCGCAGGTTGGCAAGACCATGACCTGATCGCATCCGTTGAAGGAGTCAGTCTCCATGAAGAATAGTGTGCCCAGCCCTGCATTCAGCACCGCGCAAGGTCAGGCGCAGACGCCGCAGCCCGCTGCCCAGGCGACGCGCGGCAAACGCGCGCGAACTGAGCTCGCGCGGCTGCGTGATCTGGCGCTGCTGCCCGCGCTCGCGTTGCTGATCGTGATCGGCGCGTTTGTCAGTCCAAGCTTTCTGACGAAGGCGAATCTGATCAGTGTGTTGGGTGCCTCCGCGGCATTGGCGTTGGTCGTGCTCGCCGAATCGCTGATCGTATTGACCGGCAAGTTCGATCTGTCGCTCGAATCGACAGTAGGCATTGCGCCCGCCGTTGGCGCGATGCTGGTGATGCCGGCGGCGTCCGCGGGTTTCGGGACGCAATGGCCGGCGGCGGTAGGCTTGCTTGCGATCGTCGTGGTCGGCGCGGTGATCGGCTTCGTGAATGGTTTCCTGGTGGTGCGTCTGCGGCTGAACGCATTCATCGTCACGCTGGCGATGCTGATCGTGTTGCGCGGCATGCTGGTCGGCGCGACCAAAGGCGGCACGCTGTTCGATATGCCGCCGTCGTTCTTCGCGCTCGCTACTACCATCGTGTTCGGCTTGCCCTTGTCCGTGTGGCTCGCGGCGGCGGCATTCGCGATCGCCGCGTTCATGCTGCGCTATCACCGTCTGGGCCGTGCGTTATACGCGATTGGCGGCAATCCGGAAGCAGCGCGCGCGGCGGGGATTCGCGTCGAGCGCATTACGTGGGGCGTATTCGTGCTCGGCAGCATGCTGGCCTCGGTGGGCGGTTTGATCGTGACCGGGTACGTTGGCGCGATCAACGCGAACCAGGGCAACGGGATGATTTTTACGGTGTTCGCGGCGGCGGTGATCGGCGGCATTTCGCTCGACGGCGGCAAGGGCACGATGCTCGGCGCGCTCTCCGGTGTGCTGCTGCTCGGTGTCGTGCAGAACCTGCTGACGCTTGCCCAGGTGCCGTCGTTCTGGATTCAGGCGATCTATGGCGCGATCATCCTCGGCTCGCTGATGGTGGCACGGCTCGCCAGCGGCGAAGGCCAGAACTAATGCGTACGCATCACGGAGAACTCACTTGACCAGCCGTCCATTGCAAACATTGCAAACCGACCCACGCCTGATCCTGCTCAGTCCCGCGGATAACTGCCTGATCGCGGCGGCGTGTCTCGACGCAGGCACGCAACTCGAGATCGAGGGTGAGCGCGTGACGCTCACCAAAACCATCGACCTCGGCCATAAGGTGGCGCGCCATGAACTCGCGAAAGACGACAAGGTGCTGCGTTACGGCGCAGTGATCGGTCACGTGACCGAGGCGGTGGCGCGCGGTGCGCATCTGCATACGCACAACCTCGAAAGCGATTACCTGCCTACTTATACGCACGACGCGGGCCACGAGTTCGTCCATCACTGAGTTGAGCACAATGACGTGGCTTTGCGCCGCGCTGGAATGACCATGACTGACACTTCCGTAGCACCCGCCGCGCAGCAGCCCATGTTGCAAGGCTATCTGCGCAACGATGGCCGCAAGGGCATCCGCAATATAGTCGCGGTGGCGTATCTGGTCGAATGCGCGCATCACGTCGCGCGCGAGATCGTCACGCAGTTTCGCGAACCACTCGACGCATTCGACGATCCTTCAGCCGAGCGCGAGCCACCGGTGCATCTGATCGGCTTTCCGGGTTGCTATCCGAATGGATACGCCGAAAAGATGCTTGAGCGGCTTACCACGCATCCAAACGTGGGTGCGGTGCTGTTCGTGTCGCTCGGCTGCGAGAGCATGAACAAGCATTACCTCGTCGACGTCGTGCGTGCGAGCGGCCGTCCCGTCGAAGTCCTGACGATTCAGGAGAAAGGTGGCACACGCAGCACGATTCAGTACGGCGTCGACTGGATTCGCGACGCACGCAAGCAGCTTGCCGCGCAGCAGAAAGTGCCGATGGCACTGAGCGAACTGGTGATCGGCACGATTTGCGGCGGCTCGGACGGCACCAGCGGCATCACCGCGAACCCGGCCGTGGGCCGTGCATTCGATCATCTGATCGACGCGGGTGCGACCTGCATCTTCGAAGAAACCGGCGAGCTGGTGGGCTGCGAATTTCATATGAAAACGCGCGCCGCAAGGCCGGAACTCGGGGATGAAATTGTCGCGTGCGTAGCGAAGGCGGCGCGCTACTACTCAATCCTTGGGCATGGCAGTTTTGCCGTCGGCAACGCGGACGGCGGCCTCACCACGCAGGAAGAAAAATCGCTGGGTGCTTATGCTAAAAGCGGGGCGTCGCCGATTGTTGGCATCATCAAACCCGGCGACGTTCCGCCGACCGGTGGCCTCTATCTGCTCGACGTCGTACCCGACGGCGAACCGCGCTTCGGCTTTCCGAACATCAGCGACAACGCGGAAATTGGAGAACTGATCGCATGCGGTGCGCATGTGATTCTGTTCACGACCGGACGCGGATCCGTGGTCGGCTCGGCGATTTCGCCGGTCATCAAGGTGTGCGCGAATCCCGCGACCTATCGTAATCTCGCTGGCGATATGGACGTCGATGCAGGCCGCATTCTCGAAGGCCGCGGCACGCTCGACGAAGTTGGCCGCGAAGTGTTCGAGCAAACGGTCGCGGTGTCACTCGGTGCGGCGTCGAAATCTGAAATGCTCGGACATCAGGAATTCATCCTGACGTACAAGACTTTCGAACCGGTGGGCCCGGCTTGTTTGCCGTTGAACGCTGCAGCGTCGCGTCGGGTGGTGGCGATCGAGTCGCACTGAGCGGTCTATCATCAATCAGTCCGAATCCAGGCAGCGATCGATTCGGCGACCCTCAGCGCGGCCATCAGGGCGCCAACGCGTCGCCATCAGCGCGGTGGGCGCGTGGCGGGCAAACATCGTCGGCACGTGCTAAAAAGATAGATGGGATCGGGGTAAGCGCTAAAGCGCCAACTCTGGTCGACAGCTTTGCATGGGACCAGAGTAAGCGCTAAAGCGCCAACTCTGGTCGACAGCTTTGCATGGGACCAGAGTAAGCGCTAAAGCGCCAACTCTGGTCGACAGCTTTGCATGGGACCAGAGTAAGCGCTAAAGCGCTAACTCTGGTCGACAGCTTTGCATGGGACCAGAGTAAGCGCTAAAGCGCTAACTCTGGTCGACACAGGAGACGCGGTTAATGACGGCAACGATCGGTTCGAAGATCGAACAGCGGCGCGGCATCGGCCGCCGCGCATTGCAAGTGACAGGCTTGGGGCTCGGTACGGCGCCGCTGGGCGGCCTCTATCGCGATCTGTCCGATGAAGAAGCCCACGCGACGATTGCCGCCGCGTGGGACGCAGGCGTGCGTTACTTCGATACTGCGCCGCATTATGGCAACACGAAGGCCGAACATCGTCTTGGCGATGCACTGCGCCGCTATCCGCGCAGCGAGTATGTCTTGTCCACCAAAGTCGGCCGCCGTTTTGTGCCGCGCACCACGCCTTATGATCCCAAAGATGGCTGGCAAGACCCGCTTCCTTTCGAAGGAATCTACGACTACACGCATGACGGCATTCTGCGTTCGTTCGAAGACAGCCAGCAGCGGCTCGGCATCGTGGATATCGACATCCTTCTGGTACACGATATCGGCCGTTCCACGCATGGTGACAAGAACCCCCATTATTGGCGACAACTGACCGAAGGCGGCGGCTTTCGTGCGCTCGATGACCTGCGGTCCTCGGGCGCGGTCAAGGCGGTTGGGCTAGGCGTTAATGAAGGCGCGGTCATACTCGACGCAATGGCCGAGTTCGATATCGATTGCGCGTTGCTTGCCGGCCGTTATACGCTGCTCGAACAGACCACGCTCGGCGACCTTTTGCCGGCATGCGAAACGCGCGGCGTCAGTATCCTGTTAGGCGGCGCGTTCAACTCGGGCATTCTGGCGCGCGGCGTCGAAGGCGATCTGAAATTCAATTATGGCGATGCGCCTGCGGAAGTCATCGAGCGCGTCGCGCGGCTGGAAGCGGTGTGCCGGGTGCATGGCGTGCCGCTTGCTGCCGCAGCTTTGCAGTTTCCGTATGCGCATCCGGCGGTTGCGACCGTGCTGACCGGCGCGCGCAGTGCCGACGAATTGCGTGAGAACGCGGCGTCATTCGAGCAGCCAATCCCGGCGGCCTTGTGGTCCGCCTTGCGTGACAAGGGCTTGCTCGACAGCCGCGCGCCCGTGCCAGAGGATTGATTTGACGATGCATATCGATGCCCACCAGCACTATTGGGACCCCGCTCGTGGCGACTACGAGTGGCTTACGCCGGAACTGAAAATCCTGTACCGGCCGTTCGGTCCCGCCGATCTCAAACCCTTGCTTGAAAGAGCGGGCATCGAGCGGACCGTAGTGGTGCAGGCGGCGCCGACGATCGACGAAACACGCTACTTGCTGGACATCGCGCGCAAAGAGCCGTCGATTGCGGGCGTGGTGGGCTGGGTGCCGTTGCTGCTGCCAAATGCGCCGGCCGTCATCGACGCTTTCGCGCATGAGCCGAAGTTCAAGGGCGTACGGCCGATGTTGCAGGACCTGCCCGACGACACATGGATCGCGAACCCGGATCTCGCACCTGCGATCGAGGCGCTGATCGCACACGACCTCGCGTTCGACGCGTTGATTTATGCGCGTCACGTCGAGCATTTCGAAACGTTCGCAGTGCGTTTTCCGGCGCTGCGTATCGTCGTCGATCACGGCGCGAAGCCGCCGATCCGTTACGGTCGCGCCGGTTGGCAATCATGGGCCGACGCAATCACGCGGCTCGCCAGGCTACCGCAAGTGCATTGCAAGCTGTCCGGACTCGTCACAGAAGCTTCACCTGGCTGGACCGAGGAAACGCTGCAACCGTACGTCGAGCATCTGCTGAAGTCATTCGGTCCGGCACGTTTGATGTGGGGCAGCGACTGGCCGGTACTCGATCTGAACGGCGACTATCTGCTCTGGCATTCGGTGTCGAACACGTTGCTCGCATCCTTGAGCGACGCCGAGCGCGAAGCGGTTTTCGGCGGCAACGCCACGGCGTTTTATCGACTTTGATTTGACCAGCACGCGTTACGAAGACAAGAGAAGCCCATTCAAACGGAGTCGTAGATGACACAAAGACTGGCCGGCAAGACGGCCCTGATCACCGCGGCAGGACAAGGCATCGGCCTTGCCACGGCGGAACTGTTCGCGCGCGAAGGCGCGCGCGTGATCGCCACCGATATTCGCATCGACGGACTCGCCGGCAAGCCGGTCGAAGCGCGCAAGCTCGACGTGCGCGACAACGCGGCGATCAAGGCGCTGGCGGCCGAACTCGGCCCGATCGACGTGCTGTTCAACTGCGCCGGCTTCGTGCACGCCGGCAATATTCTCGAATGCAGCGAAGAAGATTGGGACTTCGCCTTCGATCTGAACGCGAAGGCCATGTACCGCATGATCCGCGCGTTCTTGCCCGCCATGCTGGAGAAGGGCGGTGGGTCGATCATCAACATGTCGTCGGCGGCATCTAGCGTGAAGGGCGTGCCGAACCGCTTTGCATATAGCGCGTCGAAAGCTGCGGTGATCGGGCTGACCAAGTCCGTTGCTGCAGACTTCATCGCCCGTGGTGTACGCTGTAACGCGATTTGCCCGGGCACGGTGGCTTCGCCGTCGCTCGAACAGCGGATCGTAGAGCAGGCCAAGGCGCAAGGCGCGACGCTCGAGGCCGTGCAGGCGGCTTTTGTCGCGCGCCAGCCGATGGGCCGCATCGGCAAGCCGGAAGAGATCGCCGCGTTGGCGCTGTATCTCGCGTCTGACGAATCGTCGTTTACTACCGGTCATGCGCATGTGATCGACGGCGGCTGGTCGAACTGACGCGTACTGATCCACGCTGAAACACGAACCGAATATCACTGAACGTCAAGGGAAGTGCAACGATGAAACTGCTTCGTTATGGGCCGAAAGGCCAGGAAAAGCCAGGCTTGCTCGACGCGCAAGGCAAGATTCGCGATCTGTCGAAAGTGGTGGGCGATATCGACGGCGCCGTGCTGAGCGACGAAAGCCTCGCCAAACTGCGCGCACTCGATCCGGCTTCGCTGCCGTTGGTCGAAGGCAATCCGCGCATAGGCCCATGCGTCGGCAAGATCGGCAAGTTCATCTGCATCGGGCTCAACTATGCGGACCACGCGGCTGAATCGAATCTGCCGGTGCCGTCGGAACCGGTGATTTTTAACAAGTGGACAAGCGCGATCTGCGGCCCGAATGACGACGTCGAAATCCCGCGCGGCTCGAAGAAGACCGATTGGGAGGTCGAACTCGGCGTGGTGATCGGCAAGCCGGCAAAATATATCGACGAAGCCAGTGCGCTCGACTACGTCGCCGGTTACTGCGTGATCAACGACGTGTCGGAACGCGAATGGCAGATCGAACGCGGCGGCACGTGGGACAAGGGCAAGGGCTTTGATACGTTCGGCCCGATCGGCCCGTGGGTCGTGACGCGCGATGAAGTCGCCGATCCGCAGAACCTGAGCCTGTGGCTCGAAGTAGACGGCCACCGCTATCAGAACGGCAGCACGAAGACGATGGTGTTCGGCGTTGCGAAGCTGGTGTCGTATGTGTCGCAGTGCATGAGCCTGCAACCTGGCGATGTGATTTCGACCGGCACGCCGCCGGGCGTCGGCATGGGTGTGAAGCCGAACCCGGTGTTCCTGAAGCCGGGCCAGACGATACGTCTCGGTATTGAAGGTCTGGGCGAGCAGAAGCAGACGACTTACGCGGCAGAGTGATTCGCTTGCTGCCGGGTTGAAATGGACTGAGCTGAAATGTGTTGTTGATGAAAGGGCCGTTCCCGCATTGAGCAGGAACGGCCCTTTTTTATGTACCCGCGCGCGAGCGTCCCGTCGCCTTCATGCGTGTTGAGTTGAAACGGCCTCGCAAACAGCGCGTCCGGTTGATCGATGTTCAGCCAGCCGGTTCGTGCTCGCCGTTTTCGCTGATACGGTTGATCGTGCCTTGTGCAACAGCGACGAGCTTCTCCCGGCCACCGTCCATCACATACACATTGCACTGGCAGGTTGCCTGAAGCCGGCCCGCGTAGACGACCTTCGCCCGCGCGATCAGCGTGCCGTTCACCACCGGTCGCAGATAGTTGATCTTGTACTCGCCGGTCACGACCTTCGGACCTAGCGACAGCGCGCCGGCGAACGTCAGCGCATTGTCGGCGAGATAACTGATGACACCGCCATGCACGAAGCCATGTTGTTGCCGCAGCTCGTCGCGGATTGGCAGGCATAGCGTCAGTTCGTCAGTGCCTGTGTGCATCAGCTCGGCGCCTAGCAGCATGCTGAACGGCTGGGCGTGCAGTGCGCCGCGCGCCCGGTCGAGGAGGTCGGTCATCGTGAATCCTTCGGGCGTGGCCCGCAGTGGCATCTGCACCGGCGTGCGTTGTGCAGTCCCTACCCACTCTAGGAAGCACCGACGCACGGCGTCAAGGTGAATCGGAAATATCTGCTCGGCATTGTTGTGCGAAATGTCTTGAGCTGCGGAGTTGGCCGATGAAAAGGGGATGTAAGGCGATTTTTAACGACATTGATCTCAAGCAAAGTTCGGCCTTGCCGTTAACCCTGACGTAGTTCCCGTCATTCTCTGCTTTCAGGTGTTCACGATGTTCAGCAAGATCAAGGTCGCATCCGGCCTGTTGTGTGTTCTGGCCGCATTCTGCGTTTTCCAGCTGGTCACGGTGGGTTTGGGGTTCTGGTCCCTCACGCGCACGCATGACGACGTGGGCGATTTGTCGAGCATCGCCTTGAAGCAGGTGGACGCGGTCAATGAAACGACCCAGCGTCTGATGGACGCCCGCATCAACCTGTCGCGCGCCGGTACGCGCATGGTGCGCGGCGGCGCCGAGCCGACCGACATCGTGCAGCACGCTCGCGAACAGCTGACCGCCGCCGATCAATCGTTCGGCGCCTTCATGAGCGTGCCGAAGACCAGCGACGAAAACAGTGCGCGCGCTGCCGCCCTCGCCGAGCGCTACAAAAAGCTGCACGACGCGCTCTCGGAGTTGGCGCAGTTTCTCGACTCGAACAATATTCAGGCCTTTCTCGACCAGCCGACCCAATCGTTCCAGGATGCGTACCTCGCCGAGTCGCACAACTTCGTGCAATTCGGCGACGCCGCGAGCCGTGCGTCGCTCGATTCGATCGATGCCCGCATGGCGATGTTCCGCGGCGTCAGCATTGCGATCCTGCTGGTGCTGGTGGTGGGCACCTTCGGGGTGTACGCCGCGCTGCGCCGGGGCGTGGTAGCGCCCCTGGAAGAAGCCGGCCGTCACTTCGACCGTATCGCACAAGGGCGCCTCGACCAGCCGATCGCCGCGCGTGGCACGAATGAAATCGGCCACCTCTTCTCCGGTCTCGCGAAAATGCAGGCCAGCGTGGCGCGCACTGTGCAAACCGTGCGCGAATCCGCCGACTCGATTCATCTCGGCGCCAACGAAATCGCCACCGGTAATGCCGATCTGTCGGCTCGCACCGAAAATCAGGCGGCATCGCTCGAAGAAACCGCCTCGAGCATGGAGGAATTGACCGCCACCGTGCGCCAGAACGCCGATCACGCCCGCGAAGCCAATGCACTCGCGGAATCCGCCCTTGAGGCGACCTCGCTTGGCAGCGAAGTGGTGAACGAGGTGGTCGACAAGATGCGCGGCATCGCGCAAAGCTCGGACAAGATCGCCGAGATCATCTCGGTGATCGACGGCATCGCGTTCCAGACCAATATCCTCGCGCTGAATGCGGCCGTCGAAGCGGCCCGCGCGGGCGAGCAGGGTCGCGGCTTTGCCGTGGTGGCGGGCGAGGTGCGGGGCCTGGCCCAGCGCAGTGCGCAGTCGGCCAAGGAAATCAAAACGCTGATCAGCGAGTCGGTTGCCGAGATTCAGGGCGGCTCGACGCTGGTCGAGCACGCTGGCGAAGCGATGAGAAACGTTTCCGCGTCGATCTCGCGGGTCACGCAGATGATGGCGGAAATCAGCGCGTCGTCGCTCGAGCAGAGCACGGGCATCGAGCAGGTCAACCAGGCGGTGGTACAGATGGATGAGATGACGCAGCAGAACGCGGCGCTCGTCGAGGAAGCAGCCGCAGCGGCAGCTTCACTGCATCAGCAGACGCAGCAATTGAAGGAAGCTGTTTCCGTGTTCGAAATTTCTGAAACTGTGTTGCGGATGCAACAAATGGACGAAATGCGCGGGCAAACGGCGGCGTTTGAGCCGGCGGGAATGCGGGCAATTTAACCCGGACAGGCGCCCAAAAAATGGGCATCTGCAAAAGAAAATGGCCCGCCGAAGCGGGCCATTTTGCATCAGACGCAAGCGCCTAAGCGTGCCTCAAAGTACCTGAAGGTACTTAGGCCGGCTGGATGTTCGCAGCTTGCTTGCCCTTCGGGCCTTGCTTGACTTCGAACGTCACTTTTTGGTTTTCCTGCAGGGACTTGAAGCCGCTGCCTTGAACTTCCGAAAAGTGTGCAAACAGGTCTTCGCCGCCGTCGTCCGGGGTGATGAAGCCAAAGCCCTTTGCATCGTTAAACCACTTCACAGTACCTGTTGCCATTTTTAATCCAGTAAATGTTGTGTGTTGCATTCGCGACCGCTATTTCTCAACACGAGATCGAGCGCGAAGTACGAGTTGTATCACGTCTTTATGATGGACGCCAATCAACAAGTATTCGGGTATTCCCCTGATTGGGCCCTTTTGGGGCTCGGAAGCATTTTGCAGGGGTGTCCGAGCCGGTAGGGTAAACTGGTTGTATTACTCTTCCAGGAAAAACATTGACACATTATTTGCAAGAAGAACTCACCTCGTTCTGGAGTCGTTTGACCCCGTATCTCGCGATCTTGGAGTCGAAACTACCTCAAGAAGGCGCCCCGGATCCGGTCGGCCGCATCACGGTCGACACCGAAAATCACCAGGCTTTCGCCCTTCACACCACCGATAAAAAGCCGCACGGCGACGCATCGGATACCCCCACCGGCCAAAGCGCGACCTACACGCGATTTAAAACTGCCGACGCCGATTGGGGACCTTGGCAACGCGAAGAATATTGATTGACCGGCCAGTCGGCTTTAAGGCCGATGCCCGGCAGAACGACGGCCAGCGCTTAGCCTGGCAACGCGTTATAGGCGGTTGCGAGATGATAGGGTGTGGTCGACGGCATGTCGGCACGCGCCACGTCGCCGGCCGCCGTTTTGCATTCGAACCAGCCTTGCGGACGCAGAAAGCGTTGCTGGAAAAGCTCGATTTGCCGCGGCAGCGCGGCAAGTGCAGCCGGGTCGTCATGGCTCGCCAGGGCACGCAGATATTCCGTCTGAGCCCAGATCCGCTGGGTGGTGTCCTTGATTCCCCCGGTTTCGTCGAGCGAGGCGCACACGCCGCCCGTTTGCGGGTCGACGCCATATTGCTGCGCGAAGCTGAACGCGCGCGTCAGCGATTCGTCGAGACCTGTGGCTTCGAACAACGCGCCTGCCTGCTTGACCAGCCAGAACCATTCGAACTGGTGTCCCGGTTCCAGACGATTGTCGTCCGCGCCAATCGGCAATTCGGCGATGCAGCCGGTCGGCGCATGCACGAAGTGATGCGCGACGGCGCCGGCAAGGCGGCGCAGCGCGGCGTCGAAGGCGTTATCGCGCGTGGCGTCGCGGGCGGCCAGCCAGGCTTCCGTCAGATGCATCAGGGGATTCTGGATCGGCGTGCCGGTCACGCAGGCGAAGTCCGCGGTGAGCGCGGCGTTGAACAGGTCGCCACTGGCCGCGAAGTGCGACTGAATCAGTGCCGACGTGCGATGCACGACTTCCAGCGCGTCGCGGTTGCCGGAACGGCCGCCATATTCCGCACAAGCGAATACCACGAACGCATGCGTGTACAGGTCTTTGGTGGTGTCGAGCGGCGCGCCCTGTGCATCGACGCTATAGAACCATCCGCCGTGGCGCGTGTCCTGAAAGGTGTGCATCAGCGAATCGAACAGCACCTGGGCATGCGCCGCATCGCCTGCTTGCGAGAACACGAACAATTGTCGCGCGCAGGCCATGGCCCGGTAGCGTTCCACGGGCAACGGCTCGGGACCCTCGGCGTTGACCGCTTCGTACGGCAGCTTTAGCGCGGTGTTGAAACCCGGCCCGCGCCACAGCGGCAGCACCACGCGAGTGAAATGATCGCGTAGTGTGGTGGCGAGCGCGATCGTCGAAGCGGGGGAAGGGGTCATGCTCTGCATAGTTCGGTTGGTCAAACGGGTCATTCGAAGCGACGGCGGAATTTTTGGCTCTCGCGGCGGCGCGGTTGTTGGCGTTCGTGCTGTGCTGGTGATCGTGGATACTGATTACTGATTGGCCTGCAATGAGATGGCCTGGAAGCAGCATGACGACCGTCCCAGCAATCCGCGCGACGGCGTGCGGCCAAGCATAAAGCAAACAGCTGCCGTTGGCACTCCACTACAGGTGCGGGACACGCTTCAAATAATTTCAGATAAGGAGGAAAAACAATGTTGGGGAACCTCGAACTCATTTCCCGTCTGGTGCTGGCCGCTGCGCTCGGCAGCGTCATCGGCTTCGAGCGCGAACGGCTTTCGTGGGCCGCGGGGTTACGCACGCACATGCTGGTCTGCGTCGGTTCGACGCTCATCATGATCGTATCGGCCTATGGTTTTGCGGAAGTGCTGACAGGCGATCACGTTGTGCTCGATCCGTCGCGGATGGCGGCACAGGTGGTCTCGGGCATCGGCTTTCTCGGTGCGGGCTCGATCCTGCTACGCGGTGAAATCGTGCGCGGGCTGACGACGGCGGCGAGTCTCTGGTCGGTCGCGGCCATCGGGCTGGCGGTTGGCGGTGGGCTGTACACGGCATCGATTGCCGCGACGATCATCATTCTGATTATCCTCGCCGGGATCAAGCCGCTCGAGCGCCGTTTCATCACTGTGAAGCAACGGCGTCAGCTGACGATGATCGTCGAGCGCGGCAGTATGACGTTCCATTCGCTGCATGACGAACTCGGCGCTGCGAGCCCGCGCGTCAAGCAATTCGTGATGCAGCAAAGCGACGACGCGCCGGAGTGCGACGAAGTGGTGATCACGTTGCATCGCGTGTCGAATACCGAATATGGGGCGATCTGCGCACGCTTGCGTCAGTTGCACGGCGTCAAGCAGTTCCGGCAGGACGAGACGTCGTCTTAAAAACGGAAAAACGTCGGCGAATGGCTTCGGCAGGGGCGGGCGGCCATGCGACAATGCGGTCTCGAAAAATTCCAATGGCATTGACGAGCGGTGCTCGGCGCCCGCTTTCCGGCGACGACCGCTTTTTTCTCTATGGCAGATTCCGCAGCATCCACGCAGTCCCGGCCTCAGCGCGCCGCTTCGAAGAAGCGGCGTCAGGCCACCGTCTCGACCGAAACTGAAAACAAGCTGGCGCGCGCCGCGCGCTCGGCACAACGTCTCGCGCAACTGAGCGATGCCTCGCGCGACGACAGTACGCTCGACCTGTTCCCCGACGATCCCACCCGCGCCACGCTGGAAGCGATGAATATCGACGTCCGGCAACGCACGCTGCATGGCTTTGAATTACCCGATGTCGTGCTGGCAGCGGTGGGTGCGATCGACGCAGACGGCGCGTCGCTCGAGGCGAGGGCGCCGCGCCGCGTGCCTCGCGCTGGGAAATCCGAGGAACCGGCGCCGATGAGCGCGCAATTGAGCGGGTTGGAGCCGGACGCTGTGGAGGCTGCGGGATCGCTTGTTGGCGAGCTGGCTTTCGGCGATCTGAAGCCGGCAGTAGAGACACCGGCTGAAGAGACGCCGGCGGCAGCGGCACGTGACGCCGCCACGTCGCTTACGCCTGCGATGGCGGCGGCTACCGTGGCGCGCAGCGTGACCGCGTTGCGCCAGGCGGCTGAGCCGGGCGCAACGACGACCGATACAGCGGCTGCATCGACCTCGGGCGATGCCAAGCCGCCTAGGCCGCCGCAGCGCTTTGCGGCGACCTTTGCCAAGGCGGCGACGGCTTCGCGAGAAGCGGCTGGCGCAGAAGCCGCGAATGTGGGAGCGGGGCGCGCTTTGCCTTCGTCATCCTCTTCGTTTGAATCCGAGCCTGAGTCCGCACCTGAGTCCGACTCCGGTGCGGCGGATGCTGCGCCGAAGCCGGCCGCCAAGGCGTCGGGCAATGCGCCTGCATCTGCGCCCGGATTCGCATCCGGGCACGCCAACGTCGCATTCGCTGCGCCCTCGTTCCGGGAAACCCAACGCGCCGAAGCTGCCGCCGCAGCGCTGCGTGCCGCGCCTGAACTCGACCGCGCACGCGCGACGGCCTTCGCCGACACCGTCGACGCCTTGTATGGCGTGATCGCCGATCAACGCCTCGCCGCGACCGATCATTCACGCCGCATGAAATGGATGTTGTCGATTGTGGTGGGCGCGTTGCTGGTGACGGTCGCGATTGGCATCACACAGACGCTGCTTCTGATGCGCCTGACGCGTGAAACCACCGCCCAGCAGCACCGCATCGAACAGTTGATGCAGAACCAGCAGGCCGCCATGGCCAGCTTGCTCGACACGCACATGGCGATGGCCAACGCGGCGGCGGCCAATGCAGCTTCTACCGCAGCCGCAACCGTGGCGCCTCAACCAGCCGCGGCCGCGCCCGCTCATAGCAAGCGCGGCACGCGAGCACAGCATGCGCACAAGCCGAAAGCGGCCAACTCGCATTGATCTTCGGCGACCACCGCGCCGGCGTTAGCCGGCCCGCGGTGGCTCGCTTCGCCGGCGCAGCATGCTGGGTGTGTACTTCGCTCCTCCCGTTTCCCGCTCACCTCGCTTCCGTTCCCGCTTCCCAGGATAGGCGCCGTAAGGCATCGTCCGCCGGCGGATCCGTCGCAAGCCAAACCTTGCGTTTTACACTCTCGTAGCTGTTGCGAAGCCGGACCGGATACGCCAGCGCATCTTCTGACGGGGGCCACCATGCCGACTAGCGAGCACAAATATTCGATCGAGGAACTGCTAGCCGCGCTTCTGCGCGATCAGGGCATACACGAGGGACACTGGGCGTTGAATGTGGAGTTTTCGGCGACGGGCGCCTCCGTCAAGCCGCAAGACAATCCCAACCGGACGCTGCCGGGGCTGATCGTGTCCGTCAACAATGCGACGCTGGTACGCGCGGAGGGCACTGCGGCAGGCGCCGTTGATGCCGCCGTGGCCAATCCGGGGAAAAGTACGACGAATGCGAAACCCACCCGCAGCAGGAAGCCGCAATCGACCACGCTTCAGTAGGCGGAAGCTCTGACCCTGAAATATGAAAAAGAGGGACGTTGTCGTGGTGCGACGCACCATGAATAAAAACCCTGTGGCAATACACCACACCCGAAAAATTGCTGCGTTGCACTAGCTTTTGCCTAGGGAAAACCCTATAATCATTCTTAAGGGAAAACCCTAGCTAATGCAGTAACCAACCGGGAGTCGCCATGAGCTTCATTTTTGCATTGTTCCAAAAGGTCAGCGACCTCTTTGCGTCGCCCCATCTGCCGCTGGATTCGGACTATTCGTACGAAGCGCGTAGCCGTGAAGCAGATCGCATGCGCAGAGCGCAAGCTACGTTGTTCGGCGTCAAGCTGAGCGACTGAAAAGCAAAGTCGTATCGCCTGAGCGCGGATCACCGCGTATGGGCGCGCACCTCGAGTGCACGAGCATCATTGAAGCCACTGCCCGCGAAACGCGTGCCGTGGCTTTTGTTTTTTGTGCCGTTATCGCCCGCTTGCCCGTCTTTCCAAATATTTCCTGGCCGAAATGAATGTAACGGCGGCTGACAGGTTGCCGCCCTGGCATTCAGTTGATCTATCGCGCATGCGCTGTAGACGGGCGGCGAACACCAAAAGGCTATCCCTCATCCGTCCCTTTCTATGAAATGTGCGCTTACAAGTGCTCACTTCTTCATGCGGTTTGCCCCGCTAAAGTTGGTCTCAAGCGTACGGCGTCTGGTCCGAACCAAAAACACGGTTCGATGTTGACCGAACACGGGCGCTGGCTTGATACAAAAACTTTGTATGGGAGGTCACTATGAAAACCTTTAACAAAACATCGCGTTCGATTATTGCAACCTTGCTGGCGGGCGGCGCGTTGCTCGCAGCCGGCAGCGCTTTCGCCCAGGAACGGGTGATCGTCGAGAATGGTCCGGGACCGGCGGTTTACGGTCAGCCGCACATGATGCCGGTCGGCGTGTCGATCAACATCGGCTGGCATGGGGATCGTTACTACGACGGCCATCGCTATTGGGCTCATGACGAGTGGATGCATCATCATCCGCACGACTACGATCCGCATCACCACGACGATCGTCGCCCGCCGCCCCCGCGTTATTAATGCGCGTATGACGGCGCCGCCTGACGTGGCGTGAAGTCCACAAAGCCGGTCCTTCCTCACGGAAGACCGGCTTTGTCACGTTCGGTCCAGGAAAAATGCACGCTGCGTTATGCTTGAAAGCTTTCATCGACGGCAGCAGGAGAGCAGCGTGAACAAGGCAGTCATAGGCGTAGTGGGCACGGGATTGATGGGCGTCGGCATTGCGACGCAAAGTGCATTGCACGGGCACCGGACGATCGTTCACGACGTCGACCCAGCGCGCCTCGCGAGCGTTGCGCCGAAGGCGGAGGCGGTGCTCGACGAACTGATCGACGCCGGACGCATCGACCACGCCGCCAAACAGTCGGCGCTTGCGCGCATCGAGACGCATGCACAGCTCGACGTCATGGCGTCGGCGCAATTCGTGATCGAGGCGATTCCCGAGGTGCTCGAACTGAAGCATCGCCTGTATGCGTCGCTGGCCAGTTTGATGGCAGACGATGCAATTCTCGCGAGCAACACCAGCGGTTTTCCGCCCGATCAACTGGTTGCGCCGTTGCGCGCGAAGGAGCGTTTCCTGATCGCGCATTTCTGGAATCCGCCGCACATGATCCCGCTCGTCGAAGTTGTGCCGGGTACCGCGACCGCGCCGGAAGTCACTGAGCAGACCGCTGCATTGATGAGCGCGATCGGCATGGAGCCGGTCGTGCTGGCGAAGGCGATTCCGGGTTTTGTCGGCAACCGGTTGCAGTTCGCGGTGCTGCGCGAGGCGTTGAACATCGTGCGCTCGGGCGCGGCGACGCCTGACGTGGTCGATCGGGTCATGAAGGCCTCGCTCGGGCGCCGATGGGGGATTGTCGGTCCGCTCGAGGGCGCAGACATGGGCGGCCTGGACACCTTTCTCGACATCTCCACGCATTTGATGCCGGAACTCGCCAAGGACGAAGACGTGCTCGATCTGCTGCGTGCGCAGGTGAATGCGGGGCGCGTCGGCGTGCGCAGCGGCGCTGGATTCTATGAATGGGACGACGCCCATTTGGCGCAGGTTAGAGCCGGCCGGAAGCGGGTGATTAGTCGTGGTTAAACCAGCAGTCGTGTGGCAGCGGGGTATCTTCCTTGAGTGTCGCCGCCGCTGACTCTCGTCGATCAGACAGGCTCGTGCTGCTCTCAGCAGCTCCCGGCACTCTGCGGTATAAATACTCCCCACTTCGCCCACGAACCCGAACACAATCCATGTCCCACTACTTCTACGATCCCGCTGCCGGTCATGGCCTCCCGCATGACCCGTTCAAAGCCATCGTTGCCCCGCGCCTGATCGGCTGGATTTCCTCCCGCGATACCGAGGGCACGCTGAACCTCGCGCCCTACAGCTTCTTCGGCGCGTTTGCCAGTTTTCCGCCGATCATTGGTTTCTGCAGCGAAGGCCGTAAAGACAGCATCGCCAACATCGAAGCCACCGGCGAGTTCGTCTGGAATCTCTCCAGCAAGCCGCTCGCCGAGCAGATGAACCGCTCCTCCGCACCAGTCCCGTCCCACGTCGACGAATTCGAACTCGCCGGCCTCACCCCAGCACCGGGCCGCAATGTTGCCGTGCCGCACGTCGCCGAATCGCCGGCCTCGCTCGAATGCAAGCTGCTGCAAGTGATCCGTTTGCATACCCTCGACGGCAAGCCGATGGATAACTACCTGTCGCTCGGGCAAGTGGTCGGCGTTCACATCAACGAGGCCTATCTGAAAGACGGACTGTTCGACACGCACGCCGCGCAACCGATCATGCGCGCGGGCTATCGTGCCGACTACGCGGAAATCGGCGAGATGTTCCAGATGTTCCGTCCGACCGCATAAGCATCCAAAGCGTTTGAAGCGCCTTGTGCCGCGCAATGCGGCGCGGCACGCATCTGATCGGCTCAGCGAAACGCAAAGCGATAGCTCCGCAAAACTGGCCCGCTTGATGCTTGCAACCGACGCTCCAACGCGTCGTTTTCAACTGCCGGCTCACTCAAGAGGAGCGCGATCATGTCCACCGAATTCGCCACGCAGTTCAGCCATGTCCGTCCGCAAGACACGTCCTACGTGGATCAGGGCCTACGCGACTTTTTTCTCTATCGCGATTTAGGCATCGCGCAGGCGACCGGCGGCAAGGTGCTCGCGCAACTCGTCAAGGCGAATCACGCACCAGAGCAAGGCACCGGTTGGCACCGTCATGAGGCCGATTTCCACATTGTGATCATGTTGAAGGGCTGGGCGCGCTTCATGTACGGCGACAAGGAGACGCTCGTCGCCGCCGGCGATTGCGTGCATCAGGCGCCGGGCATCGTCCACTATCTGTTCGATTATTCCGAAGATATGGAGTACATCGAAATCGTGTCGCCGGCGGACTTCAAGTCGATTGAAGTCGAGGGCCCGTGTGAGGTGCCTGCGGTACAGCCGTGGAAGAGCGTCGCGGCTTGATTGCGACCTGAGGAGAGCCGCGGCGGCGGCAACGCCCTACCCGGAGCAACACTTCACCGCGTCGTGGGTGGCCGTCGTCGCGTTGACCGTGAAGCCTGCTGTGGTTTGACGGCGGAGCTGGCGCTGGCGCTCGCGGCAAGTCCGTTTGGCGCGGCAGTTGCTGCGGCCGCCGACGCCACGTCTACATCGACCATCGCCACCGCAGCCGGTGCTGCCACCGTTACCTCAGAAGCCGCAGCCACCGACACCGGTTGGATTGTGCGCGCCCGTGAACTCACCACCACCGCGCGCGGCTCGTTGTCGTAAATCACGGCCCGCACACGTGGATAAATCTGCCGCTCCCACCGATGCCCATTGAACACGCCATAGTGCCCCACGCCGGTCTGCACATGATGTGTCTTCAGATACGGCCGCAATTTGTCGCACATGTCCTGCGCGGCGAGCGTCTGCCCAACCGCGCAGATATCGTCCTTTTCGCCTTCGACAGTGAGCAGCGCGGTACGCCGAATCTTCGAGGGCTCTACAAGCCGTCCTTCCACCTCAAGCTCATGCAGCGGTAGCGCATGCCGCTGAAAAACCGTATCGACGGTCTCCAGATAGAAATCGGCCGTCAGGTCCATCGTCGCGAAGTATTCTTCGTAGAAGGTACGGATCGTGTCGGCCTTCGCCGGATCGCCCTTGGCGCGCTCGTAATGCATGGTCTCGAATGAGTCGAGATGACGGCCGAGATTCATCGACATGAATGCGGTGAGCTGCATAAAGCCCGGATACACACGCCGGTGCGCGCCCGCAAAACCGAACGGCACCGCGCTGATCAGGTTCTGCTCGAACCATTCGAGCGGTTTGCTTTTGGCCAGTTCGTTGACACGCGTCGGATTGATCCGCGTGTCGAGCGGGCCCGCCATCAGCGTCATGCTGGCGGGCTGTGCAGGGTTGTCGTCGGCGGCCATGAGCGCGACCGCGGCTAACGCGGCGACTGTCGGCTGACACACCGCCAGCAGGTGCGTACCTGGTCCGATCTTCTCGGTGAAGTCGATCACGTGCCGTACGTATTCGTTGAAGCCGAAACGGCCCTGGCTCAGCGGCACGTCGCGCGGATTGTGCCAATCAGTGATGTAGACGTCATGCTCGGCCAGCATCGTGCGAACGGTGCCGCGCAGCAGCGTCGCGAAGTGGCCGGACATCGGCGCGATCACGAGCACGCGCGGCTGCGGATGTGAAGGCGCGGTGTCCTTACGGAAATGCAACAGTGAACAGAACGGCGTGTGTGCTGCCACTTCCTCGACGATCTTCACTGCTTTGCCTTCCGTCATCACGCTATCGATGCCGAACGGCGGCCTGACAGGCGTGAGCCCGGCGAGCGTCAAAAGCTCGCAGGCCGCGCGTATTGAGCGACCATGCGACGTGTCACCAAACGCGGGCCACGCGTCGAGCGAATGATTCACCAGCGCAGCGCCGTGCCGCATCGGCAGCATCATGTCGGCGAAAGCCTGGTATGTGGGATATGCGAACAGGTTCATAACCTTCGCACGAGTGCAGGAAAGGAAGGAGCCCGAATAGAGGCAAGTCATGTGCCAATCATGCAGTCGCACTGGCGCAGCCGTCCCGGTACGTTGGCATAGCATTTGCGCGCGTCATGGGAGCGGGCCGAAATTGCCGCGCTTTGGTGCGTCCGCGCACGGCAACGTGCATGCGCATCGTCAGGCGTCGGCTGAACGCCTCATCCGGAGGAGAAACGTATGGCGAATACCACGCTCACCATCAGCAGCAAGAATTATTCGTCGTGGTCGCTGCGAGGCTGGCTGCTCACCAGGTTCAGTGGGCTGCCTTTCGAAGAGATCGTGATGCCGATCGACGATCCGGCCGCGCGCGCCGAATTGCTGCTGCTCTCGCCATCGATTCTGGTGCCCTGTCTCTTTCACGACGGCATCAAGATCTGGGACACCCTGGCGATCGCCGAATATCTGAACGAGTTGAAACCGGACGCGATGTTATTGCCCAGGGACGTCCGCGCGCGAGCACATTGCCGCTCGATTTGCGGTGAGATGCATTCGGGTTTTGGTTCGCTTCGCTCGGCGTTGCCGATGAACCTGAAAGCGCATTTTCCGGGCTTCAAGGTGTGGGCGCGGGCGCAATCGGATATCGACCGCATCGTGACGATCTGGAGCGATTGCCTGAAGCAATACGGCGGCCCGTTTCTGTTCGGCGAGCGCAGTGCGGCCGATGCGATGTACGCGCCGGTGGTGACGCGTTTCGTTACCTATGACGTGAAGCTCGATCCGGAGATCGTCGAATACGGGCAGCGCATCATGGTGCTGCCCGAAATGCAGCAGTGGATCGCGGACGCGCAGCAGGAAGTGGAGGAAATCGACGAACTGGACGTGGAGTTTTGATGAGGGCGTGGCGGCGCCGTTAGCGTCGTCATTGCCAATGGCGGCGCGGCAAGATGCGCCGCGCCGTTACAAAGGCAACACCTCAATCTCGCCCGGCTTCCAGCTTGAACACACTCACCACCTGCGCAAGCCGCGCGGCCTGAGCGCGCAACTCAGCCGCCGCGAGTTCCGCTTCGCCGACGAGCGTCGCATTCTGCTGGGTCGCCTCACCGATCTGCGTGACAGCCAGGTTGACCTGCTCGATGCCGCCCGATTGCTCGCGCGACGCGACGCTGATTTCCGCCATGATGGCGCGCACTTGCCCGACCTGATGAACGATGCCCTGCATCGTCGAGCTCGCTTCCTCGGCGATCCGGAAGCCGCTTTGAACGGTCGCCGAGGAGGCAGCGATCAGGCCTTCGATTTCCTTCACCGAAGCCGCGCTGCGTTGCGCGAGCGCGCGCACTTCCGACGCGACCACCGCAAAGCCCTTGCCGTGCTCGCCGGCGCGCGCCGCTTCCACGGCAGCGTTCAACGCAAGAATATTGGTCTGGAACGCGATGCCTTCGATCACGCTGGTGATCTCTGCGATTTTCTGCGACGAGCGGCTGATCTCGCCCATTGTCGAGACCACGCGTTCGACGGCACGGCCGCCTTCGAGGGCGGCATCGGCGGCACGGGTGACAAGCGTGTTGGCTTGCGAGGCGTGGTCGGCGTTCTGCTGTACGGTTGACGTGATCTGTTCCATGCTGGCCGCCGTTTCCTCCAGGCTGCTCGCCTGCGTGGCAATACGCGCGGCGATATTGCCGCTTCCGGTGGCGATCCTTTCGGTGCCTTCCGACATGTCCGTCGACGCGTTGCGCACTTGCGAGACGATACGCGCGAGGCCTTCGCCGATGCCGTCGATCGACTGCATCAGGCGGCCGATTTCGTCGGCGCGTGCATTCGCCCCGTTGCCCACGCGCACGCTCAGATCGCCCGAGGCGAAGCGCTCGGACGCCTTTGCGGCTTCATCGAGCGGACGGCTCACGAGACGGCGCACGGCGATCAGGAACACGATCGCGAACGCGCCGACTAGCGCGAAACCGATCAGCAGAAATTGATCGCGCGTGGAGATGACGTCCGCCATCACCTCGTCGCGCGGCGCAACGCCGCCCACTAGCCATTGCCATTCCGGCACGGTGATGAACGACACGAACTTGTCGCGCGCGTTGCGCTCGCCGAGCGTCGCATCAGCCGAGCTGAATTCGAGCTGGCCTTCTTTCATATCGAGCATCTGCTGATACGGCGCATTTGCGTTGTCCGCGCTTTGCCCGGCGGCGGCCGGATGCACGATGAACTTGCCGCGATCCGCGCCCTTCGAGGCGTTGACCACGAAGTAGTAGCCGCTGTCACCGATCTTCAGTTTGCTGATGCCGTCTTCGACCGACTGAATCTCCTTGTCCACGTTCACGCCAACGAAGAGCGCTCCGATCACGCGACCGCTTGCATCGGTAAGCGGGCGATATTGGGTAATCAAACGTTTGCCAAAGAGCGCGGCAAGTCCCGTAAAGGATTTGTTCGCCATGATCAGTGCATACGCGGGTCCCTTGCGGTCGAGCAGCGTGCCGATCGCGCGCGAGCCGTCCTGCTTCTTCAGCGAAGTCGTCACGCGGACGAAGTCGTCGCCGCTGCGTGCGAATACAGTGGCGACCGCGCCGCTACGCTCGAGAAACTGGTCGGGAATCGAGAAGTCCATATTCAGGACTTTGTCGCCGGCCTTGAAGGTCGGCGTGGCGACGCCGTTGATGTCGATTTTCTGGGTGTCGTCGAGCGTGTAGTCAGCGGGCAGGAAGCTCGCGAACAGCGACATCGAACGATCGACTTCGGACGACAGCGCCTTGTCGAACAGTGTGATCATTGCGGCGATCGAGCGATCCTTGTCGGCGATACGTTCGAGTACCTGATCGCTGACCTGCTTGCCGGCGGTGCGCGTGAGCGCCCACGTAAAGGCCGCGAAAATCAACGCCACCAGCACGCACGACAGTACGGCAAGCCGGGCGCCAACACTGGCGCGGCGCAAAGAGAGGAATTCCATAGGCGTTCGGAGTAAAGGGAGACATGTGACGTGTAAACCATGCGAATGCATGGTTTACACCTATGTCAGGATTACGGCCGATTTGCCCATTTCTTTAGTGCATTCGAAAGCTTTTCGTAATATATGGGCGTATATAGCCCGTCACCGCATCGATGCGCGAACGCATCACCGTGCCGATGCGCCGCGCCAGGTGCGTAGCAAAAGGGCATTGGTGACGACGCTTACGCTCGAAAACGCCATCGCCGCGCCGGCCAGCATCGGGTTCAACAAGCCGAAGGCGGCAAGTGGAATGCCGATCAGGTTGTAGACGAAGGCCCAGAAAAGGTTCTGCTGGATCTTGCGCCAGGTCCTGCGCGAAATGTCGATGGCGTCGGCCACCAGCGCCGGGTCGCCGCGCATCAGCGTGATGCCGGCCGCCTGCATGGCGACGTCGGTACCGGTCGCCATGGCAATGCCGATGTCGGCGGCAGCGAGCGCGGGGGCATCGTTGATGCCGTCGCCGACCATCGCGACGATACCGGCGCTGCGGATCTTCAGGTCGCGGATCACGCGGGCCTTGTCGTCGGGCAGGACTTCGGCGTGGACTTCGGCGATGCCGAGTGCTTGGGCGACACTCGCCGCGCTACCGGCATTGTCGCCGGTGACGAGCACGCTTTTGATGCCCATCCGGGCAAGCCGCTCGATCGCCGCGCGAGCGGTCGGCTTGACGGTGTCGCCGAAGGCGATCAATGCGAGCGCGGTGGGCGCAAGCGGCGCGCGCTGTATGAGCCAGGAAACGGTGTTGCCGGCGGCTTCGAGCTGTTTTGCGCGCCCGGCAAGTTGCGGCGGTAGCTGGATGCCGAGTTCGTTGAGCCAGCGCGTGCTACCGAGCGCCAGGGTGCGGCCATCGATGTCGGCTTCCACACCGCGGCCGGGCACCGCGCGGGCGGCGCTTGCCGTGTTTGCCGTACATAGTGCAACCGGAAACTCTGCCGCGCCTTTCGCTACCGCAACGGACGCTGGCGTGCCCAGCGCGCTGTCGCCCAGAGCCCCAACGCCGCCATTCGCCAGCGAGTCCGCAACCGCGGTGCCGTCGTGCAGATTGCCGGCCTGTGCTGCTTCATACGCCTTCACCACTGCCCGCGCCAGCGGATGATCGCTGTGCCGCTGCACGGCCGCGGCGAGCGCCAGCGCCTCGTCGCGACTGCCGCCTCCGATCGCCTCGAACGCCGTCACCGACGGTTGCCCGAGCGTCAGCGTGCCGGTTTTATCGAACGCGACGATATTCACCCGATGCGCGGTTTCCAACGCCTCGGCGTCCTTGATCAGCACGCCATGCCGCGCAGCGACGCCAGTGCCGGCCATGATGGCCGCGGGCGTCGCCAGTCCGAGTGCGCACGGGCAGGCGATCACCAGCACGGCAACGGCATTCAGAATCGCGGTTTCGCCACCCGCGCCGGCAATCAGCCAACCCACCAGCGTGAGCGCCGCAATCGCCAGAATCGCCGGCACGAAGATCTCGCTGACTCGGTCGACCAGTCGTTGGATCGGCGCCTTCTCGGCCTGCGCGCTTTCCACGAGGCGGATGATGCGAGCGAGGGTCGTTTCCGCACCGATCGCGGTGGTCGTCACAGCAATCGCGCCCTCGCCGTTGATCGAGCCGGCGGTGACCCGATCGGTTGCCTGCTTCGGTACCGGCAAGCTTTCGCCGGTAATCAGCGATTCGTCGATATGGGTGCGGCCTTCGAGCACCGCGCCGTCGACCGGCACGCGCTCGCCCGGACGCACGATCACCACCGTGCCCACCACAACTTGCGCGAGCGGCACTTCGCGTTCGTCCGCACCGACACGGATTCGCGCGCGGTCCGGGCGCAGCGCGTTGAGCGCGCGGATCGCATCCGTGGTCTGGCGTTTGGCGCGCGCTTCGAGCCATTTGCCGAAGCGCACCAGCGTAATCACCACCGCCGACGCTTCGAAATACAGATGCGTCATGTCGCCCGGATGAGTGGCCAGTTCGTAGACGCTGATTCCATAAGCCGCCGACGTGCCGAGCGCCACCAGCAAGTCCATGTTCCCGGCGCCGGCCCGCACGGCACGGTAGGCCGCCCGATAGAAGCGCGCGCCGAACACGAACTGCACGATTGAGGCGAGGGCGAATTGCAGCCAGGGGGAAAGCATCGCGTGCAAGCCGAACCATTCGCCGACCATCGGCAGGACGAGCGGCAGTGTCAGCACGGCAGAGGCGAGTACGGCCGCCAGTTCGCGGCGGGTCTGGTTGCGCTTGCTGTCTGCGGCGGTAAGGGCGGAAGTGTCGACCGCGGACGCCGATGTATCCGGCGGCGCTATCAGCGTCGCCTCGTAGCCCGCTTTCTTGACCGCTGCGATTAACGCGTCGGTGTTGGTATCAGCGCTCGCGGCCGCGTCGCCTAGATTGACGGTTGCCGTTTCGGTCGCCAGATTCACCGATACGCCCGTGACCCCCGGCACTTTGGCCAGGGCTTTCTCGACGCGCATCGCGCACGAAGCGCAGGTCATCCCGCCGATGTCGAGTTCGGTGGTTCTGGAGGGCGTAGCGTCCGCGGGACGCAGCGGCGTGGCAAGTTCGGTCATGGCAGGTCAGGCTCGTAGCAGCATTGGGCCGCATCATGAACCGAGTATTGACCTTCCCATGATGGGAAGGTCAAGAACGTTTTTTTGGCGCGCTGAAGTGTCACCGGGCGGGCCACCAAACGTTCACCTGAGCGGTCACCGGAACGAGCCACCCAACGTTCGCCAACACGTGCTGCCCAAAGCGCCCGGGATGCCGACCCGTCGCTCGGAGCCGTGGCGCAAGCTGCGCCGCCGAGGAACGGGCGGCGCAGCTTGCGCTACGGTACGGTCGTCGAGCAATAAAACTCAGAATGCCGGCGGCGCGTCCAGCATCGCCTGGCCGACGGCCTTCTGCTCGTCGCTGGTGCGTGCCAGCAGGGCTTCGGCCGCGCCACGCCGGTCGGCGGCTTCCTTGTTCTGGCCGAGCTTCCATTTGCCGACCAGTCGCGTGACCTCGATCTCGAGGCCGACGATCGCCCCCAGCATCTGCGCGATATAGTCGGCCGGCGCGTCGCCCATTTTCCACGGCACCGGCTCGCCCGCCTCCATCTTGCGAGTGAGTCGCGCGACCAGGCCGCGCAGGAAAGTCTCGTCGTCGCGCACGACGATCCGGCCATGCGCGTGCACCACCATATAGTTGTAAGTCGGCACCTGACGATGCGTCTCGTGTTTGCTCGGATACCAGGTCGGCGAGATGTAGGCGGCCGGACCCTGGAAAATGACGAGGGTTTCCGGGTTCGCGGCGACTTCCTGCCAGACCGGATTGGCTCGGGCGACGTGGGCGCGGAGGATGCCGTGGGTTTGAGTGACCGTGTCGCTCCCCGTGGACGCGAGCTTCGCGTCGCCTCCTCCGGGGACTAGCTTCGCGTCGAACTCGAATGGCAAATGATTCGCGTCGAGCCCATTCGGCCCATGGGTAATCAGCGCGCCGAACGACTGCTCAGCGATCAGGCGATGGAGAACCTCTGGACGGTTCTCTTCAAAATGGGCGGGCATATACATAAGCGCTCCGGGTACAAAAGGGCGGTAAGGGGTCGGGAACGGCGGCCAGCAGGGCAAGAACTGGCGCGGAAGCGACAAAAATCGTCAACCGTACTGTAAATGGTCTCCGCGCGCTCGTTACGAAGCGCCATTCCTGCCTTTGCGCTTGCCTGGCGAACAAGGATACGATACAACCCGATGTTGTCGGCATCGCGAGCCGCGCACGGCTGCCTTCGGCTTTGGGAGGCCACGCAAGCAGGTTCCGCTGCTCACCGACGTTTCCCTTAGGACCGCACGTTCTGCCACCTGAACGAATGATAAAAAATCGCCAAGAACTGTTTTCGCTTCACTGGACCTGCGCATCGCTTGCAGGCCTCGCTTTTCTGGCTGGTTGTGCGTCGACGCCGTCCACGACGCAAAAAACCACTGGCTGGATCAAAGACGAAGTCGCCGATTCGTACGTTTTCGGCTATCCGTTGGTGCTGATGGGCGTCGCGCGCGATGCGGCGGTCGGCACCGATCCGGGCCAGGCACCGGTCAATACGCTGCGCCACGCGCAAGCCTTGCCACCTATCGGTGCCGCCAATCCGCTGCAGCCGAGTCTCGACACGCTCGACTCGACCGGCTGGCTGGACGTTGGCAGCGAGCCGGTGATCGTGTCGCTGCCCGACTCGCACGGACGCTACGTCGACGCCCGCGTGCTCGATATGTGGACCAACGTGGTGTGGTCGACCAGTTCACAGTTCACTACCCGTGCCGCTGGCATCAAGGCGCAAACGATTGCCTTCGTCGGCCCGGGCTGGCAGGGCGATCTGCCTAAGGGCGTGAAGCGCATTGACGTGCCGACCCGCAATGCATGGGTGAGCGTGCGCATCCAGTCGAACGGCACCCGCGATCTGACGGCGGTGCGCAAGCTGCAGCGCGCCATCCGCGTCGCGCCGCTGAGCGTCAATGCCGGCGACACGCGCTCGGTGTCGATTACGCCGCCGCATAGCAATGCTGCCGATTCTGCCGCTGCGGCCGCTTCCGGTACGCCGGCCGCGCAAGTCGCCGCGCTTGACGCGAGCGGCTTCTTCGGCCGGCTCGCGCAGGCCTTGCCGGACAACCCGCCAACGCCGGCCGATCCGCATGCACTGAAAATCCTTTCGGATTTCGGCGTGACGCCTGGCAATCCGGTGACGCTGCCGAGGCCGCCCGAGGCAGTTGCCGCGGGCCTCGCCGACGGTCACGAGCACGTCGTCACGCCGCCGTCCAACCTGCTGAGCGCTAACGGCTGGAGCTGGTTCGGTGACGGCGTGGGCAACTACGGTCCCGACTACGCGATGCGCGCTTACGCTGCGGCGACCGAGCCGGGCATCGGCACGAAGGACGATGAAGTGCGCGCGGTCGTCACCCAGGACAGCGACGGTCATGCGCTCAACGGCGCAAACCGCTACGTGATTCATTTCGCACCGAACCAGTTGCCGCCGGTGCGCGGCTTCTGGTCGATCACCGCCTACACGAAAGACGGCGCGTTAGGGGAAAGCGCGCCGGCGCGTCTGGCGGTCGGCGATCGCAACGGCGCGCGCCGCAATCGCGACGGCTCGCTCGACGTGACGGTCTCGTCGACGCGTGGCAAGAGCGGCAACTGGCTGCCGACACCGCGTGCCGATCTGCAATTGATGCTGCGTCTGTACGCGCCGAAGCCGCAAGCGACCGACGGCAGCTGGCAGCCGCCGGCGGTTGTGCGTCAATGAAGTTCGCGAATGAAGTGCGACTGTGAAGTCGCGCTAGTGAAATGCGTCACTGCTGTGACAGCAGTGCATGAGTGACGCATAAATCAGCCCATGTCCGCCGCTTCGTGTCGGCGGACATGGGCGTTGTAACGCGCAACAATGTGTAAGCCACGGCTTACATTTCTATCCCGCGTAAGATTCACCACTTATACTGCCGCTTGCGGGATTTTCGTTTTCGCGGCGGGCTTGCCGCCGCATTACCCAAGACCGAGCATGGCAAGCCTCAATAAAGCATCACTCGAATCTTCCATGCAGACCGTGCGCGACGTCGCGCAGTCACGCCGTACCCGGCGTGTCATCACGGGTCTGCTGATCTTCCTCGTATTGTTCGGTCTGCTGGGCTTTTTCGCGGCGCCGCCGCTGATTCGCCATATCGCCGAGCAGCAACTCAGCAAACAACTCGACCGACCCGCCACGATCGGCCGCATTGCGCTCAATCCATACACGCTCAGGCTCGAAGCCGATCGCGTGCATATCGGCGAGCGTGGCGGCGCGGGCGACTTCGTCGATATTTCGCGGCTCATCGTGCAGCCGTCATGGAGTTCGCTGTTCCGTGCGGCGCCGATTATCGACGAAGTGCAACTCGATTCGCCGCGTTTTCATATCGTTCGCTATGATGCGCAGCGCTTCAATTTCACCGACCTGATCGAGAAGTTCTCGAAGCAGCCGGCCAAGCCCGATAGCAAGCCGACGCTCTTTTCGGTGTCGAACATTCGCCTCGAAAACGGCCAGATCACATTCGACGACAAGCTGCTTGGCGTGACGCACGTAATCGATCAATGGAAGCTCGGCATTCCGTTCATCGCTACGCTGCCTTCGAAAACCGATATCTTCGTCGAGCCTTTGCTGCGCGCGCGCATTGACGGCAGTCCGCTCGCTATCGACGGCAAGAGCAAGCCATTTGCGGCGTCGCGCGAGTCGGAAGTATCGCTGCGCTTCGAAGGGCTCGACGTGCCGCGTCTCATGTCTTATGTGCCAACCAAGCTGCCCGTGATTGTGCAGAGCGGCAAGCTGTCCACCGATCTCAAGCTCAACTTCGTCGTCTCCAACGACGCGCCCTCGTTGCGCGTGGCCGGCACCGTCGATTTGAACGACGTGGACGTCCGCGATCAGAGCAAGGCGCCGTTCTTCGCTGCGCGCGCCGTGCATGTGGCTGCCGCGACGCTCGAGCCATTGAAGAGCGTGTATCACTTCGACGATATCCGTATCGACGCGCCGAGCGCCAATCTTGCGCGCGACAAAGAAGGTGTGTTGAGTGTCGAGCGGATGTTCGCGCCTGCACCTGCTGCCGGGGCTTCTGCTCCAGCACCCGCGTCCGGATCCGTTTCTACACCGGCATCCGCGTCTGCGGCCACCTTGGCTAATCATGCTGCGAGCGCACCCGTTGCGGCATCCGGTGCAACCGCTACGGACAAAACCGCGCCGCCTCTGGATCTGTCGATTAAGCGCTTCGTGCTCAACGACGGCACCGTGAATGTTCACGACGAAGCGGCCTCGCGGCCGGTCGACCTCGGTCTGCAAAAACTGGCCGTCACGCTGACCGATTTCTCGACGCTCGCTACCGCGCCGGCGCACTACACGCTTAATACCGGTTTCAAGGACGCCGCCGGCTCGCTCGGTGTGGCCGGTGCATTCGGCCTTGTCGCGAAGACCGCTAACGCGAAGCTCGATCTGAAGTCGCTGCCATTGCCGCTGCTACAGCCCTACCTTGACTCGGCAACCGCCGCGCAAGTCATTGATGGCGCGCTGTCCGCCAACGCGAACGTCGGTGCGAACTGGTCGAAATCACCGGCCGCCGTGATGGTCTCCGACACACAACTCGATCTGCAATCGCTCAAACTCGCGACACGCGGCAGCAAGGCGCCCGTCGTCTCGCTCGCGCAGGGCCAGGTGACAATCAAGCAGGTGGACGTTGCGGGACGCACTGCCGACATCACCGGTGTCGACACGACCGGCCTGGCGGTCAACGCACAGCGTCTGAAAGACGGCAGCATCGACTTGGCCGCGCTCGCCGGTCCGCATCAGGCCGAACAGCAGCGCACGGCCATCCACGCGGCGAAGAAGGCAGAGGCGGAAGGGCCTGCGTGGCATTACAAGATCGGCGAACTCAACCTGAAAGACGCCACCGCCAATTTCACCGACAACACCACCCCGCATCCGGTGAAGTTGAGCGTGACGCCGCTGCAACTCAAAGTGCAGCAGATCAGCGACGACCTGAGCCGTCCGCTGCCAATTGATTTGCAAGCGACGCTTAACCAGAAGGGCACCCTCGGCATAAAGGGCAATGTCACGGCGACCCCGCTGAAGGTGGCCGTCAAGGTGAACGCGAACCGGCTGGATGCGGCGGCGTTCGAGCCGTACTTCGGCGGCAAACTGAATGCGCTGATCGCGAGCGCGTTACTCAACGCGAACGGTGATCTCGCGCTGAGTCAGGCGAAGGCACCGAAAGCGACATATCGCGGGGACGTGGCGCTAGTCGATGTACGGATGCTCGACAAGGCGACCTCTGACCCGTTCGCGGGTTGGGGTTCGCTCGCACTGACCAACCTGAAGGCGGACTACGACGAACACGGCACGGTGGTCGACGCGGGCCGCGTCACGTTCACGAAGTTCTATGGGCGCGTGCTGCTCGACGCACAAGGCAAGCTGAATCTCAGCGACGTGGTCGCGCATGAAAGCGGCGCCGCGCAATCGCTGACACGTGACAAAAGCGGCGCCGAACCCGTACCGTTGACGCCGCAAGCCGCGTCGGCGCCCGAGGCGGCATCCGCGCCGGTGCCGGCGTCGGCCACACCGGCGACCGTGACAGCCGCTACGCCGCCGCAAAGCCCCGTCAAACTGCACTTCGGTCAACTAGTGCTGCAACAGGGCCGCGTGACGTACACCGATAACTTCATCAAGCCGAATTTCACGGCGAATCTCGTCGCCATTCAAGGCACGGTCGGCGCGTTCGGTACGCAATCGACCACGGCGGCGCCGGTGGATATCGCCGCAAAGCTGGCGGCCAATGGCCCGCTTTCGATTCGCGGCACGGTCAATCCGCTGATCGCGAAGCCGGCGCTCGATCTGACTGCGAGCGCGCACGATATCGAGCTCACCAACCTCACGCCGTATTCGGCGAAATACGCCGGCTATCCGATCACCAAGGGCAAGCTGAACGTCGATCTGCACTACAAGCTCGATAACGATCAGTTGAACGCGAACAATCATATTTTCATCGATCAGCTCACGTTCGGTGATCATGTCGAAAACAATACGGCGACCAAGCTGCCGGTGCGTCTCGCGATCTCGCTGCTGAAAAACTCGCGCGGTGAAATCGACGTGAATCTGCCGGTGTCGGGATCTTTGTCGAATCCTGAATTCAGCATCGGCGGGCTCATCTGGCATGCGGTGCTCAATCTGCTGCAGAAGGCGGTCACCGCGCCGTTCTCGCTAATCGCCAATGCATTTGGCGGCAATGGTGAGGAATTGGGCTATGTCGAATTCGAGCCGGGTTCGGCGCAACTTTCGGATGCCGCCGAGAAGAAACTCGATACGATCGTGAAAGCGCTGGCCGACAAGACGTCGATCCGTATCGATCTGATTGGCCGCGTCGATCCGGCGGTCGACGGTCCGGGTCTGCGCCAGCAATACGTCGATCGCCAGGTCAAGCAGCAGAAGATCAAGGACGTGGTGGGCAACGGCGAGAGCGTCGATCTGTCGACGGTGACTGTGGATCCGAAGGAATACGACAAGTACTTGACCAAGGCCTATAAGGCGGCTGACTTCAAGAAACCACGCAATTTTGTGGGCTTGACGAAGAGCCTGCCGGACGACGAGATGAAGAGCGCGCTAGCCGCCAACGCCCCGATAGACGATGCCAGCTTGCGTCAGCTCGCGCAGCAACGGGCGCAAGCCGTGCAGCAGTATTTCGAAGGCAAGATCGACAGCAGCCGGGTGTTTATCGTCGCGCCGAAGCTGAACGCGGATGGCATCAAGGACAAAGGTGCGACGACGCGGGTGGACTTCGGCTTGAAGTAATGCGGCGGTGTGCGGTTAAGCGGCGCGCGTAGGCTTTTTCTTCAACGCCGTCTGCTCGATCACACGCGCGAGCGTGTCGAATGCCGGGCCGATTTTCTCGTTCGCCACGCAGGCGTATCCCAGCAACAGTCCGCGTCGTGCGGGCGTCTCGCTGCTGTAGTAGGCGGCGAGCGGCCGCACGATCACACCGGCATCGTAAGCGGCTGCCGTGACCGCGCGATCGTTCGCATGGTCGGGCAGGCCGAGCACCAGATGCAGGCCGGCCTCGTCGCCCATCACCGGGAGTTCGTTGCCGAAACGTGCAGTGATTGCGTCAATCAGAATCTGCCGGCGCTCGCCGTAGAGCGCTCGCATACGGCGAACATGTGACGTGAGATGGCCGTCCATGATGAAATCGGTCATCACGGCCTGCTGCATTAACTGTCCCTCGCGATACAACTCGGCCACGCCCGTGCGGAACGTTTCAACCAGATGCTCCGGCGCGATCATGTAGCCGATCCGCAAGCCTGGAAACAGCATCTTCCCCAGGCTACCCACATAGATCACCTGACCGGCGTCGTCGAGGCCTTGCAACGACGCCAGGGGACGGCTGCCGTAGCGGAACTCGCTGTCGTAGTCGTCCTCGATGATCCAGACGTTATGCTGGCGTGCGTATTCGAGCAGCGTACGGCGGCGCGCGAGACTCATCACCATGCCGAGCGGATATTGATGCGACGGCGTGACGAGCGCGAGGCGCGGCGGCTGTTGCAAATCCTGTTCGCGTGGATTGAGGCCTTCGGCATCAACCGGCACGGGTACCAACGTGATCCCCGACGATTGCAGCACGCTGCGCGCGCCCCAGTAGCACGGCTCTTCCACCCACGCGCGATCGCCAACGTCGGTCAATAAACGTACCGCCAGATCGATTGACTGATGAATGCCCGTCGTGATGATGATCTGATCGGGCGTGCAATTCACCGAGCGCGCGACGCGCAGGTAATCGGACAACGCGCGCCTTAGCGGCCGATAGCCGCCGCCAGGCGCATAGGTCAGCAGATCGGGATTGGCTTCCTTCCACAATCTTGCTTGCAAGCGGCTCCATGTGCGGGCGGGAAATTCGGCGACGTCGGGGACGCCCGGCATAAACGCACCCCATTGTTTCGCTGACACCCCGGCCTGATCGATCAGCCTTCGTCCGCGCGTGGAGAGGTCGCCGAGATCGCGCTTTGGCGGTGCCGCGGCCTCGGTGGCTTGATTGACACCATCCGCATCGACGCGCGCCACCGCTGGCTTCTTACGCGCATTCACGGCAGCCGTGTCCGGCCGCGTGTCCGCGACGTAGGTGCCACTGCCGGTGGTCGAGATCACATAGCCTTCGGCGGTCAGCTGATCGTAGACGTGCAGCACCGTATTGCGCGCGATGCCGAGGTCTTCGGCGAGCGTGCGCGAACTCGGCAGCTTGGTGCCGGGCGGCAGCTGGCCGGTCAGGATGGCCTGCTGCATCAGCCGCAGCGTCTGTCTGTAAACCGGTTCGGCCGCGGCGCGGTCGAGCCGTGCGGCAAGCCAATCCGACAAGATCACGGTGTCCAAGTGGTTCTATCCGGAATAATGAAATGGTTCCATATTGTAGAACCGTAAGGGACTATAGTGAGCCACGCAATTAATGCAATCCCGCTGTTCTGCGGGGGAGCCAGCCGGACCGTAGAGGAGACTAGTGCGATGAAAACCGATGACGTGATCGTCAGCTTTCGAGGTGTGCGCAAGACATACGACGGCGAAACGCTGGTCGTCAAACAGCTCGATCTGGATATTTACCAGGGCGAATTTCTGACGCTGCTCGGACCTTCGGGATCAGGGAAAACCACGTGTCTGATGATGCTGGCGGGCTTTGAATTTCCCACTGGCGGCGAAATCTGGCTCGATGGTACGTTGCTCAACACCGTGCCGCCGCACAAGCGCAACATCGGCATGGTGTTTCAGAACTACGCGCTGTTTCCGCATCTGACGGTCGAGCAGAACGTGGCGTATCCGCTCACCGTGCGCAAACTTTCTGCCGAGGAACGCACGCACCGTACCCATAACGCACTGAAGATGGTGCGCATGGAGAGCTTCGCGAAACGTTATCCGGCGCAGCTTTCCGGTGGCCAGCAGCAACGTATCGCGTTGGCGCGGGCACTCGTGTTCGAGCCGAAACTCGTGCTGATGGACGAGCCGCTCGGTGCGCTCGACAAGCAGTTGCGCGAACACATGCAGTACGAACTTAAATCATTGCACGAGAAGCTCGGCGTGACATTTGTGTACGTCACGCACGATCAGGGTGAAGCGCTGACCATGTCCGATCGCGTTGCCGTGTTCGATAAAGGCATCGTGCAGCAACTCGATACCGTGGACCGTCTGTACGAATCGCCGTGCAACGAGTTCGTCGCGAACTTCATCGGCGACAGCAACAAGCTGCGGGGGACGATCGCGAATATCGACGGTGAGTACTGCGAGTTTCATCTGATCGACGGCACGCGACTCACGGGGCGCAATATCGGCGGCGCGCGGGCGGGCACGCCGGCGGTCGCTTGTATTCGGCCCGAGCGCATGAAGCTTGCCAATGGAGTATCACGGCCCGGCGCCAATGCGCTTAGCGGCGAAGCGCGCGGGCTGATCTATTTCGGCGACCACGTGCGCATGCGTTGTGGCTTGCCGGAGCAGGACGAGTGCTTCGTCAAGGTGCCGCTTGGCACCGATGCACTCGAATCCTTCGCGCCTGGCGCGCCCGTTGCGCTGGAGTTCGCGCCTGAGCATCTGCGCGTGTTTGCAGGCGCGTGAGCGTGCGATGCGTGGGTCGTAGTTCGTTCGATGCAGGTAAAAGAAGCAGTTCACGTAAGCAGCACATAACAAGTCGCACTGTACTTAGCTAAAGCTGAAAGCACACCACCAAAGGAGAGCAACACACCATGAGCAAGATCGGGAAATCGCGCTGCGCCATCGCTGTCGGTGCTGTGGCGCTCGCGCTGGGCGCCGCGCAAGTCAATGCAGCCGAACTGACGGTCGTCAATTTCGGCGGCGCGAATGGCGACGCGCAAAAGGTCGCATTCAACCAGCCGTTCGAAACGCAAACCAGCAACAAGGTAACCGCCGTCGAATACAACGGCGAGCAGGCCAAAGTGAAGGCGATGGTCGAAGCGAAGCATGTGAACTGGGACGTGGTGGAAGTCGAGTCGGGCGACATCGGCCGTGGGTGTGACGAAGGGCTGTACGAGAAGCTCGACTGGTCGAAGATCGGCAAGAAGTCCGATCTGATTCCGGAAGCGCCGCAAACCTGCGGCGTGGGTTTCTTCGTGTGGTCGACGGCGCTCGCGTATAACGCCGACAAGCTGAAAACCGCGCCGACCGGCTGGGCCGACTTCTGGGACGTGAAGAAATTCCCCGGCAAGCGGGCGATGCGCAAGGGCGCGCGCTACAACCTCGAGTTCGCGCTGATGGCCGATGGCGTGCCGCCGAAGGACGTCTACAAGGTGCTCGCCACCAAGGAAGGCCAGGACCGCGCGTTCAAGAAGCTCGAGGAACTGAAGCCGAATATCCAGTGGTGGGAAGCGGGCGCACAGCCGCCGCAATTCCTCGTCGCGGGTGACGTGGTGATGTCGACTGCGTACAACGGCCGGATCGACGCCGCGCAGAAGGAAGGCAAAAACCTCAAGGTGGTGTGGAACGGCAGCATTTACGACCTCGACTATTGGGCGATTCCGAAGGGCACGCCGAACAAGGCGCTGGCCGAGAAGTACATCGCCTATTCGCTTTCGTCGAAACCGCAGCAGGACTATGCGCATAACATCGCGTACGGTCCGGTGAATGTGGCGGCCATCAAGGCACTTGATCCGAAGACGCTCGCGAATCTGCCGAACTCGCCCGCTAATGGCAAGAACGCAGTGCTTCAGAATCTGACGTTCTGGACTGATCATGGCGATGAACTGGAGCAGCGTTTCTCGTCGTGGGCTTCGAAGTAATTAGCCGGGTGTGAGAAGGCGCGGCTTTTCTTGTAGTGAAGCCGCGCCGCTTCGATGCAATGAAACCCAGGCGCATGTCTTCGCGATGTGCGCGGACGGCAGGATGCGTGGACCGGAGTAAGCGCCGAAGTGCTAACTCCGGATCGACAGCCGGATGCATGGGATCGGAGTAGGTGCTAAAGCGCTAACTGCTGTCGACAAGGAGACGGTGTGACTACGATGACGATTGCCGCTGATTCGACGCCCGAGTCGAGCGTTCGACTCAAGCGTGAATTGAAGGCCGCGGAGGCAAAAAAGCGCGCAATGGCGCTGTTGCTGATCGCGCCGCTCGCCATTTTTCTTCTGCTGATTTTTGTCGTGCCGATTGGCGCGTTACTGACGCGCGCGGCGCAGAATCCGGAAGTGGTCAATGCATTGCCGCATACACTGAGCGCGTTGAGCGGCTGGGATCGCAAGACGCCGCCCCCTGATGCCGCCTATGCCGCGTTGGCTGTCGATCTGACCGCGGTCGCAGATAGCGACGGCATGGGCGCGCTAGCGCGTCGGCTGAACGTGGAGATTCCCGGCTATCGCTCGCTGGTCGCGAAGTCGGCGCACGCCATGCCGTTCGTCGACGACAACAGCAAGCCGCTGACCCTTACCCCTGCGCAAATGCACGCCAAGTTCGTCGAACTCGACGAGCGCTGGAACGATATCGCTTACTGGCAAGCGATTGCCAAGAACGCCGGTGCCTATTCACCGTTCTATCTGCTGGCGTCTTTAGACCATAAGCAGGACGCGTTCGGTCACATCAAGGAGACCGATCCCGACCAACAGATTTATCTCCACGTGTTCAGCCGCACGTTCGTGATCGGCGCGGCCGTGACGTTTTTTGCGCTGCTGCTCGGCTACCCGCTCGCTTACTGGATTTCGACGCTGTCCGATCGTCGCGCGAATCTGGTGATGATTCTCGTACTGATTCCGTTCTGGACCTCGATCCTCGTGCGCGTCGCGGCGTGGATCGTGATTCTGCAAAGCGAGGGGCTGGTGAACAAGGCGTTGATCGCCAGCGGGCTGCTGCACGATCCGCTGTCGTTGTTGTTCAACCGAACCGGTGTGTACATCTCGATGACGCACATTCTGCTGCCGTTCATGATCTTGCCGTTGTACAGCGTGATGAAGTCGATCCCGCCGACCTATCAGCGCGCCGCGATCTCGCTCGGCAGCCATCCGTTCGCCGCCTTTTGGCGCGTGTATGTGCCGCAGACTTATCCGGGCATCGGCGCCGGCGCTTTGCTCGTGTTCATCTTGGCGATCGGCTATTACATCACGCCGGCATTGCTCGGCGGACCGAACGATCAGATGGTCAGCTACTACGTCGCATACTTTACGAACGTGACGATCAACTGGGGCATGGCGTGTGCGTTAGGCGGGTTGCTGCTCGCCGCGACACTCGTGCTGTATGTCATCTACGGGCGCTTCACGCGTTCGTCACTGAGCCTTGGCTGATTGCCTGAACGGAGCTTACCCGCGATGAAACTTGCCAAGCCCTTGTTTGCGCCGCATACGTCTTTGGTTGAACGCACGTGGTATTTTGCGCTGCGCGCGCTTGCCGTGCTGACGCTGCTGTATCTGATCCTGCCGGTGCTGGCGATCGTACCGCTGTCGTTTTCGTCGAGCACGTTTCTGGTGTATCCGATTCCGGGTTGGTCGTTGCGTTGGTATGAGAACCTGATCGGGTCCGATGAATGGCGCATGGCGGCGAAGAACAGTTTTATCGTGGCGCCGTCTGCCACGGTGGTCGCGACCGTGCTCGGTACGTTGGCCGCGATCGGCCTGACCAAAGCGAACTTCCGCGGCAAGGCGTTGCTGATGGCGATTCTGATTTCGCCGATGATCGTTCCGGTGGTGGTGGTTGGCGTGGGTATGTATCTGTTCTTTGCGCCGCTCGGGTTGGCCAATACGTATATCGGATTGATTCTCGCGCATGCGTCGCTTGGTGTGCCGTTCGTCGTGACGACGGTGGCGGCGACGTTGCAGGGCTTCAATTACAACCTGGTGCGCGCGAGTTTGTCGCTCGGTGCTAATCCGGTGACGACGTTCTTCCGCATCACGTTGCCGGTGATTGCGCCGGGCGTGATTTCGGGCGCGCTGTTCGCGTTCGCGACTTCGTTCGATGAGGTGGTCGTGACGCTGTTTCTGGCAGGGGCGGATCAGACGACCCTGCCGCGGCAGATGTTCACCGGTATCCGCGAGAACATCAGTCCGACAATTGCGGCGCTGGCGACTATTCTGATTGTGTTTTCGACTTGTTTGCTGCTGGCGCTTGAGTGGCTGCGGGGGCGGAATGCGGCTCGCGCAGTGAAGGCGTGAGTGGCGGGGCGTGAGGCTACGGTGCGGATCACGCAAGTCACCAAAGACGGAACGGGGTCCGCATCACGTCGTCCAGGGAAAAAACCAACACAAGCGCGCATTCAAGCTGATTTTCAAAAACTCTTGCGCCATTTGATGCGATCGTCGCGGCCGCCTCAACTTTCTGACGTCATTCTAAGAATTTTCTCATTCCCCCCCCGTTTGCGCCTCTTCATACTGAGAACCTTCTTAGAGAAGATGCGCTTGACGCAGAAAATTCATGAAATTCCAGCTAACTATCCTCGCATGTGCGCTGGCCCTGTCAGGTTGCGCGGACCATGCCGCGCGTGAAAGTCTCGGTATCGAAGACGTCACTGTGCTGAAAATGGGTATCGGTGCTTCACAGAACGAAGCTGCAGGTGCCGCAAACAAGCAATGGGTCGAAACCTACGCCACGATCGTCAGCAGCCGCACAGCGATCGCGTCGCTGCAACAGCGGCTCGATCAATCACCCGGCGAAAAGAGCAGCTATTTTCACGCGAAGGCGCAGTGCTGGTTAAATGCCGGGGAGCAGGCAAGGCTGGGTAACGATCACTGGGGCTTTGTCGAGGAAGCAATTGGCCAGGCTGCAATGATCACGATGGGCCTCGAAAATGGTACGCCGTTGTCTGCTGCTAATCCGGCCCTGCGCACGGTATCTACCGTGCGCCCCGATCTGTGGAAGATCGTCAACACCATCAAGGGCGATTCTGCCATCGCCCAATGTCCTGAGGCGCAACAACCGCTCGCATGTGCCGAAGTCGAACTGATGCAAGCAGGGCACGACGCATGGACGCGCAGCTTCTCCAGCGCCGAAAAGCGTCTGCCTGAGGTTCAGGATAACTTGCGGAAGTCGGCGGAAACGGCCTTGCAATGCAAACAGGCACTGCAGACGCCAGCACCTGCACCTGCAGCGCAGGCGCCGCAAAAGATTACACTGCGGGCCGACTCTTTATTCCGTTTTAACGGCAGAAGTGAGGCCGCGATCTTGCCAGCTGGCAAACAACATCTCGATGCCGTGGTGACCGGCTTGAAGCAGGTTCCCGCCATACGCGGGCTCAACATCACAGGCTACGCAGACCGCCTCGGCAGCGATGCATACAATCAGAGCCTGTCTTTGCAGCGTGCGCAGACAGTCCGGCAGTATCTGAGCAAGCACGGCGTGACATTGCCGATCACCGCGCAGGGCCAAGGCAGTGCGAATCCGGTGGTCAACTGCCAGCAAACAAAGCGCGACGAATTGGTGCAATGCCTGGCGCCAAACCGGCGCGTCGAGGTCGAGTTCGTACTCACTGCACCCTAGCGCGCTTATGTATCAAGAATGATCACCGGTATTGACGGATACCGACGTCGTGTGGCGGGCCGGTATTTCGATCAGATCACGTTGTATCCCCGCCTGCTACGGGTCCCGTAATTTTTATTTCTTGTAGTCTCCCGCAGTGAGGCGGGGACGCATTCATACGCGCGTTAGGCGGAAATGGTCACGGGTGTCCTGCCTTTTTTAACTCAGGATACGCATGATTCCGACTAGACCGATGCGGCTTTCAAGATTTACACAATAGTGAGTGTCCCTGTCTCAAGGGGATGTTTTCATAAGGAATGCAATATATGTCTACTATTCTGGTTATCGACGACCATCCCGCATTTCGGCTCGTCATCAAAATGCAACTTATGCAACTGCTTGGCGTTGAAGAGGTAATTGAGGCTGACAACGGACAAACCGCCGTCGAAATGGCCCGGCAACACACGCCGAAACTTGCAATCCTCGATCTGGATATTCCTCGCATCAGTGGGCTCGATGTGATTCCGCGTCTCAAGCTCGCCCATCCCGCGATGCGCGTGCTGGTTCTGTCCGGGCAAGATCCGGCTACGTTCGCTCCGCGGGCGATGCGCTCGGGAGTGCACGGCTTTGTCGGTAAGTCGCAGGAGATGAAAGAAATCATGCGCGGCGTCGAGGCCGTGCTGGCCGGTTATACGGTGTTTCCCGTGACAGCCAGCGGTTCCGGCATCTCGCAGAACGCTAACCCTGCAAATGAAGAAGACAGACTCTCGCTGTTGTCCGATAAGGAGCTGGTGATTCTGCAGATGCTCTCGAAAGGCATGTCGAACAAGTCGATCGGCGACGCGCTGTTCATGAGCGACAAGACGGTGAGCACGTACAAGAGCCGCATTCAGGAAAAACTTGGGCTGTCGTCGTTGGCTGCGCTGATCGAGTTTGCGTCCCTGCACCGGCTGATCGACTGAGTTTTGCGGGCTATGAATAAAATGAGCCTGCTTGGTTCTTCCGCGGGCGTGCGTGACCGTGCGCGGCGTTACGCTCACAGTTTCCCTCGCAATGCGGGACTCACGTCGATCCGTTTCGCAACGGTGTTGGGCGGTCTTTGCGCGTTTGCGCTGCTGTGCATGCTGTCGTTACGTGCCAACGCGGCACCGTTAGTCGACGGCGCTCCGCTCGCACTGCATATCGACGATTCGCGTCCGGCCGCAGCGCTGGCTGCCCGCGACGCAGTGGGGCAACTCGGGCAGCCGTCCCGCGACCTTCATTCGAGCGACGAAACTAATCGCCCGTCTGTCTTTTGTGCTTACCCCAAGTGATGGCCCCCGCTTCGCGGATCAACCCGCGACGGGCCCGGATGATGCCACGATCGAGCAGCAAACATGGCTGTTGGCGCTCGCGGCTCCGGCAGTCGTTGCGCTCGCTGGCGCATGCCTGTCTCGCGCTGCCTTGGGCCGTGCCACAGAGAAACAGCAATTCACGGAAAACGAATGGAAACGCCGGTGTGAAGCAGCCGAAGCGCGTGAGCATGCCGCACGCGTCGCGGCGTCCGGCCAGGTGAGCGCCGCCGCGAAGCAGGAGCGGCTCTGGTTGCTCGGCGCAATGCGCCTCTATGCGGAAGCTCCGTTGACAGCCGTGGCGGGCATGCTTGAATCGCTCGAATCGACAGTCGCGCCGCCCACCCAACGCGCGCAGATGCCGGTGATCCAATCCGCAGTGCGCACTTGGTCTCAAACCGTTCGCGACTTGCTGGATGTTTCACCACTCGCGTCGCGCGCCTTCGTTCTCGACGAAAGCGTGACCAATTTGCGTGAGCTCGTCGACGGCGTTATTGCGCTGGTGTCCCCGGCCGCGACTCAGCGGGGCTTGCTGTTGAGTTCGAGCATTGATCAAACAGTCGCTGAGCAGATTCTCGCGGATAGCGCCCGGGTCGGTCAGTTGTTCTTCCATCTGCTAAGCCGTACGGTCCAGGCCAGCACACACGGAGAGATTGCGCTCGTCGTGCGGGGGGAGCCGTTGAATGCCGGTTCGCAGCGTATTTTTGTCAGTGTGACGAATTCTGGTGCGGAAGCCGCGTATGCCTCTCAACTGCAACTCTTCGGACCGAGTGTTGGTGAACCGCTTGCGGAAGCGAGGTTTGGCGACGCTGACACTTGCTTACCGCTCTGCCAGATACTCGCGCAGCGTATGCAAGGTGAGCTCTCAATCGGGAGCGGCTCAGATTCCGGCACTCGTGCGAGCTTCAGTGCGCCATTCACTGTTGACCAATGGTGGGCCGCCGCAGAACCGGCTAGGCATGCACAGGCGCATTTGTTCGCCAATGTCGCACAGTCGCAGGAAGCTGTTGCGAGTGGCCCATCTGAACCCTTCGAACAACGTTATCTCGATGCGCTGTCCGAGGAAGGTATCAATATTCACACGTTTCTGAGCGGTTGGCGCCATTCGATGGACGACGACCTGAAGCGCCTGAGTGAACTGAATCGCAACCGCAATCATGACGGGCAGCGCGCCTTGCTGCACAGGTTGAGCGGAGCCGTGGGTCTCGTTGGCGCACACAGTCTGATGGAAGCGCTGCGTCGCGCCAGCACCGCGTCACAGGAACACGAAGACGGTGCAATCGACACGCTCGCCGAACGTGCCCGGACCTTGGTCGCGCAACTAGACATAGAGATCGCCCCACACCGGAGCACACTACGATGAACCGACCGCTGGCCTTGATTGAAGGCGATCTGGCATTTCCGAAGCCGCGGCCATTCGATGGCTTGCCGCCGCCTTTCGGCTCGCGACGACGTGTGGCGTGGGATGCAGCGCAGCGCCAACCTCAGCTCGCAGCGCAAACCGCAGCGCAACAGGCGATTCAGGACGCAGTGCAACGCAAGCCGCAACCCGCGCGAACGAGTCCGGTTCCCCTAGGCGTGAAGCACATCCTGTTTTACAAGACGCCCCCGCAGCGCACGGATCCTCATCGTTTTGATGCGGAGTTGGCTGAAGCGAAGCGCTACCTCGAGATGGGCAAGACGCGGTGGCGTTCGTCGCGCTCGGACCATGTGCTGGCTGCGTCGATTTTCGCCGGCTGCACCATCGCGCTGACGTGGTTGCTGGTCACTTGCTCGATGAAGGACGCGGAGAAGGCGAAAGCAGTGCCGGTGGCACCGACGGTTTTGTCGGTTGCGAGTCCGCGCGGCGATCATCCGAAACCCGTGGCCACTGCGGCGGTTGCGGAAACGCAGATGACGGTTACTGTCGAAAAGGGGCCGCAGCCCGTTGCTGAAGTCGCGAGCGTGGCGCCAGCGAAGGTTGCTCTGACCTCGCCTGAGCACATCACTCAAGTCGTGCCAAGGCAGGCCGTGCAAGTCACTTCCCATGCCGACGATCGGGGCAATCCGTCCGCAAAGGCCGCGAAACGAGCCAAGGCGGCGCGCTTGAGCGAAGCTCAGGTCAATGAACGTGTCGCTTTGAGCCGCGCTGTTGCCCCGGTTACGCGGTCTTCTGTATCGAAGCAACCTGAATGGACCGCACGCGCGTCCGCTGAAGAGGACACCTTCGACAAGGCCGCATTGCTCAACTGGGCCGCGCAACAGCGCGCGCACGTCACCACGCGTGCCGCCGTGCCGATACCGGGAGACAGCGACTGGAATGCCCGCATGACGCAGCGTCGGATCACTGACAATCCCGAGGCCTTCCGTGCAGGTTCAGGCACGCAGCAGAAATAAAAAAAGCCCGGCCAAAGCCGGGCTTCTAAAGTCGGCTGCGTCCTCCACAGGACGCAGCCCCTGCAAAACAGCTCGCAGCTATTGCATGCGTAGGCGGATACCTTAAGCAGCCAGCAGCGAACGCAGCACGAACGGCAGAATCCCGCCGTGCTTGTAGTAGTCGACTTCGATCGGCGTATCGATACGCAGCAGCACCTGCACGCGCTTCTCCTTACCGTCCTTGCCGTGAATGACCAGCGTCACTTCCTGTTGCGGCTTGAAGTCGTTGCCCAGGCCTTCGACGTCGAACGTTTCTTCGCCGGTGATGCCGAGCGATTGCACGCTATCCGAGCCCTTGAACTGCAGCGGCAGAACGCCCATGCCGACCAGGTTCGAACGGTGGATCCGCTCGAAGCTGCGTGCGACCACAGCCTTCACGCCCAGCAATTGCGTACCCTTAGCCGCCCAGTCACGCGACGAGCCCGTGCCGTACTCTTCACCCGCAAACACGACAGTCGGCGTACCCGCGTCGATGTACTTCATCGCTGCGTCATAGATCGACTCTTGTTCGCCGCTCGGCTGATGAATCGTCAGGCCGCCTTCCACGCGCGAGCCGTCTGCCTTCACCGGGATCATCAGGTTCTTGATCCGGACGTTCGCGAACGTGCCGCGCATCATCACGTCATGGTTGCCGCGGCGCGAGCCGTAGCTGTTGAAGTCGGCCTTCTGCACGCCGTTTGCCTTCAGCCACTTGCCCGCCGGCGAGTCTTCCTTGATCGAACCAGCCGGGCTGATGTGGTCGGTCGTAACCGAGTCACCGAAGATGCCCAGTGCGCGCGCACCCTTGACAGGAGCGATGCTGTCGGCCGGCGTCATCGAGAAGTCCTTGCCGAAGAACGGCGGCTCAGCGATGTAGGTCGACTTCGGCCAGTCGTAGACTTGACCTTCTTCGCCTTCGATCTTGCTCCACAGGTCGCCCTTCTTGGTCAGGTGCGCGTAGTTCTTACGGAACGCGTCTGCGTCCAGCGCGAACTTGAGCAGCGCGTCGACTTCTTCGCTAGTCGGCCAAATGTCGCCCAGGTAGATGTCCTTGCCGCCCTTGCCCTTGCCGACCGGTTCGGTCATCAGGTCACGCGTGATGTTGCCGGCGATCGCGTAAGCGACGACCAGCGGCGGCGAGGCCAGGAAGTTCGCGCGGATGTTCGGGTGAATACGCGCTTCGAAGTTACGGTTGCCCGACAGAACAGCTGCCGCGACGATGTCGTTCTTCGTGATCGCTTCGTTCAGTTCCGGCGTCAGATCGCCTGCGTTACCGATACAGGTCGTGCAACCGTAGGCGGCCAGCGTGAAACCGAGCTTGTCGAGGTACTTCATCAAGTCGGTCTTCGTCAGGTATTCCGTGACGATGCGCGATCCCGGCGCCAGCGACGTCTTGATGTGCGGAGCGACCGTCAGACCGGCTTCAACCGCCTTCTTGGCCAGCAGACCAGCAGCCAGCAACACGCTCGGGTTCGACGTGTTCGTGCACGACGTGATGGCAGCGATCAGGATGTCGCCGTTCTTCACGTCGACGCCGTTGCTCGTCGTGTATTGCGTTTCGAGATCTTCCGCCTTCTTCGCAAAGCCGTTTTCTGCCACCGGCTTCGAGAACAGGTCGCTGAAGGTCGACTTCACGTGACCGATTTCGATACGGTCTTGCGGGCGCTTCGGACCTGCCAGCGACGGCGTGACCGTGCCGAGATCCAGCGTGACGACCTTGGTGTAGTCGATCTGGCCAGCCTTCGGAATACCGAACAGACCCTGCGCCTTGAAGTAGTTTTCGAAGGCGGAGATTTCTGCGTCGGTACGGCCCGTGCCCTTGAAGTAGTCGATGGTTTTTTCGTCGACCGGGAAGAAGCCCATTGTTGCGCCGTATTCCGGCGCCATGTTGCCGATCGTCGCACGGTCCGGCAGCGACAGCGACTTCGTGCCTTCGCCGAAGAACTCGACGAACTTGCCGACAACCTTTTCCTTACGCAGCAGTTCGGTGACGGTCAGAACCAGGTCGGTCGCCGTCAGGCCTTCGCGCAGCTTGCCCTTCAGTTCGACGCCCACCACGTCCGGCGTCAGGAAGTACACCGGCTGGCCGAGCATGCCGGCTTCAGCTTCGATACCGCCCACGCCCCAGCCCACCACACCGATGCCGTTGATCATCGTCGTGTGGCTGTCCGTGCCGACCAGCGAATCCGGGTAGTACACGGTGTCCGCGCCTTCGGCCTTCTTGTGCACGCCGCGTGCGAGGTATTCCAGGTTCACCTGGTGGACGATGCCGACGCCCGGCGGCACGACCTTGAACGTGTCGAATGCCTGCATGCCCCACTTCATGAACTGGTAGCGCTCGTTATTGCGCTGGAATTCCAGTTTCATGTTCAAGTCGAGCGCGTTCTTTTCGCGGAAGTGATCGATCTGCACCGAGTGATCGACGACCAGATCGACCGGGACCAGCGGTTCGATCGACTTCGGATCCTTGCCCATGTGTTTCGCGACACCGCGCATTGCAGCGATGTCGGCAAGCAGCGGCACGCCGGTAAAGTCTTGCAGCACGACGCGCGACACGACGAACGGGATTTCGTCGACGCGCGCTGCGGTCGGCTTCCAGTTCGCGAGTTGCGTGATGTGTTCTTCGGCGATCTTCTTGCCGTCGTAGTTACGCAGCACCGATTCCAGCACGATACGGATCGAGACCGGCAGGCGGTCGATCTTGATGTTCAGTGCCTTGCCGAGTTGCGGCAGGGAGTAGAACTTGCCTTTGCCGGAACCGCTGTCGAATTCCTTGAGCGTTTTGTGGAGGTTGTGGGCCATGGTGTTTTCCTTGGTTTGATCGCGGAACTACAGTACTTAACTTAACTAGATGACGTACAGATCGACGTACTCATTGACCGGCATGGCTTCGAGCCTTGCCTGATCCTGCGACACGTCGAGAATCGCCAGTTGTTGCTTGACCGGAAAGCGGCGCGCGAGGTTGGTCTTGAACTTCTCGACCAGCAACGGAATCCCGTCTTCGCGACGACGCTTGTGACCGATCGGGTATTCGACTACAACTTCGTCGAATGTCGACCCGTCGTTGAATTCGACCGTCAGTGCATTGGCGATCGAACGCTTCTCCGGATCGTGATAATCCTTCGTGAACTGCGCGTCTTCGACACATTCCATCTTCGCGCGCAGCACATCGATGCGCGCGTCCTGCGCGATCGAATCTTCATAGTCCGAGGCCGTCAGGCGGCCGTGGATCAGCGGCACGGCGATCATGTACTGAATGCAGTGGTCGCGGTCGGCCGGATTGTTCAGGGGGCCTTTCTTGTCGATGATGCGGATCGCAGCTTCGTGGGTGCGGATCGTGATCTTTTTGATGTCCTCGATGCGCTTGCCTTGAGCCAGGAGTCGTGCGTGCAAAGTCATCGCAGCTTCCACTGCCGTTTGCGCGTGGAATTCTGCCGGAAACGAAATTTTGAAGAGCACATTTTCCATCACGTACGAACCGTACGGACGCTGAAACTTGAACGCGTTGCCCTTGAACAGGACATCGTAGAAGCCCCACGTCTTAGCCGTCAGCACCGACGGATAGCCCATCTCGCCGGTCTTCGCGATCAACGCGAGACGCACGGCGCGCGACGTCGCATCGCCTGCGGCCCACGACTTGCGCGAGCCGGTATTCGGCGCATGGCGGTAGGTGCGCAGCGCATGCCCATCGACAAATGCTTGCGATACCGCGTTGATCAACTCATCGCGCGTCAAACCGATCATCTGGCCGACCACCGCGGTCGACGCCAGCTTCACCAGCAGCACATGATCGAGCCCAACCTTGTTGAACGAGTTTTCGAGCGCGATACAGCCTTGAATTTCGTGCGCCTTGATCATGCCGATCAATACGTCTTTCATCGTCAGCGGCTTTTTGCCTGCTGCGATGGCACTGCGCGAGAGCCAGTCGGCTGTCGCCAGAATTCCGCCGAGGTTATCCGACGGATGGCCCCATTCCGCAGCCAGCCAGGTGTCGTTGAAGTCCAGCCAGCGGATCATTGCGCCGATGTTAAAGGCAGCCTGAACCGGATCCAGCTGGAACGACGTGCCCGGCACTTTCGCGCCGTTGGGGACGATCGTGCCTGGCACGATCGGTCCCATCAGCTTGGTGCACGCCGGGTAGGTCAGAGCCTCGAGTCCGCAACCGAGCGTATCGATCAGGCAGTTACGCGCGGTATCCAGCGCGAGCGTGCTGTCGATCGGGAAATCCAGCACGTAATCGACAATATCGGCCAGGACTGGGTCCGGGTCGGGTCGCACGTTGGAAATCGGAGCGGACATCGGGGTGCTTTCCTGATGTAACTGATTGATTAGTTAGTCTTGTTGATCGCGTTCGATTGCGTCGGAGCCGGTGCGCCTTGCACCATCTCTGCCGTCTTGCACTCGTCGGCCAGACGTGAGCTGTCCTTGTCCGAGAACAACATGGCCTTCGTCGGGATCACGACGAGATCCATACCCGATGCTGCGTCGTGGAAGCGGTCTGCGCCCGTGGTGGTCGCTTCGCGCGGCAAGTTGTAGTTTTTGTTCGCCCAGTGAACCGTGACGATCTGGTCACGCTTCATGTCGCCCTTCAGGTCGAATGCCAGACCTTCGTTGCACGACCACTTTACCGAGCCGTCCGGAACCGGATCGACCTTCGCTTCCTTGGCCGCGTTGCCCTTGCGCTTGATCAGGCGTTTCGGTTGCGGGCGTTTCGCCACAGCCTTGGCAACCGGCTTCGTGGCGGTGGTCGCCGTTTGTGCGGCGGCGTCAGTCGCGACGGTCAGCATCGTCGTGGACAGGGCGCCAATCACGGCGGCGATCATCAGCTTTTTCATGGTGGAGAACCTTTCTATCTAATTTCAGTTGAACAGTGCACGGGCTACCGGTCCTGGCAACCGTGAGGGTTGAACTGCACGCGCTTTGAAAGCGCACAGCGACCGCTATTTTCTCCTATTTAGCGGCACGTACTTCAAATTCTCGGGACCGGTGTAATTTGCGCTCGGACGAATGATCTTGTTGTCGATCCGCTGCTCGATAATGTGCGCGCTCCAGCCAGCCGTGCGGGCGATCACGAACAGCGGCGTGAACATCGCTGTCGGCACGCCCATCATGTGATACGAAACCGCGCTGAACCAGTCGAGATTCGGGAACATCTTCTTCGCATCTGCCATCACTGTTTCCAGACGCTCGGCGATATTGAAGAGCTTGTTGTTGCCCGCTTCCTTCGACAACTTCTTCGCGATTTCCTTGATGACCTTGTTACGCGGGTCGGAGATCGTGTACACCGGGTGACCGAAACCGATCACCACTTCCTTGTTTTCGACGCGCTTGCGGATATCGGCTTCGGCCTCATCGGGCGTCTGGTAGCGCGACTGGATCTCGAATGCGACTTCGTTCGCGCCGCCGTGCTTCGGGCCGCGCAGCGCGCCGATTGCACCGGTGATGGCCGAGTAGATATCCGAGCCCGTACCGGCAATCACGCGGCCGGTGAACGTCGACGCGTTGAATTCGTGCTCGGCATACAGGTTCAGCGACACATGCATTGCGTCGACCCATGCCTTCGACGGCTCCACGCCGTGGAGCAGATGCAGGAAGTGGCCGCCGATCGAATCGTCGTCGGTTTCGACCTCGATGCGCTTGCCGTTGTGCGAGTAGTGATACCAGTACAGCAGCATCGAACCGAGCGAGGCCATCAGCTTGTCGGCGATGTCGCGTGCGCCCGGCAGGTTGTGGTCGTCTTTCTCCGGCAGTACGGTGCCGAGCACCGAGACGCCCGTGCGCATCACGTCCATTGGGTGCGCGGCGGCCGGAATCCACTCCAGCGCGGCCTTGACGTTCGCGGGCAAGCCGCGCAGCGCCTTGAGCTTCGTCTTGTAGGCGATCAGTTCGGCCTGCGTCGGCAGCTTTTCGTGGACCAGCAGATACGCGATTTCTTCGAATTCGCACGCACCGGCGATGTCGAGAATGTCGTAGCCGCGGTAATGCAGATCGTTGCCAGTCTTGCCGACCGTGCAAAGTGCAGTGTTACCCGCCGTCACGCCGGACAGGGCCACCGATTTCTTCGGTTTGAAGCCGCTTTTAGGTTCGTTCTCGCCTTGTGCACCGGCGGTTTGCGTCGTCTCGCTCATCTCCCGCAATCTCCTTTGTGCCTGCTCACTGCTTCTGGTTGAACTGCGCATTCGACGCCTGCTCCCCGCTGCACCAGGCGATGCAGGGACTCGCTTGCACGGGCCCACATGAGAGCGCCGTTCAGCACTGCTACGCGGGCTGCCGCGTTGACCATCGTGCTCATGATGCGACTTGCCCGTTAGCGCCCACTTTCGTGAAGAGCGGCGCGGCGTCTTGCGGGACGGTGCGGCCAGTGGATTGCGCGCGACGCAGCACCGACCAGTAGTAGCGATAGCTCGCGCGGTCGTGCAGCGTGTCGTGATGGCGCGTCGGTCCCCATTGAGCGGACTGTGCAGCCAGCAGAATTTCGGTTGCGGTGACGATTTCCTCGTCGCGTGGTGCAAACGCGGCGACGATCGCCTCGATCTGCGCCGGATGGATGCTCCACATCCGCGTGTAGCCGAACTCGTTGCGCGCGCGCGCCGCGTCGTTCGCGACCACGCTCATGTCGCGTACTTCCGTGCTGACGTTATGCGATGGCACCTTGCCGTGCGCGTGACAGGCCGCCGAGATCTCGAGCTTCGCGCGCCGCACCAGCGGGTGATCGAATTGACCGGGCGAGCGCATGGCGGTATCCGGGATTGCGCCGTCGTGCGCGGAGACGAAGTCCATCAGGCCGAAGCTCAGCGCCTCGACGCCCGGCAGCGCGGCCAGATCGAACACGCGCGTCAACGCGCCATGTGTTTCGACCAGCAGTTGCGCTGGCACCGGCTGCGCGATGCCGAGTTCACGCCGCGTCGCCTCGATGAATGCGACCATTTCGGCGGCATCAGGAACGTTGCGGATTTTCGGCAGGGTGATGTAAGCGGGCGCCCGCTTTGCGGCGCGCAGAATGAGACGGACGTCGTCACGCCAGTGCGGGTGATCGAAATCGTGGATCCGCACGCCGACGCGGCCGAAGTGATCATGCTCGCTGCCCAGCAGCGACGCGACCAGCTCCGCGTGTTCGGCTTCGCGGCCGACCTGCGCGCCGTCTTCACAATCGAGCGTGACGTCGAACACGGGGCCGAGTTGCTGCTGCAATGCCAGTGATTTCAGCATCAGCTTCTCGCTGCCGGCGTAGTGATCGCAGGCAGGCAGCACAGCGGGCGGCACTTCGCCGTCAAACAGCACTTCGGCGGGTGTGAGGGCGCGCATCTTCGGCGTCAGGGGCGTGGGTGGTCGTTAGGGAAATCTGATTCGGACGCGCTCTGCTCGGCGAGCATCAAACAGCCGCTCAAAACGCGTTCGGATCAGATGCGGATACCGGCATGGCGGTCTGCGAAACTAGCCGCAGATTGCAGCGCCGTACCTGCATTCGCACGTAAAAAACCGGAACCCGCCGCGGTGACGCTTCGGAGTTCCGGTTTGTCTGCATCAGGCGATTAGCCCAGCAGGTGTTGAACGCCTTCGCGCTCTTCGAGCAGCTCGTTCAGCGTGCCGTCCATCTTTTCGCGCGAGAACGCGTCGATTGCCAGACCTTCAACGCGCTTGTACTCGCCGTTTTCGCAGGTAACCGGCACACCGTAGATGATGTCTTCCGGAATGCCATACGAACCGTCCGACGGAATACCCATCGTGACCCACTTACCGTTCGTGCCGAGCACCCAGTCACGCACGTGGTCGATTGCAGCGTTAGCTGCCGACGCTGCCGACGACAGGCCGCGCGCTTCGATAATCGCTGCGCCACGCTTGCCGACGGTCGGGATGAACGTGTTGCGGTTCCATTCTTCGTCGTTGATCAGCTTGGTCAGGTCTTGACCTTCAGCCGTTGCGACGCGGAAGTCCGGATACATGGTCGGCGAGTGATTACCCCACACAGCCAGCTTTTCGATCGAAGCGACCGGCTTGCCCGACTTGGCGGCCAGTTGCGACAGTGCGCGATTGTGGTCCAGGCGCAGCATGGCGGTGAAGTTCTTCTTCGGCAGATCCGGCGCCGACTTCATCGCGATGTAAGCATTCGTGTTGGCCGGGTTGCCGACCACCAGCACTTTCACGTCGCGGCTGGCGACGTCGTTCAGCGCTTTGCCCTGAACCGTGAAGATTTCGGCGTTTGCCGACAGCAGGTCCTTACGCTCCATGCCTTTCGAACGCGGACGTGCGCCGACCAGCAGGGCCACATCTGCATCCTTGAACGCAACCTTCGGGTCGTCGGTGATCACGACGCCCGACAGCAGCGGGAATGCGCAATCATCCAGTTCCATCACGACGCCTTTGACGGCGCCTTGCGCTTGCGGCAGGTCGAGCAGTTGCAGGATAACCGGCTGATCCTTGCCGAGCAGGTCGCCATTGGCGATGCGGAACAGCAGGGAGTAAGCAATTTGACCTGCGGCGCCGGTGACGGCAACGCGCTTTGCGGGCTTAGCCATTGAGAAATCTCCAGGACGATGCGTTAGACGCTAGGGAAAACGCCATTCTATATGCGCGTTCAGCGAAGCGTTGTGAAACACGGCGGAATTCACTGTTCGCGTACGGCCTCGTAATGTGCCGAGGCTGTGCGGCGCTGCGGCAAGACCGCCATGCCGGAACCTGTGCTGCTGAAGAGCGGGAAGCGAGGCATGTTGGCGCCGGGTAGCCGCTGCACGGTGCGGGCTCCTGCAAACAGCGCGTTTCGGCAAGCGTCTGACCAACGAATGGCGGCGAATCGAAACCTGGACTGCATGGGAACAGCATGGTGCAGAGTGGCCGCCGGTGCGCTGCGGCGCTGCATTGCATAGTGCAAAACAGTCGCCGAAAACCCCGCAAACCCTTGCTCGACAAGGAGTGTAGGAGTCGTCAGACACAAAGTCAACATTATCTTATGTCTTATATAAGACATATCTGTTGCGGGGAAAACCCTAGACGCGGCCCGGCCCTTTATGATGAAATGCGCGGATGACTTCGAACCCGGCGAACACCACGAATCCGAACGGCCATGGGGCCACGGGCGAGGGTGTATCTGCTGCCACGCCCGCTACATCGCCCACTTTCAGCCCTTTGTATCAGCAGATCAAGGGCTTGATTACGCAGAGCCTCGAAAGCGGCGAATGGAAGCCTGGCGAGATCATTCCTAGTGAAGTCGAATTGGCGGCCAGATTCAAGGTCAGTCAGGGAACAGTGCGCAAAGCGATCGACGAGCTTGCCGCCGACAACCTGCTGGTGCGCCGCCAGGGCAAGGGTACTTTTGTTGCAACGCACAATGAAGATCGCGCCCAGTTTCGCTTCCTCAGATTACTGGCCGATGACGGCGCGGAACATCCGCACGTCAGCCGCCTGCTTGAATGCCGGCGCTTGCGCGCTTCGGCGGACATTGCTCGGCAACTCGATCTGAAACCCGCCGATCCGGTGGTGTTGATCAAGCGCTTGCTGCAGTTCGACGGCGAAGTTACCGTACTCGACGAAATCTGGTTGCCCGGCGCGGTGTTTCGCGGGCTCACGCTCGAGCGGCTGTCGGAGTATAAAGGTCCCCTTTACGCGATGTTCGAGACGGAATTCGGCACACGCATGATCCGCGCAACGGAGAAGATCCGGGCGGTCGCGGCTGATCCTTCGGTTGCCGATCTGCTTCATGTGCCGGCGGGTTTTCCGCTGCTTTCGGTCGAGCGCGTGTCCTATACCTATGGCGACCGGCCGGTTGAGGTGCGCCGTGGTTGGTATGTCACAACCGGGTATTACTATCAGAACGATCTGAGCTGAATCGGGACGAAAAAAGGCGTCGCGTCCCACGCGCGCGCCTGTTTGAAGGCGCCTTTATCGCGCATGCTGTAACGGACCTGTAGTGGTTTTCGCTGCAGCGCGATATAAAAAGGCGCTAAAATTGCGGATTAGTGTGACTACATAGTAGGGGTCTAGCATGGCTGAAGCCGTAAAAAAACCGAGGCCGGAATTCCGGAACATCGGTATCGGGCAGATTTTGACGGCATACCGTCTCCCGCTAGCGGGGCGAGTGTCGATCTTGCACCGCGTAAGCGGGTTGCTGCTTTTTGTTTTTCTTCCGTTCCTGCTGTACCTCTTCGATCAGAGCCTGACCTCCGAACTCAGTTTCGAAGTCTTCAAGGGCTTCCTCTCCAACATCATCGTCAAACTCATCACGCTCGTTCTCGCGTGGGCCTTCCTGTTTCACTTCTGTGCAGGCGTGCGTCACCTGTTCATGGACACAAGCCACGGCCTCACGACTAAAGAGAAGGGCAAGCAAACCTCCATCGTGGTGCTGGTCGTTTCGTCGCTTCTGACGATTGCTTTCGCGCTCAAACTCTTCGGAGCATTCTAAAAAAATGGCAGCTAATAACCGAATCGGTCCGAAGCGTCTTGTCGTCGGCGCACATTACGGTCTGCGCGACTGGCTTGCCCAGCGCATTACGGCCTGCATCATGGCTGTCTACACGGTGATCCTGCTCGCCTGGTTCTTCGGCGCGCGCGATTTCTCGTATGACGGTTGGGCGTCGATCTTTGCAACGCAATGGATGAAGCTCGCCACGTTTGTCACGCTGCTGTCGCTGTTCTATCACGCGTGGGTTGGTATCCGCGACATCTGGATGGACTATGTGAAGCCCGTTGGCACGCGCCTGTTTCTTCAAGCGCTGACGATCGTCTGGCTGCTCGCATGTGCGGGCTACGCTGCGCAGATTCTCTGGAGAGTGTAAAAGAATGGCTGCAATCAAGAATTCTCTGCCGCGTCGCAAGTTTGACGTGGTTATCGTCGGCGCAGGCGGCTCGGGAATGCGCGCTTCGCTGCAACTCGCGCGCGCCGGTCTGTCGGTTTGCGTGCTGTCCAAGGTGTTTCCGACGCGTTCGCACACGGTCGCTGCCCAAGGCGGCATCGGCGCATCGCTCGGCAACATGAGCGAAGACAACTGGCACTATCACTTCTACGACACGATCAAGGGTTCCGACTGGCTCGGCGACCAGGACGCGATCGAGTTCATGTGCCGTGAAGCACCGAACGCAGTCTACGAACTGGAACACATGGGCATGCCGTTCGACCGCAATGCGGACGGTACGATTTATCAACGCCCGTTCGGCGGCCATACCGCGAACTACGGCGAAAAGCCGGTGCAACGCGCTTGCGCGGCCGCTGACCGTACCGGTCATGCGCTGCTGCACACGCTGTACCAGCAAAACGTTGCTGCCAAGACGCAATTCTTCGTCGAATGGATGGCGCTGGATCTGATCCGCGACGCCGACGGCGACGTGCTCGGCGTGACCGCGCTGGAAATGGAAACCGGCGACGTTTATATCCTCGAAGGCAAGACCACGCTGTTCGCTACGGGCGGCGCGGGCCGGATCTTCGCTGCATCCACGAACGCGTTCATCAACACCGGTGACGGCCTGGGTATGGCTGCGCGTTCGGGCATCGCCCTGCAAGACATGGAATTCTGGCAATTCCACCCGACCGGCGTGGCCGGCGCAGGCGTGCTGATTACCGAAGGCGTGCGTGGCGAAGGCGGCATTCTGCGTAACTCGAACGGCGAGCGTTTCATGGAACGCTACGCGCCGACGCTGAAGGATCTGGCGCCGCGCGACTTCGTTTCGCGTTCGATGGACCAGGAAATCAAGGAAGGCCGCGGCGTGGGTCCGAATAAGGATCACGTGCTGCTCGACCTGTCGCACATCGGCGCCGAGACGATCATGAAGCGTCTGCCGTCGATCCGCGAAATCGCCATGAAGTTTGCGAACGTCGATTGTATTAAAGAGCCGATTCCGGTTGTGCCGACCATCCACTATCAAATGGGTGGTATCCCGACGAACATCAACGGCCAGGTCGTTGGCACGTCGCGGGATCATAAGGAAGTCGTGAACGGTTTCTACGCAGTGGGCGAATGCTCGTGCGTGTCGGTGCACGGCGCAAACCGTCTCGGCACGAACTCGCTGCTCGACCTGGTGGTGTTCGGCCGTGCAGCCGGCAACCACATCGTCAAGCATGTGAAGGACATCAAGGAGCACAAGCCACTGCCGGCCGACGCTGCCGATTTCTCACTGTCGCGCCTGAACAAGCTGGACAAATCAACGTCGGGCGAATACTCGCAAACCGTTGCGGCCGAGATCCGTTCCACGATGCAGGCGCATGCCGGCGTGTTCCGCACATCGAAGCTGCTGGCCGAAGGCGTGGAGCGCATTCGCGAAGTGACTGACCGTGTCGACAACATCTACCTGAAAGACAAGTCGAAGGTGTTCAACACGGCACGTGTTGAAGCGTTGGAAGTGGAGAACCTGATCGAAGTGGCGCGCGCCACGATGGTTTCCGCTGAAGCGCGTAAGGAAAGCCGCGGCGCGCACGCGCAAAACGACTTCGAACATCGCGACGACGAAAACTGGCTGCGCCATACGCTGTGGTTCAGCGAAGGCGATCGCCTCGACTACAAGCCGGTTCATATGCAACCGCTGACCGTCGAATCGGTACCGCCGAAAGCGCGAACCTTCTAAGGCACAAGTCAAAGGAATTCAGAAATGGCTAAGCGTACATTTGAAATTTACCGCTACGACCCGGATAAGGATGCAGCACCGCGTATGCAAACGTACGAGATCGAAATCGACTCGCACGAACGCATGCTGCTCGACGCGCTGCTCAAGCTGAAAGCGGTCGACGAAACCTTGTCGTTCCGCCGTTCGTGCCGCGAAGGCGTGTGCGGTTCGGACGCGATGAACATCAATGGCAAGAACGGTCTGGCCTGCTTGCAGAACATGAACGACCTGCCGCAAAAGATCGTGCTGCGTCCGCTGCCGGGCCTGCCCGTCGTGCGCGACCTGATCTGCGACTTCACGCAGTTCTTCAACCAGTATCATTCGATCAAGCCGTACCTGATCAACGATACGCCGCCGCCGGAAAAGGAACGTCTGCAGTCGCCGGAAGAACGCGACGAGCTCGACGGCCTGTATGAATGTATTCTGTGTGCCAGCTGCTCGACCTCGTGCCCGAGCTTCTGGTGGAATCCGGACAAGTTCGTCGGCCCGGCTGGCCTGTTGCAAGCCTATCGTTTCATTGCGGACAGTCGTGATGAAGCGACGGGTGAACGCCTCGACAACCTGGAAGATCCGTACCGTCTGTTCCGTTGCCATACGATCATGAATTGCGTCGACGTCTGCCCGAAGGGCCTGAACCCGACCAAGGCGATTGGCAAGATCAAGGAATTGATGGTTCGCCGCGCTGTTTGATATGAACAGCGCCCACGCTCCCTATCGTTCGCTGCCCCTGAGGGGCGGTCAGTACGCTTGGGGGCGGCCCGGCGCGTACTGACATGAACAACGAAACATCGCATCAGTCCGACCCTCTCCGCCGCGCGCGCCTTCGCTGGCGTGCGCGGCGGGGCCTGCTGGAAAACGATCTGATCTTTGAACGTTTTTTCAGCCGATATGAGCATGACCTCAGCGATGCCGATGTAGGCGCTCTTACGAGCCTGCTCGAGCTGAGCGATAACGACCTGATGGACTTGCTGCTGGTCCGCAAGGAACCGGAAGGCGAACTTGCCGACGACCCGGATGTGATCCGGGTGCTGGAGCTGTTGCGCAACGCTTGAGCGCCGCTTGTTCGCCGCGTGTCCGTTGTTCCAGGCGTGCAAATTATCGAAACCCTGTTTCCATACTTCGATTGAGGATGTGCTATGACCCCGTCAGATGTTAAAGCCACGCTATCGTTCAGCGACAATTCGCCGAGCGTTGAAATGCCGATTTACAAGGGCACTCTCGGCCCGGACGTGATCGACATCCGCAAACTGTACGGCCAGACCGGCAAGTTCACGTACGATCCGGGCTTCATGTCGACGGCGGCGTGCAATTCGGCTATCACCTACATCGACGGCGACAAGGGCGAGCTGCTGTACCGCGGCTACCCAATCGACAACCTCGCGGAAAACGCCGACTTCCTCGAAACCTGCTACCTGCTGCTGAAGGGCGAACTGCCGAACGCAGCGCAGGAGAAGGAATTCGTCGACACCGTCACGAAGCACACGATGGTGCACGAGCAGATGCACTTCTTCTTCCGTGGCTTCCGCCGTGACGCGCACCCGATGGCGATTCTGGTCGCGGCAGTGGGCGCACTGTCGGCGTTCTATCACGACTCGCTCGACATCAACAATCCGCGTCACCGTGACGTGTCGGCCATTCGCATGATCGCGAAGCTGCCGACGCTGGTCGCGATGGCGTACAAGTACAGCATCGGCCAGCCGTTTGCGTACCCGAAGAACGACCTGTCGTACAGCGCGAACTTCATGCACATGATGTTCTCGAACCCGTGCGAAGAGTACAAGGTCAACGACGTGCTGGTGCGCGCGCTAGACCGTATCCTGATCCTGCACGCTGACCACGAGCAGAATGCGTCGACATCGACGGTTCGTCTGGCGGGTTCGTCGGGCGCTAATCCGTTCGCGTGTATCGCAGCGGGTATCGCCTGCCTGTGGGGCCCGGCGCACGGTGGTGCGAACGAAGCCGCACTGAACATGCTGGAAGAAATCGGCTCGGTCGACAACATTCCTGAGTTCATCAAGCAGGTGAAGGACAAGAACTCGGGCGTGAAGCTGATGGGCTTCGGTCACCGCGTCTACAAGAACTACGATCCGCGTGCGAAGCTGATGCGCGAAACCTGCCACGAAGTGCTGGAAGAGCTGGGCCTGCACGACGACCCGCTGTTCAAGCTGGCCATGGCGCTGGAAAAAATCGCACTGGAAGACGAATACTTCGTGTCGCGCAAGCTGTACCCGAACGTCGACTTCTACTCGGGTATCGTTCAACGCGCGCTGGGCATCCCAACGTCGATGTTCACGTGTATCTTCGCGATGGCACGTACGGTCGGCTGGATTGCACAGTGGAACGAAATGATCGCCGATCCGGAACAGAAGATTGGCCGTCCGCGTCAGCTGTTCATCGGCGATACGCAGCGTGAAGCGAAGCCGATTGCACAACGTTGATCGGGTTGAGCGTGTGTAGTTTGTAGTGGTCGTTTGCTGCGAATCAACGCAGGATCTGGCTGATGAAAAACGCCCCAACGGGTTCACCGTTGGGGCGTTTTGTTTTGGGGCGCGCGTGCCTGACGTCGCCGGGCTCGTTCAAGCGACGGTGGCCGAACTTTGAGGTTGGCTGGCGTGGTGGCGTCCTTCTGCGCCTGCCCGTGCGTTTCGAAAAAATGCCGATACGCACTCGGCGTCATGCCGCGCGCAGACAGGAATTGTCGATTGAAATTGGCGAGATTCGGAAAGCCGGCTTTCGTCGCGATCAGCGCGATCGGCCAGCCTGTATCGGTCAACTGCCGTGTCGCATAGCCGATGCGTAGCCGGTTCAGATAGCGTCCGACGCTTTCACCCACATGTCGTACGAAGTAACGGTGCAGCGAGCGCTCCGAGAGGTTGGCCACCTCGCATAGCTCAGCCACGCGCAGCGGTTCGTGGAAACGCCGATCGAGCATATCGAGGACGCGGTTTAGCCGCTCCGCTTCCGATGCACTGCCGCCTGGCGAGACAGCGGGCGCGAAGGCGGCCGTCTGCGCGGCGTGCCTCTGTTGCGTCGCTCGCATTGGTTGCGAGTCGCGAGCGCGTTGTTGTCGCGCGCCCAACCCGTGTGCAGCCGGCGATGCCAGTGGTTCGGATTCCGCCTCAGAGAGGCATGCGAGCACCTCCAGCACCGCGCCAAGCCGCACCCGTGGCGACGTATCCAGTAGGGCATCCATCTGCCCGCGGATCAACGCTACGGCTTCCGGCGCAAACCGCAGCCCCGGCGCACCCCGCCTCAACAACGTCCGCAACAAAGCAAACTCCGGGCAGCAATCAGCCATCCGCCGCGCCCAATCGCCACTGAACCACACCACGATCGCCACCTGCGGCTCGCGTGCATCGATCGGCTCCGTCGACGCCCACGTGTGCGGCATATCCGGCGGCACCAGCACGAGATCGTCGCCGCAGTAGTCGGCGATATGGTCGCCGACGAAGCGCCGGCCACGGCTATTCATCGTCAGCGTGAGTTCATATTCAGGGTGGTGATGCCATTCGAACGGAATCTGCGCGAGCTGCCGATGGTAGACGCGGACCGAGCAGCCGTCGGGGATGGTGACGCGTTCGTATTGGGGTTTCACGCTATGCAACCTGGCCGCAGGAAGGAAAAACGGCGAATGTCAGAATTGTATCGATAATTGGCCGAAAAAGATGTATGCGGGGCGGCAAAGGTCCCTAATCTGGACGCACCGCACCGCACCGCACCGCACCGCACCGCACCGCACCGCACCGCAGCCCAACACAAAACCAATGCAAGGAGACAAGTCATGCCGCTCGTGATCGACAATCTTCCGGAAGCGATCCTCACCACGAAACGCGCGCTGCGTGCCGCGTTGCCGAACTATGCACGGGTGTTCAGCGAAGTCGAAGGCGCGATCCGGCAGCAGGTCGACGCCATCCGCCGCGACCGTGAAGAGAGCCGCGAAGCCATTCCCGTGTTCGACTACGCGAGTATCGTTTCCGGCGACGTCGACCCTGCTGCGATCGCCCGGATCAAGACGTGCGGCGCATGCGTAGTGCGCGGGGTTTTCACCCGCCAGCAAGCCAGTGACTGGAACGATGAAATCGCGCAATACGTCGAGCGCAATAACCTCGACGATAAGCTCGCACACCGCGCAGAGGACAAATACTTCGGCAATCTCTCCTCGAGCAAGCCGCAGATTTATGGTGTGTACTGGTCGAAACCGCAAACGGCGGCCCGGCAGTCCGAGCAGTTGACCAACACGCGCGTATTCCTCAACCGCTTGTGGACGTCAGAGAGCGAAGGGAAGCAGCACTTCGATCCAGCGCGCGTGCCGGTCTACGCGGACCGTATCCGCCGCCGGCCGCCGGGCTCGGAATCGTTGGGTTTGTCGCCGCACGTCGACGGCGGCTCGGTGGAGCGCTGGCTCGATCCGAACTTCCAGCAGGTGTACCGGCACGTGCTGTCGGGCAACTGGCGTGCGTACGATCCATTCGACGCCGCCTTCCGCCCCGATGTGCAGGAGATCCCGTCGCCCGCCGTATGCTCGATGTTCCGCACCTTCCAGGGGTGGACCGCGCTGACGCCGCAAGGACCCGGCGATGGAACGCTGCAACTGATCCCAATTGCCAATGCCATGGCCTACGTAATCCTGCGCGCCTTGCAGGACGACGTTCCTGAAGACGAACTCTGCGGCGCACAGCCGGCGCGTGCACTGTCGATCAAACCTGAATGGCATGGCTTGCTGCTCGAAGCAGTCACGCCGATTCCTCACATGCAAGCGGGCGACGCTGTGTTCTGGCACAGCGATGTCGTGCATTCCGTGGAAGACGCGCATAAAGGCAGCGGCTACAGCAACGTGATGTATATTTCATCGGCGCCGTGGTGCGCGAAAAACGAGGCGTATCTGAAGCGCCAACTGCCGAGCTTCCTGCGCGGCGAGAGTCCGCCGGATTTTCCCGCCGATCACTTCGAAACGGATTTCATCGGGCGTGCGCAGGAAAGCGATCTGACGCCGCAGGGGCGTGCCCAACTGGGGTTCGATCTCAAACGCTGAGTTCTGAATGTGCATGGGCCGTACGTGTTCGCGCATGAAGCGCCGCGCCGCGCTGACCCATGACCATGCGTGGCGTGGCGTTGCGTCGCGCGTCACGCAATCCGTTGCCGGGTAACGCCCATACAGGTATCGCCACTACCACCCAACTCCCTGTTTTTTATCGGTTTTCTCCATGATTGAGGGGCCCAAAGCGAGGTTCTGCGTGGCATAATCGACCGACACAGTCAGCCCGCAGTCACTACTACCCCGCATACCATGGCACAGACTCTCTACGACAAATTGTGGAACACACACGTGGTCCACACGGAAGAAGACGGCACGACGATTCTCTATATCGACCGTCACCTGCTGCACGAGGTCACCAGCCCTCAGGCGTTTGAAGGCCTGAAACTGGCTGAGCGTCCGGTGTGGCGTATCAGCGCGAATCTGGCGGTGTCGGACCATAACGTCCCCACCACGGATCGCAGTCACGGCATCGCTGATCCGGTCTCCAAGCTGCAGGTGGATACGCTCGATTCGAACTGCGATAGCTACGGCATTACGCAGTTCAAGATGAACGACCTGCGCCAGGGCATCGTGCACATCATCGGGCCGGAGCAAGGCGCTACGCTGCCGGGCATGACCATCGTCTGCGGCGACTCGCACACGTCCACGCACGGCGCGTTCGGCGCGCTGGCGCACGGCATCGGTACGTCGGAAGTCGAGCACGTGCTGGCCACGCAAACGCTCTTGCAGAAGAAGAGCAAGAACATGCTGGTGAGGGTTGAAGGCCCGTTGCCGCGCGGCTGTACCGCGAAAGACATTGTGCTCGCGATCATCGGCAAGATCGGCACGGCAGGCGGCACCGGCTACGCGATCGAATTCGGCGGTTCGACGATTCGGGCGCTGTCCATGGAAGGCCGCATGACGGTCTGCAACATGGCGATCGAAGCAGGCGCGCGCGCCGGCATGGTCGCTGTGGACGACACCACCGTCGAATACCTGAAGGGCCGTCCGTTCTCGCCGGCGGGCGCCGAGTGGGATCACGCAGTCGAGTACTGGAAACAGTTCAAGACGGACGAAGGCGCGCAATTCGATCGCGTGGTCGAGCTGAACGCTGCGGAAATCGTGCCGCAAGTCACGTGGGGCACGTCGCCGGAAATGGTCACCGCCGTAGACGGCCGCGTGCCGGATCCGGAACGCGAAAAAGACCCGGTCAAGCGTGACGCAATGGAACGCGCGTTGAAATACATGGCGCTCGAACCGAATGCGCCGATCGAATCCATCAAGCCGGATAAAATCTTCATCGGGTCGTGCACCAATGCGCGCATTGAAGACATTCGCGCTGCGGCCTACGTCGTGAAGAAGCTCGGCCGCCGCGTCGCGCCGAACATCCGTCTGGCCATGGTGGTGCCGGGTTCGGGTCTGGTGAAGGCGCAAGCGGAACGCGAAGGCCTCGACAAGGTCTTTACTGATGCCGGTTTCGAATGGCGTGAGCCCGGTTGTTCGATGTGTCTCGCGATGAACGCCGACCGGTTGGATCCGGGCGAGCGCTGCGCGTCCACGTCGAATCGTAATTTCGAAGGTCGTCAAGGCGCCGGTGGCCGTACCCACCTCGTGAGCCCCGCGATGGCTGCCGCTGCGGCTATCGAAGGGCATTTCGTCGATATTCGCAAGCTTGGATAAAACGCATGATGAAGAACATGAATCGCACCACTCTATTGCGCCGCTTCGCACTCGGTACCCTGGCTGGACTATTGCTAGGTTTGACCGGTTGCAACACGGTGCACGGATTCGGCGAGGACATGTCGCACCTCGGCAATTCGATCAGCAATCACGCTGACAAATAAGCGGTTTTTGATTTTTGCCGGCAATGCGGCGAGTGGCTTTTCGGCCGCCACGCGTATCGCCCGGTCTTGAAACAGGCGCAAGCGTCATGGATAAATTCATCGTACACACCGGCGTCGTGGCGCCGCTCGATCGCGAAAACGTCGACACGGACGCGATCATTCCGAAGCAATTCCTGAAGTCGATCAAGCGCACGGGCTTCGGTCCGAACGCGTTCGACGAATGGCGTTACCTCGACCACGGCGAGCCGGGTCAGGACAACTCGAAGCGTCCGCTGAATCCGGATTTCGTGCTGAATCAACCGCGTTATCAGGGCGCCTCGGTCCTGTTGGCGCGCAAGAACTTCGGCTGCGGCAGCTCGCGTGAGCACGCGCCGTGGGCGCTGGAGCAATATGGCTTCCGCGCGATCATTGCGCCGAGCTTCGCCGATATTTTCTACAACAACTGCTTCAAGAACGGCGTGCTGCCGATCGTGCTGACCGAACAGCAAGTCGATCACCTGTTCAACGAAACCTACGCGTTCAACGGCTTCAAGCTGACCGTCGATCTGGAGGCGCAAGTCGTGCGTACATCTGATGGCGGCGCTGAGTATCCGTTTGAAGTCGCGGGCTTCCGCAAGTATTGCCTGCTGAACGGTTTCGACGACATTGGCCTCACGCTGCGTCACGCGGACAAGATTCGCCAGTTCGAAGCGGAACGGATCACGAAGCAGCCTTGGCTGAATCACCGAATCGTTGGGTAAACAGAAAAACCATCAAGGAATTCGCATGAAGATCGCAGTCTTGCCGGGCGACGGCATCGGTCCCGAAATCGTCAAGGAGGCCGTGAAGGTCCTGAACGTGCTCGGCGAAAAGTTCGAACTCGAAGAAGCGCCGGTTGGCGGCGCGGGCTACGAAGCGAAGGGTCATCCGCTGCCCGATTCGACGCTGGCGCTGGCGAAAGAAGCCGATGCGATCCTGTTCGGCGCCGTCGGCGACTGGAAGTACGACTCGCTCGAACGCGCGTTGCGCCCGGAGCAGGCGATTCTCGGCCTGCGCAGGCACTTGCAACTGTTCGCGAACTTCCGTCCGGCGATCTGCTATCCGCAACTGACGGGCGCGTCGTCGTTGAAGGAAGAGATTGTTTCGGGCCTCGACATCCTGATCGTGCGCGAACTGAACGGCGACATCTACTTCGGCGCGCCGCGCGGCGTGCGCGAAGCGCCGGACGGTCTGTTCGCCGGCGCGAAGGAAGGCTTCGACACGATGCGCTATTCGGAACCCGAAGTGCGCCGCATCGCGCACGTCGCCTTTCAGGCAGCGCAAAAGCGCCAGAAGAAGCTGACTAGCGTGGACAAGGCGAATGTGCTCGAAACGTCGCAGTTCTGGCGCGACGTGATGATCGACGTGTCGAAGGAATACGCGGACGTCGAGTTGTCGCACATATACGTGGACAATGCGGCGATGCAGTTAGTGAAGGCGCCGAAGGCATTCGACGTGGTCGTAACCGGCAACATGTTCGGCGACATCCTCTCCGACGAAGCCGCCATGCTGACGGGTTCGATCGGCATGCTGCCGTCGGCCTCGCTCGACAAGAACAACAAGGGCTTGTACGAGCCGTCGCACGGTTCGGCGCCGGACATCGCCGGCAAGGGCGTGGCGAATCCGCTGGCAACGATTCTCTCGGCCGCGATGATGCTGCGCTATTCGCTGAACAAGGCGGAACAGGCGGATCGCATCGAAAGCGCGGTAAAGAAGGTGCTGGAACAGGGCTATCGCACTGGCGACATCCTGACGCCAGGCTGCAAGCAGGTCGGCACGGTCGCCATGGGCGACGCAGTGATCGCGGCCCTGTAAGCACTGCAAAGCCAGGCACCAATCAGGCCGCCAAACGGCCTTTAAAACGCGAATTGGCCTTGAAACAGGCCGATTCGCGCGTAATACGGGCGATAGCGGCGATTGATGACATCGTCGGATTCCGGTTTTCGTGTATATTGTAGCGATGGCGCACACAGCTCAAATCTCCTCGATTTCGACACTCCACGGCAAAACAGCCCGTGTGGTTGAGCTCGCCATTACCACCACCAAAACGATTACCCCGAAAACGATCACGAAACGCTGATCGTCCGTCGTGCCCGCTCATCTTCCCCGCGCGGTCACTGCGGGCAAAGATGCGGGGAAGTTTCCACTCGAAGGGTATGAAGTCATGAACGTAGGTCTCGTAGGTTGGCGCGGTATGGTCGGCAGCGTCCTGATGCAACGCATGCAGCAGGAAGGCGATTTCGACTTGATCGAACCGGTGTTTTTCAGCACCAGCAACGCGGGCGGCAACGCGCCGTCGTTCGCCAAAAACGAGACCAAGCTCAAAGATGCAACAAGCATCGAAGACCTGAAGAAGTGCGAAGCGATCATCTCCTGCCAGGGCGGCGATTACACGAATGAGGTGTTCCCGAAGCTGCGCGCAGCGGGCTGGAACGGCTACTGGATCGACGCGGCTTCCTCGCTGCGCATGAAAGATGACGCGGTCATCATTCTCGATCCGGTCAACCTCGACGTGATCAAGAACGCGCTGGTCAAGGGCCAGAAGAATTTCATCGGCGGTAACTGTACGGTCAGCCTGATGCTGATGGCGTTGGGCGGCCTGTTCCGCGAAAACCTCGTCGACTGGATGACGGCCATGACGTATCAGGCGGCTTCGGGCGCGGGTGCGCAGAACATGCGCGAATTGCTGCAGCAAATGGGCACGCTGTACGGTGCGGCCAAGGAAGACCTGGCTGATCCGTCGTCGGCGATTCTCGACATTGACCGCCGCGTGCTGAGCGCAATGAACAGCGATCGCATGCCGACCGACAACTTCGGCGTGCCGCTCGCCGGCTCGCTGATTCCGTGGATCGACAAGGATATCGGCAACGGCATGTCGAAGGAAGAGTGGAAGGGCGGCGCGGAAACCAACAAGATTCTCGGCAAGCCGGCCATGGGCACGCCGGGTTCGATTCCGGTCGACGGCTTGTGCGTGCGGATCGGCGCAATGCGCTGCCACTCGCAAGCGCTGACCATCAAGCTGAACAAGGACGTGCCGCTCGACGAGGTGAACAGCATCCTCGCGTCGGGCAACGACTGGGTCAAGGTCGTGCCGAACGAGCGTGAAGCGTCCATGCGCGATCTGTCCCCGGCGGTGGTGACGGGCACGTTGACCGTGCCGGTCGGCCGCGTGCGCAAACTGGCGATGGGCGGCGAATATCTGTCGGCCTTCACGGTTGGCGATCAGCTGCTGTGGGGCGCGGCAGAACCGCTGCGTCGCATGCTTCGCATTGTGCTCGACAAGTAAAGTAAACTACGCGCTTACGACGCGTAGAAAATTCAAAAAGCGTCGCGCTTGCGCGGCGCTTTTTTCATTGTGTGCTCCGATCATCTTGTCTCTTTCCAACCGCAAAAAAGGGCTGCGCGCTGACGCGCCAGGAGTCCCGATGAACCTTCGACTCTCTTCCCTTCGGGCTATGTTTATGCATCAAGGTACGGGCCGGCTGACGGCAGCGGCCACTTTGGCGCTCGCGCTGGCTGGCGCCGGCGTTGGTAGCGCAGTGGCTGCGCCCGGTGACGCCGCAAGCGCGCCGGAGGGCGCCTCCGTTTCTTACGCCGCCGGCAGTCAATATACGGTGCGGCCCGGGCAGTCGTTGAACGATGTGGCGATTGCCGTCACGCAATCACACGACAGGGGAACGCTCGCACGCGCTTCGCGCGCGCTGTTCGATGCGAATCCGAATGCCTTCATGAGTCATGATCCGAGCCGGATGCGCATAGGCGCGCTGTTGACGATGCCGGCGCTGGATGCGTCCGGCGCTCTGGTGGCGTCTGCGCCGGTTGCGGGGGCTGCGACTGCCGCATCGTCGGCGGCTACGGCTACGGCTACGGCTACGGCTACGCCTGCTTCTGCCCCGAACGCGGCGGCCGTCGGTGCTGCGGTTGGCGTCGCGAGCGGCGTGGCGCAGGTCAATGCCGCCGCAGCGAGCGCGGCAAGCGCCGCGGCTCGCGCTGCAGCGCCAGCCACCCCTGCGGTGTCAGGGACGGCCAGCTCGACGGCTGACGCAAGCCCGGCAACGGCCGGTGCTGTCTCGACGGCGCCCGTAGCGGGTTCACAGGCTGCAGGCGCGTTGCCGGTCAGCGGTGCACATGTCTGGTCGGGCGCGATCCAGCCCTCGGCCAGCGAGCCTGCTGAAGCTGCGCCGGCGCCTGCCACAACATCGGTTCCTGCGGCGGCCACCGCACAACCGGCATCGCAACCGCGTGCGCAGGTGTCCAGCTTGCAGCAATTGCTCGCGCTGAAGAACCGCGTGCTGATGGAGTTGCAGAAACATGGGATCGGCGGTGCGCCGGCCGCAACGGTTACGCCTTCGACGCGCGGTGCGCAGCCAGCTGCTGGCGGTTCGTCTGCGGCGGCGGTTTCCGGACACGGCGGTGCAGCGATTTCCACGTCGAACGACATTGACATCTCGCAGACGAATTTGAGCGTGGCGGCGGCGATCGGCGCGGCATTGGTCGTGCTGCTGGCGGCTTTGCGTCTGCGGCGGCGTAGGCGCGACGGTGCTGCCGCGGCGAGAGGTTCGTTGGCGGAGGACGCAGCGGCGGCTTCCGCGCGAGCGGCTGGGACGCAACAGGATGGCGTTTCGACGCCCGAACCGGTTCCGGCGAGCGAAGCATCGAACGTGGGTGACGATGCGGCCGCGGGGCATGCGGCCGCGCTGGCGGCGGCTGATCGCGAAGCTGAGGAACGTGATGCGGCTGCGCGGGAAATGGCGGCGCGCGTGGCAGCGGAGCGTGACGCGGAAATTCGTGATGCGGCTGCGCGGGAAGCGACGGCGCGCGAGGCAGCAGAGAACAAAGGTGCAGAGACGGCAGCAACCGAGCGCGCGAGGGCAGACCAAGCTGCGGCTGCGGAACGTGCAGCCGCAGAACGTGCAGCAACCGAACAAGCAGCAGAACACGAAGCCGCAGCCCTCCAATCGTTCACAGGCTTGCCCGCTCAAGACCCCAACGCGTCCCAGCACGCGTGGCAGGAAAGCCACCCAGCGCCTGCATCCATCGAACCTGAGCAACCGAGCCCGGACGTCGTGCCGACCGCCCAAAGCGGTTTCACGCCCGAACCGCTTCCCGCAGCCCATCACGAAAATCTCGACGGAGCGACCACGGCAGCGAGCCTTGCCGCTGCGGCAGAACTCGGTGCTGAAGCTTTGCCGCTGACGCCGCTTGAACCGGTCGGCGAGAGCTTCCAGCAAGAGGTGCCTCCGCACCGTTTGCAATGGGACGACGAACCGGTCTCCAGCGCGCCGGCCGCGCCGTTGGCAGAGCCGATGAATGAGGCGATGAACGAGCCATTTGCCGAGCCGCAGAATCATTTCGACACCCCGCCTCCGCTCATCGATTTCGCGCAACAGCAGGTTGAGCCGTCCGTCCCGACCGGCTTCCCGCGCGACGCCGTCGATGCATTCAGCAGCCTCGACATGGCATTGCCGCCGCGTATCGAATCGACCGACGCAGCGGTGAACGCACCCGAATCGCTGGCAGCACAACCGGTTGCGTCCCCGGAAACCACGGCGCGGCAAGCCGTGACGCCGCACGATCCGGACGACACCCCGCACGTCGCCGATGAAATCGCCGCCGGCACCGCGGGCCATGCAGCCGTTGCGGGCCTGGGCGCCGCCGGCTTCGGCGCGCTGAAGCTCGATTTCGACCTCGAGTTGCCGCCGAGCCCGGCTCAGCCCTTGCCCGCCTTCACGCAGGCCGATCTCACCCGCATCGCCCGCAACAAGCTCGACCTGGCCGCCGAATATATCGACCTCGGCGATCTGTCCGGCGCGCGCACGCTCATCAACGAAGTGATCGAAGCGAACGATCCGGCCACGCGTGCCGATGCCCGCGCGCTGCTCTCGACGCTCGCGCCGTTGTCGTGAAGCGTATTGCACTAGGCGTCCAGTACGACGGTTCGGCATTCTGCGGCTGGCAGTCGCAGACGCACGGCAAGACCGTGCAGGACGAGCTCGAACGGGCGTTGCGCGAGTTCGCGCAAACGCCCGTGCAAACCGTTGTGGCTGGCCGTACGGATACGGGCGTGCACGGCCTCGGCCAGGTCGTGCACTTCGACACTGAACTCGACCGCACGGACTTTTCGTGGATCCGCGGCACCAACGCCTTCCTGCCGAAGACCATTGCCGTCCAGTGGGCGAAGCCGATGCCTGACGTGTTCCACGCGCGTTTTTCGGCGTTCGAGCGGACCTATTACTACGTCCTGTACGTCCACCCGTTCCGCTCGCCGATGCAGGCTACGCGGGCCGGCTGGATACACACGCCATTGGACGTCGACGCCATGCGGACCGCCGCCGCCCACCTGATCGGCGAGCACGATTTTTCGGCGTTCCGTTCATCGCAATGCCAGGCGAAAACACCGATCAAGCATCTGTATCAGATCGACCTGCGGCGACAGGGTGACTTCGTTCATTTCCGCTTTCGGGCGAACGCCTTCCTGCACCATATGGTGCGCAACCTCATGGGATGTCTCGTCGATATCGGCCGGGGACGCCATCCGGCCGAGTGGATGGCCGAGGTCCTCGCCAGCCGTGATCGCGACTGTGCCGCGCCGACTTTCATGCCTGACGGCCTGTACCTGGCGCAGGTGGGCTATCCTGAGCAATTCGCCGTGCCCGCGCCGCAAATAGGCAGCGTGCCGTGGAGTACGGTATGGACCGAGCAAGCGCAAACATGAAATCAACCGAAAACCTGGCGGCTGAAGCTAACGCCGGCGCGCAGCAGCAAGCGGCGCCGCATCGCACGCGTATCAAGCTGTGCGGCCTGTCGAAGCCCGAAGACGTGACCCAGGCGATCGACCTTGGCGCCGACGCGATCGGCCTCGTGTTCTATCCGCCGAGCTCGCGCTCGGTGAGCGTCGCGCAGGCCGTCGAGCTGGTGCATGACGTCCCGCCGTTTGTGTCGGTAGTCGGTTTGTTCGTCAACGCTACGCCGGACTGGATTCGCGAAGTCGTCAGCAATGTCGGGCTCACACTGCTGCAATTTCATGGCGACGAAACCCCGGAGCAGTGCGAAACCCTTGCCGGGGTTGCGGGTTTGCCTTGGTTGCGCGCGTTGCGAGTCGCGGCGGATACTCAACCGGCAGATTTGGTAAAATCAGCGCTTAACTATTCAGCAGCCAGCAGCCTTCTGTTCGACACCCATGTCGAAGGCTATGGCGGCGGCGGGAAGGTTTTCGATTGGTCACTTATTCCAGCAGAGCTCGCGCGTCGGGCCGTTTTGAGTGGTGGGTTGAACGCGCAAAACGTCAGTGATGCGATCCATCGCGTGCGCCCGTACGCGGTCGATGTCTCGAGCGGCATCGAAGTGCCGGGCGCCCGGGGCGTGAAAGATCACGCCCGGATGGCGGCGTTCGTACGCGCGGTGCGCGCAGCGGACGCTGAATGATTCAGGCGGCGCGGTTTTCTCATATGAAAGCCGTGCGCCACACTGAGAAGAGTGATCACCATGTATAACTTGCCTGACGAAAGAGGCCATTTCGGCCAATATGGCGGCGTGTTCGTCGCTGAAACGCTGGTTCACGCACTCGACGAGCTGCGTGCCGCGTACGAGAAATATCAGAAAGACCCGGAATTCGTCGCCGAATACGAGCGCGAACTGAAGTATTTCGTGGGTCGTCCGTCCCCGATTTATCACGCACAACGCTGGAGCGAAATGCTCGGCGGCGCGCAGGTTTTCCTCAAGCGTGAAGACCTGAATCATACCGGTGCTCACAAGATCAATAACGTGATCGGCCAGGCGCTGCTCGCGAAGCGCATGGGCAAGCCGCGCGTGATCGCGGAAACCGGCGCGGGTCAGCACGGTGTGGCGACCGCGACCATCGCGGCGCGCTTCGGCATGGAATGCGTGGTCTACATGGGCGAGGAAGACGTGCGCCGCCAGGCCGCCAACGTGTACCGGATGAAGCTGCTCGGCGCGACCGTCGTGCCCGTGTCGTCCGGCTCGCGCACGCTGAAAGACGCCCTCAATGAAGCGATGCGCGACTGGGTCACCAACGTCGAAAACACGTTCTATATCATCGGCACGGTGGCAGGACCGCATCCGTATCCGATGATGGTGCGTGACTTCCAGCGCGTGATCGGCGACGAGTGCAAGGTGCAGATGCCCGAGTTGGTGGGTCGCCAGCCGGACGCCGTGATTGCGTGCGTTGGCGGGGGTTCGAACGCAATGGGTATCTTTTATCCGTACATTGACGACGCTTCGGTGCAGCTGATCGGCGTCGAAGCAGCGGGCGACGGGATCGAATCCGGCCGTCATGCGGCTTCGTTGATCGGGGGCAGCCCAGGCGTGCTGCACGGCAACCGCACGTATCTCCTGCAAGACGACAACGGTCAGATCATCGAGACGCATTCGATCTCGGCCGGTCTGGACTACCCGGGCGTCGGTCCTGAGCACGCGTGGCTAAAGGACATCAACCGTGCGCAATATGTCGGCATCACCGACGAAGAAGCGCTCAAGGCGTTCCACGATTGCTGTCGCATCGAAGGCATTATTCCGGCGCTCGAGTCCAGCCACGCGCTGGCCTACGCCGCGAAGCTCGCGCCGACATTACCGAAGGACAAGGTCCTTCTGGTCAATCTGTCGGGCCGCGGCGACAAGGACATGCATACGGTCGCTGAGCGATCGGGCATTCAGTTCTGAGCGCCGCGACGATGCGCGACGAGTTCGACGAGCCGCAACCGGCGCTTGAAACCACCCCGGCCGCCGAGGTCGTGGCGGTTGAGGCACCTGTACTGCTTTTGCCGCAGGTGCCCGCCGGTATCCGGCTGTTGAACCGCGATTTTCTGACCGATGTGGCGAACATTCCCGACGGGTCGATTGACCTGATCCTTTGCGATCCGCCTTACGGGCTCGGCAAGGACTATGGCAACGACTCCGACATGCGTTCCGGCGAAGATTTCCTCGCCTGGACGCGTGGTTGGCTCGAGTTGGCTATTCCGAAGCTCAAGCCGTCGGGTTCGCTGTATATCTTCTGCACGTGGCAGTACGCGCCGGAAATCTTCAGCTTCCTGAAGACAAAACTCACGATGATCAACGAAATCATCTGGGACCGGCGCGTGCCGAGCATGGGTGGAACGGTGCGCCGTTTTACTTCGGTGCACGACAATATCGGCTTTTTCGCAGTGTCGAAAGACTATTTTTTCGATCTCGATCCCGTCCGCATCCCGTACGATGCCGTCACGAAGAAGGCGCGTTCGCGTAAATTGTTCGAAGGCAGCAAGTGGCTGGAGCTTGGCTATAATCCGAAGGACGTCTGGTCGGTATCGCGGCTGCATCGGCAACACGCCGAGCGCGTCGATCATCCTACCCAGAAACCTTTGGAAATCGTCGAGCGGATGGTGCTGGCAAGTTGTCCGAAGGGTGGGCGCGTGCTCGACCCGTTTATGGGCAGCGGCACCACCGCAGTCGCTTGCGCTCGACAGCAGCGCGAATTCGTCGGCTATGAGATCAATGAAAGTTACTGCGCAATCGCGCGCGAACGCGTGAGCGCGGCCGCGTCGGCGCCCACAGCCGCTCGCAAATCCCGCAAGGTTGCGGCCAAAGCTGAGCAGCAAACCGAGGCGCAATAAGCGCGCAGTAGCTTAAAAATCCGAGAATATTCCATGTCCCGTATCAAGAACACGTTTGCCGCGTTGTCCGCCCAGGGTAAGAAAGGCCTGATTCCGTTCATGACGGCCGGCGATCCAGACCCTGCGCGCACGGTCGAATTCATGCACGCGCTCGCCGCCGGTGGCGCCGATGTGATCGAACTCGGCGTCCCGTTTTCCGACCCGATGGCCGACGGCCCGGTGATTCAGCAATCATCCGAACGCGCGTTGGCGCATGGCGTGTCGCTGCGTCATGTACTGGCCGATGTGAAGCGTTTTCGCGAAGCCGACGAGAAGACGCCGGTGGTGCTGATGGGCTACGCCAATCCGATCGAGCGCATGGGCACGGAAGCGTTCGCCAAGGCGGCAAAAGAAGCAGGGGTGGATGGTGTACTGGTTGTCGACTATCCACCTGAAGAATGCGCTAATTTCGCCGAACAGATGCGATCTGCTGGCATCGATCCGATCTTTTTGCTAGCGCCCACCTCCACGGATGAACGTATCGCAGAAGTCGGCAAAATCGCCAGCGGCTACGTCTATTATGTGTCGTTGAAAGGGGTGACCGGCGCAGCAAATCTGGACGTTTCCAGCATCGCGAGTAAAATCCCGGCCATCAAGTCGCGCGTACCCCTGCCGGTGGGCGTCGGTTTCGGGATCCGTGACGCGCAAACGGCGCGTTCGGTGGCGGAAGTTTCCGATGCCGTCGTGATCGGCAGCCGTATCGTGCAATTGCTCGAACAAGCGGCCCCCGAAGCCGCCGCTGAGACGCTCACGCGTTTTATCGCCGAAGTGCGCGAGGCGCTCGATAGCGTCGCGACTGCCCGATAACAGTTATTTTTTGTCTCCTGTAGTGTGAACGGCGGGTTCGTCCCGCTGTTTGCGCAACCGGTTGACCCCAGAAGGATTCAATATGAGCTGGCTCGATAAGCTGCTGCCGCCGAAAATCAAACAAACCGACCCGAAGAACCGCAAGGGGATTCCGGAAGGCCTGTGGATCAAGTGCCCGTCGTGCGAAGCCGTGCTGTACCGCAATGACGTCGAGGCCAATCTGCACGTTTGCCCGAAGTGCGACCATCACATGCGCATCGGCGCGCGTGAGCGGCTCGACGGCCTGCTCGATCCGGAAGGCCGCTATGAAATCGGCCAGGAAATCGTCCCGGTCGACGCGCTCAAGTTCAAAGACAGCCGCAAGTACCCGGATCGCCTGAAAGAGGCGATGGACGACACCGACGAAACTGACGCGATGGTCGTGATGGGCGGTGCCATCCACACGCTGCCGGTGGTCGTTGCATGCTTCGAGTTCTCGTTCATGGGCGGCTCGATGGGTTCGGTGGTCGGCGAACGTTTCGCGCGCGGCGCGCAGAACGCGCTCGAACAGAAAGTGCCGTTTATCTGCTTCACCGCTTCGGGCGGCGCGCGGATGCAGGAAAGCCTGCTCTCGCTGATGCAGATGGCGAAGACCACGGCCATGCTCACCAAGCTCGCTGAAGCCAAGCTGCCGTTCATTTCCGTGCTGACCGATCCGACCATGGGCGGCGTGTCGGCGAGTTTCGCGTTCCTCGGCGACGTGGTGATCGCCGAGCCGAAGGCGCTGATCGGCTTTGCCGGCCCGCGCGTGATCGAACAGACCGTGCGCGAAAAGCTGCCGGAAGGCTTCCAGCGCGCCGAGTTCCTGCTGACCAAGGGCGCGGTCGACATGATCGTCGACCGTCGCAAACTGCGTGAAGAGATCGCGCAATTGATGGCGCTCCTAAGCCATCAACCGGCGGACGCCGTCGCTTAATTAACACGCGGTCCGATTCAGCGCCGTGCCTGTTCAGGCGCGGCCGCCGTCAAGAAAAGCAGTAAAAAAAACAGCGCGCCGCGAGAGTCATCAAGCGGCGCGCTGTCATTTCCGGGATAATCACGATCTCGCAACGCAGCACAGCATGGCTCAGATTCACTCGATGACCACATTCCCCTCCCTCGACGCGTGGCTCACGCACCTTGAATCCGCGCATCCGGTCGGCATCGACATGGGATTGGGGCGCATCACGCAGGTACGTGACGCGATGCAGTTGTCGTTCGCGTGCCCGATCATCACGGTCGGCGGCACGAACGGCAAGGGATCGACCTGCGCGATTCTCGAATCGATTTTGCTGCGCGCGGGCTTCACGGTCGGCTGCCACACGTCGCCGCATTTGCTGTCGTTCAACGAGCGGGCCCGAGTGAACGGTGAAATTGCCAGCGACGCGGATCTCCTGCCGCACTTCGAGGCTGTGGAAGCCGCGCGCCTGAGCCTTGCCGAGCCGGTCACGCTGACCTACTTCGAATTCACGACGCTCGCGATCATGAGCCTGTTCGCCTCGCGCGGACTGGACGCAGTGATCTTCGAAGTCGGCCTGGGCGGCCGCCTCGACGCCGTCAACATTCTCGACGCGGACTGCGCGATCATCACCAGCATCGATATCGATCACACCGATTATCTCGGCGACACGCGCGAGAAAATCGCCTTCGAAAAAGCTGGCATTTTCCGCCCGGGCAAGCCGGCGATCTGCGCCGATCCGGTGCCGCCGCAAACCCTGATCGACCACGCCGAAAAGATCGGCGCCGAACTGTGGCTATTCGGCCGCGATTTCCGCTACGAAGGGCAGGCCGGCAGCGAGCGCCAGCAATGGAGCTACGTGGGCCCGACGATGCGCCGTTCCTCGCTCGCCTATCCGGCGTTGCGCGGCGCGAATCAGTTGATCAACACGTCGGCGGCACTTGCCGGTCTTGAAGCGCTGCGCGACCGTTTACCGGTGTCGGCACAGGACATCCGGCTCGGCCTCGCCAACGTCGAACTGCCGGGGCGCTTTCAGGTACTGCCCGGCAAGCCGGCCATCGTGCTCGACGTCGGCCATAATCCGCACGCCGCGGCAGTGTTGACGCAAAACCTCGGCAATATGGGCTTTTTCCCGTACACCTACGCCGTGTTCGGCGCGATGCGCGACAAGGACATTGCTGGCGTTTTGTCCCACCTGAAAGGCGAAATCGACCACTGGTGCGTGACCGATCTGCCGACCCCGCGTGCGGCTTCAGCGGAAGAACTCGAAGCGGCTCTGCGCGATCAGGGTGTGAGCGAAGGCAACGACAGCAGCGTGACGCGCTACGCAACACCGGCAGAGGCTTTCCAAGACGCGCTAAAACGAGCGTCAGAGAATGATAGAATCGTGGTTTTCGGCAGTTTCTATACGGTAGCAGGCGTAATCGCCTACCGTAAATCGCAGCAACACTGAACGGGCGCCAGGCTCGAACCAAGCGATTCATGGGAATTTTCTCGTTCGGCAAGAAAGACGACGCGCCCACCCGGCGCGGCGCAAACACCAGTTCCACTCGGGCCGCCCGTGGCGAACGCGTGGAGCGGCGAACCCGCCGCACGGAACGCACCGTGGATGCCGATGCGATGCTGCTCGACCCTACGTTGCCTGAAAAGCAGCGTGCGCGGCGCAGACTTGTCGGCGCGGTCGCGCTGGTCGTCGCAGCGGTGGTGATCCTGCCCATGGTGCTGGATTCGCATCCAAAGCCTGTCACGGACGACATCTCCATCGACATTCCAAGCCGCCCCGCGCCGAAGGTCGCCAAGACCGACGAAGACACGCAGGCCGGCGTGGCACCGGATAACCCAGCGCCCGACGCGGCAGTTGCCGCTTCCGGCCTTGCGCCGACAACGGCAGCCACGCAAGGCCAGTCCGGCGCCGCCAAACAGCCGGGCGCTGCGCCCGCAGCCAGGCCGGCGGTGAAGCCGCAAGCGCCGGCCGTTGCCGCCAATACGGCGCCTGCAGCGCCCGCCAAACCGGCCAAACCGACCAACGTGTCCGCCATGCAAAGCGCGGCGAACGTTCCAACTCAGAGCGAAGACAGCGCGAATACCGCCGCCGCAGGCGCGGACGCCAATTCCGGTACGCCGGCATCGCCGCCGGGCAGCCGTTTCGCCGTCCAGCTCGGCGCATTTGCGAACGACGCCAATGCGCGTAACTGGGCCGCCAAGTTGAAAGCGGCGGGTGTGCCCGCATATACCGAACATCGGAAACAGGCCGACGGCTCGACGCTCACGCTATTGCGCGCCGGCCCGTTCGCCGACCGTGCAGCGGCTACCGCCGCGATTGCGAAAGTTCGTGAGACCGGCTTGACGTCGGGTGCGAACAGCGGCGCTGCACAGTAAGCGCGCGATGTTCACTGCCTTCGACTACGCTGTAATGGCGGTGATCGGTTTGTCGGCCTTGCGCGGCACATGGCGCGGCTTTTTGTCCGAGGTATTTGGGCTGATCGGCTGGATCGCGGCGTTTTTCATTGCTTGCCGCTTCGTTGGTTATGTCGTGCCATTTATCCCTGCCACGTGGCCGGGCGGCGCGCTGACCCAATGGCTTCTGGCGTTCGCGCTGCTGGTGATAGGCGTAGTGCTGGTGGCAAGCGTGCTGAACGCGCTGCTAAGCCGCATCGTGCAGGCAACCGGCTTGAGCGGCGTGGACCGCTCGCTCGGTTTGATGTTCGGCCTCGTACGCGGGGCCATTCTGGTGCTGATTCTGGTCGCCCTTGCAGGCTTGACCGAACTGCCCCAACAGGAATTCTGGCGCAACGCCTTGCTTCGACCCTATGCGGTCGAGGGCGTGCACGTAATGAAACCGCTGCTTCCCGAGACGCTCGCTGCCTACGTCCGCGTGTGACGATCAGGTGAACGGTTAAGGGAGCGCAGCAGGACTCCGGCCCAATCCGGTTGCCTCTATGCACCGTCGCGTACCCTCACGTACCCTCGCACAGCATCTTTGGCACCGGCCGCCGTTACGAATTTCGTACCTTTGAAGGACATGCCATGTGCGGCATCGTAGGCGTAGTTTCCCATTCTCCGGTCAATCAGCTGATCTATGACAGCCTGCTGCTTCTGCAGCATCGCGGTCAGGACGCCGCCGGCATCGCGACAGCGAACGGCAGCAACTTCCACATGCACAAGGCCAACGGCATGGTGCGCGACGTGTTCCGCACGCGCAACATGCGCAGCCTGCCCGGCACCACCGGTATCGGTCAGGTCCGTTACCCGACTGCCGGTTCTGCATCGAGCGAAGAAGAGGCCCAGCCGTTCTACGTGAACGCGCCGTTCGGCATCATCCTCGCGCACAACGGCAATCTGACCAACTGGCAGCAGCTGAAAGATGAGATGTTCCGCATCGATCGCCGCCACATCAATACCAATTCCGACACCGAAGTGATGCTCAACGTGCTCGCGCACGAGTTGCAGCTCTCCAGTTCGAGCCTGCAACTCGATCCGGCTGCGCTGTTCAAGGCGGTGTCGGGCGTGCATCGCCGGGTGCGGGGTTCATACGCGATCGTGTCGCTGATCGCCGGCTACGGTTTGCTCGGCTTTCGAGACCCGTTTGGCATTCGCCCGCTGTGCCTCGGCAAGCAGGAAACGCCGGAAGGCGTCGAGTGGATACTGGCATCGGAATCCGTCGCGATCGAAGGTATCGGTTTCGAATTTGTGCGTGACATTGCGCCGGGCGAAGCGATTTTCATCGACCTCGAAGGCAATTTGCACTCGCAGCAATGCGCGACGAATCCGAGCCTGAACCCGTGCATTTTCGAACTCGTGTATCTCGCGCGTCCGGACTCGGTGCTCGACGGCGTGCCGGTCTACAACGTGCGTCTGCGCATGGGCGATTACCTCGCCGAGAAGATCAGGCGCGAATTGCCCGACGTCCCAATCGACGTCGTGATGCCGATTCCCGATTCGTCCCGTCCGGCAGCGATGCAGGTCGCGAAGAAGCTGGGCGTTGAGTATCGCGAAGGCTTCTTCAAGAACCGTTACGTAGGTCGCACGTTTATCATGCCGGGCCAGGCGATGCGCAAGAAGTCGGTGCGCCAGAAGCTGAACGCCATGGGCATCGAGTTCAAGGGCAAGAACGTGCTGATCGTCGACGATTCGATCGTGCGCGGCACCACCTCGCACGAAATCGTGCAGATGGCACGCGATGCCGGCGCGAACAAGGTGATCTTCGCTTCGGCGGCGCCGCCGGTGAAGTATCCGAACGTCTACGGTATCGATATGCCCACGCGCGGTGAACTCGTCGCACATGGCCGCACGGACGACGAAGTCGCGCGCATGATTGGCGCGGACTATCTCGTTTATCAGGACGTTGACGCCCTGAAGCAGGCGGTGCGCGATATCAACCCGGCGCTGAAGGAATTCGAAGCCTCGTGCTTTGACGGCAACTACGTCACCGGTGATATCACCACGGAATACCTTGACCGCATCGAAACCGCGCGTCTCGCACCGTCCTCACAATCGGATCGCGACGCCGCGAGCGAAGCGGCCGAGGGCGGGCCGTCGCGTTCGCAACTGCATCTGCAATTGTCGGTCGGTTAAAGCAATCCCGCGTGCGGTGTGCCATGTCAGTGGCTCGCTGCACGCCACGCCGCGAGCGTGTTAGCATGATGGCTTGCGTCGATTTGATCTCAGCTTGCGGACGCGGGGCAACCCAAAACAGCTAAAGCGAATGGTGGAAAAGCCGCAGTCATCCGCCTACGCTCCAGCTTTCCCCCGCACATGAAGCCCGCTTATGCCGACGCAAAAGCGGGCTTTTTTGTTGCTGCCGTTTGGCGCTATGCGCTCCTTTTATGTGAGCCGTAGATGCTGAACCCAGCCATGGAACATTGGAAACCAGAACCAATATGGACGACTCCCTGAACTTCGATACGCTGGCAGTCCGCTCGGGCACAGTGCGCAGCGACTTCAACGAACATTCGGAAGCGATTTTCCTGACCTCGAGCTTCGTCTTCGCGAGTGCCGCGGACGCCGCCGAAAAATTCAGGAATTCCGAAGACAACTACACCTATTCGCGCTTCACGAACCCGACCGTCTCGATGTTCCAAGACCGTCTGGCCGCGCTCGAAGGCGGCGAAGCGTGCATGGCCACGGCTTCAGGGATGGCCGCGATCATGTCGGTGGTGATGTCGGTGCTGCAGGCGGGCGACCATCTGGTTAGCTCGCAAGCGCTGTTCGGCTCGACGCTCGGCATGTTCTCGCAGATCTTCAGCAAGTTCGGCATTACGACCACTTTTGTCGATCCGACCGATCTGGACGCGTGGAAAAACGCCGTGCGCCCGGAGACGAAGATGTTCTTCCTTGAAACGCCGTCGAATCCGCTCACCGAAGTGGCCGATATCGAAGCAATCAGCAAGATCGCGAAGGCGGCGAATGCGATTTTCGTGGTCGACAACTGTTTCTGTAGCCCGGCTTTGCAACAACCGTTGAAGCTCGGCGCCGATGTCGTCATGCACTCGGCCACCAAGTTCCTCGACGGCCAGGGGCGTGTGCTTGGCGGCGCGCTGGTCGGCTCGAAGAAATTCATCATGGAAAAGGTGTTCCCGTTCGTGCGCAGTGCTGGGCCGACCTTGTCCGCGTTCAACGCCTGGGTGCTGTTGAAGGGCATGGAAACGCTGTCGCTGCGTGTGGAAAAGCAGTCGGCGAATGCGCTCGAAATCGCGCGCTGGCTCGAAACACATCCGGCCGTGAATCGCGTGTTCTACCCGGGGCTCGAATCGCATCCGCAGCATGCGCTGGCGATGCGTCAGCAGAAGGCGGGCGGCGCGATCCTGTCGTTCGAGTTGAAGGGCGACACGCCTGAGCAGATGCGCGCGAATGCCTGGCGCGTGATCGACAGCACGAAGATCTGCTCGATCACCGGCAATCTCGGCGATACGCGCACCACTATCACGCATCCGGCTACGACCACGCACGGTCGCGTGACGCCTGAGGCGCGAGCGGCGGCAGGTATCAGCGAAGGCTTGATCCGTCTCGCAGTGGGTCTGGAAAACGCCGGCGATATCCGCGGCGATCTGGAGCGCGGTCTGGCGGGTTAATAACGCCTGGCAAGTGTAGCCGGGAGCAGGAAACGCGGGCCGCCTTCTCAGGTGGCTCGCGAATTGCACAAACTCAATGGCGCAACGCGCGCCATTGACCGGGCGCCAGCCCGAAGCGCCGCGTGAATGCGTGCGTGTAGGCGCTCTGATCGCCGAAGCCGATTTCCAACGCGATATCGCTGAGCGATAGACGTGGATCGGATAGCAATCCAAGAGACGTATCGAGCCGCAGACGCTGCAAATAGCGATGCGGCGTTTCGCCGAAGGCGTCGATAAAAAGCTGATGAAAGCGCCGCATGCCGAAGTCGCAGTGCGTGGCAAGGTCGGCAATACGCAGTGGTTCCGACAGATGCGCGCGCAGCCAGCGGTCAATGCGCGCGAAGTCGAGGCCGGCGCCATACGCCTGCGCGCCGGCCACTGTGCCGGTATCGGCCACCAACGCAGCGCCTAATCGTGCGGCTGCATCCCATTGAAAACGCCGGGTGTCCAGATCGCCCGCTTGAGCGCCGCCCGTGGCGTGCGCTGCAATTCGATGCACGAGTTGCGTGAGCGAGGGATCCACCGTCACTGCCCGCGCGCGGTCGAACAGACGTTCCGGCACGGCCAGCGAGGCGGCCGGCAGATCCAGCACCAATTGCCGGTTCTCGCCAATGCCCGCGTAGTCGTGCCGCGCCCCGGCCGGGATGAGCCAGGCGGAGCGGGCGTCGATCTGATGCGCGACGCCGTCTACCGCCATCACCATCGCGCCGTCGAGTCCGAGCACGACCTGGTGAAAGTCGTGCACGTCCGACGCCTCGACCGCGCTATAACGGCGCAGCGAAACGCCAGGTGCGGTGACGGCGGCGTGACCCATTGGCGAAGCCCGATTACAAAACAGCGAAAATTTAGACGTCGAGCAGTTCGACTTCGAACACGAGCGTTGCATTCGGCGGAATCACGCCGCCTGCGCCGCGCACGCCGTAGCCGAGTTGTGGCGGAATCGTCAGCTTGCGCGTGCCGCCGACCTTCATGCCTTGCACGCCTTCGTCCCAGCCCTTGATGACCATGCCGCCGCCCAGCACGAACGCGAACGGGTCGTTGCGGTCCTTGCTCGAGTCGAACTTCTGGCCGTCGGTCAGCCAGCCCGTGTAGTGCACGCTGACAGTCTTGCCGGCAACCGCTTCGGCGCCGTTGCCTTCAACGATGTCTTCGTATTTCAGGCCGGATTCGGTAGTCACAGTCGACATGTGTCGCTCCTTAGGTCAAATTGTAAAAACCGACATTGTAGGCGTGTTGGCGCCGCGTCGCCCAGGATTGCCGCCTGGCATGCGGTTTGCGTCCATGTTGGCTGTCCGGCCAGGCTGGTTGCGCCGGGCGGCATGCCTATAATGGGGCTTCTTTTAACATTTCATGCACCGCCTGAGAGGGCTCGATCGTGACAACGTCATCCACCGGGACCACCGGCGCAAAGCCGGTTCTTTCCGGCATCGCCGTATCCGAACGCACCGCACACCTGCGCGCGGAAACCGCGCTGTTCATGCGCGACCACGTGCTGTCGCTGGTGTCGCACGACCTTCGTGGTCCGCTGAACGCCATCCATAGCTGGGCGTACGTGCTCGAGCGCAAGCTCGATGCGAACGACCCCAACTCGCAGCGGGCCGTCACCGGAATTCGCAACGGCGTGGACCAGCAGGTGAAGTTGCTGGAAACGATCGTCGACGCCGTGCGTGCAGAAACCAAATCGCTGGCGCTCGCCTATGCGCCGTTTCCGCTGCACCCGCTACTCGATGAAACCGTGGATGAAGTCCGCTCCGGACTGGCTCGCGCGCGTGGCGTCGAGGTCATGCTCGAGTCGCAACTTGCTACCGAGCAGCTCAACGGCGATCGTGAGCGTCTGGCCGCCGCGCTGTGGGTGATGCTCACGTTTGCCGTCGAAGCGAGCGTGGAAGGCGCCGCAGTCACGCTGGCAACACGCGCGGACGCCACCAGGTGGTACGCCACCGTCACCTTCAATCAGAGCGCCGCTGCACTGGAGGATCCTTCGGTGCCTCACTTGCTCGAAGCCTTTGCCCGCAAACAGGCGCGTGAACCGCGCGAAGCCAAACGGATCGCGTGGGTATTCGCGCTGTGCAAGCGTGTTGCGGAAACGCATGGCGGCAGTTTCGAGCAAAGCGACGCGGCGGAAAACGAAACGGCCACGCTCGCGTTGCATGTACCGCTGAGTGCTACGACAGCAACGTGAGCGGCGGCTGTCGCGCGTTCCTGTTCGCGATTAACTTTCACCAGGCTTTCACCCACTATACTGACGACTTTTGTTGCCGGAGCCCTTCGCTTTGATCCAGGTTGTCGCCCTTATTGGTGCATTGTTTCTCGTTGCCCTCAACGGTTTTTTTGTCGCCGCTGAATTCGGTCTGGTGAAGCTGCGGCAGACGCGTGTGCAGAGCCTCGCGGCCAGACATGGCATGCGTGGGCGTCTACTGGCGAAGGTGCACGGACGACTCGACGCGTATCTGTCCGCCTGCCAGCTCGGCATTACGCTGGCGTCGCTCGGGCTTGGCTGGATCGGTGAGCCGGCGTTCGCAGAACTGCTCACGCCGGTCTTCAGCCTGCTTGGCGTGGAATCGGAAAAGTTGATTCACGGCATCTCGCTGTTCTTCGCGTTCTCGTGTATTTCGTTCCTGCACATCGTGGTGGGCGAACTGGCGCCGAAGTCGCTGGCGATTCGCGAGGCGGAGAAAGTTTCGCTGTGGGCCGCCACGCCGCTGTACGGTTTCTACTGGGCGATGTATCCGGCGATCTGGGTGCTCAACTCGAGCGCCAACGCGGTATTGAAGCTCGCAGGCCTCGACGCGGACCACGGTCACGATTCGCATTATTCGACCGACGAACTCAAGCTGATCTTGCGTGGCCGCCGCGCCAACGTCGCGACTGAGCTCGGTTCGCCGGACGGCGCATACAGCCAGGACGAATGGAACACGATTGCGCATTCGCTGGACTTTTCGCGCATGACCGTCTCCGATCTGATGCGGCCGTCCTATGAAATGGTTGGCCTGCGGCGCGACGTGCCGTTGCGCGAAAACATGCAGGTGGTGGCGCGTCACCGCTTCAGCCGCTATCCCTTGTTCGAAGACGCGGCCGGTGAGCGCGTGGCCGGCATGATCCACTTGAAGGATTTGCTGCTGGCGCGGCACGCGGGCAGCACGCTCGAGGACCTCTCCAACTATGTGCGGCCCGTACAGTATGTGAAGCCGGATATGCCGGCGCTCGAACTATTTCGCCGCTTCCGCAAGGGCGCACCGCACTTCGCGCTGGTTGGTCACAAGAACGCGAAGCCGATCGGCTTTCTGACGCTGGACAATCTGCTCGGCGCACTGGTTGGCCAGATCCACGACGAATTCCGCCAGGGCGATGCCGACTGGACGCGTATGGACGACGGCACGTTGATGGGCAAGGGCAGTTTGCCGGTGGTGTCGCTGGAACGCGCGTTGGGAATCGACATCGACGAGGGCAAAGCCGAATCGGTTGGCGGCCTCGTGATCCAGGCGCTCAACGATCTGCCTGGCGAAGGGCAGCGCGTCGAGTTCGATCGCTTCGACGTGGTGGTCAAGAAGATGAAGGGGCCGCGCATTGTGCTTGTGCGCGTTTATCCGAAGACCTTCGATGATGAAGGCGGTTGAACGGGTTCTGTGCCGAGCCCGTCGCAGGACTACTGAAACATTGCTCGAGTAAAATCGTCGTCCATACCACCGGGGGCGACATGGGATATTTGCTGGTGCTGTGCGTCGGTTTGCTTGCTGGCACATTGAGCGGCGTGATCGGCACGGGCTCGTCAATGATGCTGATGCCCGTTCTCGTAATGCTGTTCGGGCCGCAGCAGGCGGTGCCGATCATGGCGATCGCCGCAATCATGGGCAACTTCGGAAAGATCATTGCGTGGTGGCGCGAGATCGACTGGCGGGCTTGCGGGGCTTATTGCGTCACTGCGGTTCCGGGCGCCGCGCTGGGCGTGCGGACGCTTCTTGCGTTGCCGCCGCATGCGGTCGAACTCGCGTTGGGGGTGTTTTTTGTCGCGATGGTGCCGACCCGGCGCTGGCTGGCGCGGCGCGCTATCAAATTCACTTTGTGGCAGCTTTCGCTGATCGGCGGCGTGGTGGGTTTTCTCACCGGCATCGTCGTTTCTACCGGGCCGATCACAGTGCCCGTGTTTATGTCGTATGGCCTTGTTAAAGGCGCCTTTCTCGCGACCGAAGCGGCTGGATCACTGGCTGTCTACGGCACCAAAGTCGCGGTTTTCAATCATTTCGGCGCATTACCGTTGCATGTGATGATCGACGGTTTGATCACCGGTTCGGCACTCATGATCGGGTCCTTTTCCGCGCGGCTGATTGTGGTCCGGATGAGCCCCGCGGTTTTCAAACTGGTGGTTGATGGATTGATGTTGTCTTCAGGCGTTTCGTTGCTGTGGGCAGCAGGGCGATAGGGTCTTGAAACGTCACCCCACCGACGCCTCAAATACCCGCCGGTAATTTCCGCCAAGAATCGCCCCGACTTCCGCTTGCGAGAATCCCGCCAGTAACAGCGCACTGGCCAGATCCGGCAACTGCTCATAGCTCCTGAACACCGGCGGTGAAATAAACCCGAGCATGTCCGTCCCCAGACCGACATGTTCCACCCCCACGACATCAGCCATACGTTTGACGCCTTCGGCCATCGCGTGTAAATCGCGAAACGTCCCTGAGCTTGGCCAGACGCCAATCACGCCACCCGTGCCGGCGATCACCCGCGCATGGTCCGGCGTAATGAGCCGGCTGCGCGCACCCGGATGCGTAGCCAACGCGGAATGCGATAGCACCAGTGGTTTGGTCGACGTATCCGCCGCGCGCTTCACCAGCGCATAGGTCCCGTGCGCCACATCCACAACGATGCCCAATGCATTACAGCGCTGCACCACGTGCACGCCGATGTCCGTGAGGCCGCCATGCACCGGTGGCTCGGTCTGGATATCGCCGAGTTCATTCACGCGGTAATGCGTCAGTTGCAGATGCCGCAACTGGTGCTGCGTGTACGCTTCATCGACACGATCTACGTGGCCTTCGAGAAAATCCCCGCCTTCGGCAGAGATGATCACGCTCGGTCCGAGCGGACCGAGTTTCGTCAGCGACGCTGTGTCCGTTGCCACCTGCATCTGTTCACGCGCGATTAATTGATGCGCGCGCTGGAATTCGGTCTGACCGAGCGCATACAGTTCGCCTGGCTCCGGCTCGCGCCATGCTTCGAAACGCTTGCGGTTATCCGCCACACGCGTGACGGTCGTATCGGTGACGATCGCAAGGCAGATGACGTTCATGCCGCCGGCGCGCATCGGCGCGGCCAGGGGAACGAACGGACGGTTTGCGCCGATCGCTGGTTTGCGCGACACGATCACGCGCCCGGCGTGGCTGTGCATGTCGATAGTGAGCATGCCGGTGGGCGCTTGCCATCCTGGCGCAGCTTCGGATTGCGCGGATTGCACAGGTTGTGCCGGTTGTGCTGTTTCGGCGCGCGCCTCGGTATAGCCGGCAAAGTGCCCGGGCGCACAAGCCGTCAATCCCAACGCCGCGCCTGATGCCAGAAACGCACGCCGGCTAAATCGACGCTGTGGCGCTTGTGGACGATCGAGCGGTAGCGCGTCGACCAGGCGATACCGCCAACCCGCGGGATCGTCGAGCAGACGCAACAGGCGGCCGCGCAAAGCGAGTGCCTGTGCGTGTGGCGCGAGCGGAGCGGCCATCTGCACCTCGATCGACGTCAGCGGATTGCGCGGCACGCAGCCCCCGCAGCACGGCTCGTCGGCGCTTAACAAGAAGTAGTCGACCGTGTCTGCTTGCGGGTCCAGCGGAATCATCCAGCCCGATATGTCGACGGTCGTGCCGTGCAATGTGTCGGCACGCCCGGTTTGAATACTCGGCCAGTCGATCTGCATCGGCGCTCCTGTCAGCTCTGTTTATTTGCGGATCGATGTTACCCGGCTTTTATCTGGCGTCAGCGCGCCGACCATGCGCTCAACGAGCTTCAACGCATCGGCTTTCAGTGCGACGGGATCGTCTGCGCCATCGAGCAATTGCGCCGCTTCGCACACCATGCTGCCGATCATGCGCGCGGCAAGGTACGCCTTTGTTTTTTCATTGCCGGTGGTCTGGTCAGTCAGCGCGCCGATAAGCAGACCGTAGACGTGTGCTTCTTCGATCTCGCGGCATCGCGCCGGGCCGAGCACGGCGGGCGCGGTTTCAATGACGAGTTGCCGATAGGCGGGTTCGGTGCAGACCTCCAGGAATTCGCGAATGCCCGCGCTCATCCGCCTGGCTTTCGGAGCGGCAACGGCGGCGGATTGGACTTTAGATGCGGCCCGCGCCTGGAGAGACTCGACCAAGGCATCGAACAGTTCAGCTTTGTCGGCGAAGTGGTGATAGAAGGCGCCACGCGTCACGCGTGCGCTGCGTGCGATGGCTTCTATCCCGACCTGCTGGTAGCCCTGTGAGGTGAATAGCTCACCCGCGGCGGTAATCAGCGCCTGACGGGTCGCGTCCGCATATTCCTCGCGACGGGATTTGGGGGTTGGACCTGCTGTCGGCATCGGGTTCGTTTTTTTAGCCCTTGATTTTTCACATTCTGATTGTAGTATACATACACGGTGTATGTGAAAATCGTGTTGTATGTTTAGATTGCCATGGGCTTCCATACGGATGCGCGGTCAAACAACACCGTAGGTAAGCAACCCATTCAGGAGCAAACCCACATGACGTCAGCAGAAAAATACCTCCCGCCGACCGCGGAACAGTTAGCCAATGCCCGGACAGCGGTACAACGTTTCGCCGCGGAGTGGCAAAACCCCGTCGCCGATAACCTGGAGCCTCTTATGCATGAGGACACACGAAACCTCATTCCACCCATGACAGAACCGGCCGACCGCAAAGGCGTGATCGAACACTTCCGCCAGGTCCTAACCCAGCTCCCGGACTTGAAAGTAGATGTTCTTCAATGGGCCCCCACCGGCGACGCCGTCATGATCGAATGGCAGGCATCAGCCACCGTGGCCGGGCAGGCGCTCAATTGGCAGGGTGTCGACCGCTTCAACCTGCGCGGTGACAGGATGTACAAAGGGCAGGTGTATTGGGACACCCGGCGGGTGGCGGAACAGATGGCCGAAGCGGTCAAACGTGCGCAGCAAGGCGGCTCAGCGGGGTGACGCATCGCATTGGATGAGCCAATAAAAAGGCGGTTAAAGCACGTGTGCTTTAACCGCCTACGGCCTTCTAGTCTAGAAATCGCAGATCAACTGCGTGGCACACCGTCCTCCACTAACACCGCGATCGGCATGGAGCCCAACGCATCGCGGAGATATAAAAAGCCGCTTTCATCGACCTTAGGCGCCGCCGGACTCAGCCAGTCGAACAGTGCGCGGTCGGTCAGATCGGCAGGCACCGCGATTGCCGTATCGCCCCATTTGGCCGGATCGATCATCGGCAAATCGCCGTTCTCACCGAGCAGTCCGGCGGCGAGCCGGCTGGCTATCACGACCGCCCACGCATTCCCGTGCCGCCGAGCAAACGCGATCACATTCGACGCATGCGCACCCCGCACTTCAAGCGGCAGATACGCACTTTGACTCAGCAACTCCGGTAAATGCGCGCGCAACGCCAGCACGCGTTGCACCACCGCGAGCTTCACGCGACCGTCGCGCCAGCTCGGCAAGAACTCCGACGGCGGTGTTTGAGCCAGCAACGATTCACGTTTGGCAAAATCGACGGGCCGGCGATTGTCCGGATCGACCAGACTGAAGTCCCACAACTCTGTGCCCTGGTAAAGATCGGGAATCCCAGGTGACGCCAGCCGCAACACCGTCTGCTGCAAACTATTGAGCGCACCAGCGCGGCCAATCCGCGCCACGAATGCGTACAACTCGTGCAGGAAACCATCGCGCCGCTGCGGCGCGAGGATATCGAACAGGAAATCGCGGCAGGCGGCTTCATACGCTTCGTCGGGCGCAAGCCAGTTGGTCTGCAGCTTTGCTTCCCGCAGTGCCTTCAACTGCCATTGCGCGACACGCTCAGCCAGTTCCTTGACACCCGCTTCGTCGTCTGGTTTTAAATCCGGCGGCCAGCAACCCACCAGGGTTTGATACAGCATCGCCTCGGCAGCGGGACCCGGTGCCCATTCGTAGCGTGTGTCCTTGCTCACGCTGCTGATCGGCGTGCCATCGAGCGCACGCCGGTGCGGTGCGTTCAATGTCGACCACGCGCGCAACCTGGCGCCCCATTCATCCGCGATTTCGCTCAACACCGCAAGCCGCGCGCGCACGTCTTCGCCACGTTTGTGGTCGTGCGTCGCTGTGGCCAGCATCGCGTGAGGAAAGCGCTGCGACCGTTCCAGATTGGCGGCATGAAATTGCTCGACCGACAAAGCAAACTCGCCCGGGTCCGAGCCGACTTCGTTGCGTGACAGCAGACGTCCATAGCGATAGCACGCGGTATCTTCAACCGCTTTTGCGGCGACCGGCGCCGTCAATTGCGAAAACAGCGTTTGCGCGGTGCGTCGCGAGGAACCTGCATGGCTCGGTGGCGCACCATTTGAACCCTGTTGTTGCGAGGGCGCATTGCCGCGTGTAGTCGGCACTTCTTCAGCGCTGCCGCCAAGCCATGCGTTCACGCGGTCGAGCACCACGTGGTCGGCGCGCGAAAGCGTCTCTTTCGCGCCTGCCAACGCCTGCTCGAAATACACGTTATCGGCGGCGCCGCGCAGCCCGTTTTGCGGATAGATCCGATACACCGGAAAATGTACGACCAGTTCGGTCAGCACGCGCCGCAGCGCGGTGAAGGTGAAGTCGCGCGTTGTCAGCGAATCGCGGGCGATCCGATGTAATGCACGCGCCGCGCGGTCCAGTTCCGCCGAGAGATTCTCAGCGAGAATCTTGCGCCGCGCGGCCAATGCTTCGTCGGCGAAGCGTGGGCTGCGGCCGGTGAGTTCAGTCCACGTTTGCGCAAGTGGCTCGGCGCCGGTCGGATCGTGCAGCAGCGCGCCCACGTCGTTCATGAAATCGTAGCCGGTCGTGCCGTCCACGGGCCAATCGTCGCGCAGTGCCTCGTCGCGGGCGAGGATTTTTTCGACGACCACATACGGCGCGGTATCGCGCAATTCGGTAAGGCGTTGCCGCAGACGCTGACAGTACTCACGCGGCTCGGCCAGACCGTCCACATGGTCGATCCGCAAACCGTCCACCACGCCTTCCTGATATAGACGGAAAACCAGCGCATGCACGGCCTCGAACACTTCAGGCCGCTCCACCCGCATGCCGGCCAGCGTCGAGATGTCGAAGAAACGCCGCCAGTTCACTTCGTCCGAAGCGGTGCGCCACCAGGCGAGGCGGAAGTGCTGCCGCTCGATCAGCCGATGCAAACGGTCACGCGGCACGGGATCGTCGGGCGAATAGGCTTCCAGCACCAACTTGATCGCCGAGGTGCCGTTTTGCGCGACGAACTCGCGCAGGATCTCGCGTCCTTCGGCGGCGCGCGGTTGATCGGCCGGCTGTGTCGTCAGGCCCTGGAAGCGTTCGGCCAGTGCGCTGAGGTCGGCGCGGTCAGCGCTTTGCAGAATCGATGCGTAGTCGGTTGGGCATACCGGAAACATATGCGGGCCATAGCCGATGTAAAAGCACCCGCTGTCGGCCGCAAAATGCAGCGCAATCCGGCCTGCCGCAAGTTCATCGCCATACGGCGCGCCGAGAGTCGGCGCCAGCACCTTGCCGCGCAAGGCCGGATCGGGCGAATGCCAGTCGACATCGAAATGGCGTGCGTACGCGCTGTGCCGGCCCCATTCGAGGATATCGAGCCACCACGCGTTGCTCGAACCACCGACGCCCATATGGTTCGGCACCACGTCGATGATCAACCCCATGTTGTGCGCGCGCAGTTTATCGACGAGGCGTTTCAGCCCCGCCTCGCCGCCACATTCGGCGTTGACCTGAGTGTAGTCGACGGTATCGTAGCCGTGCATCGATCCCGGCTCGGCGGTGGTGATGGGCGACGCGTACACGTGGCTGATGCCGAGCGCGGCGAAGTAGTCGACATGCTTCGCGGCATCGTCGAAGGTAAAGCCTCGATGGAATTGGAGGCGAAGCGTGGAGCGCAGGACGGTCATGGCGTATCAGGCTCCGAAGAAGCGTTAGCAGGAGAAGCGGGAACGGTCGCGCCGCGGCGCGCGCGGTCGACGGCCAGCAGGCGGTCGCTGAAGGTGTCGTCTCTGAACAGTTCGTCGATCGGCAAGGTGAGACGGCGGCGCCAGTTCGGATGCTCGTCGATCGAGCCGGGCAGATTCGGCTGCTCGACTAATGCGAGCAGATCTTCGAGCGGGAAGGTGACGAGCGGCCCGGGCGTCGCGGCGACGAAGGCGAGCGCTTCATCCACTGGCGCCTCGTCGGGCGGCGGCGCAGCCACGTCCGGCGCGGCGACGCCGGCTTGCTGGAACGCGTGCCATAACAGCGCGCGATCGGCGGCGCGTTCTTCCTGTGCCACTTGCTCCGCGTCGCGGCCATCGGCGCGCGCCATCGTCTGACCGATCCTGTTGCGCCACGTGATGTCGCTGCCGCGCCACCAGCCTGCCACGGTCGGCAGATCGTGGGTGGTCGTGGTGCCGACAGCATTGCGGTCCCACGCGTGCGGCGGCTTGAAGCCCTTGCCGCCTTCCGCACCTTCAAACCACAGTACGCGAATGCCCGCAATGCCGTGCTCGTCGAGCCGCTCGCGAAAACCGGGCGGCACGGTGCCGAGATCTTCACCGATCACGATCGCGCGATGCCGCCACGATTCGAGCGCGATCAGCCGCAGCAGATCTTCGAGCGGATAGCGCAGATAGGCGCCATGACGCGCGCTCTCGCCTTCGGGCACGAGCCACAGGCGCCGCAAGCCGAGAATGTGGTCGATACGGATGCCGCCCGCATGCGCGAACGCCGCGCGCAGCATGTCGATGAATGCGGAGAAGCCCTGCGTGCGCATCGCGCGTGGCGAGAAGGTGGTAAGGCCCCAAGCCTGTCCGGCCTGGTTGAACAGATCGGGCGGCGCGCCCACTGAAACGCCTTGCAGCATGTCGTCACGGTACGACCACGCATGACTGCCGGCGCTATCGCATCCAACTGCGAGGTCCGCGATCAGGCCGACGGCCATGCCGGCATCGCTCGCTGCATGCTGCGCGTGCGACAAACCTTTGGCGGCGAGCCATTGCAGAAACAGATGAAAATCGACTTCATGCCGATGCGCTTCGGCAAAGGCTTCAACTTCCGGGCTGCGCGGATCGCGCAGCGCTTCGGGCCAGTTGCGCCAGTGGCCGTTGCCGCCTTCTTGCGCGAGTTGCACCACCTGCAGCGCTTCGAAACGTGCGTGATCTTCGAGTGCACGGCCGGCACGTTCGCAGAAGCCATGAAATTCGAGCGCGCGCGGCGTGGCACGCGCGCGTTCCTGCGTGCAGAAGTTCTCGTAGAGCGCGCGTAGAACCTTCAGCTTCAACACGACCGCGTTCGGCCAGTCGATGAGCGACAGGTCCTCGAGTTTCGACCACACGTCGGTGGCCTGCGCGGCCTCGATCGCGGCGCGTGCGGCGTCCACGCCAAACACGGCGGCGGGATCGATATGCGTAACGTTCAACCACAAGCGCGACGACGGCGAATACGGACTGAAGCGATTCGGCTCGGCGCTGAACATCGCATGTGTCGGACTGACGGCGAGCGCATGCGCGCCGCGCTTCGCGCTTTCGGTCGCCATTTGCGCGAGAGCCGTATAGTCGCCGATGCCGCCATCGCCCGTGCGGCGCAAGCCGTATAACTGCGCGGCGATACCCCACAGCGGCGGCGGTTGCGTCGTGGCGCCGTCGTGCAGCGTGCGCCATGCATCGGCGACGGTGTAGCAGCGTGACGGGGCAACGGCCAATGTCACGCGCTGCTCGTTGATGACCAGGGTGTGATAGCCGGGCTCGTCGATCGGCGCGAGCAATGCTTCTTCGCCTTTGGGCGCCGTGAAGCGGCCGTCGATGATCGAGCCGCTTTCGAGTTCGATCCGGTAATGACTGCCCGATTTGATCGCCGCGGCCGGCAGCGCGATGCCGCGTTCGATCTCCGCTGTCATCAGCGGTGGAAGTTTGCGGCCGGACAGTTCCGCTTCGAGTGCAGCGGCGCTGTGGCGAATTTGCGTGGCGTTACCGCAGGGCAAGCCCATCCGTTCGAGCAGCACGGCGAGCGTGTTCTCCGGCACATGCTGCGTCGTATGGTGCGCATCCCGCCACTCGACCTCGAAGCCGGCGCGAGTGGCAAGGGTAAGGATCGTATCGTTTGAACGGCGGGTAGCACTCACGCGTGGCGCTCCTGTTGGCCCGCGATGCGAGCATCGTGGCCGATGGCATAGTCGCAGACGTCGCCGGTCACCCAGGCGGCAAACGCGTACGACGGCAATGTTCTGGCGTCGATCTGCTCGCGCACGCGTGGCGGCGTTTCGAAGATCAATTTGCCGGCGGGCAAATCGGGGAACGCGACGCTCTCTTTTGAGAGATTCAATGCGACCGACAAGGTTTCGCCGTCGCCGAGTTTCCAGCGGGCGATCAATGCATTGGCGTCGCCGCCGTTTTCGGCGGTCAGCACGGTCGAGCCGAGCGCTTTGGCATGTTTCAGGCGTGGCGTGATCAGCTTCGCCCGCACGGCGAGCGCGGATTTGTAAAAGTGCATCCAGTCGAGCCGGTCTTTCGCGGTGTCGACCGCAGCGGAGCCTTGAACAGGGTCAGGCGGCGACGAGGCCGCGAAGGTTTTCACGTCGTTCGGATCGGGAATCTGCGCGCGCCGCTTTTCGTCGCTGAACGACGAAAAGCGTGCGAATTCGCGGCGCCGCCCTTCACGCACAGCGTCGGCGAGATCGCCGGTGTACGCGGTGAAAAACAGAAACGGCTGGGTCGAGCCATATTCCTCGTCCATGAACAGCATGGGGATTTGCGGCGACAACAGCAACACACCGGTGGCGGCGCGCAAGGCCTCGTCTGAGGTTAGCTTGCGCAGGCGCTCGCCGAATGCACGATTGCCGACCTGATCGTGATTTTGCAAGAACATCACGAACGAGGTGGGCGGCAGATGCCGGCTCGATTCGCCACGCGGCGCGCCGTCATGAATCGGCGACGGGTCACCCTGATACGCAAAGCCTTCCGACAACACGCGCGCAAGGCGGCGGATCGGCTGATCTTCGTACGCGTGGTAATAGCCTTCGGTTTCGCTCGTCAGCAGAACGTGCAGCGTGTTGTGCGCGTCGTCGTTCCACTGCGCGTCGAAATGCGTGTCCAGCAGGCTCGCACTGTTGTGCTCGTTCTCCAGCACCAGATGCACATGCCGGCCGTGCTGCACTTTCGCGCGGATATGGTCGGACAATTCGCGCAGCCACGCATGATTGTCGATGGCGTGCACCGCGTCGAAACGCAGGCCGTCGATGCGATATTCGTTGATCCAGTAGACGGCGTTGTCGACGAAAAAATCGCTCACTTCACTGCGGTTGAAATCGATCGCGGGCCCCCAGGGCGTATGCGTGCCTTCGCGAAAAAACGAGCGGGCGTATTCGTGCAGGTAGTTGCCGTCCGGGCCGAAATGATTGTAGACCACGTCGAGAAACACCATCAGCCCGAGACCGTGTGCGGCGTCGATCAGTGCTTTCAGTTCTTCGGGGCGGCCGTACGTGGAATCGGGCGCATACGGCAGCACGCCGTCGTAGCCCCAATTGCGCTCGCCGGGAAAGTCGTTCAGCGGCATCAATTCGATGGCCGTCACGCCGAGCGCGGCCAGCGCGGGCAAACGTTTCTGCACACCCGAATAGCCGCCCATCGCGCCGACATGCAACTCGTACAACACCGTTTCTTCCCACGGTCGGCCGTGCCAGTTCGTATGTTCCCAGCGGTACGCGCGCGGGTCGATCACTTCGCTCGGGCCGTGCACGTCTTGCGGCTGGAAGCGCGATGCAGGATCGGGCACCGCGTGCTCGCCATCGAGCCGGAAGCGATACAGGGTGCCCGCGCCGCTGTCGACGGTCGTTTCGAACCAGCCGTTGCCAGCGGGCGTCATGTCGTGCGCGCCTTGCGCCGGGCCGTTTTCGATTGCTACCTGTACCGTCTTGCACGAAGGCGCCCAGAAACGGAAACGGGTACGCGGCTTCGCGCCCGTGGCGCCGAGCAACTGCGCGCTGAACGGCAGGCAATGCGCGTGATGATGCGCGTGAGGATCAATCGGATTTTCGGACATGATTCATCACCATTCGATGTTACTTTCGCCTACGTGGTCGGCGACGTATCGCTGCTCGACGGATGCGCACCCGGATCGGGCGGCAGCGCGGTCAACAGCCGCGGCCCGTGCTGCGCGCCGGCCTTCCAGCCCGCCTGCCAATCCGCTTCGCCGATGGGTTGCGCCGCTAGCATCACGAGGCTATGTGCGGCCACTTCGACCTCCGGCACTGCCAACCGGTGCGGCGCGGTTTCCGGCTCAGCAGTGTCTAGCAGCACATGCCATTCCAGGTGCGGTGGGGGTGGCGCAAAACGCAGCGTTTCGTCCGCTGCGTTGAGCATCATCAACAATACTTCTGTTTCGCCGTTCAAGCCTGGACCCGCGCGCCGCAGCGTGAACGCGCGGCCCTCGGGGTCCTGCCAGGCTTCGATGGTGAGTGGATCGCCGTGTTCATCGAACCAGCCGACATCGAACAGGCCCGGCAGTACTTCGCGGTCGCCGAAAAGGAAGCGCGTTTCACGCAGCAGCGGATGCTGTTTGCGCAGTGCGATCACGCGTGCGACGAACGCGGTCATCTGGCGGCCGTCGAGCGACTCTGCGCGCTCCCAGTCGAGCCATGATAATTCGTTATCCTGGCAGTACGCATTGTTGTTGCCGTTCTGCGTGCGCAGCGATTCGTCGCCTGCCAGCACCATGGGCGTGCCGAGCGCCATCAGCAGCGTGGCGATCAGCGAGCGGGCCACGCGTTTGCGGGTTTCGAGAATGACCGGATCGTCGGTCGGGCCCTCTACGCTCCAATTGCGACTGCAGTTTTCATTGTGGCCGTCGTTGTTGTCTTCGCGATTGGCCTCGTTATGCTTGTGCTCGTAGGCGGTGACATCGGCGAGCGTAAAACCGTCATGCGACGTGACAAAGTTGACCGACGCCCACGGTTTCCTGAAACGCCGGTTGAACAGATCGGCGGAACCGGTCAGTCGCGCAGCAAGATCGGGGCGCAAGCCGGCGTCGCCGCGCCAGAAACGGCGCACGGTATCGCGGAAGCGGTCGTTCCATTCGCCGAATCCCGGTGGGTGATTGCCGAGTTGGTAACCGCCCGGGCCGATGTCCCATGGCTCGGAAATCAGCTTGCGCTGCGACAGGATCGGGTCCTGGCGCAATGCGTCGAAGAAACCGGAGCCTGGATCAAAACCATGCTGCTCGCGGCCGAGGGTCACGCCGAGGTCGAAACGGAAACCGTCGATATTGAACTTCGTCGACCAGTAGCGTAGCGAATCCATCACCATCTGCAGTACGCGTGGATGCGCCAGATTCACGGTATTGCCGCAGCCGGTGTCGTTGATATGGTGGCGTTCGTCGCCGGGAATCAGGCGGTAGTAGCTCGCATTGTCGAGGCCGCGCCATGAGACGGTCGGCCCCATCTCATTGCCTTCGCAGGTGTGGTTGTAGACCACGTCGAGAATCACTTCGATGCCGGCCGCATGCAACTGACGCACGGCGATGCGCATTTCATCGAGCCGGTGCGTGCTCAGATACGACGGCTCCGGGGCAAAAAATGCCGCGGTGTTGTAACCCCAGTAGTTGCGCAGGCCGCGCTCCACCAGAAAGCGGTCGTTCAGAAACGCATGCACGGGCAGCAATTCGACGGCCGTCACGCCGAGCTTCAGTAAATGCTCGATGAATTCCGGCGAAGCCAGCGCGGCGAACGTGCCGCGCTCGTGCTGGCGCAAATCGGGGCGCAACATCGAGACGCCGCGCACATGCGCCTCGTAGATGATGGTTTCGCCCCACGGCACATTCGGACGCTTGTCGTGCGACCAGTCGAAGGCTTCGTCGATCACGACGCACTTCGGCATGGCCGGCGCCGAGTCGCGCCGGTCGATCGAGAGATCGGCGCGATTCGAATGCACGCGATAGCTGAACAGCGCATCGGACCAGCGAAACTGCCCAACCAGTTTGCGGGCATACGGGTCGAGCAACAGCTTATGCGGATTAAAGCGATGCCCATGCTGCGGCTGATACGGCCCGTGCGCGCGAAAACCGTACGCGGTGCCAGGGTGAGCGTTGGGCAAATAGCCGTGCCAGATTTCGTCGGTGCATTCGGGCAGTGTGTAGCGCCTGATTTCCTTGCGACCGGTGGGATCGAACAGGCAAAGTTCGATTTTCTGCGCATTCGCCGAGAACACCGCAAAGTTGACGCCCAGGCCATCCCAACTGGCGCCGAGCGGATAGGGCGAGCCGGGCAGAAGCCGGTCGGGCATTGCATGCGACATGATTCCCCTTCCTTGTTCTGTTTTATGAACGCTATCGTGGGACTTCATGCGACGAGCGCGCGGCTTTCTGGCCGCGCGCTCGCCTTACAGCACATCCATCAATCCGCGCGCAAAACGATCGTCGCCAATGGCGGCAGCGTCAGCGCAGCGGAATGCGGCCAGCCGTGGCTGGAGATTTCGTCGGTGTGAATGAGGCCGCCGTTGCCCATGTTCGAGCCGCCGTACACGCCGGCATCCGTATTCAGCACTTCTGACCAGCGGCCGCTGCGCGGCATCCCCATCCGGTAACCGACCCGCGGCACCGGCGTCATATTGCACACGACGACGAGTTCGCGACCCTCGCCATCGGTGCGGCGCCAGGCGTAGACGCTGTTGCCATTGTCGTCGCCGACCAGCCATTGGAAGCCGCCCGGCTCGCTGTCGAGCCGATACAGCGCGGGTTCCGCGTTGTACAGATGGTTCAGGTCGCGCACGAGTTTCTGCACGCCGTGATGGTTGGGATCGTCGAGCAGATGCCAATGCGGCGAGGTGTCGTGATCGAATTCCGCCATCTGGCCAAATTCACCGCCCATGAATAGCAGCTTCTTACCCGGATGCGTCCACATGAAGCCGAAATACGCGCGCAAGTTGGCAAACTTTTGCCATCTGTCGCCGGGCATCTTGCCGAGCAGCGAGCCTTTGCCGTGCACCACTTCGTCGTGCGAAAGCGGCAGCACGAAGCGCTCGGAGTATGCGTACACCATCCCGAACGTCATCATGTGGTGATGGTATTGGCGATAGACCGGATTCTCTTCCATGTAGTGCAGCGTGTCGTGCATCCAGCCCATATTCCACTTGAACTGGAAGCCGAGGCCGCCGTCTTCGACGCGTGCCGTCACGCCAGGCCACGCGGTCGATTCTTCGGCGATCGTGATCGCGCCAGGCACGCCCGGCACATAGCCGACTTCATGATTCAGTCGTTTCAGAAACGCGATCGATTCGAGATTTTCGCGGCCGCCGTAGATGTTCGGCACCCACTCACCGGCCGCGCGCGAATAGTCGCGATACAGCATCGAGGCGACCGCATCCACGCGCAGGCCGTCGACGTGATAGCGCTTCAACCACGCGAGGCCCGACGCCACCAGGAACGCGCTCACCTCGTTGCGGCCGAGGTTGTAGATCATCGTGTTCCAGTCCTGGTGATAGCCTTCGCGCGGGTCGGCGTGCTCGTAGAGCGGCGTGCCGTCGAAGTCGATCAAGCCATGCGCGTCGTTCGGGAAGTGCGCAGGCACCCAGTCGAGAATCACGCCGATGCCGGCCTCGTGCGCCTTGTCGACGAATAGGGCGAACTGCTCGGGTTTGCCGAAGCGCGCGGACGGTGCGAATTGCCCGAGCGGCTGATAGCCCCACGAACCGCCGAACGGATGCTCGGCAATCGGCATGAATTCAACGTGTGTAAAGCCCATGCTTTTCGCGTAAGGAATCAGCCGCTCGGCGAGCTCTTCCCAGGTGAGACCGCGCTGACCTTCCTCGGCGATGCGCAGCCACGATTCCGCATGCACTTCGTAGATCGAGATCGGTGAGCGCGCGGTTTGTCTGGCGGCGCGCGATTGAATCCAGTCGTGATCGGTCCACACAAACTGCTCGATCTCGTCGACGTGCGCGACCACCGATGCGGTGCCCGGCGGCTTTTCCGTTTGCATGGCACACGGATCGGCTTTGAGCGGCAGCGGATGGCCGTCACGGGCGAGCAATTCGTACTTGTAGCGCGTGCCCGGGCCGACGCGCGGCACGAACAATTCCCACACGCCCGCCTGATGTCGCAGCCGCATCGGATGACGGCGGCCATCCCACGAGTTGAAGTCGCCGACCACCGAAACGCGCCGCGCGTTCGGCGCCCAGACGGCAAAGCGCACGCCCGGCACACCGTCCACTTCCATTGGGCGTGAGCCGAGGCATTCGAGCACCGCGTACGGGTCACCGCCGGCGAGACGCCCCAAAGGTTCGTCGCCGAGAACGGGGGCGAACGAATATGTGTCCTCGATTTCCTGCACGGTGCCGTGCCAGTCGATGCGTAAGCGATAGGGCGCCGCCGACGTGATACGACCGGCAAACAGCCCCGGCCTTAGCTGTTCAAGTTCACCGAGCGTCGAGCCATCCGCGCGGGAAATGACGGTGACATGCGAGGCGTTTGGCAGCAGCGCGCGCACCACCGGACCCGCGTCCGTTTGATGCAGCCCGAGCTGCGAAAAAGGATCAGGGTGACGCGCTTCAACGAGCGCGTCGATATCGAGCGGTTGGAGGCCAGCGGCCGGATCATGCTCACTCATAATCGCCCTCGGCCGGATTAGGCGGTGCGGCGGCGCCTGGCGCCTGGGTTGATGAATCGTGGCTCGGCGGTGTGCCGGTGTCGCCCAGCAAACGGCTGGTGAGCGCGGCGAGGCCGCGCACCGGCAAACTGAGCCACGTCGGACGGTTGGCCGCTTCGTAACGGATTTCGTACGCGGCTTTCTCGATCAGGAACAGATCGAGCAGGGCCTGTTCTGCTTCGGGTGCAACCAGTGGCGTCGGTGAGGCCGCAGCGGCAGCGCGGTACTCGTTCAGGAACATGTCGGTGGCATGCGCGCGGAAACGGTCGAACAGCGCGCGTTTGCGATCGGCGGTTTGCTGCGGCGCGCTTTCCATCGTGGACTGCGCCGCCGCGCTCGCATACGACAACGAGCGCATCAAACCGGCCACGTCGCGCAACGGACTCGACTTCTGACGGCGTTCTTCGAGCGTGCGCGCGGGCTCACCTTCGAAGTCGATCAGATACGCGTCGCCCTGCGCGACCAGCACCTGGCCCAGATGGAAGTCGCCGTGAATGCGCGTACGCAGTGCGGCCGCCTCTCCCGACACCAGCTTGCTGACGGCGTCGACCAGTGCGGCGCGGCGATCGATCAGGCTTTGTGCCAATGCCTTGGTGTCCGGATCACTCATCTGCTCGATACGCGGCGCAAGCAGATCGAGCGCGCTGGCAAGCATGGACTGTGTGCCGTCGACCCACGCCTTCACCTGTTCGGCACTGGCGGGTTCCGGCGCGAACGCCGGGTCGTCGGAGGGCGAAGCAAGGGCCACATGCAGTTCACCCAGCCGCTTGCCGATGATGCCGGCCAGCGCACTGTAGCCTTCCATGAGAATCGCTTCGTTGTCGCGGTCCTGCGGTTGCGCTTCCGTATCGACCGTGATGGCAAGTTCATCTACCGAGCGGCGGAGGTAGTCGAGCGACCAGTTCCAGGCGTCGCCCTGATTGTCGATATAGCCTTGCAGGATAGCGAGTGTATGCGGCACACCTTCGGGGTCGACGCGCACCACTTCACCATACAGCGGCGCGGTGTTCGCGTAGCCGAGCTGGGTCAGGTAACGGCTGATTTCCGCTTCCGGATGAATACCGCTTACCAGACGTCGCACCAGTTTCAGCACGGCCGCATCGGCAATGATCAGCGAGCTGTTGCTTTGCTCTGCTGCGAGCCAGCGGATCTCGGGCCGTTCGCCGAGATCGTCGAGTTCGGCGAATCGCTCGGTTGGAATGAACTTGATCTCGCTCTTCTGCACGGTGGGCACGACGGCGCGTTCGCGTAGCTTGCGCAGCACGCCATGAGCGAAGATGGGCAGCGCGAACGCGTCCGTCAGATGACCGACGTTGCGGCCGCGGCGCACGCGCGCGAGAGCCAGTTGCATGAACAGCGGCGTGGTAGTTTCGCCGCCCCACGTGATCGCGATCGGCACAACGTAGCGTTCCGTGTGATCGCCCACGTCTGCTTCAATTTCAGTGAACGCAAAGCCGCCATTGGGGATCGTGGTCAACGCGGCGAGGCGCACCGCATGCATCTTCTGATCCTTCGAGGCAAACCAGCGGCGCCGGCTCAGCCATGAAGGCAGCACTTCGGATTCGAGCAGGCGCACGTTCTCCGGTGTCGGACCGGCCTGTCCTTCGCGGATCACGATCGTAACGAACTCCGGCAGCGGTTCGGAATGCGCTTGTGCCCACGTCGGACGCTGCCCGCTATCGCACAGCATGAACCACAGGAAACCGTACGGCGGGAAGGTCAGCAGATAGGTCAACTGGCCGATCGCCGGGAACACGGAATCCGCAGTCATTTCGATCGGCACCGAGCCGTTGAATTCGGATAGATCGAGTTCCACCGCTTGCGGTGCACGTGACAGATTCGCCACGCACAGGATCGGCGGCTCGCCCGGCAATTCGCGCAGATACGCGAGAATCTTGCGGTTTTCCGGCTTCAGGAAACGGATGGTGCCGCGTCCGAAGGTTTGTTTCGCGCGGCGCGTGGCGAGCATGCGCCGGGTCCAGTTCAGCAGCGAATGCGGATCGCGGCTTTGCGCTTCGACGTTGACCGCGTCGAAGCCGTACAACGAACCCATCACGGGCGGCAGCACCAGTTGTTCAGGATCGGCGCGCGAGAACCCGCCGTTGCGATCCGACGACCATTGCATTGGCGTACGAACACCGTCGCGGTCGCCGAGGTGGATGTTATCGCCCATGCCGAGCTCATCGCCGTAGTAGATCACGGGCGTGCCGGGCATCGACAGCAGCAGCGAATTGATCAGCTCGATGCGACGACGGTCGCGTTCCATCAGCGGCGCGAGGCGGCGGCGAATGCCGAGATTCAGCCGTGCGCGGCGATCGCTCGCGTAGGTGTTCCACAGGTAATCGCGCTCGGAATCCGTCACCATTTCGAGCGTCAGTTCGTCGTGATTGCGCAGGAAAATCGCCCACTGGTTTGTTTCGGCGAGGTCAGGCGTCTGACGCATGATGTCGGTGATCGGGAAGCGGTCTTCGCTCGCAATCGACATGTAGATGCGCGGCATCAGCGGGAAGTGGAACGCCATGTGGCATTCGTCTTCGTCGCCGAAATATTCCTTCACGTCTTCCGGCCACTGATTCGCTTCGGCGAGCAGCATGCGGTTCGGATACTCGGCGTCGATCGTTGCGCGGATCTTCTTCAGGATCGCGTGCGTTTCCGGCAGGTTCTCGTTGTTGGTGCCCTCGCGTTCGACCAGATACGGCACCGCGTCGAGCCGCAGCCCGTCGATCCCCATATCGAGCCAGAAGCGCATCACCTGCAGCACCTCCTTCAGCACGGCCGGATTGTCGAAGTTCAGATCGGGCTGATGCGAATAGAAGCGGTGCCAGAAGTAAGCGCCTGCGACCGGATCATGCGTCCAGTTCGACGGCTCCGAATCGATAAAGATGATCCGCGTTTCCGTGTACTTCTGATCGGTATCGGACCACACATAGTAGTTGCGATGATTCGACCCCGGCTTTGCGCGGCGCGCGCGCTGAAACCATGGGTGCTGATCCGATGTGTGGTTGATCACCAGTTCGGTAATCACGCGGATGCCGCGTGCGTGCGCTTCCTGAATGAAGCGCTTCACGTCGGAAAGCTGGCCGTAGTCGGGGTGCACGTTGCGGTAATCGGCGATGTCGTAGCCGTCGTCGCGGCGCGGCGATGGATAGAACGGCAGCAGCCAGATCGCATTCACGCCGAGCTCGGCGATGTAATCGAGCTTCGCGATCAAGCCGGGAAAATCACCCACGCCGTCGTTGTTCGCGTCGAAGAACGACTTGATGTGCACCTGATAAATGATCGCGTCCTTGTACCAGAGCGGATCGTCGCTCAAGGCCGCCGGCTTGCCGCGCCGATGCGAGCGCGCTTTGGCAGCGCTGCCGGCGGCGGTGCTCGCATGGGCTTGTGTCGGAGTTTGGGCTGGATCGTCACGCTTCATATCGCACCTTCCGTAGGGGTTGGGTTGCCAGCGTCGTCTGCGTGATAGTCGCTGTCGGCATCATCCGGGCGTTCAGCGGGCAGGCCGCCGAGCGGCGCGATGCGCCAGATCGAGAACGGCTGGCCCGAACCGAGCCGGACGTGCTGCCAGCGGCCGTGCCATTCGAAACGCGCACCGGTCATCTGATCGGTCACTTCCAGCGCGCCATGGTCGTGCAGATTCCATCGCTGGAAAGTGTCCCACGACAGTTCAATATCCGCACCCTGTTCGTTGAACGGGTCGAGATTGATCGCTACCAGGATCACGTTGTCACGTGCTTCGGTTGCTTTTTCAAAGAACAGAATATTGTCGTTGTGCGCGGTGAGGAAAGTGAGGCCGAGATGCGTTTGCAACGCCGGGTTCGCACGGCGAATCCGGTTCAACGCACTGATCTCGCCGACGATGTTGCCGGGCCGGTTCCAGTCCCACGCGCGCAGTTGATACTTCTCGGAGTCGAGATATTCCTCGCTGTTCGGCAGCGCGGCGGCCTCGCACAATTCGAAACCGCTGTACACGCCCCACAAGCCGGCGAGCGTGGAGGCCAACGCGGCCCGAATCAGAAAGCCCGAACGCCCCGACGATTGCAAATGCCGCGGGTTGATGTCCGGCGTATTGACGAAGAAATTCGGCCGGTAAAAATCACGCGCGCTGGTTTGCGTGAGTTCGGTCATGTACTCGATGAAGTCACGCTTGGACTCGCGCCACGTGAAATACGTGTACGACTGCGAGAAGCCGATCTTGCCGAGCCGGTTCATCATGCGCGGCCGCGTGAACGCTTCGGCGAGGAAGATCGTGTCGGGATAGCGCGCGCGCACGTCGCCGATCACCCATTCCCAGAACGGCAGCGGCTTGGTGTGCGGATTGTCGATGCGGAAAATGTGCACGCCTGCTTCGATCCAGAACAGGAATACGTCGCGCAGCGCGAGCCATAAGTCGGGTTTGGCATCGTGCGCATAGAAGTCGGGATTGACGATGTCCTGATACTTCTTCGGTGGATTTTCCGCGTAACGCAGCGTGCCGTCGGGACGCCAGGCGAACCACGTCGGATACGCCTTCAGCCACGGGTGATCCGGCGAGCACTGAACCGCGAAGTCGAGCGCGATTTCGAGGCCGTGTGCGTGGGCCGCAGCCAGCATCTGCTTGAAGTCGTCGAGCGTGCCGAGCTCGGGATGCACGGCGGTGTGGCCGCCCTCGACCCCGCCGATTGCATACGGGCTGCCTACATCGCCCGGTTGCGCGTTCAGCGTGTTGTTGCGGCCTTTGCGGTTCGCCATGCCGATCGGGTGGATCGGCGGGAAGTACAGCACGTCGAAACCCATCTCGCGGATGCGCGGCAGTTTCGTGATGACATCCGCGAAGGTGCCGTGACGCGATTCGTCGTCGCTCATCGAACGCGGGAAAATCTCGTACCAGCTTGCGAAGCTCGCGGCGGTCCGTTCGGCGTCGATCTTGTAGACGATTGGATCGCGGCTCAGGAACGGGCGATGGCGCGCGGCGGTCATCGCCTTCGCCGTGGTCGGGGCGAGCAGCAACGCGAGCTTGGTCTCGGGATCGGCCTTCGTGAAGACCTTGACGATATGTTCGAGCGGTTCAGTTACCGCGCCTTCTGAGGTTTCCACTTCGGCGAGCACCAGCGCGAACAGATGCGCGGCTTCGTCGAGTTCGAGTTCGACGGTTTGGCCTGCCTTGAGCTTCTTCTGGATATGCTCGACCAGTGACGCAAAGTCGTCGCGCCATGCGACGACCGTGAATTCGTGACGGCCGAGGCGCTCCAGCGGAATGCGCGCTTTCCAGATATCGAGGCCAGCCGGCTGTGCCGGGCTCATCGGTACCTCGTGCCAGGCGGTTTCGTCGGCGGCGCGCCAGATCACGGCGGCGGCGATCTTGTCGTGACCTTCGGCGAAAATCGCGGCGGTAATTTCAGCACGCTCGCCCACCGTGCGCTTGGCGGGAAAGCGTCCGTTATCGACCGAGGGAGTCACGCTCTCGATCGCCACGCGCGGCGCGCTGATCGCTTCGAGCACGGTCTTGCGGCCGCTGCGCTTGCTGTTCGCCTTGTCGAGCGGTGGCGCGAGACAGATCGGTTTATCGGCGAGCGCGCGGAACAGGCGCACTGCACCGGGTGCGAGCGTGAACGGCGCCAATGCGGCGGGCGCGGCATTCCCGGGGGCGTCGAGCGGGACGAAGCGCGTGAAGTTGCCCGGGACGCCCGTGAGGAAGCGGGCTGGATCGAGGCGGACCGGTGCACCGAGTTCGGGATTGATGGCGATCAGGACTGCTTCGCCGGCGGCGCGCAGATCGGGTGCGTCGGCGCGCAGCAAGACCGCTGCGGGCGCGCCAGGCCCGCTTAGCGGGCGCAATTCGCCGTTGGCATGCAGTGTCCTGGTATTGCGCACCACCTCGTTCGCATGGCTGATCCGTTCCGAGAGATCGAAGCGTTTCCCCTGGCAGGCGAGGGCGAACTGCGCAGCGTCGCCGCGGGTTTGCGACATCGGCTCGGTGATGCCGTATTCGAAGCCCATCGGCATCATCCAGCCAGTGCCGGTCGAGGCCGACACGAACAGCGCGCGCCGATAGGCCCGCTCGACCACAGCGGCGTCGTGCGCATCGCCGAGATCGGCAGCGAGACGGGTGCCGTAGGGCGCTTCGGGAAAGGCGATGGGTGCGGCGATGCGGGCGAGCGCCGCATGCTCTTCTACCATCCAGCTGGCGCGGAAGTCCCACCAGCGTACCGACGAGAACACGCTGTCGAAGCCCGCGCCGTCGAGGCCAAGCAGATCGCTACGAGCAAGACCGGGCGTCGCGGCGAGGAACCGCACCTGGGGATGCTTCACGCGAACCGCGTCGCCGAGTTGGCGCCAAACCGCGGCCGGCACGCGATGGGGTGAATCGAAGCGGAAGCCGCTGACCCCTGCGTCGGCCAGTGCCAGCAGCTGCTGCGTCCACCAGTCGACTAGCGCGGCGCTGCTGTTGGCATCGTTGAAGTTCGCATACGCGACGTTGTCCTCGCGATGAACATGGCGCGGATCGAGCCTGGCTTCGTCAGACTCGAATGAGTGGAACCAGCCGGTATGTTCGGCGTACAGCGCGCCATCGGCGGCCATCCGGTCGATCACCAGATCGACCAGCAAGTTCAAACCATGCTGGCGGCCGGTACGCGCGAGCGTCTGGATCGCCTCCATGGCCGGTTGCGGGGTGTCGAACACCGGATGCAGCCGGCCGTGGTTGCCGACTACCTGTCCATGACCCGCCCGGCCCGGCTCGAAGATGCCGCCGATCAGCGCGTGATCGAAGCCTAGTCCGGCTGCGTGAGCGAACTGTGCAGGCCATGCGTTGAGCGGCCCGACGAGAAGTGAATGAAAAAAGTAGATCCGTGGCGCGTACCCGTTTGGAGATTCCATCGGTCCTTTCCAGATTCGTCCTGCTGCGGTGTGGATGCAATTGACATGCGATCACAGCGCTCATTGGGCTTCCAGAGCCGGATACCGCGCGATGCGTGAAGCGAGGGCGCGTACTGGTCAATGTAGTGCAAAGATCGTCACGCCGCTGGCCAGTAGCGGGTGCTTTGACGCCAGGCATCGATTGCACGGGGTCGGCCAGAACTATTCGCAAGATGCAGCAAACGTTGTGCCAGTGCGTTCTGGATCGAAGCGAAGGGATGGGGAAGCGCGCCCCAAGGGTGGCGCGACGGACGGCCAGAAGTGGCGCGGGACGCGGTGGTGGACGGTACGCGTGTAAAACGTGCGGTCGCCGTCCGGGTTTTACACGGCGTGTCGCGAGGCGCGCGCCGGGGCCGCAAAAGGCGAAGCGGCGGCCGGCGGGGCAAGCATGGTGAGAGAAAAAACTTTCAGTGAAAAGACCAGGGGATCAGGAGCCGACCAGGCCCGCTGCGATGTTCACGCACAAGCCGAGCACGGCGACGTTGAAATAGAACGACAGAATCGATTGGGCGAGCGCCGCGCGGCGAATCGTGCGGGAGCGCAGCACCACGTCTGAAGTCTGCGAGGCCACGGCAATGGTGAACGAGAAGTACATGAAGTCCCAGTAGTTCGGCTCGAGCTTGCGATCGGGAAATAGCAGCGCGGTCTCCGTTGCATCGGGGTCGTAGTAAAGCCGCGCGTAGTGCATCGTGAAAATGGTCGGGATCAGGAACCATGCGCCGAACATCGTCATGCCGGTCAACAGGTAGTGCCAGGCCGTCGAACTGCCGGCGGTGCCCTTCGCCGAGGCCAGTTCGAGCACGATCGCGGCAATGCTGGCGATCGTCGCGACGCAGATTACCAGCAGCACGATACCCGCATTTTCATCGTCGCGCCGCGCGAATTCCCGGACGCGGCCTTCGTCGGCGGTCGCCATATGCGCCCAGATCAGCACGAGATAGCTCCATACGGCAGCGTCCCAACCGGCCAGCACGCGTACCAATGGACGCGAGTGCTCAGATACGGCCAGCGCGGCCACGAGGCCGATGACGAGGCCGATCAGCATGCGGGGTCGATTGCGAAGAACCTGCGGATAATATTTTGTGAGCATGGAATCAGGAGTGGAGGGCTGTCTGTGTCGCGGATTCTACTCGCGCTTCGGGCACCATTTGTCGAATGGACGATTCACAGGCTATAGTCTTTCGCAACGGCCTTGCGCATCGCTTTCAGTTGAAAGGCGATTGGCAGGCGGCACGCTTTTCGCCGTGCGCGCCGCGCAGTGAAGCTGTTTCACAAGGCTGCCATCAGCACACCATAATGCGGTTCGCGTCGGCATCGCGCGGCCACACAAGATCGCTTAAGCGGCGCTAGACCGGGTTTTGGGGTAGAGAAATCGACGCAACGCGCGAACGGCATCACGCCGCCGCGTTGCTCGTTGAGAATGACTCACGATCGACTCACCATCTGGAGCCCCCATGACAGATGTTCCTGAGAAGAAAAATGCGCACCACGAAGTGACGCATTCGACCGGATTTTCGTCACCAGCTTCGTCTTCGCAGCTTGCTTCGCCGAGGTCTTCGCAATCACCGTCGCTTCACGCCTCGCGTTCGTTTTCGTTCTCGGCTTCGCGCAGAACATGGGTGCTGGGCGCATGCGCCACCGCTGTCGCGCTCGCGTTTGCAGGCGCGGGCCGCCCGCTCTCGTGGATCGCCCCGGCGTTCGCTGATACGCCCGCAGGCGGCGGACTCGATGCTTTCCTTGTGCTCTCGCAGCGTCTCACCGGGCGCTCGGGCTTCGACGCCGTGCTCGGCAAACGTGTCTACGGCGCTCTCGCCAAATCCGATAGCCAGTTCTCCCAGAACGTCGCTGCGCTCAACACGTGGCTGCAAGGCCATGGCGGCGTGCCTTCCGATACCGTCACGCAGGCATTGCAGGCCGACCAGCCGGCGCTCGCGAAATCCGTGAGCGCGATCATGCGAGCGTGGTATCTCGGTCTCGTGGGCGACATGCCGCATGTGGAGGTGGTCGCTTATGAAAAAGCGCTGATGTTCGAGCCGGTCAAGGACGTGCTGACGATTCCATCTTATTGCCGCGACGTGCCGTTTTACTGGACGCATAAGCCGGCGGTCGCCTGAACGACGTGCCTCTCGCGCGTGCGCTGTCGCCGTATCGTCTGATTGAGTCGTTCGACGAAACGCCGGCACACGAAAACAGCAAGCAACGATAAGCCAGCCAGAGGGTAACAATGGCAAATTCAAATTCCGCCGACATCGTCGTGGTCGGGTCGGGCGTGGCCGGTGGACTGGTCGCGCATCAGATGGCGCTGGCCGGCGCGTCGGTGATTCTGCTCGAAGCCGGGCCGCGCATTCCGCGCTGGCAGATCGTCGAGAACTTTCGCAACTCGCCAGCCAAGTCTGACTTCGCGACGCCCTATCCGTCCACACCGTATGCGCCGCATCCCGAGTACGCGCCCGCTAACAATTATCTGATCCAGAAGGGCGATTATCCGTACAACTCACAGTATGTTCGGCTGGTCGGCGGCACGACGTGGCACTGGGCGGCCGCCGCGTGGCGGCTGTTGCCGTCTGACTTCCAGTTGCACAAGCTGTATGGCGTGGGACGTGATTGGCCTTATCCGTATGAGACGCTGGAACCCTGGTATTCAGCGGCTGAAATGCAATTGGGCGTTTCCGGTCCGGACAACACGATCGATCTCGGTTCGCCGCGCTCCAAGCCGTATCCGATGAGCGCGTTGCCACTGTCGTACATGGATCAGCGCTTTAGCGACGTGCTCAACGCGCAAGGCTTCAAGGTGGTGCCCGAACCGGTGGCGCGCAACAGCCGTCCGTACGATGCGCGGCCCACCTGTTGCGGCAACAACAACTGCATGCCGATCTGCCCGATCGCCGCGATGTACAACGGCGTGGTGCACGCGGAGAAGGCCGAGCAGGCCGGCGCAAAGCTGATTCCCGAGGCGGTCGTGTACCGTGTCGAAGCGGACAACAAAGGGCTCATCACGGCAGTCCACTACAAGGATCCGAACGGCAACAGCACACGTGTGACCGGCAAGCTGTTCGTGCTCGCCGCGAACGGCATCGAAACGCCGAAGCTGATGTTGATGTCGACCACTGACAAATTCCCGCACGGCATCGGCAACAGCTCCGACCAGGTGGGTCGTAACCTGATGGATCATCCGGGCACGGGCGTCACTTTCCTCGCGAACGAACCGCTGTGGCCCGGACGCGGGCCGATGGAGATGACCTCGATCGTCAACTTCCGCGACGGCGCGTTCCGCTCCGACTACGCGGCGAAAAAGCTGCATCTGTCGAATGGTGTGCCGACCATGGGCGTGGCCGCCGATCTGCTGAAAAAAGGCCTTACGGGCGCCGAGCTCGACCGGCAGATCCGCGACCGCGCGGCGCGCACGCTGAACATCAACAGCTTTCACGAGCATCTCGCGGAGCCGCAGAACCGCGTGGTGCCCTCGGCGGATCACAAGGATGCACTCGGCATTCCACAGCCCGAGATCTACTACTCGATCAATGACTACGTGAAGAAGAGCGCGGTGAACACGCACGAACTGTATGCGCAGATCGCGTCGCTGTTCGGCGGTGCCGAGGTCTCGTTCGACGATACTTTCGCGCCGAACAATCACATCATGGGTACCACCATCATGGGCAGCGATCCGGGAGATTCGGTCGTCGACGCGGACTGCCGCACGCACGATCACTCGAATCTGTTTATCGCCAGCAGCGGTGTGATGCCGACCGCCGCCTCCGTGAATTGCACGCTGACGATCGCGGCCTTGTCGCTGAAGCTGGCCGACAAGCTCAAGCGTGAAATCTGAGCCCTGAACGGAGAGCCACAATGACGAAGAACACCTCTCGCGTGCAGCAGGCCGATGCGCTGCTCCAGGGCACGCGTCGACGCCGTTTCCGGGTGGCGACGCTGGCGGCCGTCTTTTCGCTGTTTGCGCTGTATGTTGCCTGGCACGAAGCGAATGGGCCTGGTGCGCGACACAACGACGAGTTGCCGATCACGCAAGCCCGCGCGGACGACGCTTCGCAACCGGCTGTCGCGCTGGCCGCGCCGACGGCGGTGGCCAGCAGCGATCTCGTGAAACGCGGTGAATACCTCGCGCGGGCCGGCGACTGTGTCGCCTGTCACACGGCTGACAAAGCACGCCCGTTCGCGGGCGGCCTGCCGATCAATACACCGTTCGGCACGATCGTGACGCCGAACATCACGCCTGACCCGGACACCGGCATCGGTCAATGGAGCGACGCCGATTTTCTGCGCGCGATGCACGAAGGTGTCGGCAAGGGTGGCGAGCGGCTTTATCCGGCCTTCCCGTACGCGGAATACACCAAGGTGACCGATCAGGACGTGCTGGCAATTCGCGCGTATCTGAACACGCTGACGCCGATCCACTACGCGCCGCCGAGCAATAACCTGAAATTCCCCTTCAACCAGCGCTGGCTGATGGTGTTCTGGAATCTGTTCAATTTCGACGAAGGCCGCTTCGTCCCCGATCCGAAACAAAGTGCCGAATGGAATCGAGGCGCGTATCTGGTCCAGGGTCTCGCGCATTGCGAGGAATGCCATACGCCGCGCAATTTCACGCAGGGTTTGAAGACGAGTTCGCGCTTCTCCGGCGCGGTACAGGGCGGCTGGCACGCGTACAACATCACATCGGACAAGAACAGTGGCGTGGGCAACTGGAGCGATGACGAACTGGTGGCGTATCTGTCGACCGGCGCGGCGCCGGGTCGCGCCAATGCGGCGGGTCCAATGGCCGAGGTGGTAGCCGACAGTACGCAGTATCTGACGCACGAGGACGTCGGCTCGATCGTCACGTATTTGCGCTCGGTGCCGCCGATCAACGGCGGCGAATCGCGTCCGCGCGACCAGTGGGGCAATCCGGCCGTCGACGACGTCACCGCATTGCGCGGCACCACGATCAACGCGGTGAACGGTGCGCAACTGTTCATCGCCAATTGCGCGACGTGTCATAACTGGACCGGTCAGGGCGTGGGTGCAAGCGCGCCGGGCGCGTATCCGTCGCTGATCCACAACTCGGCGGTTGGCGCGAGTGACGCCAACAATCTGGCGATGGTGATCCTGCACGGCCTTAGCCGTACGACGAAACAGGCTGACGTGTTGATGCCCGCGTTCGGCACCCAACTCACCGACGATCAGGTGGCCGCCATCACCAACTATGTGACCAAACAGTTCGGTAATCCGCAATCCACGGTCACGGTGGATCAGGTCGCCAAGCTGCGCACGCAGCAATAACGACTGCGTTGACGGTGCGCTTTTCGGCAAATAATGCCGTAGGCGCGCCGTTTTTGCGTCGTTTCTACGCCATTCGAGCGATCCAGGACAACGGGAAAAGATAGGCAACGCTCATACGCAGTTGCGGCTGCCGCACTATCATGAGCGAATGGCTTCCGTACTCGTCAACCCCGTCCAGCATCATCCAGCCAATCGCAGCGGCCGCGACTTTGTCGTCGGCGATTTGCATGGCTGTGTCGATGCATTGCGCTATCTGCTGCGCGATATCGCGTTCGATCCCGCGCGCGACCGGCTCTTTTCGGTCGGCGATCTGGTGGACCGCGGCGAACACTCCGAGCAGGCGTTGACTCTGCTCGACAAGCCGTGGTTTCACGCGGTGCTCGGCAATCACGAGGACACCTTGTGCGGCGTCGCCGATGGGCGCTTGCGGCGCCAGTGGTGGTATGGAATAGGCGGGATATGGGCGGCGAATTTGTCCGACGAGCGCTTGCAGGATTACGCCGAACGTCTGCGGACGTTGCCGCTCGTGCGTGTGGTCGGCAGCGGCAAGGAGCGCTTCAATATTCTGCATGCCGAATTCTTCGGCACGGACGCTGAACTCGACGCTGGCAATTTTTCTGCAGAAACGCGTCAACAATTGCTGTGGGGACGCGATCTGGCCTCGGGCAATTGCGATCCGCTGCGGCAGCACGGCCTTTCGCTGACTTATTGTGGCCATACACCGATGCGCGAAATCCAGCAGATCGGTTCGCAGATTTTCATCGACACCGGCGCGTTCGGGCCCGGCGGCAAGCTGACGATCGTGGAGCCTCAGGCGTTGCGGCGCTGGTCGATCTCGGTAGAGGCGGCGCGGGAGAGCGGGGCGGCCGCGTTGGCGCTGCCTTGATGATCTCTCAACCCACCTGATTGAGCTCGAACACCATATCGACGCTCGTGCCATTCCAGTTGTACTCGAGATACGCCGCGTGATGGCAGTCGCGCAATAGCGTGGTTTTGAATGCGGCGAGGCACTCGCCTTCGTCATCCCGAACCGATGGATACACGATGCCCGGCGCACCGGCCTCGTGCACGGCACGGCCGAGCCCTTGGCCGGCGACATAATCGTCGGGCGACAACACCGCGAGATCGAGCGACACATCGGCGCGGAGATCGACCACGTTGCCTTGCGCCACAACCGTGTAGAGCCGCATCTGCTGCCGCATGGGCGGCTCGGCGGTTGCTTCCAGAAATTTCCCCGTGTGATAGCGCGTCTCAGCGATCGCAGTGGCACGAGAGCGGGCGCAATAGAACACGCCGTACGTGCCATCGGAGAAGCGGCTGCCGAGCGGATTCAGGTGGGTCAACGCGGCCATGATCGGCCCATAGCCCGGACCAAAGCGGCGCTCTTCGCGTGGCACAAGATCGAGTTCGCCGACCTCGGTGCGCAGGCGGTCATTGGTCATTGCTTCGAGCGCGTACAGGGCGTCGAAATCTTCCGGCGATGCAACCCGGTCGAACAGATTGACGGCCGGAAAACGCGTTGGAATCACGCGATACGCGGGCGACCAGTCGAGCGGCGCGCTGCGCCAGCGGTGCTGCCAATGCGGTTCTGTCACGCCCAGCCGCCTCGCATCGCGTCGAGATACTGGCGCACGGCCACGAGGTCGCTGATATTGCCGGCCAGCATGCGGTCCAGTGCGCGGCGGCCGCCGAACGGCGGCGCGCTGTTGGGACGCCTGATCCAGGTGTCGGCGGCGTTGGGCTGAGGCAGCAGGATCTGCAGTGCCTTATAGATGCCGAGCAGCAGCGACAGGCGTTCCAGCGTGTCGCGTCCCAGACGGGCTGTTGCCGGTGCGGATTTCCATTTGAAATAGGTGGAGCGGCCCGGGGAGCCGAGCAACACGATCTGCTCTTCGGCGCTCAAGTCCCAGTCCCGCGCAATGTTGAAGAACGCGCGCAGGCCTGCCGCCGACATCTCCGTAAGCGTGGGTTCCGGAATCGGCTGACGGATCGGCGGTTCGGGCTGGGTGGCGCGGGCAGCGTGAGCCATGAATGAATAAGTCCTTATGTGTACTTGTTGTTGATATTAGTCTAAAAATGGATTTTTGCAAGAGAATATAATCCCGGCTCGTTATAAAACCGAAGATCAGGAGAAGCAGGAGATGTGGGTTCGAGCAGTAGCAGCGACAGTTGCAGTGTGGTGTGTGTCCGGTGCGGCAATGGCTGCTGGTTATACGGAAGTGTGGAATCCGCCCGAGTCGGCTGGGCATACGGCGAAGCACGCCAGGAAAACGACCGGTGCCGCCGCCAAGATCAAGTCTACCGCTGGCGCAAAGGCGGGTTCGAAGCACGCGGCGAACGGTCAACATGGTGTGCAGCGGGTAGCGTCGACGTCGAAGCGTGGCGCCAAGCCGCTAGCGCACGGCAGCGGGAAAAAGGTCGCGGTCAAGACCGTTGCCCATCGGGGCGTGGTCACGGGGGCAGGCAAACCTAAGTCGAAAGCCGCGGTGATGGTGCAGGGTAAAAAGCCGCACGCACAAGTTGCTCAGGCGAAATCGGGTCAAGGCAGGATCATGCGCGCCAACCTCGTTCAAGGCCATACGGCGCATGTCCACGTGGTCAAGGTGGCGGCGAAAACCGGCGCGGCCAAGCCTGCGGTGGCCCACACGAACGCGCCTGCCAGAGCGGCAAACGTGACGGCGAGTCCCGCGGCCGCAATCGCTAATCCGGCTACCGCCGGCGGCGGCTCGTTGCCGCCGATCCTCCGCTGAGCGCTGGTTCAGGCGGCGCGTTCGCGTTTGGCCTTGGTGCCCGGTGGGCCCAAGGCAGTGCGCCCGAGCGCGCATCAATGCGATGAAGCGTCCGAATGCCTCAAGCGCTTGCCAGCCCATTCGTCACCAACCGCAACGTCTCCATTGATCGCTTATCCCTCACCCGTGAATGCAAGGTCACGCGTGATTCCGGCAGCGGCGGCAAACCCAGCCGCGCGCCGACATCGACCAACCCTCGCGGCGCGACTCTGCGTCCCAGCGGCGACACCGCCAGGCCGGCTGCAACCGCGGCGCCCACCGCCGCCACGCCTCCGCCGACGAACACTTCCTGCCATGCCACCCCAGCTGCATTCAGCGTTTGCAGCGCGACGTCGCGCACATTGCACGGCGGACTCAGCAGCGCGAGCGCCAACGGCTCGCCGACGCGCGGCAGCCAGTCCGGCGTGGCAAGCCAGCCAAGCGGCTCGCTGAATAGCACCTGGGCGTCGTCACGCGGCGGCTCATCGGCGCCATAGCGAACGATCACTGCGTCGAGGCGCCGTTCGTCGAAATGCGCGAGCAGTGCCGCGGACATACCCAAATGCAATTCGACCACCAGACCCGGATCGTGCGCGTTGAGCCGCGCAAGCAACTGCGGCAAGTTCGCTCCCGCGACATGTTCGCTCAGCCCCAACGTGAGCCGTCGACGCTCCACCGACAGCGAGCCCAGTGCCCGCTCGTGCGCGCTCAGCAGATCGCGAGCCGCGCCAAGGAAAGCGTTGCCGTCCGCGGAAAGGCGCACGACGCGCGGCGTACGCTCCACCAACTGCTTGCCGAGATGCGCCTCCAGCCGCTTGAGCTTCAGACTGACGGCGGACTGCGTGGTGTCGAGCGCGTCGGCGGCCCGCGTGAAACTATGCAGATCGGCGACCAGCACGAAGGCACGAACAGCATCGAGATCGAGGACTTTCATTTCGGATGGATATAGATGAAATCATCAATGATGTCTATTCATTATGAACGAGCGCGCCTAAGCTGTGTTTACCCAATCACTGCAACCAAGGAGTTTCATCATGCCGCTCACCCGAATTGCATTGCGCGCCGGCAAGCCGGTGGAATACCGGAAGGCGCTGACTGAGAGCATTCAGCGTTCGCTGGTGGACACGTTCAATGTGCCGAAAGACGATATCTTTGTGCTCATCACGGAGCATGAGGACGGCAACTTTATCTACGACAAGCAGTATCTGAATATCGAGCGAAGCGACGATTTTGTGGTGATTCAGCTCACGGTGAGCAACACGCGTACGCTCGAGCAAAAGAAGGCGTTGTACAAGCGCATGGTGGATGAACTGGCGGAGTCGCCGGGGCTGCGACGAGAGGATGTGTTCATCAATCTCGTCGAAGTGCTGAAGGAGAACTGGTCGTTTGGAAATGGGATCGCACAGTACGCGGTTTGAGTGACCGAGGAATGCGCTGGGTGGCGGGCAAGGACTGCTGCATCGCTATAATGGTTCGCTGTCCTTTCCTGACCCACCGAGCCTCCTGCCGCCATGACATCCGACCGCATCGATCCGTCCCACGAAGCCCTTGAAATTGGCGGCTCCGTCTGGTTTCAGGCGGGCGCGCAGACGCTCGGCGGCGCGTCGCGGATCGCGCTGCTTGCGGCGATCGGCGAGACCGGCTCGATCACCAGTGCGGCGAAAGCCGTCGGCATGAGCTACAAAGGCGCGTGGGACGCTATCGACACGATGAACAACCTTGCCGGCGAGCCTCTCGTCGTGCGGCTGACCGGCGGTAAAGGCGGGGGCGGCACGACGCTCACGCCGCGCGCGGTGAAGCTGATCGATACGTTTCGGGCGGTCGAGCGCGAGCATCGGCGGTTTCTCGAACGCGCGGGCGCTGCGATCGAAGGCTTTGCGACGGATTGGGATCTGATCGGCCGCATCGGCATGAAAACGAGCGCGCGCAATCAGCTTTATGGAACGGTGTCGGCGATCACGCGCGGAACGGTCAACGACGAAGTGTCGCTGGCCCTGCCAGGCGGCCATACGATCGTCGCGGTGCTCACGCATGAAAGTACCGAGACGCTGGGGCTTGCGAAGGGCGAGGCGGCGTTCGCGTTGATCAAGGCGTCGTGGGTGGTGCTGGTCGTGGAGAAAGAAAACGGTGCGCCGTTGAAACTGTCCGCGCGCAATCAGTTGCGCGGCACCGTGCAGAGCGTGAAGCGCGGGGCGGTCAACGCGGAGGTGTCGTTGGTGCTGGACGGCGGCGCGGTGATTACCGCGGTCGTCACGAATGAAAGCGTCGATACGCTCGGTCTTGTGGAAGGCGGGACCGCAGTCGCCGTATTCAAGGCGTCGAGCGTGATTCTCGGCGTGAAGGACTCAATGCGTTGACGTTCTCTGGGGCTCGGACGGCTATGGGGCCGTCAGGGTGTTGAGACTCTAAGGCGATGAGAGCGAGGGTTCCAGGGATACTGAGCGCGCCAAGGCTCAGAGCACTTGGGGCTTTACGGACTCTCACGCGCTGACGGCGCGCGCTTGAGTTAAGGCTCGCTGTGCATGTAACCCGTGAATGCCTGATTCTCGCGCACACAACCATCGCTGACCTGCACGACCTGATCGCCGAACGCGGCGACATCGTCGGGATCGTGCGTGATCAACACCATCGGAATATCGAGCCGCGTTTGCAGATCCGACAGCTCGCTCCGCATACGCTGACGCAGCGCGCTATCGAGCGCGGAAAACGGTTCGTCGAGCAACAGTAACTGGGGTTGTGCGACCAGCGCTCGCGCCAGCGCCACACGTTGCTTCTGTCCACCCGAAAGCTGCGCGGGATGATTCCCCGCCACGCTTTTCAACTCGAGCGCATCGAGCCAGTAGTCGACTTGCGGGTGCGAGATCCGCGCGCGCGGATTGAGCCAACCCTGCCGCAACCCAAAGCCGATGTTCTGCCGCACGTTCAGATGTGGAAACAGCGCGTAGTCCTGAAACAGATACGCAATCTTGCGCGCCTGCGGTTTCTGATCGATGCCGCGCGCGCTGTCGAATAGCGCGTTGCCGTGTAGCGTGATCGCGCCTTCGTCGGGGCGCAGCAGGCCGGCGATGGCCTGTAGCGTCAAACTCTTTCCCGCGCCGGACGGCCCGAACAGCACGAGGCGCTGCGTGGTTGCCTTGAATGAGACGTCGAGCATGAAACGGCGCTCGGCGCTCTCGAAGGTCTTGCGAATGTCGACGGCGAGCGGCATATCAGCGGGACGTCAAAAGCGTGTGCTGCGGCACCAGACGGCCAGCGAGCAACAGGATCACGACGCACGTCACCGAAGTCACGAGCACGAGGAAATTGGCTGTGCTGTCGTCGCCGGCTTGCACGGCTGAATAGACCGCAACCGAAAGCGTCTGCGTGCGTCCCGGCAAGTTGCCTGCGATCATCAACGTCGCGCCGAATTCGCCGAGCGCCCGCGCAAACGCCAGCAATCCACCGGCGAGAATGCCGCGCGCGGCGAGCGGCAGCGTCACGCGAAAGAAGATTGCCATCTCGCTCACGCCGAGCGTGCGCGCGGCCCGCTCGAGTTGCGGATCGACGGCTTCGAAGGCGGCGCGCGCCGACTTCAGCACGAGCGGAAACGCCACCACTGTCGACGCGATCACCGCGCCCTGCCAGGTGAACACGAGCTGGATATCGAAGCGGTCGAGCCAGCCGCCGATCACGCCGCGCCGGCCGAGCAACACGAGCAGGTAATAGCCGAGCACGGTGGGCGGCATCACGAGCGGCAACATGAGCAGCGAATCGATCACGTCGCGCGCGCCTGAGCGCCAGCGCGACAAACCGAAACCGGCCGCGACGCCGAACACCAGATTGAGCGCGGTGGCCCAGCCCGCCACTTTCAGCGACAACAAGAGCGGAATCCAGGCCTGTTGCATGAGCGTGCGATACCTAAGTTAATGCGCGGGCTTGAAACCGTACTTCGCGAGCACGGCCTGGCCGGCCGGCGAGAGCACGAAGTTCATGAAGGCCTGCGCGTCGGCCGCGTGACGGCTGCCTTCGACTTGCGCGATCGGATAGGTGATCGGCGTTTGCGTCGGTACGTTCATCGCGACCTTGACCTTGTCTGGCATGACCGCGGCGTCGGTGCTGAACACGAAGCCGGCGTCGACTTCGCCGCGCGACACGTAGTCGAGGCTTTGACGTACGTTCGACGCCAGCACGGCCTTCGCGCTGACCGCGTCCCACACGCCCGCGGCTTGCAGCGCGCCTTGCGCATAGCGGCCGATCGGCACCGAAGCTGGATCGCCGTAAGCCACACGCTTCACATTCGCCGACGCCAGATCGTTCAGCGAGGCCGGTGCGAAATGGCTGTCAGTCGGCACGATCAGCACCAGTGAATTAGCGGCGAAATCCTTGCGCGTGGCGGGAACGATCACCTTTTGCGCGGCGGCCTTGTCCATCGCTTTCTGATCCGCGGAGGCGAATACGTCGGCTGGTGCGCCTTTGGCGATTTGCTGCATCAACACGTCGGACGCGCCGAAGTTCAGCAGCACTTTGGTGCCGGGATGCTGCTGTTCGAAGACCTCGCTCACCGCTTTGAAGGCGTTGGTCAGGCTGGCGGCGGCGGAGACCACCAGTTCGCCGGCATGTGCATTGGCGCTGACGGTAACGGAGATGGCGCTGGCGATGAGCAGCGCATGTTTCGCAAAGCGGCGAGACAGTGTCATGAAGGCTTGGATGTCCGGCGTAGGCCGGAGCGGTGGGTTAAAACGCTATCGTAATATATGAAAGGTTATAGCGGTACCCATGACAATTATTCAATTGCGCGCATAAAGCGGCGCGTGAGTCGGCGGGCTGGGTTTCAGCCGGACCGGCAATCAGTTGAGTATGCTTCAGACGTCGGACGAAGGCGGTGGCGTCAGCGTGTTGAGCGTCTGCGACAGGGGCGCTGTGGCGGGACGTACGTCGCGCACGGCCTTCCACTTGGCGCGGATGAATGGCCGGTCGTGACCAGATACCTTCAACGCGATATGCGTGACCCAGCGTTGCGTCGGCACATGCACGCCGTGCATCAGTATCGCGAGGACCATCAGGCTTGCGGTGACGGGCAACGCCGACAACCGGCCCGGCTCAAGATTCCACGCCATGCGCACGAAGACCAGTGCCGCCAGCGCGCCGACCAGGCAGCCGGTGACGGCCTCAGAGGGCGAGTGAGCGCTCAGCACGACGCGCGATAAGCCGACCGCGATGCCTGCGGCCAGGCCCAGTAAGACACCAAGCAGACGAAGCGCGGGGCGCGCCGGCAGCAACATCAGGAACAGCGCGACAGGATAGACGGCAGTAGACAGCATGGCGTGACCGCTGACGCCGGTGAAATCCAGTTCACGCACACCGACGCCCCAGCCGAGGAAGGCCAGTTTGGTCACAGTCACAATGCCGATGGCCACGCCAAGCAGCAGCAACCAGCCGGCGGCCATGCGCCACGTGTAGCCGATCGCCAGCCAAAGCGCGATGGCGATCGCGAGCGGCAGCGTCATGCCGGCGCCGCCGAGGCTGGTTATCGAGTACCACAGATGGACAGGTAAATCGGGCATGGCAAAAGCGCGACCAAGGCCGCGTAGAATCGGATTGGTAATGGTTTAACGCGCGAACGGCATGAAACGCCGACGCGGTCAGGGCGTGTACTGAAATTATTTACCCGCCAGTATAGACGGGTGCTACGGGCCGGATTCGCCACGCGCCAGGCTTTTTGCGAACAGGCGTGGGCTGGCGAACAAGCTTTGCAATGGTTTGACGTTGGTGTTGCTGCAAGGTTCGCACTGCGGAAAATTCGGTGCTCGGCAGTGGTTCCGGCCTCCAGCATCGCATGAGGATTGGTGTTATTGTGCATTGCACAACAAAGCGTCGTTCTATCGAACGGCACCTGTCCCTTTTTGCGAGGTTACCCGCCGATGGCAAAAAGTCTATCGAACATCTGGCTGCGCGGTCTTAAGCGGCTGCTCGCCATTCAAACCGAGCAAGCCCACACAACCAGGCGCGCCACCACACGGCCTGCACGAACTGCTACCAGCAAGCCTTCGGCCAAGGTCCGTCCTATCAAAGCGGCGGCCGCGCTGCGCGCATCCGCGAAACGCGAGGCGCCGCACGCTGCCCCACGGGAGTCGCGGGTTCGTCCGCGTGCTTCGGCATGGGCAAGCGGTTCGTGGACGCGCTCGTTCCACTCCGCACCTGCCTCGCCCGGGCGGCTCGTCAACCACCTTCAGTACGGTTTGTACATCCCGTCCGGTCATGTGGGCGAGTCGATGCCGCTGGTAGTGATGCTGCACGGTTGCACCCAGTCGATCGACGAATTCGCCGAAGGCACGCGGATGAACGTGCTCGCGGACCGGTTCGGCTTTGCCGTGGTTTATCCGGAACAGTCGAAGCACGTGCACTCGCATCGCTGCTGGCATTGGTACGACGCCAGCGACAGTGCTGGCGGCGCTGAGGCGCGTGCGGTCGTCTCGCTAGTGGACTCGCTGGTTGCCCAGCATGGCTTTGACAGCGAGCGTGTGTATGTTGCGGGAATTTCCGCCGGCGCTGGCCTGACGGCGCTTCTGGCTGTCAATTATCCGGAGCATTTCGCCGCGGTCGCGCTGCATTCCGGCCCCGCTTTCGGGGAAGCTCGCTCCGGCATCGCGGCGATGGACGTGATGCGCCGCGGCGCGCGCCGCGAGCCGGCCGAGTTAGTCGACGAACTTGTTAATGTGGCTGAATACCCAGGTATGCCGGCCATCATTCTCCACGGCGACGCCGACCATGTGGTCGCGCCGGTCAATGCAGACCAGTTGGCGGAACAGTTTCTCCGCCTGAACCGGATCATCGACGAGAAAGGCGTGCGCAAATCCGGTGAAGTCAAGGAGGAGCGCAAAGGGGGCGTGGTAATGCGCGACTATCTGCGCGGCGGTCGACGCGTGGTACGGCTGTGTCGTGTGCAAGGGCTCGCACACGCCTGGAGCGGTGGCGACGACGCCGTGCCGTTTCATTCCGCCAAAGGACCGGACGCGAGCGCCCTGGTATGGGAATTCTTCCGGCACCAGCGCCGTGTTGGGGCCGGCAGTACCGCTGAAAGCACCGTCACAGAAGCCTCTACGGGCGGACGGTGACGTTGGAGCAACACTTCGAAATGAGTATTGGCGCAAGCCTAGGGTTTTCCCTATAATACGGGTTATCCCTTAGGCGTTAGTGCCTAAACTCATTGTCGAGGTTGACCATGTATCTGCTTAGCCGCCTGTTTCTGTTCCTGACCAAATCGCCCGATCAACTCGCGAAAGAACGCGCTGACGCTTTCCTCGCAGAAGCAACGGATCTGTACGATCTGGAATTCCGTATGCGCAAGCTGGATCGCGAAGCGACCACTCGCCAGTCGTCGTGGATGAGCCAGCACTAAGCTGCGCGAGTTTGAAGCATCGGCGCGTAGTGAAGAACGCCGGTGTTCGGGGCGAGGCGCCCAAGCTCTCACAGGTTGCTGGAAGCGCTTGGACAGCCGGATTCAATTGCCACAGCGCGTGATCCAACGCCGCGGTGAACCCCACTCAGGCGACGAGACAGGGCACCCCCGCAGTCCGCTTGCCCAGCGGTCCCGTCGCCAGTATGCAAATGTCAGCGCGACAATGCAGCGACGCAGACCTGCATGCATATCTACCAGTTAGTCTCCTTCAGACGTTCTTGACCGAATCGGTGTGAGCACACGCTTACTTGCCGAAACGCGCCAGTGTGCGCTGCCGTGCTTCAGCATGGTCGATGATCGGCACCGGATAATTCTTGCCCAATATCACGCCGAATTCCGCGAGCCGTGCCGTGCCCGCGAGCCATGGCGCGTGAATCCATTTGGCCGGTAGCTTTGCAAGCTCGGGAAGGTAGCGTTTGATAAAGCGTCCTTCAGCGTCGAATTTTTCAGATTGCGTGATCGGGTTGAAAATCCGGAAATACGGTTGGGCGTCGCATCCCGTCGATGCCGCCCATTGCCAGCCCCCGTTGTTCGCCGAGAAATCGAAGTCGTTCAATTGTTCGGCGAAGTAGCGCTCGCCGAGCCGCCAGTCGACACCCAAATCCTTCACCAGAAAACTTGCCGTCACCATTCGCAGGCGGTTGTGCATATAGCCGGTGCGATTCAGTTGCCGCATCGCGGCGTCGACCAGCGGATAGCCGGTGCGGCCGTCGCACCATGCGGCATACGCCTCGTCCGCTTCCGGGCCTTGCTCCCAGCGCAGCCCGTCGTACTCTTTCTTGAACGACGCGCCGGCCGCCAGCCTTGGATGGTGCGAGAGAATCATGAAGTAGAAATCCCGCCAGATCAGCTCCGAAAGCCATGTGGCCGAGCCTTGCCCATCGGGCTGCAGGGAGATCTCATGCGCGAGCCGCGCGAGCGTGCGGATCGAGACAGTACCGAAGCGCAAATGCATCGACAGATAGCTCGGGCCTTTGACGGCGGGAAAGTCGCGCCGGTCCTTGTAACTGTCGATGCGGGTCATGAAGTCGTCGAGCAGACGTTGCGCGCCGCTCATGCCGGTGGGCAAGTTGAGCTCCGCCAGATTGCTCGGTGCGAAGCCGAGCTGATCGAGACTCGGCAACCGGCGATCCAGTTCGGGTGGCAGTACGGTCAGATGCTTCGCGTAGGTCTCGACCGGATACGGTTTCAGATCGAAGGCCGTTAGCTGCTTGAGCCACGCCTTCCTGTATGGCGTGAATACCGTGAACGGTTTGTCCTGGCCTGTCAGCACCTCGTCACGCTCGAAGATCACCTGGTCTTTAAACGTCAGCCATTGGCGTCCGGCTCCGGCCAGCCGCACACGCACCGTCTCGTCACGCTCGATCGCAACCGGTTCGTAATCGTGATTGGTGAATATCGCATCGACGCCGAGTTCGTCGGCGAGCCTGGGCACGAGATCGGCCGGATCGCCGTACAGCACGACCAGGCCGCCGCCCTTGGCGCGCAATGCTTCATCCAGCTCGCCCAATGCAGCAAGAATGAACTCGATGCGGCGATCTTGCGCTTGCATATCCGGATGGCGAATTTGCCATGCGTCGCTCAGTGGTTGCAGGATCGTCGTGTCGAATACGAACACGCACCAGACGCGCTCGCAATGCTTGAGCGCGTAGTAGAGCGCGGCGTTGTCCGTGCTGCGCAGGTCCCGGCGAAACCAGACCAAACCGGTATCGAAGGTGTCGTTCAGGCGTCGGACGCGTGTCATTGGAATCGCGGGTCAGGGTGAACGGTTGCGCGGCGAAGCATCGACCGTCGCAATGATGAACTGCCAGGCGACGATATTACTCAACCGGGGGCTTATTCATAGGGCTGGTGATGGTAAGCGGTCGCACGGTTCGGTCTCGCACGTTGCGTGCCACGACCGTAAACGGCGTGGCGCCCGCCCTGTTTTGCAGGGTGCGGGCGCTGTTCAGGGCGGCGCGGTTTTGCCGCGCGGTGTCAATATTTGTCCGTGAGCCGTCGAGATCGTGCCTTATGCGACTTGTAAACGCACCGCGACGTTGTTGCGCGTAGCGTTCGAGTAGGGGCAGACCTGATGCGCTGCGTCGACCAGCTCCTTGGCTGCGTCAGCGGCCAGACCCGGCAACGAAACGCGCAGATCGATGTCGAGCGCAAAGCCGCCGTTGTCGTTGGGGCCGATTCCCACTTCTGCCGTGACTTGCGTATCAGCCGGCAAAGTCTGCTTCTTCTGGCCGGCGACGAACTTCATCGCGCTCAGGAAACACGCCGAGTAGCCCGCTGCAAAGAGTTGTTCCGGATTCGTGCCCGCTGCGCCGTTGCCGCCCAGTTCGCGCGGGGCCGCCAGCTTCACGTCCAACGCATTGTCCGACGATACTGCACGGCCGTCACGGCCACCAGTGCTGGTTGCGCTTGCTTTGTAGAGGATGTTCATTTTGCTGCTCCTTCGTCTGGATTATCAGGATCTGCATGCTTGCCGCACCTTACTTGCCTGCCGTTCTGGCAGAGCGCTATCGAAGCGGCATGCAATAAAGATAGTACACAAATCATTTGTGTGCAAACTATTTTTTGCATCGTACCGATAGCATGCTGTTTGAAGCCGGCCGGTTAGTGGTCCATGTAATCGTTCAGCGTGGTGCGCAAGCGTGTCAAATCGTCGCGCAGCCGAAGCAGGAATTCCGGCGTTTGCTGGGTCGCGCAGAAGATTTCCGCCGGCACTTCGCGTGCCTGACGCTTCAGTGCGGTGCCCGCTTTGGTGAGCCGGATATAGACGAGCCGTTCATCTTCGACGCCACGTACCCGTTCCAGGTAGCCCTGCGCTTCGAGACGTTTGAGCAGCGGCGTGACCGTTGCCGAGTCGAGATTCAGCCGCGCGGCGAGGTCTTTGACCGTAATGTCGTCGGCTTCCCAGAGCACCAGCATCGCCAGATATTGCGGATAGGTGAGCTCGAGCTTGTCGAGCAGCGGCTTGTACGCTTTCGTCATCGCAAGCGAGGTCGAATAGAGCGCGAAGCAGAGTTGCTCGTCGAGTGTGAAGGGCAAAGCGGGGCGCTGGGTCATGATGCATCTCGTCTAAAAAGAGCGTGCAAATCGATTGCGCGCAAACCATTGTGCCGCAAATCGAGGGAAGTTGACGAGCGCGAATAGGGGTTCTTCAGGCTGCCGGCGTGGTCGGCAGATCCGGCGTTTCGGGCGTTTGCACGCCGAAGCAGCCGCGATAGGTCGCGTAGAACGAGCAATACAGCATGGTCGTGACGATCATCGTGGCGGGCATCAGGATCGCGAACGCGAAGTCGCCCGCGCCCAGCGCCTGCATCAGCGCGGACAAACCGAACGAGACTGTGGTCGCCACCGCGAACCACAATGCGCCGAACACGATGAACGCACCGCGGTTGCGCCAGCAACTGACGACGCTGAAGAACATCGCCTTGACGGGCGGCACGTCGTGCCACGCGATCAGAACCGGCGAGAACCAGAAAATCATTGCGACTGGAATATAGAACGCGAATGCGACGATCACCGCGAGCGGGATATTACTGTTGGCGATCGCGTCCTGATCCATCGTGGCGGCGCCGAGCATGACCTTCAGCAGCATGCCACCGTCGGCGAGCGCCGAGCCGGCCAGCACCAGTGCCATTGCAACGACATACAGCACGCCCAGTACCAGCAGACGTTTGGCAACCACCGGGCCGTACGAGTGAAAGCCATCTACCAGAATGGTCGGGAACACTGGCTTGCCGGCAATGGTGTTACGGCACGCCGCCATGAAGCCGACCGCGACACCTGGAATGAAGACCAGCGGCAGCACGCCGCCGATTACCGGAATCTGCGACATCAGCGTCATGATCAGCAGATAGGTGAAGAACAGCGTCAGAAACGCGAGCGGGTTCTTGCGGAACAGCCAGATACCCTGCCGGAACCAGACATAGCCGGTCTTCGCGGGGACTTCGATCAGTTGCATGAGGTATGAATGCCTGGAAGTGCAACGCCGGACAGGCGTTCGCGCAGAATACGTTCGAAATGGCCGGGATCGTGCGGTTTGAGTAACTCGGCCGCGCGCGGCAAATGAAAATCATACAGGCGCGAGACCCAGAAGCGGTAAGCGCCCGCACGCAACATGTCGCCCCAATGGCGGTTTTCTTCGACGGTGAACGGGCGCACGGTCTGGTAGGCGCGCAGCATGGCCTCCGTGCGCGCATCGTCCAGCTTGCCGGTGGCGAGGTCGACGCACCAGTCGTTGACTGTTACCGCGACGTCGAACAGCCACTTGTCGCAGCCGGCGAAATAGAAGTCGAAGAAGCCGCCCAGGCGTACCTCGTGGCCGGTTTCCGGCGCGGCGTGCGCGAACAGCGCGTTGTCGCGGAACAGGTCGGCGTGGCAGGGACCCTCGGGTAACGCGGCGTAATCCGCCGACGCGAAGAAAGCCTCCTGATGCGCCAGTTCGGACGACAGCAAGTCACGCTGCACGCCCTCCAGGAACGGCAGGATGGTCGGTACGGTTTCCTGCCACCACGGCAGGCTGCGCAAATTCGGTTGATGGCGTGCGTAATCGCGCCCCGCCAGATGCATGCGCGCGAGCATATGCCCGACCTCGATGCAGTGTTCGACCTGTGGCGCCAACTCCGGCGCGCCTTCAAGCTTGGTCACGATAGCGGCGGGTTTGCCGTGCAGCGTGCCGAACAGCGCGCCGTCTTCGCGCGGCATGGGATCCGGCACGGGCACGCGGTGCGCGGCCAGATGTTGCATCAGATCGAGATAGAACGGCAGTTGCCCGGCCGTCAGCTTTTCGAAAATCGTGAGGACGTATTCGCCGCGCGTCGTCGTCAGAAAGAAGTTGCTGTTCTCAATACCGGACGGGATGCCGCGAAACTCGACGACGTCGCCGAGATCGTAATGACGCATCCATTCTGCTAGTTGGGGTTCGGTGACAGCGGTGAAGACAGCCATGCGGGAAACGTCGGATCAGGTTAGTCGGGCTGGCGCGATGCGGCCAGTGCGAGGTGTGGCAAATACGTTTCAGACAGCGCGATCAAGGTCAATCTGGGCAGCGGATCCTGGCCACCGGTTCTAGCCATCAGCCCCGGCCCTCGGTCAGGGCCGCAAAGCGCTGCGGCAATTCAACGCGGTATCGCCGTGCTGCAGGCGGTGCTGAAAGTTGGCAAGCTGGCTGAAAACCCGAGGTGACGCCCGCGGGCCATGCGGATTCGGGGGAGCGACTCACGCCGTGCCGCTGCCCCGGCATGCATCAATAAGTCAGATTCACGGACGGCAAACGCGTGCTTGCACGGCCGTTGTCGCGCACGGCAGGCGACGTGTCGAGCGGCGCGCTCATCTGATAGCGCGTGCCGAGATTCGAATGCACGTTGATTTCAACGGGCTTGCCTTTGTCGCGATATTCGGTAATTTCGGTGCCGTTAGCGCTGCGTTCGTGGAAGCTCGGCGTGCGCGGGACGTTGATTTCGACCTTCGAGCTGACCTCGGCGGCCGGACGATTGATCTTCTCCAGGTCGGGTAGGCCGGCCCGTTCATTGGCGGACTGGGGCGCGCCGGCGGGCGGAGTGTCATCGACAGGCTGGGCAGCCATCGCGGCGTTGCCAAAGGCGAAGGCCAGTGCAACGGCGACGGGAAGGAGCGGCTTCATGGTGATTCTCCAATATGGTGCCCCGATTCTAGCAAATCCAGCCTTGCCTACGGGCGCGATCGCCTTATTTTGCGCCGCTTTCGCGCGGCGTGCGCGCAATCTTGTGACCGCTGTTGCGGCAGTTGTGGTAGGCGCCGCGAGGTCATTTGGTGATCACGGGTTCCGTGGTAATGTCATCTCATGAATAGGGGTGAATGAAGATGAACAACGATACCAATCAACGCGCGGTGCAGACTCCCGCCAACAGCTTCCCAACCGAATCTTTTGACGACGCCACCGAGGCCGTCACGCGTTTGTCGGCGATCTACGAAGCAAACACCTCGTTCCTGCGCGACGCCTTCGCGCGCTATCGCCGCAATGAACTGTTCGAAAGCCGGGTACGCGCCTGCTATCCGTTCGTCCGCGTGTGCACCGAAGTCAACACGCATATCGACTCGCGCCGCTCGTACGGTTTCGTCGCGGGTCCGGGCGTGTTCGAGACCACGGTCACGCGGCCGGATCTGTTCGGCAATTACTATCGCGAGCAGTTGCGTCTGCTGGCCAAAAACCATCACGTGCAGATCGAAGTTGGCGTGTCCGATCAGCCGATTCCGATTCACTTCGCGTTCGCTGAAGGCATCCACCTCGAAGGCGATCTGGATCGCGAGCGCCTCTTTCTGATGCGCGACGTGTTCGATACACCGGACCTCGCATTGCTCGACGACCGCATCGTCAACGGCACGTACGAGCCGCTGCCGGGCGAGCCGCATCCGCTCGCGCTGTTCACGGCGGCGCGGGTGGATTTCTCGCTGCATCGGCTGAAGCACTACACCGCGACTTCGCCCACGCATTGCCAGAACTACGTGCTGTACACGAACTATCAGTTCTATATCGACGAGTTCGTCAAACTCGGCCGCACGATGATGGCCCATACCGACGACGAAGAACTGCGCGCCTATCGCAGCGAATACACGTCGTTCGTCGAACCGGGCGACGTGATCACGTACAACGAGAATCTTGGCGAGCAGGCGCAGGAAGGCACGGCGCCACCGCGTTTACCGCAGATGCCCGCGTATCACCTGAAGCGTGCCGACGGCAGCGGTATCACGATGGTCAACATCGGAGTCGGGCCGTCGAACGCGAAGACGATCACCGATCACATCGCCGTGCTGCGTCCGCATGCGTGGATCATGCTCGGCCACTGCGCGGGTCTGCGTAACACGCAGCGTTTGGGCGACTATGTGCTGGCGCACGGTTACGTGCGCGAAGATCACGTACTCGACGACGATTTGCCACTGTGGGTGCCGATTCCTGCACTTGCCGAAGTGCAGGTGGCGTTGGAACGCGCGGTCGCGCAGGTCACGCAACTGGATGGCGTCGAGTTGAAGCGCGTGATGCGCACGGGCACGGTGGCGAGTGTGGATAACCGTAACTGGGAGTTGCGCGATCATCGTGAGCCGGTGCAGCGGCTGTCGCAAAGCCGCGCGGTCGCACTCGATATGGAAAGCGCGACGATTGCCGCCAACGGCTTCCGTTTCCGCGTGCCTTACGGCACCTTACTCTGTGTGTCGGACAAACCCCTCCATGGCGAATTGAAGCTGCCCGGCATGGCGGATCAGTTCTATCGCGCGCAGGTCGATCAGCATCTGCAGATCGGTGTGAAGGCGATGGAGTTGTTACGGATGAACGGGCTGCATCGTCTGCATAGCCGTAAGTTGCGGAGTTTCGCGGAAGTGGCGTTTCAGTAAGGGGCGGCTTAGCGGAGTACAGCTGCAGGTAGATCTGCCATCTGAGGGTCATCTGGACAATTGCATGAAGCTCACAGACCGATCAGGCTGGCGCGATAGTCATCGTTGGTGCAGCCTTGAGGCGGCGTATTTTCAGTTGGGTGTATGGCGCTTGAGCAGATTCCAGTCGATATGGCGCAGGATTGCGAAGTTCTGCGCCGTATCCCCGGTTCTCACGCGGCACTGGTTTTCGCAAAAGATCATGTTGAGTGCCCAGCGCATGCTATTTTCGACGCCCTGAAGGAAATCTCCTCGGAGGATCGCCCAACTCCGGGACCGCTGTAATCGTGTGCTTTGTTTGCCGTGCGCACCTGTCCCAGAACACGTCCAAGCCGCTGTTGCCATAGGCCACCATCAGGTGGAGTGCACGCCATTCACCACGATGGGCGCCGTGCCCTGTCTTGCCGTCGAGGTGTTACCGCCCGATCGGCCAACGCCGGAAACAGATGCGCACTCTAGCTTCGGTTCGGCGCATGTTTGGATCACTGCCAGCTATCGGCGCTCGACAGAATTGCACACGGCGCCGCCATTAGCATCTCCGTCAGATCATGAGCCGGCGCGCAGCTACGCGGATCACGTAAATTTTCAAACGCCTCTTCAATACTAAATACGCCTTCTTGCCTCGCTTTTCCCCGGCCATAAAAGCCAAAGTAAACGCGCCTTCAGGCTCCCCCTCCGTTGGACAACGTTGGTCCGAAATAACCGCCATTTTTCGGAATTATCTGATGTCAACGGCATCGTCGGCAACGATACATTTTTAAATGTAGTGAAAGCTACATTCACAAACGGCGATATCTACCAAACTAAATAAAAACACGAAGACTACTAGACGATTATTCTTGCGAACAAGTGCATTATCTCTTGTCAGTATCACGTCTCAATTCGCGAAGGCAACTCCCCCGACCCCACAAATTACAACCGCTTCGCTGCACGGATATGCGTTAACAAACGGCGCGACTGCATTGAGGCGCGACGACGGGGCGTGGGTATTCTGGGTACGCATCATAAATTTTGAGGACCCGAATAGTGATATTGCAGCGAGTCTCCAGGTAGCGACGGATAAAGGGTTATCGCAGATTATTGATGTTCGGTCTATCATTCTCACAAAGACAAAATCATTTATTGCCCAGACGGTGTACGTTCCAAAAGCAGGTAATACACAGCTCTATTATCGCTATATTGTCGGATCGAGTCCGTCTGTCGCGCCGTCCGTCAGTTCCTCAGTGAATTCAATTGCTCCGTGGAATGCAGAGTCAAAGGCTGAATAAAATGGCAAAAGTGGAAATGGTCTTGCAATTCGTCGAAAACGGCTCGAACTCGATGACTACTTATCAGGCGCTTATGTCCGCGGCAAATAGCCCAAGTGACTCGCTGTCAGTTATTCAGAATGGCTCCAATCTCGTTGCAACGATATCAAATGTCGCCCCGATGATGCAGCCAGTACGTATCATGACAAATGGATTGGCCGCGACATCTGCATTAATACGAATTGTGACAGATTGGAAAGACCCGAACAAAAAGGTCCAACCAGGAGACGTGCTGACCGTTGTAAGTGCGGTCGGAACGATCGCTATTACGCTACTTGTTTGGGCGGAAATTGGCCCAGGTGCCGCAGCAGTAGTCGGTGGACTGGTCCTGGCTGCCGACCTGCAATCTTCCTTTCAGCCATATATAAACTCTACAAAAATATGGTTGGGCAATTATATGACAAATGTGCTGCAAGTTTCGAACCCCCCATCGGTTGCTAGTGCATCGCTTTATTGGTCAAGTCTCGGGACTGAGAGTGGGTACGTGCTTGCCTCATACAACGAAATATTGACGCAAAAGGGTTTGTTCGTTTGTCTGAGCGACAAGGGTGTTTCAGGTAGTGGCTTGTTTCCTATGGCGACTCCCGTTCCAGGTAGCTTCACGCCAGTCAACGAGGATCAATACAAGGAAAACTACTGCCGATATCTGAGTGTCGAGCAGGGTCGGAGCGATATTGTTAGTGGAATGGATTATTGCAAAAACGTAAAATTCAGATAGCTATGACAGCAATGCCGCGTTTTATTCGGGTTTCACTTATTGGATTTTTTTTAGCTTTCCTGTGCGAGGCTTGGGTGGAAATCGGCTTACTTCGATCTGGCTTCCTGCCTTGGCAGGGCTATCTGGCCGTGTTCGCTAGTCTTGTGGCAAATCCTCTGGCGCTTGTGTATGGGATAAAGAGAAGGAGATGGGCTTACGACCTGCTTAAGTGGGTCGGAGTGTTTGGTCTCGTATGGACTATATACGGCCACCCATATTTGCAAGAATTGGGATTGTGGGCTATCGCGCTAATTACCATTTCTGTGTGGCTCCGACTCGGCGCGCTCTTCATATGGCGGCGCAAGGCGGCGAAAGATTGGATCGAAGCCACTACTACTGGCGACGGTCTGTGGCGGCGTAGATGAATGCCGAATAAGCGACCGTTCTCTTCTGCCATCACCTACCGCATTGTGCGTAAGTGATGGCAGAAATTTTCGCCCCAGTCATCGCGTGATCTTGAGGTTACCCATCTATTTAGGGTTTCAGCAACCTGTAGACCTTCGCCGACCTCCGCCAGGAGAATAGCGACCAGGCGTTTATCGCTACGATCACGATAATCCAAACTACGACACGCGCACTGGCGTCGCCGCTGGGAGCTGTGTTTATGCATTTAAGGTAAAGCAGGACTGACATCAGGGCGCCGGCCACAAACCACCAGAAGGAAATCTCGGGTGAATCGACGCCGCAAATCTCGCCCGTGGTGTGATTTAACCATCCCACCAGTGTTTGCCAGTTATCCGTATCACGCAACACCGCCGTCACGACCATGCCGTTTTCAAGTCGAGGTACGCCGCGCATTTGTACAGCGTACTGACGCTTGCCTGCAACTGTGATGTTAAAGGCTGTTCTGACTGTTCTCCTGCCATATTTGTCTTTCTCGGCGACTATCCCGCCGATGTTTTCAAGCGTGACGGTAATGGCATGGTAGGTCATGAGCAGATGGCGCAGTAGCTGAATCTATAAGCATAGCTGTGCTCCGTATTCCCGAGACACTGACCGTACGGTTTTTTGGCATCACATTGCGTTTGGTCAATGCGTTTCTTGATCTGCTATGTTTGCAGGAATTCTGTGCGCTAGGTACTTCATCACGCCAAGTCGGTGACGCGTCGAGTTGAAGGTTGCATTCTGCAGTTCAGCGAGCTTCCTATTCTGTCTTTTGGCACGTTGACCTGCTGCCTGTTTCTGTGAGCGGCTAGACCGCAGGTGATTAGCATTCTTCAGTTCCCGCTGGAATCCGAAAGAGTCTTGCTTATCAAAGTAATGCTGTCGGATCCCCAAGAGGGTTTCAGAACTGCCCAAACCCCGTCAGCCCGATCAGGCTCCCAGCCGCCAGCAGCCACAGCGGATGAACGCGCGTTTTCAACGCCAGCACGGCAGTAAAAGCGGTGATTGCCCATGCAATCGCCGTCGGGTTCGACGCTTCGGCAATCAGGGCCGCGCTCGCCGCGACGATGCCGGCTGTCACCGGCACCAGGCCCATTTGCGCGTAACGCCGCCACGGACGGTCCTTGAACCGGTCCCACGCGTGCAGCGCGAGTATCGTCACGAGCGAAGACGGTCCGAACTTCGCCACCGAGGTCACCAGCATCCCCGCCCAACCCGCCACGTGCCAGCCGACGAGCGTGACGATCATCAGGTTCGGCCCCGGCGCCGCTTGCGCGAGTGCGAACAGCGCGCTGAATTCGCTGGCGGGCATCCAGTGATGCACATCCACCACCTGACGCTGCATCTCTGGAAGAATCGTGTTGCCGCCACCGAACGCCAGTAGCGAAAGCTGACTGAAAATGATGGCAAGAGAAATGAGCGTGTCATTCATCGCGCGGCCTTCGACGCGATGTAGATGCTGAACGGCGTAAGCACCAGCATCGTAGGCAGCAGCGGCAGGCGCATGATTGCGATTGCGATGAAGCCGAGCGCCGCGATGAGCGCGGCCATTGGTTTATCCCGCAGCGGTAGCAGGATTTTCACGGCCATCGAGATCAGCAGACCGGACGCAGCCGCGGCGAGACCGGCAAACAGATGACGAACATGCGGGTCGTTTTGCGTGTGTTCGTAAAGCACCCCAAGGCCGATTACGACCAGCGAAGGCCCTGCGATCAACCCGAGCAGACCGGCCAACGCACCCGGCACGCCGCGAAAGCGCATCCCGATCGCGACCGAAAGATTAATCACGTTGCCGCCCGGCAAGAATTGGCAGAGACCCAACAGGTCGGTGAATTCCGTGCCGGTCAGCCAGCGCCGCCGCTCGACCAGTGCGCGTCGCGCCAAGGGCAATGCACCGCCGAACGAGATCAGCCCGAGGCCGAGAAAACCGCCAAAAATTTCCCGCAATGTGGGCGTGGGGGCCACGGCGGGCTCGGTCGAGGTGAGATCGTGATCCATATCGTTAAGCTTCCAGTTCAAGCTCAGGAGGTTAGCGCTGAACCGGCGGTGAGCAAAACGATTTTTGAGCGTGCCTTTGTGATCTAGAATCACAAGCATGGCTCGCAATCTTCCTCCTTTTCCGGCGCTCCGTGCCTTCGAGGCTGCCGCACGGCATGAAAGCTTCACCGCCGCAGCGAACGAATTGCATGTGACGCACGGTGCAATTAGCCGGCAAGTCGCGGCTTTTGAAATATGGCTCGGCGTGCAGGTATTCCATCGCCGCGGTAAGCGCGTACGCCTGACCGACGACGGCCGCCGTTATCTGGGCACCGTCCAGGCTGCGTTTGACAGCATCGCGCTGGCCACGGATCAACTGCGCGACACCGGCGTCGTTCATGTGCTGCGGGTGAATGCGCTACCGACTTTCGCGATGAAATGGCTGCTTCCGCGGCTTCATCAGTTCCAGCGCAAGGTGCCAAATGTGGAACTGCGCTTATCGACGTCAAATGCACCGGTCGAAACGCTGGACAGCTTCGACGTCGCGGTGCGGCGCGGGCCGGCGCATTGGCCAAACTGCGTGGGCGGCCATTTCCTTGGTGAGAGTGAGATTCCGGTGTGCAGTCCCGTGCTCCTGCAACGCTCACCGGTCAACATGGCCGACGATCTCGCGAAGCATGTGCTGCTGCATTCGGACACGCGGCCCGACGCGTGGAGCAACTGGTTATCGGCAGCAGGAGTAACGGCGAAATGCCGGAAGAAGCAGTCGTTCGATCACTTCTACCTGGCCTTGCAGGCTGCCGTGGATGGCCTCGGCGTGGCGCTCGGTCCTTTGCCCTTGCTGGCGGATGAGCTAGCATCGGGACGGCTCGTCGTGCCGTTGGCCGGCCCACGTATCGATGCACGGGGCTATTGGTGGGTGGCGAGGCGGGAGGTCGCGCAGGCGCCGCTAGTGGCGCAGTTTTGCGAATGGCTGCAGGCGCAGGGTGATCAGACCGATGTCGTGGAAGCGAGCGACCTGGGGGCCGCCCACTAGAGCCTGCGTGCCGCTAGAGCGTGCACTACGCCGTGCTTTACTCAATACCCGTTGCACATCCACCTCGCGCATAGGCGCGAAGATCCAATATCACAGATAGAACATCCGGTCTTCATCCGACTTGGCCGGATGCGGTTCGGCTTCTTCACGGTCTTCGTAGAACTTCAGCACCGCTTCGAGCACCTGATCCGGATCGTCGATCACCTGCATCAAGTCCATATCCGCCGGATTGATGAGGCCCATCGGCGTGAGCGAATTCTTGAACCACGCAAGCAGGCCTTCCCAGAACTCGCCGCCCACCAGAATGATCGGCACGTGGCGCGACTTCTTGGTTTGAATCAGCGTGAGGACTTCGGCGAGTTCATCCAGCGTGCCAAAGCCGCCCGGCATCACGATCACCGCATCCGAGTTCTTGACGAACGTCACCTTGCGCGTGAAGAAGTGGCGGAAACGCAGTGAAATGTCCTGCCACTGGTTGCCCGATTGCTCGTGCGGCAGTTCGATGTTCAGGCCGACCGAAGGGGCCTTGCCCGCATGGGCGCCTTTGTTGGCCGCTTCCATGATGCCAGGGCCGCCGCCGGAGATCACCGCGAAGCCGGCGTCCGACAGCTTGCGCGCGATTTGCGTGGCAAGTTTGTAGTAGGGCGAGTTCGGTTTCAGGCGCGCTGAACCATAGATGCTGACAGCCGGACGAATCTCCGAGAGGTACTCGGTCGCCTCGATAAACTCTGCCATAATCGTGAACATCTGCCACGATGCGCGGGCCTTCTTAGCCGTTGCGCGCTCTTGATCTGCGAGTGATCGCAGACTCGGAATCACTTTTCTCTTAGTCATAATGCCTGAAGAACGAAGCCTTGAAGGTAAGACCCTGCTATTGGTAGACGGTTCGAGTTATCTGTACCGGGCCTACCATGCGATGCCGGATCTGCGCGGACCCGAGGGTGGCCCGACGGGTGCGCTCTACGGAATGATCAACATGCTGCGGCGCATGCGCAAGGAAGTCACAGCAGAGTATAGCGCGTGCGTGTTCGACGCCAAGGGCAAAACGTTCCGCGACGACTGGTATGCCGACTATAAGGCGAACCGCCCGTCCATGCCGGACGATCTCTCGCGCCAGATCGAGCCGATTCACGTCGCCGTGCGCGCGCTCGGCTGGCCGTTGCTGATGATCGAAGGCGTCGAAGCCGACGACGTGATCGGCACGCTCAGCACCGCGGCGGAAAAGCGCTGCATGAAGGTGATCGTGTCGACTGGGGACAAGGATCTGGCGCAGCTCGTGTCGGATCATGTCACCCTCATCAATACGATGACCAACGAAACGCTCGACCGCGCCGGTGTGATCGCCAAATTCGGCGTGCCGCCGGAGCGCATCATCGACTACCTGTCGTTGATCGGCGATACCGTCGACAACGTGCCGGGCGTCGAGAAATGCGGCCCGAAAACGGCGGTCAAATGGCTCGCGCAGTACGAGACGCTGGATGGCATCGTCGCACATGCGGACGAAATCAAAGGTGCGGTAGGAGACAATCTGCGCCGTGCGCTCGATTTTCTGCCCATGGCGAAGAAACTCGTCACGGTCGAGCGCAATTGCGATCTGACCGGCCACATCGTGTCGATTGGAGAAAGTCTGGAGAGCCGGCCGGAATCGCGCGAAGAACTGCGCGATGTGTTCACGCGCAACGGCTTCAAGACCTGGCTGCGCGAAGTGGAAATCGCTGACGCGGTGGAAGGTCCCGAGACCGATGTGCCGCCGGCGCTCACTGTGGATGTCGAACGGCACTACGACACCGTGCAGACGTGGGAACAGTTCGATGCGTGGCTCGAGAAGATCAACGCCGCCGAGCTGACTGCGTTCGATTCGGAAACCACCTCGCTTGATCCGATGACCGCGCAAATCGTGGGCTTGTCGTTCTCGGTTGAACCGGGCTATGCCGCGTATGTGCCGGTCGCGCATCGCGGCCCGGACGCGCCCGTGCAACTGCCGCGCGACGAAGTGCTAGCGAAACTCAAGCCGTGGCTGGAAAGTGCCGATCACAAGAAGGTCGGCCAGCACATGAAATACGACGAGCAGGTGCTGGCGAACTACGGCATCGAAATGCGCGGCGTCGAACACGACACGCTGCTGGAATCGTACGTGCTCGAATCGCATCGCACGCACGACATGGACAGCCTCGCGCTGCGCCATCTCGGCATCAAGACGATCAAGTACGAAGAGGTGGCAGGCAAGGGTGCGTCGCAGATCGGTTTCGATGAAGTCGCGCTGGAAACGGCAGCCGAATACGCGGCAGAAGACGCCGACATCACCTTGCGTCTGCACCAGGCGTTGTATCCGCAAGTGGCCGCCGAGAAGACGCTCGATTACGTGTATCGCGACATCGAAGTGCCGACCTCGCGCGTCTTGCGCAAGATGGAGCGCACCGGCGTGCTGATTGACGCCGAGAAGCTGCGCGCGCAAAGCAGCGAAATCGCCACGCGTCTGATTCAACTGGAAAGCGAAGCGTACGTGCTGGCCGGCGGTGAATTCAATCTGGGTTCGCCAAAGCAGATCGGACAGATTTTCTTCGAGAAGCTCGAATTGCCGGTGGTCAAGAAGACGCCGAGCGGCGCGCCGTCCACCGACGAAGAAGTGCTGCAAAAGCTCGCCGAAGACTATCCGTTGCCGAAGATCCTGCTCGAACACCGCGGTTTGTCGAAGCTGAAATCGACCTACACGGACAAGCTGCCGCGCATGGTCAACGCCCAAACCGGTCGTGTGCATACGAACTATGCGCAGGCCGTGGCGGTTACGGGGCGACTGGCGTCGAACGATCCGAACTTGCAGAACATCCCTGTGCGCACGGGTGAAGGCCGCCGCATTCGCGAGGCGTTTATCGCACCGCCGGGCCACAAGCTCGTCTCCGCCGACTATTCGCAGATCGAATTGCGCATCATGGCGCACATTTCCGGCGACGAATCCCTGTTGCGAGCGTTCTCGCAAGGCGAAGACATTCACCGTGCCACCGCGGCGGAAATTTTCAGCGTGACGCCGCTCGAAGTGTCGAACGATCAGCGGCGGGTGGCGAAGGTCATCAACTTCGGCCTGATCTACGGCATGAGCGCGTTCGGGCTCGCCGCGAACCTCGGCATTACGCGCGACGCGGCCAAGCTGTATATCGACCGCTACTTCGCGCGTTATCCGGGCGTCGCACGGTATATGGACGAAACGCGTTTGAGCGCGAAGGCCAAGGGTTACGTGGAAACGGCGTTTGGCCGCCGCCTGTGGCTGCCGGAGATCAACGGCGGCAATGGTCCGCGCCGTCAGGCAGCAGAACGCGCGGCCATTAACGCGCCAATGCAAGGCACGGCTGCCGACCTGATCAAGCTGTCGATGATCGCGGTGCAGAAGTGGATCGAAGAGTCGAAGATCGGTACGCGCATGATCATGCAGGTGCACGACGAACTGATTCTCGAAGTGCCGGACGCGGAATTGTCGGACGTACGTAAGCGCTTGCCGGAACTGATGTGCGGTGTCGCCGCGCTGAAAGTGCCGCTGGTCGCCGAAGTGGGCGCTGGCCTGAACTGGGAAGAAGCGCATTGACGTGCATGTGACGGGGCGCTTGATCGGCGATAACGTCGTGCGCATGTCACATATGCGTATTGATGACTTGTGACAACCCGTGCCGCTCGCGGACAATCGCCAGGACAGACGGCGCGCGCTTCATGTTTCATGCGTGCCGTCGCGACGCACAACCCATCGGCAAATACGGAGAGCTCAATGCATCGATTTATCGTGGTTGGCGGGGGCGCGGGGGGACTGGAACTGGCGACACGCCTCGGTGACCGCTATTCACCCCACAAGAACAAGGGCGGTCTGCGCGCGCAAGTGACGCTCGTCGACCGTAATCCAACCCATATCTGGAAGCCGCTGCTGCATGAAGTGGCGGCCGGCAGCATGGACCCGTTCACCCAGGAGCTCGAATATGCGGCGCAAGCGCGCTGGCATGGCTTTGAGTTTCAGCAAGGCGAGTTGACCGGTCTGGACCGTGCGAACAAGCGTCTCACACTGGGCACGGTGCTCGACGACGATGGCGCCGAATTGCTGCCCGTACGCGACCTCGAATATGACACGCTGATTATCGCGATCGGCAGCACCACGGCGTTCTTCGGCGTGAAGGGCGCGCCTGAGTTTTCGCTCGCGCTCGATACGGTCAGCCAGGCCGAGCGCTTCCGCAAACGCCTGATCGCGGCCTGCATGCGCGCGGAGCATCAGGTGCATGAACCTGTCGAATCGGGATCGGGCACGTCGCCGTCCTCTGAGCCGCGCATCCAGGTGGCGATCGTCGGCGGCGGGGCGACCGGCGTCGAACTCTCGGCTGAATTGCGCAATACGGCCCAGGTGTTGTCGGCGTACGGCTTGCATAAGCTCGACCCGCGGCACGACGTCGGTATCGTGCTGATCGAGGCGGGGCCGCGTATTTTGCCGGCCTTGCAGGAGCGCGTGTCGACGGCCACCGCCGAATTGCTTACCAAGCTCGGCGTGAAGCTGATGACCGGCGAGACCGTGGCGGAGGTCGCGCCCGGCATGATTCGCACGGCCAGCGGTAAAACCGTGCGCGCCGATCTGACGGTGTGGGCGGCGGGCATCAAGGCGCCCGCCATCCTGAGTCAGTTGGACGGCCTGCCGGTCAACCGTCTGGGACAACTCATCGTGCGCCGCACGCTGCAAACCGAAATCGACGACAACGTGTTTGCGCTTGGCGATTGCGCGGCTTGCCCATGGCCGGGCAACGAGCGCAACGTGCCGCCGCGCGCGCAAGCGGCTCACCAGCAGGCGAGCTTCCTGATGAAGGCGCTCGCGGCGCGGCTCGACAACAAGCCGCTGCCGGAATTTACCTACCGCGACTTCGGCTCGCTGGTGTCGCTCGGCCACTTCAGCGCAGTGGGCAATCTGATGGGCGGTGTGATCGGCGGCAATATGCTGATCGAAGGGCTGTTCGCGCGCTTCATGTACATGTCGCTGTACCGGCTGCATATCGCGGCGCTGCACGGCTACGCGCGGATGGTGCTCGACACCTTCGCGCACTGGTTGCGGCGCACCACGCTGCCGCGGGTCAAGCTGCACTGAAGGCTGACCGCGCTTGAGAAGGTGCACGTGCAACAGGACGCGGACGAAGCGTATCCTGTTGCCTCCAACCTTCACCCGAGGAGCGCCGCATGCTGAACCCCGACATCGACAGCCTGGTCCCGCACGTTCCCTTCAATCGGCGTACTTTCATCAAGGCCGCGCTCGGCACCGGTTTCGCTGCCGCCGTTCTGCCAGTGTCGGCGCAAACCATCCATACCGATAGCGACGGACTCGAAGCCGGCGAGGTTGCCGTGCGTTCGGGCGACACGCTCGTGCCGGCGTATCGCGCGCAGCCAAAGGGTAAGACGCACCTGCCGGTGATCATCGTCGTGCACGAGATTTTCGGTGTGCACGAGCATATCGCCGACGTGTGCCGCCGCTTTGCCAAGCAGGGTTATCTCGCGATCGCGCCGAATCTGTACGAACGGCAGGGCGATCCGACCGTGTACACCAGCATGCAGCAGCTCAATGAACAACTGGTCAGCAAGGTGCCGGACGACCAGGTTATGGGCGATCTCGACGCAACCGTTGCATGGGCCGGCGACCATGGCGGCGATTTGAACCGGCTGGGTGTAAACGGTTTCTGCTGGGGCGGGCGGATTGCGTGGTTGTATGCCGAGCACAATCCCCGGCTGAAGGCAGGCGTGGCCTGGTATGGGCGCGTAACGGGCCAGAAAACCGCGATGACCCCGGCCAATCCGCTCGATGAAGTGGCGCAGTTGCATGCGCCGGTGCTGGGTCTATACGGCCGCCAGGACCAAAGCATCCCGCAAGACACGCTCGAGCAGATGAAGCAGGCTATCGCGCAGGGTCCGGAGGTGGGACGCGGCTCGCAATTCGTCGTATATGACGATGCAGGCCACGCGTTTTTCGCGGACTATCGGCCGAGCTATAAAAAGGCTGATGCTGAGGATGGCTGGCGCCGGGCGCTGGTGTGGTTCAAGCAGCATGGCGTCGCCTGAGGGCACGTGCTCTTCGCGTGGCCGGGCGCATTCGATACCGCGTGCTAATGCAGCGTAAGGGTGCGCCGATGTGCCTGGCTTAGCTAGTGAAAAAGGCCGTAACCGCCAAGCAGCGGCCACGGCCTTTTTGTTAATCGGTCCGCCTGATGCGTCGATTAAGGATTCGGGCCCGTTGCAACTGGCCGTTTCGGGTCAGAACTCCATTCACTCCAGGATCCGGCATATAGCGCCGCGCCATGCATGCCGGCGATCTCCATTGCGAGCGCGTTGACACACGCCGTTACGCCCGAGCCGCATTGCAGCACGACATGTTCCGGCGGCGTGTCGCCCAGCAACGCATGGAATTCTTCACGTAGCGTGTGTGCCGGTTTGTAGCGGCCGTCGGCGGTGAGGTTGTCCTTGAAGAACCGATTGAGCGCGCCAGGAATATGGCCACCGACGCGATCCAGCGTTTCGTTCTCACCGCGATACCGATCGTTCGCGCGCGCATCGACCACGACGCGTTCTTTCGTGCCGAGATTGCGCTCGACGGTCTGCGCGTCGACGGTCACAGAGAGCGGCGCGCCCGCTTTGAAGTCACCGGTGTTCTGTGCCGGCGCGTCTTGCGTCAACGGGTGACCGGCGGCCTGCCAGGCCTGCAGTCCACCGTCGAGCAGCGCAACCGCGTCGTGGCCGAGCCAACGTAGCAGCCACCATGCGCGCGCGGCGTACATGCCACCTTGCGCGTCATAAGCGACCACCTGCTGACCTTGCTTGAGCCCGCGGGACTCCAGTGTTTCGACCAGCCGCGCGCGATCCGGTAGCGGATGGCGGCCATTGTTGCCGTTCTTCGGCCCTGACAGATCGCGGTCGAGGTTCAGATAGTGCGCGCCCGGCAAATGTCCGGCCAGATAGGCTTTTTCGCCTGCTTCGGTGTCGGCCAGATCGAAACGGCAATCGACGACGAACACGCTGCCCGGCGCGGCGGCTAGCCGTTCCGCGAGGTTTGTCGCAGAGATGAGTGTGGTGTAGTGAGTGTGCGGCATGACGTCTCCTGTCCCTAACGCTTACTCCGGTCCCATGCAAGATGGTTGCGAAGCGGGCGATTGCGGCGTTTGCCCGGCGGCTTGGCGCATTAGCAAATGACCGAACGATACTGATAGTCTAAACAAAAAAAGACGGGCCGAAGCCCGTCTTTCCATGCTTTGATGCGGCTTGCGCAAGGACCGGCTCAAATACCGGTCAATACGGATCGCGCGCGGATCAGATTGCGCCGAGTTCGCGCCGTAAGAATTCGTGGAAATGCTGCATGCCGTCTTCCATCGGGCTCTGATACGGGCCCACCTGCGATTCGCCACGTTCCATCAGCGCGCGACGGCCTGCGTCCATGCGCTCGGCGATTTCGTCGTCTTCGCGGGCCGTTTCCATATAGGCGGCGCGCTCGGCTTCGACAAACTCGCGTTCGAATAGCGCGATTTCCTCAGGGTAATAGAACTCCACCACATTGGTGGTTTTCTGCGGACCGCGCGGAATCAACCACGACACGACCAGCACGTGCGGATACCACTCGATCATGATGCCGGGGTAGTACACCATCCAGATCGCGCCGAAGTCGGGCGGATTGCCGCCACGAAAGCGTAGAACTTCGTCGTGCCACTTACGGTAGGTCGGGCTGCCCGGCTGCTCCAGATCCTTGTGAACCCCGACCGTCTGCACGCTGTACCACTCGCCGAACTCCCACGTCAGATCGTCGCAATTGACGAAGCTGCCGAGGCCCGGATGGAACGGTGCGACGTGGTAGTCCTCGAGATAGACCTCGATAAAGGTCTTCCAGTTGTAATTGCACTCGTGCACTTCGACGTGATCGAACATGAAGCCCGAAAAATCGAAATGTTGCTTGGTGCCAAGTCGTGCCAGATCGCGCGCGACATCGCGCCCCTGCGTTTCGAACAGCAGGCCTTGCCAGTTCTGAAGCGGCGTAGCCCCGAGATTCAGGCAGGGGTTATCCGCAAAATGGGGTGCACCGAGGAGCTGGCCGTTCAGATCGTACGTCCAGCGATGCAGGGGGCAGACGATGTTCTCCGTCTGGCCGCGGCCGTTGAGCATGATGGCTTGCCGGTGGCGGCACACGTTCGACAGCAGTTCGACTTGCGACTGCTGGTTACGGACGAGCACACGCCCTTCGCTCTCGCTGGGCAAAGCAAAATAATTCCCCGCTTCGGGCACCATGAGATCGTGGCCGATGTAGCGAGGACCTTTCTTGAAAAGGGTGTCGATTTCGCGCGTTAGAAGCGCTTCGTCAAAGTAAGCCGTGACTGGCAGCTGGCTGTGGACAGACCGCAACTGCAATGCATTGCTCAGATTGGACATTCCCACTCCCGTGAAGACGTGAAAGCAGTGAACAACCCAACCATCGAAGATTCGATTTAGGGAGCCCGCGATTATACCCGTTTCCCCTTTCTTGGGGCGCTTAAGTACCTGATTTGGGTCAAAAATGTCAAGGAAGTTCACGGTTTTCGCCGCAGACCAATCGATTTTTTTCTGCGAGACTGGGAGGCAGGTACGGAGGGCAAAGGCGGGGCGCAGGCTGGCGATAAGATCGGAAATGTCGCTTTTGCCGTAGAATGTCCGACTTGTTTTAATTTTGCGACTATTCATGGCGAAGACCGCGTCGAAAGATACTGCTGCCGCGCCTGCTGAAGGCGTCGATACCACGCCGTTGCCCGAGAACTACGAGGCTGCTCAGGCCGAACTGGAAGGGCTGGTTGCGCGTATGGAAAGCGGCAATCTCAGCCTCGAGGAGTCGCTCGGTGCCTACCGGCGCGGTGCGGCTCTCGTAGCGTTTTGCCAGCAGCAACTCGAGAAGGTCGAGCAGCAGGTGCGCGTGCTCGATGGCGAGACGCTGAAACCGCTGCCTATGAATAGCGCAGGCACAGCCGCTACTGAAAGCGGGGACGACCTATGACATTCGAACAATGGACACGCTCGGTGCTCGAGCGCGTCGAATCGGCACTAGAACACTATCTGCCTACGGAAGCGACCGAGCCGGCCCAACTGCATGAAGCCATGCGCTATGCGGTGCTGGGCGGCGGCAAGCGAGTGCGCCCGCTGCTGTGCCACGCGGCCGGCGAGTTGACCGGCGCGCGCGCCGAATGCCTCGATGCGGCAGCGGCGGCGCTGGAAATGATCCACGTGTACTCGCTCGTGCACGACGACATGCCCTGCATGGACGACGACGCACTGCGTCGCGGCAAACCCACGGTACACGTCAAATATGACGAAGCCACGGCGCTGCTGGTCGGCGACGCGCTGCAGGCGCAGGCGTTCATCGCACTGACGTCGGACGTGCTGGCGCCAGCGCAGCAGGCATCGCTCGTGCGTGAATTGGCATTGGCGAGCGGCTCGATCGGTATGTGCGGCGGCCAGGCCATTGATCTCGCGAGCGTCGGACATACGCTGACGCGCGCACAACTGGAAACCATGCACCGGATGAAAACCGGCGCCTTGTTGCGTGCTGCTGTACGCATGGGCGCGCTGGCGGGCGAAACGCCGAATGCGGACGCGATGCGTTCGCTCGACGCGTATGCGGCCGCTGTCGGCCTCGCATTTCAGGTTGTCGACGACATTCTCGACGTCACGACCGATTCCGCGACGCTTGGCAAGACGGCAGGCAAAGACGCGAAGGACGGCAAGCCGACCTACGTGTCGATTATTGGGCTAGATGCGTCGCGGGCGCTCGCAGCGCAACTGCGTAGCGACGCCCACGCTGCGATTGCGCCGTTCGGTGCGCGCGCGCAGCGTCTGGCCGAATTGGCCGACCTGGTGGTGAACCGGGTTAGCTGAACGCGAAAGCCCGCCGCCGCGCACCTTTGCTACGGGGTGCATGTATGAAGTGCGGGCGCGTAAGTTTTCCTACAATGGAACGACGATGTACGACTTGCTGAAAACCATCGACGACCCGGCGGCCTTGCGCCGCCTCGATCGCCGCCAATTGCAACCGCTTGCAGACGAGTTGCGTGCCTTCGTGCTCGACAGCGTATCGCAGACGGGCGGCCATCTTTCGTCCAATCTCGGCACGGTCGAGTTGACCATTGCTCTGCACTATGTGTTCGACACGCCACGTGACCGGATCGTGTGGGACGTCGGCCATCAAACCTATCCGCACAAGATCCTGACGGGCCGCCGCGACAAGATGCACACGCTGCGTCAGTTGGGCGGCATCTCGGGCTTTCCGAAGCGCGACGAGTCGGAATACGACACCTTCGGCACCGCGCACTCCAGTACCTCGATCTCGGCCGCGCTCGGCATGGCCGTCGCCAGCAAGTTGCAGGGCGAGAACCGCACGGGCATCGCCGTGATCGGCGACGGCGCGATGACGGCCGGCATGGCATTCGAGGCGATGAACAACGCCGGCGTCGAAGACGACGTGCCGCTGCTGGTCATCCTCAACGACAACGACATGTCGATTTCGCCGCCGGTCGGCGCGCTGAATCGCCATCTGGCGCGCCTGATGTCGGGCCGTTTCTACGCTGCCGCGCGTGCGGGCGTTGAACGTGTGCTGCGCGTCGCGCCGCCTATGCTTGATCTGGCGCGCAAGCTCGAAGAGCACGCGAAGGGCATGATCGTACCGGCCACGCTGTTCGAAGAGTTCGGTTTCAACTACATCGGCCCGATCGACGGTCACGACCTCGACTCACTGATCCCGACGCTGCAGAACATCAAGGAACTGCGCGGTCCGCAATTCCTGCACGTCGTCACGAAGAAGGGCCAGGGCTACAAGCTGGCTGAAGCCGATCCGGTGCTGTATCACGGCCCGGGCAAGTTCAATCCGGCTGAAGGCATCAAGCCCGCCACCACGCCGTCGAAGAAAACCTACACGCAGGTGTTCGGCGAATGGCTGTGCGACGCAGCCGAGCTGGACGCGCGCGTGATCGGTATCACGCCGGCCATGCGTGAAGGCTCGGGCATGGTCGAGTTCGAGAAGCGCTTCCCGGATCGGTACTTCGACGTCGGTATCGCCGAGCAGCACGCGGTGACGTTTGCCGGCGGCCTGGCTGCGGACGGTATGAAGCCGGTGGTCGCAATCTACTCGACCTTCCTGCAACGTGCTTATGATCAGCTGATCCACGATGTCGCACTGCAAAACCTGCCGGTGGTGTTCGCCATCGACCGCGCGGGTCTGGTCGGTGCGGACGGCGCAACGCACGCGGGCGCTTACGATCTGGCGTTCCTGCGCTGCATCCCGAACATGACGGTGATGGCTGCATCGGACGAAAACGAATGCCGTCAGATGCTGTACACCGCATTGCAGCAGCCGAACCCGACGGCAGTGCGCTATCCGCGCGGCGCCGGCACGGGCGTGGCGACCGTCAAGCAAATGACGGCACTGCCGCTCGGCAAGGGCGAGATCCGTCGCGAAACGTCGCAACCGGCCGGCAAGCGGATTGCGATTCTGGCCTTCGGCACGATGGTTGCACCGTCGCTGGCTGCTGCTGAGCAACTGGACGCCACGGTGGCGAACATGCGCTTCGTGAAGCCGTTGGACGCCGAGCTGGTCCGTCAGCTGGCCGAAACGCACGACGCCATTGTCACGATCGAAGAAGGCTGCGTGATGGGCGGCGCGGGTTCGGCTTGCGTCGAAGCCCTGCTTGAGAGTGGGGTTATGCGGCCCGTACTACAATTGGGCCTCCCGGATCGCTTCATCGATCATGGAGATCCGGCCAAGCTGCTCGCTGCTTGCGGTCTTGATGGTGCAGGCATCGCCAAGTCGATTCGCGAACGCTTTCTTTCCAGCGGCGCGGTTGCCGGTCAAACCTCAGTGAAGCGCGTCGCCTAGTTGTATCGCTGAGCCGTCCTGCCGTGCGCCATGTCGCGGCTATGGCGGCCATAGCGATCTCCAACTTGAATCGATGAACCTTCGGGTCCATCATCCAACGCCGGCAAGGGCCGGCGTTCGCTGTTGTGCGCCCTGATCCGCACGGCCGCTGAGAACCCCCAAACCTGTCGCTTCGCGACATCCCCCGAGGGGCAATCCCCCCATCCCCCAAAGAGACTTCCTTCGGGAAGGGGGACTTCCCGCGCAGTGGAAAACCTGGGGCGGCCCGGCGTTTTCTTGAAAGGACAAGAATATGAACCAGATGAACCCCGCCTTTGTGATGCCCGACGTGCAGAGCACGCCGGATACGCGTCAGATTCCGATTCAACGAGTCGGCGTCAAGGCAGTGCGTCATCCATTGACGGTGCGCACGCAAGGCGGTGAGGTGCAGCCGACGGTCGGCACGTGGAATCTCGACGTGCATCTGCCCGCCGATCAGAAGGGCACGCACATGTCGCGCTTCGTCGCGCTGCTTGAAGAGAACAAGGCGCCGCTCGAGGCCGCCACGTTCCGCACCATGCTCGCCGCGATGCTTGAAAAGCTCGAGGCAAAGGCGGGTCGCATCGAAGTGTCGTTCCCTTACTTCGTGAATAAGACCGCGCCGGTGTCGGGCGTGCAAAGTCTGCTCGACTACGAAGTGACGTTGACGGGCGAGACCCGCAATGGCGCGACGCGTCTGTTCCTTAAGGTGCTGGTGCCGGTCACGAGCCTGTGCCCGTGTTCGAAGAAGATTTCGCAGTACGGCGCGCACAACCAGCGCTCACACGTCACGATCAACGCGGAGCTGGCGGGCGACGTGGCGGTGGAAGAGCTGGTACGTATCGCGGAAGAAGAAGCCTCGTGCGAACTGTGGGGCTTGCTCAAGCGTCCGGACGAGAAGTTCGTCACCGAACGTGCCTACGAAAATCCGAAGTTCGTCGAGGACCTGGTGCGCGATGTCGCGCAGCGTCTGAACGCGGACGAGCGGATCGTCGCCTACGTGCTCGAAGCTGAGAACTTCGAATCGATTCACAATCACAGCGCCTATGCCGTGATCGAGCGGGATAAGCGGGCGGCGTGATCACGCGTTAGTTTCGTGCTTGCCGCAGATAGAAAAAGCCGCTTTCCAAGCGGCTTTTTCTATGGGGTTGCCATCGTGTCGCGCGGCATGCGACGGGCATCGCGGGCTCGTCGCGGGTTCAGCGTGCGAGTGAAGTCAGGTCCCAGCGCGGCTTCACTGTGAACGCGTAGTCTTTACCCGATTGATCGGGCCAGCGTTGCAGCCTCAGGGCGCCGGCCAACGCGATCATCGCGCCGTTGTCCGTACACAGCGACAAATCCGGATAGTGCACAAAGAAATTGCGTTTCTTCGCTGCAGCGGAAAGCGCCTCGCGTAGTTGCCGGTTCGCGCCCACGCCGCCGGCGACCACCAGTCGATTCAGTTTCGTGCGTTTGAGCGCGGCCAGCGATTTTGCCGCCAGGACGTCTACGGCAGCGTCGACGAAGCCGCGCGCCAGGTCGGCTTTCGCCTGCTCGCAGATATTCGCGCCGCCGAGCTTCTTGGCGTGCGTGAGGACAGCGGTCTTGAGCCCACTGAAGCTGAAATCGAGGTCGCCGGAATGCAGCATAGGGCGCGGCAGGACCACAGCGCCGGGCGTGCCGAACTCGGCCATCCGCGACACTTCCGGGCCGCCCGGATAGCCGAGGCCTAGCAGCTTGGCGGTTTTGTCGAAGGCTTCGCCGGCAGCGTCATCCAGTGTTTCGCCCAGTGTCTCGTAGACCCCCACGTCCGTCACGCGCATCAACTGCGTATGACCGCCCGACACCAGGAGCGCCACGAACGGAAATGGCGGCGGCTCGTCCACCAGCAGCGGCGACAGCAAGTGTCCTTCGAGATGGTGGATGCCGATGGTCGGTTTGTCCCACGCCATGGCCAGCGAATTGGCGACGCTCGCGCCGACCAGCAGCGCGCCCGCGAGGCCAGGGCCCTGCGTATAGGCGATCGCGTCGATGTCGCCGCGCACCGTGCCGGCGCGTTCCATCACCTCTTCGAGCAGCGGCAGCGCGCGCCTGATATGGTCGCGCGACGCCAACTCAGGCACCACGCCGCCGTACTCCCGGTGCATCGCAATTTGCGAATGCAGCGCGTGCGCGAGCAGGCCGCGCTCTGTGTCGTAGAGCGCAAGACCGGTTTCGTCGCAGGAGCTTTCGATGCCGAGAACGAGCATGATGGGTCGCTTGAGCAGGCGCGTGAGCGAAGACACCCCGGCGCCCAAAAGTGAAAAGGCAAGCCTGAAAGTATAGCAGCGTGGGCAGGGCGCCGCAGGCGCGCAGGTACAATGCGGCCCCATGGAATCCTTCGATATCGCAGTGATCGGCGCAGGCGCGGCCGGCATGATGTGCGCGGCAGTGGCCGGGCAACTCGGCCGTCGGGTGGTGCTGATCGACCACTCGCAGCGCCTCGCGGAGAAAATCCGCATTTCCGGCGGCGGCCGGTGCAACTTCACGAATCTGTACGTCGGTCCGGCTAATTACCTGTCGGCCAACCCCAACTTTTGCCGCTCGGCGCTCGCGCGCTATACGCCGCGTGACTTCATGGCGCTGCTCAAGCGCCATCACGTGACATGGCACGAGAAGCACAAGGGGCAGCTGTTCTGCGATCAGTCGAGCGACGCGGTCATCAATGTGCTGAAGAACGAATGCGACGCTGGCGGGATTGCGTGGCGCACGCCGCTCGCGGTCGAACAGGTCCGCAACGATGCCGAAGGACGGTTCACGCTGGACACTCATTCGGGCCCGATCACGGCCCGCGCGCTCGTGGTGGCGACCGGTGGCCTGTCGATTCCCAAGATCGGTGCCACCGATTTCGCCTACCGTCTGGCCAAGCAGTTCGGCCACAAGCTGATCGACACCCGTCCCGCACTGGTGCCGTTGACCTTTGCCCCGGCCGACTGGGAGCCGTTTTCGGCGCTCTCCGGCGTGTCGCTCGAGGTGCAACTGGCGACCGGCAACAAAAAGACCGGCACCGAGTTCAACGAAGACCTGCTGCTCACGCACCGCGGCCTGTCCGGCCCGGGGGTTTTGCAGATTTCGAGCTACTGGCAACCCGGCGAGCCGATTCACATCAATCTGCTGCCCGAGCAGGACGCCACGACCGCCTTGCTGGAAGCCAAAACCGGCACGAAGCGCCAGATCGCCAATCTGCTCTCGGAATGGGTGCCACAACGGCTCGCCCATGTCTGGCTGGAAACCCACCAGATTCCCGCCGAAGCGCGCGTGGCCGACCTGCCGGACAAGACGCTGCGCCGCGTCGGTGAGGCCTTGTCGCGCTGGACGCTCACTCCAAACGGCACCGAAGGCTATCGCAAGGCTGAAGTCACGCGCGGCGGGATCGACACGCGCGACCTGTCGTCGGCGACGATGATGAGCGCCCGCATGCCGGGTTTGTACTTTATCGGCGAAGCGGTCGACGTGACCGGCTGGCTCGGCGGCTACAACTTCCAATGGGCGTGGGCGTCCGGCGTGGCGGCCGGCCAGGCCGCCGCGGAGTACGTTCTAGGGGCTTGACGGCGCATTAGCTTTGTGAGAAAGCTCTGCTATACTCCTGAACCTTTACAAAGTTCCGTTATTGAAAAATGACGACCATCCTCGTAAAAGACAACGAGCCGTTTGAAGTGTTGCCATGCGGCGCTTCAAGCGCACGATGGAGAAAAACGGGTCGCTGACGGAACTGCGCGCCTGTGAGTTTTACGAAAAGCCTACGGCTGAGCGCAAGCAAGAGGGCGGCTGCGGTTAAGCGTCATTTCAAGCGTCTGCGTAGCCAGATGCTGCCAAAGAAGTTCTACTGATTCTGGCGTTGCCGCGGTTCCCGTCGAACGGAGCGGCGACATCCAACCGGTGAGGGCACAGCAGGTGCTGTCACGGAAAATACGGCCCTTCGGGCCAGCCGGCAGGGTCGCATCCACTACGCACATTGCGCCAACCCGCTTGAGGAAGCAGTCCCAAGCGGGCGTTTGTGTTGGATTCGGCGCCTTGGTGCAGCGTATTGGCACGGTTAGCCGGCCGGTTTTTAAATCTTCAACACGTTCAGGTGAGTGATGAGTCTCAAGGACCAGATCAACGACGATATGAAAGCTGCCATGCGGGCGCGTGAGACCGAGCGTCTCGGCACGATCCGCTTGCTGCTCGCCGCGGTCAAGCAACGCGAAGTCGACGAGCGCGTCACCCTTGACGACACGGCGATCACCGTCGTCATCGACAAGATGATCAAGCAGCGCAAAGACTCGATCAGCCAGTTCGAAGCCGCTGGCCGCACGGATCTCGCCGACAAGGAAAAGGCCGAACTGGCTATCCTGTTGGCCTATATGCCGGCGCAGATGTCCGAGGCGGAGATCGTTGCCGAAGTTCAGGCCGCGGTTGCGCAAACGGGGGCTGCCGGCCCGCAGGACATGGGCAAGGTGATGGGCGTGCTCAAGCCGAAACTGGCCGGCCGCGCCGACATGACCGCTGTCTCGGCGCAAGTCAAAGCCGCGCTCGCGAAGTAATTTCCGTATTTCCGGTCTGCGCGCGCCGTTGTTCGACGGCGCGCGCAGCCTTGAGCTTTTTAGGTAGCGTCATTCTGTGATTCCACCGTCATTCCTGCAGGATCTGCTCAACCGCGTCGATATCGTCGACGTGGTCGGCCGGTACGTGCAGTTGAAAAAGGGCGGCGCGAACTTCATGGGGCTGTGCCCGTTTCACAACGAGAAGAGCCCTTCGTTTACGGTTAGTCCGACTAAACAGTTCTATCACTGCTTCGGCTGTGGCGCGCATGGGACGGCTATCGGCTTCCTGATGGAGCACGTCGGCTCCACGTTTCCAGAGGCGGTCAACGAACTCGCGCAATCGGTCGGTCTGACTGTGCCGAACGAGCCTTCGTCGGGATATGGCGGCAGTGGTTCCGGTGGGTATTCGCCGGCTGCGTCCAAGGCGGTTACCACGGCGCTGTCCGATGTCATGCAGACCGCGTGCGATTTTTACCGAAAACAGCTGCGCGGCGCGCCGGTCGCGATTCAGTATCTGAAGAAACGTGGCCTGACCGGCGAGATCGCTGCCCGCTTCGGGCTTGGCTACGCACCGGACGGCTGGCAGAACCTCGAACCGGCATTCCCCAACTATCGGGACGACGCACTGGTCGAATCGGGCCTTGTGATTGTCAGCGAAAAGGCGGATGCGCAAGGTCAGAACCGCCGATACGACCGCTTTCGTGAGCGGATCATGTTCCCGATCCGCAATGTGAAAGGGCAGGTGATTGGCTTCGGCGGCCGCGTGCTGGACAGCGGCGAGCCGAAATATTTGAATTCGCCGGAAACGCCTCTATTTAACAAAGGCAGCGAGCTGTATGGGCTGTTCGAGGCACGTCTGGCGATTCGTGAACAGCATTACGTGCTGGTGGTCGAAGGCTACATGGACGTGGTCGCCTTGGCCCAATTGGGGTTCCAGAACGCAGTGGCCACGCTCGGCACGGCTTGCACGCCGATTCATGTGCAGAAACTGATGCGTCAGACCGATACGGTCATCTTCAGTTTCGACGGCGATTCGGCTGGGCGCCGCGCCGCGCGCCGCGCGCTGGATGCCTGCCTGCCTCACGCGGCGGACAACCGGACCATCCGGTTCCTGTTTCTGCCGTCCGAGCACGATCCGGACAGCTATGTGCGCGAATTCGGCACCGAGGCGTTCGCCGAGCAGGTCGAGCGTGCCATGCCGCTGTCGCAGTTCATGCTGAATGAAGTGCTGACCGGCAAGGAGCTGGACCAGCCGGAAGGCCGTGCCCGCGCGCTGTTCGACGCGAAGCCGCTGCTGCAGCAGCTGCCGGCCAATGCGCTGCGCGCGCAGATCATGCATATGTTCGCCGACCGGCTCGATGTGCCGTTCGACGAAGTGGCCGCTTTATGCGAAGTCGACGCCCGGATTGCCGCGGCCGCCCGTTCGGCACCGGCCCGCAAAGACCGGCGCAGTGTGACCGGGATCGAAGAAAAAACGCTGCGCAATCTGGTGATGTATCCGCGGACGGTGGCGGTACTCGACGAGGAAGCCGAACAGGCGCTTCTGAGCGTCACGCGGCACGGCGAGCTGTTCGAAGAAGTGACGACGCATGCGCGTGCGCTGGGCGATTCGGCGGAGTTTCAGTTGCTGTCCGACCTATTGCGAAACGGCGCAAATGCCCCAACTTTCGAGGAAATCTTTCGCAAAATTCTAGACTATGATGAAAACGTCCGGGATTTGCTGCTGAAGGACCCGGAGGATGCGACCGTCATCGAGGAGCGGCGCGAGCAGGAACGGATCGTCGGAGAGGAACTGAAAGCGGCGATTCTGAAGATGCGATACGACGCTTACTGCGATCGTCTCGAGCAGCTTTCGCGGCAAACCCGGCACACGCCGGAGGAATTTGCGGAGCTGACAGGCCTGAATCAGAAGCGGGCTGAGATGAAGCGCCAGCTCGGGCTGTAAGCGAGATGGCAGAAACCTGAGTGCTATAATAAAAGGTTTCCAGCGGTTTGTTTCTTCAATGGTTTTCCTAGCAAAGGCGAAAAGGCGATTGCGATGGCAAAGACACCAGGCGGAAAAAAAGCAACAGGCACAGGTTCGAACGAGCCGACCAGAAAGGTCACCGAGGCCAAGTTAGCTTCTTCCCCCAGAAAAACGTCTGCCGTGAGCGTCACACCTGCTGCCGGGAAGAAATCCTCGACCACTTCCGCTGCGCGAGCGGAGCTGGTCAGGGCGGCGAAAGCTGTACCACCACCGGCCACAAAACGGCCGGGTGTCAGAAGCGCAAGGGAAGCGCCTGCCGCGCAGGACGATGCGGCAGAGCGTGAGACTCCAGTATCCACGGTTCAACCGGCTGTTGTCCAACAGCCGCGAGTCGAGACTACAGCCGGTACGACGAACTCCATGACGAAAAAGCTGAACGAAACACCCGTCGATGACGACGCAACCCGAAGCGAAGAAACCCCTGCGGCCGTTCCCGCCAAGGTGGAAAAGGTCAAGGCTCGCGATCGTCGTGCAAAGGAAAAAGCGCTGCTGAAAGACGCGTTCGCGTCGTCGCAGCCGGGCACCGTCGAGGAACTCGAAGAGCGCCGCTCCAAACTGCGCGCGCTGATCAAGCTCGGCAAGGAGCGCGGCTTCCTCACGTACGCGGAAATCAACGACCACCTTCCGGACAACTTCACCGAAACCGAGGCAATCGAAGGCATCATCAGCACGTTCAATGACATGGGCGTGGCTGTGTACGAGCAGGCGCCGGACGCTGAAACGCTGCTGTTGAACGACAACGCACCCGCCGCTTCGTCGGACGACGAAGTGGAAGAGGAAGCGGAAGTCGCGCTCTCCACCGTCGACTCCGAATTCGGCCGCACCACCGACCCGGTCCGCATGTACATGCGTGAAATGGGTACGGTCGAACTGCTCACGCGCGAAGGCGAAATCGAAATCGCGAAGCGGATCGAAGACGGCCTTAAGCACATGGTGATGGCTATCTCCGCGTGCCCGACCACGATCGCCGACATTCTGGCGATGGCTGAGCGCGTCGCGAACGAGGAAATCCGTATCGACGAACTGGTCGACGGCCTGATCGACGCCAACGCGGAAGATGCGGACGGCTTCTCGGCGCAGGAAGCGGAAGCGATCGAGAGCGAAGACGAAGAAGCCGAGGAAGAGGACACGGAAGACGAGGAAGAAGACGACGGCACGGCGCAAGCCACGGCCAACGCGGCGCAGATGGAAGCGCTCAAGCGTGCGTCCCTCGAAAAGTTCGCCATGATCAGCGAATGGTTCGACAAGATGCGTCGCGCGTTCGAGAAGGAAGGCTACAAATCCAAGTCGTATCTGAAGGCGCAGGAAACGATCCAGAACGAACTGATGACGATCCGCTTTACCGCGCGTACCGTCGAGCGTCTGTGCGACACGCTGCGCGCCCAGGTTGACGAAGTGCGTCAGGTCGAGCGCCAGATCCTGCATACCGTGGTCGACAAGTGCGGCATGCCGCGTGCGGAATTCATTGCGCGTTTCCCGGGTAGCGAAACGGATCTCGAGTGGGCCGACAAGATCGTCGCCGAAGGTCACGGGTATAGCGCGATCCTCACGCGTAATATTCCGGCCATTCAGGAACAGCAGCAGCGCCTGCTCGATTTGCAGGCGCGCGTTGTGCTGCCGCTGAAGGACCTGAAGGAAACCAACCGTCAGATGGCGGCCGGCGAACTGAAGGCGCGTCAGGCAAAGCGCGAAATGACCGAGGCGAACTTGCGTCTCGTGATTTCGATTGCGAAGAAGTACACGAACCGTGGCCTGCAGTTCCTCGACCTGATTCAGGAAGGCAACATCGGCCTGATGAAGGCGGTGGACAAGTTCGAATATCGTCGTGGCTACAAGTTCTCCACGTATGCAACGTGGTGGATCCGTCAGGCCATCACGCGTTCGATTGCCGACCAGGCGCGTACGATCCGGATTCCGGTTCACATGATCGAGACGATCAACAAGATGAACCGCATCTCGCGTCAGATCTTGCAGGAAACCGGTCTCGAGCCGGATCCGGCAACGCTGGCCGAGAAGATGGAAATGCCGGAAGACAAGATCCGCAAGATCATGAAGATCGCGAAGGAGCCGATCTCGATGGAAACGCCGATCGGTGACGACGACGATTCACATCTGGGCGATTTCATCGAAGATACGAACACGGTTGCGCCGGCCGACGCTGCTTTGCACGCCAGCATGCGCGATGTCGTGAAGGACGTGCTCGACTCGTTGACGCCGCGCGAAGCGAAGGTGCTGCGCATGCGTTTCGGTATCGAGATGAGCACCGATCACACGCTCGAAGAAGTCGGTAAGCAGTTCGACGTGACGCGTGAACGGATCCGTCAGATCGAGGCGAAGGCGCTGCGCAAGCTGCGTCATCCGAGCCGTTCGGACAAGCTGAAGTCGTTCCTCGAAGGGAATTGACCCAAGCTCGCGGGTCGTGCGAAACGATGTAGCGGTTTGAAGGGGCCTCCCGGCTGTTTCGCTTGGGCGAAGCGGTTGCGAAGGCCCCTTTTTCGTGTAGTATGTCGGCCAATCAACGAATTGGCCCGGCCTTCATGACCGGGTCTTTTTCTTGGGCCGGACGCCGTGCTGGTTGCAGGCAGCGGACTCATAATCCGCCTCCGAAAGGACACCGTCGGTTCGACTCCGACCCGGCCCACCATAGTTGTGAAGAAGGGTTCCGAGTTTTCGGAACCCTTTTTGTTTTGTGGTGAGAATCCGATATCAGGTGCGGCAATATGTCACTTCCATTGCGCCATTAATCTGATTGGGCTGATTCTGGTTCAGTTTGCTGGAACGGCTTTGGTCGCCACCTTTAGCGGCTTAAGCGATGCTTCAAATCCTTCTCTCTGGTTCAAGCGTGTATTAAGCAATCGCATTTCCGCCACGGCAATATCGCGATTCGCTTCTTTCAGCATCGCGACATAATCCCTCACGATCTAGTCGTCTTCTTCTGCCGTTCAAGCGTATCTGGATTATGGCCAGTGACGCACGTTCCTGGTAGTGCGGCGTACAGTGTTGCCGGCTCCCGGCTCCCGGCTCTTCGCCGCTCCCGCGACGAGCCATAGGGGCAGCGACCAGGAAGTAGGGAAACTCCGTGTAAAAAAACGCACGGCTGTGCCGTTAAATGAATACGGAAGGCTGTTCGATGTATGCCGTCCGCTTTCAGCACGGGTCTTTGTCACGCGGCGGTCGGCGCCGCAGTTCACCTCCGGGCAACGCCCGTGCTGAAGGCTTCACTTCCTCCGCAGGGCGGTTTCCGCAGAACAAGCGCTCTGCCGGCAAGGCTGCAGCCAGAATTCATAAACCGCCTGACGGCGGTTTTTTGTTGGCCGTTCATTCAGGCCGTGTTGTTCGCCACGACGTGAAGTGTGCCGACCGGGAGCACGGGGCTGCGGCCACGATCTCAAAAGAGAGGGGTGGCATCGGGCCAAGCCATCGCATCTAGCCCTGGATGCCGTGTTCTTTTGATAGAGCCATGCGGCAGTTCGTCGCCATCTTTAATTCACAGCTAATGCAGAGATTCGCTGGGCACAGCGTATTTAGCTGTCGCTAAATCGACGACCGTATTAATTCAATTAAGTTCCCGCTTTTCTTAAATAAAGTTACGTCGCGTCGAATTGAGCCCTATTGCAATCGTCTGATTTTCGGGCAATCAGACGTCTCTCACTTTTCAAACGTTCCGACCCGATTACGTCACGCATATTAAATGCTGTTGCATACGCACAACTTTAATATTGAGATGTTGCAAATAACTTCTGTCTAGAGCTGGCGTGCTGTAGTCCTGATTTCGCGATAAATGCCTGAAAAACAAGGACTTAATGCCGATCCCGATTTGATTGTTGCGGATTCTGAAAAATCCTGTTGCGTAAATTGCCGACGCCGCTACTAGGGTGTCCCCCTACACTCACGCTTCGTTTAAAGGGTGCCCAGCTGATCCGGAAACGGTTCGGCAAACAGGGTGGCAGCGAGTGATGGTTGCGCTGCTGAGGCAGGTTCCGCTCCCCGCGTAAATTTATCGAACTGGAGTCCCACGCATGAAAAAGAGTCTCATCGTTGTTGCGGTTGCCGCATCGTTCGCTTCCGTCGCTCACGCACAAAGCAGCGTGACCCTGTATGGTCTGCTGGACGCGGGCCTGACGTACACCAGCAATGTCGCCCCCGCCAACGGCGTCGGTCACGGCAACGCAAAGTGGGCAGCTGGTAGCGGCGGCATCAACCAAAGCATGTTCGGTCTGCGCGGTTCGGAAGATCTGGGCGGCGGTCTGAAGGCAATCTTCACGTTGGAAAGCGGCTTCAACATCAACAACGGCAAGTTCGCTAACAACAACGGCATGTTCAACCGTCAAGCATTTGTCGGTCTGTCGAGCGCGCAATACGGTACGGTCACCTTGGGTCGTCAATACGACGCAGCACAAGACTACCTGGCACCGCTGACCGCAACGGGCAGCTGGGGCGGTACGTACTTCGCGCACCCGTTCAACAACGACAACCTGAGCACGAACGGCGGCTTGTCGGTCAACAACTCGGTCAAGTACTCGAGCGCTAACTACGCTGGCTTCACGTTCGGCGGCACGTACGGCTTCTCGAACCAGGCTGGTGCATTCGCAAACAACCGCGAATATAGCGTTGGTGCTGCATACCAGTTCCAAGGTCTGCGTTTGGGCGCTGCCTACGCACAGCAGAACAACCCGGCTGCAAACGCTAGCGGTTCTTCGGATGGCGTCCTGGCGAACACGTCCGGCGTCATGACCGGCAACTTCCGTCAACGTGAGTTCGGCGCAGCTGCTTCGTATTCGTTCGGCCCGGCTACTGTCGGTGCGGCATTTACGCAGTCGCGTGTGGACAACCTCGTTGGTGCCGCAGTGGGCCAACGTCAAGGCCATTCGAACAACTACGAAGTCAATGCCAAGTACAACCTGACGCCGGCTCTGGGTCTGGGCGTTGCTTACACGTTCACCGACGCAAAGGGCTACGGTGTCAATGCTGACGGTAACGACATGAAGACCCGTTACCATCAGATCGGCCTGCAAGCTGACTACTCGCTGTCGCGTCGTACGGACGTCTACGCTCAAGCCGTGTACCAGCACGCAATGGGCGACGGCGGTGTGGCTTCGATTTACAGCGGCGACAATTCGCAACTGCCGTCGTCGTCGAAGAACCAGACGGCTGCTACGATCGGTCTGCGTCACCGCTTCTAAGCTTCAGCAGCAGCTAGTTGTAGTAGATGTTGTTGCAAAAAAGGTGCCGTTCGCGGCACCTTTTTTTATGGGCGCGCGGATAGTAGACCGCCGTCTTCATCGCGCACTAATCCATTGGTGCAAAAACCCATCAGCGCAGAAACGTATTGCGATTTCTGACAATTGCGCACACGAGCCTGACAATAATTGACTTTCGCGAAAGCGAGCTTGGGGTAGTCTGAAACGGTTGAGTTATAGACACTATTTTTCGCGGCGACGCTAGCACGTGTGCTGCAGGTGCGCGTTCCTACTGCATGAATACTCCCGCTTCAAACCCACTGGCTCGCTCGCCAGCCATTCAGGATCTTACCGACGAGCAATGGCATCGCATCGTGCCGCTCCTGCCTGAAATGAAAGACCATGGACCTCGGCGCGGCCGTCCCAGCATCGACATCCGTTGCGTGGTGAACAGCGTGCTCTGGGTGCTGCACACGGGCAAACCGTGGCACGCGATGCCTGACCGCTATGCGCCTTATCAGACTGCGCATCGCTACTATCTGCGCTGGAAGAATTCGGGTGTGCTGGCTAACATCGCTTTCACGCTGTTCGATACCGACGCCATGCTGGCGCGGCCTGTTACTCGCAGGAGCGACCCGCGCACTGCATAGCAGGCTCAGGACTGTCTCGACATGGCAAGAAAAGGGCTGTCATCGGTGACCAGATGTGAACTGCCCTCCAAAGATTGGATCGGTGTCCAACTTTTGGAGGGCCGTTCAAAGTCGGCCTTTTTTAACCCGTTGGGCTGTCAGCAGCGCAGGTGCGCTGCTCAATCACGCAGGTTGTTCGACCTTGAACACTGCAATCGCATTTCGCAGCCGTTCGGTCTGCTCATCGAGTGAACCGGCCGCAGCCGCGGCCTGCTCGACTAGCGCGGCATTGCGCTGCGTCACGTCGTCCATCTGCCGGATCGCGAGATTGACTTCGCCGATGCCCGAGCTCTGCTCTTTCGAGGCCGCCGAGATCTCATTCATGATCGCCGTCACGCGGCGCACGGCGTCGACCACCTCGCCGATCGTGCTGCCGGCCTTGCCTGCCAGCACGGAGCCTTCGCCGACCTGTGCGACAGACTGATTGATCAGCACCTTGATCTCTTTGGCCGCCGTTGCACTGCGCTGCGCGAGATTGCGCACTTCGCCCGCGACGACCGCGAAGCCACGGCCTTCTTCACCGGCGCGCGCCGCCTCCACCGCTGCGTTCAGCGCCAGGATATTGGTCTGGAACGCGATGCCTTCGATCACGCTGATGATCTCGCCGATCTTGTGCGAACTATCGGTGATGCCGGCCATTTTCTCGACGACGTCGTTGACAACCTGGCCGCCGCGCGCAGCGATATTCGAAGCATCCGCCGCGAGGTCCGACGCGGTCGCCGCGTTGTCGGCGTTCTGCGTGACGGTCTTGGTGAGCTCGTCCATGCTGGCGGCGGTTTGCTCCAACGAAGCCGCCTGTTCTTCGGTGCGGCTCGACAGATCCAGGTTGCCCGCGGCAATCTCTTTTGACGCGACCGTGATTGTCTCGGCGGACGTCTTGATCCGCGCGACGGTCGCAGCGAGTTGGTTACGCATCTCGCACAGCGAGAACAGCAGGCTCGAGTTGTCGTCGCGACGCAGGTCGATGCGCGTGGCGAGATCACCGCGCGCGATCTGCATCGCAATCGCCGCCGCCGTGGAGGGCTCTCCGCCGATCGAACGCGATACGTTGCGCACCACGCGCGAGGCCACGAACGACACCAGCACGACCAATAGCACCAGCATGCCGGCCGAGCGTTCGAGGGTTGCGTAGAACTGCGCCTGGATGTCGTCCATATAGGCGCCGGCGATAAAGTCCCAGTTCCACGGGCCGAAGCGTTTCACATAGCCGATTTTTTCGCTCGGCGCTGTTTCACCGGGTTTCGGCCACCAGTAGCGCAGATAGCCTGCGCCGCCCGCCGAGCCGCCCGCCTTCGCGATGTCGTGGTACAGCGCATTGCCTTTGGCGTCGCGGAAGCTGCTCATGTCCTTGCCGTTCAGCTTGGGGCTGATTGGATGGGCAACCATCACCGAATCGCTGCGCACGATCGTCACGTAGCCCGATGTGCCATAACGTTGCGCGGTGACGCGGGCGATAGCCTGCTGTTTGGCCTCGTCGACCGAAAGCTTGCCTGTGTCGGCCTGCTTCGCGTAGTCCGCGACGATCGATACGGCCATGTCGGTGACGTCGGCCAGATCCGCGCGCCGTGCGGCCATTTGGGCGTTTCTCGCATCAAACGCGTTCACGACGGTGACGATCAGGAGCGCCGCCCAGCAGAGCAGTATCGGCACCCACAATTTCTGTTTCAGTGTCAGACGGTTCATTATCGGTTTCGACAATACGTTGAACTCGGAATAGGGAGGATCTGCAATCTGCGTTGCATAGTCGGCATAACGGCTGTTGCCGCGGATTCTTTATTCGGGCGTCCGGAATTCCTGCCTGGAACTCGAATGTCCGGCTTGAGGCGACCGACGAAAAGCAGGAAACATCGAGGAAAATCGGGGAAAGTGGAATCAAACCCGTAGAAAATCACGGGGAGCCGTGGACAGGCGGCAACAGGTTTGGGAAGAGTCAGGGCGCGCCACGCTGTCATTTGAATGACAGACAGTTCACCATCACAATTGCCAGGCTAGCTCATTAATCAGAAAAAGCGACGGCGCGAGTAGCGCCTCAGGAGACAAGGCGATGAAGCATAGGTTCGAAGAAGGCCTTCAGCGGCGCGAGGCCAATTATGTCCCGCTGACGCCCATCGATTTCATCGTACGCGCAGCGGAAGTCTACGGTGAGCGGCTGGCGGTCGTCCATGGTGAGACTCGCCGCAACTGGCGCGAGACCTACGAGCGCGCGCGGCGTCTGGCCAGCGCGTTGCGGCAGGCCGGTATCGAGCGGGGCGACACGGTTGCCGCGCTACTGCCGAATATTCCTCCGATGATAGAGGCGCATTTTGGCGTGCCGATGGCCGGGGCCGTGCTCAATACGCTGAATACGCGGCTCGACGTGTCGTCGCTGCTTTTCATGTTGCGCCATGGCGAGGCGAAGGTGTTGATCGTCGACACGGAGTACAGCGAGTTGGCGCACCGCGCGGCGCTGGAATTCCCGGAGTTACGCGTGATCAGCGTGGCCGATGCGATGCCCGCCGACGCCGACAAGTTCGTCCGCGCAACCGACTACGAAGCGTTCCTGCAAACCGGCGACCCCGAATTCGCCTGGACCTTGCCTGCTGACGAGTGGGACGCTATCGCGCTGAACTACACCTCCGGCACGACCGGCGACCCGAAGGGCGTGGTCTACCACCATCGCGGTGCCTATCTGAATGCGCTCAGCAATATCCTCGAATGGGACATGCCCAAGCATGCGGTCTACCTATGGACCTTGCCGCTTTTTCACTGCAACGGCTGGTGTTTCCCGTGGACTGTCGCCGCGCGTGCCGGCGTCAACGTCTGTCTACGCAAATTCGATGCGAAGACGGTGTTCGAACTGATTCGCCGCGAAGGCATCACGCATTATTGCGGCGCGCCGATCGTGCAAAGTGCGCTCGCGAATGCGCCCGCCGAGTGGCGCGAGGGCATCACGCATCGCGTGTCGACGATGGTGGCGGGCGCGGCGCCCGCGCCGGCGGTGATCGCCAAGATGAAGGAGATCGGCTTCGATCTGACGCACGTATACGGACTGACCGAGACCTACGGCCCGGCCGCCGTCTGTGCAAAACAGGAGGAATGGGAAACGCTCGACGACACCGCACGCGCAGAAATGAACGCGCGACAAGGTGTGCGTTACCACCTGCAGGCAGCGATCGCCGTGCTCGACCCGGACACGCTCGCGCCAGTCCCTGACGACGGCGAAACGCTCGGCGAGATCATGTTCCGCGGGAATGTCTGTATGAAAGGGTATTTGAAGAACGAGCGCGCCACAGAAGCGACCTTTCGCGGCGGCTGGTTCCACACTGGAGACCTCGGCGTGCGGATGCCTGACGGCTATATCCGCATCCGCGATCGGAGCAAGGACATCATCATTTCGGGCGGCGAAAACATTTCGAGCATCGAGGTCGAAGACACGTTGTACCGTCACCCTGCGGTGTCGGTTGCCGCCGTGGTGGCGATGGACGACCCAAAGTGGGGTGAGGTACCGTGCGCCTTCGTCGAACTCAAGGAGGGTGCTCAGGTGAGCGCAGAAGAGATCATCGCGCACTGCCGGCTGTTTCTTGCGGGATACAAGTTGCCAAAAGCGGTGCGCTTCGGCGAATTGCCGAAGACGTCGACGGGGAAAATTCAGAAGTTCGAACTGCGCGCGCGGATCAAGGCGGGAGGAACCGAATAGACCGCGCGCGGTGTCTAGCGCGCCTCATGGCGCGCTATGGGGTGCTGAACGATGCAAGCGCGGGGTCCCCGCGCGCATCAGGTTCGACGAGTGCTTAACCGCGCGTGTCGACCCAGTGGCGTGCCCAGCGTGCCGAGTGCTGCAGTGCCTGTTCTTCGTTCGTGAAGTAGTCGAGCGAATAGAACTGGTAGCGCCCTTCGGTACGCGCGCTGTCAGCGCGTTCGAGCAACAGGTTGGATGAAAAGCTACCGTCGGGCAAGCGATGCGCCGAGGGTTTGACGGCATAGCCGTTGTAATGATGAATATGTTTGTTTTGCATTTTATATTTTAATAATGTTCGAGTGCGCGCCTGCCGTGCGAGCCGTTGTGCGGGTCACGCGGACGAGCTGATTCAAGCCATTGGAGCCGAATCCAAACGCAGTCGGAAAGCTAAAAAGGGCGTTAAAGCCGGAGGAGAGAATGAGGTGCAACGAGGCGTTTGGCGCTTAGGGCTAGCTGCTGAACAACACATGCAGCTAAAAGCGATCGCGCCAACTGTGGGAGACAAAGCTCCGCGAGGATGTCGCTGCAGCCCGATGTCCGTTGCCGGACACCGAGCCCTTCAAACTTACATCGGCTTGATGTTAGCCGCTTGCAGACCCTTCGGGCCTTGCTTCGTTTCGAAGCTCACCTTCTGATTTTCAGCCAGCGTCTTGAAGCCGTCGCCAGTGATTTCAGAGAAGTGCGCGAACAGGTCGTCGCCGCCCTTGTCCGGGGTGATGAAGCCAAAGCCTTTGCTGTCGTTGAACCACTTAACGGTACCGGTATCCATGAAGAATCCTTGAGGAAAAAATAGAAAAATTTGCTCTGTTGAGGAGCGCGTGAAGGGTCAAGGAGGGAGAGGACAACGAATACCGCTGAGGAGCGAGACATTGATGAACAGCAATCGAACTTCTTGAACTTCGGACGCAACAGTAACCGCCGGGGTATGTAAGCGTCAACACTTATCTTGTAACTGTTTGGTCAAGCCTGCGTTGCTCAGCTTGGACGTGTGACGATGTGGCCCTTGTTGCCGGCTCGTCGCGTCGCGCAACACGACAAGCCGTTCGAGCGGGATTCCAGCTTCTTCAGATACCCACTTTATGTGCCGTCAGGATCAGGCGCAGTCCGAGCGCGGCAACGGCGCTTGCGGCGACGCGATCGATCCAGGCCTTCCACTGCAAATAGATTTCGCGCGGCCGTTTGCTCGAAAAGCACAGCGCGACCACGGTGTACCAACCGGCTTCAATGGCGAAAATCGCAGGGGGCAATGCAAAGTAGCACCACAGCGGCGGATGTTGCGGTAGCAACGCCGCGAAGATACTGCCGTAGTAGACCGCTGTTTTCGGATTGCTGAGTTGTGTGCTCAACCCGACCCAGAAGGATTTACGCACATTGGCGGTGGCGGCTTGCGTGGCATCGAATGCCAGCGGTTTGGCCGCACCGCGCCAGATCTTGGACGCAAGGTAGATCAGATAAAGGCCACCGGCCACTTTCAAGCCGACGTACAGCCACTCTACCGTTGCCAGCAAGGTGTACAGACCGAGCAGGGCGATGCCGCTGAAGAACACGCCGCCTATTCCCATGCCTGCGGCCGTCGCGAGGCCGTCGCGACGGGAGAGCCCGATCGCATTGCGGGCGACAATGACGAAGCTGGGTCCTGGGCTCATGGCACCGAGTAGCAGTGCGGCCAGGATGGTGAAGATGGCGGTCGATGCGGGCATTTTTGTGTGTCTCCTAAGGCGGCGATGTGACTCCCTGAAACATAGCATGAGGATGGCGAGATTCTGTTTTTCTATCAGCGCGAATAGAACCAATAAGAACCGGCAAGCAGCAGCAAGAATCGATTAGGTCCGTGCCGAACGCAATCGGGATGACCAGGAAAGTTCGTCGTCGCAGGTAGACAATCAGTTGATGCAAGCAGCGGAAATTGGATGCTAGAATTACTTTCCATACGCTGAAGCAGCCTTGGAACACCGAGGCCGATCACGGCGCGATCCGAGCCGTTTGCCGTCGAATTCCCCTCAATTCAGGATTTATTGGACATGAATTCCAGATGCCAGCTGTCATGCATCGGGAGAGGCGTCGTGAGTTCGATTTGCACTCAAGCCATCTGATTCACGCATAGGCTTCGCGTTGTTTAGCGAAGCCTTTGTTTTCGACCGCGAGCATTAGCAGCCGCGAAACCGGTACGTTATGAAAGAGCGAGAAGAACAACGGTTGTTCGACCTCGACGGGAATGCGCGTGAGCGCCTGATCGTGTGGATCCGCCGACGTATGGACGACTACGGCATTACGATGGAAACGCTCGCCGAAGCGATCGAAGCCGACAAATCCGCGATCCGGGCTGTGATGTATCGCGATGCCTTCGGCAATACGTGGGACGGTCATGGCGATAAGCCGGATTGGCTCGCGCGCGCGATCTACGCAGGACAAAACATCGACCATTTCCGTTGTTAAGTGTGACTTCAGTTTCCTTTGCCAATCGTTTTCCTGCGTGGCTCCGCTACATCGTGTTGTTCGGTTTGGTGTGGCTGAATATCGGCTGGTCGTTCGGTGCAGCCCATGAGCCTGCGCGCCACTCATCCGCTCGCGTGAGCCGGCACGTTACGCCGTCCACCAGGCATACGTCCAAAGCGAAAGCGAAAACCCCGGGCAAAGCGAAAAAGCAAACCGTCGGCAAGGCACGCCGCCGTATCGCGCACAAGCGGAAGCAGGCGACGACTGCAGAGCGGCCGATGCATGTCAGCAAGCTCTCTACAAAGCATCGCCGGCAGGCTGCGCGCAATGCGCGTGAGCCGCGCGGCGCGAGGCGTCCCGCGGAATTGGCCGCGGAGCGTCGTGGGCACACAGCGGCGTCCCGTTCATCATTGCATTCATCGCGTCGTCTATTGGCACGCTGCGGCTATACGCCTAAATCGCGTGCATTGCTCCGCGCCAGAGGCGTCTATGTCGTCGACGAGCGAACGCGCACCGTGCTCACCGAAAAGCAGGCTGACCGGGTCATGCCGATTGCTTCGATCTCCAAACTGATGACCGCAGTGGTGTCGCTCGATACCAAACATGCCCTGAATGCGCCGCTCAATGTCGCTGTTCAGGATCAGGACTTCGACAAGTTCACCGGTTCCCGGTTGAGTGTCGGGTCGAGGTTGTCGCGTCATGACATGTTGCACATTGCGTTGATGTCATCTGAGAATCGCGCTGCGGCGGCACTCAGCCGCGATTACGCGGGCGGCCGGCCGGGTTTTGTTGCAGCGATGAATGCGAAAGCACGCGCGCTCGGGATGCGGCATACGTCGTTCGTCAACGGCACGGGGTTGTCGCCGCGAAATGTTTCGACGGCGCGCGATTTGTCGTTGCTGGTTGCGGCTGCCAGCCGATATCCGTTGATCAAGGCTTATTCGACCGACGCTGCGCAGGTTGTCGCGCCGGGCGGCGGACGGGCGCGGCTGAGTTATCACAATTCGAATGCGCTGGTGAGAGGAGGCGATCGGTCGATCGTCCTCCAGAAGACGGGCTTCATTAACGAAGCCGGGCATTGTGTTGTCGTGCGCATGCTGGTGCATGGCAGGCCGGTCGATATCGTCGTATTAGGCGCGCCAGGGGCGCGGGACCATATCGCCGACGTGGTGAGAATTAGCCGCTGGCTGCGGTGTTCCCTGAAGTGAACGGCGTTGCCGGGTAGACGCAAAAACAAAAAAAAGCCCGCGCGGGGCGGGCTTAACTACTCGGAGTTTCGCGATCCAGTCGCTAGACGGATCATCTTCAGTGTAGGTGAAAGCTATGTGAAAGTATAGAAACTCCGCGTTACAGGTCGAAAAACACCGTTTCCTTGTCACCCTGCATGAAGATATCGAACCGGTACACGTTGGCTGTATTCGGCTCCCGACGCGCGATCAGCGTGCCTCGCCGGTCCGCCGGAACCGCTGCCAGCACGGCATCCCGAGCGTTAGCCTCGGCTTCGTCTTCGAAATAAACGCGTGTGAAGGTGTGCAGCAGCATGCCGCGCATTGTCACGATCACATTCAGATGCGGCGCTTCGTCCGGGCTTGCGCGGCCGGGTTTCACCGTTTCAACCACAAAGCGCTTCTGCGGATCCGTCCCCGTACCGACACGGGCGAAGCCACGGAAACCCGTCTTCAGGATTTCCTCGCGTGATTCCGGATAGTGGCCTTGCGCGTCCACTTGCGACATTTCCAGCATGGCATCGCCGATCACGTTGCCGTCGCCGTCGAACAACTGGCCGACGATCGTGATGTGTTCGCCCGCTGCTTCGCGGTCGGCCAGAATCGGCGTGAAGAGGCTTTTGAAATCGAAGTCGTATTGCTGCGGGCACAGACCGTAGGCGAAATACGGTCCAACCGTTTGCGAAGGCGTTTGCTTGAGGGTCGTCATGGCTTAGCGCTCCATCGGGGTTTCGTTGCGACCGCGCAGCACGATGTCGAAGTCGTAGCCAAGCGCGTAGGCCTCTTGCGTCGTATCGAGCGAGAAGTTCGCAACCAGGCGGTCGCGGGCGTGCTCAGGCGTTCCCTGGAAAATCGGGTCGAAGGCTAGCAGCGGATCGCCGGGGAAGTACATCTGCGTGACGAGACGCGAGCCGAAATGGTCGCCGAACAGCGAAAAATGGATATGGTTCGGACGCCATGCGTTCGGGTGATTGCCCCAGGGATAAGCGCCCGGTTTGATGGTCAGAAAGCGGTAGCGGCCTTCGTTGTCAGTAATACACCGGCCCGCGCCGAGGAAGTTCGGGTCGAGCGGCGCGTCGTGCTGATCGGCCTTGTGCACATAGCGGCCTGCAGCATTCGCTTGCCAGATTTCAACCAGCGTATTGCGCACCGGGCGGCCGCCTTCATCGAGCACACGGCCCGTCACGATGATGCGCTCGCCGAGCGGCTCGCCATTGCGCACCGCATTGCGCGTCAGATCGTGATCGAGCGCGCCGAGATCTTCGGTGCCGTAGACCGGCACGCGCTGATCGCGCAGCTTTTCCTTCAGCGGAATCAACGGACGCGTCGGGCCGCGTTTTACCGAGGAACCGTAGCCGGGATAGACGTAGGCGGGGTGGGACGCGAAGTCGCGCGCGGTGAGAAAGGACTCGTCCATCAGTGTCTCCGTCGAGAATTGTGGGATACGGCTTTATGACGCGACTTTATCTAACCTGTGAGGTTATGCAAAATGACGTTTTCGCCCATTTCGTATAACCTGCCGTTATGCAACGCAGCCTCGCGGACAGCCGCGTCAAATTCCGTCATCTCCAGTGCTTTCTGGCTGTCGCCCAGTTCGGCGGCGTGCAGCGGGCCGCCGAAAGCCTGTCCATTACGCAGCCCGCGGTCTCCAAGACGGTTGCTGAACTGGAGGCGATTCTCGGCGTGAAGCTGTTCGAGCGCGGCCGCCACGGCGCTGTGCCGACTCGCGAGGGGCAACTCTTCATGCCGCACGCGAGCGCCTGCGTCAGTGCGTTGCGACAGGGTGTCGATTTGCTGGCGCACGCGGAAGGCGCGGCGGCCACGCTGGAAATCGGTATTCTGCCGACCGTCGCGGCCGCGCTGGTGCCGCCGGTGCTGAAACTGTTCGCCCCGCTTTGGCCGCGCGTGATCGTGCGCCTTGCCACCGGTGCCAACCCCGAATTGCTCGAACGTCTGAAGGCCGGCACGATCGAATTCGCGATCGGGCGTCTGGCGGACCCGGAACGGATGGTCGGGCTGAGTTTCGAGCAGCTTTTCAGCGAGCCGTTGATTGCCGTGGTGCGCGCCGGGCATCCGCTGGCGCTGGGGGCGGGCCTGCCTGCCACGTCGCTGGAGGATTTCCCGGTGGTGCTGCCGCCGTTCGGCACGCTGATCCGACAATCGGCTGAGAGTCTGTTGAGTGCGTGGGGCGTGCCGCCGTTGTCAGGGTTTGTCGAAGTGCTGTCGGTGTCGACGGGGCGAGCGTTGACGCTGGAGAACGATGCAGTGTGGTTCGTGCCGCTGAGTGCTGTCGAATATGAACTGGCGCACGGCATGCTGGTGCGTTTGCCCTTGCCGTTCGCGGGCACCGGCGAGCCCGTGGGGCTGATCCGGCGCTCGGACACGCAGCCATCGCCGGTGGGCCGGGCGTTTATCGATGCCGTGCGTGAGGTCGCGCAGCAGCGCATGGCGGCGGCTACTGGCAAGCCGGCGGCCAAACGCGCGTTGAAACGCAGCCGCGGCAGCACGCCCAAAACCTGACGCATGCTACGCAGCGACGCAGGAGCGGGACGAGATGCAAAGACGGGAGAGCCGCACGCTGTGACCCGATTCACTACGCGTGAACCATCCAGTACAAAATGAAGGTTGCGAACGCCCTGCTACCCGGTGTACAAACACGGTGCAAAGGTCGTCGCGGGCCGCATTGCTGCGGCACACCACGCATGCGGTGTCACACTGCGGACGATTGACGGCTTGCACCAAACAGCAGAAACGTCACGAACACTCGCGATAGCGCACGAAAGACTGCACAAGGAGATTGCCATGCCCAGCGACTTGCCCACTCCAGACGCCGCGCTGCGCGCCGTGTCGACGCCTGAGCACAATCCGCTCGGCACCGCCGGGCTCGAATTCGTGGAGTTCGCCTCGCGTGAGCCGAAGGCGCTCGGTGAGACCTTCACGAAACTCGGCTTCAAAGCGATTGCGCGTCATATCAGCAAAGACGTCACGCTGTATCGCCAGGGCGAGATGCATTTCCTGCTCAACGCCGAGCCGGACTCGTTCGCCGAGCGCTACGCCGAGGAATACGGCGCGGGCATTTGCGCAATCGGCATTCGCGTGGCCAACGCGCAGCGCGCCTTCGATCGCGCAATCGAACTCGGCGCATGGGCGTTCGAAGGCGAACGCCTCGGTGCGGGCGAACTGCTGATCCCGGCGATCCAGGGTATTGGCGACTCGCACATCTATTTCGTCGACCGTTGGCGCGGCCGTGGTGGTCAACGCGGTGGGCTTGGCGACATTTCGATCTTCGACATCGACTTCCGTCCGATCGAGATCGATACCGCGCAAGCCGATCTGAATCATGTGGGCACCGGCCTCGTCGCGATCGATCATCTGACGCAAACGGTCGGCGAGGGCCGCATGCAGGAATGGCTCGACTTCTATCGCGACCTGCTCAACTTCCGTGAGATTCACGAGCTGCACGCGAACTGGCATGTGTCAGCGGAATCGCGCGTGATGGTGTCGCCGTGCGGCGCGATCCGCGTGCCTTTGTATGAAGAAGGCACGCGCCGTACGAATCTGATGCACGAGTATCTGCCGGATCATCCGGGCGAAGGCGTGCAGCACATCGCGCTCGCCACTGACGACATCTTTGCGTGCGTCGAGCAGCTATTGGCGAACGGCGTGGAATTTGTCGAGCCGCCGCCGCGTTATTACGCGCAACTCGATGCGCGCTTGCCGGGTCATGGGCTCGATGTCGAACGGCTCAAGCGCACGCATGTTCTGGCGGATGGCGAGATCGGCGCCGACGGTGTGCCACTGCTGTTCTTTCAGACCTTTGTGCGACGTGGCGCTGGCGAGATATTCTTTGAGATCGTGCAGCGGCAAGGGCATCACGGCTTTGGTGAAGGCAATTTGAGCGCATTGGCGCAGGCGCGTGAGTAAGCTGGCGCTTAGCGCTCACCGCTTGCCTCTGAACCAGGCGATATCGGGATCGCCGGCCAAATCAGGAATTCACCACACTGTATGCCGCCACTTCTCCCGACAGTCACTCGCGAAAGCCCGTGCGCCGCGGCTTCGAAAGCGGGCAGCGCACCCATCCCGGGGATCTTGAACTTCCGCATGTTAATTCCAAAAACGCATCAAGTAGAGATTTAATCTCGCTTTACGGCAGTGCCGTGGGTTTGAATAATCGTGCATCCAACGATATCGCGCTTGCGTCTTGAAGCCAGGGCGGCAGGCCACCTTCAAACACGCGAACGCGCGCTCACCGCACTCCGCCGGGAATCAATATGCGAAACACCAAAAATGCGAATGTCGAACAACTCCTGCTGAAACTGCTTGGCGCCGAGAAAACCGCGAGGCTCTTCGCCACGCTGAACCATCCGCAGATCCTCAACGAATGGGAAGACGGCACCGTCACGCGTGCCGAACTGGCCCAGGCGCTGAACATGGCGCTATTCGAAGGCCTTCTGGCGCGCTCGGTGAATGGCCGCCAATACACGGAAGAGACGATCGCCGCCGGCGGCAGTGTCTACTTCGACCACGGCGCGTTGCGCACGGTGCGCTGGGCAGAGAGCGGCGTGTTGCCACCGGGCGAAGCGGCTTTCGCGCGCATCCTGCGTCCGCTTGGCTTCAGCATCAACGGTCGTTATCCGCTTGACCGTCTCGGCATGACCGGCCGCGCGTGGGCCCACGACGACGCCCCCGACGAGATCGCTCAGTTCTTCCTCAGCGAATTACATCCGGAGCGTTTCTCGGCGGAATTCCAGCAGGCGGTGTCGAACGTGATCGGCGACTCGCGCGATCCGTTGACGCCTCAAGCCGTTGGCCGGTTGTGGGAGCTCGAACGTGACGGCGTGTTGCCGCTCGAGGCGGCTCATGCATTGTTGCCGGTGATCGTCGGCGCGTTCGCACGTCAGCACGAGACGCCACGTGAAGCCGATTACGAAGTATTGTTGAAGGAATCGGCGGAAATGGCGTGGATCGCGACCGAAGGCAACGCCTTCAATCACGCCACCGATCGCGTCGCAGACGTATTCAAACTTGCCGACGACGAAAAGGCGAAGGGTCGTCCGATGAAGCCGGAAGTGGAGCGTTCGCGTTCGGGCCGCGTGTTTCAGACCGCGTATCGCGCGGATGTCGTGCGGCGCGAATTCCGTGCGGCCGATGGCAGCACCGTGACGCGCGACGTGCCGGGCTCGTTCTACGAGTTCATCACGCGCAAGCGGACTTTCGATCAGGATGCACGCCGTTGGGAAACGGACCTGCGTTTCGACGCAGGCAACGCACAGGGCATCTTCAAGATGACCGCGAGCCAGGCTGCGTGATGTGTAGAGCAGGCCGTCACGCGGGCGTTGGACACGAGACGTGAGGGACGCAGTGGGAACGTCATTGGATGAAGAGCAGGGCGCGGACGTGAATGCCTCGTTGAGCGACGCGGCGGATAGCACGTCGAGAGAGCCTCGCATCGCCACGCCATTTTCGAGTACCGCTGCCGTTATGCACGCGCTCGAAGCAGATTTGCGCCGCCATGTGCGCGGTGAAGTACGTTTCGATCAGGGCTCGAAAGCGCTGTATGCGGCGGATGCGTCGAACTATCGGCAAGTCCCGCTCGCCGTGGTCGTGCCGTCGGACGTCGACGATCTGGTCGAAACACTCGCTGCGTGCCGCCGCAATGACGTACCGTTTCTCCCGCGCGGCGGCGGCACCTCGCAGAATGGCCAATGCGTGAACGTAGCGGTGGTGGCCGACGCGAGCAAGTATGTGAACCGCGTCGTGTCGGTCGATCCTGTGGCGGCCGTTGCGATCGTCGAGCCGGGCGTGGTCTGCGATACCTTGCGCAACGCGGCCGAAGAGCACGGCCTCACTTTCGCCCCTGATCCCGCGACGCACAGCCGCTGCACGCTCGGCGGCATGATCGCCAACAACTCGTGCGGCGCGCATTCGGTGATGGCCGGCAAGACGGTTGAAAACGTCGAAGCGCTGGAAGTCGCGACCTTCGATGGCGCGCGCTTCTGGGTTGGGCCGACATCTGACGACGAACTTGAACGAATCATCGCAGCGGGTGGCCGCCAGGGCGAAATTTACGCCGCACTCAAGCAACTGCGCGACACCTACGCCGATCAGATTCGCGCGAAATTCCCGCAGATCAAGCGGCGCGTGTCGGGCTTCAATCTCGATCAACTGCTGCCGGAAAACGGCTTCAATGTCGCGCGTGCGCTGGTCGGCACCGAGGGCACTTGCGCGGTAACCCTACAGGCGAAAGTGCGCCTCGTGAAGAGTCCAGCGAAACGCGTGATCGTCGTGGTCGGCTTCACGGACATCTATATCGCTGCGGACGCCGTGCCGCATTTCATGCGCTGCGGGCCGATCGCGATCGAGGGACTCGATCGCGCGATCATCCGCGGCTTGCAGGCGCGCGGTTTGAAGAAGGACGAGATCGCTTTGCTGCCCGAAGGCGATGCCTGGGTCGTGCTCGAATTCGGCGCGGATACGCAAGACGACGCCGTGCGCCAGGCGGAAACCGCTGCGGCGTATTTTTTGTCGGGTGAAGCAGGGCCAAACGTGTCGGCGATACTCGTCGAAGATCGCGCGTTGCAGGCGAAGGTGTGGTCGATCCGCGAGACGGGGGCGTCGGCGGTGGCGTTGTCGGTGGAGGCGGGTACGCCTGATCCGATGGTCGGCTGGGAAGACGCGGCGGTTGATCCAATGCGCCTCGGCGATTATCTGCGCGCGTTTCAGGCGCTGGTGGATCGTTACGGCTACGAGACCAGCCTGTACGGCCATTTCGGCGACGGCTGCGTGCACGCACGTATTACCTTCGATCTGCGCAGCGTGGAAGGCGTCGCGACGTGGCGCAAGTTTCTGCGCGAAGCGGCGGAACTGGTGGTCGAATTCGGCGGCTCGCTTTCCGGCGAACACGGCGACGGCCAGGCCAAAGCTGAATTTCTGCCGATCATGTATGGCCCTGAACTGATGCAGGCCATGGAGCGGTTCAAGGCGATCTGGGATCCGGCCAATCGGTTAAATCCCGGCAAGGTTGTGCATGCGTATCGCGCCGATGAAAATCTGCGCATGGGCCTGGCATACAAACCGGTGACCCTGCAAACCAAACTCACGTTCGCGAGCCAGGAAGGCGACGGTTTTCAGCGCGAGATCGAACGATGCATCGGCATGGGCAAGTGCCGCTCGCTCGAAGGCGGCACGATGTGCCCGAGCTATCGCGCGACACGTGAAGAGAAATATTCGACGCGTGGCCGCGCGCATCTGTTCTGGGAAATGCTGCAAGGCGACGTGATCGCGGACGGCTGGCAAAGCCGCGAAGTGAAGGAAGCGCTCGATACTTGCCTCGCGTGCAAGGGTTGCAAGTCCGATTGCCCGACGCATACGGATATGGCTTCATACAAGGCGGAATTTCTTTCGCATTACTACGAGACGAATCGTCGGCCACGTCAGGCGTTGTTCATGGGGGGGATCGGAGAATGGGCGCCGTGGGCGGCAAGGTTTCCGAGACTGACGAATTTTATGACGTCGGCTCCCGGCTTGGCTTCGGTTGGGAAGTGGGTTGCCGGCGTCGCGCAGGCGCGTGAATTGCCAAAGTTTGCCGCGCAGACGTATCGGCAGAGTGCGCGACGCTCACCTCAAGCTGCGCGTGCTGCTGGTTCTGGCGAAGAGGTCGGGAAAGTCATCCTGTGGGTCGATACTTTCAACGATCACTTCACGCCCGAGATCGCGCGGGCCGCTGCCGATGTGCTGACGCAAATGGGCTGGCACGTTGTGCTGCCGAAGAACCGTTTGTGTTGCGGACGTCCGCTGTATGACTTCGGTTTGCTCGACCGCGCACGTGAGTTGCTGACCACGATTCTCGATGACCTCGGGGACGACATTGCTGCTGGTGTGCCACTGGTTGGACTCGAACCCGGTTGCTTATCGGTGTTCAAGGACGAGTTGCTGAAGCAGCTTCCCGGTCATGCTTTAGCGAAACAGCTGTCGGCGCAGACCTTTCTGTTTTCCGATTTCGTCGCGCGTCAGCCGTTCGATTGGCCGACGCTTGCCGCGGATGTGATCGTGCACGGACATTGTCATCAGAAGGCGTTGTTTGGCATGGAGGGCGATACCGCTCTGTTGAACAAGCTCGGCGTGAAGTGGACATTGCTCGATACGGGATGCTGCGGAATGGCGGGATCGTTCGGCTTTAACGAAGAGCATCACGCGCTCTCGCAGAAGATTGGTGAGGACACGCTGTTTCCTGCTGTGCGTGCTGCCACCGCTGCGAACGCGGAAACGATAGTGCTGACCAACGGTTTCAGTTGCCGTGAGCAGATCGAGCAGGGGACTGGGCAACACACGATGCATATCGCGCAACTGGCGCAGCGAGCGTTGGCGGCGCGTTCTTAAAACGCGGTATCGATGGCAGGCGCGTTAGCGCTGCCATCGGCATCGGTTTTCGCTTTTGCCGTTGAAATGTGTTGTGGCGCGGTCCGCGCGCCTTGGCTATTTTTTTGTCGGTTCGGCGGTGGCCGGTGCTTGGGGGACGTCGACGCTGGTCGCCATCCACAATACTTCGGCGTCTTCATCGCTGGTGGAGACCGCGGCGTGGCCGGTGCGGCTGTCGAAGTACAGACTGTCGCCAGCATTCAGATGCGTCGGCGCGTACAACTCCGAATACAGGCACACGCTGCCGCTGATTACGTACAGGAACTCTTCGCCTTCGTGGCGGCCCCAGTCATCGAACGCGTCCAGCGTGTGCGCCGAGATGCGAATGCGGAACGGCAACATCGCTTTGTGCGCCAGATCCGTGGCGAGTAACTCCATCTGATAGCCGCGATAGGCGTGGCGCTGGCCTTCGTCTTTGCGGGTCAGTGCGCGGCGACCGCTAGCGCTGACTTTAGGTGTCGAACCGAACAGCTCGCCGATCTCAATCTTCAGACCGAGGACGATTTTCTGCAGGACGTCGAAGGTGGGGGACATCAGGCCGTTTTCGACTTTTGACAGCGTCGAGCGGGAGACGCCGCAGAGGCGGCTCGCGGTTTCGAGCGTCAAATCCTGCGCCTGGCGGGCGCCGCGGACGCGGCGGCCGAGGTCGGTTGTCGATTGGTCGGCGGGTTTGGTGAGGTGCGTGTCCATGGGGTCCAACGGCTTGAATGCGCGCCTTGGGAGGCGGTCGTGTTTCCGATAATAACATTTGAGGAGGACGGGCCTAGGTAGCGGTCGGTTCACGCGACCATCGGGTGGCCTTTCTCATCGGAAACATGGCGCTACGAGATTGATGCGCTCTGTCTTAATCTCGTTCGGCTGCGGACTTAGTCGGCTTTGGGGCGACTTTTGCCTTTTGCTCGCCAAAAGATGGACATTCGGCGACGGCTCGCGTCGTCGCGAGGGCAAGCTAAACGCACCTCAATGCTCAATCGCGCAAAGATGCTATCTTTGAACCGTCTACCCAATATCAGCCGGGAGCGCGCTATGGCGGAGGACAACGGTGATGTCGACGATCATTGGCATGTAAGCGCAGCTTGCTTTAACTGCGGCGCGGTTCGAACGGCCGCTCCCAATCTGTTCATCGAGCGAAACCGCGCTTCGGCGTTTGCTCACCAGCCCGCCAGTGAGCAAGAAACAGAAGATGCGTGGCGAGGTGTCCTCATCTGTCCGGCGGCCGCCGTTCGCCCGCCAAAAGGTTTGAAGATGCCGACAGGCCTCTTCCCGCAAGCCTTGGCTCCCGGTGTGTGGCGGCTCGGGTATAACGCCCGCTCTTCGTACGGCGCTCACAGCTACGTCACGCTTGCGGGCGGCCTGCGTCTGATGATCGACGCGCCGCGCTGGTCCGGCCACCTTGAGCGCTGGATCGCGGAAGCCGGGGGATTGGATCATATCCTGCTGACCCACCGCGACGATGTCGCGGACGCGGCCATCTATGCGAAGCGCTTCGGCGCCCGCGTCTGGATGCATGCAAACGATGCCGATGGCGCTCCGTTCGTCACTGATGTAATCACGGGTGATCTGGCGCATGAAATGTTGCCGGGCGTTCGGGTCATTCCGATGGCGGGACATACACGAGGAAGCGTCATGTTCCTCATCGGCCACGCCCTTTTTTCTGGAGACTCACTGTGCTGGGATTTCCGCAGGCACGCTCTGCATGCCTTTCGAGACGCCTGCTGGTATGACTGGTCCACCCAACTTCGCTCCTCGTCCTCTCGTCGCCATACGGTATAGTGGCGTGCCGTTCTAACCGGAGGCGGCGCCCCGTTGGCATCGCAGTACTTACAGCACAGCCGGCCGCACGGAACTGGACTGGCTCACAGCGCTTGAACTCAAGCTTCAGTGGACGCAACGTCAGATTCATCCGTAGGTCGAATGAAGTCGCACGGCAAGTCGGCGCACGAGGAATCGATCGTGATTGCGGTTGACTAACCAACAGTTCGAATTCCCAACCAGCACCTTCGTTCGAAGGAACAGGCAGTGAACCGATCATACTCACCGGCGCACTCCGATGCGCCCGGCGATGAAGGGCATCGACGAATCGGGGATGACCTTCATCTCCATGGCTGGTCGGAACAGGATAATTTTTTTCCGCCGGATCTGACGCTCGCGCTGGCGCTGGAATGTACGACGCTTGCAGCAGCGGGGATGCTCACACTGGCCCGCGTCAGCCAGGGCGCGGCGCGTTCGCTCCAACCCAACATCCGCGGCGACCAGATACAGTGGCTGGAAGCGGGTCAATCCGAAGCCTGCGACCGGTACCTCGCGATCATGGAAGCGCTGCGGATCGCATTGAATCACAGGCTTTTTCTGGGGCTCGAAGAATACGAAAGCCATTTCGCGTTCTACACGCCAGGTGCTTCGTATCTCCAACACCGCGATCAGTTTCGCCACGACGACAGCCGCACGGTGTCGATCGTCGTCTATCTGAATGCAGACTGGCTGCCTGAGCATGGCGGTGCATTGCGACTGCATCCAGAGGGCCTGGACATGCGGGACATCGCTCCGGTTGGCAGCCGGATCGCGGTGTTTCTATCCGCCGATATGTTGCACGAAGTATTGCCCGCGACGCGCGACCGCCTGTCGCTCACCGGATGGTTCAGACGCCGCGCGTGATCTCGCTGGCTTGCATGCGTTCGCACCCGGCCAAGCCCTACGCAACCCGGAGTTTGCCGTCCCGCCGGATCGTGATATCCAGATGCACGGTCACGAAGGTGCCGGCGTGAAGGGTTTCGATTCGAATCTTGCGGCTAAAGCTAAGATACGCGGTGGAACCTGGGGAATGGAGAATTGAATTGGGCGCAACGGCGAAATCGGCTCAGAGGAACGCACGGAACGAGGTGAACAATTCGCCAGCGCCTGCGCGAAGTGTTGTTATCGGCGATGACGGTCTGGCCCGGCCTCCATGGGCAGCGGTTGATGTAATGCTGCGTGCCTACTACGACACTGAATGGGGCATGCCGGTACGAGACGAAAGAGGATTGTTTGAAAGGCTTTCGCTGGAGGCGTTCCAGTCAGGCTTGTCGTGGGCGACGATTCTCAGGAAGAGAGACGCATTTCGTGCCGCATTCTGCAACTTCGACCCCGACACAGTCGCGCGGTTCGACGAGCAGCACGTGCAGCGTCTTCTAGCCGATTCCGGCATCATACGCAATCGCGCCAAGATTCTGGCGACGATAAAAAACGCAATCGCGACGATCGAACTGCGCCAGGACGGAGGCCTCGCCAGGTTGATCTGGTCATTTCAGCCGGCGAGCACGCCTTGTCCCCGAACGATTGAAGAAGTTCCCACAGTCTCCGAGGAGTCGGCCGCACTGAGCAAGGCACTTCGTAAAAAGGGTTTTTCGTTCGTCGGTCCTACGACGATGCATGCGCTTATGGAAGCAGTAGGGATTATCGACACGCATTTGCTGGACAGCCACCGTCGTGGGAGCTCCGGGGTCTGGCAGTCCAGGTGACCGGCAAAAGCTTGCTGCCGGGCAGACGGAAATTGTCGACGGCGGGCAGATGTCTCCTTCTGTTCGTCGAACTCTGCCGGCGCGTGGGACTCATGTCGACCCACAACCCGGTCGTGATACCAAGGCTGGCCGCGATAGTAGTGATCCCAGTAAGTTCCGAATGAGAACGCCACGATCGGCAGCCCGATCTGCACGCCGTAAGTCATGATCGGCACCTCGGTACCCTGGTACGGATAGTCGAGATATCCGCCGTAGACCCAGCCGCGCAGTCCGGACGCTTCGACGTCGCACCAGCTGTAATCGGAGACGCAGCCGTACACCGTAAGCTGCGCGCCCGGCGGCACCTGCGCAGCCACCGGATAATCCCCGGACGGACCCGCATAAACGTCCACGGGCTGATTCGTATACGCCAGCGATTGAGCGAACGCCGCGCCGGACAGCGCCATCAGGCAAACGCCTCCCGCGATGGCTCGAATGACGATTTTCTTTTGCACGATTCCTCCCTGGGGCTGATGTGACCGCACCGGTGAACCAGGGCTACCGTTGCCGTCTGGCGATCAGACCAAATTTCTCCGAGCTTTCACACGACGTCTGATTGAACCGGCTGTTCCGTAATGAAGAAGAGCGCTAGCAGGCTAATCAATGAAAGGACGAGCAAATAACCGGCCGGCGCCAGAGCGCTTTCTGTCCAGGCAATCAGCAGTGTGACGAAGAGTTGGGAGAAGCCACCGAAGATGGCCACCGCGATCGCGTACACGATCGACATACCACTCGCCCGCACGGATTTCGGGAACTGCTCGGCCATCAACGTGATCTGCGGCACAGCAAAGATGACATAGATACAAACCAACACGGACATGACGCCGAGCAAGACTTCAATGCGCGGAAAGGCTCTGAGCAGCATGAACGATGGGTAGATAAGCACGGCCATCGCGAGCACGCCGATAGCGATCGCTCTCTTGCGGCCGATCCGATCACAGATTACGCCTGCGATCGGACAGGGAACCAGCATCATTAGACCTGCGAGGCAGCTTGAGAGAAGCGCCGTGGACATAGGAAAGCCCAACGAGCGTGTTGCGTAGGTGGGCATGTAGTACATCAGGACGTAGGTAGCTGACGTACCCACGGCAGCCACGCTTGATACCGCAAGAATGGTCCGCAGGTGATCCTTGACCATGCCGGTCTGCATAACCTCCGAGGACGATGGCCCCGAGCGGGCGAAGCAGGAAACCAATGCCGAAGGTTCCCACTGCGGCCAGAAGCGAGATCAATGGAACATGAGAGGGGAAATACAGCTTGCCGATGATGCTGGCAAAGAAGCTGTAGACGGTGAAGTCAAAAAACTCAAGGCCGTTACCTAGAACAACTGCAGTTATGACGCCCGAAGTGGGGGCCAGCGCATGAGGTTTCGTCGCTACCTGATTGTGGCCGTCGGCCATCGGTGGGGTTATGTGCATGCAATCTCCGTTTTCGTGATTTTCGGTCTTCCTGTCCGTGTCTCTGTTCATTTATCAAGACGGTTCTTGTACAGCTTCCCGCCTTTCATGATGAGCTCAAGCTGTTCCCCCTGTCCGAGGAGGCAATTCAGATCGCGCAGCGGATTGCCGTCGACGACAAGCATGTCGGCGATCGCACCTTCCGCAATGACTCCCAGCCATCCCTCCATGTTCAGAATTTCGGCTGCGGTCGTTGTTGCACTGGCGATGATTTCGCCGGGCGATAGAACTTCGGCGCGAATTCTGAATTCATCAGATTGCAAACGATGCGATTCACCAAGAAGGTCCGTTCCAAAACCGATCTTCACGCCGGCGTCCTTCCAGATCTGCAGTGATTCGATCCCGGCGTTCCGGACGTACCTTGCCTTTTCGACGCTTTGCGGCAACAAACCAAGACTGGCTCCTTCGCCGATCAGGGCTTCGTACGTCACCAATGTCGGTACGGCATATGCTCCGTGCTCGCGCATGACCACCGCGGCTTCCCGATCGACGAGGTTTCCGTGTTCGATCGTGCGAACACCACATTCCACTGCCCGCTTGATCGCTTTGGGCGTGTAAGCGTGCGCCATTACATACGTATGGCGCGCGGTTGCCTCGTCGACCGCAGCGCGGATCTCATCGAGTGAATATCCCAAGGCGTCGACGGGGTCGGTCGGCGATGCGACTCCGCCTGAGGCCATGATCTTGATCTGATGGGCACCCATCTGAAGCTCTTCCCGGACCGCCTTACGCACTGCATCAACGCCGTCGACTATCCGCGTAAAGCTTCCAACACGGAAGCCGTACGCGCAGAGGTCGGAAGAAGAAAGAAAGTCGGAGCGCATACGCATATCGCCGTGGCCGCCCGTCTGGCTCAGGGCATGACCCGAGACGAACAGCCGTGGCCCTTCGACCAGGCCGCTTTCGACCGCGTCAGCAAGGGCGAATTCGGCTCCAGCTGCATCACGTACGGAGGTGAAGCCCCGCTGCAGCATTCCTCGCAAGATGGGGACGGTTCGCAACGTTACGAATACGTTGGGCATGCTCACCTGCGCCGGTACATTGAAGTGACTGGCGGTGACATGCACGTGAAGGTCGATCAGACCAGGCATCAAGGTCTTGCCGGCGACGTCGATAGCAATGTCGGTGTTTATCCTAAGGGGTCGATCGGAAACTTCCCGAATGACCCCTGCCTCAACGAACACGTTGAATCCTTGCTTTAGTTCGTCGCAGCGAGGATCAAGCAATGCACAGTTTTCAAGCAGTATTCGTTCCATTTCCGCGCCTTCAGAAGCTATGATTAGCGGGCCGACCATTGACGTACATGAACTCCCATGCCGGTCTACGACCACCAGAGGCGATTCTGGCCAAGTCGAAAAATGTCCTCCAATTGATTCGCGTGATAAGCGATATAAGCGCTGTGAACTATCGTCGAATGGATCTGAATCTGCTGAAGGTATTCGATGTGCTGATGTCGGAAGGCAACGTCACGCGGGCTGCGGCGAAACTCAATATCACGCAGCCCGCAGTAAGTAACGCATTGTCCCGGCTGCGTGACGCCCTCGAGGATCCGGTTTTCGAAAAGACTTCATCGGGCATTCGTCCAACTCCGAAAGCGCTGGAGCTTTGGGAATCGTTGCGTGATCCCCTCAATGCGATCAGGAGCGCGCTAGAACCATCCGGTTTCGAACCGCTTGATTCCGCGGCCACATTTACGTTGATGTGCTCGGATTACGTCGCCGACAAAGTACTGCCGGTACTTCTGCGTCTGCACGAACAGCAAGCGCCCGGCATCACCTTGAATTGCATGCCGAACACGATTGTTAACTTGCCGCCGGCCCTCGAGCGGGGAGAGGTCGATTTTGCGATCAGCGTCTACGTTGACGAATCACAAAAACCAACCCCACTCGAGACGCGTGTCCTGTGGACCCTTGAATACGGATGCGTCCTGCGGCGAGGGCACCCACTCACGCAGGGAGTTATGACGTTGGAGCAGTTTCTGAGCGCCGCACATCTTGACGTCAGCCTTGCGGGAAAAACCCAGCCGTCTTATGACGACTTTTTGTCATCGCAGGGACTGGCGCGGAATCTGAAGGTCAGCATCAACCATTACCTGCTCGCGCCGCGTATTTTGACCACCACCGACTTTATTGCGGTCCTTCCAGTCGACATCGCGCAGGAGACCCCGTACCGCGACGAGCTTTGCGTCCTGCCTGTTCCGCTTCCGGCGCCGCAGCGGCAAGTTAAGCTGCTGTGGCACAAACGAAGCGAACAGGACCGAGCCCATCGTTGGCTGAAGCAGCAAATCATTGACCTGTTTGGCGTTTCCGGCGCGACGTCCGAGACAGAATAGAGGCCACAAACCGTTGAAGCAAAGGACGATATACCGAGTCGTCGGCGGATCGTTTGGGATGCGGGCGCCCCGATGTTTTCGCGATGCGGTCGTTCTCTCACATAACACTCAAGAAAACCAGTAACCGTTGGACGGACTCAGAGAGGCCGTCGGCGCGTGTCGGTGATCGTGTGCAATCGTCAATGCGTCAGCGTCGCGTTTTCACACAAGCTGGACCCGTTTGAGTCACTCAGAACTCGTTTCCCGCTGTCCGCTTTCGCAGCGGCATGGGACCTCCGCCGAAGACTCATCGGCCCCGCACAGCGGCACAGGGACTTTGGGAACTACGTCTACCGCTTGGCAAGGGAGTGCTGTTTCGGCAGGCTCGATGATGGCAGCCAGGCCAGTCTCCAATCTGGCATGGCGTTCGAACAAGGCGAGAAGTTCAGGGCGCAGTCCGTCGCCGCGTTGTGCTGCAAGAGCGTGAAGCGAGAGAAATGGCAACATGGTCGAACTCCAGTCGATGAAAGACAGGCGAGCGCGATGACGATGAAAGAATTGGCATCTCGGGCGCCTGCGAGGTAATTGTGGTTCGGACGCGCCGCGCGTCGTCCGCCGACCCCGGCTAGTGCGGGATCGAACGCTCAAGCTAACGCAGCAGATCGGGACAGGCACTCCGTTTCTTGCTGTTCAATTGCGATAAACGTAGAGCCACGCTTAACACACATAGTTATGCGGCTTTGTCGCCATTGACCGCTGAAGCGGTTGCCTACGAACGGCACGACATAGTGACCATAGTTACCACAAGCCGCACGGCGATTCTTCTAGTATTCAGCAAGAAACGGGGGGCCGCTGACTGCTCGCGCCAATATTGTTCAGGCAGAGAGGGGCGATCGTGCATCTCTCTTTCAACCCACAGTCAATGAGGAATTCACCATGTCGAAGGAAGATGACAACAAGGCCATCGTGGGCCGCTGGTTCACCGATTTCTGGGGCAAGACCTGCAACCTCGACATTGTCGACGAGCTTGCCGCTCCTGACATGCTTCTGCGCTACTCGCTGCACGAGCCGCGCCGTGGCCGCAAGGACATCAAGGCATTCATGACCGATTTCCGCGAAGCTTTCCCGGATCTCAACTTCTGGGGCGCCGCTGATCTCATCGCCGAGGGGGACTATGTAGTCGGTCGTTGGGAAGGTGGCGGCACACACACCGGTCCGGCATTCAGCGATTTCCTCATTGGATCGTTGCCGGGTGCGACCGGACAGAAAATGCGCTTCACTGGCACGACTGTCCTCCAGCTAAAAGATGGCAGGATCGTTGAAGAAATCGGCCTGGACGACGGCGTGACCGCTCTGCAGCAACTCGGCCTCATAAAAACAGCCTGATCAAAGGCACGCTGCGTCCGATATGTTTGGGCAACGCCACGCGCATCTAGCGCTACAACGGGCCGGGTACACCCCGGCCCGTTGTAGCGCTAGATGCCAACCACGACGGTCAACCCTGGACCAGGAACAGTCATTCGAGGCGACAGCGTCGACCGTCGCTTCACGGCCGCGCACAGCCTGGCAGCGAAATATTGAAATATTCTTGGGCACGTCGGACACCCCAGGCACAACCTTAGCTTCCAAGGTTGTGCGATATCCTGGGCAGTGATCTGAGTCGTCCACTCACGTCGACAAGATATCCTTTGACTGAATCCGCTTTACGCCCACGCGATCCATGTTTTTTCGCGCAGTCGCAAGTGAGCCGTTGAGGTCAATCGGACGCGTTGCGTCTTCGATGACGTAAGCCTCGAACCCCGCCTTGCGGGCGTCCATTGCTGTCCATGCAACGCAGAAGTCAGTCGCCAGTCCGGTCACAAACACAGTGTCGATACGCCGCTGCTTCAGGTATCCCGAGAGGCCGGTTTCTGTCTTGTGATCAGCTTCCTCAAATGCGGAATAGCTATCCATGTCCTTGTGAAAACCCTTGCGTATGATTACTTGTGCAGTCGGCAGCTTGAGGTCCTTGTCGAGCGCGGCGTCGTCGGTGCCTTGCACGCAATGGTCCGGCCACAAGACCTGTGTGCCGTACGACAACTGCACCGTCTCGAACGGCTTCTTACCGGGATGGGCGCTGGCGAACGACGCGTGTCCCGCCGTGTGCCAGTCCTGGGTAATGACAATGTTCTCGAACTTGCTAGCCAACTCGTTAATGAGTGGCACGACCTCGGCGCCGCCTTTCACCGGCAGCGTTCCGCCATCGATGAAACAATTTTGCACGTCCACGACGATCAATGCGGATTTGCTGCCGGGCTTGATGTGTTTGCCTGACGCAGCCGACGCTGCCAAAGCGCTCAGGCTTCCAAGGCCGCAAAGATGGGCCAGACCGAGTGCGGCGGCCGACTTGATCAGTGCCCTACGATGGTTTTCTCCCATGGCGAATCCCCTTTTCGGTTGAAACGACAATCATAGAGGCGCCAAATTTATTCCAGACTTCATCTTGATGCACCTGTCTCGTCAAAAGCCACCTTGCGCAACCTGATCCATTCGTCTGCCACCTCCCCCATGCCGCACGCCTACGACCAGAAGCCGAGATGCGAACCTGCAGCTTCGTCCTCGAGCAACGGGCCGACTACCTCTACGTGCCGCTGTCCTCGGACGAACACTTCACGGCATGGCAACGAGAATGTCGGATTCTCTGCGTGATCCCCAGTCAATCCAAGTAGCCGATGCTCCGAGAGCGCATACACGACTCGGCCGATGTTGCACCAATAGATCGCGCCGGCGCACATACAGCACGGTTCAGCGCTCGTATAGAGCGTGCATTTAGCGAGCTGTGCCGGCGTCAGCAGGCGTGCCGCCTTCGCTGCGGCGACGAGCTCGGCATGCTGCGTCGGGTCCCCCTCGGGAGGCATCGAGTTGTTGCCCGCCGACGCCACCAGGTTGCCGTGTTCGTCGGCCACGATGGCAGCGAATGGATGGCGTCCGTTGCGCCTCGACTCGTCCGCCAGCTCTATCGCCGCACGCAGCAGCGCCATGTCGCGCTCGCCCAGTTCTGACGGTTCGATTGCAATGTCTACGGTCATTTCGTCTGTTCCTCTTCTGTTGAGTGTTGTGTAGTTAATGTGCTTACAAGCCTGTGCCATCGGGTAGAACGGGCGAGATATCCCGCGTGTCAGCAGCGTGCTTTTCGCGGTTGAGGACGATGTTGAGTGCGATGGCGGTAATCGCGCCCAGGAAAATTCCGCTATCGAGAATGAGCTTCGCGGGACCACTAACGTGACCGAAGATGGCTGGAAACGACATCGGCAGCACGCCGACGCTGACCGACACCGCGACGATGATCGCGTTGCGCGTGCCATCGAACTTCACGCGCGAGAGTTCCTGAATACCCGCGACGGTGGTCATGCCGAACATGACGATTGCGCACCCGCCTAATACCGGACGCGGCACCGAAGCGATCAACGCGCCGAGCTTCGGAAACAACCCCATCAGGATCATGATGACGCCCGCGGACGCGACTACATAACGGCTCTTCACGTTTGAGAGTGCGATCAGGCCGGTGTTCTGCGTGAACGCGTTGTACGGGAAGCTGTTGAAGACACCACCGACCATCGTCGAAAGTCCGTCGGCACGAAACGCGTTGCCGAGTGTGCTCTGCGACGATGGGCGCCCGATGATCGTGCCGATCGCGAGTACGTTGCCGGTCGTCTCCGCCATGATGACGAGCATCGCGAGCGACATCACGAGAATGGGCGTTAGCGCGAAACCCGGCATGCCGAACGCGAACGGGGCACTTACCTCGAACCATGCTGCGTCGCCGACGTGCGCGAAGCTTGTCATCCCGCATGCGACCGCGATGATCGTGCCGACTACGAGCCCCACGAGCACGGAGAGATTGCCGATGAAGCCAGTGAAGCGCGCATAGACGAACAGGGTGACGCACACGGTCGCAAAGCCGAGCAGCAGGTTCGCGACGGAGCCGAAACTGCTCGCGCCCGGATCGCCGCCGCCGAGCCAGATTGCGGCGGCGGGCATCAACGACACGCCGATGATCGTTATCAGGCTGCCGATTACCACCGGGGGGAAGAAGCGCAACAGGCGGCTGAACACAGGCGCGATCAGAATGGTAAGCGCGCCCGCGGCGATCACCGAGCCGAACACGTAGGTGAGTCCATACTGCTTGCCAATCATGATCATCGGCGCGATTGCGATGAACGAGCAGCCCTGGATCAGCGGCAACCGCGCGCCGAACTTCCAGAACCCGATTGTCTGAATTAGCGTGGCGATTCCCGATGTCAGCAAATTGGCATTGATGAGTGTGACCATCTGTTGCTGCGTCAAGCCCAGCGCACTGCCGAGGATGAGTGGCACGGCAACCGCGCCGGCATACATCACCAGCACATGCTGTAGCCCATAACTGGCAAGCTGCCGAAGCGGAAGTATCTCGTCGACCGGATGAGTCGGACTCTGGTTGCTCATGTTGTCTCCTGGATTCGTGTCTTGCCACAGCGCCATCTACTGGCAGCGCTTCGTGTAAGCCCTACGGCCTGGCGTGTGGCTATGTGCCAGGCGGTACGCCATAATCCATCACGTCAGGAGTGCCACCAAGTGAACATCCATCGATTTTCTCAATAGATCAAAAACCCGGAAAGCTCAGATGCGTTATTCCCTCGACCAGCTCGAAATGTTCGCCCGCGTCGTGAAGACGGGTTCCTTTTCTGCTGCCGCGCGTAGTCTCGGCAAAACGCAATCGACCATAAGCATCGCGATTGCCAATCTCGAGGTCGACTGGGGGCTTACGCTATTTGACCGCGGCAGCAAGCTGCCCGTGCTCACGCCAGCGGGGCGCAAGTTGCTCAACGAGGCGGAGTTGGTGCTCGAACGCTGCCTTGACCTGGAGTCGCATGCGAACAATCTGGGCGAACTGGTCGAGCCAGGGCTCACGCTGGCGATCGAAGTGCCGTACAACATACTGATGCCAGCCATCATGGATTTCGCCACCCAGTTCGCTGACGTCGATCTCGACATCCGCCACCCCTTCCAAGGTGACGTGAGCGAATTACTGCTGAAAGGCGAAGTGGACCTTGGCATTGCATTCGCGCAGCCCGCCTATCCGCGCGACCTGGGTTTCTCGCAAATGGGCAAGCTCATTCTTGCGCATGTTGCGCGCCGCGATCATCCCCTCGCCCAGCAGAAAAGTGTGAGCTTCGCGGAACTACGTTCGCATCGGCGCCTCGTGTTCAGCGCACACAACAACACATTGCCGAGTACCGAATATCTGGATTCAGCGCGCTGCTGGCAGGCGGAGAACTATCTTGCGCTGCTGGAAATGACGCGGGCGGGGTTGGGTTGGACGACGCTGCCCCGGCAGTTAATCCGCCGCGAATTGGACGAGGGAGAATTAGTCGAGCTGCAACTCGCCGCCTATCCGCACACAGACTGGCTGGTCGGCGTCGACCTTATCTGGTCGAAGACGCGCGTGCTCGGTAAAGCGGGTGCGTGGCTGAAGCAACGGCTGCAGTCGCACAAGGTGCATGAACTCGACCGGAACGGTAACTCAACCACGCTGTAGCCGGCATCGCCCACCAGGGGGGCGCGTTGGCGTTCTTTTATGCGGAGACGGACATATTTCGCCACTCACGATGGACAACGTTCTTCGTCGTTTCACTCAGAACGCTCCTGGCCAATTCTGGGGTGCTTCGCACTTGACGGTGGTCGCATTAGCCTTTTCAACCGTTAGATTAACGGACCGTGCGCCGTGCGGCCGCGTGCGATGACGCATGCCTGCAGGCACAGTGAGCAACTGGCCGGACATGAGATCGATCGATCCATCGTCGAAATCTACGGTGAGCGCGCCTTCGATGACCAGGAATGTTTCGTCCGAATCGGGATGCAGGTGCCAGAAATATGGCCCGTCCATGATGCTCAAATGAACATCGTGGTCGTTCACACTGGTCAGAATCTGATTCGAGTAGCCTCGAAGCGTGCCACCAGCGATCGCACCAACATCGATCGGTTGCATCATGTCGTTGCCGCGAAGCGACCCTTATCCGTGCCCTGTCACGAACTTTTTCGTCGCGTGATAGCCGTGTTTTGTTGCCCCGGCAACGGCATGACCGGCCTTCTTCGTACCGTGGCCGACCGCGTGTGCGGCGTCGCGCACAGCATGCCCGGTCTTCTTGCCTGCCGTCTTGACATCGCTCTTGAACTCGTGGGCACCAGTAGCCAGGCTCGCATGCGCCAGCGGGCTGAGAACGGCCAGTACGAACACAACGATCGAAATTCTCGTCTTCTTCATCAACTTGATTTTTCCAATAAAGATATGAGCAGCGGTCGCCGTGAGGATATCCATCCCATTGATGGCGACCGCTGTGATGGGCTGAAAGCGACTCCTTCTGCGGCGAGTTGACCCTGGGTGTCTCCATTGTTGGTCTCTACGCGGCCTTTGACCATCAACGAATAATCGTTGCCATCTTTGCGAAACGGCCAACCAGACGCAGCGCGTTTAAAGTTGAAGTTGACGCAGTCATGGTTGAGCAGGTCCTCCGGTATCAGCGGTGTCCCGCGGCGGGCCAGATAATCTGGCGAAGCGACGATAACCTTGTGTGTCTCGGCCAGTTTGCGTGCCGTCAAGGGACTGTCGGGAAGCGGCCCTAACCGCAAAGCAACGTCGGCCTGGCCTGCGGCAATGTCCACGACGGCGTCGGTCAGATTGATGTCAACGAGTATGCCGGGATGCCTTTGAATGAAGTCGCCGAGGAGCGGCACGAGGAATGTTTTTCCATGCAGGATCGAACCGCTTACCCGAAGGCGCCCTCGTGGCGAACTCTGGTCCGTGATCAGTTGTTCGGTCTAGTATTGCGTAAAACAGCGTAATCGGCAATTTTCCGTCACTGCCCAGAGCCCGATCTGTTAGCGAAGGAGCCCATCGCCCGGTTCGGTCAGGCACAGCAAGCACCCCAAGCTTTCGCCGACGCGGTCATCACGGTGCGTGAGTGGTCTGTACTGGAAAATCGCACGTCTGGCAGACTCAAACAGCGCTAGCCGCTTTGCTCGAACCGGAAACCCTGTGAACACCTGCTGTCGTTCGCCGGCGCAGGAATGTCGATTCAGCCCTGCCTCGAACGTCGAGTAGGTAAGCGATCAGCCTGCGTATCGGGCACTCAACGAGACATCCAGCAAAGGAGAAATCACCATGACCCCTCCACTGACCCCCGTTATCACTGCCTTTGAACGGTCGCCCGATCGCGGCAAGGGACTGGCGCGTGACATGCGGGTTCGCTGGGCGCTTGAAGAGGCGGGCCAAGCTTACGAGGTTCGTTTTGTTTCGTTCGGGGCAATGAAGGAACCCGCGCATCGAGCGCTTCATCCTTTTGGGCAGATTCCGACCTATGAAGAAGGCGGTCTTGCCCTGTTCGAGTCGGGCGCGATCGTGTTCCATATCGCGGAGCGCCATGGAGGCCTGCTACCTGACGATGCGAATGCCCGGGCACGCGCGATCACATGGATGTTTGCCGCGCTCAACACGGTTGAGCCGCCGATCCTCGATCTCCAAACCACCAGGTTCCTGGAGCGCGACAAGACCTGGTACGAGCAGCGCTTGCCTATCGTCGAGGATCGCATCCGTGACCGGCTGGGCGAGCTTTCCGGTCGCCTTGGCAACGCCGACTGGCTCGATGGCGCGTTCAGCGCGGGCGACCTGATGATGGTGGCAGTGCTACTCAGGTTGAAAGCATCGGGTCTGCTGGACGAATATCCGAACCTCTCCGCCTATGTCGCCCGCGGCGAAGCGCGGCCCGCCTACAAGCGCGCATTCGACGCTCAATTGGCGGTTTTCACGGGCAAGCCAACGACCGGCTGATGAAGGTCAACTCTGGGCTCAACGCCGTCATTGGGGTTCGACACGGCCTGCGCGGATACTTCGCGTCTATTGCACCGTGGACACGCATTTCCACCGCACGTCGATCCCTGCGAACTTGAACGCCGGCTATCAAGAAGGCCGTTCTGACCCTCTGCTGTCTGGTGCTGGCCGCCGCTCGATGGACGGGTTAGGCGCCATGCCCGAGCTCTTGAGCGAGCCCGATAAGGATTCCTTCGGGGCCACGGATATAGCAGAGCCGATACGTGTTTTCGTACTGGACCACTTGTCCGACGAGTTCCGCGCCGCGGTTACCGAGACGGGCGAGCGTATCGTCGATGTCCTCCACGGCAAACATGACGCGTAGGTAACCAAGTGCGTTCACCGGGGTGCGACGATGATCGGCGACCACAGGCGGCGCAAGGAATCGGGACAGCTCAAGCCGGCTGTGACCGTCCGGCGTACGCATCATGGCAATTTCGACGCGCATGCCGTGCAATCCAGTGACGCCATCTGCCCAGTGGCCTTCGATTGGGGCGCGTCCCTCGAGCTCAAGGCCAAGTTCGACAAAAAACTCAATGGCGGCATCGATGTCTTCAACCACGATGCCGACGTTGTCCATACGCTTCACTGTCATGATGTCTCCTTGGCGCCTGGCTGAAGCGCATACATCTTTCGTCTGCGTTGCTGGTTCGCCGCCTACGCATGTGCGAGTCAAGGCTTCGCAAGCCAGGACCAACACGGCTACGCACAGCGTGTCTAGGGCGACCCGAGCATATACGCGCTAACCATCCCCACAAGCTCCCGCTTCAGGATCGGCTTTCTCAACGTCCCTCTGTACGCTGCATCATGAATCACACCCGCAACGGCAGACGCAAGAACTTGCGCAGCCATTGCGACGGATTCCCGCCCGCGTCGTTTCCCCGTTGACACAACCATCGCCGTATAGCATCCGAGATACTCCGTCTCGAACGTGTCGTGAGCGGAGCTCAAACCTTCGACGTAGGGTGCCTCCTCGAGCAGCACGTGATGGAGCGCCGGATTGATGCTATGGACGCCGATCATGCCGTCGACCAGTTGCTCGACTCGCCGTGCGAGAGTCATCGTCTCGTCGCCGATTCCGCGTAATACCGCGAGAATTTCGTCGAAGTGGCGGCCCATGATCGCCTCCACCAACACGTCCTTGTTTGGAAAGTATTGGTACAAAGAGCCAATGCTCACGCCGGCGACTTCAGCGACCTCATTCGTTGTGAATCGAGCCCAGCCCCGGCGCCCCAAAACCTGAGCGCCTGCCATAAGAATCGCCTCGACCGTAGCGCGCGAACGCGCTTGCCGTGGGGCTTTGCGCATCGTTAACGCGCGCGTGGGAATGCGAGTAGCCAAATCACTGCCCTCAAGTGAATATGAGCCCCATGCTCACATTATTCGACGCACTTGACAATGAATTGCACGCCCATCTCGCGAGGACGCCCAGATGACCGCCATACCTGACACCTGTCGCGAAGTTCGATTGAAGGTCAGACCCGAGGGCCTGCCCAGCGCCGGCAACGTCGAGATCGTTTCGGTTCCGTTGCCGATACCCGTGGACGGCGAGGTGCTGGTCCGCAATCGCTACTTCCTCGTATCGGCTTCACTTCGCATGATGATCAGCAATGGAGCCGAGGATGTGGAAGGCGTACCGTTTTCGGCCCTGCGCGAGGGCGAGACCCTCGCAGGAGAAGCGCTGGGCGAAGTCGTTTCAGCGCCCGCAGGCAGCGGGTTCTCGCCTGGTGATCTGGTTCTGCATTTCCGGGGCTGGCGCGAATACGCGACCGTGCCCATCGCACAATGCCGGCCGGTAGAGCCTGGATTGCCGGACCCGATCGGGTACCTGGGGCATGGATGGACGGCTTATGCAGCGCTCACGCGCGGTGTGCAGATCCGGGCTGGCGACACGGTATTCGTTTCCAGTGCTGCGGGCGCGATCGGTTCAATGGCCGGACAGATCGCGCGATTGCTCGGTGCGCACCGCGTGATCGGCAGTACCAGCTCCGAAGAAAAGGCAGCCCGCCTTGTGTCCGAGTTGGGGTATGACGCAGGGGTGTTCCGCGGTGCCATACGGATGGTCGAGCAACTTGCCGAAGTCGCGCCCCAAGGCATCGATGTCGTCATCGATAACGTCGGAGGCGAACAGTTGCAGGCAGCCATTTCCAACGCACGTGTCGGCGCCCGTGTCGTGATTCTCGGCGCGTTGTCGGGGCAATTGGCGACTCACGGCTCCGGCCGAACCGCGCCGGTCGAGTTGGATTCGATCCAGCTTCTTCGGAAGAAGATTACGTTGCGCGGTTACAGCGCGGACGATGATCCTCACGTGCATGCTGAGTGGATCAATCGATTCGCCGAGTGGCTAGGAGCCGGCAGCATTCGTTTTCCGCACGAAATCATCGTAGGACTCGAATGTGCGCCTCAGGCCCTGGAGCGAGTGATCAAGGGGGAATATTTTGGGGCGGTGGTCGTGAAGCCTCACGCTTGAGCGCGCGATCGTTTCACCCTCCCGGCAGCGCGGAAATTGGCGGACGTAGTGCGCCGTATTGAGTGCGCCAGACTCCAGAGTCGTGTCCCCTACAGAAAACAATCAATAAGGTGATGAGGGAATGATGAAAAAGATAATAACCATTGTCAGCGTCGCTGCGATCCTCTCAGCGTGCAGCAGCCTTGCTCCCCGAGGCGCCACGGCGGGCCCCGATATGTCGAAGTTCGATCCTCAATTCGTGAAAGAGCATCTCATCGTCGGTAAAACTACGACAGCGGAGGTTCGTCAGATTTATGGCGAGCCACCCAGTCCAAGTGTCGATTCAGACGGCGGCGAAAGCTGGAACTATCGACCCTCAGACGTTGAAAACAAAGGTATGCGTCAGGCGCTGGGTCTCCTGGCAAATCATATTTCCCTTGGAACAGTGTCGACTTACGAAAATGCTTTGGACACGAAGAGTCGCGCAATCGATGCAGTCGCGCCAACGCAAAAATATGCAGGGCTTAGTATTCATTTCAGAAAAGGTGTTATCTCAAGCTACAACCTTTCCAGATAGCGGAGACCTTAAGGGACCCAACCGCATTGCAAAGCGCCGTGCACATTCGGGCCCGAACGCCACGCTGCCAGTACGCTTCTAGCTCGCGGCAGCCTCAGCGTCTTTTTCGATCAACACCTGATTGACCACATCCAGGAAAGCCTGCACGAGCCGCGCGGCCTTGCGCTCGGCGAGGCAGGCGACATGCGCGTGAGTCAACACCTGCTCGCCCTGGATCGTCAGCTTGCGCAGTCGGGAGTCGTCGACATGCTCGCGTTCCGACACCGCCGCTATTCCGAGCCCAAATATGACCGCTTCGCGCACGGCCTCCCGGCTACCCACCTCCAGCGCAAAGTTTGGCTCGATGTCGTGCTGGCGTAGTGCGTCTTCCAGCGCCTTGCGGGTGGTGGAGCCCGGCTCGCGCATGATCATGGGCTCGTCACGAAGTTCTTCCAGACGGACGCTGCGCCGGCGCGCCAGCCGATGCTTCGCTGGCACGATGATGACCAGTGGGTGCTGACGATAGGGCACGTAGTGAAGCAAAGGGTTGGCGCCGTATTGCGCCAGCACGGCGACGTCCGTTTCATACGACAACAGGCCGCGTACGGTTTCCTCTGAGTTGCCGAGCCGGATCGATACGCGCAATCCCGGGTAGCGAAGATGAAACGCCGCGACGATTTCCATTGCATGTAGTGGCCCGACCGCGCCCACGTGGATGATTCCGGTACTGAGGCCCGCCGATTCCTTCAGAAAGTCGATTGCCTCCTGTTCGTTGCCGAACATCCGCTGGGCAATGGCGAACAGGGTTTCCCCGGCTGCGGTCAGGATGATCCGACGGCCGCGGCGGTGAAACAGCTCCACCCCGTAGCTTTCCTCCAGATCCCGCACCTGCGTTGTGACAGTCGGCTGACTGACGTGCAGCGCCCGCGCGGCGGCCGTGACACTGCCGTGCTTGCCGACGGCGTAAAACGAGCGCAATTGAGTCAGTCGCATAGATTGGTTGAATACATCGACAGAAATATTTGTATTTTTACTATACATCGATATTTCCCATAATTCATCCGTAACGACAGTCCACAAAACGAGGGGAGACGATGAACGGTGTCTTTTGGAATCCTGTAGAGGTGAATTTCGGTCCCGGCTGTATCGCTCGGCTACCTGAGATTCTCAATGGCCGCCGCGCCGTTGTCGTCACGTTCGCGGAGGCGGCGCAGATCGGTCTCGTGCAGCGTGTGAGCGAGTTGTGCGGCGACAGCGTGGTCGCGGTAATCGACGACGTACAGCCGAACCCGGACGTCACCCACCTCGCCGGGATGTATCGCGATTTCTGGCGAAAGCACGAGGATTGCCCGGTCGTGGTCGCGATCGGCGGCGGCAGTGTGCTCGACACGGCGAAAGCGCTGATGGTCGGAACACAAAGCAATGAGTTTGACGAACTACTGGCCTTGCTCGATACGGGCAAGCCGTTCACACCGCCGCGTGTGAAGTCGCTGATCACGGTGCCGACTACCGCAGGCACCGGCAGCGAAGTGACACCGTGGGCGACGATCTGGGACCGCACGATCAAGCAGCGCAAGTATTCGCTGCAGCTCCCGCAGACGTGGCCGGAGGCCGCGATCGTCGATCCGGATCTCACGCTGTCGCTGCCGCACTCGGTCACGGTGCAGAGCGGTCTCGATGCGCTTTCGCACGCGCTCGAAGCCATTTGGAACGTCAATTCGAACCCGATTTCCGATGAATTCGCCGTGTCTGCTGCGCGCGACATGCTAGCCACGTTGCCGGCGCTCGTCGGGAATCTGCAGGACCGGAAGCTACGCGAACAGGCTTCGCTCGCAGCGCTCAAAGCCGGGCTTGCGTTCTCCAATACGAAGACCGCACTGGCCCATTCCATTTCGTATGAAATGACGATCCATCACGGTCTGCCGCATGGCATCGCATGTTCGTTCACGCTGCCCATGGTGCTGGATCTCGCGCTTGGAAAAAGCGCTGCGCGCGACGCCGTGCTCGCGAAAGTCTTTCCGTGCCCACTGGCCGATGCGCGGGACTATCTGACCGATTTCCTCGAAGCGTTGGGTGTGCAAACATCGTTCTCGAGTTACGGCGTCAGTGTTGAGGAGTCGGACAGGATGATTGCGCACGCACTCAGTGGGCCGCGCGGACGCAATTTCATCGCCGCAGCGGCCTGAAGTTTTCGCAGCAGCGCGCCAAGGGGATCAGCACCACGCGATGGTGATAGAGGAGGAAAAGAAGCATCCGGTTCGCACCGGCGTATCTTGCAGCACAACAAAAGCCGCATGAACGGCAAGTGCCGAGGCAGCGGACGTCACACGACGTCACGGGCCCGGCAACTATCAGGAGACAAGCAATGGAAGCAGTGGATATTGCAGGAGGCACGGCAGTCAACGTCGACGCCAGGTCTGTGAAGTCGGTTGCCCTCGCCAGTCTGATCGGCACGACGGTCGAATGGTATGACTTTTTCCTCTACGGCACGATCACCGGACTCGTATTCGACAAGCTTTTCTTTCCGACGGGGAACGCTTTCGTTTCCACCATGCTGGCCTATACGGTGTATGCGGTCGGCTTTGTCACCCGGCCGCTCGGTGGTGTGATCTTCGGCCATTTCGGCGACCGGTTCGGACGCAAGCCATTGCTGGTGCTCACGCTTTCCATCATGGGCGTGTCCACGTTCCTGATCGGGATACTGCCGACTTATGCGTCGATCGGCATCTGGGCGCCGGCCTGTTTGCTCTTGTTGCGGCTGCTGCAGGGTATTGGGCTGGGCGGCGAGTGGGGCGGTGCGGTGCTGATGGCGTTCGAGTATGCGCCTCGCAAACACCGCGGCCTGTACGCGTCATATCCGCAGATCGGACTCGCAATCGGTCTGTGCCTGAGCAGCGGCGCGGTAGCTGCACTGACGACCTGGTTGACGCCCGAGGCATTCCTGCAGTGGGGCTGGCGGGCCGCCTTCATGGCCAGCATCCTGCTCGTTGCCGTGGGCATGTTTATCCGGTTGCGCATCGTCGAGACGCCCGCGTTCACGAAGATTCGCGACACGCATGCGGTCGCGAAAGTACCGGCGCGCGAGGTATTCACCGATTACCGCAAGAACGTGTTCCTGGGTTGGGGTGCGCGCTATATCGACGGTGTGATTTTCAACGTGTATGCGGTGTTCGCGCTGAGCTACCTGATCGGCATCCATCACTATGCGAAGTCGGCGATCCTCGTGGCCGTGACGCTTGCCGCACTGGTGCTGATGTTCATGATTCCGGTCGCGTCGCGCCTGTCGGACCGGATTGGCCGCCGCAAGGTGTTCGGCTGGGGTGCGCTGGCCTGCGGCCTGAGCGCGTGGCCGGCCTTTGCGGTCTTTCATTACTCGACCAGTCTCGCTGCCGTGACCGCCACCATCGTGATCGTGCTCGGTGTGATCTACGCGTTCGTCTACGGGCCCGAAGCCGCGATGTTTTGCGAACTGTTCGATACGCGGGTGCGCTATAGCGGCATCTCCATCGTGTACCAGGTATCGGGCATTGTCTCCAGCTCGATCACACCGCTCGTCGCAACGGCGCTGCTGCACTACGGCAATTTGCAGCCGTGGTGGATTGCCCTCTATATCGCGTGTGTTGGGTTGCTCAGCTCGGTTTGTACGTACTTCATCCGGCGCACGTTCTGAACATCTGACCTCCAGGGGAGCATGATATGAATCCAGTTTCAACCATAGCCGTCAATGGCCGAAGCTATCGCTTGCCGCATCGGCCGACGGTGATCGTCTGTGTCGACGGTTGCGAATACGACTATCTGAACCGGGCGGCAGAAGCGGGCGCCACGCCGTTCCTGCGCGAGCTGCTCGAAAACGGCACGGCGCTGCACGCGAAATGCGTGATGCCATCTTTCACCAACCCGAATAACCTCTCGATCGTGTGCGGCGCACCGCCGGCCGTGCACGGCATCTGCGGTAACTATTTCTACGATCGTGATGCCGACGAAGGCCGTGGCCGCGAAGTGCTGATGAACGATCCGCGCTATTTGCGGGCCGGCACCCTGCTGGCCGCCGCCGCAGAAGCGGGCTCCCGCGTCGCTGTGGTCACCGCGAAAGACAAGTTGCGTGCGCTGCTTGGTCACGGTCTACGCGGGATCTGCTTGTCCGCGGAAAAGGCGAACGAGGCCACCGTCGAGGCGAATGGCATCGATCAGGTGCTGGAGCGCGTCGGCAAGCCGCTGCCCGAGGTGTACAGCGCGGACCTCTCCGAATTCGTCTTCGCGACCGGCGTGTGGCTGCTCGAAAACGATCGCGTGGATCTGATGTATCTGTCGACGACCGACTACGTCCAGCACAAGTTTGCTCCGGGCACCGACGGCGCGAACGCGTTTTACGCGATGATGGACCGGTATCTGTTGCGCCTGCACGAACTGGGAGCCGTAATTGGCATCACCGCGGATCACGGGATGAACGCCAAACACGACCCGAAGACGGGCGAGCCGAACATCATCTATCTGCAGGACCTGCTCGATGACTGGCTCGGGCGCGGCGTCGAAGAGGGCGGTGTGCGCGTGATCCTGCCGATCACGGATCCGTATGTCCGCCACCACGGAGCGCTCGGCTCGTACGCGACGGTGTATCTGCCGGCCAATGACGACGGCGTTGAGTTGCGTAGGCGGCTGGCCGGATTGCCGCATATCGAGGCGGTGTTGACCCGCGAAGAAGCGTGCGCACGCTTCGAATTACCACCCGACCGTGTGGGCGATCTCGTCGTCATCAGTGACAAATCCTATGTGCTCGGCAGCAGCGCCGCGGCGCACGATCTTTCGGGGCTGACCGTGCCGTTGCGCTCGCACGGCGGCTTGTCGGAGCAGACCGTGCCCTTGCTGTTCAACCGCGCGCTTGCCGGGTCGCTCGAAGGCCGGACTTTGAGGAATTTCGACGTATTCGATATCGCGTTGAACGAACTTCAGGAACAACCTGCCGTTGCATCGCGTCCGGAGCAGCACGCATGAACCCTATCGATCTGAAACCGCCGCAGTTCCGCGAAGAGGCGCTGCGCATCGACGGTAAAAAGCTGACGCGCGACCGCGTGATCGAAGTAACCAATCCCTACACCGGGGACGTGGTGGGCACCGTGCCGAAGGCGTCGGTCGGCGACGTGCGCCTCGCCTACGAGGTCGCACTCCGATACCGGCCGACGCTGTCGCGCTTCGAGCGCGCATCGATCCTCAACCGCGCTGCGGAACTGCTGCGTAGCCGGACTGAAGAAGCGGCCGCGCTCATTACGCTCGAATCGGGTCTGTGCCTGAAAGACTCGCGCTATGAGATCGGGCGCGTGGCCGATGTGTTCAATTTCTCCGCGAACGAGGCGTTGCGTGACGACGGGCAGGTGTTCTCGTGCGACCTCACGCCCCACGGAAAGAAGCGCCGCGTGATCACGCAGCGTGAACCGCTTCTCGGTGTCATTACGGCGATCACACCGTTCAATCACCCGATGAACCAGGTGGCGCACAAGATCGCGCCGGCAATCGCCACCAACAACCGCACCGTGTTGAAGCCGTCCGAAAAGGTGCCGCTATCCGCGTACTACCTGGCGGATCTGCTATATGAAGCCGGGTTGCCGCCGCCGATGCTGCAGGTCGTGACAGGCGATCCGGCAGAGATTGCCGACGAGCTGATCACGAACTCGAACGTCGCGCTGGTGACGTTCACGGGCGGCGTTGCCATCGGCAAATACATCGCCGAGCGGGCCGGCTATCGGCGCGTGGTGCTCGAGCTTGGCGGCAACGATCCGCTGATCGTGATGGACGACGCCGATCTCGACCGCGCTTCTGATCTTGCAGTGCTCGGTTCGTACAAAAACTCCGGGCAACGCTGCACAGCGATCAAACGGATTCTGGTGCAACGGACGGTGGCTGATCGCTTCACCGAACTGGTGGTCGAGAAGACCCGGGCGTGGAAGTGCGGAGACCCGAGTGATGCCAATAACGACATGGGGACGGTTATCGACGAAGCGGCCGCCGCACTGTTCGAAGCGCGGGTGAATCAGGCCGTCGCGCAGGGTGCACGCCTGTTGGTCGGCAACGAGCGCCAAGGCGCGCTCTTTCCGCCGACAGTGCTGGATCGCGTCACGCCCGCGATGGAACTCGTTGCGCAGGAGACGTTCGGTCCGGTCTCGCCGATCATTGCATTCAACGATCTCGACGACGCCATCCGGATCGCCAACGGCACAGCGTATGGTCTGTCTTCGGGCGTCTGCACGGACAGTCTCGAGAATGTCACGCGGTTCGCGAATGAGCTCAATGTGGGCACGGTCAACGTTTGGGAGGTGCCTGGCTACCGCATCGAGTTGACGCCGTTTGGCGGCATAAAAGATTCGGGGCTGGGCCATAAGGAGGGCGTCCAGGAAGCGATGAAGAGCTTCACGAACGTGAAGACTTTTACGTTGCCATGGGGCTGAAGCCGGGGAGAGCGCGATGCCAGGCAACATCGAACTAATCTCGAGATTACTGTTTGCCGCGATGCTGGGCGGTGTCATCGGTTTCGAACGGGAGCGGTTTGCATTTCCGGCCGGGCTGCGCACGCATATGTTGGTGTGCGTGGCGTCCTCGCTAGTGATGATCGTCTCGGCGTTCGGTTTCGAGGACACCCGCTCGATGCCGAATGTCGCGCTCGATCCATCGCGTGTAGCGGCACAAGTCGTGTCGGGAATCGGGTTTCTCGGCGCTGGCGCAATCCTGCTGCGCGGTGAGGTAGTGCGAGGGCTGACAACAGCGGCGAGTGTCTGGGCCGTCGCGGGCATCGGCCTCGCGGCAGGTGGTGGACTTTACGTGCTGGCGCTGGCCGCAACGGCGATCATTTTGACGACACTCACGTGGGTCAAACCTGTCGCACGCCAATTGCGTACGAAGGGGCGACTGCGTCGGGAGCTACGGCTCCTGGTCGATCGAGGGGCGATCACGCTGCCGGTGCTGTGCCGCGTGTTCGGTGACGACGGGCCGCGTATCAGACAGATCAGCGTAAGCGCCGACGATGACAACGAGCAGCATGAACAGATCACGATTTCGCTGTCGCGAATGTCAACCGACGAGTTTGTTGCCTATCGCAACATGCTCTGCGAGTTGATCGGCGTGCGTGAGGTCGAGGAGATTGAAGTGCATTGACGGGAAGTGGCCCATTGCGGAGACAGGAGCGCGCAGCGGGCGGCCCGATGCTTACGCAGCGATCAGGTGTTGGCCACGTAGCGAACCTCATGTCCTGGTATGTGGCGCTCCTTCTCAGAGTTTGCGTGCCCGGTCGTCGAGGTCTACGCTTTCCGCATAAGTTGGGGGCGCGCGCTCCCCACGATGTGCGAATGCGCCAGAGCGCTTCGGAAGGAGGCACGATCATGCGTCCGCTATCTGCGTTCAGGGCCCCCCTGATTCTTCTCCTCGCTGCTTTATGTTCCTGCCTCGCCAGTTGTGGAGGCAGCACGAACAGCCAGGGCGCGGTTTCCGGTGGCCAACCTGACCCCGGTATCGCGCTGACGCAGGTCCGCTTCATAACGCCGCCAATGGGCTGGAATTCGTGGAATACCTTCGCCTGCAAGGACACCGAAGCCATTATCAAATCGGTGGCCGATGCGATCGCCTCGAACGGCATGGCGGCGGCCGGCTATCAGTACGTGACGGTTGACGATTGCTGGGTCGGTGGGCGAAACCCAACTACTGGCCAGCTATACCCGAACGCCACGACGTTTCCCGACGGCATGCAGGCACTCGCGGCTTACGTGCACAGCAAGGGCCTGAAATTCGGCCTTTACACCTCCGGTGGCACTAACACCTGCGCCGGTATCGCGCACGGCACGCGGCCGCCTTCGTATCCGCCTGGCGTCGGCGCGGGCAGCCTCGGTCATGAAAGCGTCGATGCCCAGACGTTCGCTAATTGGGGCGTCGATTACGTCAAGCTGGACTACTGTGGCGGCAGCCTTACCGCATTCCCCGCGATGCGCGCGGGAATCGCGGCGACAGGGCGTCCCATGTTCCTGAGTATCAACCCGTATAGCGCCAATCCGACTCTACCGACCAACTTCGCGTCTGACGGAACGCTTTACGTCCCTGCCTATGCGGACATGTCCCGCATCTCGCAAGACATCTCCGCCAAGTTCACTTCGGTCACGTCGATTATCGACACCAGTGCGGCGGACGCAGCATGGGCCGTGCCCGGCTATTTCAATGACATGGACATGCTGGAAGTTGGCAACGGCATGACTGCGGACCAGGACACAGCCCACTTCGTCATGTGGGCGATGATGTCGAGCGGATTGAATGCTGGCAACGACGTACGCAGCCAAAGCGCCGCGACCCAAGCATTGCTCACGAATACAGCAGTGATTTCGGTCAATCAGGACGCGCTTGCGTTGCAGGCTGTGCTGGACACGGCCGACAGTTCCGGCTCGCTGCAGGTATGGACCAAACCGTTGTCGACAATAGGCACGCGTGCGGTCGCACTGCTCAATCGAGGCACGACGGCGGCGCCGATCACCGTTAACTTTTCGAATCTTGGGCTCGGTGGTTCAGTGCAGGCAACCAACCTCGTGACCGGTGCGAATCTGGGGACGGTGGCGCAAAGCCTGACCCAGACAGTACCGCCAACAGGTGTTGTCCTGGTCAAGCTGACAGGCACTGACCCGGTTGCGGCCAACGGCGCACTCGCGGTCCAGAGCTGGATCTGGTCAGCGGTCCAGTCAGGCACGGTCGGGGTCAAAGTCTTTCCGGGCGGCTCGCCATTGCCGACTGGCGCCTCCGCGGCCGGAGCGATTGTTGTGCATGGCAAGAACTATATCGATGGCATGACGGTCAACGCGCCGGCACAACTTGTCTACCGTTTGAACGGACACTGCTCGACGTTTCAGAGCGACATAGGACTCGATGCGGCCGCTCAAGGCGCCGGATCGGTCGATTATCAGGTGTGGGCCGATAACATCGAACTCTACGATAGCGGGATCGTTACCAGCACGACGCCAATCAAGACGGTGCAGGTCAGTATTGCTGGACGTAATACGCTACGGCTGGTTGTGACCGATGGACAGGATGGCGTGACGAATGACATTGCGGATTGGGCGAATCCATCGCTTGTCTGTTCGTGAGACTTTTTGCTGCGCATGGTACGCGACTGAAACCGTGTCTTCATTTCAGGGAATACTAGCGATTACAATGGTCATGCTGTCGAAGACCCCCTGCTTTGCATCTCATCCAATCATGTAGTCGCTACATGATTCAATTGTGATCGCATAAAACGAGACCGGAATTCAATGCAAAAAGAACCAATGAATCCATCGGAGCGTATCGACCAGATGATCGCGGGAATCACAGACTGGCGTGGCAAAACGTTCGCCAGCGTCCGCAAGAGCATCCTTGAGGCCGACCCGGAGATCATCGAGGAGTGGAAGTGGATGGGCAGCCCGGTGTGGTCTCGCGACGGAATGATCGCGGTCGCCAATGCCCACAAGGGGAAAGTGAAGCTGACCTTTGCCCACGGCGCGGGCCTCGCGGATCCTGACAAACTCTTCAATGCCGGGCTCGAAGGCAACGCGAGACGAGCGATCGATTTTTTCGAGGGTGACAAGGTTAACGAGCGTGCTCTGAAAAATCTCGTCCGTGCGGCGATTGACTACAACCAGAAAAATTTAAAGAAGAATGCGTCTGCGAGTACGCGAGCGAAAGTCGCCGCGAAAGCACCCAAAAGCCAAAAGGCATGAAGTTCCCGCACCAACCACCATGCGAGCAGCTATAACCGCGTATCAAGCGGTGTAACTGGCCGCTTGATGCGCCGCGAGCCAAGCCGCTACAGCATTGCATCCTTCGGCAACTGTGCGTGCGCGAACGCCCGCACATGCGCCACGAACTTCTTCACCAGCAACGAAGGCGGCCGTTGCGATGGCAACAGCACGGAGAAGTCCGTGCCGATCACCGGCTCGAAGCGCCGGAAGACGATATCCGTGCCGCGATACTCAAGCGCCGCGACCGGATCGACAATCGCGATTCCCATACCCGCGGAGACAAAGGCGCAGATGCCCGCGGACGTCTGCGTCTCCACCATCAGCTTGCGCTCGACACCATGCGAGGCGAACAACGCATCGATCTCGTAGCGCGATTGCAAACCGCGCCAGTGAGACACGAATGGCTCGTTGCGCAAATCTTCCGGCACCAGGGTGGTTTTTGCGGCGAGTGGGTGGGCTGCTGGCAGTGCGCAGACCATACGCGTCGACATTAATAGTTCGCCGTGTGCAGTCGGCATGCTCAACGCCAGAATCACAAAGCCGACGTCGCAGCGATGTTCGACCACCATGTCGAGCACCGTGCGCGACGCATGCGAGGCGAGTGATATTTCCACACCCGTATGTATCGCGCTGAACCCGGCAATCGCGCGTGGCAGAAACGATAGCGCCAGCGCCGGCGCACTCGCGATCTGCAGCATGCCGCGCTGCGACGCGCGAATCTCCTGCGCGGCGCGCTCGATCCGTTCCACGCCGACCAACGAACGCTGCACCTCCTCATGCAACGCAAACGCCTCCGGCGTCGGCTGCAAACGTCCGTGTGTGCGATCGAACAGCGCAAAGCCGGTGCTTTCCTCCAGATCGCTGACGAGCCGTGTCACGGCGGGTTGCGACACATGCAGCATCTCCGCTGCGCGCGTGACGGTTCGGCACACCATGACTGCATTGAACGCTTCCAGCTGCCGGATCTTCATGAGGGCTACCGCTCAAAATGTATAAGTGAATGTTATACGACACAGAAAAAATTCGATTTCACGCGCCTTTTTTTTCTCAATAAGCTAAGTCCACTGCTGGATTCGTCGCGTATTCGCGACACGGCATGACGATAACCTGGTGATATCCCTGATGGAGTTGGCGTGCTACGGGCGCCGCTGAGGAGAAAAAGATGGCTACACGTTTGAGGTGGGTGCTGGGTGCAGTCGGTGGACTGGTCGCCGGTTGCGCATTGCCCGCGTTGGCGACGCCGACGCTGTATCTCGGCTCATACGGCGGTTCCACCCAGGATCTGTTTCAGAAAAAAATCATCCCGGCGTTCGAAGCCAATCACGACGTCAAGATCGTCTACGTGCCCGGCAACTCGACCGACACGCTCGCCAAGCTGCAGGCGCAAAAGTCGAAAGAGGAACTCGATGTCGTCCTGCTGGACGACGGCCCGATGTATCAGGCCACGCAGTTCGGCTTCTGCGACAAGCTACAGGATGCACCGGTCTATAAGGACCTGTACGACATCGGCAAGATGAACGCGAATGCGACGTCGGTGGGTGTAGTGGCTACCGGTCTCGTCTACAACACGGAAGCGTTCAGGAAGGCCGGTCTGCCGAAGCCGGATTCGTGGGAAGCGCTAACTGACAAACGTCTGCGCCAGAAGATCGCGATTCCGCCGATCAACAACACCTACGGCCTGCAAACCCTGCTCACCTACGCGCGCCTGCGCAAAGGCAGCGATCACAACATCGATCCGGGCATGACAGCGCTGGCAAAGGAAGTCGGCCCGAACGTCCTGGCATGGGAACCGTCGCCGGGCAAGATGACGGAGATGTTCCAGAACGGCGACATTACCCTGGCCGTATGGGGTAGCGGCCGCGTCGCGTCGCTGAAGGCCACCGGCTTCCCGGTCGAATTCGTCTATCCGAAAGAGGGCTCCCCCGCGATGTTCACCGCGGTGTGTCCGGTCATCCATAGCGATGTCGCCGCCCTCTCGCAGCAGTTCATCCAGTTTCTGCTGACGCCTCAGGTGCAGGCATGGCTCGCCGAAGGGCAGGGCTGGGGTCCCGTCAACAAGAACACGAAGCTCACGCCGCAAGTTGCCGCGACCGTGCCGTACACGCCGGAGCAGATCGGCCGGCTGGTGAAAACCGACTGGACTTACGTCAACGAGAAGCGTTCTGACTGGACCAATCGCTGGAATCGTACCGTCGAACGGTAAGGCATAACACCATGAGCTTCCTCACTCTGGATGGCCTCGGCAAGGCCTACGGCGAATTCAACGCGGTGGACAGTATCAGCCTGTCGATCGAACGCGGCGAATTCGTCTCGCTGCTCGGTCCATCGGGCTGCGGCAAGACCACGACGCTGCAGATGGTCGCGGGATTCGTCGACCCGACCCGTGGCCGTATTCTCCTGAACGGCGCCGATATTACGCGTGAGCGGCCGGAGAAGCGCGGCATGGGCATCGTGTTCCAGAGCTACGCGCTGTTTCCGCACATGACGGTTGGCAACAACGTCGGCTTCGGTCTCGACATGCGCAATGTGACGCGCGGCGAACGTGCCACGCGTGTTGCCGAAGTGCTCGAGATGGTGCGGCTCACCGGCCTCGACAAGCGCTATCCGCGTGAACTGTCGGGCGGACAGCGGCAGCGCGTCGCGATTGCCCGCGCGCTGGCGATCCGTCCGCAAGTGCTGTTGCTGGACGAACCGATGTCGAATCTCGACGCGAAGCTGCGCGAAGACATGCACGTGGAACTGCGTGCGATCCAGAAGAAGCTCGGTATTACGACGATCCTCGTCACGCACGATCAGGTCGAAGCCATGACGATGAGCGACCGCATCGCGGTGATGCATGGCGGCCGCATTGTGCAAACCGGCTCGCCGTTCGATGCATACGAAAAGCCGGAGTCGGTGTTCGCTTCCGGTTTCCTCGGCAAGACGAACGCATTGCGCGGCACTGTCGAGCAGATGAACGACCGTTGCGCCGTGGTGCGGGTCGGCGCCAGCGTGATGAAGGTGCCGCATGGCGGTCGCCGCTTCGAAGGCGACGTGCAGTTGTATGTGCGGCCCGAACGCGTGACGCTGACCGATTCGTCGGCAGCCGATGCGGCGCTGCAAGGCCGCGTGACGACCTGTCTGTTCCTCGGCAACCACTGGATGCTGCAGATCGAGACGCCGCTCGGCACGGTGCGCGCGAGCTTGCCGAATCTCGGCACCACGCCGCCGCGCGAAGGCGAAACGGTGGGCGTGTCCTGGTCCGACGACGCCGTGCGTATTCTCGCGGAGACCACGCATGGCTGATTCCTCGCAGTCCCCACTCCCGGCGGCGGTTCAGGCTGCGCCGCGGTTGAACGCGGAGCGCGCCAACGCCGCGCCCTGGCTGCTCGCCGGTCCCGCGCTGCTGCTGTTCTGCGGACTCCTGCTCGTGCCGCTGCTGCTGACGGCCGTGCTGTCCTTCCACGCGTTCGACGGTACCCGAGGCGTGTTGCCGGCCTTCACACTGTCGAACTACTTGGAAGTATTGAGCGACGGCTACTACCATGAAATTTTTCTGCGCACGGGTGGCATGGCGCTCGCGGTGACACTGCTATGCGTGTTGCTCGGCGTGCCGGAGACCATCATTCTCGCGCGGATGAAAAGCCCGTGGCGCTCGATTTTCCTGATTGTGATTCTGGGTCCGCTGCTGATTTCAGTGGTAGTGCGCACGCTCGGCTGGGCGATTCTGCTGGGCAATAACGGCCTGCTCAACGACGCGTTGCAAACGCTCGGCATTACGAGCGAACCGATCAAGCTGGTCTTCACCATGACCGGCGTGATCATCGGCCTCACGCACGTGCTGGTGCCGTTCATGGTGATCGCCGTGTGGGCCACGCTGCAAAAGCTCGATCTGCAAATCGAAAATGCCGCGCGTTCGCTGGGTGCGCAACCGTTCGCGGTGTTTCGCCGGGTGGTGTTGCCGCAGTTGCTGCCGGGCGTGCTGTCCGGCTCGATCATCGTGTTCGCGCTGGCGGCGTCCGCGTTCGCCACGCCGGCGCTGCTGGGCGGCCGCCGTCTGAAGGTCGCCGCCACCGCGGCCTACGACGAATTCCTCAACACGCTGAACTGGCCGCTCGGCGCGACCATCGCGGTGCTGTTGCTGATTGCGAATATCGTCATCATTCTGGGCTGCAACCGTTGGATCGAGCGCCGCTTCCGCGCGGTTTTCGAGGGCTGACGTCATGCGCAAAAACAACTGGCTTGCGCTGTGTTATCACACGCTCTTCGTACTTTTCATCGTTGCGCCGCTGCTGGTGGTGATCGCCGTGTCGTTCACCGACAAGGGCTACATTTCGATGCCCACGACGGGGCTGTCGCTGCGCTGGTTCCGCGCGATCGCCGACGCGCCGGACATCATCGACGCGTTCTGGCTCTCGCTGCGCCTCGGCCTCGCTTCGGCAACCATCGCGGTGTTGTTCGCAGTGCCGAGTGCGCTGGCCCTGACGCGCTATCGTTTCCGCGGACGCGGTGCGCTGTCGGCATTCTTCCTGTCGCCGCTGATGATTCCGAACGTGGTGCTTGGTGTGGCGTTCCTGCGCTTCTTCACCACGGCGGGCATGTCCGGCTCGTTCTTCTGGCTGACGCTCACGCACGTCACGGTGATCTTCCCGTACGCCCTGCGTTTGACCCTGGCTGCGGCCACGGGCCTCGATCGTGACGCGGAACGCGCGGCGCTCTCGCTCGGCGCGAAACGCTTCACCACCTTTCTTCGCGTGATTCTGCCGATGATCCTCCCCGGCGTTGCGGCAGGCTGGATGCTCGCCTTTATCCAGAGCTTCGACGAATTGACGATGACTGTATTCGTTGCGACTCCCGGCACCACGACGCTGCCGGTGGCGATGTACAACCAGATCGCGCAAACCATCGATCCGCTCGTCGCTTCGGTGTCGACCGTGCTGATCGTCGGCACCGCGATTCTGATGGTGGTGATGGACCGCATTGTTGGCCTCGATCGCGTGCTGATCGGCAAAAACTGAAACAGATGACGAACTCTTCCGATGTACTGGTGATCGGTGGTGGCCTGGTGGGTACGGCCGTTGCCTATGGACTCGCCCGCGAGGGGCTGAAGGTCGGCGTGCTCGACGAAGGCGACGACGCATTCCGTGCTTCGCGCGGCAACTTCGGTCTCGTGTGGGTGCAGGGCAAGGGCTATGGCATGTCGCCGTACGCGACATGGACACGCGGTTCGGCGACCCGCTGGCCGATGCTCCGCGAATTCCTGCTCAACGAAACCGATATCGACGTGCAATTGCAGCAACCCGGCGGCTTCCATTTCTGCTTCAGCGAAACGGAGTGGCAGGAACGCGCCGCGCGTCTGCAAGCAATCCGCGACGATCTGAACGGCGACTATCCGTTCGACATGATCGACTACGCCGAATTGAAACGCCGCTTGCCCGCGATCGGCCCTCAGGTGATCGGCGCGAGTTATTCGCCGATGGACGGCCACACGAATCCGCTCAAGTTGCTGCGCGCGCTGCATACCGCGTGCAGCAAGCGGGGCGTGAAGATGACGCCTGGCGTCCGCGTGCAACGTATCGAACGCGATGGCAGCGGTTTTGTCGTCGATACAGGTGGGCGGCGTTTTCATGCGGGACGTGTGGTGCTGGCCGCGGGGCTCGGCAATCGGACGCTGGCGGAGCAGGTCGGCATTCATGCGCCGGTTGCGCCGAATCGCGGACAGGTACTGATCGCCGAGCGCGTTGCGCATTTCCTCGATTTCCCGACGACCTATGTGCGGCAGACCGACGAAGGCACTGTGCAGATCGGCGATTCGATGGAAGACGTCGGCTTTAACGACGGTGTGACCGCCGACGTCGTGAGCCACATCGCATGGCGCGGCGTGCGCAGCTTCCCCGCGCTGGGCGAAGTGAAGCTGGTGCGCGCCTGGGGCGCTTTGCGCGTGATGAGCCCCGACGGCTTTCCGATCTATCAGCAATCGGCCACTTGTCCCGGCGCGTACGTCGTGAGCTGCCATAGCGGCGTCACGTTGGCTGCCGCACATGTCCTGCGCGTCGCGCCGTGGATTGCGAAAGACCTCGCGCCAGCCGGCATCGAACATTTCTCCGGCGAGCGCTTCTCGCAGACCGACAAGGTATTCACACATGGTCACTGACAGTCTTTTCAAGGTGCTGCCCGCGGAGGCCAGCGGCGGCACAACCGGCACGGCCGGCACAAGCCGCACGGTCGCCATCTCGTTCGACGGAAAGGCGCTCCGTGTACCGCAGGGCGTGAGCGTTGCCGCGGCCTTGCTCGCGGCAGGCGTCGAGCGTTTTCGTACGACGCCGGTGAGCGGCGCGGCTCGGGCGCCGTATTGCATGATGGGTGTGTGCTTCGAATGCCTCGTCGAAATCGACGGCGTGGCGAACCGGCAGAGCTGTCTCGTGCCGGTGGCCGAAGGCATGACGATTCGTTCGCAACTCGGCATGCGCGAACTGAACGACTTCATTACGTTGGCAGGAGGCACGCGCGATGAACGCTAATGACGTCGATCTGGTGATCGTCGGCGCGGGGCCGGCGGGCATGGCGGCCGCAACCGTCGCCGCGCAACGCGGTTTGAGCGTGACCGTGCTCGATGAGCAGGCCGCGCCCGGCGGCCAAATCTATCGCGCGATCACGCAGACCAATGCGCGGCGGCTAAACATTCTTGGTCCGGACTATGCCGTCGGCAGTGAACTGGCACGTGCCTTCGCCGCCAGCGGTGCGAAGCACGAACGCGGCGCTTCGGTATGGCAGGTGACGGCTGAACGCAGCATCGATTACGTGCAGGACGGCGTGGTGAAGTCACTGCAAGCCGGCTCGATCATTCTCTGCAGTGGTGCGATGGAGCGGCCGTTTCCAATTCCGGGCTGGACACTGCCGGGTGTGCTGACGGCCGGCGCCGCGCAGATTCTGCTGAAGAGCGCCGAAGTCGTGCCGTCGCAACCCGTCGTGCTGGCGGGCTGCGGACCGCTGCTGTATCTGCTCGGCTGGCAGTATCTGCGCGCGGGCGTGCCAATCCGCGCCATCGTCGATACGACCACGAGCGCTGACTATCGCCGCGCGCTCGCCCATCTGGGCGGCGCGTTAAAAGGTTGGCGGCAACTCGCGAAGGGGTTGAAGCTGATGCGCGCGTTGAAACGCGCCGGCGTGCCGTTTTATCAGGGCGCGACGAACCTTGCGCTCGAAGGCACGGATGCACTCGCTGCGGTCCGCTTCACCGTCGACGGCAAGGCGCAGCGGATTCCCGCCGAGGTCGTGTTGCTGCATCAGGGCGTCGTGCCGAATACGCAGATCAGCTGGTCGTTGCGCGCGCAACATAAGTGGGACGATGCGCAACTGTGCTGGATACCCATTACCGACGCATGGGGCGAACTCGACGTGCCCGGCATCTACGTCGCGGGCGACAGCCGCGGCATTGGCGGCGCGCAGGCTGCGGCGGAGCAGGGCCGGCTCGCGGCGCTGGAGGTCGTGCATCGGAGCGGCCGCATCGACCGCGCAATGCGTGACTCATTGGCCGCGCCGGTGAAGCGGGCATTGCGTGAGACGCTGCACATCCGTCCGTTTCTCGATGCGCTCTACCGGCCGAAAGATGCCAATCGTATCCCGGCGGATGAGGTCACCATTTGCCGCTGCGAGGAGGTGACGGCAGGACAATTGCGCAGCGTCGTGAAGCTCGGCTGCCTTGGCCCGAATCAGGCGAAATCGTTCGGCCGCTGCGGCATGGGTCCGTGTCAGGGCCGCCTTTGCGGATTGACCGTCACTGAGGTGATCGCCGATGCACGGGGCGTGTCGCCTGCCGAGGTCGGTTACTACCGCGTGCGTCCGCCGATCAAGCCCGTCACGCTCGCCGAACTCGCGGCCGCGCATGACGCGGCGCTGCAGGGTGCTGCGCAACCGGCTGCCACGTCCACCGAAGCCCACGACACCGCTGCACGATGACCAGCATGATCGGAGCCGCAGGCGCCGATGTCGTGGTGATCGGCGGCGGCTTGCAAGGTTTGTCGAGCGCACTGCATCTGGCACGGCGCGGCGCCAGCGTGGTCGTGCTGGAGAGCGACGTGTGCGGCCGCCATGCTTCGGGTGTCAATGCCGGTGGTGTGCGTACGCTCGGACGTCACGACGCCGAAATTGCGCTGTCGCTGGCTTCGCGTGACCTGTGGTTCAGATTAGCCGAACTGATCGGCGACGATGCCGGTTTCGTGCCGTCCGGCCAGCTAAAAGTGGCCGAGAGCGAGACGGAACTTTCGGCGTGCCGTGCACGCGTCGCGCATTTGCAAACACTCGGTTTTACGCATGAAGTCATGGTCGATGCCGATACCGTTCGGGACCTCGTACCGAGTCTTGCGCGTCACGTCGTGGGCGGTGTCTGGGTCGAGCACGACGGCCACGCGTTGCCGTTTCGGGCGGTCACGGCATTCCGGCTCGCGGCGCAACAAGCGGGCGTCGCGATTCATGAGCAATGCGCGGTCCGCAGCATCATGCGCCGCGATGGACAATGGGATATCGAAGCCGCAAGCGGACGGTGGCGCGCGGCGCACGTCGTCAACGCAGCAGGCGCGTGGGCCGGCGAATTCGCACGGCAAGCGGGCGAACCGGTGCAGGTCGAGCCGCGCGGCTTGATGCTGATGGTGACGCAGGCCGTGCCGCCTTTCGTCAAACCGGTGCTTGGCGCAACGGGACGCCCGCTGTCGTTCAAACAGTTCACCAATGGCACGGTGGTGATCGGCGGTGCGCTCGAATGCACCGCTGATATGAGCGCACGGCAATGCGCACTCGATTTTCCGCAGTTGGGCAAAAGCGCACGTACGGTCGCCGATCTGTTTCCGCATTTGGAGCATGTCGTGGTCAACCGTGCATGGGCCGGTATCGAAGGTTTTATGCCCGACGGTATTCCGGTGATTTCCCGCAGCAGCACCCATGACGGTCTCGTGCACGCGTTTGGTTTCTCCGCGCATGGGTTCGAGCTTGGACCGATTGTCGGCAGCGTGGTAGCCGAGCTGGTGTGCGATGGACGTAGCACGCACGACATCGACGCATTCCGGATTGGCCGCTTCAAGGCAGCGGCGCATGCCCAGTTCGAGACGCATTAGGTCTCTTCATTTTTTCAACCAACGCAAGAAACAGACAATGAGCGATATTCAACGTTTCGAAACCAATCCGCGCCTCTCGCGCATCGTGATTCACAACGGCACGGTGTACGTTGCCGGCCTGACCGCGACCTCGCGCGACGGTGACGCGAAGGCACAAACCGAGGAGATTCTGAGCAAGCTGGACGGGCATCTGAAAACCGCGGGTACCGATAAAACGCGTCTGTTGTCCGTGCAGATCTGGGTGGCCGATATAGCTCGCGACTTCGGCCCGATGAATGCCGCGTGGGAAGCCTGGGTGCCGGCCGATGCGACGCCGGCGCGTGCGACGTGCGAAGCTGCGTTGGCTTCGCCGGATATCCGCGTCGAAGTGATCGTGACCGCGGCGCTGTAAACGTATAGGCATGAATTCCATGCGCGCGCGCCAGGGGGAGTGGTCGCGCGCTTTCTAATCTGATTGCAACGGCGTTTTGCTAGCGAACGCTTCGCCTGGTCGATTGCGTAAATAAGCGCAGACCAAGTTGGTCAGCTCCACCTTGAGTATGGGCGAATCAAGCTCCCCGCTTCGGGCAGCGGCGTGAACCACGCCTTCGACAGCGGCAGCGAGCACTCGCCCGGCCATGTCGTCGCGCGCCTTATCGCGCGTCCTTGAGCTTGATTCGATGACGGCGCGATAACGACGCTGATATTCCCTTTCAAAGTCGTCGTAATTCGAGCGTGCGGACAGTGGGACTTCATCGAGCAGAATGCGGTGCAACACATGATTGACCGAGTGCACAGCAATGACACCCTCAATCAGGCAAACGACACGTTCATGGAGCGTCCCCGGCTCGCTCCCTTCCCCCGATATGGATAGCGCATCAAGTACGAAGCCGAGATGGCGCTGACGAATCATCTCGGCGAGCGCGAGCTTGTCAGCGAAGTATTGATAGAGCGATCCAACGCTGATGCCGGCAACCGCGGCCACTTCGTTCGTCGTGAAATCCGCCCAGCCTCGGGTCTCCAGAACGCGAATAGCCGCATCAATAATGGTGTCTACCATTACGCGGGAACGTTGCTGCCGCGGGGGTTTCCGCATGATCCCGGGCTGTCGGGAAACGCGAGTATTCAAAATTGTGTCTCCGGGTCAGAATGCGAATATCAGCTCGCATAATACAGAGAGCTCAATCCATCCCTCTACGAGAATCCACATGAGTGCGCAAACGCTTCTGGTTTCCCTGTTCGAATATAAGGCATGGGCGGATCAAGGTCTCATTGCCGGGCTGAGTCGACTTGACAAATTATCGTCCGAGGCCGGGTACCGCACGGCAGTTGGCATCTTCAATCATGCCCAGATTGTCGATCGCATTTTCGGTGCCAATCTTCAGTGCGAGAAGCACGCCTATCGTCGGACCGATTCCGACGACGTACCGAACCTGGAAGATCTGTCCAATGCCATCAGAGACATGGATCGCTGGTATATCCAGTATGTTACGCACCTGCGCGATGCCGATCTCACGGAAGCGATCGCATTTTCCTTCACGGATGGGACAGCGGGGCGGATGTCGCGCGAGGAAATGCTCGGACACGTGATTGCACACGGCGGATACCATCGCGGTGAAATCGGGCAAATTCTTACCCAACTCACTGGGTCGTCACCACGTGACACCTTTACTGGCTTCCTTCACGAAGTGGAGCCCGCGCGCAGCCGTTGATCAGATGAGCCCGGGCGCACGGTACAGGCCGAACTGAAGCAGCGGGAGGAGCTGCTCCCCCTCTAAGATCAGTGGCAGCTTCAGGTCGACGTTCTGTCGTGCTGCCCGACGACCTGCACGTGCGGATCGAGGATGCCTGGCCTCATTCCGCCGCCGCAACAACCTACCCCTTAAACTCAACCGAAACAAACACCTTCTTACACGGCTCAACCACTTCCCACGTTCCCTTAAATCCCGCCGGAATTAAAAACCGGTCACCCGCTCGCACAGTCTTGCCCGTCCCATCTGCATCGCGAATCACGGACACGCCCTCAAGAATCTCGCAATACTCATTCTCGGTGAAGTTCACTGTCCATTGACCGCAAGCGCCCTCCCAAATCCCCGCCGCAAGCTGCCCGCACGGACTGGCAAAATGCGTGTGAACCGCTTGCAAAGGATCGCCGGCAAGAACCGCTTCTGCCTTCGGCATGTACTCAACACTTTCCTTGGCAGGTTGTGCAAAATCTACGATGTTCAAAATGCTCATAATGGTTCAAATGCAAACAGAGTTAAAAAACAAGGCTTCAAAAAGGGCGTAGCGCACACACCCACTGCATGCGCCACGCTCAAAAGGAGGCACCTACCAGCAGCAGACCATAAGACCACAGCAGCTAAACCGAATTCAGGTCCCCGACTTCAACTGCGCCCACAGCCGGTTCTCAAGCCGCATGATCGGCGCAGGTTGCGGCCGCATCAGTGTCATTTTGTTCAGCACAGCCTCGGGCGGATACACATTCGCATCCTGCTCAATAGCCGGGGTCACAAACTGTCGCGCGACCCGATTCGCAGTCGGATAGAAAACTTCGTTGGTAATCGCCGCACTCACCTTCGGATCTTCGATGTAGTTCATCCACTTCATCGCCGCTTCCGGATGCGGGGCATCTTTCGGAATTGCCATCACATCCATCCAAATGAGGCCCGCATCCTTGATGTTCGAGAACCGCACTTCGTACGAGCGCTTAGCTTCCGATGCGCGTCGCCGTGCGATCCCGACGTCACCCGAATAGCCTAACGCCACGCAGATATCGTTGTTCGCCAGATCGTTGATATAGCCGGAAGAATTGAACTGCGTGATAAATGGTCGCACTTTCTTCAGCATTTCATACGCTGCCTGGTAGTCGCCAGGGTTCGTGCTGTTCGGGTCCTTGTGCATGTACTGAAGCGCAGCCGGGAAAACGTCCGCCGCCGCGTCGAGGAAAGACACGCCGCAACTTTTCAGCTTCGAAAGATTCGCCGGGTCGAACACGAGAGACCAGCTATCAAGTGGCGCATCGGGGCCCAGCGCTTTCTTCACAGCCTGAACGTTATAGCCGACACCATCCGTGCCCCACGCCCACGGCACGCCGTATTGATTGCCGGGGTCCGCATCGGCAATCAGCTTCATCAAACCAGGATCGAGATTCGCGAGGTTCGGCATTTTCGATTTGTCGATCTTCTGATACACCCCGGCTTCGATCTGGCGTGCCATATAACTCGATGTGGGCACCACGATGTCATACCCCGAGCTGCCGGCAAGCAGTTTGGCCTGCAACGTGTCATCGCTATCGTAGCTGTCGTATTTCACCGTGATGCCGGATTGCTTTTCGAAGCCGGCAATTGTGTCTTTGGCAATGTAGTCCGACCAGTTGTAGACGTTGATCGTCGTGTCCGCTGCACGTGCAGCGTTCACTGCGGTCAAGGCGGTCAGCGAGCACAGCATCGTACCGGTGAGCGAGAGAAGCTTGGCATGACGAATCTTCATTCGACTATCTCCTTGATTTCGATCTTCAGTTTTCGCCGCAGCGCAGGCACAGATGCACGAGCGTGACGACCCGCACGTCCTTATATGCCGCACGAATGCGAACGAGAAAGGGACGTGACGCCGCCTGCCGCGGCGCAAGCGCACAGCAGAGTTAAAAGGGACGTAGATAGACGAGCGCTATAAGCCGGCCAACGCTGGCAAGACAACTTGCAACGCGCGGACAGGCAAACGCATTGCAGGCATTCGACCGCTAAAAGAACGGTCCATTGCGTGCAACACTTGCTCGCGAAAAGAGAAGGGGACTAAGGCAGAAGCGACGCGATTTCGTCAGTTCGCACGCCAATGGCTGCGGGCGCTGCAATGACGTTGTGCCGGCGGACGGAGCGACGCGACAACACGGTATCGATGGACAGGGGGCGGGATGGCGAAGCGCAGTTGCTCCCCTGATGAGCGATCGAACAGCCGGACAGGAATGTTCTTTCCCGACCAGGCTGATATCTCACCAATGGACCACGGACTTTCACGATGGAACCCGAAGCGACGTTGAGTAGAAGTCCTCGCTGAGGCAGATCGACTGCGCTGCGAGAACCACCGAACTGCCGCCCTAGGATATATGAGCCATTATTTTCGTCAAAGGATTTTCTGACATTGCGCCGTCATAGTCGTGCACAGTGAAACGCGTTCATGCGAGCGCATGCTTCAACAAGCATGACTCGCATCGAACTACGCGATGGCAGACAACGGTAGCGTTTTACTGACCGTCCATCGGCGCGGGTTGAACCGGCGTCGCAGCGGGTGCGTTAGTGCCGGTTTGTGACGACCCGTTTGCCGAAGAACCATAGCCGGTGTCATGCTGTGCCGCTATGCGTGCTTCGGCTGCCTGAATGTCCGCGGGGTAGGTCGAGTCGGTTGCAACGGCGGGGTTATAGCCAGCCTGTTCAATCTGAACCAGTTGCGCCCTGACCTCCGCGCGGGTGAGCGGTTGCTCCGACTGCGCGAACGAAGCCACCGGGGCTGCGATAACAACCACCAGTGCGGCTGCTTTGATCAGTGATTTCATGATGTTTCCCTCCGAGAATTGTTTTATGGCGCCGCAACAGGTGTTCGGCGACCTATAGAGGGATTCTAGGAAGCGGGTGATCTAGGGCAAACCCCTAAACGGGTAATTCAGTCTTGCAGCAAACGATAAGTCGGCGTTATGTAATGATCTTCGTAAGATATGAAAAATTGTTTCAGACTCCAGAACGTACGCCCACTCGATACGCCGTCACCTGCCAGTATGCATCGCCCGGCCGTACGATGACCTGCTCCTGCGCGGCCATATTGACTTCGTTCGGAAAGCCGCCTGCTTCGAGACAAAGTCCGGCGTGCGGCTGGTAGGCGATACCGCCGCGTCCCGTGTCGCCATTCAGCGAATTGCCGGTATAAAACTGTAAGCCGTGCTGATCGGTCGACACGGTTAATTCGCGCCCGCTACCGGGGTCATATGCGCATGCAACCGGACGTACCTGCGGCGCACGGTCGGCCGTCGCGGCGTCAACTGTGTCACGCAGCACATAGCAGTGATCGAAACCACCGGCCCTCGCAAGCTGTGCATGTGGCCAATCGAGCCGCGCGCCGATCGGCGCGCTCTGCCGGAAGTCGAACGCATTGCCTGCTACTTCGGCAAGCTCGCAAGGAATCATCGACACATCGACTTCGAAGAACTGATCAGCATCGATCGACAACACATGTCCGCGAATGTCCGCACCCCGCCGGCCGGTCAGATTGAAATAAGGATGGCTCGTCAGGTTGAGCGGCGTCGCGGCGTCCGTGATGGCTTCATAGGCGATCGTCAAGGTGCCGTCGTCGTCGAGCGTGTAGCGCACTTGCACCGTTACGTTGCCCGGAAAGCCGGCGTCGCCTTCAGGCGACTCCAGACGCATGACCAGCGCGCCGTTGTCTTCACTCACGTCCCACAGCGCGCGGTGAAAACCCTGCGTGCCGCCATGCAGCAGATTCGCGCCTTCGTTCCGATCGAGTGTGTACTCGATGCCGTCGAGCGTGAAGCGCGCATCGGCAATGCGGTTTGCCCATCGGCCGATCAGTCCGCCCATGTAGGTTGTGGCCGCAGCATATTCGGCGGGTGTGTCGTGGCCGAGCAGAATGTCGCCGAGACGACCCGCGCGATCGGGTGCATACCACGAGACCAGCGTCGCGCCCAGGTCGCTGATGGCGACTTTCATGCCGTGCGCATTGCGCAGCGTGAAGAGCCGCACACGATCGCCGCCGGGCAGTGTGCCCCATGGTTCAGAAGAAAGAGGTGCGATGCTGATCATGTCGTTGGTAGAAATGGAAGATGAAAGGCATGTTCAGCCTGGCGCTGCCGCCGAATTCACGCGGTCCTGGTATTCGCGCGGTGTACAGCCGAGTTCGCGGCGAAACACCGCGTACATGTATTGCAGCGACGTGAAGCCACAACGGATCGCCACCTCCGCGCTCGACGCATCGCGCCTCGCAAGCAGCGCTTTCGCGACATCGAGTTTGTGGCGCAGGATTTCCTGATGCACTGTGCACTGTCGTTCGCGTCGGAAGTACTCTTCGAGCGAAGAACGCGACACGCCCACGTAATCGGCAACCTGTTCGGTGCGAATGCCCTGACACGCATACTGGCGGATGAAGTGCCGTGCACGCATCACATACGGACTCGCCAGCGGCTGATGCTTCGTCGATTCGAGCACATTGATGCCGACCGGTGGCACGAGAATGCGCCGCCCCGGAAAACGCGCGCCGTGCAGCATCTGATGTAGCAAGTGAGCCGCGGTGCGGCCCATTTCCTCCGTACCTTGAATCACGGAGGAAAGCGGAATACGGGTCAACGTACGCGTGAGCGGGTCGTTGTCGATGCCGATGATCGCTACTTCTTCAGGTACCGGGATACCCGCGATCAAACAGGCTTGCAGCAGGTGCCGCGCGCGGGCGTCGGTCACGGCGATGATACCGACTGGCTTCGGCAATTGGCTCAGCCACGCAGTGAGTTGCTCGGTTGCCTGATTCCATGAAGGTGCGTTGGTCGACAGGCCGCGATAGATCTCGGTGTCGATCTGCTCGGCGCTGTGTCCGTCCGCGCTGCGCAGATGAGCGAACGCCAGCTCACGTTGCTGCGCCCAGCGATTTTCTTGCGCTTGCGGAAGGCTATACAACGCGAAGTGCTCAAGCCCCGCGCCAATCAGATGCGTGTAGGCGAGCGAAACGAGTTTGGCGTTATCGGTTGCGATATAGGGTAAGTCCGGGGGGTAGTGTGCCGGATCTTCGAACGATGAACCGACCGCCACGACCGGCAATGGGCAATCGCGCAGCGCTTCGCCCACAGCGGGATCGTCGAAATCCGCGATGATGCCGTCGCCGTCGAATCGCTCGATACCGGTCAACCGGCAGCGGAAATCCTCTTCGAGAAAGAGATCCCAGGCCACGCGCGTCGACAGCAGGTAATTGCCGACGCCGGTAATGATCTCGCGGTCGTAGACCTTGTTCGCGTTGAACAGCAGCGCGATCCGGTGGGTCGTCTGGGGTATTTGCGGACGGGTCATGTCAATGGGCGTTGTACGGATCGTTGGACGCGCAACGCCATCGTCTCCTGTTGGGTGCGCTTCGCAGGCAGCACCGTTTTTAAGCGTCTGGTTATTCTAGGCCGCGAACCTCGCGCGCGTGTGAAACAAACGCATGGGCGGTAAGAAACATCAAGCACGCTGCGCAATTTCGCAATTGCCGATGTATCGGGCAAGCGGCAGCATGGCGTCACCTTGTCGACCGGCGCGGCGATGTCGCACGGGTTGCAGTGCAGCATAAAAAGGAGACGCTGATGTCCTACTTCGAACACATTCCCGAGATACGTTACGAAGGCCCGCAATCGGATAACCCGCTTGCGTATCGCCATTACGACAAGAGCAAACGCGTGCTCGGCAAGACACTCGAAGAACATCTGCGCATCGCGGTGTGCTACTGGCATACGTTCGTGTGGCCGGGCGTGGATATTTTCGGTCAAGGTACGTTCAGGCGCCCATGGCAGCAAGCCGGCAATGCGATGGAGCGGGCGCAGCAAAAGGCGGATGCGGCGTTCGAGTTCTTCTCGAAGCTCGGCACCCCGTACTACACGTTCCATGATACCGACGTCGCGCCGGAAGGCGACAGCCTGAGGGAATACAGCGAGAACTTCACGCGCATCGTCGACTATCTGGCGCGCAAGCAGGACGACACGGGTGTCAAATTGCTGTGGGGCACCACCAATCTATTCTCGCATCCGCGTTATGCGGGCGGCGCGGCGACCAGTCCCGATCCGGAGATTTTCGCCTTTGCTGCCACGCAGGTTCGTCATGCACTCGATGCGACACAACGGCTCGGCGGCGACAACTACGTGCTGTGGGGCGGCCGCGAGGGCTATGACACGTTGCTCAATACCGATCTCGTTCGTGAACGCGGCCAGCTCGCGCGTTTCCTGCATATGGTCGTCGAACACAAGCACAAGTCCGGCTTCAAAGGCGCATTACTGATCGAACCGAAGCCACAGGAGCCGACCAAGCATCAGTACGACTACGACGTGGCGACCGTCCACGGTTTCCTGCTGCAGCACGGGCTGGAGAAGGAGATTCGCGTCAATATCGAGGCCAATCACGCAACGCTTGCCGGCCATTCGTTTCATCACGAGATCGCTACGGCCTACGCGTTGGGTATTTTCGGCAGCGTCGACGCGAATCGCGGCGATCAGCAAAACGGCTGGGATACGGATCAGTTCCCGAACAGCGTCGAAGAACTGACGCTGGCCTTCTACGAAATTCTCAAGCATGGCGGCTTCACCACCGGCGGTATGAACTTCGACGCAAAAGTACGGCGGCAGAGCGTCGACGCGGAAGATCTGTTCTTTGGCCACATCGGTGCAATCGACAATCTGGCGCTCGCCGTCGAACGTGCCGCCACGCTGATCGAGAATGACCGGCTCGAACAGTTCAAACGTCAGCGCTACGCGGGCTGGGAGTCGGAGTTCGGCCGCAAGATTCTGGCAGGCGACTATTCGCTTTCGACGCTGGCCACGGACGCAATGGCGCGCAGCCTGAATCCGCAGCACACGAGCGGCCGGCAGGAGCAACTGGAAAACGTCGTGAATCAGGCGATTTATAGCGGGCGCTAAAGGAGCACCGCGAAGTAAAGCCTGCGGAAAGGCGGGCAGCAAACCATAAAAAATCCCGCGGCCACGCTGACCGCGCGAATCAGAAAAAGCTTTGGGTCGTCGCTTGTCCGGATCTGTGGCTCGCAGCACAGACCGTCCAAACCGGTATTCCGGCTATCAGAACAAGGAGTGAGACATGAAATTTTCAACGCGTCGTACTGTGCTGAGTTCGTTCGTGTGTGGAGCGGTACTCGCCAGCCTGTCGCTTGCGGCGCCGCTCGCGCACGCAAGCAAGGACCACCCGGAAATCGGGTTCTGTATTGACGATCTGCGTGTGGAACGCTGGTCGCGCGATCGTGACTATTTCGTCGCAGCAGCAGAAAAGCTCGGCGCCAAAGTATCGGTGCAATCCGCCGACGCGAGCGAAGAGCGACAGATTGCACAAATCGAAAACCTGATCTCGCGCGGCGTGGACGTGATCGTGATCGTACCGTTCAATTCGAAGACACTCGGCAATGTGGTCGCCGAAGCCAAGAAAGCGGGCATCAAGGTCGTCTCGTATGACCGGCTGATTCTCGACGCCGATGTCGATGCCTATATCTCGTTCGACAACGAGAAGGTCGGGGAACTGCAAGCGCAAGGTGTCTACAACGCTCAGCCGAAGGGTAACTATTTCCTGCTCGGTGGCGCGCCGACCGACAACAACGCGAAGATGCTGCGTGAAGGCCAGCTAAAAGTGTTGAAGCCCGCAATGGACAAGGGCGATATCAAGGTCGTCGGTCAGCAGTGGGTACCGGAGTGGAGCGCATCGACGGCGCTGCGTATCGTTGAAGATGCGCTCACGGCGAACAACAACAAGATCGACGCGATCGTCGCCTCGAACGATGGCACCGCGGGCGGCGCGATTCAGGCGCTTGCCGCACAGCACATGGCGGGCAAGGTGCCGGTGTCGGGACAGGACGCCGATCTGGCCGCAGTGAAACGCGTGATCGCCGGCACGCAGACCATGACCGTGTACAAACCGCTGAAACTGATCGCAGGCGAAGCGGCGAAACTTTCTGTTGCGCTAGCGAAGGGCGAGAAGCCGGCCTTTAATGCGCAGTACGACAACGGCAAGAAGAAGGTCGACACGGTGCTCCTGCAACCCACGCTGCTCACCAAGAGCAATGTCGACGTGGTCGTCAAGGACGGTTTCTATACCCAGGCCCAGCTCGCGAGCCAATGAGCGTAACGTGTGCGCGGTAAATGCCGATGTGCCTGATATGCATCAGGCACATCGGCTTCACTTCGCACCTTGCAGCGAGGCATAGCGAATGACGCAACCATTGCTGACGATGCGCGGCATCGTCAAAGCGTTTTCCGGCGTGAAGGCGCTCGACGGCATCGACCTGACGGTGGCGCCAGGCGAGTGCGTGGGCTTGTGCGGCGAGAACGGCGCGGGCAAATCGACGCTGATGAAAGTGCTGTCCGGCGTCTATCCCTACGGTACATGGGACGGCGAAATCAGCTGGGAAGGCGAACCGATGAAGGCTGCGAGCATAAGGGACACGGAGCGCGCGGGCATCATCATCATCCACCAGGAGTTGATGCTGGTGCCGGAGCTTTCGGTCGCGGAGAATATCTTTCTCGGCAACGAAATCACACTGCCCGGCGGCCGGATGAACTACGCCGCCATGTACCAACGCGCCGATGAACTGCTGCGCGAACTCGGCATAAGCGGCATCAACTCGGCGCAACCGGTGATGAACTACGGCGGCGGTCACCAGCAGCTGATCGAGATCGCGAAGGCGCTGAATAAGCGCGCGAAACTGTTGATCCTCGATGAACCGTCGTCGTCGCTGACCGCAACAGAGATACACATCCTGCTGGACATCGTGCGCGATCTGAAGCGGCGGGGTGTTGCCTGCGTGTACATCTCGCACAAGCTCGACGAAGTAGCCGCCGTGTGCGACACGATTAGCGTGATTCGCGACGGTCGTCATGTGGCGACCGAGCCCATGCGCGCGCTGACGACCGACCGCATCATCTCCTTGATGGTGGGCCGCGAGATCAAGAACCTGTTTCCGCGTGAACCACATCCGATCGGCGAAGTGATCTTCGAAGCGCGTCACGTGACCTGTTTCGATGTCACCAATCCGCGCCGCAAGCGGGTGAACGATGTGTCGTTCGCATTGCGACGCGGTGAGATTCTCGGTGTTGCCGGTTTGGTCGGCGCTGGGCGCACCGAGCTGATGCAGGCGATTTTCGGGGCGTATCCCGGGGTGAGCGAGGCAACCGTGCTGATGGAAGGCAAGCCGCTGAAAATCCGCGCGCCTGTCGATGCGATTCGCGCCGGCATTGGCATGGTGCCGGAAGACCGCAAGCGCCACGGCATCGTGCCGGGCCTGAGCGTCGGTCACAACATCACGCTGGCCGTGTTGCAACGCTTCGCGAAAGGTGGCCGGATCGATTCTGCCGCAGAACTCGACGCCATTCATACGGAGATGAAGCGGCTTTCAGTGCGCGCTGCGCATCCGATGCTCTCGATTGCGAGCCTCTCGGGTGGCAATCAGCAGAAGGCCGTGCTGACGCGCATGCTGCTGACCGATCCCAAGGTGCTGATCCTCGACGAGCCGACTCGAGGGGTGGACGTCGGCGCGAAATTCGAAATCTACAAACTGATTTTTCAACTGGCACAGCGCGGTATGTCGATCGTGATGGTGTCGTCCGAATTGCCCGAGGTACTCGGCATCAGCGATCGCGTGCTGGTCATCGGCGAAGGTGAACTGCGCGGCGATTTCGTCAACGACGGCCTCACACAAGAGGACATTCTCAGCGCTGCAATCCGTCCCGTGCAGCGATCCCTCAACCCGACCGCACCAACCGCAGCGAGTGCCGCATGACTCCCGACGTCACTTCCCGATCCGCCGACGGCGCCGTGCCACGAGGCGCATTCGGTGGCCCGCAGCGAATTCAGCAGTTGTTCGCGCGCTACAAGATTCTCGCGTTGCTGATCGCCGTGGCCGTGATCTGGATTTTCTTTTCCTTTCTGACGCACGGCGCGTTTGTGACGCCGCGCAATCTGTCGAACCTGCTGCGGCAGATGTCGATTACCGGCATGCTCGCGTGCGGCATGGTGTTTGTCATCATCGCCGGTGAAATCGATTTGTCAGTCGGCTCGTTGCTGGGTTTGCTCGGCGGCGTGGCGGCGATTCTCGACGTGAACCGGCACTGGCCGATCGGTGTCACCGTGCCCGTGGTGATGTTGCTCGGCGTACTCGTTGGCATGTTCAACGGATGGTGGTCGACGTACCGGCGTGTGCCTTCGTTCATTGTCGGTCTGGGCGGCATGCTTGCGTATCGCGGCATTCTGCTCGGTGTCACCGGCGGTTCGACGATTGCGCCGGTCTCGGACGGTTTCGTGTTCGTGGGCCAGGGGTATCTGCCGCGCTTCGCGGGCGATACGCTTGCCGTGGTCCTGTTTGTCGTACTGGCCTTTCTGACGGTGCGACAACGAAGCAACCGCGAGCGTTATAAGCTGAGGGTGGTGCCGATCTGGCAGGACGTCGTGAAGGTGGTCGGAGCGGGCGCGATTCTGGCCGCGTTTGTCGCCACGCTCGACCGCTATGGCGGGATTCCGGTACCGGTTCTGCTGCTGCTCGCACTGCTAGGCATTTTCACGTGGATCGCGACACAGACCGTTTTTGGGCGGCGCATCTATGCAGTAGGTTCTAACCTGGAAGCGACGCGGCTCTCCGGTGTGAATACCAACCGCGTGAAACTGGCTATCTTCGCGCTGATGGGACTGATGTGCGCGTTCGCCGGGATCGTCAATACAGCGAGGCTCGCAGCCGGCTCGCCGTCGGCGGGATCGATGGGTGAACTCGACGCGATTGCTGCGTGCTTTATCGGCGGGACATCGATGCGCGGTGGTTCAGGTACCGTCTATGGTGCGCTAATCGGCGCACTGGTGATGGCGAGTCTCGATAATGGCATGTCGATGCTCGACGTCGACGCGTATTGGCAAATGATCGTGAAGGGCAGCATTCTTGTGCTGGCTGTGTGGATCGATGTCGTGTCGGGGTCGAACCGGCGGTGAAACAGCAGGCGGTGCGGCATGCAAATGCTGACGCCCGCCTGCTGAGCAATCAAACGCTCTCGAAGACCCGTTGTCAGTTCACGCCGAGAATCGACTTCGGCTCCATGAACGCTTCCAGCCCGAACGTCCCATATTCCCGCCCGATACCCGATTGCTTGAAGCCGCCGAACGGTGCGGCCGGTTCGTGTGCCAACGTGTTGATCAGTACACGCCCTGCGTCGATGCGACCGGCGACTGCGCGAGCCTGCACCGCATCGGCTGAGAGTACGTAGGCTTGCAGCCCGTAGCTCGTGTCATTGGCGATCGCGATCGCTTCCTCAGTATCGCGATACGGAATGATCGACAGCACCGGTCCAAAAATTTCCTCGCGGGCAATCGTCATGTCGTTGCTGACGCCGCTAAATACGGTGGGCCGAACGAACCAGCCGCGCTCCAGTCCTTCCGGTCGGCCTGCGCCGCCTGCGATCAATCGCGCGCCTTCGCCGATACCGATGCCGATGTAGCGCTGCACGCGCTCCCACTGCTTATGACTGACCATCGGGCCGATCTGCGTAGCGGGATCACGCGGATCACCCGCTTGCGTGCGAGCGACTTCAGAAATCACGCGTTCCTCGAACTCCGCCAGGCGGCTTTGCGGCACAAGAATCCGCGTACCGGCGATACACGCCTGACCGCTGTTCATGAACCCTGCCTGGAGCGCCAAGGGCACCGCTTCCGCGAAATCGGCGTCGTCGAGTATGACTACCGGCGACTTGCCACCCAACTCTAACGTGACGCGTTTCAATGTCTCCGCGCCGGTGCGCAGAATCGTCTTGCCGACAGCCGTCGATCCGGTGAAGGAAATCTTCGCCACGTCCGGATGCGCGCTGATTTCCGCCCCCACCGTGTCGCCCCGGCCTGTGACGATATTGAACACGCCTGCAGGCAGGCCAGCCTCGTGCAACGCCTCGGTGACGATGAGTGTCTGGATCGCACTCATCTCGCTCGGTTTGATGACGGCCGTGCAGCCCGCTGCGATTGCCGCCGCCAGCTTCCCGCAGATGAAGCCACCATTGCTGTTCCACGGTGTAATCAGTCCGGCGACGCCGAGCGGCTGCATGACGACGTCGGCGGTGCCGGCGCGTCGCGTGAACTCGTAGCTCCGCAAAACCTTGACGACTTCCGCCAGCACATCCGCTGGGTATTTCGCCATCCAGCGCGCGCGTGACGTCGGCGCACCGTATTCCTCGACGATCGCTTCGAAGAGGTCGTCTTCTCTTGCTTGAACCGCGGCGTGCATACGATTGAGCAGCGCGATCCGCTCTTCCTTGCTGGTGCGGGAAAACGCCGGGAAGGCGCGTTTGGCGGCCGCGATCGCGTGGCGAGCGTCTTCCGCGTCGGCCAGACGCACCTTGCCGATCACCGTTTCCTTAGCCGGGTTGTGAAGATCGAACCACTCCTCGCCGTGCGGCGTGACGAACGCGCCGTCGATATAAACCTTGTCGATGTGCTGCATGAAAGCTCCTACCTGTGAAGTTGTTGCCTCAAAGATAGGCTCAATGGATTAAGTCGACTAGCCATATAATCAAGGATGATTCGTTGAGCAGGATGGGATAATGAAGACGCCCGGTTTGAGCGAACTGGAAGGCGTGCTTGCGGTGGCGCGCCATCGCAGCTTCCGCGCTGCGGCGACGGAGCTTGGCGTGTCGACGTCGGCGCTCAGCCATGCGATTGCAGCGTTGGAGGCGCGCATTGGCGTGCGGCTTTTCAATCGAACGACACGTAGCGTGTCGTTGTCCGAAGCGGGGGCGCAATTCGTCGACAGCGTGGCGCCAGCGTTGTCGACCATTCGTGTGGCCATCGAGCAGGCCGGCAGCTATCGCGACACACCTGCCGGCACGCTGCGGATCAACACATCGGCGGGCGCGGCGCGGCAAGCGATGCCTTTGCTGCTGGAATACCTGCGGCGGTATCCGGAGATGAAGCTGGATCTCGTCACCGAGGGGCGCGTGATCGACATTGTGGTTGAGGGCTTCGACGCAGGCATTCGTTTGGCTGAGACCGTGCCGCAGGACATGATCGCTGTGCCGTTCAACCAGCCGCAGCGTTTTGCAGTCGTTGGGAGTCCGGCCTATTTCGCCGAACATCCGAAACCGCGCACGCCGGACGATCTGCGTGCACACCGTTGTATCCGGATGCGCATGCCGAGCGGGCGTATTTATCACTGGGAGTTCGCGCGACGCGGCGAGGCAACCAGCGTGGATGTGCAGGGCATGCTGACGCTCGATGAGCCGTTGCTCATCATGGAGGCGGCCCGCGAGGGCTTCGGACTGGCGTATATGACTGAGTGGAACGTGGCGGCAGATCTGGAAGCGGGCACGCTGCAGCGTGTGCTGGAAGACTGGACGCCGGCGTTCGACGGGTTATGTCTTTACTATCCGGGGCGACGTCATGTGCCGGCGGGGCTGCGGGCGTTGATTGAGATGATTCGGGAGAACGGGTGAGTTCAGGTGCGGTCAGCACCCAGGCACATCGTGGCAACCGTGCGGCCTTGACGGACAAGACCGCGTTCAAGCTCTAAAGTCCCGATGCTCGTGAAGTAATCAGCGACTCGCGCAGTTAGTAAAAATCCGCCAACTCTCGCATTTTTCCGCCGTTCAAGCCAGTTGCGCTGCAGCGTGCCACCACGCGACGAATAACATTTAATGAACTGACACACGGCTTGCATGCGCCCTTTCCTCGAAGGGCATCTGCCAGCACTGTGTAGCTCGGCTGAAACTCTTTAGCTTTCAGTCCCCCACCCACTCTCCCGTCTTACTACTGTTCCGACGAAACAAACTCCCGCGCCAGCCCGCGCTTTCACAGCGTCCCCGCCACCGTGCAAGCTGATCGAGCCATACGATGTTAAAGCGCAGAACCTTCCTGCTAGGCGGCGCCGGCGCGCTCGGTGCGCTAATGGTCGGCTGGTCGGTGCTACCGCCGGGTCAGCGCTTGACCCCCTCCACGCCGCTGCCGGCTGAAGGCAATCAGGTGGCACTCAACGGCTGGGTCAAAATCGCCGCGGACAACAGCGTCACGATCATGATGTGCAAAGCGGAAATGGGGCAGGGCATCCACACGGGCCTTGCGATGCTGCTGGCCGAAGAACTCGACGCCGACTGGTCGCAAGTTCGTGTCGAAAACTCGCCGATCGACAAGATATACAACAGCGTGCAGAACATCGTCGACGATCTGCCGTTTCGTCCGGACGACGACAGCACGGTCAAACGTGCCACGGTCTGGATGACCCGCAAGCTGGTGCGCGAGGCCGGCACGATGATGACGGGCGGTTCATCGAGCATGAACGATCTATGGACGCCAATGCGTGAAGCCGGCGCCTCGGCGCGCGCGATGTTGATCGGCGCGGCAGCCGAGCAATGGAAGGTGCGACCCAGCGAATGCCGTACGGAAGGCGGCTACGTACTGCACGCTTCAGGTCACAAGGCGAGCTTCGGCGAACTGTCCACGATGGCCGCGCAGCAACCGCTGCCGCGCAAAGTCGCGCTGAAAGATCCTGCGGACTTCAAACTGATCGGCAAGCCGGTGCGACGCATCGAAGCCGCATCGAAAATCAACGGCACGGCGCGCTTCGGCATTGACGCGCTACCCGACGGTCTCATCTACGCGAGCGTGGTGATGTGCCCCACGCTGGGCGGCACAGTGGCGCATTTCGACGCTTCGCCTGCGACGAAGATGCCGGGTTTCATCAAGGCCTTCGCGTTGGTGCCGTACGCTGGTGGTAGCGGCGGTGTCGCGGTCATCGCGGACAATGCATTTCGCGCGATGAATGCGGTCAGCGCTATCAACGTGGTCTGGAATGACGGTCCCGCCACCACGTTGTCGAGCACGGACGTGGACACCCGCCTCGCGCAAGCATTGGACGACAGCGACGGCCACGCCTACTACCATCGCGGCGACGTCGACGCCGCATTGAGCAGCGCGGCGCGAACCGTCACCGCCGAGTACCGCGCGCCGTACCTCGCGCATGGCGCGGTCGAACCGGTAAATTGCACGGTGCAGGTCGCGGACGGCGCGGCCACCGTTTGGGTCTCGACGCAAATGCCGGGCCTCGCGCGGCAGCACGTCGCGAAAGTGCTGAACATCGACGCCGACAAGGTCGATGTGCAAACGCAACTGCTCGGCGGTGCTTTCGGGCGCCGTCTCGAACTTGATTTCATCGCGCAAGCCGCAGCGATTGCGCGTGAGGGCGGCGGCCATCCGGTGCAAACAATCTGGTCGCGCGCCCAGGATTTCACTCACGATTTCTATCGTCCGGCGTGCGTGTCGCGACTGAAAGCCGGTTTCGACAAAGACGGCAAGCTGGTCGCGTGGCATGCCACGTCCGCGAGTCAGGCGATCGTGCCGGAAGCCCTCGCGCGTTATTACGGCGCGCCGCGCATTCCCATCGACAAGACCACGTGCGAGGGCGCGTTCGATCAGCCCTACGAATGGCCCACCGCACGCGTGGCGCACAAGATCGTTGAATTGCCGGTGCCGGTTGGATTCTGGCGATCGGTTGGCCATTCGCATCAGGCGTTTTTCACCGAGGGTTTTACCGACGAACTCGCCGTCGCCACCGGTCAGGATCCGATTGCGTTTCGCGCGTCACTGCTTGCGCAGCATCCGCGCCATCTGGCGGTGTTGAGGCGCGTTGCAGCCTTATCGGATTGGGGACATCCACTGACGCATGCCGCCGACGGCACCAGGCGGGCACGCGGCGTTGCGCTGCACGAAGCGTTCGGCAGTGTCGTCGCGCAGGTGGCAGAGGTATCCGTCGGCGCGAATAAACAGATTCGCGTGCATCGCGTGGTCTGCGTGATCGACTGTGGACTGCCGGTGAATCCAAACCTGATTCGTCAACAGATGGAGAGCGGCATCGTCTTTGGCCTTTCGACAGCTTTGCAGGACGAAATCACCATCAACGGTGGGCAGGTGACGCAGAAGAACTTCGTCGATTTCCCCGTCGTGCGGATGAACGATTGTCCGGTGATCGAAACCGACATCATGCCGAGTCAGATGCACCCGCAGGGCGTCGGTGAACTGGGCGTGCCACCGGTCGCGCCGGCGGTGGCCAACGCGGTGTTCGCGCTGACTGGCCAGCGCTTACGCGCGTTGCCGTTGAGGCTCGCGTGAAACGCATGGATTGACGGAGAAAAGCATGGGATCGCTGAACATCAACGGCCGGGCGGTGGCGGTGGAAGCCGAACCGGACATGCCGCTTCTTTGGGTGCTGCGCTGCGACCTCGGCATGACCGGCACCAAGTTCGGCTGCGGCGTGGGCATTTGCGGCGCGTGCACGATCCATCTGGACGGTAAGGCGGGCCTTGCCTGCCAGACGCCTATGTCGAGCTTGCACTCGCAGAAGATCACGACCATTGAAGGCGTGCAGGGTGCCGAAGCGCAAGCGCTAAAAGCGGCGTGGATCGATCTCGACGTGGTGCAGTGCGGCTATTGCCAGAGCGCGCAGTTGATGGCCGCTTGCGCGCTGCTCAAGCAGAAGCCCAATCCCACCGATGCCGACATCGACGCGGCGATGTCCGGCATCGTGTGCCGTTGCGGCACGTATCCGAGGGTGCGGGCCGCGATTCACCAGGCGGCCGCGAAACGGCGGCCCGCTTAAGGCCGACCAGACCGCAGGCGCAGGGCGCTTGAGTTCCGCCAATCACGAGCCAGTCGCGAACTAATGAGGCTCAGTTCGCCAGCATCTCCACGACCGCGACGACCACCGTAAAAACGCCGATACAACCGCCCAATGTGGCTGCGCCTTGCATGAAATGCGACATACGTGACCCCGTAACGTGTGGTTGAGGCTCGTATTTAACCTGAATTGAAAGGTAAAAGAAAGCTTGTCAAAAATAACTCTGGGGCCCGCTGGCATGGTGCGACTGTGCTAGCCGAGGTTGTGGAACCGTTTATGGTGGAATTAAGGCGCCTTGGCCGCCGCTGTTGGCATGGCCCTGACAGGCAGGTCAGGAGCCGGTGTCGCCGCATGCCCTGCAGAGGTGGACGGTGTAGCGGCGGACGTGGCTGCATCAGGCCTCGCCCTCGACGCCATCTGCGCATCCGTCTCCCACCCTCCGCCAAGCGCGAGGAACAGGTTGACCTGATCGATCGCCACCTGACCTTCCGCGGCCGCCACTTGAGACTTCGTCGAAGTCAGCGTGCGCGTTGCATCCAGATCCGAAATGAACGACTCGCGTCCGGCGCGATACAGCCGATGCGTTTCATCCGCCGACTCGATGGCCGACTTTAACGCGGCACGCAGAGCGTCGGCGCGGGCATAGTCGGAGGCATAGGTCGCGAGGCTGGTTTCGGTTTCGCGCAACGCGGTCAGCACCACGCCGTCGAACTTCGCCAGCGCGACGTTGCTCGACGCTTCCGCCTCGCGGACACGGCCTCGTGCGCCATTGGTGGGGAAGGTCCAGCTGATCAGCGGACCGAAGCCCCAGCGCGCCGTCGGCGACGTGCCGAGGTCTTCCAGAACCCCGGTCAAACCCGCCGATGCACCGATGCTCACAGTCGGATACAACGCGCCCGTTGCCACGCCGATGCGTGCCGTCGAAGCCGCCAGTTGACGCTCGGCTTCGCGCACGTCCGGGCGGCGCTTGAGCAGCGCGGCGCCGTCGCCGACCGGAATCGGCTGACGGATTTGCGGCAGCTTGCTGCAAGCGAGTACCGCTGGCGGCAAGTCGGACGGTGCACGTGCCAGTAGCGCCGCGAGCCGGTATTGCGCGATCTGACGGCGCGCCGTGTAGCGCGGAATATCCGCCGCCAGGGTATCGACCTGAGTCTGGCCACGCGTCACGTCAGGCTGATTGCCTCGACCCGCGTCGCGCAACCGGCGCGACACGTCCACCCGCTGCTTCTGCAAGGCCAGTGACTGCTGCGCGATCCTGAGTTCCTCAGCGGCCGAGCATTGGTCGACATAAGATCGGACCACATCCGCGACCACGGTGATTCGCGCGAGATCGCCGGCCGCCTGCACGGATTCCGTATCCGCTGACGCCGCTTCGACACCGCGCCGCAGCTTGCCGAACAGATCGATTTCGTACGAGATGCTGATGCCGATGTCGCCTTCATTGACGACCGGCAGCTTCTCGGTAAGCAGATACTGCTCGGCCGATTCCTGCGCGCGCTCGATAACCGCCGACGTCTTGCCGGAGAAGCCGCCCTGCGCCTGCGCGACACCCAGTGCTTCGCGTGAACGCGCGAGGTTAGCCGCTGCGACGCGCAGGTCGGTATTCGATTGCAGCGCTTCGTCGACGAGGCTGTTCAGCACCGGATCGTCATAGAGCTTCCACCAGACCGCAGGCACGTTCTGACGCGTAGTCAGTTTGGCATCGGCGCCTTCGATCGGTGCATTGGCGAGCGGCGCATTGACCAGCGCCTGCTTCGGCAGCGAGTAATTGGGGCCGACGTTCATGCAGCCGTTGAGCGCGACGGCTAACGGTAGCAGCGGCAATAAGGGCAGGGCACGCGACAGCTTCATTGCGAGGCGCCCGAAATAACGGCAGCGGATGCCGCTTGCGTAGCAGAAGCAGCCGAGGCAGCCGGAACAGCAGACGTAGCTGAAGCCGTAGCCGCCGTCGAAGCCGTGGACGCATCCACAACACCCGAAGCGCCCGCAGCCGGATGCTTCTTGCCGCCCGGCGATAGATCACGCACCGATACTGTCGCGGTGCGTCCCGCGATCATGCGGAAGTCGGCAGGGACCTCGTCGAGCGCGACCCGCACCGGAATCCGTTGCGCGAGCCGCACCCAGCTGAACGCCGGGTTCACGTTCGGCAGCAGATTCGACCCTTGCGTGCGGTCGCGGTCTTCAATCCCCGCGACGATGCTTTGCACATGCCCGCGCAGCACGTTCGGCTCGCCCATCACCTGGATATCGACCGCCTGGCCGATGTCGATACCCCGCATCTTGGTTTCTTCGAAATAACCGTCGACACGGAATGAATGCATGTCCACCACCGCCACCACCGCGCGGCCCGCCGAGACGAATTCGCCGGTACGCGGCGCGCGGTCGTTCAGATAACCGTCGACCGGGCTCACGATCGTGGTGCGTTGCAAATTCAGTTTGGCGGTATCGATTGCGACGTTCGCATCGGCGAGCGCGGCTTCCGCCGTTTCGACACGCGAGCGACTTTCTTCGGCGACTTCCGCCGCGACGAGGTTGCCGAGCTGACGGTTACGCGCGTCTTCGCGGCGCGCCTGATCGAGGGTGGCGCGCCGCTGCAGCGCGGTGGCTTGCGCCTGGCGTAATGCAAGCGCATAGCGGGCCTGATCTATCACGAACAGCACCTGGCCTTGCTTGACCTGCTGGTTGTCCACCACCTCGACCGATGAAATCAGCCCCGAGATATCCGGCGCAACCTGGATCACGTCGGCGCGCACGTGCCCGTCGCGGGTCCATGGCGCGAACATGTAATAAGCGACCAGTTTCCACAGCACGAAGGCCGCAACCACGACGACGATCAGGGTCAGCAGAATTTGACCGACGGAGAACCAGGTTTTTTTCACGTTATTAGTCTGTGCGAAACGACGACGACAAGGCCCAGCACCAGCACATAGATGCCGAGATCGAAGATGGAACGGTGCCAGACGAAGCGGTAAAAGCCGACGCGTGCGAGCACCGTGCGAATGGCGAGGTTGATCAGATAGGCGATCAACATCAGCACGAGCACGGCCGGCACGAACACGCCGAAGATATCGATTTCACCGATCATCGCGGGAACGGGCAAAGGGGAGGATTGGGTTGCGGGATGGGCGCATCAGGCAGCGGCCTCCGGTTCAGGCGGTGTGGGTGTGACTAGCGTGGCCGGAAACAGTGAAAGGCGCAAGCCGACCAGCGCGTGCAGCGCCTCGCGCAATCGGCGTGCCGAAGCTTGCGAGGTCGCGCTGGGTGCGCCGGCATTGGCGAGTCCTTGTGCCGTGACGCGTGCCACGGCTGCGTCGATGGACGACATCAGGCTCTCGGGCACCGGTTGACGTACGCGCCGGTCGACGCAGGCTTCGAAGTATTGGCGCACGTCGTCGAGGACCTGGTCGATGGAAGCCGGCGCTTCGCCGCCGAGCTTGCGTGTCAGGCGGCGCAGATCGAGCGCGTTGAAGGCGATGCGTAAATCGCGGAAGCTTTCGATCGACGGGTGGCGATGGTCGTCGGTAGCGGCAAGGCGGGGGATCAGCTGCATCAGGCGGTCGAGCATGCGCGCGGCGAGATTGCGCGGGTCTTCGATTGTCCGTGTGGACGCGGTCAGCGCCACGTCGGACCAGCTCGAGCGCAGCAGGCGGGAGGCCGCGAGTTCAGCGCCGAACGGGCGCGTCACGCGGGTCCACAGATAGGCATAGAGCAAGCCTGCGAGGCCGGCGAGATTGCTGTTCAGGAAGATCAGGAAGTCGGCCGAGTAAGCGTCCTGAATGCTGATGAAGGTGGCGGTATTGACGGCCACTAGCACGGTCACCATGTTGAACTGCGGACGCGGGATCAGCGTGCCGACCAGGATGAACGGCGCGGCGAACAGGATGACCAGCATCGGGAAATCATGCACGTGTGGCAGCACCGCGAACAGATAGATGCCGGCGGCCACCACGCTGACCGCCGTGGCGAGAAAGAACTTGAACACCATGGGCGCGGGCTCGTCGAGCGCGGCGAAGAAGCAGCACGCGACCGCCGCCAGCGTCACCGCACTGGCGCCGTCCGCCCAGCCTGAGCTGATCCACAGACTGCACGCGATGATGACCGCGGCGCCCGCGGAAACCGTCGAAAACAGCATGATGCCGCGGTCGAAGAACCGCTCGGTACCGCCCAGCCGCCAATGGCGAAAGCGTGGCCGCCATGAGCCTTCTTCGCGCGTGATGATGATGCGCAGCGAGCGGCAGTCCTGCCAGACGTCGATCACCTGTTTCATGCGCCACAGCGCGTTCGAAAGCAGCGCGCTGTCCCATTTGGCCAGCGCGGTCGGCGGCGGCTGCATGGCTGCGATGCGCGCGCGCAGTGTGTCGGCGACAAGGTCGGGGTGATAGCCCTCGCTCGCTGGCGGAAGCGGCGCATTGAACCACTTGATGACGTCGTCGAGCAAGGCTTCGAGACCCTCCGGCCATGTCTGCCGGCCGCTGTTGTAGAGCGCGACGAGCGGATCGGCCAGCGCTGACATCATCGGCAGCAGCAACTGCATGCGCCCGCGCAACTCGTGAGCACGTGCCAGGATGTCCAGCCGGGTATGGTCGTAGGCAAGCTGGCTCAGCAGCAGTTCCAGTCCGTTGATCGTGGCTGCGATCCGCTGGCGGGCCCCCGAGATCGCCGCGCCCGCAATGCGCCCGGACAGCGTTTCGGTTGCATAGAACGCGGCGTCGCGAAACCACGCGTCGGTTCGCTCGATGATGGTGGGCGCGAGCCGGCTAGGAAACAGCGAACTGCCGACGATGCTCGCGCACACGATGCCGAGTGTGATCTCCTCGGTGCGGCTGATCGCGAGATCGAACACACCGTCTGGATTCGTCACCGAAGGCAAGGCGATGATCGGCATGGTGTAGGCCGCCAGCATGAAGACATAGCTGCGCGCGGTACGGTCAGCCACTGCCAGATACAGCAGCGTGCCGGTCCACAACGCGACGACCACGCTGAACAGATAGGGCGATTCGACAAACGGCGGCACCAGCAGCACCGCGGCCGACGCGCCGAGCGCGGTGCCGAGCGCACGATAAAGCGCCTTGGAGCGGGTCGCGCCGACAAACGGATTCGATACGATGTAGACGGTGGCCATCGCCCAGTACGGCCGCGGTAACTCGAGCGAGAGACCGATGTAGAGCGCGATCATTGCCGCGGCAAACGTCTTGACGGAGAACAGCCAGTCGCGGATGGAGGGATAGACCATAAACCGTTACTCGGAATCCCCGGCATTGTGTGGCGCCGCCTCGGCCGTGAAAGCGGCCAGCACCCGCAAGGTCGCTTCGAGATCGCTGCGTGAAATACCTTTCAAAGCTTGCGCGCGCAGCGTAACGAGCTCTTCTTCCATTCTAGCGGTAACGGCGCGGCCTTCGTCGGTAAGCACAACGGTCTTGGCGCGCCGGTCTTCAGGATCTTCGTCGCGGCGCATCAGGCCGGCCGCGCACAATTGATCGAGCAGCCGCACGAGCGAAGGCCCTTCAATACCGATGTGATCGGCCAGCGTGACCTGCCGCACCGCTTCGCCGAGCCGGCTGGCGGTGAGGAGTGGCGTGGCGCACGCTTCGGAGACGTTAAAGGCCGCGAGCACACCGTGGCTCGTGCGCCGCCATTTTCTGGCGGCGACGACCAGCGTGCTGCTGACGGTGCGGCGCAAGGTATCGAGATTCGACATGGCCGGTATTGTATTGCCTAAATATTCGTTAGCAAACTATTGAATTTGAATTTTTTGTGGCAATACACGGCGGAGTGAGGAGCGCCCGGCGAAGCCCGGGACGAGCTTCAGACTGTGCGCCCCGCCCCGTGGTTTCTTCTCAGGCCGCGAGGCCGAGCCGCACCGTACGCGCCAGGTCGTCGAGCTGGAAGGGTTTGCGCAAGATCGTGCAGCGCTTGACGACAAGGCCCGAAATATCCACGTCCGCATAACCGGTCGCGAGGATCACCGGAAGGTCCTCGCGCATCTTGCGCGCCGCGGCGATCACGTCAATGCCGTTCATGCCCGGCATCGCGAAGTCGACCATCAGCAAGTCGGGATTGTCGTCTTGCAGCCGGTTCAGCCCGGCCTGACCGTCCGCGGCTTCGGTCACGGTATAGCCGAGCATTCGCAAACACTCGACCAGCATCGCCCGCACTTCGCCGTCGTCTTCGACCACCAGCACGCGCTTCAGGCCGACCACGTTCTCTTCGGCGTTGGATACTGTTTCGGTCTGCAGTGCCACGCGCTCGCGCAATGGCAGCCAGATCTCCACCGTCGTGCCCACACCCTCTTCGCTGAGCAGGCGCGCGGTGCCGCCCGCTTGCCGCGCGATGCCGTAGACCTGACTCAAGCCGAGGCCCGTGCCCTTGCCGATCGGCTTGGTCGTGAAGAACGGATCGAATACCCGTGAGACTACGTCGGGAGGAATTCCTGAGCCGGTGTCGGCGACCTCGAGCACGACATAGCGGCCCTCGTCGAGTGTTTGATCGGGGGCCGTGCGCTCGTTCACGTGAATCGCGAGCTGGCCGCCACCAGGCATCGCGTCGCGCGCATTGATCGCCAGATTGAGGATGGCCAGTTCGAGCTGATTGGCGTCAGCCTGGGTCCACAATTCTTCATAATCGAATTCGGTGCTGTAACGGATGCCGGAGCCGAGCGACACCGTGATGATGTCACGCATGCCTTGCAGCAAGGTCACCACGTTCACCGCTTTCAGATCCAGATTGCTGTTGCGCGAGAAGGTCAGCAACTGGCCCGTCAGTTTCGCGCCTCGCTCGGTTGCGCGTTTGACGGTGGCGGCCATGGCGCGAATGCGATCGTCGCTGCCCACCCGCGCGATCAACTCCGAGTTGACCATGATGACGTTCAGCAGATTGTTGAAGTCGTGCGCGATGCCGCCGGTGAGCTGTCCGAGCGCTTCCATCTTTTGCGATTGCACCAGCACGGCCTGTACTTTGGCCCGCTCGTGAATCTCCATCATCAGCCGGTTGTTGGCGGACGCAAGTTCGTGCGTGCGCCCGGCGATGCGGCTCTCCAGCGAATCGTTGAGTTGCACCAGCGCCTCTTTTGCCTCCATCAACTCGGCCAGATGGCGGCGCGACTCGTACTGCCGCGAGCGGGCGCGCAGTGCCGAGCCCACCGCGCGCCGCAGCGTTTCCGAGTTCAGCGGGCGCTCGAGTACCACGACATTGCCGAGCCGTTCGAGCACTTCGAGGCTGCGTGCCGAACGGCGCCCAACGCGATTGGCGGCGAGCAGGATGAAGGGGAAGTCGGACCATGCCGGCTGCTGCTCGAGCCAGTCGAACAGCCGCGACGCGTGGCCGTTCGCGAGGGCTTCTTCGGCGATCAGCGCGCTGCCGGCGCCGGCGTCCAGCGCTTCGGCGAGCGCATTGGCGTCGCGGCAGGCAACCGATGTACGGGCGTCCTTCTGCAGGACTTCGGCAATCACATCGGCGTCGCGGCCAAACGGCGCCAGGATAAGGACGCGTTGCTCCATGGCGCTACTGCCGGGACGTGTCGATGACACGATCTTGCTCGCCGAGCAGGGCGGTGCTGCCGCGATAGGCAGGCAGGCCGGAGAGCACGCCTTCGAAGTCGCGCAATGCTTCGCCGACTTCCACGCCGTTGCGGTTGAGCCGGAACTGGCGGATCGAACGCTCATGTGCGTTAGCGCGACTCTTCACGGCGGTTACCGCCGTCAGCACTTCGCCATGGTGCTCGAAATAGCGGAACAGCACGACCACGTCGCTCAAATAGCTGATGTCGAGATCGTTCCGCACCTCGCCGATGATGCCGTGCTGACCGAGCACCAGCATTGTGATGATGCCTTGCTGATTCAGATAGCCGAGCAATTCATGCATCTGCAGCAGCAGATAGCGCTCGCCGGGCATGGCCTGGAGGTAGGCATTCAGACTGTCGATAGCGACGTATTTCACGCCGTTGTTTTCGACCGAGTTGCGCACGTCGCTCGCGAATTCGCCCGGCGAGATTTCTGCCGGGTCGATCTGGCGCAGCGTCAGCAAACCGCTTTCGACGTGTGGCGCCAGGTGCATGCCGAGCGTCGCGCAGCGAATCATCAGTGTCGTGAGGGTTTCGTCGAATACATAGTAGACGCAGGGCTCGCCACGTTCGAGCGCCGCAATCAGGCACGAGACCACGGTGGTGGTTTTGCCGACGCCCGATGGGCCGATCATCAGTGCATTGGTGCCGGGGATCAGGCCGCCGCCGAGCAGCGCGTCGAGGCCAGCCGTCCCGGTGCTGAGCACCTCGGTGTCGAAGGCCGTGTGATGCTCGGCCGCCACGAGGCGGGGATAGACGTGGATGCCGCCGGTGTCGAGCGTGAAGTCGTGATAGCCCTCGCGGAACTTGATGCCCCGCATCTTGGCGACGCGCATGCGACGCCGGTTGCCGCCGTAATCGTGTACGAGGTTGTCGAGGGCGATCACGCCGTGGGCGATGCTGTGCAACTGGATGTCGCCCGGGTCTGACGAATTGTCGTCGAGTAGCAGCACCGTGCATTCGCGGGTCGCGAAATAGCGCTTGAGCGCGAGAATCTGCCGGCGATAGCGTAACGGGTTCTGCGACAACAGACGCAACTCGGAGAGGCTGTCGAGCACGATGCGCACGGGCTTGAGTTCGTCGACCTGCTCGATGACATTGCGCACGGTCTCGCCAAGCTCGACTTCGGCCGGATGCAGCACGGTCTGCTCGTACCGCGGGTCGAGGCCTTCGTCGGACAGCAGTTCGAGAATCGTGAACCGGCTGATGTCCCAGCCGTGGCTCTGCGCGACCGAGATCAACTCGGCGCGCGTCTCGGACAGCGTAATGTACAGGCCCGCCTGGCCTTCTGCTGCGCCCTTGAGCAAGAATTGCAACGCAAGGGTCGTTTTACCTGTGCCGGGCGCGCCTTCGACAAGGTACATGCGGTGGGGAGTGAGGCCGCCTCCGAGAATGTTGTCGATACCCTCGATTCCGGAGGAGAGACGGCTCGGCGGAGCGGCAGCAGGTGTTTTGAGCATAGCGTAGCGATTGCATCGATAATGGCTTTGACTTGTTAGCCGGTCCGGATGCGCTGCAATTTGCATGCCTGCGAGTGTCGGGTCCACCATGCCAACGGGCCTTTGCAGGTTTCCGGGCCTGCGTGGCACTGTCGCAGAATCCCGGCGTATTCAACCGCCAGCGCGTTCCTTCACCAGTTCGATAAAGCGGGTCGCTGCGCTATTGCGCAGTCCGGCAGGGTAAGCAAGATGCAGCGGAGCGCTCAACTTCGAGGGATCCGTCAATGTGCAATACACGGTCCCCACCTGGTCGTAACGTTGCATCGACGCCGGCACGAGCGTCACGCCCAACCCGGCGGCCACCAGATTGATCCCCGACACCATGCGCGGCACTTCGCGCGCAATCCGCGGGACGAACCCGGCCTGTCTGCAGGCCGCCAGGATATCCGCATACATGCCGGGCGCTCCCGGCCGGCGCACCAGAATGAAATCTTCTTGCGCCAGCGCCTTCAACGAAACCTGCGGTCGCTTCTTGCCCGCGCCCTTCAGTAACGGATGTCCGACCGGCAGCACCACCACCATCGGTTCGTCGAGCAGTAATTCGAACGCCACGCCTTCGCGCACATCGACGGGCTTGCGGAGAAACGCGGCCTGAATCTGTCCCGCGGCCAAACGCTCGATAATCTCCGCAGCGTTAAGCTCGGCAAGTTCCACGGCGACCTCGGGACACACTGCGCGAAAGGCCCGGATTGCCTCCGTCGTGAAGGGATGGAACGCCGCAGAACTGGTCAGGCCGATCGAGATCGTGCCGAGCTCGCCGCGCGCGATCCGGTGTGCCTTGTCCACCGACAACTGCAGGTCCTGCAGCAAGCGTTGCGCGTCTTCTGCAAAGGCCTGCCCTGCGGGCGTCAAGGTGACGCCGCGCGGCATGCGTACAAACAGCTCGAAGCCGATCTCTTCTTCCAGCGTTCGAATCTGCTGCGAGAGCGGCGGCTGTTGCATCGCCAGTCGCTCGGCCGCGCGCGTGAATTGGCCTTCCTCGGCAACGGCGAGGAAGTAGCGCAAATGGCGAAGCTCCATCGTGTTCTGTCTCCTTGACTATTCTCAGCGTTCTAGTTAATGCCATATTCTATAAATATGGATAGTGCCTGAAACATGTATTTTACATTTACCACGCCCAATCCTACGATCTCGTCCATCGCATCGACCGAGGCCCGCGTTGCTCACGGCAAGCAGGCTCGAGCGCATGGCGACATAAAACAACATCGACAGGAGACGGCAGTGAAAAAACAATGTGCGGTGGCCGCATTGGCCCTGGTGGGGAGCGCGGGTGCGCATGCGCAGGCATCGGTCACGCTGTACGGTTTGATCGACACGAACATCGAATTCCTCAACCATGCGGGCGCAAGCGGCGGCTCCCTGGTCCGGGAAAACTCCGGTGGACTGAGCAATTCGCGCTTCGGCTTTCGTGGCACGGAAGACCTTGGTGGCGGCAACAAGGCGTTTTTCATCCTCGAAGCGGGCTTCAACGGCAACGACGGCACCAACGCAACCGCCGGCGTGCTATTCAATCGGACCGCGGCGGTCGGGGTGTCGAATGATGCATTCGGCGCGTTGTCGGCGGGTTTGCAGTACACGGCGATGTACGACACGTTGATCAAATACGATCCGATGGTGTTCGGTCAGCAGTACACATGGATGCCGACCACTGGTTCCGTGGACGGTTTTTCGTTCAAGGCGCGGGTGAACAACTCGGTAAAGTATGTGGGCCGCTTCGGCGGATTGACGGCCACGGCGGATTACAGTTTCGGCGGCACGGCCGACTCGTTTCAAAGCAGCGCGGCATACGGCGGCGCGCTTGATTACGATGCTGGCAGCTTTGCCGCGGCGGTGGCCTACGACTATCGCAACGGGGCCATCAATTCGACCGGCTTGTGGACCAAGTCGCGTAACTGGAGCGCCTCGGCGCGCGAGCAGATCGGCGACGTAACCATCATGGGTGGCTACGAGCACTACCTGTACAACCCGACCAAGGGCAAGACCGTGTCGTCGGCGTTGTGGTTCGGCGGGGTCCGCTATCTTGTCCTGCCGTATTTTCGCGTGACCGCCGCCGCGTATTACCAGAGCAACAAGGCGGATAACGTGTCGAACTCGTTGATGGGCGTGCTCGGTGCGGACTATATTCTCTCGAAGCGAACCGATGTGTATGCAACAGTTGCCTATGCTGCTTCCACGCGCTATGCCAACGGCCAGTACACGCCAGTCGGCTTGACGAGCGATACCGCGTTCGGTCCGAACCAGACAGGTGTGACGCTCGGCATCCGGCACCGGTTCTGAGTTTTTGAGTTGTTCAACGACGGATTTGACGATGCGCCGCGTTCAAGACAGTGCACGGCTATCAGGAGCAAGCTGCATGACATTCAAACTTTCACGGCGTCTGGCGATGGGGTGCGTGGCAGCGGGCGCCGCCATGGTGGCATTGCTCACGCAACCGGCATTCGCGGTGCATGCCTACGAATCTCACCTGAAACCCGTGGCGGCGATCTCGGATACGCGGTTCACGATCGACACGCCGCAAGGGCAAGCTGAATTTCCGCTGTATCTGTCGAAGGATTGGAACGTCGCGCAACCGCAGGTGACGCGTGCGGTGATCGTGATTCACGGCAAGCTGCGCAACGCCGACGTGTACTTCCGCACCGCGCAGAATGCGCGCGAGGCGGCTCACGCGGACGCCGACAGCACGCTCCTGATCGCGCCGCAATTCCTCGCCACGCTCGACACGCGCATGCATGACGAACCGGCCGATCTCCTGCGCTGGACGGGCGACGCGTGGATGGGCGGTGAGGCGGCGCGGGCGCCGTTGCCCATCAGTTCGTACACGGTGCTGGACGCGATTGTTACGCGCCTCGCGGATCGCAAGCTGTTTCCGAATCTGCAGCACGTCGTGTTCGCCGGGCATTCGGGTGGCGGGCAGGTCGTGCAGCGTTACGCTGTGGCGGCGCGTAACATCGACGTGCTGACGAATGAAGGCATCGACGTGCGCTACGTCGTGGCGAGCCCATCGACGTATGCGTATTTCGATGCGCAACGGCCGAACGCGCAAGGCGTGGCGGCGCCGTTCGACGCCGCGCAATGCGCCGACTTCAATCAATGGAAATACGGCATGGACAATCGGCCGCCGTATCTCGACGACCGCTCGCCGGTGCAACTCGAAGCGACGTATGCGTCGCGCCGCATCGACTACCTGGTCGGCGGCGCGGACGACGATCCGCAGCAAAGCGCACTCGATAAAAGCTGTGCCGCCGAAGCGCAAGGTCCGCAGCGTGTTGCGCGTGCAGAAGCGTATTACCGGTACATCCAGTCGCGTCATCCGGAAGGTCTGAAGCAGCGCTTTCATATCGTCCCGGGCGTGGGCCACAACGGCGCGCGCATGCTGACGTCAGTCTGCGCATTGTCGGCGATGTTCGACACCAAAGGATGCGAGCAATGAGCGAGGCGAGCTTGAATCAGCGTGACGGCGCGGCGCCCACCACGGAGGCATCGAACGGCTTGAGCCCGTCGATGGTGCGGCGCGCGATCTTCGCCTCGGTGCTCGGCAACGGACTCGAGTGGTTCGATTTTCTGATCTACGGCTACTTCGCCAAAATCATCGCGCAGGTGTTTTTTCCCGGCGGTGGTGGCTTCGTGTCGATCATGCTGACGCTCGCCACGTTCGCTGTCGGCTTTATCGTGCGACCGATCGGCGGCATTCTGCTCGGCATTTATGCGGACCGGGCAGGGCGGCGCAAAGCGCTTTCGCTGCTGATCATCTCGATGGCGGCGAGCACGCTGTTGATGGGCCTCACACCGGGCTATGCCAGCATTGGCATCGCCGCGCCTTTGCTGGTGGTGTTCGCGCGGCTGTTGCAAGGACTCTCGGTGGGCGGGCAGTTCGCGACCGCCTCGGCGATGCTGGTCGAGTACGCGCCGCCGCACAAGAAGATGTTCTACGGCAGCTTCAACATGTCGGCGCAGGCGTTCGCATTGCTGCTTTCGTCAGGCGTCGGCTATCTGCTGACCACGCAACTCACGCACGAGCAACTGGTGGCGTGGGGCTGGCGTTTGCCGTTTCTGTTTGGTGCGCTGGCGGGACCGTTCGGCTTTTATATCCGGCATCGCGTGGCCGAGTCGCCGGAGTTCGAGCGTTTGCTCGATCAGAAGGACAAGCCGCCGCGCGTGACGATGCGTCAGTTCTTCCGCGATAACGGCGACGCCGCGATCTGTGCGATGGGTGTGATCATCATCGGCGCGGCGACCAACTACGTATGGCACTCGTATCTGTCGGTGTATGTCGAGCGGCAATTGCATTTGCCGCTGTCCACCGCGCTGCTTGGCGCCTTCGTGTCGGGCGTGTTGAATCTGTTCCTGTTTCCGCTGTCCGGCAAGCTTGCCGATCGTTATGGCGCATACCGGCTGTTCTATCCGATCGTCATTGCGTGGATGGTGTGCGTATATCCGCTCTATCACTTTGTCGTGACGAATCCGACGCCGGGGCATTTGTTCATCGCGCAGATGGTCGCGACCGTGTTCCTCGCCGCCATGTCCGGTTCACATCCTGGCATGCTCGCGACGCTGTTTCCGGTGCGTAGCCGTTCGGCGGGCGTGGCGCTGTCTTACAACATTGCGGTGACGCTGTTCGGTGGTATGGCGCCGCTCACCATCACCGGTTTGACGCATCTGACCGGTAGTAGTTTGACGCCGGCCTTCTATCTGATTTTTGCCGGTTTCGTGTCGCTCGCAATGGTGTATTTCACGCGTTCGGGACGCGAGCCCGGCGGCGCTACGGCGCAGTTCGTCACGCATTAGACGCATCTCGCCAGACTCATTCGATTAACCAGAGCTTATTGCATGACCCAGCCTTTGATTACAGACGACGAACGCGCACCGAATGAACGCCCGGTCGCCGTCGTCGCCAGCCGCCATCTGAGTGTCGAAACGCATGCGGGCAGCGGCACCGTGCCGGTGTTCGCGAACGGTGACTGGCTTGCGCCGACGCGTGACGTCAAGCGTGCGGTGATCCTGATTCATGGACGCCTGCGCAATGCGGACTCGTACTTCGAGTTGGCGGAGCACGCGTGCGCGCTGGCGGGTGGCGATGCCGCCGATACGCTGCTAATCGTGCCGCAGTTTCTCGCCAGTGCCGACGTCAGCGCGCATGCGCTGCCGCCGTCCACGCTGCATTGGGAATGGACTAGCTGGATGGGCGGCGGGAACGCCGAAGGTCCGGCGCCGATCAGTTCGTTCGATGTACTCGATGCCATCTTGCAGACGCTGGCGTCGCGCGAGCAGTTTGCGTCGCTGACCGACGTGGTGATCGCCGGACATTCGGGCGGTGGCCAGGTGGTGCAGCGTTATGCCGTGGTGGCGCAGGGTGAGGCGCCGCTCGTCGCGCGCGGGATTGCGTTGCGCTATGTGGTCGCGAATCCTTCGTCGTATGTGTACTTCGATGTCATGCGGCCGACCGCGTCCGGCAAGTTCGAGGCTTTCGATGCGACAGCGTGCCCGTCGTTCAATCGCTGGAAATATGGACTTGAGGATTTGCCGGCCTATGCTTCGGGCAGAGGGGGCGCGGGTTCCGCTGACACGCTCGAATCGCGCTATGCGCGTCGCGATGTCACCGTGCTGCTCGGCGGCGCGGATTGCGATCCGCAGCATCCTGCACTCGATCGTTCATGCGCTGCGCAGACCCAGGGCGAGCATCGGTTGGCGCGCGGCTTGGCTTACACGCGCTACATGGCGTCGAGGCATCCGGAAGCGGCGGCGAAGCACCATACGTTTGTGATCGACGGTGTTGGGCACGATGCGAAGGGGATTTTTGCATCCGCGTCTGGGCTGGCCGCGTTGTTTGGGGTAGGTGATTAACGTGAGTCCTTGAAGCGCCCGTCGAGGCATGTGGCGCGCGGCTATGCAGGAGGATGGACTTCGCTCACCAGGTTGCGCCCAGCGCGCACGGGCACAAAGTGTGCTACTGCGCTAGTGTCATCCGTGAGCTATCTTTCGAAGGACTGCGCCGACATGAACAAGACCCGAATCCTCGCCGCCGCGATCGCCGCTGTATCGCTGAGCGCCCTGCTGCCGTACAGTGCGAATGCCGACGATGCGCCTAGCCCGTGCGCGTCGCTCAAACGGATCGTCTCGGCGGCGCCGGACGGTTTGGCCTCGCTGACGCCGGACGACGGCAAGGGCGTTGCGCAACCCTACGGTGATGACGCGCAGTGTTCGGCGAGCCGTGGCAGCTACCAATGCACATGGACGCCGCACCATGACGCCGGCTCGAGCGCGGACGCGCTGCAGGGCGTCGCGGCGGACATCGCCTCGTGTCTGCCGGAGGCGACGCATGACCAGAATTCACCGGGACGTCAGCATTTTTATCTTGGCACGCGTGCCAAACGGACCGATATCACGTTGACGCGAGCCGGTTCGAACAAGCTGAGGTTGGTCGTCTCGGGCAAGTGAGCGGGCACATGAGTTTCGGGCTGTCCGCGCGCCGCCGTTATTGCGACGCCGGCCACCATGTCCAGCCGCGGCGCGAGCGTCGCAACTCGACCATCGAGAGCGGCGCGATCTCGATGCGCGGAAACACGGCCGGCGACGCGCCGAGCGCATGAACGATGGCGGCCCGGATCACTGACGCGTGCGTGACAGCGACCACATTTTGCGTGTTGCTCGGTATGACGCTCGTTTTTTCGCTTAACTTACGGTTCTTTGCCTCGTTCGTTCCATCGTTTGATGCGCTGTCAGTTGCGCGGATCACGCCCTCGCTCAACGCATCGTTTAGCGCATCGAGCCACTGTCCCACCCGCTTCACGAGTTGACTGAATGACTCGCCGCCATGCGCGGCAGCGTCGGGATCGTGCGTCCATGCGGCGAGGTCTTGCGGCGCTTCGACCGCGAGATCGGCAAGGCGGCGGCCATGCCACAGGCCGTAGTCCATGTCTGCCAGTCCCTCGTCGACTGATGCGCCCTTACCCAAGGCCGATGCCGTATCGCGCGCGCAAACGGCCGGGCTGACGAAAACCGCCGCGTCGTCCGGAATCGACAGGCGCGCATGCGCGGCGCCTGCTTCGGCGAGGCCACGTGCATCGAGCGGGTCGTCGGCGGGGAAGCAGCCCGCGCGCATCGCTGCGGTCGATGCGTGGCTGATCAGTAAGAGCCGTGTGTCCATTCAGTTCATATTCATAAAGACCAGACTAAAGCGGGACGCCGCGTGCATTCTTTGCGTTGCCGGGAGGCAAAGTTTAGCGCGTAGAATAGCGGCACTGCGAAGCACGGAAGCCGGTGAGAGCCCGGCGCGGTCGCGCCACTGTAATCGGTATTCACGAGCCGAAAGCCAGACCTGAGCTTCGCACCATCCTTTTCGATCGACTATCGGGGCGCGTTACCCCCAGGAGATGTCCATTATGACCAACGCTGTTTTTGATCCCGCGGCTCAGCCTGTCGCTCAACCCACACCAATTCCACTGCGTGAACTGCTGCCCTGGATCGTGTTCGGCGGCTTGCTGCTGTTGCTCGCGATTTATTTCGTTGGTGCGGAAGAAGGCGCCACCTCGTTGGTGCCTGGCATGTACGTGCATGAATTCGTGCACGACGGCCGCCATCTGCTCGGCTTTCCCTGCCACTAACGGAGTCGAACATGGTTGGTAAATTGTTGGTACGGGGGATGCTTGCGGGCATCGCCGCGGGATTGCTCACGTTCGGCTTCGCCAGGCTAGTGGGCGAACCGCAAGTCGATCAGGCGATTTCTTTCGAGGAAAAGGCCGACGCCGCCAAAGGCGAAGCACCCGAACCCGAACTGGTGAGCCGCGATACGCAAGCGGGACTCGGACTGCTGACGGGCGTGGTGACGTATGGCGCGGCATTCGGTGGGCTGTTCGCGCTGGTGTTCGCGTATGCATATGGCCGCGTCGGCGCCTTGAGTGCGCGCGCGTTGTCCGCATGGCTGGCGCTTGGCGCGTTTATCGCGCTGGTGATCGTCCCGAACATCAAATATCCGGCGAATCCACCCTCGGTGGGTGACCCCGAGACGATCGGAATGCGCACGGGCTTGTTCTTCCTGATGATCGCAATCTCGCTGGCCGCGCTGGTGTTCTCGCTGAAGGTGCGCCGCCGCGCGGCGCTGAAACTGGGCGCGTGGAATGGCTCGATCGTGGCCGTGGTGGTGTTTGTCGTGATCATTGCTGCCGTGCAACTGTCGATGCCGGCGATCAACGAAGTGCCGGCAGCTTTCCCAGCGGTGCTGCTGTGGAAGTTTCGTGTCGCGGCAATCGGGATGCAGGTGATTATGTGGACGACCATTGGGCTGCTGTTCGGCGCCATGGTTGAGCGGAGCAAACTGCTGACTCCCGCGACGCGTAGCGCGACGAAGTCCGCTTACCTTTGACGGCATGAAGCGGGCGCAACCGCCGCGACGGTTGCGCCGACGTGCAACGCGCAAGAATATAGATACATCAAGCACTTGGCGCGTTTGCAGGAATGTTATCCACAGGCTTGCGAACATTTTCTGTGGACAAGTTCCCCGACCGTATAACGATATGCGAATCGCTTGGTTGCCCGAAGCCTGGGCAAATCCGACACTCACTCCAATCTCAAGCAAATCGAGCCTGGAGCCATGTCGAACACATCAAGCCTGCGCCCATCATGGGCCACTCACTTCGCGGCACTTCTGCTGCTCGCCGCGTCGGCAATAACGACGACAACGGCCGTAGCGGCACCGCCTTCGGGCGATCCGATCCTGATCGGCGTAAGCGGCCCGCTGACCGGCCAGAACGCGCAGTACGGCGCTCAATGGAAGGCCGGCTTCGATCTTGCATTGGATGAGATCAACAGTCATAACGGCATCAATGGCCGTCCGCTGAACTACGTCTTCGAGGACAGCCAGAGCGACCCACGCCAATCCATCACGATCGCGCAGAAGTTCGTCAATGATCCGCGCATCCTGATCGAACTCGGTGACTTCTCCAGCCCGGCTTCGATGGCAGCCTCGCCGATTTACCAGCATGCCGGCCTTGTGCAGCTCGGCTTCACCAACTCGCATCCTGATTTCACCAAAGGTGGCGACTACATCTGGAGCCCGTCGGTCAGTCAGGCCGACGCGCAGCCGCTGCTCGCCGACCTCGCCGTGAAAACGCTTGGCCTCAAGCGCATCGCCGTGCTCTATCTGAACACCGATTGGGGGCGCACCAGCAAAGACGTCTTCGTCAAAGCCGCCAATGAACGGGGCGCGCAAGTTGTTGCGGCCGAGGGTTATCAGTCGGCCGAGAAAGATTTCCGCGCGACGCTGGTGCGGGTGAGCGCTGCGAACCCGGATGGCATCGTGTTGATTTCGTACTATTCCGACGGCGCGCAGATCGCACGCCAGGCGCGCACGAGCGGCATCAACCTGCCGATCGCCGCGGCCAGTTCCGTGTATTCGCCGAAATTCCTCGAACTCGGCGGGGCGGCCGTCAACGGCGTGGCGACGAATACCAGCTTCTTCCCCGGTGAATCCGGGCCTGAAGTGCAGAGCTTCGTCAAACGCTTCGAAGCGAAATACCACCGCGAGCCGGACGCGTTCAACGCCTATGCGTACGACGCCGTCATCATCGCCGCCTACGCGCTGCGCGCCGGTGGTCCCGATCGTAAAGCTGTGCGCGACGCGTTGCCGAAGCTGCATGACATTCCGAGCGTTGTGTTCGGCAAGGCTAATTTTGATCCGACGACGCGCCGTGTGATTGGCGTGAAAAACATCAACGTGGTGGTGAAGAACGACAAGTGGGCGTTGCTTGAGAGTAAGGCGACCGTTGCGCAGAAGTAGGCATCCCGCTGACCGTCTTGCTCTCCGATCATTCACGACATTCACGACATTCACGACTTTTGCGCTATGAGCCTTTCACTTGATCACATCGTGATTCGCGTCCACGACCTGACGCAGACCATCGAAGATTTCACCGCGCTCGGTTTCACCGTGCAACAAGGCGGCACCCATGCCGATGGCGTGACGCACAACGCGCTTATCGGTTTCGCCGACGGCAGTTACATCGAGCTGATCGCCTTTTTGCAGGCGGCGCCGCAGCGTCGTTGGTGGGATGCGGGACAGCGTCACGGCGATGGCTTTGTCGACTACGCATTGTTGCCGTCGAGCGTGGGCGCCGTGATCGATGCTGCGCATGGGCGTGGGTTGCAATACGACGGTCCGCAGCCAGGTGGGCGTGTGCGTCCGGACGGCGCGCGGCTCGAGTGGCAGACGGGCCGGCCCCAGACCAGTGACTTGCCGTTCCTGTGCGGGGATATCACGCCGCGTAGTCTGCGTGTGGCTGAAGGCGCGGTGCGTGAGCATGCGAACGGCGTGCGAGGGGTGGCGAGTTTGACGGTCGCTGTGGATGACGTGAATGTGAGTTTGCAGCGGTATCGGGCGTTGCTTGGTATCGGTAAGCAGGAGACGCGGACGGTGGCTTTGCCGGGGCTGGGGGCGGTGTCGGCGACGGTGTCGATTGGCGATGCGTCCGTTGTGTTGCTAAGCCCCGCGCATGTCAATACCGCGAGCGTCACCGCCGAAGGCGCAGCGTTGCGCCGGCAACTCGACACGCGTGGGGAAGGGGTGTTGGGTGTCGCTTTGCGCGCTGATGGTAAAGCGGAGCCGCGGGTGCTTGACCGTGAGCGCACGCATGGCGCGTGGTTCGAGATCGCCGCGGGGTGATGGGAATCGCCTTTCGGCATGCAGCGTGCAGCGCTTAGGAAGCTAAGTGGATCAAGCAGTTGGCGCTGTTGTGGGGCTGTTATCCACAGCCTTGCGAACATTTTCTGTGGACAAGTTCACAAGCGCGACAATCCCCCAAACGCCATAGGCAACCGAAATCAAAATCCAACGCCGCCTATGCGTTCCTCCCCCGCAGCGCCAAATTGAACATTCGTCGCGTGTTGGCAGCCGGGTGCGTCAACCGATCAAACAACTGTGCGACCGCGCCATCTAACTGAGCCAGTGCCGGTGCCTTCGCCGGATCGACATCAACGGCAGAAGTCACCGACACACGTTCATCCAAGTCGGCACGTGCGGGGCCCGCCGCCCCATGGCTATATCGCGCGATCAACGAATCCAGCCGTGCCACAATCGATTCCACGTGCGCCGTGCCGACATCCACCGCATTGAGCGCCGCATCTTCCGACGACCCACCTTGCCGTGAAGCATCACTCAACACCCGCGCCCAGTGTAAACAACACAGCAGCGAACCCGTGGCAAGTTCGACGCCGGGATTCCACACCACCACTCGCTGCGTCTGCAGCGGCTTCAGGGCAATCCGCAAATCATGCCAGGTGCGATCGAGCTTGCGCATGGCCGGCGCCGTTCCAGGCTTTTGAGGCGCAGCGCCTGTTTGGCGGACTACCTCGCGCAGCGTACCAAGCACAGCCCCAAGCTTCGTCTCCACATGCCGGGTCGCCGCAAGCGGCATCATCAAAATCGCGACCGCAAACGACACGAGACAACCGACCAGCACTTCTTCGATCCGCAACTCAACCAGTGGTCCCATCGCGAAGCCCAGCTCGCCATACACGAGCCCGACGAGCACGGTAATGAAAAACACCCCCGGCGCATACGCACTCAGGATGTAGTAGGCCCAACCGAACACGCACAGCACCATCGCAGCGACGAGCAGCACGGGCGAGTCATGCAGTGGCGCAACCAGCAACACGCTGACTAACGCGCCCGCCAGCGTCCCGGCGAGACGTTGCGCGCCGCGATAAATCGTGTCAGCACGTGAGCGTGTACCGAGAAACACCACGAACGTCGTGATGACCGCCCAGAACCAGCGTTCAGGTGATAGCGAGTGTCCAATCAGCATCGCGAGAAAAGCCGCAGTCGTGGCGCGCGTGGCGGGCAGCCAGCAGAGCTTCGCGCGCAAATCGGTAAGCCGTTGCGCCAGGGGAATAGCGCCTGCATCGTTGGCCGTCAAAGGCGACGCGCGCTGTCCGTAGCCCCGATGCGCGATCTCCTTGAGCCGGGCAATCGCGTGACGCAGCACGTCGGCACTCGCTTGCGCGCCGCTATGTGTTGGCGCGGAAGCAAACGCATGCTGCCCAGCCGCGACTTCCACTTCGACAATTCGCTCACGAATCGTCTCGGCATCCGGCGGATTCAGCAACGCCAATTGTTCTTCAAGCGAGAGCGCAGCTTCGTTCAACGCTGAAAGATGCACCGCGCCCGGTGCGGCAAGCAAACGCGATGCGCGCAACGTCACCGTGTGAATGGCGAGCCGGAAACTGGCAGCCGCCCGCATCGGCACGATCACGCGGCCGACCAGCGCGACCATCAGCGGGCCGAACACGGATAGCAACAGCGATTGCACAAGATGGAAGGACGAAGGATGCAGGTACAGCCCAAGGTAGAAACACACCACGCCCAGCATCGCGCAACCCAGCGCGCGCGGACCGCACGCCTGGACCAGCATGCCGACGAACATCACGACCAGAAAGCCGGCATCGCCGGCGAGCGGATAACGGCTCAGAACGGCAGCGGCAGCGAAGCACGCGCAGGCGCAGAGATAAAGACAGAACAGTGTGCCGAACCACGCCGGCCGCCGCGCGTCGCGCACGAACAAAGGCGCCACCATCGCAAAGAGGATGCCGGGTGCGGCGAGGGTAATCGGTTGGTGATGAAAGACGGTCCACGCGATGCTGGCAATGCCGGTTAGCAGGCAGGCAAGCGCAACGCGCAGCGCGGTATGGAGACGCACGAGACCCGGGTCCGCAACCAGCAGGCGGTCGGCGACGCGCGAAAACGCGGCAGCAATCATGATCGATGATATCCAGGCTAAATGGCCGCCACCGGCTTTTGGCCGATTGCGACAAGGCGGGCATGCGAGCCCGCCAGCTTCGTATCGTCGAATGGGGCCGCCATGCCGGGATCACCGGTTGAAAGCCCCGTCCGACGACGGGCGATAACACTCGAACAGTCACGCCGGGCGCGCTGCAAAGGGTGGCGCAGCACGTCAGGCGGGTTCGGGTTTTCCCGGATGATACCGGTTCAAAATTACCGTTGTCGAATTTTTGCGGCGGCGCAGCAGCGACACTCAATCAGGTCGCGTCGTGAAAAATCACCCCGAGCGTGTGCCGATGACCCGACCGCAGGCGGCTCACGCCATGCCGCAGATTCACGCGATACACACCGCGCGTACCTTGCACCGGCCGGTGATGAACCGCAAACACCACCGCGTCGCCCTTGCCGAGCGGCACGACTTCCGTGCGCGACTGCATCCGCGGACGCTGCTCCGTCATGACGAACTCGCCACCCGCGAAATCCGCGCCCGGCTCGGACAGCAGAATCGCGACCTGAAGCGGGAACACGTGTTCGCCGTATAGGTCCTGATGTAGGCAGTTGTAGTCGTCTTTGGCGTATTGAAGAAGCAAGGGCGTCGGACGCAACTGACCGGCGGCGTGGCAGCGCTCAATAAATTCGCCGTGCACGGCCGGATAACGCACATCGATATTCATCGCTTCATTCCAGCGATTCGCGACGGACGCGAGGCGCGGATAAAGCGCCGTGCGCAAATTCGCAACCAGTGGCGGCAGCGGATACGCAAAGTACTTGTATTCACCTCGGCCAAAACCATGTCGCGCCATCACGACGCGGCTGCGATACAGGTCTTCGCGCGGATAGAGCGCGGTCAGGGCGTCGCATTCCTGCGCACTGAGCAGATTGGGCAGCATCGCGCAGCCGTAGCCATTCATCTCTTGTTCGACATCGAACCAGTCGATTGCGTCGATGCGCCGCGTGAGCGAGCCGGCGACGGTGCCGGAGTCCGCCTCCCGTGTTCCAGCGTGTTTCAGTTTGGGTTCGAACCCAAGCTCCATTTCCAGTTCCAACTCCGGTGACTGCGAGTGCGGAGCCTTCGCGACCGTATTCATGAGCATTCTCCGTAAGGCGATTCATCGAACGATGACTGAGTGTAGGCACGCGCAGAAGGCGACGCACTCCGACTCTTGCTCTCCAATTCACGTATCGTTATGGTCGCGCCTCTTTCGCACCTGCTGCGCAGGCATTCGGGGCGTCTTAAGCAAGAGCAAAGGCCTGATTCGAACATGCAAGCTTCGCGAAACCTCGTCGCGAGGCCCATAGTAGGACCCTATTTAGCCCCACAAGCGCATTCGGAGATTTTGCCCATGTCTGCTTCCCCAGAGAAACTCGACGACTGGCTCAACAAAGAGGCCGTGACCGAAGACGACATCACTGCTTTTCCGCTGACGGCAATGGCCGCCACCCTGAGCCAGGAAGAAAGTGGCGATTCGGTGCCACCGCTCTGGCACTGGCTGTACTTTCTGCCGATCTCGCCGCTGTCCGATGCCGGTCCGGACGGTCATCCGAAGCGCGGCGACTTTCTGCCACCGGTGCCTCTGCCGCGCCGCATGTGGGCCGGTGGCCGCCTGACGTTCCACGCGCCGCTCAAAGTCGGCGAGCATGCGAAACGCACGTCGACCATCGCCAATATCGAAGACAAGACTGGCCGCTCGGGCCGCCTCGTGTTCGTGACCGTGCAGCACACAATCGAAGCCGGCGGTGAACTGAAGCTTGAGGAAGAGCACGACATCGTCTATCGCGATGCGCCGCAGGAGGGTGCCCGCCCACCGCAAGCGGCGCCTGCGCCAGAGGGCGAAACGTGGCGCCGCACCGTCGATGCGGACGCTGTGATGTTGTTCCGTTATTCGGCGTTGACCTTCAATAGCCATCGCATCCATTACGACTATCCGTATGTGACCGGGGTGGAAGGCTATCCCGGCCTGATCGTACATGGCCCGTTGATTGCGACCCTGCTGGTCGATCTGGTGCGCCGTGAGCAACCGGATGCAACGCTGCAAAGCTTCGCGTTCAAGGCGGTGCGGCCGACTTTCGCTGGACAGCCTTTCACGGTGTGTGGCAAACCTTCTGCCGACGGTAAGACCATCGACTTGTGGGCCAAAGATCACGACGGTTATCTGACCATGCGTGCTACGGCGGCGCTTGCCTGAGATGCGCGGTGTCGGTGTTGTTCGAGCGGGGCACGATTGGCCGTACGTCGCACCGTATGACCCGCTGTTCTATGTCAATTCCCTGTCCGCGCCGACGGCAACCCCGCTGGCAATCCCACCGGCGGCCCGCTGTCCGGCAAATTGAACATGGCCATCGAACCTGGACATTGAAAACCCCGCAGAACGTCGCCTGTCAATGGATTGGCGACACTGCCTGCGCTTGCAATATCGAGCACGGCCTTGCGTCCATCGAAATCGAATTCAACGCGCGTGCGTCCACGGGTCGCCGTGTTGATCAGCGTCCCTTTACCTAGCAGACGCAGCAGCGCCCAGGGACCGTCGGTCGCGATGGCTGAGGTATCCGGACGAACGCGCGGGTTCGCTGAGATTTCCGCATGTGCGCCGCCGCGTGGCCCAGGCCACGTGATGGAGAATGGCCTGACGGGTCCGTGCCGGTATTGCTCGCTCTGACCGTCGATATCGAGCACGAGCCCCGTGATCGTCGGATCGAGTTCGGGGATGGTGATGTCGGCCTTCCACGCGAGCTTTTTCTGCCCCGGGTCAGTGAAGAACACGTCCCGAATGGCTTTCGCTCGCTCGAATGGCACCAGACTTGGCCCCTGCATCGGTTCGGTTGCGCCGGGAAGCGTTTTATAGCGCCACGGCTTCGCCGACGTATCGACGAACGGTGCCAGCGTCTTCACAAAGAAGTCGTCAATTACGCCGCCCTGGGCGAATACGCGCGTGAAATCATCGGTATTCACGTCCTGTTTGCTTTCGGACGCAAACGGATAATTACCGTCGACCGTCACCCGGCATGCATCGCCAATGGTCGCGACAATCTGGCGTGACAGCAGTTGACCAATGCCCTGATTGACTTCTCGCGAACCCTGGATCGCCAGATCCCGCATGACTTCACGAAACGGCGCGGGCAGCGTGTCCGCCGTCAACTTGAGTTTCACCGCGGCGTCGCTGGCGGGAGGCATGCTGTTGTTCGTCAGTGCGTTGTCGGCGACCGTCAATACCGTGTAGTAGTTGTTCAATTGGCTCGTGAGGCCATCGAGTTGTGGCGGGCCGCTTTGCGCCGTGGGTTGAGTAACCGTCTGCGCTGACGTTTTCACTTCGCCGCTACCTGTTACCACCTCGCGCAACGCTGCAAAATGATCATCGACGATTTCGCGCTCCAGACGCTCTTCGGCGCGGATGCCCAACGCCTGATCGGTCTTCTGTCCCAGTTGCCCCGCGGCCTTCTGCAGGAACGACTTCTCGTCGCCGGCGTCCGTGCGGGTTAGCGTCGTCTCCCTGACTGCCGCACGAGCCAGCCTTGAAAGCGGTGAATCGGGCGCCGCGAAGCTGCGCAATACCTGGAGGTTGAACGCGAGACTCGTCCCTGTCACGGTCCTGATAGTCGACAGGAACGTGTCCCAACGTTGCGCGTATTCCGTTAGATATTGCCTGCGGATTTCTTCGGTAAGCGGATCGTCACCTATGCCGGCACCGCTCACAATTTCAGACGTTTTTTTTTGAGCATCGCCGAGCAGGCTGTGGCCCATCACCCATGCATCGTCATCGCGCGCCATCTGGACGAATTCCGGCAGACGTTTGTCGAACAGGTTGCGATAGCCATCATAGGTAAAGAGGCCAGGAACGCCGCGTGCGAGCGGCTCGCCATTGGCCCGCGTAAAGACCGTGCCCGCCTGCGGGCCGACGGCACGCAGCAGCGTGAACTCCTCGGGGGCTTCTTTCTGCATGGCCGCCTTTGCCCGTTCATAGAGGCGTTGGGTCGCATTGTTCGTGTCGAGAAACGCGCGGGCATGCTGGATCAACGTGTCGTTTCTGACGAAAGGCGACTGCACGATGCGATCCCCTGAGAAGAGTTGCGCCACATGTTCGATCATCGAAGCACGTCCACCGAACACTGATGCGCTGTCTGTTCGCGCCCAGTCTGACAGTACCCACGCCTTGACTTCATCGGCGTTGTACTTGGCCTTGTCCTGCAACATCAGATACGCGCGCAAGGTCTGGTAGGCCGTGTTGGCATCCTTGCCGGCAATGGCCTCCGACAGCACCGTTTCCATGCGGCGCACGATCTGCGGCAGCAGTAGATTGTCTTCAAGCGCGTCATAGGCGTGACGGCTTTCGGCCACGACTTTCGTGCCGGTAAAAAGGCCGTAGCGATACGCACTGTCCGGTGCTGACAGATCAAGTCCCGGATATGTCGCGAGATAGCGGGCATCGGTGAGCGTATCGGGCACGGCCTCAGGTTTCGGGGTCCTGTAGAGCGCCGTGACCTTTGCCGACAGCGCCTGAGTTTTACGTGAGATGGCGTCAAGATAGGCGCGGTTGTGTCCGAGACTTACCCACACGCCGCTGGCAAGCCATGCAAACATCAATACCGCTAACGCATGACTGACCAGACGCAGAAGCCGAAAACGGAATTCCCAGCGCAGGTTTGGCCGCACCAGATGCGCTTCACGGAATACGACCTTCGTCAGGAGGTCATGCAGAAAGTAGCTCTGGTGACCGCACGTGACGGGTTTCTGCGACTGAGGCCGGCGCGCAAGCGCGCTCCAGAGACGCTGCACGATAGTTTGTCGCTCGGCAACGACTGCGCTGTCGGCTTGAGCCGCACTGGTGAAATAAACGCCGCGCAGCGTCGCGTGAAGCTGGGTCGAGTCGTAGCGGGAATCGAGAAACACACTATCGATCAGCGCTCCCAGAGGGCGGACAAGCGCCGCGAATTCCTCGCTCAGTGCCGCGAGTCTCCGGCGTTTATGCGTATCGTATTCGTCCTGCAGGCGCGTGTTCACGCCATCGGCAAGGCGCAATGCGAGCAACCCCAGTTCGGACATGCAACGTGCACGCAGTCCTTCCTTAGCGATGGTCTCCTTTCCGTACGGCAGCGTGAAACCCCACGTCTGCGAGCGGCCTTCGGCCGTTAGAGAGCCAAAGTACTCGCTGAAACCACCCAGGCGGTCCATCTTTGTGATCACGAGATAGACGGGGAAGCGAATGCCCAGTTCGGTGCGTAATTCCGCGAGCCGTGCGCGCAACGCTGCTGCTTCGGCTAGGCGGGCATGGACGTCATCGCTAGTCAGTTCGGCGAGATCGACCGCCAGTATTGCGCCGTTGATGGGCGCGCGGGGACGGTGTTTGCGCAACAGCGCGAGGAAACCGAGCCATTCTGCGATGTTGGCGGCGCGAGCGACGTCGGCGGGATCGACGGGAACTGTTTTGTTGGCTCCCTTCGCTGGCTGGGTGCCGCTATCGGTTTTGATACCGCCGTCTGCATCGCCCGCGGTAACGGCCTTGTTGTTGTCTACGCTGGCGGATAGTTCAACGGTCGCTGCCGATTGCTCACCCACGCGAGTCACGCCATGGCGTGTGTAGCGACCTGCTGTGTCGAGCAGCACGGCGTGATTGGTCAGCCACCAGTCAACATGCCTGGTACCGCTATTTCCGTCCAGTTTGCCGACAGCCTGCTGCATCTGTTCTGCGACGGGAAATACGAGCCCGGCATTCAGCACGGCTGTGGTTTTGCCCGCGTCTTTCGACCCGAGCGTGACATACCACGGCAGTTCGTACAGATAGCGCTTGCCTTGGAACAAGCGGCCGAGTCCGCGCGCACCGGTGCGCATCGACTTCAAGCGCTCCAGTGCGCTGTTGACGATCTGGCTCACTTCTCGCAGTTGTTCGGCGGCGGGCGATTTTTCCTGCTTGCCGCCAAATTCAAGTAGCCGTGAGAGGAACTGCTCGTCGGTACGCATCCGGTGCCATAGGCGGAAGATCCAATAGATCGCGAACACGCCGAGCACAACAGCAATTGCAATCCCGCGCGATGACTCCGGCTCGAACGGCTGCGCGTGCCCCACGGTGAACAGCGGCGCGGCATACCAGATCAACAGGCATATCAACGTCACAAAGACAATGCTGGTCGACCAGCCGGCCAGCCAAAGCAGCAAGCCGGCCAGCAGCATGGCGATTGTCAGAACCCGCATGCCGATGCCGGCAAGCGGCTTGATGCCGTTGAAGCCGACGAGCGGCCCGACAAACCAGATCACTAGTCCGACGACAATAAGCGCGATCAAAGCCAGAAACTGTCGCGACACCAGAAACGATAACTTCTTCATTCTCAAATCCCGAAAGCCCACGATTCCGCCGGGGCGGTCATTCCGCGACGTTGATCTCAACGCGGCGGTTCTGCGCGCGTCCCTGGAACGCCTTGTTATCTGCGATTGGCGCTGCATCACCTTTGCCGATTGCTTCAAGTCGGTTCGCGGGAACGCCCACGTCCTGCAGCAACTGCATCACCTGCGTGGCGCGTTCTTCCGACAGCGCCTGGTTCGAGCCGAACGTGCGGCTGCGGATCGGTGTGTTGTCGGTGTGACCGATGACAGTGACTTTGCCCGGCACCTTGACGACTTCGGCGGCAATCTTGTTGATGAGCGGCTGCATCGATGCGTTGACGGTCGCCTTGCCGGCTACGAACATGTCGTCGCCGTGGAACGTCACCGTGCTGTGGTGATCGTCTTCATCGACGCTGACCTTGCCCGCCGCGATCTCGTCCTTGAGTAGTTCCTTCAGGTGAAGGCTCGGTGAGGCGGGAGGTGGCGTCATGCGAGCGATGTCCGAGATCTGTTTCTCCACCACGGCGCTGTGCGTCATCAAGTCGTATTTCGCGTAACCGAACATCGCGAGCAGGATCAGCGATAGCACGGTCACGGTGATCCAGACAGGGAAGTCGTAGAACGGTCGGCTGCGGCCCCGCGTGTCGCCCTCCCAGTGAGGCGACAGCGCGGCCGGCACAGGACCGCGCTGCGCTGTGATTTCGCTGTAAAGACGCTGACGTACTGTGTCGTGCTTGCGATGACCGTCTGCTTCGAAGCGATAGCGGCCGAGGAATCCAAGGCTGAGGATGCGGTAGATCACCTCGAGCAGATCGATGTGCTCTTTCGGCTCGCTCATGAGACGGCCGATTAGCAGGTAGACCTTGTCGCCGCCTTTACGGTCCTCATGGAAAGTCGAAGCGAGACCGGTTGTGATCCATTCGACACCGCTGTCGCCAGCTCTGCCCCAGGTTGTCTGCATGGCGGCTTCGTCGAGTGCGGTGCATAGGCAATAGCTTGCACCGAGCACGTGGTCGCGGCGGATGGTGGTTTGTTCGCAGAGCTTCTGGAACGTGCGGACTTCTTGTTCGAGTAGTGAGCGGAGTTCAGGGATGGCGTCCGCCTCGAGGTACTCGGGCATGTCGGCTAGTGCGCGAAGGAGGGGGGCGGTTGCTTTGAGGAGTGGGTTTTTCGCTCGCTCGATCTCAAGCTGACGGGCACCGGAGTCGGTGGTCGGCGGAGTCGCGGGCCTAGTTTTGCCGGGAATCGATGAAGAATATCCGTCTTTCGACGACGAGGTGACTTCACTCAGTTGACTACTCATTAAAAAATATCTCGTAGTGAGTTTCGTGCGAATAGCGTCGAGTGATGCGTCGGGGCAACCGGACGCAACGCGACAGGCGATAAAAATCACTGATGTCCATAGTCCACTGTGATCGCCGAATTCATGTGGACATGGTTTTCACCAAGTTAAAAAAATATATTCCCTAATCAATCGTAAGCCTCCTCCTCATCCGGATAGGATGGGTATTCGTCGGATATTTTTTTCCTTATGTATTCAATTCGATCTTTATATGCGATCACAAGACATTCGCTTGTCAAGCATCTGTTTCTGACGTGCGATATCCATTTAAGCTGATCAATTCTTATCGGATCTTCATAGGATATTTCTTTGGAGAATTCATTTTGCATATTCTTAAAGCCGCGATTCACTGTTGAATCCATTTTTACAAGATCTGGATTCTCGCAAATCAGATGTTCAACGTTTGTTTTTGCCTTTTTGCAGTCAAAGCCTTTTCCGAGCCTGCAAAGGCGTCGATTTGCTTCGCGAATAAATAAACGTACGGCAGCTGAACAAGCACGAGTTCGTTACTCGATGCATGTAAAGTGCTATAACGAAGGGTGGCGCAAGCTGGTGAAGTCGAATTGCCCAATATGTAAAAATTAGTCCAGCCTTTAGAGCTGGAGTGGAACTTCCTCCTAAGGAAATGATCTAGTCCGATTTGATTTTCAAAGATATTAAGACGATAAAAATCGCGTGGATATTCATGCTTTGAATATTCACTGCCTGCCATGCTGCACGTAAAATTCGTAGAGTAAAGTGTGCCGTATTTGTGTAGGATAAAATTACCGCCATCACGCGTTATGGCGCTGGACGATGCCGGGTCGATAGGTAAATCAAGGTTTCGAGTGACTAAGGCATTGGCCCCGTCAAGAGGTGCCATACCCACGAGCCGATAAATATCTTTTGCGGCAGCGTCAAGTGCTGAAAGTGAAAAAAGTATTGAAAATATGAAAACCTGCAGTGCGCGATTCGTTGGTCGCCCTCGATGGTCTTGGTGACTGATCAACATAATGAAATTCTTGACAATTGGCCGGTGGTTCCGCCACACAACAGCGACGTAACCGATGCGGCGAGCGTGCGTCGGTGCTTCGTTTGCGGAACGTCTAAGTCTGCGACGCGGTATACGTTTCATAGTAGATAACTTGATCTTTAAGCACTGCGCGATTACCAGCATGCTATTTTTCCGGCCATGCACATGTTTGCCTTCTCCACAGATAACGTGCGTCGTCGCTTGATGACGCTTTCCCCGGATAGCGCGACGGCCATCAGAGTCGACACATAAGTTTGGGGATTAGACAGAGAGAAGCCGACCGCTTTTGTGACGACAAGGCGATCGTGCTTTATCTCGTAAAAATACCTGACTGCCTGGTACTTTCCTGTACTCGAAACAAGCGTGGAAAAGGTGCCGGGCATGAAATCATCAGGTTCGAGAGTAGGCGCATCTCCGAGATCAACTGTCGGCGCACCCGTCTTTGGGATTTTCCAGTAATGCATGCCAGTTCCGTCACGGCCTTTTCCCGTTGATACACCGAGCCCCTGCGTTGTGCCTTCGCCGAATCTGATCGACGTGTCAAGTGACAGCACATACGCAGGGCTTTCGTAACTGGTGCGCAACGTCGTTGCGTGCTTTCCATTCAAATAGACATCGATGGAAATGTCGCCGTTCATGTCCGATTGATTGCATGCGATGGCGCGAACAGTTGCATTGGTCAGACCGGGAAGATTGCCGTCTGCTTTTTGTTGGTCAACACACCCCGCATCGGCTTTTGCGTGGATCGCAAGGAATGCGAGAGAACATGCAATTGTCAGGTGGCGCATAAATCTTTGTGTAATAGGCAACAAGCCTCGTTTTTTCATGTGCACGCTCTATCGATGATCTGAATGATTTCAAGCTTTTGTTGCGCAAAAAAGCAAACTGAGTTTGGTGCTGAGCCAGCCAGCCAGCCAGCCAGCGACGCGACATTTCTGCTGAAGTTGCTGTCCAGGTCCGATGCTGCTTCAGTGTATTTTCTTGGAAGCGAGCGTGCTGCGATGATTGGCTCATGGAAGATCGAGTTCTGCGGCGAGTTGGCAGCAGCAAGAGGAGCGTCACGGCTCTCTGAAACGTATCGACTTCACCATTTTCATGAACAGGTCGTAACTGATCCCATTGTTGAGACTCAGGGTCCGTTTCCGCGGGAAACAGGCACCGCCAAATTCAGCCGACATTTCACTATTTCCAACGACAAAAGAGATGCAACGGTACTCAGGAGAAAAAATTCGGCAGTCGCGCGTCTTGATTCGACTCTTGCCGTAGACATCTTCGACAGTCCAACCTTGCCAGTTGGTGGTTGAAATTGGGGTGATCGACGTTCGCAATAAGTTGTGGCATTCGTTTCCGAGTCCAGCCCAATGCATCACTCGAGGTTGGCCATCGACGATTTCAACCACACTGGATTTTTTTTGATTTGACGTGCCGACAAATTTATCTATTCCAATCGGGATAACACTTATATCAATCGATTTTTGTGTCTCCTGGGGATCGGATCCGAACGTATAGTCGAAAACGATTCCAGCCCCCTCTTTCGAATGATATGAGCCAACACATTCAGGTTTAATTTCTTGGTCGAAGAAATTTTTCAGGGCTGGATAGAACAGATCGACGCCGCAACGCGTGGCATCTTCGGGCGGCCACGGTTTCATCCGAGCGCTATTCTTCGAAAGCCCGGAGGAAGATATTTTTGAATAATCCAGTGCATGCGCACCCATCGCTGCGCTCGCGAAAATCAAGGCGATAAGCACATGCTGAAAACCACGGATAGTCAGCACGTTATTGATCCTCAACCTGTTTAACGAATCCTGGCGGCAGGGATGTGGTGTCACCGAGAATGAAATAGACATAACGGAAAAATTCCTTGCGTTCCGGAAGACCATTGCTTGCGCCGTTGACGGGCGTCGTAATGGCTGCAACGTTTGCTTCCCCAGTACCCACATCAGCTCGACGATGAATGTTCATTCCACTACGCAGCGCACCTGTATTGGGAGATTGCATGACCTTGCTGATCCAGAAATAGCCGGCCGAGTCAGCGACTGCGTTTGCCTCCGTAGAAAGCAATTGCGGATTCGGGTCTGTCGTGAAGTCGCGGCTACAATATTTTCCATAATCTTTATAACTTCCACGCCCTGTCAGATGTATCAACCCTCGACCGCGGAAGCGTGGTCCGTCGCCGGGTTGTGTGTTCCCAAGGGTGACCGCCTTCTGTTGAATTTCATCGGGACGCCGCGCCATGTATGTTTGTCGATTCCGCCCTTTCAGAAAACCCATTGCCTCTAGCCAATGATGCTTATGGTCAAAATCGTCACCTGCTTCCTGCGGCGTCAAGATCTCGTACATAGTGCAAAAATAGCGATCGTCGCCACGTTCGACAGTCGACTGAAGAGCACCCGTCTCCTTAAATATCTGTGCAAGAAAGTGGGCTTGCCGCTGCACGCTCGAGAATCCGTACTTCGCCCACATCCGATTGATGGCAACGTTCATGTTGGCGGGCATAACACCGTGATGCGTATTTCCCTCACACCATCGTTGTTTCGCCGTTGACCAGAGGATATTGCCGCCTGCTTCGTTGGATGAGCGACGTGGCAATGTCTGTGTCAGTTCGCGAAGACTGCGCCACCCACATTTCCTGAAATGCTCCACAAACGCTTTCGGCGGAAAATGCCAGCATCCGGCAGCCGGGGGCAATTCAGCGTCGTGAATGTCCTCCCAAAACGCCAGCGCTTCGATATGCGCCTGCAGCACCGTGAAGTCGTCCTTCGACAGCGGCGCGGGCAGCGCTTCGTTCTGCGTTAGCACCCATCCCCAGCGCCCCTCAATGTTTTGTCTAGTCCATTCGATTGGGAATTTGCAGATCGCTTGTGCCATCCGTTTCGCGACGTCGTTGTTATGCAGCGCTGCCTTTGCTTCTGCATGCGTGACATGTCCATCGCCGTTCAGGTCAAGCCACTTCGTAATAGTTGGCGAATCACAGTGACTCTCGGGCGTGCTGTCATCATCTATGAGGCTCCAGCCTGCCCAGTGAGGGAAGTCCGCGTCGCTATACACCCCAATCGTCGTCGACCGGTGCAAATTGATCCAGCCGGTTCCTTCTGGCGTAACAACCCTGCGCCAATGGGCAAACTTCACGTCCGAAGGCATCGTCTCACTAACCGGCCGTCCAAAGCGCAGCATCGCGTAGATGAGGCTGGGCGACGGTGCTTTGGGTGACGGATTCGCGGGCGCAGTGCTGCCGTCGGTATACATCCGATTCAGTCGGTTGACTTCGGTATAAAGGTCGTACTCAAACGTAGTTGTGGAGGACAAGGGCTCGCCTACCTGAATGCTGCGTCCATCCTCCGCTAACCTGAACGTCGTTAAAGTGCAGGTCTTCTCGTAGTGCATCCGGATGAACAGATCGGAACTGGTTATCCCGATAGGCTGCTGCATTTGTACCGACGGATGCGGACCAAGCGGAGACTCGCTAGCGTCGCCCCGGTAGGGGTGGGGCTGATTTCCGAAAATCTTCGCCCCCTTGGGGACTTTGAACCAGATATCGCCATAGATCGCGTCAACGCGTCCTTGGGCTGCATTCAACGGGCCAGTAACGCGTCCGATGAGTTTCTTCAGATTCGCGTCATTGCAAACGATCTCGAAATGAATCTGCCCGAGCTGCCCGTAGATCTGCCCCGGAACGCCAAGCACATCCTTTCGATAAATCTTCTTGCCTACGGCGGTAGGAGAGACAACAACCGTCTGCAGATGCATATAGACGGAGAAATACGTGGCCTTCGCGTCGTCACCTTCGCCAATCTCGGTGCTGTGTTTGATCACCACGCAACCGTCGTCGGTACGTACATCTCGGTATTGCAGCGCGGCTGTTCCCTCAGGCGATGTCTGTCTCACATAGACCACGGTGCCGTCGGCGATTGCGCGCACCGATTCTGAATGGCCGTTAGCAGCCTTCGGCGCGACGAAATGAGACCCGCCATGCCAACCAAGGTTGAAGCTAACAGGATAAGCGCCATTGCCCGGCGCGCATTCCTGCATGCCGGCCGCGCACACGTCGTGATGCGGCACGATGGTATTGCCGGCGTCCGCCGAGTCCATTTCGTGTCCCGGTTGAGGTGGTAAAAACGGTGGGCTGATGATCATCGATTACGTCCTTCAGTGATCAAAGGGAAAATGGAAACGCCTGGTTCGCCTGTCCGGAAGAGAAGGGCGAGAATTGAATCGGCTTTGCTTGCGGACCTTCCGTATCGTGGCTACCGGCATGCATGAGAAACTCACCGGCCGTGAAGCCGCGAATGCCCTGTGTGCTTATTTCCAGCTCGGTGCCCCCACCGTTGAAGCGGATGCCCTGTTTCGCCTTCAGGTTGATCCAGTCGGTTGTGCTCATGATCTCGACGACACGTCTGGCAATGATCTCTATATCGTCGGATTGCGCCTCGATGCGCACATTTCCCGATGCGGCAATGAGCCTGATACCGAGTCTGTGTACGAACAGGGAGAGCTGATTCCTGACACTTGCGAAGAACGAGTTGCCTGTCGCAATACCGACGTTTCCACCTGTGGTCACGGCGAGATGATCGTCGCTCGCAAGATGCGTGCTGCCCGCCGTCGTTGTTTGAATACCGGTGGGGCTAGCCAGCGTGAGATGCGGTTCCGCGAATTCCGGGAAGCCGTTGTCGTCCGTCTTCGCCCCGCCGCGGATTGCGTCGTTTTGCGCCTTAATGGCTTTCGCGACATCACTCTGATCGGCGCTGCTGTCCTGCGCCTGATGCTGTTGCGCCAACTGAGTCAGACTCTCATGGAGGTCGCGCGCTTGAGTGAGCCGCTGGACAGTCTCACCAAGATCCTTCGCGTGCGACTGGGCATTTCGGCGCGCCTCGGTTGTCAGCAGTATTCCCTGCGCGGCCCGCACCACACCGTGCGCATCAGTGCGCAGTTCGAACCCTTCACCGCGCGCGTCCTGCCGCCCCAGGTTACCAGGAATTCGTGTCAGGCTACCCAGGTTCAATTGCGAAAGGGCATGGTCACTCGATAGTTGTGCCTGAATCTTGCCCTTGGTGTCGTCCATCACAAGATGGTTGGAACGACTGCCACCGATCTCGCGCGAGCGGAATCCTGAGAGTGCCTGATTGTCTGGCAGTTTCCATGCCGGTTCGTTGAACGCGTTCACAGCGCGGCCGGTCACGATCGGCAGATCGGGGTCACCATTCAGGTGACTGACGATTACTTCCTGTCCGATGCGCGGCAGATGAATGGCCCCGAACTCATTACCCTGCCACGGCGACGAAACGCGTAGCCAGCTAGCCACGAAGGACTTGGATCCGATCAGGGTCTGCTGCCCCTAACCTGGTCGAGTTTTCATGGACACAACCTGCTGCACGAGTATTTTGCATGCCCAAGCCGGTTTTATTTCTTTTCGCTAAACGGTCTCGAAGGCGGTCTGCGACGTGTTACTGGCAAGGAGGCCGAAATTGTCGTTCTGCTGGACAGGGCGCCAGAAGCGCTCGCGAATCTGGTCGACGCATCGCGCTTCGCGCTTTTTTGCACGCCTGTCATCAATCTGTTCCGGCAACGTACGGATCGTATCGAACTGACAAAGAGCGACACGGAATTCCATCTGGTGCCGGCTCGACTTCATCCACTGGACTACGAAGTATTTTCCGTCGAGTCGATAACTGGTCAGGTCGCTGCCACGTCGGAACAGTTCGAATTCCGGCACCTGTACCAGACCCTCAACAACGATGAAGGCAACTACGGGCGTTATTTCTCGATCCGTCGCGAGCGCCGGCTGATGTCCGACTCCGCGCGCCGCTACGGCACGCGCACACCGTATGTTGGGACGGAGACGTTTGTGTCGCTGGTCGACCAGAACGAAGCGCCGTATGCGGAGGCGATCCGCTATCTGTCGGTCGACGCGTGGCTCACCAACCGCGATCTGCCAAACCTCGTGCCGCACAACGGCGAACGGGATCTCGTCGTATCGGAGTCGGCTCCGCTTGAGGGCATCGGGATAATCCGCGCGCCCAGCGCGCCGCAAGCACCGTACGCCGAGCGCGAAATGGCCTGGCGTTTGATTCGCCAATTGAATTTCAACTATCTTCCATTAGCGGAGCTCGATCATCGCGCGGGCGGTCAGGGGCTGCGGGACATGCTGCGGTTGTTCCTCACTGGCGACGACGAAGCACAACGCCGGCAGATCGAGAGTCTGGTGGGTGTGAGGACCCGGCCTGTGACCCGGCGGTTGCCCGGAGGCGGGCCGCTTGTTTTCGGGCGTGGCATTGAATGCCTGCTGACGGTTGATGAAACTGGATTCTCAGGCACGAGTCCGTACCTGTTCGGCGTGATTCTCGAGCACTTTCTGGCGCGCCACGTCTCGATCAATGTCTTTACGCAAACCGAACTGCACTCAATGCAGCGGGGACATGTTGCCCGCTGGGACGTGCGCATGGGTACGCGAGGAGCCGCCTGATGGACCGCGCTCCGCTCCCGGCCGTCATGCGCGATGCCGTGCTCTCACCCGAACTGATCGAGCGGCTACGCGCCGAACCGTGGCGTTACGGCTTTCTGAGTCTGCTTCGGCGCCTCGGTGCAAATTCCCGCATCCCACCGATCGGGCGTGCGCGGCGTCCGCAGACGGAACCCTTTCGCCTGGGGCAGCAACCGAGCCTCGCTTTTGCACCCCGCGAGATTGCTGAGGCCGGAGAAATCGACGGCCGTCTCCGGGTGAAGCTGTTTGGTCTCGGCATGCTCGGCCCTAATGGACCATTGCCGATCCATGTCACGGAAATCGCGCGGGATCGCCAGGAGAGCAGGCGCGACAATACGCTCGTCGATTTTCTGGATCTTTTTCACCACCGCTACCTGACGCTGTTCTACCGCGCCTGGTCGTCCGCGCAAGCTGCAGCCGGATTGGATCGTCCGGACGACGAGCGGTTCTCGTTCTACGTGGCAAGCCTGTTTGGGCAGAACACAGGTGAAATAGGCCGGGGCCGGCTGCCGGCCCACGCACGCATGTCAGCTTCAGCCCATCTGATACGCGAAGCACGCAATCCCGACGGACTTCGGGCCACGCTCGCGCGGTTCTTCGGCGTGCCTGTCGCCATTGATGAACACGTTTGGAACTGGATCGAGGTCGACCCTGCCGAGCACAGTAAGCTCGGTGCGCCAGGCGCGCCGTCGGTGATGTCCGAGGGGGCGATGCTCGGTGAGCAGGTACCCGACCGGCAGCACAAGTTTCGGATCGTCATCGGTCCGCTCGATATCGACGAGTACCTGAGGTTCACGCCACAGGGTAATGATCTTCCATTGCTGGTGGAGTGGGTCAGGGCCTTCATCGGCTATGAATTCGCCTGGGAACTCGAACTGCGGATCAAGGCACAGAGCGCACCGCCGGCCGTGATTGGCGGTGCGGAACGGCTCGGTTGGTCGGGATGGCTCGGCCGCTCGCATACGGGCGAACCGATTACGGGCATGCGCTTCGAACCTGAACACTACGCGCTGGCGGCGCAATAACTCGCAGATACTTCAATGAACGCGAAAAAACACACCACGGCGAAAGCACGGAGCCTCGATGTCGTTATCCATGACTGGGTAGGGCCCATTTCCGATGACGCACCCTGTGGCAGCGACCTCGAATACGATCCGGAGTATGTCGTCCTGTCCGCAAAGGCGACCGCGCGACCGGACGCACAGTACGGCAACTTTGTCGGATCGCCAGAACCGGTCAACTGGAGCGATATCGATCGAGATTGCCGCAGGCTGATGCTGCGCAGCAAGGATATCCGGCTCGCCGTACTGTTCGCGCGCAGCCGGACGCGGCTGGCTGGCGGCGCTGGTTTCGCGGAGGGTATGTCTTTGCTGGCAAGCTGGCTCGACCTGTATCCTGACACGATCCATCCACAACTTGCAGTCGACGCGGATCGCGATGCAGCGCTAGAGATACGCTCGAACACACTCCAGGCACTGACCGACGGCGATGGCCTGCTGTCGGATGTGCGGGAAATATCCATCGTCAAGTCGACCGCTACGCGCTTACAGGTGCGGGACGTGGAACGTGCGTTTGCCCGGCCACGCCTGGCCGATGCGCTTGCGCAGGATTCGGTGCGGCAGCAACTAGACGATCTACGCGCACAGGATCCTGCCGTGTTGAGTGAATTCGATCGGGCGCTGGCCAGTTTCATGGGCATCGAGACATGGTCTGAACTGCACCTGCATTCATTTGCACCGGACCTGTCCGCGCTGGGTAGGTTGTTGCGGCTATTTGCGTGGCCAATCGAAGGTGAGACTGTGCACGACGCCATTCTGGACGACGCAGCCGCTTGTGCGGTGCGGGTCGGTGGCGTGGATGTGCCACCCGACGACACCACCACAGCACCGGCGGCAGCGACGCCGCAGCTCGTCGAGCCGGTTCAATCCGCGCGGAGCGCCAGCACGCATGTTTCTGACCGGCAGACAGCGCTGGAGGCGATACGCGAGTCACGGCATTGGTTCGAAACCCATGAGCCGAGCAGTCCGATTCCGGTTCTGCTCCGGCGCGCGGAACAGTTCGTCGGCAAGCGGTACGCCGAGGTGGCGCAAGCGATTCCGCCAGAACTGCTGGTGCAGTGGGATAGGGAGGCGTGAGCGTCGTGCGCCCATTATTTCCAATAAGAAACGGACGGGTGGGCGGTGAGGCGCCGCGGACTGATCGGTGAGCGCGTGCGCGTCAGCCATCAGGGCCGGGGCATTTGAGCGCTTTCGGCAGGCGCAGCAAGCGCAATCGCGCGTTCAGACAAGCCGCCCCAGGCAAATATTCTTGCCGCCATCAAATCCCGCGTGTATAGTTTCCGAACTTACTCTTGTTTCGTATCGGAAATTAAAGGGATTCTCATGGACGCTTCCACCATCCTCGCCGACCTCGGCATCGCCCACGCGGCGCAAGCCGGCGACATCGCGGTTCATTCGCCGATTACCGGCGAACTCATCGGTCGTGTGGCCAGCAACACGGTGGCAGAAGTCGACGTGGCCCTCGCCAATGCGAAAGAGGCGTACACGGCATGGCGCAACGTCCCGGCGCCGCGCCGCGGCGAACTGGTGCGCCTGCTCGGCAATCGTCTGCGTGAAAAGAAGCACGCGCTTGGCAGCATCATCACGCTCGAAACCGGCAAGATTCTGCAGGAAGGCATGGGCGAAGTGCAGGAAATGATCGACATCTGCGACTTCGCGGTCGGTCTGTCGCGCCAGTTGTACGGTCTGACGATCGCTTCGGAACGCCCGGGCCATCGTATGGCTGAAACGTGGCATCCCATGGGTACGTGCGTCGTCATCTCGGCATTCAACTTCCCGGCTGCGGTGTGGTCGTGGAATGCGGCGCTGGCGCTGGTGTGCGGCAACGCAGTGATCTGGAAGCCGTCTGAAAAGACGCCGCTGACCGCGCTTGCCGTCAACCAGATTCTCAGTGAGGCACTGAAGGAATTCGGCGACGCGCCGGCAGGTCTCACCGCCCTCATCAACGGTGGCCGCGACGTCGGCGCGAAGCTGGTGGCCGACCCGCGTGCGTCGATCGTCAGCGCGACGGGCAGCACGGAAATGGGCCGCACGGTCGGCGTTGAGGTGGCGAAGCGCTTTGGCCGCTCGCTGCTCGAACTTGGCGGCAACAACGCGGGCATCGTCGCGCAAACCGCGGATCACGAGCTCGCGATGCGCGGCATCCTGTTCTCGGCCGTGGGTACGGCGGGGCAGCGTTGCACGTCGCTACGGCGTCTGTTCGTGCACGAGAGCGTGTACGACAAAACCATCGAACGTCTGAAGCAGTTGTACGGCAAGGTGCCGATCGGCAATCCGCTCGAAAAAGGCACGCTGATGGGGCCGCTGATCGACAAGCAATCGTACGCGCGCATGCAGGAAGCGTTGCAGCAGGCCACGGCCGAAGGCGGCAAGGTGTTTGGTGGCGAGCGCGTCGAAGTAAAGGGACATGAAGGCGGTTACTACGTGCGTCCGGCCATCGTCGAGATGCCATCGCAAACGGAGGTGGTGCTGAAGGAAACCTTCGCCCCGATTCTGTATGTGCTGCGTTATTCGGATTTCGCGGATGCCGTCCAGGCGAACAATGCGGCGGTGCATGGTTTGTCGTCGTGCGTGTTCACGACCGACTTGCGCGAAGCTGAACGTTTCCTGTCCGACTCGGGCAGCGACTGCGGTATCGCTAACGTGAACATCGGACCGAGCGGCGCGGAAATCGGCGGTGCATTTGGGGGTGAGAAGGAAACCGGCGGCGGTCGTGAGTCGGGCTCGGATGCGTGGAAGGCCTATATGCGGCGCGCGACCAACACGGTCAATTATTCGTCGGCGTTGCCGCTCGCGCAGGGCATCGACTTCAATATCGGCTGATCCGGTAAGTAGCAACACAGAAAAAAGCAGTAGAGCATTCAGCAGAAAACAGCGGCGCATTGATGCGCCGCTGTTCACAACCTCTTCAGCAATCCGTTTGCGCCGCCCGCCGTTTCTGAGCGGCTACGCTACTCGTGGAGTAAGACGTGAGTTCCAAAGTCGTGATCGTCGGCGGTGGGGTGATCGGCAGCTCAATTGCGTATTTTCTGCGACTGTCCGATCCGACGGTCAGCGTCACGGTCATTGAGCGCGATCCGACTTATGCGCGCTCGTCGTCGGCATTGTCGGCGGCATCCATTCGTCAGCAATTCTCTACGCCGCTTTCTATTCAGATGTCGCTATTCGGCATCGAGTTTCTGCGCTCGATCGGCGAGCGGCTCGATATCGACGGCGCGAAACCGTCGATCGATCTGCACGAAGGCGGCTATCTCTTTCTCGCTACACCCGCCGGTGAGACGACGCTGCGTGAGAATCACGCACTGCAAAAGAGTCTCGGCGCCGATATCAGTTTGCTCGATAAAGGTGCGTTGCAAGCGCGCTTTCCCTGGCTCAATACGGAAGACCTCATTGCCGGCGCTTATGGCGAAAGCGGTGAGGGCTGGTTCGACGGCTATGGTTTAGTGCAAGCGCTGCGTAAAAAAGCGCAGTCGCTCGGCGCGCGCTATGTTGCCGCCGACGTCACCGCGCTGCATCGCGAAGGCAAACATGTCACGCAAGTTCAAACCGCGAATGGCGAGGTCTACGCCTGCGACGTGGTAGTGAACGCGGCGGGCGCCTGGTCGCGCAAAGTCGCACAGATGGTCGGTATCGACATTCCGGTATTTGCACGACGCCGAAGTATTTTCAATGTCACGTCGCCCGCGCGGCTCGAACATTGTCCTTTGCTGATCGATCCGAGCGGCGTGTATTTCCGGCCTGAGGGCAAATCGTTCATCTGCGGTACGTCGCCGTCAGCGGATAACGATCCCGACGACTTGCCGCTCGACGAAGTCGATCACGCGCTATTCGTCGATGTGATCTGGCCGGCGCTCGCGCACCGTGTGCCGCAATTCGAAGCGTTGCGCGTGCAGAATTGCTGGTCCGGCTATTACGAATACAACGTACTCGATCAGAACGCGATCATCGGTTATCACCCGGACGTCGATAACTGCATTTTTGCCAACGGGTTTAGCGGGCACGGTCTGCAACAGGGTCCGGCAACTGGCCGCGGCATCAGCGAATTGATTTTGCATGGCCGCTACACGACGCTTGATCTTGGTTCGCTGAGCTTCGCTCGCGTGCTCGAAAACCGGCCAATCGTGGAGAAGAACGTGGTTTAGCCGGTGCGTGGGAGGTAATGCGGAAAACGCAATATGTAGTGCATAGATATCGTTTGCCGCTCACCCGGGCGATGGCCACAATCGATGCCGATGTTCCATCGACAAGATAAACGGCCCGCCACCATGTTCACGTTCAACCCCGCGTTCGAAGCGCCGACCGGTTCGCCGATCCGCGAGCTGTTCAAGTATCTGGCGCAGCCTGGCATGATTTCGTTTGCCGGCGGCTATCCGGCAAGCGATCTGTTCGACCGCGAAGGTCTTGAGGCGGCCGCAGCGCGCGCGTCGCAGCAGGCTACGCTCTGTCTGCAATATGGTCCGACGGACGGCCTTCCCGTCCTGAAGGAACAACTCGCGCATCTGATGACGCGGCGCGGTACACCTTGTACGCCGCAGGCATTGCTCGTCACGACCGGATCGCAGCAAGGTTTCGATCTGCTGCTGCGTGTAATGGTTGCGCCTGGCGACGTGGTGCTGGTTGAGCAACCCGCGTATCCGGCGACCTTGCAGGCGCTGAAGCTGCAGGAGGCCGATGTCGTCACCGTGCCTGTCGATCAGGACGGGCTCGATGTCGCCGCGCTCGCCGCATTGCTCGACGCGGGGACGTTAACGAGGCCGCCGAAGCTGCTCTACACCGTACCGACCTTTGCCAATCCGACTGGCGCAACCTTGACGCTCGAGCGCCGCATAGCGTTGTTGAAGTTGGCGGCGCGCCACCATTTTCTGATCGTCGAGGACGATCCCTATGGCGACCTGCGTTTCAGCGGCGCGGCGTTACCGTCGCTGCTCGCGTTGAGCGATCAGGTGCCTGGTTCGCGCGATTGGGTTGTGCATTTTTCGAGTTTGTCGAAGATTGTCGCGCCGGGTTTGCGAGTCGGCTGGATGGTCGCGCATGCGGAAATCTTGCGCCGTTGCGTGATCGCCAAGCAAACGGTCGATCTGTGCAGTTCGCCGTGGGCCCAGGTGATTTCCGCCGAATACCTCGCGAGCGGCGCGCTGGAGCGTCATCTGCCACGAATCATCGATGCCTACGCCGTGAAGTGCCGCGCGCTATGCGACGCGCTCGATGAGCATTTGGGCGACGCCATCGCGTTTCATCGTCCAGCCGGCGGCATGTTCGTGTGGGCGCGATTGAAGGGTGGGCAGAACGCGTCCGATTATCTACATGCCTGTATCGAGCGCAACGTCATGTTCGTGCCGGGCGTCGCGTTCTATAAAGACAATATCGATCTGGCGGCACTGCGCTTGTCATTTGCAGCGCCCGATATCGCCGAAATCGAAACCGGCGTGCAGAGAATGACGCAGGCGCTCGTACTGTTTTGATGACGGATAACGCGACTAACGTGGTATTGGCAGCAAAGCAGTAAGAGCAATGCCTGAAATAACCCGGTGAGCATGAAGTGCGTAGCCGGGTTTTTTTATGCAGGTGCTAAATCGCGAAGATTTAGCGTAACCATCCCGATCCGGTAAAGCAGCATCCGCCCGCGCCCAGCCGGACTATGCTCGCAGGCTCTCCTTTGTGCTGCTCAAGCCGGCGGCCGCCGCAAGCATCCCCTTCTTTGTATGCTGCCGCCTTTCCGCCGCCGTTTAACTCAAGCCGCCGCTTCAAACGAGCACGCTTTCTAAAGATTTATTTTCGCCCATTCAATATTTCCGTCAAACTCCTGAAACATGGCTGATTGTTAAATGAAGAGTGTCACCGGTTTGGGGCTAAAAATATCGGTTATCATCGCTGCCTTCGGCGAATGATTCCGATGAGTTAATTCATCGGCCATCCACGTTAATACCGTCGCATCGAACCAGAAAAAATCAGATGAAGATGTCGCGCAAAAAGATTGCAATCCTGGTAGTCGGTCTTCTGGTCGTGGCCGGCGTGATCATTCAGGCGGTGTGGCGTCCCTTCGCGCATCGCAAAGCCGCCGAAACCGCCGAAGTCGTGCTCGATATTCATCATCCGGATGCGGTGATCGACAGCGAAGCGCTCTCGCGTTTGCCGCGCGATATCTTGCGCGTACCGCTGTTGCACGACGTGCTGACTCAGGACTTCGTCGACTATTACGAATCGAACGACACGCGGCTGTCCACCGAAGGTGCGCTGCGGCGTCTCGCATTCGAACATCAACTGGACTGGCGCGATGAATTGATCCGCCGCGTATTCGACGAACCCGCGCACGTGTTGCTGTGGCGCTCGCCGGACGGCCGCCTCGGTTACTGGGTGATGTCGATGCACCGTAACGGTCTGGCGAAGCTGCTGCAGGGCTTCGGCAACGTCGCCGCCAGCGACTCGCAGTTGAGCCAGGTCGCGAAGCTCTCCGGCGACGTACCGGTTTACGCGTTAAAGCTGGCGGTTGGCCGCACGATTCTGTTCGCGACGAAAGACGACCGCCTGGTCGTGGTGTCCGCACCCGGCGTGCTGCTCGACGCGAAAGGCAGCTTGCTGAGCGAGCGCGCCGATGCCGTGTCCGAGATGCTTTCGTCAGGCCGCGACGATGCGGCACGCGCCTATCAACTGGACGCGCCTGGCGATGCGCCGAAGGGCCACCGGCTGGTGGTGTCCGCGAATTATCTGTCGTTTGGCTATCAGGCGTTCTTCTCAGGTATCGACGCACTGCGATTCGATTTTTCGCCGAACGGCAATCTGGCGGCGAACTGGCAAACCTCCGCACTGATCGAGCCGGGCAAGTTGCCTCAGGCGTGGAATAGCGCCGACTTGTGGCGCGCGTTGCCGGCCAATCCGGCGGCGTGCACGAGCTTGCCGGCCGACTGGAAAGAGGCGTCGGGTCTGTTGGGCAAGGTTGCGGACGTGGGCGCGGACGGCGCCGCCGCGATCGGCGATCAGCTCGCCGGCCCTGCGGCCGTCTGCTGGTATGCGAAGTCCACACTGGTCGCGCCGGTGTTCGTCGCTCGCGTGAAGACGCAGGACGCGGCGAGCATCGCTGCGCTGAAGGCCGCACTCGGTAAGACCTTTGGCAACGTGATCGGCGCGTACGAGGCGAAGGCCGCCAAATCCGGCGACGCTGATTCGGGCTATCGTCGCTTGCCAGTCACGAAGCATGACCAGGGCGCCAGCGTCACCGTGTGGCAACGGCCGGTCAGTGCACGCTCGGGTACCGCAGTGTCCAGCAAGGCGTCATTCGCCTCGCAACTCTCGGCGGAGCGCTATTTCCCGGTAACGCTCGCACTGGCGCACGGTTACCTGATTTTCTCTCCTGATTCGCGTCTCGTCGACGATACGCTCGCCGTGCTCGACAAGCGTTATCCGGCGCTCGCCGATACGCTCGCGCCGCAGCGTCTGCCGCACACGATTCTCACGCTGACGCCTTCGTCCGCGGCTGCGTTGATTGAACGCGAAGCGGGCGCGGCGTTGCCGGCGGATCAGGAAGCGGTGTTCCGCAATGCCTCGCGCACTCATCTCGTGCCGAAGCTGCATGCGCTCGCACATTACCCGCCGGTTTCGTTGACGCTGCCGCAGAACTTGCCCGGCTCCACAGGTTGGGTGCCGGTGGAGTGGTGGTTCGATCGTGCGAAGGCGGGGGCGAGTGGCGGTGCGGATGCCGGTGCGGCCGATGCGCCTGCGGAACAACCCGGCACCGAGGGCGATTGAATGCGCCGCCTTCACGTCGGTGACGTGGTATACGCGAGGGATGCGCGCGTGCAGGCACAGGCGCGTAAATGTGCGGCGCGTGAGCGCACACGGATCGTGCATTTCGCCACTGGCACGGGCAACGCAGCCGCCGCGATTGACACGACCGCTACTTCGTCGATGACCCACGCCCTCTCTGCCACGCGCCGCGTCTGGCTCGCACGCGCTGCGTCAGCACTCGTTATGGCCGCCCTCGCGCCCTATGCAAACGCGCTCACCAGCGCCACCGCATCGCCCGACCCCGACGCGCTCTCACCGCAGCAATCCGTCGCGTTTCGCGCCTGGTTCGTGCGCATCGTCGACCAGCAAATGCGCCGCGGCCCGACGCCGCGCTGGACGCAACGCGATTGCGCGGGTCTCGTGCGCTTTGCCGTCGGCGAAACGCTCAAGCCGCACGACACCAAATGGTTGCGCGCCAACGGCATGACCAGTCTCGCGGACACCAGCAGCATGCCGCCCGAACTGCAACTGTCCGCATCGCAACGCGGAATCGCGAATCGCTGGACCCAGCTCGATGGTTCCACTGGCGCATACGCATCGGCGATCGCACTGATTCAACGCAATAGCCGTTTTGTTTCGAAGGACGTCAACCAGGCGCTGCCTGGCGACCTGCTGTTCTTCGACCAGGGCGACGACCAGCATCTGATGATCTGGCTGGATCGCTACATCGCTTATCACACAGGCACCGTTACGCCGACCGATACCGGTCTGCGCGCCGTGGCCGTCTCCGACCTGATGCAATGGAAAGATTCCCGCTGGCAGCCGCTCGACGGCAATCCGAATTTCGTTGGCGTGTTTCGTTTGGACTTTCTGACACCATGACCCGAATGAACTTCGTCACTGCGTCGCGCGCCTGGCTCGGCAACTTACATCGTCGCGCGGGCTTCACTGCGGTTGCGCTCTTCGCGGCCATGGCGCTCGTCATCGCACCGGCGGCCCATGCCGACGACGACGCTTCGAGCACCGCCGCCGATACCAACATCGCCGCGAATCCGACGCTGCAACCGGCGCCGTCGAGCAACTTTGCTTCGCAGAAGATCGACGGTCAGCCGTTCTTCCTGCTCTCGGATGCGAGCTTCGGCAGCGATCAGTTGGCGCAGGTGCGGCTGGAAGCGCCCGGTCGGGACTTCAAGGACGCGCTGCAAGCGTATGGCGGCGCGGACATCGTCGTGTATCGCGTGCCAAAGCCGTTGGACTTTTTGAAGGCGCAGAAGAATCTGCATCGCTTGAATGTCGCGCCGAACTATCAGGGTGAAGGGCTGGCGAATACGCTGGCTTATCTGTGGGACCGCTGGTTCACCGAAGCACGCCGCGCCTGGCAACGCGTGCTGTCGTTCGCGACGCGCAGCAAGGCGACCGAAGCCGAGCCGCAATTCAAGCTTGGCGAGCAGGCCGGCAAGCAGACGCAATTCCAGCAGAACTCTCAATTCGCGCCGCTGAAAGGCTATGACATGGTCGCGCGCTTTCGCTATCCGATCTGGGATGCGAAGGTGATTGCGCCGCCGAAGGGTGTGAACCTCGAAGGCAGCAGCAGTAACTTTATCGAAGCGAGTTCGGGCAACGTGATGATTCCGGTCGGCAAGCTGCCGCCGGGGCTGTATATCGTCGAAGCGGTGATCGGCAACTATCGCGCGCATACGTTGCTGTTCGTATCGGACACGGTCGCGGTCGTGAAAGCGGCGTCGAGCGGCATGCTGGTGTGGACCGTACGGCGCGATAACGGCAAGCCCGTGCCGAATACCGACGTGAACTGGACCGACGGCGTAGGCGTGCTGCAAAGTGGCGCTACCGGCAGCGACGGTGCACTGGTGCTGCAACACGTGAGCCCCGAGCGCAGTTACGTGCTCGGCACCGATCCGCAAGGCGGTGTGTTCGTCTCGGAGAATTTCTATTACGACAGCGAGATCTACAACACCAAGATCTACGCGGTGACCGACCGTCCGATGTACCGTCCGGGCGATGCGGTGCATGTGAAGTTCATCGGCCGCACGTTCCAGAACGCGACGCAATCTACCGCGCCTGCCGACGCCGATATCAAGCTTGACGTACTCGATCCGAACGGCTCGCCGTTGGCGACCAGCAAGGTGCATTTTGCTTCCGATACGGGCGCGGATACCTCGTTCACGCTTCCCGCCGATGCCACCGCCGGCGGCTACACGCTGCGCTTCGATTACAACGGCGATGTATACGGCAGCGCATTTCGTGTCGCCGAATACGTGAAGCCGCATTTCGACGTCAACCTGTCGATGGATAAAGCCGACTATGCGACGGGCGAGCAACTGAAGGGCAAGATCCAGTTGCGCTATCCGGACGGCAAGCCGGTGCGCGACAGCAAGGTTTCGGTCACGCTGCGAGCGCAGAAAGTGACGATCGTCGATGGTGAGTTGCGCTATGCGGGGTTGTTCCCGGTCAAGCTGGAACAGCAGGAACTCACGACCGATAGCGACGGTAACGCGAGCCTCACGCTGCCCGCGGCCAAAGAGCCGAGCCGTTATGCATTGACACTGTTCGCGCAGGATGGCGCGGCCTACAAGGTGCGTGTGACGCGTGAGGTGCTGATCGCACGCGGCGCGACGCCTTATCGCCTGTCGACAGCCAAGTCGTTTTCGCAACCGAAGGAAGCGGTCAGTTTCGATCTGCAAGCGCTAGGTACGATCGATCCGTCTTCGCATGCGCCGGCCAAGTGGGAATGGACGCGACTCGAATCACAGACGCACGGCGAAGGCGTGCTCAAAGGCGCAACGGCAGGCGGCAAGCTGTCGTTCCCGGTGCAATTCGACGAACCGGGTTCGTACATGCTGTCGGTCAAGGACGACACGGGTAATCTGCTCGCCGCTGCGAGTCATTGGGTGGCGGGCGATGGGTTGAAGGCGATTCCGGGCAGCGTCGAAATCGTCTTCGATCGCGATAAGTACAAGATCGGTGACACCGCCGAAGCGCTGATCACGTTCCCGATGCCGGTCGACGATGCCTTGCTGACGCTGGAGCGCGACAACGTCGAACACCGCGCTTTGCTGACGGCAGGCGGCGACTGGCTGCAATTGCAACGTGTGGCGCCGTCACAGTGGAAAGCGCGCATCAAGGTCGGCGAAGCATTCGCGCCGAACATGACGTTCTCCGTGCTGTACGTGCACGCCGGCGAATACGTGTTCCAGAACGCAGGCATCGTGGTCGCGCAACCGCAGATCGAACTGAATGTGAAGAGCGACAAGCCGGTGTACGGTCCGGGCGATACGGTCACGCTGAACTTCGACAGCACGCTGAACGGCAAGCCGGAAGCGGCGAATCTGACGGTGAGCGTGGTCGATGAAATGGTCTACGTGTTGCAGCCGGAAATCGCGCCAAATATCGTCGACTTTTTCTATCACCCGCGCCGCAACAATGTGCGGACGTCGTCGAGTCTGTCGTTCATTACGTACGACCTTGCACGCTCGCCGTTGAAGGGCGCGCCAGGCGGCCCGCAACGCGCGAATTACAACGAGCGTGGTGTGAAGGTGCTCGAACGGCCGCGTCGTGACGATCAGGACACGGCCGCGTGGGACGGAACGCTGAAGACGGACGCGAATGGTCACGCCACGATGACCTTCAAGATGCCGGACTCGCTGGCTCGCTGGCGCGTTACCGTGCGCGCGGCGGCGCCGGACGGCATGGTCGGTCAACGCACTGCGTATGTGCGTTCGGACAAGGCGCTGTATTTGAAGTGGAGCGGGCCTTCGCATTTCCGCGCCAACGATCAGCCGGCCGTCGACATGATCGCCTTCAATCAGACCGACGCCGATATGGACGCCGATTGGGTGGTCGACGGCGGCGGTCTCTCGTTGAACCAGAAGGTCACGCTCAAGCGCGGCGCCAACTATTTGCGTCTGCCGACCGGTGCGTTGAAGGCGGGTGTGATCAACGCGACCTTGCGTCGGGCGGGTAAGGATGTGGATCGCTTGCAGACCACCATCCATCTCGATGCGAGCGGCTGGCTCGATCTGCATCAGAACACGGTTGCGCTCGACGGCTCGAACAAGCCGCTCAATCTTCCGCAAGATGCACAGGACGTCAGCGTGCGTTTCATTGGCAGTGCCGCGAGCCAGTTCGCGCGCGTCGCCGACGATCTGATCAATTACCCGTACGGTTGCGCTGAGCAGACGTCGAGCCGCCTGATTCCTTTGGCGCTCGCCCACGATGCCATTGGTCGCGGTGACAACGCGAGTTCGACGCAGGGGCTCGAAGCGCTGTTGCGTAATCAGCGGCAACGTCTGGCGATGCTGGCGGGTGTCGGCGGCACGTTCGGCTGGTGGGGCGATACGACCGGTGGCAGCTCGCTGATCACCGCGTACGCGTACTACGCGGACTGGCTCGCGAGCCGCAGTCTCGGCATTACGCTGCCCGCCGACAACTGGCAGCACGCGATGGACGTCTACCGGGATGCCGGTGCGAAAGAGCCGCTGTTGCATCGCGCGCTGGCGCTGTGGTTCATGCAGCAGATGGGCTTGCCGGTCGCCACGCCGGTTTCGGGCGTCGCGGCGGACTTGCAGAGCGATGCAGCGGCCGCGGCCAATGCTTCGACCCCTGCACGCAACGGCACGTATGGCGCGTCGGACAGCATCGTGTTCGCTCAAGCCGATTCGCCGCGCGGCAAGCAGATGGCGACGCTGCTGATCGCCAACATGGCGCGCAGCACGAGCGCTCAACTGCCGGACGGCTTCGATACCGCGACGGGCGCGGCGCGTACGGCATTGGCCAACGATCCCGCGCCGCTCGTGCAGAGCCTGCTTTACATGACGGGTGGCGACGGTGGCGCGGCGATCGATCCATCGGCTTTGCTCGCGAAGAGCAGCGCCGACTACCCGACGCTCGATCGTGCGCTTACGTTGCTATGGGTGCGTAAAGCGCTCGGTGGCGACACGGCGCCGGCTTCGCTGCCGTCGCTGCAAGGCGCGGGCTGGACGCGCGCTTCGACGCCGACCGGCACGCCGCTGTGGAAGTGGAGCGGCGTAACCGTGCCGACCACGCTCGATGCCGGCGGCGCGCGTACCGACGTGAACGCGCTGGTCTCATTCCGCAGCCATACGAGCGAGGACAGTCGTCTGAACATCACCGTCGAACGTCGTTTCTACAAGCTGGAGCCGCTCGAAGTGAAGGCCGATCCTAAGAAGGCGGGTGATGCCGGGAGCCAACTGGGCCGCTCGGCATTCACCGCGCGTCTCGTCAAGCCAGGCGATGCGATCGACAGCAATGCGTTGTACGTCGACGAAGTCACGCTCACGCCGCGCTCCGGCAACGCGTATCACTATGGTCTGCTCGACGTGCCGCTGCCGCCGGGCGGCGATGTCGAGGCGACTAGCTGGGGTGTGTCGATCGACGGTTTGCCGGGCGAGAAGGAAGGGGTAAGCGGTCCGCAGCCGTTCGCGCGTGCCGCTTCGTATGAGATGGGTGAGTTGGCTTATCACCAGCCGGTGCCCTTGCTCGATCGTCCGGTGACGCTGCGGCAACTGGTGCGCTTTGCGTTGCCAGGCACGTTCGCGTTGCCGCCCGCGCGCTATTTTCGCATGTATCAGCCGGATGCCAAGGCGTTCGAAGGCGGTAAGAGCGATCGTATGACGACCCTGCGTATTCAGTAGACGGGACCGCTATGCTCCCCGCTCTTCGGCCCTCGCGCGATCGTCTGGCAGCTATGCTGCGGATTGCGCTCGCCGTGGGGGTGGGGTGTGTTTTTGGCGGTGTGGGTGTGGGTGTGGGTATGGCGATGGCGTCGCCCGCCGCGTCCTCGGCGCAAATGCTGCGCTTCGCCTGGTTGCGCGATGGTCAATCGCAGCTTTGGCAATTCAGCGCAGCCGGCGCGGCGGACGGCCTCGCGCCGCAGTCCGCACGCCCCTTGCCGGCGACGCTGGAGACGCCGCTCGGCAGCGTGTGGAAGCTGTTCGTTTACGGTTACCTGGTCGATCGCAATATCGCCACGCCGGATTACACCTGCAGCGGCGGCGATCCTGAAGAAGTGTATTGCTGCATGACGGGTGGTCACATCGACCGCGAGCATGCGCTGGTGCAATCATGCGGACGCTTTTTCGAGCCTGCACGTCTGCAGCTCGATCCTGCCGATTGGCGCAAGTATTGGACGGCCGCGCATGCGCCCGTCTGGCTGCGCGACCTGCACGCGATGACGCCCGCGCGCCGCGTGCCGGTGATCGACCTGCTCGCCGCATTGCAGGCGATGCCGGTACGGCCGCGCGAAGCGGCGGCGAGTACGCTGGTGTCGGTGCTGACCAGCGGACGCGGTGAGGGGACCGTATCGCTATATGGCAGCGTGCTGCGCGCCAAAACATGGACGATGCCGGACCCGGCGCGGCCTGGCGCCTCGATGGGCGGCGCGGCAGGCTGGCTCGCCGACGGCACGCCGGTGTGGTTGGGCGGCCCCGGCGGCAGCGTGCGCGTACTGGCCGCTGCCGCGCCGCGCATTGCGCCCTTGCTCACGCAAGTCACCGTACCGGACGACAACGCGTGCGTACTGGTCGATTTCTTCAGCCGCTATCCGATTCGCCAGGTGCTCGGCGACAAAGGGCCGGCAGCGGTGCCCGATGGTCCGCTGCGCGGCGATTTCCGGATCGGCTTTGTCAACGGCAACTGGGCGCGTGTGGAAAGCCGCGGCGAACTGCGGCTTGATCGCGACGCCACAGGTGCGCCAACAGTGGTTGGCCGCTTCGGCATGAATGACTACGTCGCACGGGTCGTCGAGCGGGAAGGCGACACGAGCCAGCCGGAAGCGGCAAAAGCGTTGGCGGTCGCGGCGCGGTCCTACGTCGTGCAGCACGGCAATCACGATCACGGCTGCTTCCGTATCGACGATAGCAGCAGCACGCAGCGCGTCCTGCCGCGCGCGCCGACCGCTGCGGCGCGCCGTGCGGCCGATCTCACCGACACCCTCGTGCTCACCGGCGTGCCGGTTCAGTATCACCACGACCAGGCGGCACCCGGTCAGATGAGCTGGCTTGCCGCGAAAGCGTCCGCGCACACGGGTCTCACTTTCGACGCGATTCTCTCCCGCACCTGGCCGCAGGCGACCTTGACGTCGTTCGAGAGCCCGTTGTCGGGCGATTGCATCCAGGTGGCTGGCGCCCAGCAATGGCTGCAGCGCAACGCGCCGTTGTGGGCGCGGCGCATAGACGGTGCAGCCGGCTACGAGACGCCCGATCTGCCGGCCGTGTGTGCGGTGCGTGAGGGGCGGCCCTATGCGGACGCGCAGCGCAACCGCGTGTACGTGTATCGCCTGCAAACCGAAGAGGACCGTATCGCGTTGGCGCATGAATATATTCACCTCGCGTTCCAGCATCATCCGCGTGGCCTCGATGAAGCGTTCGTCGAACGTACCGCGCGCACGCTGATTCGTACCGACAATCCGATCCAATGAATACCGTCTCGCGCTCGCTTTCCGCCATGTTCCGCACGCTCCCTGTGACGCGCCGCGTTCGAATTCTTGTGGCTGTTGCTTTGGCGCCTCTTAGGCCATCCACGCGCGGTGTTCGAGTTCGCATGGCAATGGCCGTGGCCTCGGCTGCGCTAGCGGCGAATATGGCGACGAATGCGCAAGCTGCCGGCGCGGATGGTGGCGGTGGCGGCGCGCTCGCCGATCTCAGCGGCGCATTTGGCGGCTGGCGTCACAGTGGACTGACGAACGAAGGCGAGCAGTTCGTCGCGGCGTATCCCCGGCCGCCCGTCGACCGTGGCGCGCAACGCTATCGCACGCTGATCGAAGGGCGTCTGAAGCGCATCGACAAACACGCGCGCAAGCCGCCGACGCTGGTCGTCAACGGCAACCCGACGCCGCTCTATACCGACGACGAAGGCGCCTTCGCGCGTCCGTGGGCATTCGGCGCCGGTTCGAACAGCATCGAATTGATTTCCGCCGACGGAAAACAACGCCAGCGCATGCAGTTCTACGAAGCCGACCGCAGCAAGCCGCAAGCGAAGCTGCGCGCGATCGTCACGTGGGATGATCCGAAAGCGCAGGTGGATTTGCACGTGATCACGCCGGACGGTCTGCACGCGTTCTTTGCCAACCCCACGCTCGAAGACGGCAGTGGCTTCGACGTCGATTCGGTGGACGGCGCGGGGCCGGGGATATTTTCGTCGGCGGCACCCGAGCACGGTACGTGGCTGTTCTTTCTGAACTACTGGGGCAACTTCAATTCGACCGGCTACAACTTCGACGCCGCCGCGCACGAGCGCGACGTGATTACTGCGACGTTGACGCTGGTGTTCAATGAAAACACGCCGAACGAGCGGCGTGAAACGATGGTCGTGCCGCTGCGCAAGATCGGCGACCTGATACTCGTGAAAAGCGAGCGACTTTGACAGCGGGATGGGAGCAGTGACGATGAAGGTCAAGACGACGGGTTGGGTGAAGGCTGGCTGGATGGTGCTCGTCGTCGCCTGTTTGCAGGCTGCGACGGCGGCGCACGCGAGCGATATCGACTTCGGCGCGCCGTTGAACGGCTGGCGCAACACCAGCGGCGACAGCGAGCGCTATACGCAGGACGTGCATTATCCGGCGGTGTCGGTCACGACGCCGGAAGGGCAGTCGAAGTTCGCGCTGATCGAAGGGCAAATCCGCAACGCGCCGAAGAAGAAGGGCACCACGGTGGGCACGCTGGTGGTCGACGGTACGCCGTTGCCGCAGCGCGTTGAGGAAGACGGCAAATTTTCGCGGCCTTACGCGTTTCCGTCCGGCAGCAATAGCGTTGAATTGCGGGCGCCGGATGGTTCGCGCAAGCGCGTGCAGTTTTACGACGCGTACAGCGGCAAGACTCAACCGAAGTTGCGTGTGGTGCTCGCGTGGGACACCGACGGGACCGATCTGGATTTGCATGTCGTCTCGCCGGACGGCGTGCATACCTGGTATGGGGACCGCGTTGCGCCGAACGGCGGCGCGCTCGACGTGGATGTGACGACCGGCTACGGGCCGGAGATTTACTCGTCGGCGGCGCCGTTGAAGGGTACGTATCTGGTGTACGTGAATTACTACGGCAACGGAAACAGCGGCAGCGATATCACTGTCGCGCAGGTGACGATCATCACGAACGAGAATACGCCGAACGAGAAGAGCGAAACGATTCGCGTGCCGATGCGTAAGCCGGGCGAACTGACGCTCGTGAAGACGTTTGTAATGCCTTAAGCCTAAGGCCGTGCGTTTTGCCCGCGAAGCCGTACGCTCCGCCGCTTGCGACCTGGTGCGAGCAGAGGGTGAAATCTCAACACGCTCAACGACTTGTGTGAGTCTTGCGCAGGATATCCACAGGCTTGCGAACAATTTGTGTGGATAAATGAGACCGTTGCCGGCGGACGTTACGCGGTTCAGGTCGGTTGCGCGCGCAGCGTGTGCGGCATGCGCTTGCCGTGCATGACACACGACAAGCGCAACCCGTTTGCTTAACGGTCGAGGAACGACTTCAGGCGATCTGCGCGGCTCGGATGCATCAGCTTACGCATTGCCTTGCTTTCGATCTGACGAATCCGCTCGCGTGTGACGTCGAACTGCTTGCCGACTTCTTCAAGCGTGTGGTCCGACTTCGTGTTGATGCCGTAGCGCATACGCAGCACCTTCGCTTCGCGCGGCGACAGCGAGTCGAGCGCGTCATCGATGGCGGCGCGCAAGTCGGCTTGCATCGCTGCGTCAGCCGGCGAGGAAGCTGCCGAATCTTCGATCATGTCGCCGAGCGTGGCGTCGCCGTCGTCGCCGACCGGCGTTTCCATCGACACCGGCTGCTTGGCGATCTTCAGAATGCCGCGCACCTTCTCTTCCGACAGTTCCATGCGTTCGGCCAGCACCGAAGGATGGGCTTCCTGACCAGTCTGCTGCAAAATCTCGCGCGAAATGCGGTTGAGCTTGTTGATCGTTTCGATCATGTGCACCGGCACGCGAATCGTGCGCGCCTGATCGGCGAGCGAGCGCGTCACAGCCTGGCGAACCCACCACGTTGCGTACGTCGAAAACTTCCAGCCGCGGCGGTATTCGAACTTGTCCACCGCCTTCATCAAACCGATGTTGCCTTCCTGGATCAAGTCGAGGAACAGCATGCCGCGGTTCACGTATTTCTTCGCGATCGAGATCACGAGACGCAGATTCGCCTCGATCATTTCGCTCTTGGCCTTGCGCATCTTCGATTCGGCCGCAACCATCTGACGATTGATCTCTTTCAGATGCTTGAGCGGCAGCGAAACGGTCGCCTCGATGTCGATCAGCTTTTGCTGTTCCGATTGGATTGCCGGCAGATGGCGCTCCAGCGCCGCGCCGAACGCCGACGCACCGCGCGCGGCACGTTCGGTCCAACCCAGGTCGGCTTCATGACCCGAAAACGACTCGATGAACTGCTCGCGCGGCATGCCGCTCTTCGTCACGACGATTTGCAGAATGCGGCGCTCGATCGCACGTACTTGCGCGACCTGATGTTGCACGTCGCCACACAGGCGGTCGATCGTGCGTGCCGTGAAGCGGATCTTGGCGAGGTGCTGCTGGATCTCTTCGCGGGCGCGCAGGTAAGCCTTCGAGCTGACGTCGCCGCGGGTGTGCGAGGCGTTCATCTGGTCGGACAGGATGCCGACCTGGGCGAAGATTTCGAGGCAGTCGTTGGTGAGCTGCTTCAGACGTGCTTCGTCCGCCGCCGAGGAATCGGCCGGGCCGGCGTCGTCGTCGTCTTCGCTATCGCTGTCGTCATCGTCGGTTGCGTCGGTGTCGACGTCCGCCGCGTCCGCGCTCGCGTTGGCATCTTCCGCGGCGACCGTGTCCTCATTCAGGCCGTCGACCAGCTCGTCGATGCGCAATTCGCCGTCCGCGACCTGTTGAGCGCTTGCCAGAATGGCGGAGATCGCGAGCGGGCAAGCGGCAATCGCCTGCACCATTTCGTGAAGACCGTCTTCGATGCGCTTCGCAATCGCGATTTCGCCCGCGCGGGTCAGCAGCTCGGTTGCGCCCATTTCGCGCATGTACATGCGCACGGGGTCGGTCGTACGGCCGAACTCGGAATCGACGGTCGACAACGCGACTTCGGTTTCCTCGTCTGCCTGATCGTCCGACACCACGGCGGGGGCGTTCGAGTTGAGCAGCAGGGTTTCCGCATCCGGAGCCTGCTCGTAGACCGCCACGCCCATGTCATTGAAGGCGCTGACGATGCTGTCGATAGCCGCCGTTTGCGCGAAGTTGTCGGGCAGGTGGTCGTTGATCTGCGCGTGGGTCAGGTAGCCTTGCTCCTTGCCCAGCTGGATCAGCGCGCGCATCTGGCGCTGGCGTTCTTCGGCTTGTTGCGGCAGAAGCTCAGCCGCTACGGGGATCGCTTTGCCGGCGCCTTTGCCCTTGGCTGTACGGCCAGCGGGTGCCTTGGCGGTGTATCCGGCCGTTTCGTGTTGCGAATCTTCGCGATCAAAAGGGTTCACGTATTCTCCTCTAGAGGCTTCGCTATGAGACGCAAGACGCGACCGTCAGGCGTTTCGAGCATGGCTCAACATCACCTGAGTGACTCAACGCGGTTGTTTGGCTGTGCTCTGGGGAGCAAAAAAGATGAGCCCGCGCGAAGCGGGCCGATAGAAAAGTGCGAATTTGCGCGGCTCGCATTATATACGACCTTGCGCCTTCGCGCTCATTGTGAGCACACCATTTCGTCGTGCACTCTTGCCGCAGACTCCCTCGCGCCCCGCTGGTCATGGGCGGGGGCTCGTTACGAACGGCGTGCCGGCCATTCGTCGCGCCTGGCGACAAGCCTCCTACTATAGATGAACTCGCGCACCCTCACACGGCGTGCTTGCATTCCGCCGCCTCGCTATATATAGGGGCGCTATAGCAGGATGCAAGTCCGGGCGTTGATTCGCTTTTGCCCCAAAGAAAATTCACAAAAGGGGGTTGACGACATGCCGACCGTTCTC